>JBFXJJ010000049.1:0-2504 GCA_050175015.1 Alphaproteobacteria bacterium | reverse complement strand
GTCTAATTGAAAAAGGCGATGAATTCGCCCGTATCGTCTTTGAAAAACCTTTTGGTGAAGACTTAAAAACCGCTAAAGCGATTAATGAAGAATTATGGTCTTACTTTACTGAAAATCAAATTTACCGGATTGATCATTACTTAGGTAAAGAAATGATTCAAAACGTCTTAGTTGTTAGGTTCGCTAATATCATCTTTGAACAAGCTTGGGATAATTCAACAATTGAAAGTATTGTTATCCTCGCTAAAGAAAAAGAAGGAATCTTAAACCGTGGTAATTATTACGATAAAGTCGGAGCTTTAAAAGATATGGTTCAAAGTCATTTAATGCAAATGGTGGCCTTGATTACCATGGAAAAACCTCAAGAGTTTACTTCTCAAGCAATAAAAGATGAAAAAGTGAAAGTAATCAAGAAATTAAGAATTAATCAAGAAAACATTCTCCTAGGACAATATCAGAATTATCTAAAAGTTAAGAATGTTAATGAGTCTTCTACTACTGAAACTTTTGTTTATGCTAAAGTCTGTATCGATAATGAAAGATGGAAGGGTGTACCAATCCATTTAATTACCGGAAAAATGCTAGACGAGAAAAGATCGGAAATTATCATCAACTTTAAACATGAAACTAAAGCTTACTCTTCCAGTAAACAAAATAAATTGATTATTAAAGTCGCTCCTGAAGAAGGCGTTAGCTTTATCTTCAACGTTAAAGAAGCCGGACTTAATGATTTAGTCGTACCTGCCAGTTTAGAATACTGTCATTCTTGTAACGCTTTAGGTAATACACCAGAAGCCTATGAGAAGTTATTACTGGACTTAATCAATAAACAAAACAGTTTATTTACCAGATGGGATGAAATAGAAAACTCTTGGCAGATTATTGATAGTCTTAAAAAGAAAAATCAAAATGTCTTTATCTATAATGACTATCAAGAGTTAAAAACAAAAATCACCGAAATCAGCGGAGGGATAATAAATGATTTATGATATCTCGATGACCATCCATCCAAAGATGGCTGTCTATAAGAATCGACCAGAAAAATTCCCGCAAATAACCCAAGTTAACTTCTTTGAAAAAGAAGGTCACTATGAAACAGAACTTAAAATGAATCTTCATACCGGTACTCATATTGATTATCCTTTACATATGCTTAAAGATTCATTTGACTCTGCGATTGAAAACCTTAATGCTTTAATCGGTCCGGCAAAAGTCTTTGATCTAACTTATGTTTTAGACAGTATCGATTTAAAAGACATAGAAAACCTCAATATCCAAAAAAATGATTTTATCCTCTTTAAAACAAAAAACAGTTTCACTGAAGAGTTTAAAGATAACTTCATCTATTTGAATGAATCAGGAGCTAACTATTTAGCTAAGAAGAAAATTAGAGGCGTCGGCATTGATACTTTAGGAATTGAAAGAGCGCAAGCGGGAAATCCAACCCATAAAATCTTATTAGGAAATAAGATTATTATCCTCGAAGGCTTAAGATTAAAAGAGATAAATGAAGATGAATATATGCTTTATTGTTTACCAATAAAAATCGCTAATGTTGAGGCTTCCCCAGTTCGTGCCATCTTGATTAAATAACCAAATTAATTATAAAAATATAACGCTGATTAATCAAAATAATCAGCGTTATTAATTTATAGAAACATTCTTATTTATTAAAATACTCTGCTAAAGTTTTAACCATAATGCCACTACCGCCTTTTTTCTCATCGAAGGCAGTACCTGCGATATCCAAATGAATCCAAGGTGTATTGTTTTCTACGAACTTTTCTAAGAAGGCCGCAGCGACACTAGCTCCAGCTAGTCTGTTGCTGTGGGAATTTTTTAAATCAGCTGAGAAACTTTCTAATTCTTTACGGTATCCTTCACAAATTGGCATTTGCCAAAGCTTTTCATTAGTTTTTTCACTTAATGCTATTAACTCATTTAAGAAGCTTTGATTATTAGTAAAAGCACCAGTGTATTCCTTACCTAAAGACGAAACAATCGAACCGGTTAAAGTAGCGATATCAATCAGTTTAGTCGCTCCTTCTTTTTGGGCGAACCATAAGGCATCAGCTAAAGTCAATCTACCTTCAGCGTCAGTTGATAAGATTTCAATCGTCAAACCGTTAGCTGCGGTTAAAATGTCATCGGGAACAATCGCATCATCGCCGATTTTGTTATCGGTCGCTGCGATTACACAATCAACATTATGAGGATATTTTAATCTAGCAATGATTTCAATCGCACCTAAAACCGTAGCCGCTCCTGCCATATCGCATTTCATCGTTGGCATTCCCGTACCGTTTTTAATTGAATAACCACCGGTATCAAACATCACGCCTTTACCGACTAGACTGACAATCTCTTTAGATTCTTTATTACCAATATATCTGACATGAATTAATTGCGGTTCATCTTTACTGCCTTTATTAACGCCTAAGAAAGCTCCCATCTTCATCGCTTCACATTCCGCTTTGCCATAAACTTTAACCGTTAAATTCCCA
>JBFXJJ010000048.1:0-2548 GCA_050175015.1 Alphaproteobacteria bacterium | reverse complement strand
TAAATCGTCGACCTGCCCCGTCTGGTCAACCACTTAATTTTTGAGATATTAAAACCACCAATAAAACAGGAGGTTTTAAAATGGATTTAACAGTATTAAGCAAAAAAATTAGTTCTTATCGAACTCCCAAAGGTCAAATCAGAAATCTTCCCAATGAGCTCCTTGCAGAGATTCTTCACGCATGGGAACAATGGACAGGGCCGGTCGCTGGTTTTTATAAAGAGATTGGAGCAGATCATCGAAAAATGGGCAAACTTATGGGTAAAGCAAAACAGCTTAAGCGCGATGGTGCTTTTGACGGATTGAATTTCACGGAAATCATTGTTGAGGGGCAAGAATCTTCAACGCAGACGACTTCTGCACGGCCAGGCTCCTGTGGCATTGAACTCGTTTGGGATAATAATAAAATTATTCGATTTGGAACACCAGAACTGCTCATGGATTTTTTAAAAAAGGCGGCGTAAATGATAGCAATGAATCGTAGGACGAAGATTTTTATAAGCAAAGATCCCACTGACATGCGCTCGTCCTACGATTCATTGTTTTCTAAAGTAAAAGATATTTTAGACGAAGACCCCATGTCAGGGCATTTGTTTGTTTTTATTAATGCTCGCAGAACTTGCTGCAAATGCCTTTATTATGATGGGACAGGACTTGTGATCGTGTCAAAAAGACTAGAGAGATCTTTATTCTGCAAAATAAACCCTTACCACCAAGGAAAAATCACTCTAACGCAGGCAGAATTTAATCTGTTTTTCGAGGGAGCTGATTTAAACAAAAGATTTATTGAAAGCCCTCTCGAAATTAAATACGCTAGTTAATTTTATGGGGCCGTGGGCCTAGGCGAATTGAATTTTGTTTTTTATAATAGATTTCAATGCAACAACATCTTTTTGAACTAATTCCCTGCGATAAACTTGACCTGCTAACAAAAGAAGAAGTCGCAGAAGTGGCAAAGGCCTATCTCGACGTAATTCACCAGCAGCAGGCCATAATCGAAAAACAAAATAAAGAGCTTTGCAAAACAGAACAAAAAAGTTTTTTATTAAGTGAACAAGTTATAAATATAAAGAATAAGTTTTTCGGGAAAAGTTCAGAGAGATCAGATAGAACACCAGTGACGAGCAAAAAGAGAAAAGAACCTCGACAAAGAGTCCTCCTCCCCAGCGAACGTTATCCCAATGTTAATATTATCGAAAAACGAGTGGAGCTGGATAAATTGCCTGTATGTCCATGCTGCTCCAAAGAGATGAAGGACTCTGGATTAACAGAGGACAGTGAATATTTAACAGTGATCCCAAAACGCTACTATGTGGTTCAACAGAAGCGAGTAAAATATCGCTGCCCGACTTGTCAGGAGGGATTAGTCACCGCACCAGCGATTCCAAGAATAAAATCTGGCTCAAGTTATAGCGACGAAATGGTGATAGATGTAGCGTTAAGCAAGTATTGCGATTTAATTCCTGTAGAAAGATATGTAGATATGGCATCGCGAGGTGGAGTGTCGGGACTTCCAGCAAATACCTTGATTCAGGGAACTCATAATCTCGCTGATTTTTTAGCTCCGATTTATAACAAAATTAAAGAGGAAATTCTTAATAGTAAAATTCTTCATGCGGATGAGACGCCTCATCGAATGCTGGAAGGTGATAAAAAAGATCATTGGTATTTATGGGGATTTTCCACGGAGAGGGCAAGTTATTTTGAGACCCACGACACCCGCTCTGGTAGTGTTGCCAGTAAAATTATAAAAGATTCTAAATGTGAGTATTTAGTCAGTGATGTTTTTAGCGGATATAGCAAGGCAGTTAGTGATAGTAATATTTATCGCCGAGAAAATAATCTTCCGGAAATTAAAAACATCTATTGCAACTCCCACGCACGGAGAAAGTTCAAGGAATCGAGTCAAAGTTTTGAACAGGAGAGCAGATATTTTCTTTGGTGCTATCAGAAAATTTATCACTTGGAAAAACAAAAAGATTTTAAAGATAGGCGAACCTGGCAAAGGCTTTATTATAGAGCAATGGAACGATACGGATTAGAATTAAAATCGAATTATTCCGCAAAAAGTTCCATCGTTCAGGCGATTAATTACTTGTTAAATAATTTTACGGAGCTAACGTTCTTTTTGAATTTTGAAGATATTCCCATTGACAATAATGCCCAGGAACGCCTGATGAGAAATCCTGTTATTGGGAGAAAAACTTGGTATGGAACTCATTCTCCTCGAGGGGCAGAAACCAATGCGATTCTATTTTCGTTGGTTGAAAGCTGTAAAATAAATAAAGTTAATCCTCGGGAATATTTTAAAGATATTGTTCATACGATTCACGAAAAGCGGCCGGTTTTTACTCCATATGAATATGGCCAATCGAAGTTAGAAAAAAATGCCTGATTCTGCGTGGCAGGTCGACGATTTACGCACGTTCTGGATCTTTTTTCGACTCTAGGCCTTGCGCCATCTGCTTTTGCCATTGTTCGATTTGATGGGAATGTAACCCATGCTGACGTAGCCACCCACCTCGTTCTGCCTCGTCTAATGCGAAAT
>JBFXJJ010000047.1:0-2676 GCA_050175015.1 Alphaproteobacteria bacterium | reverse complement strand
AATCATGCCAGCTATGTTGAAAGCTGGTTAAAAGCTTTGCGTGAAGATAAGCATGAAATCTTTAGAGCTTCCAAAGATGCGGAAAGAATTTTTGACTGGATACTTGAGCCAGACAAAAGACCTGAATTAGAAAGACAAGCTCAAAACAAGCAAAAAGCCAAAGAAAAAGAAGCTGAGTTAGAGCAAAATGTTCAGGAAGAAGAGCCAAAAATTGATGAAATGCTAAAGGCAGAAGAAACTTTAAAACCAGTTTCTATTTATGTGCAGTTTTCTGAAGCTAAAGGTTTAGAGCGAGGCAAGACTTACAGTTTTGAAGAGTTTGAAAAAATCGCCAAAGAAGAAGCTAAAGCCTGTCAAAATATCGGTGAGAATGAAACATTTATCAAAGTTACAATGTCTAACGGTGATGTTAAATCAGAAATCCTAACTTTAGACGGGCTAACCGATAATTGCTTTAAAGACTATGTCGAAAACCAAAGAAATTGGGTGGAAAGCGACTTCTTCAAAAATATGCCTGAAGATGCCAAGAAGAACCATCTTGAAATTGCTGAGTATTACAGCAAGGTAAGTTTTGATGATGATTTAGAAAAAACATTGCGTCCTGAAAAAGTCTTTGTTCATTGGTCTGAATCTTCGGGCATTAAAGATGAGAAGATGTATGACTTTAAGGACTTTGAAAAGATTGCAAAAATCGAAGCTGAAACCTGTGAAATGGGCTATTGGAAAACCAAAGTTACCATTCATCTGAATGACGGCACTGAGCTTCATCGAAGGCTGGACTTAAGCCCTAGAGAAGACAAAGGTTTTGAGAGTTACTGCAAAGGAACAATTGACTTTGTAAAATCGGATAGATTTAAACAGCTCCCTTTAGAGGATCAAAAATCGTATTACCAAGAAGCTAAATTTTATAAATCAATTGATTTTAGCGAACCTAAAGCAATTGAAAAAACAGTTGTCCAAGAAGAAAAACCTAAAGATGTTAGCAAAGAAACCCTTAAGGTTGAAATTTTTGGCGAGCAAATTGGTTATATTCTAAAGAAAAGCTTTGAGAAAGCAGATAATAAGCTTTGCTGTTTGGTAAAAGCTAACGGTGAGGAATATGCAGAAACCACCAAAATTGAAATGAGAAAAAAAGGTGCTATGCATGTTCATAAAGACAATATTACCAAAGTTTTTAATACCAGAAAAACTTACCTTGATGTTTCTTTTGAAGATAAAAATGAGGTTAAGGCTTTAGGTGCTAAATGGGATAAAACCGAAAAATCTTGGTATATAAAAGCTGGCTCAGATTTAAGTCTTTTTAAAAAGTGGCAAGTAACAGAAGAAACTAAAGAACGCCCAACTCAAGAAGCAAAAGTTGCTCCAGAAAAAGAGTTTGAAAGCTTTTTAAAAGACAAAGGTTTTGAATTAGAAGACAAACCTGTTATGGACGGCAAATGGCAAAAAGCCTCTGTTGCTGGCGATAAAGACGGCAAGAAAAGCGGTGCTTATATTGCTTTTGATGATGATAAACCTAATGGTCAGACTAATAACTTTAAGACTGGAGATAAAGATAAATGGGCTTATTTAGGTCAGGCTTTAACTTCAGAAGCTAAAGAGGATTTAAGCAAATCTCAAGAGGAGGCTAAAAAGCTTAGAAGAGAAGAAACGTATCAAAAGCACAAAGAAAACGGCAAAATTGCCTTTGGCGTTTTTAAAAACAAAGATGATGCAACCAAAGAAAACTGCCCTTATTTAGCCAATAAGAATGTTAATGGCTATGGTGTTAAAGCTAATGAAAAAGGGGAGCTTCTTGTTCCTGCAAGGGATAAAACAGGTTTTCTATGGAATGTGCAAGCGGTATCTGATGATAAAAAGCAGTTTATTGTTGGCACCAGAAAAGCTGGAACCATGCATCTGATAGATGATGTTGTTAAAGACGGTAAGCTGGAAAATATTAATCAGAACAAGATTTATATAACAGAAAAGTATGAAAGCGGGGCAACGATACATGAAGCCACCAAAGCTCCTGTGATAGTTGCCTTTGATGCTTATAACTTAAAAAGCGTTGCTTCAGAAATCAGAAAAATCAAGCCTGATGTTGAGATTGTGATTTGTGCCAATAATGCACCAAACAAAGATTATAACGTCAGTTTTGAGCAGGCTAAAATCGCATCAGAAGCTTTTAATGCCAAAGTTGTTATTCCTGAATTTGATGAAGCCGAAAAAGCTCAAGGCTTATCTGATTTTAACGACTTAGCCAATTCCAGAGGGATTGAAGCCGTTAAAAGCATTTTACCGATAACTCCAGAAAAGAAACCGTCATTTGAAGAAAGCCGAGAAAAGCCAAAACAAATGGCAATGGGTTTAGGAATGTAAAATGCCAAGAAAAGTAACAGAGCCAGAAGCCAAGAGAAAAAGTCAGGTTCATATATATTTAACCGAAGAAGAAAAGGTTGAATGTATAAGGTTAGCAAAAGCCTTTGGCTTAAGCGTATCTGATTATTTTAGGCTTCTGGCTCTAAATAAAAAACTACCAAAAGCAGAGGAAAGAGAAGAGCTAAAGGTTTTATTAAAAATCAATGCTGATTTAGCAAGGCTGGGCAATTTATTTAAAATGGCTCTTGATGAAGATGAAAATATTGAAAGTCTAACTCGAGAAATTGCAGAAATCATAAATACCAGAGAGCTTTTGAA
>JBFXJJ010000046.1:0-2743 GCA_050175015.1 Alphaproteobacteria bacterium | reverse complement strand
TGTCCTGTATCTCTTATTGCTGTAAAAACATTACCCATTGCTCCAGCAGTTTCATATATGGCCGCTCCTACACCAGTTGCTTTCATAATATCTCCTAGGTGTCTAGCTACATTTTTATATAAACTATTGCTATTGGTTTCAACTTGTGCTATACTTGCATTATGTGCTTCGGCATTACCATATCTTTTTAAGGAGTCACCATGTTTCATATTACTGGATTCGCCATCGTTGATGGAATTATTTTTGGTGTCGTTGGTGTTTATGCTACTGTTTGGATTGCTGGAATGATTTGGCATAGAGTCTTTAGAAGAAGTTAATTTCCCAATAGGATTCCCAACCATAGAGTTTAGTCCTATTGCTCCCAATGAAGCTCCTCCTGCGGCAACTGCCATTTCAGCATCGTGTTGTTCCATTCCTGTTGCATTTGCAATTCCTGCTGCAAGATGTCCAAATATTCCTTTTTTATGAGATTCTGACAACTGAGAATTTTTAACGTAATCTATAAAACCTTTAACATCATTTTCATCTCCGCCTGATGCTATAAATCCTTGTAACGCTGAACGATAGTCTGCGCCTGTATGTATTTTCTTATCATTAAAATGTTCATCTGATTTATTTCCACTTTGAGTAGAATTTAAAGCATCAACCTTAACAGTTGAATTATCCCCAATCGCTCCACTAATAGCCATCCCTCCTGCAATTAAAGCATTATGAGAATTCATATTATTAGCTTGTAAAAATGATTTTGCTTGAACCCAATTATCTGGATTTATCTTTCCATCTTCTAATAAACCAGCTCTTTCTAAATCTTTATTGAGTTCATCAAGTTTCCCAATCTTTGCTGCTTCTGCTTGTGCCTTTGAAATAAAATCTTTTATTTTCTCAGGGTTATTCATAATATCTTTTAGCCCTCCCATTTGTCCAGCACCTTGCATTGATTGTATCAAGGCATTATCTTCTTGAAAACCTACATACCCTCCATCTTTATAGTTACTATTAAGATGACTAACTCTTTTTTGGTCTCCTGTCGTTTTACCCTCTGATAATTCTTTTGCTAAATCTTTTATTACATCTGAAATTGCTTTTCCTGCACTTTTTGCTTCTGCATTGTATGCATTCATTTCCCCTGTTGTTGCTCCAATCATTTTCCCTGTTTTCATAAATGAATCGTCTTGAGATGCTTTCATAATTGCATCACTTCCATATTCGGATAATGACTTGCTCATCCCCCTTGCTTGTCCTGCACTTTGTAACCCCATGACATTACCACTATTAATAGCTTGTTCCGATGATACACTATCACCAAAGGTTGCCATAGAGCTTAGTTTTTGTTGGGTTTGTTTCATTATTGTAAGACTTCATGCTCTTTGAAATTTTGGTTTAGAACGGTAATCATCTCTTCTATATAATCATCCTCTATATACCAACCGTCTGTTTCATAATTGCTAATCAAATGGGCTTTAAATAAGTAATCTGCTAATTTCGTAACATAATCGGGTTGAAAACCAAAAATATAAAAACCGCTATATTTTAATGAAGCATTTGTTAAAGGTTGTTTTGGCGAACGTTCTGCATCTTTAATTGGGGTGTAGTTGTCAACAATATGTTTATATTTTGAACTTTTAAGTTCGGCAACTTTATCCTCTATTTCTTTTTGCATATCTTCTCTAAAAGCAGTAGGATAATAAGCACTAAATTCAACATCACCAATTCTGTAATCAGAGCGGATTCTTATAATATCCGCTGCTGTAAATTCTTGGATTTTTAATTCTCTCTCATATAAAGGGAATAGGGCATAAATGGAGTATAAAGTTAAATAGAAATTTTCACTATCTTTGAAATATTTTTTATGAAATTTATCTATTCTATCTTTTTTGTCTTCGCCATAGGCATTTTTATAGTCAGCTGTTTTGTAAAATTTTTCTTTTTTTTGGCTAAGGATGATTTTTCTAAGAGCAAAAAAAAGCCTTAAGTGTAATATTTTGTCAACTTCTTGCCTTACTTCTTTTTTTGTCATAGATTACTCCTTTTCATAAAAAGTTGCACATGTGCAACTCTTAAGTTTTTTTGTTAATTTTTTTTAAAAAAACCTACTCAATCAACGATAGAATAGGGCTTTTTGATAAAGTTGCACATGTGCAACTTTTCTATTTTTTCATTGCTTCTGCAATTTTATTAAACCCTTGCTCTAAAGTGTCAATCATCTCATTAGATGTTGTTTGTGCTTCTTTTTGTGCATTAACGGTTTCTGTTACATGTCTTTCGGCTGTTGCTACAGATGTATCAAATGTTGACGGTGCTGGGGCTGTGTAGTTTCCTGACATTATCGCTGATGATGCAGCAGGAGATATACCACTTAATCCATTTTGCATTTGATCAAAGAAACTTGGTGCTGCTTGTGCTGATAATTCAGAATATCCTCTTGCGTTATAGTTAAATGCTTGGTTAAAGTTTTGTCCTAAAGTATTATCTGAAAATGGGCTAGCTACTGCTGCATATCCTGCTGATGCTATTGCATTGGCCCCATCCAAAGCATTATTCATCATTGTTATTGGAACTTGCTTTGCAGCAGTTACCAATCTATCACCATTAAATTCACCTGTTTTATAAAACTCTTGTCCTGTATCTCTTATTGCTGTAAAAACATTACCCATTGCTCCAGCAGTTTCATATATGGCCGCTCCTACACCAGTTGCTTTCATAATATCTCCTAGGTGTCTAGCTACATTTTTATATAAACTAT
>JBFXJJ010000045.1:0-2759 GCA_050175015.1 Alphaproteobacteria bacterium | reverse complement strand
CCTTAGTATTTACCCTTGACCTTGTTTGAGGCTATAACCTTGCTAAAACTTGCTGTTATACCTTGCCAAAACCTTATCATATTTTGACATAGAATCTGAAGGTTTGGAGTATATAAAAGCATTATCATTAATAGAATCTAACGATTTTAACGACATAAAAGAAGCTTTACCACTTATAGAAAGTAAAGGATTAAAGGACATAAAAAGAGCCTAAACTAAAACTTGCTTTTTTTCCATAAATCTCAATAATGATAAACGGCTTGTTGCATTGTTGCAACTAGCTGGGGCTTCATAACCCCTTTCAAATAAGCGGTTGGTATGACCGAAAAATATACCGTTTTCCTAGTCTTATGACTGGGAGACGGTAGTATGGCGTTATGCGGATTCCTCTGCATAATGTCAGTATGTCCAAGCTACGGCTAAAGACTGCCGTGCCATTTTCTTATTTGAATGGTTATGAACTCCCAGTCGCCAGAGGATAAACCCTCTGGTCGGCTTCTTTGATTGCTTAAAGGGAGTTAAAAGGCTATGGATTGCACTATTCACGATATACTTGAAGAATTTAGAAATGTAGCGACTTCAACCCGTGATTTAGGCGATAAGTTTGAAAGACTAATAGCAAACTATTTAACCACCGACCCTATTTATAAAGATAGATACAGCGATGTTTGGCTATGGAGCGAATGGCAAGACAGAGGCAACAAACCAGACACGGGCATTGATATAGTAGCTAAAGAACGATACACAGGCGAATATTGTGCTATTCAATGCAAGTTTTATGACCCTAACTATTCATTACAAAAAGGCGATATAGATTCATTTTTTGAAGCGTTGGGCAAAAAGCCCTTTACTAGCGGTATAATTGTTTCAACAACTGATAAATGGAGCAAACACGCTGAAGATGCTTTTAACAACAGGCAAATAAATGTAAACCGCTTAAGGGTTCAAGATTTAGCAGACAGCCCGATTGACTGGAGCAATTTTAGTTTAAATCGCCCGCAGGATATAAAGCTAAAAGCCAAAAAGCAATTAAGGGAACATCAAAAGATAGCACTTGAGAAAGTAACAACAGGGTTCAGTCAGGCAGATCGTGGCAAGCTGATAATGGCTTGCGGAACGGGCAAAACATTTACTGCCTTAAAAACTGCTGAGACTATGACTAATAAAAAAGGCAAAGTTTTGTTTCTTGTTCCTTCAATATCCTTGTTATCGCAAACATTAAGAGAATGGGCATCAGAAGCCGAAACAACACTTAATAAATTTGCGGTTTGTTCAGATACTAAAGTTACCAAAAAATCTGATAATGAAGATATAAGCGTTCACGATTTAGCTTTTCCAGCAACCACCGATGCTAGAACTTTAAAAAGACAATATGATTTTGTTAAAAACAATGAAGCAATGACGGTTGTTTTTTCAACTTATCAGTCAATAGAAGTAATATCAGAAGCCCAAAAATTAGGCTTTCCCGAATTTGATTTAATAATATGCGATGAAGCCCATAGAACAACAGGGGTAACAGTTGAAGGCAACAAAGAAAGCCATTTTGTAAGGGTTCACAATCAAGAATTTATCAAAAGCAAAAAACGCCTTTATATGACCGCAACCCCTCGCATTTATAGCGATGATACCAAAGTCCAAGCCAAACAAAAAGATGCGGTTTTATGCTCAATGGACGATGAAAGTATTTACGGCGTTGATTTTCATAGATTAGGCTTTGCGGAAGCAGTCGGCAAAAATTTGCTTTCAGATTATAAAGTTATGGTTTTAGCAGTTGATGAAAAATTTGTTAGTAAAACATTTCAAAGGCAAATAGCCGATATAAATAACGAAATATCTTTAGATGATGCCGTTAAAATAACAGGTTGTTGGAATGGCTTGTCAAAGCGTATGGCAAAAGATGAAGATAGCAACCTTGAAGCCGATACCAACCCGATGAAAAGAGCGGTTGCTTTTTGCGGTAGAATTAAAGATTCAAAAGCCATAGCAGGAATGTTCTCAAAAATTATTGAAGAATATAAAAGCCAACACCCAGAAACAGAGGTTTTGGAATGCGAGGCAAAACACGTTGACGGCACGTTTAATGCCCTTGAAAGAAACAAACAGCTTGATTGGTTAAAAGCTGAAGATAACAGCGAAAACAATCTTTGCAAAATTTTATCAAATGCCCGTTGTTTATCAGAAGGCGTTGATGTCCCCGCACTTGATGCCGTAATGTTTTTAAACCCTAGAAATTCGGTTGTTGATGTTGTGCAATCGGTTGGCAGGGTAATGCGAAAAGCGGAAGGCAAAAAATATGGTTATATTATCTTGCCAATCGGCATACCCGCAGATATGCAACCAGAAGAAGCCTTAAAAGACAATCAAAAATACAAAGTTGTTTGGCAGGTTTTACAAGCTTTGAGGGCTCACGATGACCGCTTTAATGCAACCATTAATAAAATTGACCTTAACAAAAAACGCCCTGATAATATTCAAGTTATCGGCGTTGGCGGTGGGGAAAAGGGTGAAACTGATAACACCCCCGTTCAATTTAATTTTGATTTTAATGTTGAAGAATGGCGAGATGCAATTTATGCGAAAATCGTTATAAAATGCGGGGAGCGTAAATATTGGGAAGATTGGGCAAAAGATGTTGCCATTATAGCTGAACGCCATAAAACCAGAATCAAAGCCTTATTAGAAACTAGCAAAAACCGCAAAATCTTTGATGATTTTTTACAAGGCTTACAAAGCAATTTAAACCCCGCCATAGGGGAAGA
>JBFXJJ010000044.1:0-2760 GCA_050175015.1 Alphaproteobacteria bacterium | reverse complement strand
ATTTTCTTTTAATAAAAAAGAGCCCGTTGGAAAGCCACGCAATATAGAGTCCCAAAGATTTTCTATTTGATATGGTCTCCATACAAATCCTCGTTGAATATCAGGGAGCTTAACTTTGCTTTCCGCATCAAATTGCCATTTTTTAATATTTTGTAATGAATAACATTTTTCCATAATAGAACCTTACTTAAACATTATATTTTTATATTCGTAAAATATTATATTTTTAAAATATTTTTAGCAACCTTATCAATCATTTCTTTGTAGCAGTCTTTTAGCTCTTGGGGTTCTAAAATCTCGACTTGGTTGCCCCAGATAAATAAGTGCCAGCACATCTCCCATAAACCGCAGGCGTTAAATTCTATGATGGTTGAGCCGTCTTCGGTAATGATTTTCTTTTGGGTTGGGTGGAAAACAAAATTCTCAACTTCTTTTGCCGATTTAGGATTAAATTTCCAAACAACATTATAGGTTTTGTCTTCGTGGAAAACGCCAAAGCTTTTTTTGGTATATTGATTGATGTCAAAATTTTCATCTCGGGTAAAATAGCTATCTGTAATTGAAACTTTGCTGATATTGGAAAGCCTGAAAAGCCTGTAGCCGCTGGCAATGTTGTTTGATTTATCACCTTTTGAATAGGCTATAAGATAAGCCCTTGCCCCGTATAAAAAGCCATAAGGGCATATTAGGGTAAAACTTTGTTTGTTCGTTATTGAGCTTTGGTAATCGATTTTGACTTTTTGACAGGCAAGGATTGCTTGGCGTAAAGGTTGCAGGATTTTATCGGATATTATTTCCTTTGGTTCAGGTTTAAGAGCAAGCCCTTCGGCGGTCATAATATCTTCTAATTCAGCTTTAAAACTGACAGGCTGTTTGCTTTTGGCAACGGTGTTTTCTAACCAGTCCCTAATTTCTCTTAAATGTTCGGCTTTGTTGTTAAGACTTTCTCTTTCAATGGTTTTAATCGCTGTTTCAAGGCTGGCAATATGTTCTGGGGTAAGCTTCTGGTTAGGAAGGTTTCTAATTTGGCTGTTTTGATATAACCGCCATTTTTTAACATTTTGGGTTTCGTCCCAAAAATCTTCCAGATCATATAAATCTAAAAGTGCATCTCTTATTCGCTCTGCCTGCCTTCGGCATTTGCCTGTTTCTCTTTGAATATCTTCAAGGCTTATCCCCGTTTTTGGGTAATTCTGTAAAAGCATTGAAAGCCTTATTAAATCCTTTGCATTTTCATAGCTCATAGTTTTTTCCTAAATATAAAAATCATCATCTAATAACAATAAAACAGCATTATGACATTTTAGGGCGTATCTGTAAATTTTTATGTGCGACATAAAGTGTCGCAACTGTGTGCTATCTTTTTTATGGGTAACATAAAATAGGGAGGCATTTTCATGATTGATTTAAAACCAGATGTTTCTAAAACTGCAAACCTTAAACAAGCCATAGAATGGGTTGCTTTTGAGATGGAGCCTTTAACTCCTGAATATAACGGCGTTTATAGAGAAGCAAGATTGCCTGAATTTGATGAAGTTTTTGAAGAAGATAAGCTCAAAAACATTTTAAATGCTAAACGCAAAATTTTTACGGCTTTAAGAAAAGGCTATTTATCTGCTGGAGGAGAAGTTGATGTTCCGATTTATTGGGATAGCGGCGTTAGAAAAAACTCAAAACTTTTTAGGCTTGATGATACTCCTTCTTTAGATAAAGGCTTGGATTGGTTTCAAAAAATTAAGCAACAAAAATGGGTTTTTGAAAACATTTATTGGAATGAAAGCTGTCTTATTTATAACAAGGGAAATGTTGATGAAAATTGGTTTGCGTATAGAAATATCGTTATTGAATCTTCAGAGCTTTTTAAGCTTTTTCCAAGCGAAGCAATGCAACGAGAAATCTCAAAAGAACAAGAGGAAGCCAATAAATACTATTTAAATATGGGTTACTGGACGGTTGAAGAAGCTTGCAAAATTATGGTGGGTTTAAGCATTCATCAAAAACTAGATGGAATTGTTGATGAGCAAATCAAAAAGTTTTTTCAGCTAAAGACCTTGTTTGAAAGATCTCGTAACGGAGGTTTTGGCGTTATTTATGATAATACGGTTAATGAACAGAAGGTTATTCCTGAAAAATGCTTGGTCTCTGCAAAAGAAAAAGGAATTAGAATCCCTGCAAGCTTAGAAAAAGTTGCCATAGAAAAAGGCTTGTTATGCCCTGATGTTTATAACAAGGAAATCTCCCCTAAAATGGAAGAAACTTCGGGATACAGAACATCTTATATTCAAGATATGTTAAAAGCGATTAGCGAGCTTAAAATAACGGACGATAATCAGCCTTCAAAATCTGAAATTGAATATTGGTTTGAAACCAATACAGAAGGTTATTCCAAAAAAGAGATAGATAAACTGGCAAGTTTTATTAGACACCCAGAGAGCCAAAAAGGCGGATATTACAAAAGAAGGGTGCCACCCAAAAAAGTGGCGTGAGGTAATGAAATATTTATATTAAAAACTTACGGCAGACAAAAACTGTCTTTTTAAAGAGGTTTACTTCTTTAAAAGATATGTTAGTTTTTATAATTTTAGGAGGAGAAATATATGTTTAGTGCTGATATTCTTGTTTCTTTGCTGACATTTGTGTCCGCCATTGTCTGGGTATATCATGATGGTTTGCGGATTGATATTATTGCCCAAGTTACTGCCACTGTTGGAACAGGTCTTGTTGTCTTGATTACATTGCTTAAAAAAATCAAAGAACAAC
>JBFXJJ010000043.1:0-2935 GCA_050175015.1 Alphaproteobacteria bacterium | reverse complement strand
TCCAAATCCAAATTTCTCAACCTCACAGAGCCTGAAGCCCTATAAAATCAAAACTTATTCACAGCACAGCATGAGAATTGTTAACAACCACTAAATTTGTTACTTTTAACCAGCTAAATAACTACTCAATTTCAATGATTGCAGATGGAATTAATCATTCTGTTCCGACAGAAAAAGAATTGAGAACATCTTTGAGTTGGTTAATAAATGAAGGACTGATTTTAAAAAAAGGAAGAAAATATAAATTATCAGAGAAAGGAATGACAATATATGAAGAAGCATCAAAACATACGACACTCCTTTTAAAAATTTGGGATAACTTAAATGTTAGGCTAACTGACAACGATTTAAAATGAAAGAAGAAACAGAATTACCACTTCAACTTGATTACGTTGACAGACTTAAAAAGTTAATGATCGACTGGGCAACACAAAATAAAATCCGGCTGCATCAATTGACTGTGTTGTTCCATTTACCTTGACTGACAAGAGCCTTTCTGTTTGGCTTTTTTATGACACAGACCAAACTAAAAATGACTATGAGAAAAACGGAACAAATGAAGTTGTTAAAAACAAATGCTTAAATCTATTAACAGAACTAAATTATCCAACAGAGTATTTTACAGAAGTTTCTTTTTTCATAGATTCAGACGAGAACGTAAGGAAAAATTATGAAGGAAATTACTTTTACAGATTACGTTAAAAAAAAGACAACTAATGCAAAGACTGACAGAAAACACAGCTGGTAACATTGCATCAGGAAAAAATGCGGGTTTCAGTGGTTTTTTGACATTTTTAATTAACTTTAATTTTTATAACGGCGGATTGGAACGCTGGGCGGAAAACCCGCACGTTTCAAATGCCGAGACCGTTGGCAGTCATGCTTTGTGAAGCGGTTGATAAAAAGATTTTTTCTTGATAAAAAAATTCTTTAATTTGTACTTTTAAAAGTAAAATGGCAGACAAGGCATACATAACACCTAAAGTACTTAAATGGGCAAGAGAATCAGCAAGAATGACTGAACTAATTGCTTCTGCCAAAGTTTCTGTAACAGTTGATAAATTAATCGAATGGGAATCTGGCATTAGCCAACCTACAATAAGACAAGCACAAACTTTGGCAAAAGCATACAAAAGACCATTTGCTCTATTTTTTCTTCCTGAAATTCCTAGAGATTTTCAACCATTGCAAGATTATAGAAGAAAAGATTCTAAACCACTGAGCACTGGGTCAATATTTATCATAAGAGAAATTCAACAAAAACAAGCATGGATTAGTGATGTTAATGAAGAAAACAATGAGAAAAGGTTAAACTTTGTTGGTAAGTTTTCACTTAAAGATAATCCTATTATTATTGCGAAAGACATACTAGATACTTTAGGAATAAGACCTGGTCATTACCATTCGGACAATCCTATTAAAGAATGGATTGATGCGGCAGAATCTAATGGAATTTTTATTTCTCGAACAAGTTTCATTCATTCTAGACTAAAACTTGATTCTGAAGAATTGCAGGGTTTTGCAATTGCTGACTCATTTGCACCATTTGTTTTTGTGAATTCAGACGATTGGAATGCTCCCCAACTTTTTACACTTGTTCACGAGATTGCACACATTTGGATTGCTGAAACAGGTATATCGAATGAGATTGACCCAGAAGTCAAGAATAAGGATATCTTTCATCCTGTAGAATTATTCTGCAATGAAATAGCTGCAAACGCTTTGATACCGAGAGAAATAATAATACAAATTGACCAATCAGTTTTTACAAATTCAAAGGAAGTTTTTAAATCTGCTAAATTGTTTGGAGTTAGTACTTTTGCATTTATTGTTAGGGCTCTAAATTTAAATTTAATATCAGTTAATCACTATCAAAAATTGAAACGTGAAGCTGAAATTGAATATAAGGCATTCCTTTTAAGAGAAGCTGAAAAGAAAGCAAAGCAAAAGGAAAAGGAAAAACATAGCGGACCAAATTATTTTTTGCTTCAACTGAATAGAAATAGTCGTCTATTTACACAGACAGTTTTAGACGCTTTTCGTGGTGGAGCTATCGAACCAACTCAAGCCAGTAATTTGCTAAATGTTCAAGTGAATAAGTTTCAGAAACTAGAAGCCCAGTTATATAGATGAGTACAAAATCAAATATATACTGTTTAGATGCTAATGTACTTATTCAAGCTTGGCAAAAATATTATTCTCCAAAATTCTGCCCTGAATATTGGAATATTTTAAATGACCTTAGAAAGCAGAATAGAATTTTCTTACCTGAAGCAGTTAAAGAAGAAATTACCAGAACTGAAGACGAATTATCGATTTGGTTAAAGAAAAGTTCTATTCCAATTCAAAAAATTGATGAAGAAATAATTAAGAACTGGCAAAAAATAATTGAAGTAAATCCATTACATAAGTTACTTGTTGACAATGTTAAGGGTAGGTCATTAGCTGACCCATGGGTAATATCTCATGCAATGAAAATGAATGCAACAGTTGTGACAAAGGAAAATAAAGAAACTGCATACAATTCAAAAAGAATTAAAATACCTAACGTATGTGAAAATATTGGACTTCGGTGGATTAATGACTTTGAATTTATTGAAGAAGTGAATATCAAATTTTCTTGCCATTTAAGTTAATTGAAGTATTAATCAAAGCACGAACTGCCAACAGCGGCTCAAAAAAAATGCGGGGTGAAGTGGTTTTCGAACATTTTTACTATTTTTAAACATTATTAACGGCGGACTGAAATGTAGGGCGAAAACCCGCACTTTTCTTAGCCGCAACCGTTATGGGCAATAAGTTTAGACGTGGCAGAATTCAATAACTCAACGCAACAAATCAAAAATTATAGATTTGTTGTATGGAAGGAAAAAAGTATAAAAGATTAACGTTTCAGGAACGTGTAATTATTGAAACTTTACTTGGTGAAGAGAAG
>JBFXJJ010000042.1:0-3185 GCA_050175015.1 Alphaproteobacteria bacterium | reverse complement strand
AAATGTTATTAAATCAAAAAGTCACGGAGTTTATCGGAAACGGAAAGTTGGAAGCATTACGCTTGTGGAATGTGAAAACAAACGAAGAAACCATTTTACCACTTTCAGGATGTTTTGAGTTTATCGGCTATGATCCATCAACGGGCTTTTTAAAGAATTTAGGAATTGTGGAAAATGACGGCTATATTGCTGTTGATCATCATTTTGAAACAAAGATTAAGGGCTTGTTTGCTGCCGGAGATGCTATTCAAAAAGAAATCCGTCAAATTGCCACAGCCGTAAATGATGGTGCTATTGCTGCACTTAGTGCAAATAAATATTTGAAATAGGAGTTATTATGTCTTTCGCAAGTGATATAAAAAAAGAAATAAGTGGATTAACGCTTGATGATTGTTGTTATAAAGCGGAGCTTTATGAATTAATCCGCTTAAAATCATCAATAAGCATATCCAACCATAATTTTAAAGTAACATTTGCGACCTCTTCCAACCAATCAGCTCGACGAATTGTTTTTTTACTAAAACACATTTATCAGAAACAAGTTGAAATATTAAAAAAAGATACGAACAAATTGGATTTTAAACCGCTTTACATTATCTCTTTCATTGATGAAGAGATGAAAATTTTATTTGATTTACAATTAATCAATGCTGACTATACGATTAATAAAGAAATAGCTCGTGAATTGTTTGCAAAAGATTGCTGTAAAGCTAGCATTTTACGTGGAGCTTTTCTCGCGAAAGGATCGATTAACGATCCGAAAACAAACAATTATCATTTTGAGATTGTCTGTCCAAATAAAGAAGATGCCGCTTTTATTTTCGAATTGTTGCAAGAAATGTGTTTGGAACCTAAAATTATTTCTCGCAGTAAAGGCGAAGTCGTCTATTTAAAAAAGGCCGAACATATCGGCGACTTTTTAAGGCATATTGGTGCATCAACATCTTTATTTGCTTTTGAAGATTTGCGAATAAAAAAGGATTTAAATAATTATGTTAATCGGATAATGAATTGCGATGTTGCCAATGAACAAAAAGCGATTGCAACAGCTGCAAAACAATTGGATGATATTGCTTTTTTGGAAAAGCATTTGGGGTTAATGAATTTAACTCCAAGGTTAATGGATGCCGTTATTTTAAGAACAACTTTTCCCGATGATTCCCTAGCCCAATTATCGGAACATTCGGAAGAGGCAATCAATCATTATGTCTCAAAATCAGGACTATCCCATTGTTTCCGTGATTTAGGATTATTGGTTATAGAAATAAAAAAAAATAAGCAAAAGCTTACTTGATTTTATGGTCTTTAAGTAATTCATCGATGTTTAGTTCGAGCTTTTCTGCAATTTTTCCAACAGTACTAAGTGAAATATTTTTTTCAGCTCTTTCTATTTGACCGATATAAGTTCGATGCAATTCGACTCGTGAGCCTAACTGTTCTTGCGAAAGTCCTCTTGCAAGCCGAAACTCTTTTATTCTCATCCCAAAAACTCGATTTAATTCGTGTAAACTCATACTTCAACCATCTTTCTAAAAGAGAATATCGTAAATTATACGATTTTGCGACAGTCTATCAGTAGCAATTTCCAGTATATTTATGACAAACAAAAAAATAGCAAAAGCTTTGGAGGCTTTTTTATGATAAATATTGGCGTTGATATTGTTAGAATTGAGCGGTTCAAACAAATAATTCTTGATCAAAAAAAGTATGGAAAAATTTTATCTGAACAAGAAATAACGATGTTTGAAAGCTTTTCTTCTGTTTCTCGGAAAATGGAATTTATTGCAGGTCGATTTGCTGCCAAAGAAGCCATTTTCAAAGCTTTATCAAAACTTGATGTCAAGTTTACCTTTCCTAATGTCAGTATTGTCAATGATATTAATGGTTCTTTGAATGTCATTTTTTCTAAATCGCTTCCATATCAAGTCTCTGTATCGATTTCACACAGCGAAGATAATGCTGTGGGAATGGCTTTAGTCATGTAATTATCTTTTCCAAAAATGTGTAAAAGATTCTTGCCTTAAAGCGCTTTTTTTAGTATAATATATCTTGCATAAATGTCTTAGGGAAAGGAGCATTTGACCTGTTTTGGGTTAAATGGTTTTCAAATGAATAAGGTAGTATCAAAAAAATATCAACCAAGCTATAAAACAATTGTGTTTTGGTCATTAGTAGCTTTATTAACTTTATCCTTTATCGTCTTTGTTATTGTGAAATTTGTAGAATCAAGTAATCGTGTTGATGCCATGGACGACTTAACAAATCTTTCATCACAACAAATATTTGAAAAACAAGGGACTTATTATATTTATGCTTACAGTCGAGTTGGCGTAACCACTGAGAAGTTAGAGCTGGAAAAAGCAGCCGACCTTGAAGAAACCATTTTGACTTATTTAACATTTGCGAAAAGAAATGCAAGTGCTAATCGGATGTATGGTATGAATGTCGACAGTTATGAAAATAACAGTTGTTTAATTGATGGTGATGATGCT
This sequence comes from Alphaproteobacteria bacterium, assembly GCA_050175015.1. Taxonomy (GTDB): domain Bacteria; phylum Pseudomonadota; class Alphaproteobacteria; order JBFXJJ01; family JBFXJJ01; genus JBFXJJ01. The sequence continues at coordinate 693 of JBFXJJ010000042.1, read as the reverse complement.
TATACAAGTGTCATGAACAAAACATCATTTACGGGATTACGCATTCATAAAGATGACTTACCAATTTTAATGAAGATCGAAGAAGGCAAAGTTATCGGTGCATATTTGACCGAATCAGACATTCGTGAAGAATTACAAACAACAATGAATGAATAAGAACAGAATGAACCGTTAGGTTCATTCTGCCTTAATATTATCAAAAAATGGAGCAGTACTCAAGTGGCCGAAGAGGTGCCTCTGCTAAGGGCATAGGTCGGGGAACCGGCGCAAGGGTTCAAATCCCTTCTGCTCCGCCATTTTTGGCCTGTTGGAGAAATGGTTAACTCATATGCCTTTCACGCATACACTCACGGGTTCGAATCCCGTACAGGTCACCATTAAAAATTATGTAAAAAGTCGAATGCTTTTTAGTTAAAAATATGTAAAAAAATGGAAGTTCATCTTTTAGATGGACTTCTTTTTTAATAAATTCCCATTAAAAGCAATTAATTAAAAAAAGCCCTTGCTTTTTCTTTATCGCTTGATAAAATAGCATTATAGCAATCAAATAAAAAGGGAAGTGAAAGTGAAATGGTAAAGTATTAGTAGACACTAAAAAGATATGAGTGTTTATTAATACTTTTTTATTATGCTATAATATAAATAGATAACCAACCCTTAGGGGTTGAGCCAGAAAGGAAATTGTTATGGGAA
>JBFXJJ010000041.1:0-3446 GCA_050175015.1 Alphaproteobacteria bacterium | reverse complement strand
ATAACTGGTTTATGTATTATTGGTGATAAATAGAATGAAATTATTTTGGAAATAACATGGAAAAAGGAGACGAAACAACATAATCTCTTTTTCAGGTTCAAGCGACAACTTCCTTGACATTCACCGGTCCCTGTTCAAGTTCAAAGTGTCCGTTTGCAGTTGCAATTTTAAGAGGTTTAAGTTTATGCGGGTTTTCTGCAATCCTCATATCTGAATATTGAGACAATCCTCCTGAAAGTTCTAATAAAGATGCTCCACCAAGAACATCAACCTTTCGCAACCGAATTTTTCCACCTTGCTCTTGACTGAAAATCTCAAGTTTTGCCCTTAAATCTTTAGTCAGCTCAATATAGCGGATGTAAGGGAAACTCTTTGGAATCACTCCATACACTGTTTTTACACATATTTTTTTAACTAAATCCTGCTGAAACGCATCAAAAGAGTCAAGTTTGTAAATCATATTAAAAGGAAATTCTTTTTTGTGTGTAGCAGAATATTTAAGTATAAAGAGCGGATTAAGCTCATTAACCGCCTCAATAGACTTTGAAGGTTTTTTCTTTGTCCCTTCTATTCTCTGCGGTTCATCTAACAAAACAATTGGATTAAGTTCTTTGAGTTCTTCCCATATAATATGACCTGATTCATCAGCATTTTTTACTTTAGTTCTATCAGCAGCAAAAGCCTGCATGTTCATCACGCATATACTTAAACCAGAACTCTCTATAAATCCCTTCATCTGAGTGCTGGAGCTGTCATAAACAAAGCTGTGTTTGGTTATATCTAAATTGTAAAGAGCTTTAAGGTGGTCTTTGAGCATATCAATAGATTTTTCAACACCTTTTCGTATGGCAATTGAAGGGACAACAATCATGAATTTCTTAAATCCATAGGTCTTATAAAGGCTTAAAATAGTCCGCAGATATACATAGGTCTTTCCTGTACCTGTCTCCATCTCAATTCCAAAATTTAAGTCATAAATTTTGTCATCGCTGAAAATCCTGTTTCCAAGCTGAATTTTACGCAGATTCTCAAGCAGTCTGCTTCCCATTGTAATATGCGGGTTACGGCTCTGTTCTCCTGCAAGCAGACTTTTACCAGCATAAAGACCTTGAACCTGTTTTGGCAGTCCATTAAAAAGTTCAACTGTGCTATCTATGGCTTGAATCTGATGAGCAAGTTTATCGTCAAACTGAAATTTTATTCTGTTATCCATCTGCTCTCTTTCTATTGTTTAAGCGTTTGTGTTTAAGTCGCAATTATCTAAAGTAGATATATCAATTTCCTCTTCATTCTTCACAGGCAAGAAAGACATTGTTTCGGGTTTATCATTACACGGTTTTTCTTTTGGTTTCATGCTTGTTGTATTTATGGAGAGTGGAGGTTCTTTGTAGATCAGGATATATCGTTTTTCCAATGTAAAGAATATTTTGTCTTTTTTGTAAAATCTCTCTATTACGCTGTCAATGTAATCAGCAATACACTCAACAGCTTTAAATTTTTTGATACAATCTTCGTAATATTTGTCTTCTGATTTTGAACTTGTTTTCAGTTCGATAAAATATGCAACTCCATTGGAAATAAGAAGGTAATCGCACCGCATATTCTGTCCATTGCCTTTTTGAAACAATGTATCTGTCTTAGCACCATCACATGCCAGCAAGATAGAATTATCTGGAATATTAGTTACTTTGACAAGTTTGAGTTCAGCTTCTTTGCTGTTCTCTTTAAGATATGCAGTTTCATTCTTTATCACACCAAATCTACTTTTATGCAGGATAGTTCTCAAAGCAGCAGGCATAGCTATTTTCTTCCTAGAATTATAGATTCCTGAATATGGTTCATCTCTTCAATAGTCTTGTCAAAACTATGAGCCTCTATTCCATAAAACTTATCAATCTCTGCTGGCACAAGAGTCTGAATTTTTGTTTTATTTATATTGCCATCAATTTTTACCTTCTCTTTATCAGATATAAATACCTTTATTTTATCATAAGAAATTAACTCATAAGATTTGTATTTATACTTATGCAATAAAGATTTAGTGTGGTCAGACTCTTTTGTATTGTTAAACATTATCAATGTATTAAGCTCTTTAATAAGATAGTCGCTATGAGTCGTGATAAAAACTTTAATACCTATATTGACTAAACTGGAAATAAGCCTTGCAAATCGTCTTTGATTAGAAGGATGTAAATTTAATTCTGGCTCATCAATCATCAATATATCGCCCTTTTCTGCAAGATGCCTTAAATAAAAGCCGATATCCAATAGCGAACGGACAGAACTTGAGCTTTCACCCATGCTGAGTTTAACTCTGCCTGACTTTGGAATATAATAAAGACCATCTTTGCCAACTTTATATTCTCCGCCGATAATGTCAGCAAAATCTTTTAATAAATCAGGAAAGTGCTTTGAAATAAAACTCTCTTTTTTTGCTATATTTTCCAATTCTCTTATAAAATCAATATTCCGCTCTACTGGCAAAGCATAGTTTGAATTATAAATACTATTTAATATCTGGTTAAGATCAACATCAGGGCTTCTGACGACTTCTTTAATAAGTGCATTTTGTTTGATATTCAGCTCATTTTTAAAAATAACAGCTCCAGTTCTTTCAGCACTTGCAATAAAAATGTTTGAAAAAGTATTGCTGAAAATTATCTCTTTTAAAGACTCTCCAATTGCTTGTGCTATATTTAATCTTACTGATGGAGAATCAAGCTCTATCTTATCTAAGATCAAACTTACAGAGACCTCGTTTTTTCCTGACTCTTTTACAATTTGAAGCATCTCGCTTTTTGGAGTTCTCCAGCTTTTGCTGTAAGAATCAAGGATAGTTATCTCTTTTTGCTCCAACTCTATTAAAAAAGAAGAATTGTTAAAATACTTCTCCTGTGCAGCTAAAATTCTTGGAAGAAACTTAGAATATTGCTTACATGCAACCTGTAATTGCTGCTCAATCTGATGTTTATCAATTTCTAATGGAATATTTATGCTGCCTCTTTCCATTAATTTAGTGATTTCCTGCTCACCTACTTTAATTAGAAAAACATTTTTCCAAAAATCATAAAACCCATACAATGAATAAGTAGCGTAGGTTTTACCTGTATTATTTTCTCCACAGATAATCGTAAGTTCTCCAAGCTCATATTCAGCTTGTTTAAAAATACCGATATTTTTTAATATTATTTTCATAGTTCCCTCAAGTGCAGAGGTTGGTTTACTCAATATCTATCCCGATCAAAAGGGAGATGTTTTTAAAAATCTTCTCTGCAAAATTATAAAATTCTTGAGCATCATTAAGAGTAGGTCTGCCATCAGTATGCTTCCCCCCAAAGTCAAGACAATTTTTTGCTAAAGTTAAGCTAAAACAATACCTTTTCATCCCTTGTTTTGTACTACAAGTAACCGCAATATATAAGTATCACGGGTTGTTTATATGTTAT
>JBFXJJ010000040.1:0-3683 GCA_050175015.1 Alphaproteobacteria bacterium | reverse complement strand
TTCAGTTAAGACTTCTAAATCTAATAGGATGGAATGTAAGTCATCCATAAAGATAGTGTAATTGATAGCATCGTTGTGTTGTTTGTTAGTAATTTTCATTCTAATTCCTTTCTATTATTTGTTTAATAATAATTTTATGTGTCAAAAACCTATGAATATACCACTTTAGATTGCATTGAATTGATTTGATCAATAGCATCAATTTTCATATCATCAGATAGATGAGTATAAGCATTGATAGTTGTTTCATAAGATTTGTGTCGCATAATAGTTTGAACTGTTTTTGGGTTGATACCATTTTCAAAAGCCCTTGAAGCAAAAGTATGTCTAAAAACATGAGGAGTAATAACCATATCTCTTGCCTTGCAATAAGCATCAAAGTTGTTGTTGAAATTAGTCCCCATAAACTCCGGGAAAATTAGTCCCTTATTTTTATAACCACGAGATAACAACATTTCTTTTGTTTCTTTGAACATTGGGATTGAGTCTTTAGATGTAATAGTTTTGACTTCCGTAATCTTATGAGTTACTGAAGAATAAGACTTATTGATATTTATTGTATCATTGTTAAAGTCAATATCTTCCCAACATAGAGCAAGAGTTTCTCCAACCCTTAATGCTTGATATAACATTAACTTTGCTATATCGTAATACTTTGATCCAATTAAGACTTCATTAAAAAGTCTAACTTCATCTTCCTTTGAGAGAATCTTTTTTTCTTTTCTTGGAAATGGATCAAACTTAATTACAACCAAGTCCATATAGTTTTTAGATATATAACCTGACTTGAATAAAATATCATACATATCTTTTAAGATAGCATAAGTTGTTTTCTTTGCATTACTAGACTTTAGATTAAGAATAAAATCTCTTAATGTATCAACATTGATTTTATCAATAGGGGTTTTGCCTAACTTGGAATTAAAAACATTTGTTATATAAACTTGTTTTCTTACAATAGCAGTTGATTCCCTTAATTTAGGAGCTTTATAATTTTCAAACCAATACTCAAACCAAGTATTTAAAGTCATGGACTTGTCTATAACCTTTTTTTGTTTGGTTTCTTTTTCTTTGTTAGCATCTCCATAAATCTCTAATTGGATTTGCTCTTCCTTCATTTTTTCAAGACATTCTTTTTTTGTCTTGGCATATATGTATCGTGTTTTATTGTTAAAATTAAATCGACCACACCACCTATCATCGCTTGATCGATAACCGATTGAACCTTTCATTTTTTCTTCACTTCCTTTCTGGTGATTTTATTATATCAAATAATTTTTATAATGCAATAGAAAAAACAACAAAAAAACAAATTTATTTTACAAAATGTCTTGCAATCGTGTTTTATGTGTGATATTATAGTGGCAGGTGATACGACTAAAAAGACAAAAAGCCTTTTTGCTAGTTGTCTAACAGTTGTATTTTACCAAAAATATGACCTAAGGCATAGTCATAAAACTGCCCTGAGTAGTGAACGGTCTAACAAAACAATTTAATATAATTCTGTTATTTTATTTATCAAAATAATTCTAATACATTTTATTCTCCTCACTTGATTTTAACCACTTTAGCTGATTGACCCGTTAGACCTTCACTGCTACCCTGATCCCAATAATTTATTAAAGAGTAATCAAGCAAACAAAGAATATATAATTAACTTAGAAAGGAAGTGAAGAAAAGTTATGGATGAGCAAAAAGAAACAAAGTTTAATTTGGCAAAAGTAAGAGGTGCAATCGCAGAAGTTGGTATCACTCAGCAAAAAGTTGCTGATGCATTAGGAATTTCACGATATTCATATACCTTGAAACTAAAAGGGAAGAATGAGTTTAAGGCAAGTGAACTAGCAATTTTAACTAGAATAACAGGAAAAGACATCTCTTATTTTTTTATTGTCTAATTCGCTTTATAGCCGTGTTTAACACCCTAAAAATGCCCTATAATCGTTTTTCACTATTAACTAGGGTAAACTTACCCAGAAAGGAATAGAAGCAACAAAATGGAAAAAAAGGTAAAACAAGCCATTAGAGAAAGTGGCAAAGAAGTTGAAGCAATCATTAAAAAAGTCAAGAAAGGGTCAAAATGAGTTTTACTAGAATCCCTTACACTACTAGAGAAGAATGGTTAGAAAAGAGAATGTATGGCATTGGTGGAAGTGATGTATCTTGCATTGTTTCTCAAAACCCATACAAAACTAATTTACAACTTTGGCAAGATAAAGTTAAAAGGTTTATTCCTGGAAAAGAAACTGAAGAAACACCATTCGTTGAAAATCAATTTACTATTTATGGAAGAGCAGTTGAAAAACCTTTAAGAGAAATTACCAAAGCAGATTTTATTGGCTTGTTAGAGATAACCCATTCTAACGAGATATTGGCAAGGGAAGATAAACCCTTTTTAAGGGGAAGTCTTGATGGCGAAATAACAGTTTTACAAGATTTTACATTTATGCCTTATTTCAAACCTAAACAAGCGAAGTTATATGGAACTGATGAACCAATCATTCTCCCTTCGCCTTTAGCACTAATAAAAGGTATGAAAGGGGTTTGGGAAGGTAAAACAACTTTTGTATTATCTTCGATGCATAAAGAGAAATGGCATAATGCAATCCCACAAAACTATTATTGCCAAGTATTACATTATCTAAACATAACAGGTTATGACTTTATCATTCTAACTGCTCAACTTACTTTTGAAGATATTAACGAAGTCAAAACTCATGAGATAAGACATTATGGATTTATGAGAAATGATAAGTTAGATGACTTGAAGTATTTAGAAGAAGAAACCGATAAGTTTTGGAATGATTATGTTTTAACAGGATTAGAACCACCACTGAAATTGGAGTTTTAACAAAAAGAAAGGGACAAAAACTAAAAAAATGGCATTAGAACTAATTGTAACTGAAAAAACTATTGGTAGTTTAGCAATAAACTATGAACAATTAAAAACTGAACTTGCACAACAACTATCTCATTACAAAGGTTATGTTGTTAGTGAAACCGAAATACCAACTGCTAAAACAACAAGAGCATCATTGAATAAGGTAAAAACAGCGATTGATGACCGTAGAAAAGAATTAAAAAGAGAAATCTTGAAACCTTACGAAACAGTAGAAATCCAAGCAAAAGAACTTATTAAGATGATTGATGATGTGTCATTTGTTATTGATACCCAAATTAAAGCGTTTGAAGATAAGGAAAAAGAAGATAAGAAAAATGAAATCCAAGCATTATGGGACACACTCCATTGTAACAAAATCACTTTAGATAGAATCTTTGATGAAAAATGGTTAAACAAAGGTTATAAAATCGCAACAATCGAAGAAGAACTAAAAGATAAGATTTTAGATATTGAAGGGGACTTAATTACTATTGAAAGTCTATGCTCTGATAAAGAACAAGTTTTATCTCTTAAAGCTAAATACTTGATCCATTTAGATTTTGGCAAAGTAATTGCTGAATATAACGCTGAAAAGCAAGCGAAAGAATTATTGGTTAAAGAAAAGCAAAGCACTGAAGAACACGCTCCATCATCTCAAGAAATCTTGGACTCACTTGAAAAGTTAGAACCACCTGAAGAAGAAGAAAATGATAAAGAACCACTTTTAACATTAACATTCCAAGTTACTGAAACAAGAGAAAGACTTATGAAATTAAGCAAGTTTCTAAAAGACAATAACTTT
>JBFXJJ010000039.1:0-3878 GCA_050175015.1 Alphaproteobacteria bacterium | reverse complement strand
TCTTGTAGTCTATCTCTTGACTTCATGGAAGTACCTGAGTCGTTTGTGACAAAAATTCTCTTAATATCAGAAAAAATGTCACAAAATGGAATGTCTATGTTATAATGATGCTGTAGTAAAGGAGGCATCAAGAAATGAAGAAAATTATTGATCAATTATATGAATATATTGAAAAGACTTATGAGTTTAATGAACTATTTCTTTTAAACGAGTTATATGATGTTTTTCCGAATATTAAACAAGGTACAATCAGAGAATCGATTAGAAGATTATATAAACAAGAAAAAATAATAAAATCAAAGAATGGTGTTTATGGATTACCAAATCCAAATAGAATTTTAAAAACAGCTGTCATGAATTCAGAAGACGCTGTTAATAAGAAATATATTAAATCCGAAGGCGGAAATATCATTGGCTATAGAAGCGGCTTTTATATCGCAAACGCTTTAAGACTAACCACACAGACATCGAGTGATTTAGTTATATATTCTAATGAGGTATCAAAAAAGAAAAGAACCATCAGAATAAAAAACATGAGAGTGATTATTAATCAAGCAAGAGCAAAAGTGACAAACGATAATTATAAACTTCTACAAATCTTGGATCTGCTTGTCGATTTTAAGAAATTTAGCGAATATACGTTAGGTGAATCAAAGAAGATGATTAGTGATTATTTAAATGGTTTAAACTTATCCAAAGAAGAGATTGAACATATTGTCGACGCATATCCAAAAGATGCACAGATACAGTTTTATAAAATGGGAGGGACTCATGCTATTACACACAAATAAAGATGATTTCAAAGAACTTATTATCGCTACAGCATCCCACACTCCAGGACTTCAAAATCATCAAGTAGAAAAAGATTATTATGTCTCATTATTCCTAGAAGAGCTATCTAAGCTTGAAAACAATGTAGAGATTGTATTTAAAGGTGGGACGTCACTATCAAAATGCTATGATGTTATTGATCGTTTTTCAGAAGATATTGATTTAACCATAAAGTTTCCAAATGTTAAAGCAGGTCGAGGTTTAAGAAAAAGGTTAAAAGAAAATATCATTACCACAATTGATAAGCTTGGTATGAAATTTCTAAATCCTGATGAGGTTCAATCGGATAGAGATTTTAATTACTATGAAGTTGAATTTGAAAGGTTATTTGAATCGACGCCGGAGATGACCCCGCATATAAAAATCGAAACCATCGCAGTTTATAAACCTTATCCTTGTCTAAGGAAAGATGTGAGTAACTATGTAACAAAATACTTACTCGAACTAGAAGAAGGACCAAATTTGATTAAAAAATATGATTTAGAGACCTTTGAAATGAGCATTCAATCTATCGATAGAACATTTATCGATAAACTGTTTGCATTATGTGACTATCATTTAGAAAAAACGTATGAAAGGTATTCGAGACATCTTTATGATGTTCATATGATTTGGAACAGCGGACTCTTGAACAAAGAGATAGTTACTTTGATTATTGATGATGTAATAGCGGACAGACAACGATTATCAGTCTACAATCCATCATCGAAACCTGGATCAAGACCAAGAGAAATATTACAAGAAATCATTGACAAAAAAGTATTTGAATCAGATTATAATGATATTACTTTAGGATTCATATATAAAAAAGTTAGTTATGAAAAATGTATAGATACCTTAAAGGAAATTTTAGGAAGCAAACTTGTTCCAAAAGAAATAAAAGATAAATATTGAAAACAAAAAAAGTAAATTCAAGAAAAAGCACTTATTGACAGTAGAATGTTTATAAGGGCTTTTTTTATTGGAGGTAGGTAAACTCATGGATAATCACCCTTTAGACCCTTTGATTAAGTTATACTTAAGTGAAAAAGATATTACCAAAAAATCATATGAGCTGTATATAACCATTCTAAAACAATATGCTTGCTATCTTAAAGATAACAATATTCGTTACGCAAATAAAGCTGATGTCACAAATTACATCAACTTTAAGAAGAATCAGGGTTATTCCAACAACTGGCTTTATCTTCAAGTAAGTACTGTAAAAGCTTTTTACAAGTATTTAAGTCTTAATCAGAAACGTTTGAATCTGCCGGAAGTTTATGCTTACGATATCATCGAGACGGTAAAGAACTTCGTCAAGAAGCCAAGAAGTTCCACTCCGGTTTTAACCGCAAGTCAAGCCAAACAACTACTTATTAATACTAGAGATAACAGAAAGTACATCTGGCATTACCGTGATTACGCGATCATTTATTTGATGCTCACGACCGGTCTTAGGAGCGTGGAAGTCAGAAGGGCGAAGAAAAAGGATTTGAAGGCGATAAACAATCAACATATCCTCTATATTCAAGGTAAGGGCAAAAGTTCCACGGACATGTTTGTCAAGGTGTCAAAGGGATTGATGGAGGCGATTGACGCTTACTTGTCTTTAAGAAAGGACAAGAGCCCTTTTTTATTCATCTCGCATTCCCGGCATACGGATAGTTTTAGTCTTGACCGGACGTTTTTCTATCAGATGTTCAAAAGAGTATTGAAGGATGCTGGGCTGGAAGATGCCCGGATAACGCCGCATTCCCTAAGACATACGTCCGCGACCTTGAACCTCTTGTCAGGGGGAACGCTTGCAGGCACAAGTGTGTTTCTCCGTCACGAAAACATCGACAATACCTTAATCTATTCTCACCACTTAGATGAGTTGGAAGATGATTATGAAGACCGCTTAGAAGATTATATCTTAGGTAATGAGGAGTGAAAAGCCAGATGGAAAAACATGAACTTGAAGCTTTAGCCAAGAGATATTTAGCACAAAAAAACCTGGCGGAAGCCACGCTTAAATCTTACTCCTTTGCTTATAAGCATTTCATCAATTATTTAAAAACTAACGAGATTGAATATGCCAAGACCTCTGACGTGATTTCCTACAGGGAACATCGGCGGTCTTTAGGCGATTCAAGCTATTGGCTCTATATCCAAATCTGTGCCTTAAAAGGACTTTATTCTTATCTGAAGTCAAATCAAGCAAGACTTAATCTCCCCCAGGAGTACGCATATGACATTTTAGGACCGATCAAGAATGAAAGAATCACGCCCAACATCAAAAAACCGATCCTTACCATCCAAGAGGCAAAAAAGCTGTTGCTGGAGACTAAGAAGAACAGAAAATATCTCTGGGACTTTCGTGATTACGCGATTGTTTATCTGATGCTCACCTCGGGACTAAAACCTGGGGAGATTGTGCTTTTAAAAAGAGACGATTATCAAATTAAGAAAGACAAATATATCCTTTATATCAGAAAGAATGACTTGATAAATGGCGACGAGTTTGTGCACTTATCGAAGGGCGCAAAGATTGCGCTCGACGATTATCTAGCCAGGCGTAAAGACAAGTTTAATTATTTGTTCGTCCAACACAAAAATCCAACCGAAGACGGTAGACTCAGGAGAATGTTTTATTGGGATATGTTCAAAAGAGTTTTATTAAAGGCGGGATTAGAGGGTTTAGAGATCACGCCGCACTGCTTGAGGCATACCGCCGCCATCATGAATCTGGAAAGAGGCGCAACGGTAGAACAAACCAAGGCCTTTTTGCGTCATTCGTCGATTGATTCGACCATGGTTTACGTCAATTACCTAAAAAGTCTGAAAGATAATTCCAATGAGCGAATCGAAACCTTTATTTTACAGGAAGAACCGTTTGATTGTTACCTTAATCTTCCTAGTTATATCCGCGATATGAAAGAAATCTAAATATCAGGTTCAAACTAAAAAAATTGCGACATTAAATGGTTTTTTAAGTTGCTTTTTTTTGCGTGTTGAAAATATTCACAAAAAAAACATAAAAGGCTTGAATTATTGTTTAAAATATGAAATAATATATCTGTTCG
>JBFXJJ010000038.1:0-3919 GCA_050175015.1 Alphaproteobacteria bacterium | reverse complement strand
GTATTTATAGATAGTATTTCTAAGCTGCCTGTGCGGCGGTGAACAATTTAGTTAAAAACAATATTACTGAATCTAATTTCTAAGCTGCCTGTGCGGCGGTGAACTATTAGATATTATTATTTCATTGAGCGTACATTTTCTAAGCTGCCTGTGCGGCGGTGAACATGGTTATTATGATACAGTGTCTTTCGGATATTTTCTAAGCTGCCTGTGCGGCGGTGAACGCATCACGAAAAATACTCTAAAAGCTACTTTTTTTCTAAGCTGCCTGTGCGGCGGTGAACGATTATAAAATGAGCATAAAAAAGACAAAAGATTTCTAAGCTGCCTGTGCGGCGGTGAACTGATTGAAGTAGATGCAATTTGTAGCAGTAATTTTCTAAGCTGCCTGTGCGGCGGTGAACATAAGCTGTCAAGGGCACGCAATTGCTCAGAATTTCTAAGCTGCCTGTGCGGCGGTGAACTTTTAAAACTACATTAACGCATTCTATAATATTTTCTAAGCTGCCTGTGCGGCGGTGAACGATTAAAAAGGAGAAATAAAATGAAAATCGCATTTCTAAGCTGCCTGTGCGGCGGTGAACAAGAGATAGAGAGTTTACTTTATAAAATTAAATTTCTAAGCTGCCTGTGCGGCGGTGAACATAATGGTAAAAAATGGCATTTATATCAAGATTTTCTAAGCTGCCTGTGCGGCGGTGAACCCGACCATACACTTTAAGAATTGAAATTAAAACAAAAAGTTATATCAATTTTTATGATTTTACCTTCTTGTTTTTGTGCCTTTATAACATATTGATTTTATTATGTTGTTTAAAGGCACAAAAAATAAAGGTTAAAATTCATTTCTAAACTGCCTGTACGGGGCAGTGAACATAATAAGGTTAAAATTCAGGAACAGTGCTGATATTACTTAAACCATAAGCACTAAAACCTTGATTGATCAATTGGTCTGATTCTTCTTTTAAAATAAAAAGACGGAATCTTTGTTGTGAAGTTTGGCTTTTTATATTGATAAATGGAGTTTGAACTTGTTTCTCTTCATAATCGCCAAGAAGCTGCAACGCTTCATCAATGCTGATCCCTGCTCTTTTTGCTTTTCTCCTTGCCAACCGCTCTTTTGTCTGTTTAATCTGCTCTCTTTTATAACAAGCATAAGTCAGTTTTCTATTAGGAACTGGACGAATACGAGTTATATGAACATAGTCAGAGAGACGATTCAACCATCTTTGAACTTCAAACTGTTCAAGCGTTTTCTCATCTTCTGCAAAAAGTCTGAGCTTGCTGCCAAGTCTGTAATGTTCTTTGTCATATTCAGGAAAAGAGATGCCGATCTGCACCTTTTTATCTGAATCCTGTATCTCAACAAGCCCAAGATGAACCTGCTGAAACACCTTTTCCCAAAGAAAATAGTGAGCAATATCAGCATTTTGGATTAGTGTTAATTCAATGTAATATTTCATAACTTTATTCCTTGCCGCTTTCGCCAAAAACTCCGCCGCGCACCAAAGTTGCCATTACATAATGCTCTTCTTCTATATTTTTAAGTTTTCCGCCTCGTGCAAAATGGTCGAATAAGGTGTAAAAATCAACTTTATCTTTTGGTTTGCGGAATGCTTTACCTAAATTTGTAACAGCACCATAAGGCTCAATAGCAATAGGACCAACACCGTTTGTTGAATCATCAAATTCAGGATACCATGTGTCAATTGACCTCAAAGCATTACCGATTTTTTGAGAGTGTATTCCAGCAATTCCGTCAATTGAGTATAAGATTTTGCTCTTTCTGCTTTTACCTTTATCAAACACAAGCTCCTCACTTGGATAGACCTCTTGAGATTTTCCAACCTGTGCAGAGGCTGTTATGTCAAGCAAAAGAAAATCCATTTTTCCAGAAAGAGCTTGAGCCATTTTTTCAGCAAGTTCATTAATTTTAGGGTCATCATGATCAAAGTTTTTAGTGCTTATTTCAGTTGCATCAAAAAGCCAGCTCTTTTCAGGCTCGCTATTTTCAATCTTAACAGCCACTTCAATTTTTTCAGCACCAACACGGTTACGCCACAAAAAACGGGCATTAGCTATATTTGCTGCATAGCGTTTAGCAAGCTCTTTAAATCCCTCTCTTTGAATATAATCTTTAACAGCCTGTTTGTATGTCTGCAAAAATTCAGGACTGTTGCAGGCAGATGGATTTTCTACACTGCTCAACACTTTTAAAGTAAATTTAAGCTGTAAAGTGTCATCTTCTGTGCTTAAGGAGCAGGTATCAACTGTCTGAAGATTAGGCTTTTCAACTTCTGCATCTAATTTCATAGGGTCTGCTTGTAATGCTTTATTCAAACGATTTGAAATTGTCCCTCTAACTGATTTTTCAATCAATTTGAGAGACTTTACTTTTTCATTTCGTTTATCCCATGTTGTTCCAAACATATAACCATCAGATGGAACTAACTTTTTTTCAAATGCTAATACTGATGCAACGCTCTCTTTCTCTTTTTTAGCCATTTTAATTATTCCTTATTTTTTAGTAGTCTTTTGTTTGATTGATGATTTCTTATTATTTGTTGTATGAATCAAGATGGTCAGGATTAAAAGATGTGCAGGATATTTTATCCTTTTATCTTGGGTATCCTGATTCAATTTTGCTGGCAAAGATAAAGGTTATTTTCAATATCAACGTGATAATGCCATAACATTTCATCTAAATTTTTTATTCGATAAGGCATTACAAACTCACCAAGAGTTACAACGCTCTCTGCAAATCTATGAGGAGTGTCAGGGTCTCGCTGATTTTTTGCCTTGCCAAGCTCAGTAAGTCCATGAAATCCAACAGCAATCGGCACGATCCAGCCTGATTCTTTTCGTTTGGCTGTCCATGTTACCTTCCCCTCTTCATCTTTTTCGCTTCTGTGCATGATTTTTAAGTAGTCAAGCAGGGCATCAACAGCATCTTTTCCCTCCTCTTTCATAGCTTTAATCATTAAGTTACGGCGTTCAATTAGAAGATAACCGGGCATAACTTTTCGTTTTAATTTGTTAAAATCTTTCTCTTGAATGATTTTGATAATTTCAGGATTTCCAAAACTCAAAATATCACCGCTTGCCAGCTTCATTTTACCGTAAAGTGCATTTTTGATTTGAACGATTGCTCTTTTTTCCTCTTCTTGTTCATCTTTAATCCCTTCAAATTCAATCACAAGAGATACATCAAGATGACATCTTGCCTCTTCAATAAATGAAGGTGATTTTCCGTCATCTTTTAATGGGTTGCGGGTGCCGATGATTGAGTAGTAAAAATCACCTTCTCCTCTGTATTTTTCCAAATTGATCTCATGGCATACAACAGCAGCATTTTTAAATAGAGCATTTTCAAAGCTGTTTTGATTGAGTCTCCTTTGTAGTGCATGAACTCCGCCAAGCCACGCTGTCATTGCTGGAAAGCCTATTGTGTAAGGACTTGATTGTGCGTTGGCATTATGCACTTTGATATGAGGAATCAGTAAGATTTGCCTCATGTAACTCATAAGAGTGCCTCCTTATTATCTCTAATGATGTTTTTGATATGTAAAAGCTCATCATCACCTAACTTAATTGATGAGCTTATGTGTAATTTTTCATAAGTATTTCTAATCCATCTTGACAGCTCTTCTATAACCTTATCTAACCAATCTTGAGAGTTCTCACGCTCTTCAACTCTAATATCATCAAGCCATATTTTCTGATAAACAGGCAGATTTGAACAGCTTTCTGAATCTGACCAGCCAGAGTCATGTTTACGTATTTTCCAACTCTGTATAATGGACCCCATAATCTGAACCAGTTGCTAAGTTACATCCAAAGTGCTAAATCCCCAATTTTTATTTAACCCTGGGAATGGAGGTCCATGAGAAAAAATTACAGTAATGATTTCAAAGCCAAG
>JBFXJJ010000037.1:0-4202 GCA_050175015.1 Alphaproteobacteria bacterium | reverse complement strand
ATATTCAATCTTGTATTTTGTGTGACTTCCATGTCGATAATCCATAGCAGCGCATTATAAGCCAACTGCTATCAGAATGCTACCCGCCTGAAAGGCGGGGGTTTTAACCTTTTACAGAAACAATAAAGTTGTAATTTGAATCAATGGCACCAGAAGCGACTGCTTTACCTAAACATCGGCCAATTTGCCTTGCTTGTGCATCCGATTTTTTTCCGATGCTTAGTTTTGGAAGAGTTTTGACTTTATATTGGCTTCCATTGCTAAAGCTTACTTGAGACAAAAAGCCCTTTTCCACCCAATCATGCGCTAACCATCTTGGTCGATTATGAGTTCCATCTACATAAGGGACGCCTACATCTCCAGCCCGAGATGGAGATACAATTATCGGAACAGCGCCATGTAAATGCCCTTTTATACTAATGAGCCGTGTCGAAGAAGAAATAGGCGTATTTAGCTTAAGGCTTGAAAAAAAACCTCTACGAACAGCAATTTGTGTAACTAATACTATTAACTTTTGAAGCTCTAAGCCCCACATAAAATCCTTATCAGTGCATTTAATATATGATTGGATTGCCTGCAAAAGCGCCCTTTCTTCTGCCTCCCCTAAAACAGCATCCTCACCATGTCTAAAAGCTCTTTTGCAATGCATTCCTGTGTCTTCAACAATTGGTACAGCAACACCGGCATCAATTAATCGATCAAGCAAGACAGAAACTGTTACTTGGGTATCGAAGTAATTACTTGTTATTCCGTCACATAATTGAGTTGGAGTTACACCTTCTAACAAGCGCTTACTGTGAGGAAATGGATTTTGGCTTACATAGTTAAGTCCGTTGTCTCGGACATACTTTCTTGCTGCCAACTCCTTTTCTATATAAAGTTCTTGAAAAGGTTCTATAGCGCGAGAGATAATCTCAGCATCTGATTGGATTTGCTTTTTATCATTAAGGCAATTAGCAGTGCATTCCGATGTCGCCTGATCTTCCGATGGTATTTGTAAATCCGACAGTTGAGTCTTTATTTCTGCATATTGATCCCAAAAGCTTGTCCCAAATGTCATTTCTACAAGATCTTTACGTATTTCAAACGAATTCTCGGGCAAAATAGTTTCCGTAGACTTTTCATAAAATTCTAAAAGGCTATTTGCTGCAACAAAATGCAAAAAACGATATCTTGAAAAAGGGGTAATTAAGCCAAGCTCAGAAATAGCAGTCTCTGTTTTAAAAAAATTTGTAATAGCTTCAGTAACAAGTTTATTCTTAATTTCTGGCAACATAACAACGGGCATGAAACGGACCAAGTACGAATTGGCATGATCCAGATAACGAGCGTATACTCTAATCTTTGTATACCTACCTTTACGGCAATCCGATCCATGAGAGTGCCAAAAGTTTTTAGCAGAATAACTATGTGGAATAATAGAAAATGCTCTCACCCCATTCCTTTTTTGAAAATCAGACGCACATTCAATCGCTTGCCATCCGGGAAGATTTACGATTTGATCGAAGGAGCTTGCTTTAATCTTCACTGTTTTTGTATGTGGAAAATCCACATCATAGGGCCTGGGTAAAATTGAAATTGCGCGAACAATATCATGACATTGACGAACACAGTCTGAGTTCGACATACGAAAGACAGGATCTATGATCCTGAGATCGTCCCATTCTTCTCCCCCTGGCAGTAATTGTGGCCGTATCCAATCTTCATTTATTGCTAAGGTATGAGTGCCGAATTTCGAGCATCCAGCCTTAATTATAGCATTCCTTGCAGAGTACAAAGTAGTGCCAGAAAAAATACAATCATCAACAAGCAAAACTTTTTTATCTTTTATAAACGAAAGGTCCATTTCTAAAACACGATCATTTAGTGCTAATCCACGAACTTGGGCTATTCCAAGATCTCTTAAGCAGTCAAAAAAACAAGCCGCCTTTCTTGCCATAAAAATATAAATATCATAATCAGATTCCCATAGCGTTTTACAAAAAATAGAAATATTGTTCCGCACATCATTCTGAAAAGATTCAAGAAATCGATTTACTAAGTGGTTGTCTGTCATTTTTTGTCTCTATCTCACTATACTATTAATAAGGACCATTGTTTTTTGGGGAGAAAAGATTATAACGCGTTGCGTTACTACGAGTTTGACAATATAACATATATGATATTTATTCTCATTTAGGAAAATTGAATTTGAGTGAAGCTATGATAATGTCATCGAGTCTCCTTAATCTTCATTCAAGAATAGCTTTAAATGATGACTATTTACGAATTTAGAATTCTTTAGGATTTGATCATTATCAAAATTCTGTTAGCGTGTAAATAAAAAACATACTATTTTGAATTATAAAAATAACAACTTATGAAACAAAGAACTCAAGAATGAAGCAAAAATTATGCGAAACTGCGTTTTTTGTTCTCTCACGAAGTAAAGGAAGGGGGAGTGCAATCATGGTATTTATGTAGCGAGTTTTTTTTGTTGCGTGTTTACCCTGCCTGACCCAGCAGAACCCCGCTCTATTTAAAAATTACTACCCCGCCGCTTTCTACTTATTCATAGGGCTCGAATAGCGGAAGAGTTTTTACGTTATCTGTATGGCTGCGGTAAGCTTGATCCTTGATCCGCCTCTAAAGGTGAAAAAATTATGTAGCCAGCTTTTTTTTTGGATTTTTCAAATACGCTGTAACCTATTGAATTGTAAAAGGATACTCACTTACATAGTTGCCGTTCAAATGTTTTATAAATTCAAGGGGTTAAGCCCACTCGCAACATAATGGTATGAGGGCTCAGGCTTTTTGATTTCAGCCCAATCACAATATCTTGTGGCCTCTATGAAAAATAAAAATTCATCCGGCTTTTTTTTCTTGTAATCCGGGCAACGATAAGGATAATCTCCAATTAAATTGATTTTTGATTTAGAACCGACCTGTCAAAATGGTTGGATAACATTCATTTTACACGTTATACGGATCGGTATAATAGGCATTAGTTCGTGTAATAAAGCAAAACATATGAGACACTAAATGAAAAAAATACAACGAGGTTCTAAGGGGAGTCATTTTCCTTCAGTCAATCTTTTCAAAGACGACCTTGTTAAAATTATAGAGCTTTTAAGCGAAGTTTGTGAAATAGTAGAAATATCTGATGATGAATATGAGTACGAATCCTTGGAAGAACTACAACAAACGAAAGGTTTAACACCTAAAAAGATATCAATAAGTGGCCGGAATCCTAACGTTTCGATTGATTTAAAACAAAGAGGGAGTTGGCTGTATCGCATCTCCTCGGATCAACAATCAATTTATGCCTATAAAGGTATCGAAGATATTTTCGTTAAAAAACGAAATATTATAGGTCGTCTATTCAATAGAACTGTTGGAGTTATCTTTTTCATTTTTTTCGCAGTTACATCTAAAGAAATCATAATAAATTGGTTTCCTGATTTGGTTCAAAGAATTATGTTTGTTGTACTTTTGATGGGAGTACCGATTATCTCATTTTGTAATGAGTGGGGTTTTTTTTCATACATTACCCTCAAAAAATCTCATGAGGAGTTTAATTTTTTTGAGCGGAACAAGGATGATATCATTAAAATTATAATTGGAGCAGTAATTGGGGCTCTAATAACTTGGGCTCTAACAAAGTTTTTTGGCAAGTAAGCTTTATATATACTCTTGCTGCTGAAGTGGGCGGCTCATCAATATTCAATTTATTACATTAATAAATAGCGTCTGCCAAACATCTCTTATGGGCCGCAAATATAGAAAACTTGAGGCGAGCCTTAATGGTATGATTGAACTCTTTTTAGAAAATTATCCGGCCACCATATATCGTGTCTACCCTCAAAAAGCCAAGAATCAATTTAATTGGAGCATATCCTTACCCCGCCAACTCATGCAAGAAAAAATATGGTGTACGTTGAATTAAAAAATGAAACAGTTTTTGTAAAAACCATCGTCCAAATAAATTTCATCGTCCATGGCGGGAAAAGACATTGCTTTCATTGCCCCTGCACCAGCCAGGTGAATTCTGCCCCAGGAAGTCCCAGGGCAGAATCTGTGTCTCTAAATCACCCTTAAATACCTCGGCCTTGGCTTTACAACGGGGTAAGTGGTCTGTTTGTCTGGATCATAGAGGAACTGTTTGCCATATTCATCGGTCATCATTTTGTACATTCCGACCCCAAGCGGACAGAAATATTCCT
>JBFXJJ010000036.1:0-4333 GCA_050175015.1 Alphaproteobacteria bacterium | reverse complement strand
TAAATCATTGACCAACGAATAGTGAATAATGTTTTATCTTCAACTGTCTGCTTTAATCTCTCTTCTACACTATCTAAAAGCTCATCTTTCTGTCTTTCGATCTGCTTTGCACCTTCATCATACTCTTTCCATGCTGCATCACGCTTTTTGTCTATATCACGCAGCTTTTTTTGTATTGCTAATTTATCAGGCAGATTGGCAGCAAGCCGAGCCTGTTTTTTTAGTTCTGCAATTGTGTCATCAAACTCTTTAAGAGATGCTTTAAGACCTTTACGTTTATCGTCAGCCCAAAAATTAAGTTTATCCATCTCCTCTTCAAACCATTTTGCCTGTTGTGTTGCAAGCTCTGAAAGAATAATCTCTCTTTTTTGTGTAATCTTATCGTGTAATACTTTAGTTATAACAACATCACCTTGAGTAATATTTTTTACAGGTAAATCAAAAAACCGCTTTGCAGCATCTTCATCAAGAGGCTCTCCAAAATCTGAAATTGCTGTTATTAACAGGTGGTCTTGTTCATCAGCACCGTTTATTGACAGCAAAGAGAGATTAAGAACTCCTGATTTATTTTTAAACGGCTCAAGGCTGTTTGCCTTTTGAGACCATGACGAGTAGTCAAATACAATATGAGAAGGTTCTGGATTTATATTTTTTGATTCTGAAATAATATGTTGTGCCAACGGATGACCAATTCTATAGCGGTGGGAATCAATATTTTTTCTTGTTAAGGCATAAGTGCCAGTTGAAATTGAAAGGCTCTTATTAAAAGGCTGTGTTAGGTTGAATGTAAGATTTTCATCATCAAAATCAGCTTTATCTTTTAGTGCAAATTTTGTGAGCCTCCAAAGCATTGAATCATATTTGTTTAAATACTCTCTACTCTCTGTAAGGTTGATACGAAGGCGGTCATGGACATCAGCATCAAAGTTCTCCAGCAGTTTTTTACGGGTATCAGTCATTGTTTCTGTAATCTTAGCTTCCATCTCCTGCTGTAAGCGGTTAAATTCAGCCTCTATATCTTGGGTGGTTCTACAGTTTTGATAGATTGCGGCTATTCTTTTTTCAAAATCAACTCCAGACTCTATTGAGCCGAGAACTTCATCACTTGCACCAAACACACCTGAAAAAAGTTTAAACTTCTGGTCTAAAAGTTCATAAACCCTCTGATCAGCAGCATTTTTACGGTTGATGAAATTTATAACAACAACATCATGTTTCTGACCATACCTATGACAACGCCCGATACGCTGTTCAATTCTTTGTGGATTCCAAGGCAGATCATAATTCACAACCATAGAGCAGAATTGAAGGTTGATTCCTTCAGCACCAGCTTCAGTTGCAATCATAATCTTTGCAGAGTCTTTAAAATTATCAACTAATGCAGCACGAATATCAGCAGTTTTTGAGCCAGTAACACGGTCAGTATTTTTATTTTTTTCAATCCATCTTGTATAAATATCTTTTGATAATGGGTCTGTGTTTGTGCCGTTAAAAAGAACTATTTTATCTTGATAGCCGTTTTCAGATAGAAGGTTTATTAAATAGCTCTGTGTTTTTCTTGATTCTGTAAATATTATCGCTTTTTCAGATGCTCCAAGTTCAACAGCTTTTTTAAAACCATGAGACAAAGCACTTAATAAAGCATGACCTTTAGCATTTTCTGTAATGCTGACAGCTAAATCACGGAATGTTTCAAGCTCTTGAATTTCAGCTTCAATAGCTTTTTTATCTTTAAGACTTAAAACATCTTGATCCTCATCTTCTTCCCACTCTTCTAAATCTGCATCAAAACCGTCAATATCATTTTCAATATCTTGTATGTCATCTTCAAACTGAGAATCGTGTAAAATTTTTTTCAATCTATTTGCCAAAGAGTCAAGTGCTCCAGCAATTGCAAAGGTTGATGATGTTAAAAGTTTACGGAGTATCAAAGTTATAAGCTGGCGTTGAGAATTTGGAAGAGCATAAAGAGATTCACGTTGCAGATACTCTGTAACCATATCATACAAAGCGATTTCATTATCTGTTGGGTAAAAATCTTCTGTAAGGGGTATTCTGTTTGTGTAGCGAATATATTCTAATACCTGCCGTCTTAAAGTTCTATGACATAAAGGGGCGAGACGAGCTTTAAGCTCATCAAAAGTTGATTCATTGGAGAGCCTTGCATATTGAGCTTTAAAACTTTTATCATCACCAAAAGCATAATCATCAATCATACTGACAAGACCATAAAGCTCCATTAATGAATTTTGCAAAGGGGTTGCAGTAAGAAGCATTTTGGGAGTGTTTCTTAAAGCTGTTTTTATAGCTTTTGCTATCTTGTTATCAGTCTTATAGACATTTCTAAGACGGTGGGCTTCATCAATAACTGCTAAATCCCATTTTTGAGTCATAATAATTTCATTGTATTTAGCTGCAAATTGATAAGAGCAGATAATAAGACTCTCTTGTTTAAATGGGTTGTGATGTCCCTGTTTTTTAAGCTGTTTGTAGTTTTTAGATTCAAGAATAGTTGCAGACAGATAAAATTTTTCTATCATCTCCATTGCCCACTGTTTCCGAAGATTAGCAGGGGTTATAATCAGAATACGGCGTTTTTGCTCTGACCATTTTTGAGCAATTACAAGACCAGCCTCAATGGTTTTACCTAACCCAACCTCATCAGCAAGAATAGAGCCTTTGGAGAGCGGAGAACGAAAGGCAAATAAAGCTGCATCTAACTGGTGCGGGTTTAAATCAACCTGTGCATCTGCAAGAGCTGTGGCAAGTTTAGCGGAGTTATTTAGAGAGTGGCGTTTACAAAGTTCATTTGAATAATATACTGCGTGATATTCAGTCATTAAATACTACCATTGTCAAAATAATAACGTGTTACAAGAGGGTTATAATAAAAAAAAGATTTCGCATAACATGATTTATAAATAATTTGGTTTATCAGCATTAGAGATAAAGTGTAAAGCATTTTTAAGACTTAGAGGTTTTATCATGTTTTATTGTTATTATTTTTGTTATTAGCAAAACTATGTTGAAGTAGAATGTCTGTAAATTGTTTTTTATATCTTTTATAAAAAGCAGCAGCAGCATTTTTTTTTGTTTCTCCAAATTTTTCTATTATTCGTCATACTCAGTTTTTTCAAAATCTGCTCTCTATCTGCTGTTGCTTTCTAAAAAATGCTCTAAAAGCTATCCGTAAATGTTACAAGTGCGTAGAGGTGCGTCAGACAGGCGTTACAGCATTTTTTTGATGGTAATACTCCTCTGAAAAGACCCTAATACTCCTCTGAAAAGACCCTAATACTCCTCTGAAAAGACCCTAATACTCCTCTGAAAAGACCCTAATACTCCTCTGAAAAGACCTGCCTTAATCTGAGTTGAATAAATAGCTTGACTTGCCTTTATCATCTATATATTGAGTTATTATTCTATTCTCTGGAAAAGAACCTTATTAAATAGGAGGGTCTGATTGAACGATAATATAAAGCAGGACATAAATTTTCTGGAATATCCGTTATGGATGCAATCGGCACAGGTGGCAAGTGATACAGTGGTAAGATGGGAAGACAGAGATGGTTATCATTTTGAAGCATCAAGAGGTGTTCCTTCAAAAGTCGATATGCTTTTTTTGTATTATATTATGTTAGAATCTCAAAATAATAATTGGAACACGGTTGTAAGTTGTTCTCGATATAAGATATTAAATGCTTGCGGAATGAGTCCGAGTAAAGAGAAAAGAGATAGATTAATACGGAGTCTTGAGGCTTGGAAACGGGTTACCGTTTCTTTCTCGGGGACGTTTTACACTGGAACTGGTTATAAATTTTTAGAGTTCGGAATAATTAATGATTGGGGGGTTCGTGAAAAAGATAATTATCTTGAAATTGAGTTGAATAAAAAATGGATTGAAAAAATAAAACAGTCGGAGTTTTTTAAATATCTTTCGTTTGAGCATATGAAGAGACTTCGTTCTCCATTGGCGTTAAGATTATATGAAATTCTTGTTAAAACTTTCTACAAGCGAGATGTTTGGGAAATTGATGTATTGAAACTTGCTGAAAAAATTCCTATGGCTGAAAAATACTTTGCAGATGTTGTCCCAAAGATAGAAGCTGCCACCAAACGCATTAAAGAGAAAACAGAGCTTAATATCACTGTGAAAGTGATTAAGCATAGCAGAGGTCAGGGCAAATTTATATTTACGAAAAAGGAGAAGAAAGGAAAGCCAGAGGCGAAAGAATCATCTTGTGAACTGCTATCACTACCCGAACCTCCACAGTCTGTTCTGAAAACACCCCAACCCCAATTAAAATTACCTCCACCTTCTGAACCTCCTCCA
>JBFXJJ010000035.1:0-4622 GCA_050175015.1 Alphaproteobacteria bacterium | reverse complement strand
AGTGAAGTTAGCTTTTACATTAGATATAAATGGCAATATATCTTTAGAAAACCTAAGAGCAATAATACCCTGATTATCTGTAAATTCTATACGCTGAACCCAACGCATTTTTATTAGTTTGTCATCAATATCTAGGCTAATAGAACGCTCGTATAGGCGGTTTACAGCTTCTTTTAAATCTCTATATGCAGTTTTTTCATGTACTCCTAAAGCCTGCAAATCTTGAACGCTAACAGTGTAAATTTCATCATCTGACACTTCACTCATTTTAGGTATTTTAGCGATAGCCGATAAAACAACACGTTGTTCAACAACTGAAAGGCGATAACTTGCCTCAATAACTTGATTCGATTTCACTACTAATTCATTTTTCATTGTTCTGTATTTTAGCTAAGTATTAGAAATAATTTATACTAATATATTAGATAAATCAATCTCTAATAGTTAGTAGTCAATCTCTAATAGTTAGTAGTCAATCTCTAATAGTTAGTAGTCAATCTCTAATAGTTAGTAGTCAATCTCTAATAGTTATAAAAGTAACAATTTGATTATAAAAGAGAAAAACAACCCGAAAATATTTAAAATATTTAAAATATTTAAAAAAGAGAAAAATCAAAATCAAAATCAAAATCAAAGGCTATGGCACTCGCTATGCTCGTGTCATTTCAAGAGCAAAAGCAAAGTCAAAAGCATTAATGATGTATTCGCTACGCTCATACTTTTTGAAAAGCAAAAGCTTCTCCGTTCGCACCCATTCGGGATGCTCTGTACTTACCGTTTAAAATCGAAAGGAAGCCTGTAATCAGAGAAAGGCATTACAAAAATTTTAATAGCGTCTGTTCGCTCGTAGACACTCGCTCGGTTACTTAAAGAAAAAGGCAAAAGATAATTTTCTTTTGCCTTTAAAATCACATATTAATCGTGATCGAAATATTCTCTTGAGGAACATCAAAATAATTTGCTAACAATCTTTTAGCTTCAGGAATTGAGATTTTTTCTAATTTTTTTTCTTCTAGTTTACTGGTTTCCTCTAAGACATCAGTTTCTTGTTCTAGTTTATGGAACTGTAAATCTTCTAAGTTGATATTCAGCTCTTCTAAAGATCTATAAGCAACAGGGTTTCTATTTCCATCCCACATATTAGGAATAGAAATATCTGCATATTCAGAAATATTAATTATCCAACGACCTTCAGAATCTGCTTCTTGAGATAGGCTGATACTAGAAATTTTACCGACTAAAAAGGCAGTGTGGTGCTTTGCTTCAGGTTGACCCCAAGATTTATTTCGGTTTTGAACACAAACCACGTAACTGCACTTGCCTGCATGATGGGCATTTAATCTCCAAGCCTGACTTCCTCCTTCTTTTAAAATTCTAGATTTTCCTCGAGCCGTTAGAACTACAACACACTTATTTTTCATTTAAACACCTATGGTATAAGACCGTTATACAAATAAAACCGCGTGTACCAATATTAGTACACGCGGTTTTATTTGTATAGTACTTGGTGGTACTATTTTTTATAGTAGCTTCTATTTTGCGTTTTTAGCTTGTTTTCGCTCTTGGAGTATGGAAACCCCTTGTTTGTGCCAATTTGTCCATTTTGGGTCATCTGATGCGATTTTAACGTTGCTTAACATGCCGACTAGTGTGGCAGGGTCATGATGACCAAGATTGGCAATGTCAAATAATGCGCCTAATTCGATTAATCGCTTGGTTCTCGCCTTACGTTCTAAAGCCTTTTCCTTGGTTTTTTCTGCATTGAGTAGGTTCTGCATCTCTTTTTTGGCTTTGTTGGCTCGAATGTTGGCTTTTTCTGTCCGAATCAAAGCCGACAGTTTTTTATCTTCAATCGTTGTTCGATCTGTTTTTTCATAAAGTTCAATCAGCAATTTTTGATAGTCGGTTGGGCGTGAAAGTGCCTTTAAAAAATTCAAATGTCCGTCAGGTAATTCCAATTTTATTGTCATACAAATACCGTAAAAAGCATCATTATTTATTCGAGTGTAGCATGAATTCCGATCTGTGCTAAAATTCAGAATGCGCACTTAGTAGTTTCTATTCTTCGAATAGAAACCTAAGCACGACAAAGGGTAAACCCTCTGTACTCCCAACAGCAAAAGCAAAGGCAAAAGCGGAAATGGCAAGTTATCATTTATCGGTCAAGGTTGGCGCAAAAGGCAAGGCTTCTGCTCATGCTGAATACATCGAGCGAGAGGGAGAATACAAACTTAAAAATAAAGAAAAATTAGAAGCCGTTGAACATGGCAATATGCCCGAATGGGCACAAGACAATCCAAATCTATTTTGGCAATGTGCCGATGAATTTGAGCGTAAAAATGGCAGTACCTACCGTGAAATTGAAATTGCACTCCCCAGGGAATTGACACCGCAACAGCGTAAAGAGTTGGTTCAAACCTTTGTTGAACAAGAGCTAGGCGAGAAACATGCCTATACATGGGCAATTCATACCCCAAAGGCAAGCATAGAGGGCGGAGAACAGCCTCATGCGCATATCATGTATAGCGAACGCTTACAGGATGGTATTGAACGCAGTCCTGACCAATTCTTTAAACGCTACAACAGTAAAAATCCTGAACGTGGGGGTTGTCAGAAGTCCAATACCGCTAAAACCGCAGAACAGCGCAAAACTGAGCTTGTAGAATTGCGTGAACGCTTTGCCGATCTTCAAAATGCCTATTTAGAAGAATACGGACACGCAGATCGGGTCGATCATCGCAGTCTTGCCGATCAAGGCATTGAGCGAACCCCAGAAAAACATTTAGGGTGGAAAGGTAGCCAAAACCAAGAATTTAAGGGCTTGGTGCTTGAATATCGAGAAGCTATTCAGACTTTTCAAACTCATATTGATTATTTACCTAAACATCTCACCAGCTTAGACAAAGAACAACAACGGGAAAAGCCAAAGCCATTAACGAATGAGCAAAAGCAAGAAATCGTTAATCAGAAAATAGCGGAAGCCAAGGAAACTACCGCTGAATACAAGGCTTTGTTTGAGAAATATAGAACCCAATATATTGAAAATACGACTAAAAATGAGCTGAAAGAGTACCAAAAACAAGGTGCTGACATCCGAACCAGAATTGAGGAACTCGATAAAAATAAGCCAATGTTCTTTGGGAAAAAGGATTGGGAAGAAAAGCGTGAGAACCTAGTCAGAGAATATCGTGAAATTCATCATCTACACGACCATACTAAGACCGAAAAAAAGACACAACGCCTTTATGACCAACGCTTTGGGCGTGAAGCGGTGATTAAGCATATTGAGAAAAATCACCCTGAGTTAAATCAAAAATATGCCAAATCTCAAGAGTTTTTAAAGGCACTGGAACAGCTTAGACAACAGCAAAAGCAACAAGAACGAGCGCAACAGAAAGAAAAATCAAAAGATAAGGGTTTTGATATGGAGCGATAAATTTAGTCATGACTAAATTTTTGTGTAAAAAAAGCACCTAAAAAGGTGCTTTTTACTCAGCTTAACGATACTTGTTGATTAGCTAAGGTTTTTTTTTGAGCAGGTCGTGAAATAGCACGTTGAATTGCAGGTGCTAAGTCATTGTTATCCTCAATACGAAGCATGCGTATATCTGTAACGCTAGGGGCAAACCAATCAAACTGAGTTGCTAATTCTTGAGTTGCCATAACACAAGTAACGGCATCAACATTGGCATTACCAAAATATACACTGCCTTGTTGGCGTTCAAAGCCAAATTCTCTCAGCGTATTTTTAATATCATTGTAGGCATTATTGAAAGACCCATTATGATAGGTTGTTCTTAACATTTCTGTATTTAAATCAAACGTGATTGCGTACATGTTCAATCCTAAGTGAAAATTATTTTACTTTTGCTATTCTAACAGGTTGTTAATGTGAAAATTATTTTAAATAATTATAAATATCATATATCTGTAAAATAAAAAACTATTGAACAACCTATAAAATATAACTTTATTTAAACCCAGTTTTTTCTAATATTGGGTAAAGCTCTCTAAACTTTTCAGGCTGTAAAAGCATTTCAGCAATACGTACAGCAAATTGCTGATAGCTTTCTGTACCTTGAGAATACTTAGACATTTCGGGCATTTCAGACATTTTATTGGCAAATAAATGACGCTGTGCATCGGTCATTTTGATAAAGAAGTCGGGACTATTGGGATCTCGTTTGGAATCTAGTGTCTTAGGTTTTTGTTTCTGTTTAATTATAAATTTTATATGAGTAAATTTACGTCCTGTTTTTTGAGGTTCTGCTGTAATTTTTAAGTCAGTTTGCTCGTTAATTTCTTCAATGGATGGGTCTATAACCCAAGCAATTAAATTCCCTGTTGTTTTGTATCTTGAACCTAAATCTAGCATTATTCTTAAATCATCTATGGCTATTGAGCGTTCCCCAACAGATTTATATTGAGTTAGTAGCTCATAAATGCGTACAGAGTATGCACCTTGCATTTTTGATACTTCAGATAGCATATATTGAGTGAAGTTAGCTTTTACATTAGATATAAATGGCAATATATCTTTAGAAAACCTAAGAGCAATAATACCCTGATTATCTGTAAATTCTATACGCTGAACCCAACGCATTTTTATTAGTTTGTCATCA
>JBFXJJ010000034.1:0-4787 GCA_050175015.1 Alphaproteobacteria bacterium | reverse complement strand
CCTAATTTGCCAATGCTGATTAACCTACCCATCTTGACGCAAATCCTAACCAGTCTGCTGAATAATGCCAGTGATGCTTCTGAAGAAGCGCTAGAACTGACGCTTAATTGGACAGAGACTGAAGTTAGCCTGTGTTTACTTAATCAAGGCACGGGCTTTCCAGAAGATTTGCTCAGACAATTTCCTAAACCACTCATCAGTCAGAAACAAGATGGTCATGGCGTTGGCTTGGCGCTAGCCCACGCAAGCCTTCAGCAATTTGGGGGCAAGCTCTTGTTGACCAATCCGATACAAGGCGGCGCGCAAGCCTGTATTGTGTTGCCCAAGTCGATTGACCAATGGCAACTGCGACAAAATGTCACAGATTGACAGGATTTTTAGCCAAAAATTTAAAGCTAAACCTTCATCAAAATTGCTATTCTTGTCAACAGTTTAAGGGATAGAATGGCTAAAATCAAGGGTTGTAAGAAAAAGTGATTGTCAACAGTGTCAAGTGTGATAAAAGTGTGATAAAAAGTTGTGCATTGTGATGGTTGGTAAAGATTAAGATTAGATAAGCAGGTTGAAAGGATTAGCTTTATAAACCAGAACCTTAGTGCTGGTTACAGATTAGCTTTAGCTTGTTAGTTTAGTCCAGCAGTGGGGGTGTCAGTTCAATCTATCACCCAATTAAAACACTAACAACAGAAACCATTGCAACATAAGCAACAGTAAACAAAGCTGTAACCCACAAGCTAAAGAGCACATTTTTTATAAACTGGTAAGCAAGGCTTGTTTTTGGCTCTAAGATTTTTTTAATGGGAAAGCCAGCCACAGCCACAACAGAAGCTAACAGAAGCACTCCAAAAGCATTATAAGAAGCATAAGCTGATAGCATTAACAATGCAGCAAAAGGCAGTGTTAAGGGAAATAAAAGACTTGGTGTTAAAAAGTCTTTTAGTGTTAATGTTTTTATGAAATTTAAAATTGCATAAAATGTTGTTTTAAATACTTCCATTTTCAATCCATTTATTATTTATTAAGAATAATAATTTAATTAAAAAATAAATAAATAATAAGTCAATGTTTACATTATATTGAATGATAAATAAAAAAACTGTATTATTTAAATTATGTAATCAAGGATTAAATATGAGTGATTTAAAAGATCAACTAAAACAAAGTTTAGAAGTTGGAATTGGAGCACTAGCAAATGAATTAGGTGGTGTATTAGATTTAGTTTTTTATGTTGCATATGGCTATGGCCTTTTCTTTATATTTTTAGGATTTATAAAACTTAACAAAAAAAATGAATCACATGGACAACAGCATGTAGCTACAACATCAAATATAATTGTAACATTTGCTATAGGTGCATTTTTAGTAGTTTTTCCAGATACAGTTATTACATTAACGCAGACAGTTGGTTTTGATCATAGCTCACTTGAACCTAGTGGGAATGAGCGCAAAATGGGTTTTCTTAAAGAACAATCAAGTGTAGCAATGATTGATTCAGCACTTAAAATAATTAAATTTATAGGCTTTGTCTGGGTTATAAGAGTATTTTTTGAACTTTATCAAAAAAATTCAGGTCAAGGCTCACAAAAAACAAATGGAAATCTAATTATGCATTTGTTGGGAGGTACTTTCTTGATTCATATGGATCAGACAATAAAAATGATTGCAACAACATTAGGAATGCAAGGACACTTAAGCTTGATTGGGATAAGCTAATTAAAGCAATCCCTGTGCAACCTCAGGCTTATTTTCAGAACCAGTCAATGTTTCAATTGCAACATCCATAACAAAGCCAAAAGATAGAAAGCAAGCAGCTATTACAAGCATTTTTACAACATGACCATCTTTAGTCCAACTGGACCATTTATCACCATTAGCATCTTGTGTGTTTGAAAAGTCTGTATATCTAACTAAAATTTTTAAAGCAATAACAACACCTGTAAAATAAGAAAAATACATTATTAATTCTAATATAGTCTTCATGTGAACTTTAAAACCTATTGCAACACCAGCAACACCATCAGCACTTGCAGTTGCAAAAACAGGAGTTAAATACACAAAAGCCATAAACAATAAAGTAATCTTTTTATCCATCCCTTATCCCCTATAGCTTTTAACTAAATGCTCAAAAGCTTCTCTTTTAGTTTTAAACTTTTTAGCAATGTCATTAAACATATCTAAAACTTCCCTGGTTGCATTAATATTTAAAGCAGGGTTGTTTTCTTTAAACTCCCTTTGTCTTAAAGCAGCAGGCTTTGCATTAGCTTTAAAAGGTCTTCCTTTCTTTTTCTCAAACATATCAATGTTATTGTTTGCATTATTTAACATTAAAAACTCCTTTTATTTATTGTTTCCATTAACAACAATTAAAATAAACCTATAATAAATATAATAATAAATTATTGTTTCTATTAACAATAAATGTCAACAAAATAAACTTTTAAAACACAAATTTTTTCACACAAACCTAAAGCATGTATGCTGGTGGTGAAGTGGCAAAAAATTAAGCAATTTAACCCTGTTTTGCCATTGCCCAACAAAGGCAAAAGGCAAAGAGGTTAAATGCTGGTGTGTTAAGGGGTCAAGGGGTGAAACCCTTTGCAAGATAACAAACATTTATGTTTGTGTGTTTTAGTTTACAGTTTACTGTAATACTAAAACTAATCTTGCTTAATATTAACATTTTACTAAAAAAATTTATTTTTCCTATTGAAAAGTTTATTTTATTTGTTATCTTTAATAGTAACAGTTTATTTTATTAATTGCTATTGTAACTAAAAGCAGTTGATACAGTAACAGATTGCAATAGGAGTTTTTAATGGCAAAATCAAGGGTGGTAACTTTCAGGGTTAGTGAAGAAGAGAAGCAAGAAATGGATGATTTTTGTGCAAAAAATGGCTATGTGTTAAGTCAATATATATCACAAAACTTGTTTAAAGCAATGCAATTAAATAAAACAATTAAACAAAAAATTGTTTATGTTAATAGTGACAAGCTGGAGTTTAATAAAGGGTTTATTTTACAGCTTACAAAAATAGGCACAAACATTAATCAGATTGCTTACAGGCTTAACAGTGCAAAAAGCTTAAATAATGAACTGTTTAATCAAGTTTTAGCAGAGCTTAAAAAAGCAAATAACAGTCTTGAATTGCTGGTTAATAAATGATTGTAAGCTTTTTTAAAAAATCAGGCAGTCCACAATCTGCAGTCAATTACTTGTTGAGAGATGGCGCAGAAAAAATAGCAGGTAATGAAGCCTTATTTTTAAGCATAGCTAATAATTTGCCTTTTAAACAACAATATACCAGTGGTGTTATAGCCTTTGCCAAAGAAAGAACAAAGGCAGAAATATGGCAGGTTATGCAAATTTATGACAAGTTTTTAAGACCCTTCCCTGAGTCACCACAAGCTCTATGGGTAATGCATAATGATAAAGGCAGGCAAGAGCTACATTTTATTATTCCTAATGTAAATCTTGAAACTGGCAAGCATTACAGCCCCTGGGTTATGAAAAGGGATATTAAGGCAAAAGTTGAACTTGACCACTATATTATAAAGCAAATACTAAAAGATGAAGATGAAATACCAATTAAAAAGAAAGCATTTAAAGCTGTTAGCAACTTTGACAATGCAAAAAGCTTTATAACCAAGCAGGAAAGCCACACAAGCCTTGCAGACAGCATTACAGACCATTTAATAAGCTTTATTAAAAACAATTTGCCTAAGCCAACCACAGCAAGCCAGATTATAAATGAATTAGAAAGCTTTTTAAAAGCAAAGGATGAAGCATATAGCATTGTTAAAAGGGGTGCTAAAAGCTATTCAGTGCAACATCCTGATTTAAAAAAACCTATAAGAATTAAAAGTGAATTTTTTAATGCTGATTTTAATGCAGAGAACTTAGAAAAGTTTATAAAACAGCCTAATGCAAGCAGAAAACAGGCAATTGCAACAGCAAGCAAGGAAGAAGCAGCAACAAGCTTTAATACAAGGCAAAAAAGCATTGTAAGCAATGCAACACCTTTAAAAAATGAAAAGATTATTGAAGAAAACAGTGCTGTTATAAAGGAGAAAGGCTTAAAAACAGACAAAACAAGCAAAAAAACTGAAACTGTTTATTATAAAAAAAGAAAGATTGGTGTGCTTGAAACAACAGCAACAAGTGTAACAGCTAAAAACTTTAAAAGTGTTAAAGCAATGGCTTTTAATGCTGTAAAGAAGGCAAAAGAACTAGGGTTAAATAATATTGTTGTTACAACAGGCAGTGAAGAGGTAAAAATTGCTGTTTTTACCTATTTAATTAAAGCAAATATAAGCATTGCAAATGATAGCAAGGAAGATTTAGCTTTAATTATTAATATAAGAGAACAATTAGAGCAAGAAAAGCTTGAAAAAATGCTTAAAACTGGTGAAAAAGGTGGTGAAAAAGCTGTTTTTGATGAAATTGAAGCAAAAAAACAAGAAAAAATGGCTGAATTTGAAGATAAACAGCCAGAAATAAAGCCAGTTATGCATAAGAATTCAGAAAAAATGGCTGAAAATGAAGAGAAAAGGCTTAGTTTTGGTGAATTAATGACTGAAAGTGCAGAAAAAATGGACAAAAATAGACTAAATGAAGCTAAAAATGATATTGAACAACAAAAAGAGCTTATTTTTAAAAAAAAAAGACTGGGAAAACAGGTTAAAGAATGAAGATAAAGAAGAAAAAATTGATTATAGATTAAAATTTAGCAATTAATTAGTAAAAAACAATAAAAAACAAAATGTTAACAAGCAATTGATAATTAAAG
>JBFXJJ010000033.1:0-5112 GCA_050175015.1 Alphaproteobacteria bacterium | reverse complement strand
GGATTTGACCGTCAATTTGGATACGATAGGGATATAAAAGAAAGTTTTGCATATTGCAATGCAATGAAAAGAGGGGAAGCAAAAGAGATTGCCGAACAGCTTCAAAAAGTAGGAATTAAAGAAAGTCAAAAAAGATACGAACTTGAACTTGAGAACCACGAATATAAAGAGCCCCAGGAATTTATTTTGGAGCGTCAGTCTCGCAATTCCTTATTGAAAAGCAAAGTGTTAGAAAATAAAGAAAAGAGGGAGAAGGCGCAAGAGCTCCCGGAACCCGAAAAAAAGGAAGAAGTCAAAAAACCTAAAAATCCGATAATGGAAGATAAAAATTTACAAAAGGAACAAGAACAGCGCATCGAAGAAGAAAAGCGCATCGAAGAAGAAAAGCGCCGGATGATTGCGGAAAGAAAAAAAGAAGCGCAACGCAAACAGCAACGCAGCAGAGACAGGAGTAGGGGCAGAGAAGAAGAAGAACTTGAATTGTAATGTTATGAAAGTATTAGTTTTTTTAGTTAGTGGCGTATTTAGCTATCTGTTAATTACAGAGGTTTATCTTGTAAATCAGGACAAAGCCGCCTTTTGGGCTGGTTTGGGTTCCGGCATTATTGCCCTGGTTAGTTTTATATCCATCGTGCTTAGCTCACGCCAACACAGGGAACGAGAAAGAAAAAACCTTGAAAGGCTTAAAGGCCCATATAGTTTGGAATTAAAAACACAAAGCAGCCAGGTTTTAATTGGGAACCCCTTCAGGGGAATTTTTATCGTTGGATCAGCAGGAAGCGGAAAAAGTGAAAGTATAGCAGTTCCCCTCTTATCAGAATACCTCAAAAAAAGCTTTTCAGGGCTTATTTATGATTTTAAGTTCCCCACCTTGGCAAATGATGCCCAAAAACTATTAAACGAGCTAAAAACGCCCTTAAATCACTTTTATTTGGATTTTAACAACCCACTTCGATCCTATCGAGTGAACCCCTTTAATCCAAAATACCTTTTAAACGTGAATTATGCCCGTGAATTTGCACAGGCGATAGTTAGCAACCTAACCCCGGAGAGCATCGAAAAAAAGGACTTTTGGACGCGCTCAGCCACCGATTTATTAACCGCCTGTATTTGGTATCTGAAAGAAGAAGAACCCGAAAAGTGTACTTTGCCCCATGTTTTAGCCATGATAACCAGCAACGACACGGCACTTTTAGAAACCCTTCAGAAGAACCCGCAGAGCGCACAAATGACCATTAGCACATACAACGCCATGCAGCGAGGTTCAAACAATCAGCTTTCCGGTGTTATCGGAACGCTTCAAAGCATGGTTGCACAGATAAACACGCCCGAATTGATGTACGTTTTTTCGGGAGATGATTTTTCTTTAGACTTGAATAATCCCTCTTCCCCTATTGTTTTGACTGTCGGCAGCTACCCAACGCTTACAGAAACCTTTGCCCCCTTATGCAGCCTTGTGATAACCGTAGCCACCAAGCTAATGAACCAGCCCAACAAACACCAAAGTTTTGTATTACTGGACGAATCGCCAACCGTTTTTGTTCCAAACCTTGATGTTTTACCAAACACAGGCAGAGATAACAAAATAAGCACGGTTCTAATGGTTCAAGACTTAGCACAGCTTCGGCAGGGTTACGGGGATGTAAAAGCAGATGTTTTGTTTGCAGCTTGCAACAACCACCTTTACGGCAGAGTAAGCAGCAGCAAGACGGCCGAAGTTCTTTCAAGTCAGTTTGGAAAGCAGGATAAAGTTTACACCACACATTCCAGCACATCGAGCAGCTCAGGCACGTTATCCCCGAAGGGAGGAAGCGAGAGCAGTACAACCAGCACAAACATTCAAGAACGTGAGATTATCAAAGCAGCAGAGTTTTTAAAACTTCAACCGGGAGAGTTTGTTGTGTCGCTGGTTGAAAGCAATAAACACGGCTTTTTTAAAGACCGCTTTAACATGATAAACCGGAGCATTCCAAAACACGAAATAGTTTTGACACCACCCGAACACCCCGCAGACGCTATTAAGGCCAATTACCTAAAGATACGCAGCGAGGTTGATGAAATTCTTTACTTAACCAGGGATGAAAGGAAGGGTGTTAAGTCAAAACTTGACGAAATACGCAACCGGAGAGAATCATAAAAAGGAAAAGTTTATCCTGGTGCTTAAAGTACCAGGATAAACACAAACGTTTTTAAAAAGCCCTTATAACTTGATTCCGAGGTTTTTTGCTGCATCATTTTGTATTTTCTTTTTTAGTGCCCCGACCAGCCAACCTTTTGGATTTGATTTTTTCATTGCAACAGCTCTTAGGCTTGCCAATTCCAACATGATATCGAAACGCTGATTGGCTTCCCGGAAGGTGTCGATATTGTTTTTAATTTCCTGATTAGTAAACACATAGTTTTCTTTCAGGTAGTTTACCACCATCGGATTAAGGAGAGATTTTACATCGACCTTTTTTATTAGCTCTTTGTTTTCTGATTCTACGTGCCGGTTTTTCGGGATAGGACGAGGAAAAAACCAAATATTTACAATTTTGCGCCCCTCTTTTTCGGTCTTATAGGTAAAGGAATACGGGGCTTTTTTATCCATTTCCTTTTTGGCCGGGTCAACCACGAATCGAATGAAATCAGCAGGCCGGTTTTGGTATTTATCGGCAATATTGAACATGATTTTTAGGTTTTCAATACTGTAACGAATAGGCTCTTTTTGCCCTGAAAAAAGCTCATAAAAACGCATGGAAAAAGTGCTTTCAAATTGCATGGCACTCACCAGCTCAAACTTTCTGAATCCTTTGGCAAAACTGTAAATTGCATCAAAAATTTCAGGCTGCAATTCACATTCCAAATATTCCTTTTGCTTATAAAGTATTGGCTTTTCAATCACGCGAATAATTTTCCAAATTTCGTCATCTTCATACTCGAATTTCTTTTCATTGAGCAGCCTTAATGCGTCCTTTGCCCTTGTATGGTTTTTGTCGGCTTCCCCATTTAGAAGCAGCTTTATGGGCATTTTTACCCTGTAATCCCCGAACAGCGTTTTATCAATCACGAAGTTTCCATTGAGTTTTTTTCCCTCGATTACGCCTTGCGTTGCCTCGATTAGACGATAAATGAACCGCTTTTCGTAAACATTGAAGTTATAGCGGGCTGTTGTCATGATGTAACTTTGTATTACATCTTTATTATTGATTTTCATTTTGTTAAGTGTTTTATTACGAGTTCGCGAATACTTATCATAAGCACAAATATACAACTTATTACGAGTTACACAAATGTATTACGTTGAAAGTATTCAAAAACTCGTAATAAGGAATTTTAAAGTATTCAAAAACTCGTAATAAAGTATTCAATAACTCGTAATAACGAAAATGTTAAATAGGCTGCAAGCCATACGGACAGAGGTTTATAGCGGTTTAAAAATAAATTTGATAAGTATATGTTTATAAGCTATGTTATTAATAAGCTATAGAATATAAAACATATAGCAGGTCAAAAATTCAAAATTTTTAAGTGAAAAGAAGTATTTTCGTGTTCGCAACAATGAAAACAGAGAGAGAAAACAAAAAAACAAAAAACGTTCAAACAAGCACTGGAGGAAAATTGGAACGGAAGAATAATAAACTTTTCAGGTCTTGCGGGCTAACGGTGTATTGTATAGTTTTATGACAAATTGGCATAACTTATTATAAATGAATTCTATAACCTTTTTTATGAAGTGCATAAGTAATCGAGTTATTTCCGGCCGGTTCCATTCCCTGGACACTTTTAAGGGTGTCCGGGTCGGGACCAGCCAGAATAACTCTTGCGCCAGCTCTACGAATTGGCTTTTTTGTATCCTTATGTCAGGCTATCTTTTTACCGCAGTCATTTCACTCCGTTGCTTAAAAAAGTATCCTGATAAGGATAGCAAGAGGGAACTATACTTCGTACTGTTCAACCTCTTGCCCTACGGGGTTAAAAACCTGTTACACAGGTTTTTGCAAAAAACATTCGTTTTTTGTTTTTAAAATCATTACAATTGCATAGTTTTAAAGCACTTAAACAATTATCAAATAACAATTAATAGCAATGAACACAACGGTAACAATTGACAAATGGACGGCCGACCAGATTGAAAAGTATTCAGTTAAATGCGGTATCAGTAAGAAAGAATTTTTAGCTAAAACATTCGAGTATTTTAATCGAAATTCGATAAACCCGGTTGAAGATGAAAGCCCAAAAAGCGAACTTGAAAAACTTCGTTCCAGGGTAGATTTTCTTATCAGCTTCCAAAAAAAGCATGAACAGATTTTATTAGAAGTGCTCTCCCAACAGCACTCTATGATACGAGAGCGAGCAACAAAAGCCGGTATTGAAATTCTATCGAATGGTTTAAACTTGCGATTCAATGATTTAGAGGAATTAATTTCAGAACTATGAACGTGAAAATTCAAGGCGGAGGTACGGGAAATTATGCCAACACCGGCAGCAGCTTTGCCGCATTCAATTACCTGAACCACGAAAACAAAGAGCGCAGCGAAAAGGGATTAAGCCCGGAGAAATTTTTCAATGGCCAGGATAAAGAAATCGACTTTTCAGAAATGGTAAAGGACATCGACCAGAACAAAGGACAGCTAAGGAAAAACGAGGCTAAATTTTTTGTTCTCACTATTAGCCCATCAGACAAGGAACAACAGGCAATAGGGAGAACAGAAGCGGAGCGAAGCGCAAACTTTAAAAAATTCATCCAGAAAGAAGTCATGGAAAACTATGCTAAAGGCTTTGGAAAAGGGCTTACAGCTGATGATATAAAGTGGTATGGAAAGATACACCACGACAGAGGAAACAAGGAAGGAAACCAGATGCACGCCCATATTATCGTAAGCCGAAAAGACATGGAAAACAAGATAAAAATTTCACCCATGACTAACCATCGAGCTGCAGAACGTAGCGGAACCGTGAAAAGTGGATTTAATCGCAGCGCTTTTTTTGATGATGTTGAAAAAGGATTTGACCGTCAATTTGGATACGATAGGGATATAAAAGAAAGTTTTGCATATTGCAATGCAATGAAAAGAGGGGAAGCAAAAGAGATTGCCGAACAGCTTCAAAAAGTAGGAATTAAAGAAAGTC
>JBFXJJ010000032.1:0-5381 GCA_050175015.1 Alphaproteobacteria bacterium | reverse complement strand
TACCAAACAGACAACGATTTATTACAAATTTGACAATAAGAAATTATATATTGTTACCGTTTTTGACACTCGACAAGATCTTTCAAAATTGAAGAAAGAAACTGAATAACAACCACATTTTATAACAGCGCTTCAAAAAAAATGCGGGGTGAAGTGGTTTTCGAACATTTTTACTATTTTTAAACATTATTAACGGCGGACTGGAAACTAGGGCGAAAACCCGCACTTTTTTTAAGCGCAACCGTTACAACACATATTTTGACCATGAAGCGAACATATAAAAGAATTCTTTTAGTAGTAATTGCAGCCATTTTAATTTTTGTTAGCTTTAAACTTGTTGAAGTTTATAGGGTTTCGAAAGGTATAGGAAAAGTCATAACTGTTATTGAAAATATATCTATATCAAAAGGAATTCAGAATGGAGACATAATCTTCCAAACATCTAAATCAAACCAAAGTAAAGCGATACAGCTTGCGACACATTCAAAGTATAGTCACATGGGGATAATTTATGAAAATAATGGTAAATTATTCGTTTATGAAGCAATTCAACCTGTGAAACTCACGCCACTCGTTGATTGGATAGAGCGTGGTGAAAACAAACATTATGTAGTGAAGCGTTTAAAGCATGCTGATAAGTTGTTAACTCCCGAGAAACTTTTAGAAATCAAGACAATCGGAGAAAAGTATAACGGAAAAGACTATGATATATACTTTGAATGGTCAAATGATAGAATTTATTGTTCAGAACTTGTTTGGAAAATATTCAAGGAAGCTCTTGATATTGAAATTGGTAAACTTGAAAAGTTATCTGACTTTAATTTAGAAAACTCAACAGTTAAGAAAATTATGAAGCAAAGGTACGGAGAGAATATTCCTTTAGATGAAATTGTAATTTCACCAGCTTCAATGTTCGACTCAGACAAGATTGAATTAGTGAAAGAAAACTAAAAATACGTGTTGTAACATTGCATCAGGAAAAAATGCGGGTTTCAGTGGGTTTTTGACATTTTTAATTATCTTTAATCTTTATAACGGCTGATTGGAACGCTGGGCAAAAATCCCGCACTTTTCCTATGCAAGGACCGTTGTAGGCAATGGTTGGACATCCCTGCAAAATTATCAAGTGAACAACAAAATCTGTCAATTGAAACCCTAAAATGTTCAATTGGGTTAAAATGTTCTAATTCATACAGACCTACTTTCTACCTTTGTGCTATAATTATTAAAAATTTAAAAAGTAATAGAAATGAAAAGTAAAAACAAATTAGGACAAAAAGTCCTGCTACATTCAAAAATAGCAGTAAGCGTTTTTTTATTGGCAGGCACATTGTTGACATCTTGCAACAAAGATGATGACGAAGCAATAATTACAGAAGCAGATGCCGCAGACGTAGTAGAAGGAACTTTGGCAGCTTCCTCTTACGGAATTTCAGAAATTCTTGAGTACGCTTCTCAAACAGCAGAGGAAAACGAGGTCTATACCGAAACACCGACTATAAACTGTGGTCAGGTTTACTCAAAAGACACAATTTTTTCTGCCACACAAACTAACTATTCATACAATTACAGTGTACATCAAAGTTACCAAATCACTTGCACGGGAGAGGGTTATCCGCAAACTTTTGTGTACAATCACGAAATGAATGGAATATATGACGCTACGAAAATGTCAAGCAATGACAATGCTCAAAGTTCTATAATAATTACAGATTTAGAACCGACAAAATCTACCGCTACAGTAAACGGAACTTATGAGAGAAACGGAACACAACAATCCAAAGTTAGAAATCATAGGAGTTTCTCAAGTACAATTGACTACAACCTTACTAATTTAAGTATAGATAAAGTTCAACAAAAAATCCTAGGCGGAACAGCAATACTCACAATTAGTTTAAGTGCAGACGGCACTACTATAAACTATAATGCCAACCTCACATTCTTGGGCAACAACAGTGCTACCTTAGTGATAAACGGCAACTCTTATTCACTTAGTTGGTAGTATTTCTAACAAATTAAAAGTCATCAAAATGAAAAAATCAATTTTTATCTTCGGTTTATTTTGCTCTGTATTTGTGTTTACAAATCTGAATGCTCAAACTACCGATCCTGCAACACAATCAAAAGAACTTACCGAAAAACAAAAAATGCAACTATCGCTTACAGAAGAGCAATATCCGAAAGTTGAAGTTATAAACTTAGAGTTTTTCAAAACTACTGAAACCATCAAAAATAGTGACGGTTCTAAGGAAGAAAAATTAAGAGGGTTGAAAAAAGCAGACAAAAAAAGAGAGGAAGCCTTAAAAACCATACTTACTGACGAGCAGTTTTCCGAATTCAAGGAACACAGAAAAGAAAACAGGCAAAGCTTTAAAAACAAAGTAAAAGCGTCCCGAAAAAATTAGGCTTATGGTTTCTCAGATATACAAAAGCAATCAAGCATTTGCTTGATTGCTTTTGTTTTTACAGGAATGAATAATTACTTTTGTAATTGATTATGGAACCTAAAAACAAATACAGTATTAACTTGGAAAAGATACTGCCAATAGTTCTTTCACTGTTTCTGTCGGGCTTTAATTTGTTTTCGGAGACAGCAGAAGATTTATTTGGCAATTATTCTTTTAGGTGGTTATCGGTAGCAATTGTATTATATGTCTTATGGGTAATTTTGGATAGAACTTCGCAAGTACAAACGAAACACAAAAATTTGTTTGTTACCCTTGTTGTTATTGTAGCTGTCGCTATAATATATTTATTATTTACATTTTTTGTTTTTAAGGAACAGTATGAAATAAAATGGAAGGTTATCAATAAGCTTATTTCCGTTGCCATACTGTTTCTTATCATTCAATACATATTACGCACAAGGAAAAATCTCAACCAAATAACACTTGAAAAAGAACAAATACAATCGGAAAACTACAAAGCCCAATTACAGGAATTGCGTCTGAAGGTTGACCCGCATTTTCTATTTAATTCATTGAACACTTTGCGGACAATGATACGCAACGGCAATAATCAGGCAGAAGAATTTGTAATGAACCTTTCAGGTTTTTATCGTCAAACTCTTAGCTTGAATAGTGAATCAACTATCAGCCTAAAAGACGAAATAGAAGCTTTGAAATCATATCTTTCCCTTATGAAAATACGGAATGAGGGAAAAGTAAATACATCAATCAATATCCAAGAAGATTGGATACACTACCAAATCCCAACATTGAGTTTACAGATAATAGTCGAGAATTGTTTTAAACACAATCGGGTTTCCACAACTCAACCTTTGCAAATTGAAATTTCTACGGAAGAAGGAGGTTATCTTTCCATTAAAAATAATCTTAACCTCAAATTA
The DNA here is from genome assembly GCA_050175015.1 of Alphaproteobacteria bacterium. Taxonomy (GTDB): domain Bacteria; phylum Pseudomonadota; class Alphaproteobacteria; order JBFXJJ01; family JBFXJJ01; genus JBFXJJ01. The sequence goes on along the minus strand of JBFXJJ010000032.1, from coordinate 2,032 downwards.
TCAAAAACCGAAAATTCGGGTTACGGATTAAAAAATATAGAAAAAAGATATGAATTGCTTGGTGTAAAAAATGGTATCATCACACAAAAAACCGACAAGTATTTTGAAGTAAAACTAAAACTGATTTATGGCTATGAATGTATTGATAATAGAAGATGAACCACACACCGCTCAACTATTGAAAGAAATCATTGAGCAGGACAACGAATTTATAGTTGTAAACAGTTTAGACTCCATAGCTGACACCGTTTCTTTTATAAGCAAACAACATCGTAATATTGACCTCATATTTCTTGACATCAATTTGGCAGACGGACATAGTTTTGATATTTTCAAACATATTGATATTAGTATTCCCATTGTTTTTTGTACCGCTTATGACGAGTTTACTTTGCAGGCTATTAAAAACAATGCCGTAGATTACATACTAAAACCCTTTAAGGATGAAGAAATACATAATGCTTTAATCCGTTTTAAACAGTTGGTAGGAAATATCCGTAATAAAGCAATATCTACCTTTTCAAATTTTGTATCTCAAAACAATTCATCAACGTATCAAGAAAGTTTTCTGACACAGCAAAAAGAAAAATCAGTTGTAATTTACACAAAAGACATTGCCCTTTTTGCCATTGAATACAAAACGGTTTATCTATACACATTTGACAAAAAAAAATATCCTGTTTTCAAGAATATAGAATATGTAGAATCCGTATGCGACCCCAAACAATTTTTCCGTATCAACAGACAAATGCTTATTAACCGAAACAACATCATTTCCATCGAACCCTACTTCAACCGAAAAGTTACGACACACTTGAAAGTAAATGCAGACGAAAAAGCAATAGTAAGCAGACTAAAAGTAGCACCTTTTAAAGAATGGATAGAAACAGGACAATGAAATACCACTGCCTACAACAGCGTGTATAAGAAATAGCGGGTTTAGTGCTAAATCAAAGGTCTGTTCTTTTTATAAAAGTCAGTGCCAAACTGAAAGTGAAGTGCTTTTAAATCCGCTACTTCTCATACACGCAAAACGTTGGCGTTAATACCTTGAAAACGAAAACCGCACGAAATTTATCTTGAAAAATTTGGAATTAGTTGTCTAATTAGGTAACTTTGTAGAATGAATGACAAAGAGTTTGTTAGGCAAGTTTTCTATTATAAGCATTACTATCTGGACTTTTTCAACTCGTTGAAACCAGAAGTAAAACTGAAGTTCAACTGGACACTTAAGTTAATTGCGACACTAGAAAGAGTTCCTAAGAAATACTTTGAACACATTACCGGTTCTTCCGGAATCTTTGAAATACGAGTTGAAGTTGGAAGCGACATTTATCGAGTTTTCAGCTTCTTCGACAAAGGACAACTGATTGTTTTGGTGAATGGATTTCAGAAGAAATCGCAGAAGACACCAAAGAAAGAAATTGAATTAGCAGAAAAATTAAAAAAACAGTACTTCGATGAAAAATAAAATGAATAAAAACCTAACATCATTCGCTGACCATTTGGACGAACAATATGGAGTTCGTGGTACAGCTGAAAGAGAAAAATTTGAAGAAGGTTTTGAAGCTTTCAAACTCGGAGTAATGCTTCAGGGACTTCGAAAAGAAGAAGGATTGACACAAGAGCAACTTGCTGAAAGATGCGGTACAACAAAGAATTATATTTCAAGAATTGAAAATAATGCATCTGACATTAGACTTTCAACCTTGATGCGTATTTTTCGTGACGGTTTTGGGAAGCATTTGAAACTTAGTGTTGACTGGACTTAATCGGTACTAACGCCAACAGCGCTTCAAAAAAAATGCGGGGTGAAGTGGTTTTCGAACATTTTTACTATTTTTAAACATTATTAACGGCGGACTGGAAACTGGGGCGAAAACCCGCACTTTTTTTAAGCGCAACCGTTACCAATTATTAAATTTCAGAAAAAAAATGACTCAGCGACTTCTTTTATGCTTAATGGTTCTTCTATTCTCATGTAATCAGAAAAATGAAAACCAAAGTGACAGTTCTGAAATTAAAATTGACA
>JBFXJJ010000031.1:0-5396 GCA_050175015.1 Alphaproteobacteria bacterium | reverse complement strand
CACAAAACATCAAAAACCGCCGATAAGTACATAGAAAAATCCTATTTGGCCTGTGGTCAGGGATGTAGTTCAACACCGACTCATCGCTGGGTCGTGCCGACCGCTCAGAGTCCTATTTATTGTGTGCTGCCCTTCTTTCATTTTATTTTGTCTATCAGTCATTTAGTGTCTGTTTTATCGTGCGTTGGCTTGGTGGCTCTTTTGCATTTTTCGTTTGGCTTTGAGTGTTGGCAAAAATGCAAATGTGCAACCAAAAGCGTTGGCTATTTCAATGCAAAAATTGTCGCAACCGTTCCAATTACAATTAGTCCGCAAATAACAAACAAAACTGTTTTTAAGAGTTTTATTTCTTTGTCTTGTTGGTCAAGTCTTTGCAGCAAAATTGTTTGATTTTCGCTTTGTTTGCTCTCAATAGATTGCTTTGCTTCATTCAAAGCTGAATTAACCGCCTGAATGTTTTTGTCAATAGTTGAAAGTCTTTTTGGAAAATCAACCGCTTCCAATGTCTTTACCAAACTGTCTGTTGCTTCAACAATCTTTTTGTATTGCTCTAAAAGGCGTTTTGTTTCAACAAGTTTTTCCTTGTTTGTTGTGTCTATTTTGTTGCCTGTAGTTTCAAATTGTAAAACACCTTCGTTGATTTGAATTTCAGTATTTTTCTTCAAGTCATCTACATATTGCTTGTAGAGATTGAAAATTTTGTCTGTGTAAACAGCATAATTCTTTTGAACTTTTTCAAGTTCAGCAATTATACTGATTGAATTTTCTTTAGCACCGTCAATATAGTCGGTTACTGTTTTTAGCCGTGATAGTTCTTTTTGAAGCAAACCCAATTGCTCGTTAATCTGTTGGTCAAGCATAATTTCCTGCAAATTTGTTATTAAAATCTGTTAGCCAATTTGAATGTAAATTGAGATATAAAGCACTTTCCACCTCCTCAATTTTTTCTACTGCCTCTAAATCAAATCCATTTATCTTTTGTTTGAATATATCTACTTTTTGTTTTAGCGAATGAATATCCTCTTTTGTTGTTTCTCGTGCTTTTAAAAATCCGCTTATGAAATCAGTTTGTGCTTCTTCAATAAAATCTTGATTTACCTTTTCAATTAGTAGAACTGAAAATGACTTAAGAAGAATAAATACAAAGTTATCTGGTCGTTGCACTAAAAGTCGTGTTGTAGCACCACGCAAATGTTTGAAATTGTTTATTTCGCCTACGTCCGTTCTTACTAAATCCATATATTTTTCAACGATTGAAAAATCAGCTTTCAAACCTTTGTCAGTATCAGAGGGCAAGTATTGAGGTCTTGCATACTTTGAGTTCATATATAAGTCAATAAATTCTTTGAATTTTTGACTTCCGTTTTCTTCAAGTCCGATGATACAAGCCTCTTCCATTGCGTCAATGGCAGCTTTTCTTTGAATAGCTGTTTCTTCGTAAACGAACTTTATCAGAAATCCTAAACATTTTTGAATTTCAGTATTACCCTTGTAAAATGGCAAACGCTCTAATTTTTCGTCTGTTTTTTCGGGGCTGTTATATTGCAACAAATACTCTTTCAGCTTTTGTGTATAATGTCCGTTAGGCTTTTTAGTTATGTGTGCCGATATCGTTTTAGAATTGTAATCAACCGTATAATCGTCCACAACTCCAATGATTGAAAGTCTGTATATGGCTTTGTATGTATCTTCTTCGTTTCTGATTTGGATAAATAGATTTTGGATAGTTGGCTTTAATGCGTCTGGAATTACTATTTTCTTTTTCAAAAACTTATCAAACTGCTTTTCAAGATTTTCAATAAACTCCACTTTATCGTTACAGAAGTTTTGAGCTTCTTTTACTATCCTTTCAGTAAACTCAAATCCATTGTCTGATAAGTATTTTGCAATTCTCTCAATAGCATCATTTGTAAATGGAATAATTACTTGAAAATCGTTTTTTGTTTCAGGGTCATTTAATAGTTTCTCAATTCCAACTCTTGATTGGTTATATGCAAATAAATTTAACCATTCAAAATATTCCTTTTCGGAAGGTTTTTCTGAAATCAGAACTTTTCTAAGATAGTTTCCTATTTCATTTGCAAATTCTGAATGAGGCATTGCAAGAAAGAATTTCAGACTGTTTAGATAAATGCTACCGATATTAGGTTTGCCAAATTCAGGATTGTCAATGTATATTATTTTTGTTCCTGCCTTATTTTCTTTGATTTTTAAATCAACTTCTATTTCAAATTCTTCAAAAATCCTATCTTCAAATGTGTCAATTATGCGTTTGGAAGGAAACTTTATTTCTGTCAGAAGTTCAGCTAATAGACGTTTTTCTTTTGCAATTCCTTTAAAATTGTTTCTATGGAAACTTTGTAAAATGTCTTTGTCAATAGAAACCGTTCTTTCTTCAATTACTTCTGTTATTTCTCCGTCTTCGGATACGGCTTCTATTTTTTCAGAAGTTGTAACTTCCTGTTTGTTGAACAAAATCAAACCTAAAGCCAATTTTCTGTCACGACCACCACGACCTGCTTCCTGATAATAGCTTTCAATGGAACTTGGATAATTAAAATGCAAAACATAGCGAATATTCGGTTTATCTATTCCCATTCCAAATGCTTTTGTTGCTACCAACAAATCCAAATCGTGATTTACAAAAGCTGCTTGGCTTTTGTCGTTTTCATTATCCCGTTCTTTTACTCCGTCACTACCTAAAAAAGTTCCAATTTTTAAACTGTGAAAATGGTCGGTAATGTGTGAAGCGTTATCCATTACACCAAAATACCAATTTCTATGTGGACAGAAAACCAACCCTGCATTGCTTTCTCTGCCTTGTTGTTGATAGAATGTTTTAGGATTATAGTTTGGTAGGCGAATGTCCTTGCCGTTAAAAACTTTTTTGGCTTCTTCAATTATTGTTTCGGTATCTGAAAACTCTTTGTAATATTCGGGTATCTTGTTTAATTGTTGGATTAGTTGATATTGTTTTGCTTCGCCCAATGCTTGTTTATTTCCCCAACCTAATCCGTTTTCAGGTTTAATGTCTGCGGTTATTTCTACAATTTTAAACTGAATTTCTGGACGGTCTAATTTTTCAAGTCTTACAATTGCTGTTTCTTCGGGAATACCAAGTTCCCTTTGAATATCAGAAAGAACGTCATAAGATGCAGTTGCCGTCAAAGCAAAAAATGGCAAGTGTTCTCTATCTTTTGCAATGCAGTAATTTCTTGCATTATCGCCCAAACGCAAATATGAAGTTCTAAAATCGTGCCCCCATTCTGAAACACAATGTGCCTCATCAATTACGCAATAACTGAAATAATGATTGTTTAGATTACTTGTTTCTAAAAGTTCTTTTCTAAACGTGTTATCTTGTAATCTTTCAGGCGAAACAAAAGCAAAAATTGTTTGTGCTTTTTTGATTTTTTCTAATGCAATTTTTCGTTGTTTTTGATTTAGAGATGAATTGATATAAACCGCCCCGTCAATTCCGTTTTTCAAAAGCCCTTCAAACTGGTCTTTCATCAACGATTTAATCGGGTCAATGATTATAGTCATTCCCGGTTGCAACAAAGCTGTAAGTTGATAAGTCAAAGACTTACCCGAACCTGTCGGCAACAAACCAATTACGCTAAGTCCTTGTATTGCTCTGTTGATGATTTCAACTTGTCCTGTTCTAAACCTTGTTTTTCTAAAAATGGTTTGAACAAACTTTTCTAATGCTTCAACTTGTTCTTTGTTCTCAATGAAAATATTCTTTTGTGTATCCTTTTTCCCAAGCGGTTTGTAAGTAATTAAACTTGTTGTTTTAAAATTTCTGTCGGTTTTAGGTGAATGAGCCGAACGAATTAAAACTTTTGTGTCAGCATTGATTGTATTATTTATGTTAGTCAGTCCGCTTCTTTGAAGAATGGAAATGTCAATCAATAAATCATACTTCTTGGTTTTATCAATGTTGTTTGAAGAATGAAGATTTGCGTTAGCAAATCTTTCATCACTTTCAACAAACACATTGATTTTAGGCAATTTTTCTGTGCTAGCTTTTAATTTGAAAAGTGAGTTTAGTAATTCTTTAAAATCTTCTATTGCTAAACTGCCACAAGGAATGTCTTGTTCAACTATTGCAAAATTCCATTCTTCCGCATTGATATTTAACTTGCCGTCAAAAAGTAAATGAAGAATTGTTTTTTGTATTCGGGCAACTGCAAAAGGAATGAGAGATAACTGCAATGCTGTTAATCCTTCATTTTCAGAATAAAGAGGGTTTTGAAAATTTTGTTTTAGCAAATTGAAAAACTGTTCGCTTTCAAATTGCTTAATTGGGCTTATTTTGTTTTCAATATTTTTCCAATCGCTTGTTTTAATTCTTATTGCCTTTCCCCACTTTGCCTTTTCAGTTGCGTTGTCTCTGTCTTTGTCAATAAGATTTTGCGGGTGGTTTTCGTGTTGGCTTCCGTCTATCTCAACTACAAACCCTCTTTGCTCTTTTATTTTATATGGGAACTCAATAGAAAAATCTAAACGTTGTTCATTAAAAATTTTAATTGTTCCATTTATGTATTTTTCAACTTCATCTTCTGTTGTAGTTGAAAACCGTAAAAATTTTCTAACTCTCTTTGTGTTTCCAATAACTGAACCCAAATAGGCGAAGCGTATTTAGGTAACTGATTATACAAAAAATCTTCTTCAAAAGAACTTCCTAAGTTTTCCCAAGTATTGATTTTTTGTTTTGAAATATTATTGTCTTTCAAATTCGGGTCAATGATGTGTAATGCCCGAAAGAGTTTTTTGATTAGCGTTTCTTCAACTTTTAAAACTTGTCGTATCGTTCCAATGTCAAGCAATTTTTCGTCTTGCTGTGTAAAGTCAAATGCTTGCAGGATTTTGTTTTCTAACCAAAGTGTCGATTTTGTAGGCAAACCTCTTGAAATAATGTTATGAGCAACTGAAAGAATTTGTTCAAAGTTTGAATTATCTTTGAGTTCAACAGTTGAGTTTACATCAATGTCAAAATAAGAAAGTTGCCTCAAAAGTCCTTGAACTTCTGACGGCTCGTATTCCGTTTCTAATGCTTCCTTTACGCAATCAAGTATATATCCTGCTTGTAACTGTGTCATCTGTCAATATTCGTTAGTGTGCGGTTGGGCAAAATCAAATGTGCTGCAACTGTGTCGGCTTGTGTGTTGGGTTGCAGCTCTTTTGATTTTGCTGAAGCGTTGGCTTGTCTGTTCATTTTCTCATTAATTTTATTGTTGCACTGTCGTCTTTTTGGGTTGCACACAACGGTGGTGGCATGTTGCGGAGCGGATTTCGGGGAGCGTTCATGTCTGGTAGGACTGAACGGCGATGCGAGAATCCGCGGCTGGCGCACCACCGACCCCGCTCTGAAATATGCCACGTGTTAGCGG
>JBFXJJ010000030.1:0-5991 GCA_050175015.1 Alphaproteobacteria bacterium | reverse complement strand
GTCCATATTGCTTGCAGAATAAAAATACCCAGAACTATAAATAACAACTTTGCATATTTCTCCTTTAGATAAGCAAATACAAAAGCAGCAAGCATTATTAAAGGAGGAATTGTGTAAAGAATATATCTAGCAGTAAAAACCCTGCCATACATCATCACCGCCGTCAGAGGAACAAAAACCCATATACTGACAAACAAAGTCTCTACTCTTCTTCTTAAAAGTCCAGCGGTCAAACCAATTAATACCAGAAATATGAAAGCTGAAGGTCCTAAATCCCAAAACCAAATAGCTACATCTTTTATATGAGGAACGAAAGGATCAAGCGGATTGGTCCACAAATGACTGATAGGAAAAACATACTTTTGGTTTTGTATCCCAATCTGCTCAAAACCAGGCCCTAATCTTAAAATGTTATACATTAAAAAAGCTATTGCTAACGCGATCAAGTTTAAAACGGTCAATTTCAGCAATTTCATGACTCTTTCTGTTGCGCTTTTCGGCCAGATTGACAATAACCAGCTAGCTGGCAATAACAAAGCAAAAAAGATTGCTGGAGATTTGGTGAGTAAAGCTCCTCCCAAAGAGAATCCTGTCAGCATAGCTGTATCCAATCTGCCTGTTCTCGCTAAAAGAGCGCTAAAGAGCATCGTCCAGACTCCAAACATAGTCAACATTGAATCCGCTAAAGCCATCCTGTCAAAAAAAAGTGTAAAAGGAGAAATCGCGTATATTAAGCAAGCAATCAGCGCGACTTTCTTTGATTTAGAAAGATAAAACATAGTTAGGAATACCCCCAATAGAGTAAAAATTCCAGTTATTACAGACAAAAGCCTTCCTGCTACTAAAGGATCATTAATTAATACTAGAAAGACCGTCATCATCCACATAAAAAGAGGTTGCTTGCCTTCTGAAGATTGAGGTAAAAACCTTTGTGTTGATTCCGCGCTGATAATTTGCGCCCAGTGGATATAGATAGCCTCGTCAACAAAAATAGGAATGGTTGTCAAGTTATAGATTCTAAGCAGAAAAGCTCCACAAACAATCAAAACAAGGAGAATACCAGCAATTTTCCATTCTTCAAGCAGTTTTTTTATTCTCATGATAAGTCATACTCTCCTTTTAAATCATTCCACCTGATTCTTAAAATATCTTTTAGCGCTTCCAACGAATCGTTGAGCAAGTGAACTTGTTTTAAATTTTCAACATGATGCCATTCTACCGCGACTTCAGCAATTTTTAGGTTATTTTTCTTCGCCAGAAATAGCACCTCCACATCAAAACCAGCATTAACCGCCGCTCCTTTAGCCTTCATAGCTTTCCATCTATTTAATAGTTGAGGAAAAATTAATTCGATGCTTTTTCTGTTAAAAGCCTTAAAACCACATTGAGTATCTTTGAAAGGCAACCCTAAAAAGATAGTCCTGATTACAGAAAAACCCCAGGCTGCCAATTTTCTCGTTAGCGGAGCTCCTTTTCTACCTTTTCTGGAACCTATCACCACATCAAAACCAGCATTAAATTTTGGCATTAATTTATCTATCTCATAGATAGGGGTAGCTTGATCCATATCGGTAAAAATAGCAATGTCTCCTCTAGAGTTAAGCAGTCCAGTCATGACAGTAATTGCCTTACCACTGTGCTCATTCTCAATTAACCTAAAACCTTGTCTACCCTCAATCAGGTTTTTTACCTCAGGCAGGGTATTGTTAGTCGAACCATCATCTACAATCACCACTTCATAGGAATAGTTTTGTTTTTTAAAAAAGTTATCTATTTCCTCAATAGCTTTTCTCTTAACTTCAATAGTTTCGTTATACGATGGCACAACTATTGATACTTTTACCCTCTTATCTTTACTCATCTTTCTATTTTAATGAAAAAACTCCACATTTAAAACACTTTTTTATACAAACTGTTGGTTCAATCAAAATATGGAACTAATTTAAATACTTTAACTCCCGCAAAATCCTGTTCGGATACTATCTTAGTCCAACCAAATGAAGCTATTTCATATTTCGAACTATATGTAGGCTGACATACCATATCCTCACAGACCACAAATAACTGCTTTGTAATTTCAAGAGGAGCTATTTTTGGCTTATGATTATACACTTCAAGATAAAATTGATAAGCCGCATCATAATTTCTCGCCGCAATTAGCGCAAAATTAAACGGTTTCTCTCGAGCTTCATTAATAATAAATTTAGCGATCTCCTGAGTTCTTCTCAGTTGATTGTTAGGGGGATAAAACAGAGGATTTTGTGACAGATTAACAAGCCCTACGCCAAAAATTAATAAAACAGTGAGCGGAATTTTAAATTTTTTCACAAAAGATAGAGACGACCCTAAAAGCATAAACGGAACAGGATTTAAAAAACCTAAATAGTGATCATAAATGCTTTGCCTTAAAAATGACAAGCCCAAAATGCCAATCACTAGCCACGCTCCAAGCGCCAGATAGACCCAATTAAAAGGCTTTCTTTTAGCCACTTTATTGATCATGGATATTATTAAAGGCAAAATAATTAAAAAGGATAAAAGATAAGTTGGCAGCAAACTGCTTCCTCCCATATATCTTCCCACCAGGTTGTCTTTATAAATACTAAATGAGCGAGACAAGATATCAATATATTGGAAGCCAACATTGCCGCCCTGGCTAAAAAAAGCAATAAAGGCGCGGTAATTTACAAAGTTGTATTTTAGATCAAAAATCAAAAGAGGGGACATTAAAAATAAAAATGCCAGCAAAGCTGCTAAAGAACTGCTCCAAAAATACTTTCTTTTTGCTCCCTTTGCTCTAATTAAAAATAGCTCATACAACCAAAGGAGAGCAAAAAACGGAATAAGGAGCAAGGCTGTATAGTGCATTTGAACAACAAAGGCTAACGCCACTCCAGTTAAGATAAACCATCTGAAATCATTTCTTTGCCGAGCCTTATAAATTCCCAAAATAGCCAGCAAAGCAAAAAAGGGGGCGGGATTAGGATTCCAAGACGAACGGGAATAAATAATGGTTATCGGAGAAATTGCATAGAGCAAAGCTGAAGCTGAAGCTGCAGCTTTGCCAAACCATTCTCGAGTTAAATAATAGATTAAGGCAACAGCAGCTATACCTAAAGCAGCCACCATCCCCGCTGCCGCCACTGGATTCAACCAAAAGATTGCCATCGGAACAGCCATCATGTAGTAATAAAGCGGCCCTAAATATATGTTACCAATTGAAGTAGGAGGCCCAAGCAAAGGGAAATCTCTATCAATTAAAATTCTTTTAACCATCAAAGCATCCCTTCCTTCATCACCCAAGAAGGTCATATATTCAGAAATCCGGTAAAGACGAAAAAAAGCGGCTGTTGCTAAAATGAATAGCAAAATAAGAATTTCTAAACGGTTTTTCTTTATCCAGGAGAGTAGCGAATTCATTTTAGCGAATTTTCCACCAAAGCTTAAAAAGATCAATGATGCTTTTAAAAACAACTTTTAAATTTGCCCCTGTTTGTGTTCCAAATTTCCTCGGGTAATGCGGCACCCCAACTTCGGCAAACTTAAAACCTAATCTTTTGGCTTTGACCAGCATTTCAATTTGAGTCACTTTTTCTTCTCCCACCAAAGGTAAAACGGCATCATAAACCTGCTTTTTTATCAATTTAAACCCACAAGAATAATCTTTGACATCCAAACCTAAGAAAATCCTAGCTATTGTTTTCCATCCAAAAGTGGTGAGTTGCCTAAAAAGAGAATCAGCTCTTTTTATACGGAAGCCAAGCACAAGGTCGGCATTCTCCGCCTCAGCGAGAAACTTTTTAATATCTGCAAAATCAAATTGTCCATCCGAATCGGCAAAAGCTACCCATTCATATTTTGACTGACTAAAACCCGTTTTTAAAGCTCCGCCATAACCTCTGTTTCTCTGATGATTCACTAACCTAATATGAGAATTTTTTTGAGCTAATTTTAAAACTACTTCAGCAGTTTTATCTGAAGATCCATCGTTAACTACAATAATTTCATAATTTTTCAGTTTCAGGTTTTTTAAAACTTCATCAGCCCTCACCACAGTGGCAGCAATATTTTTTTCTTCATTGAAGGCGGGGAAAAAAACTGAAAGAGAATTTACCTTCATACTATCAAAGTGTAGCATAAACTATCTTCCTATGCTAACATAAGTTTGTGAACAAAACTTTTAAAGAGCTGGCTATTTTAGTAGCTGTTAATATTTGCCTAACCTTTTTGATTTTGTTTCCTTTTTACTTAAGAATTCCCCAATTTTTAGGTTTAAATTTTTCTGAAGGGCCGGCCGCAATTTATAGAAATTTTGACGGGCTAGAGTATATTGTGATTGCTAAAAGTTGGTATTCCCCCCAGGCAATTTCCAACTTCCCCTTGTCACTCCCAGCTAATTATTATGCCGCTCACTTTCCAGGTTATGCGTTACTTATGCTGCCGTTTGCTCCAGTTTTTGGATTTTTAAAGTCGATGATTTTTGTAGCTTTTATTTTTACTATTTTGTCTTCCATAGCCTTTTATTTTCTGGTGAGAGATTTTAAATTAACCAACCATCCGCTTCTTTTGTCTATCATCTTTCTCATTTTACCTGCAAGATGGTTGGTTGTTCACAGTGTCGGTTCAGCTGAACCAATGTTCATATTTTTCACCATTGCTTCTCTTTACTTCTTTTTAAAATATGAGTCCAGCAATAAATTTTCTTTCATCTTGGCAACAGGGGTTCTTGGCATGTTAGCGCAACTGAGCAGACCTCCAGGAATATTACTTTTTTTTGCTTTAGGAGCTTACCTAATTTGGAAAATAATCAAAAACAAGTCAGACTTGGTCAAAACCAATGAAGGAAACATTCTAAGTCGCACAATATCCACAGTTGTTGCCTACTCTCCTCTGTTTCTCATCCCTGTTACTTTGCTGATGATTTTTTATTGGTACTCAATCGCTTATCAAGATTTTTTTGCTTACTTTCATAGTGGAGACAATATTCATCTTACCTTTCCTCCCTACCAAGTTTTTAATATTAATCAACCTTGGGTGGGAAGCATTTGGCTTGAAGATATAATCTATCTGTTAATATTAGGCTTTCTTGGAGGAATTAGACTTTTTAAACAAAAACTTTATCCTTTAGCTTTTTATGTCTTGGTTTATTTAGGAGCAAGCACTTTGGTAGCCCACAGAGACCTAAGCAGGTATACATTACCTATCTTCCCTTTTGTTCTCATTGCATTTGAGAAAGTTTTAGTTTCTCAAGAATTTAAAATAGTGCTGGCAATAGTTGCTTTAGCAATTTACCTTTATGCCCAAAATTTCTTAACTCAAAACACTGCTCCCATCTTCAATCTAGAAATTTTTAATTAAAACTTACCTTCCCACACTCCAGGGTGATAGCGTTTAAGTCAGATATTTTTAAAGAAGGGTAGCGTTAGATAAGTCTTCTTCTGTATGGTGTTTCCAGGTAACTAAATGGTTAACCGTAAAATTCCAGACAAGCACTGGCGGAATAGTGGCAAAAAAGTAGAAGTTATTATAGGCAATCCCTATCCCTCCAACACTGACTGCGCCATCGCCAAAAACAGAATGCAAAAATTTAACAATTAAAACCCCAATAGCTAATCCTCCAAAACTTACTAAATTAAAAATTCCTAATTTTTGCCAAATATTAGTGTTAGTTTTTCTATGTTTAAAGGTCCAAAGATGATTCCAGGTAAAATTGTTTAAAATAGCTATTTCCGCGGAGAAACCTTTGGAAGTGGCAGGAGGAATGCCAAAACTATTAATAAATAATTTATAAAAAATAAAATCGACAATTGTTCCTGTAAATCCTACAACTCCAAATTTAATAAAAGTTTTTGCCCTTCGAGTGACATAAAAAAATGGAAAATTTATTCCCCACTTATGCAGCCTGGCATCAATGGCATAAGTAAAAATATCATAAGTATAGTTGATAACTTTGTTTTTAGAATACCCCTCTGCCCTATCTTTAAAAACTAA
>JBFXJJ010000029.1:0-6236 GCA_050175015.1 Alphaproteobacteria bacterium | reverse complement strand
TTTGATACTGAAAAATCACTGATTCGTATTGATATGAGTGAGTATATGGAAAAACATGCAGCCAGCCGTTTGGTCGGTGCGCCTCCGGGATATGTCGGATACGAAGAGGGCGGCCAGCTCACGGAAGCAGTCAGAAGAAAACCGTACAGCGTTGTGCTTTTTGATGAGATTGAAAAGGCGCATCCTGATGTGTTTAATACGTTGTTGCAGGTGCTTGATGACGGACGTTTGACTGATAATAAAGGGGTCACGGTGGATTTTAAAAACACTATTATCATCATGACTTCCAATATCGCCTCAAGCAAGATTATGGAGTTTGACAATCCTGAAGAGAGAAGAAAAGCAGTAAATAATGAGTTGAAGCTTCATTTTAAACCTGAATTTCTTAACCGGTTGGATGATATCGTGATTTTTAATCCGCTCAATAAAGAGGCAATTACCAGCATTGTGAACATCCTTTTCAAGGGCATCCAGAAAAAATTGCAGGAGAGAAATATCAACGTTGTCCTTGAGCCTGCGGCAAAAGCATATATTGCCGAAGCGGGATTTGATCCTGTATATGGGGCTAGACCACTCAAAAGAGCTCTCTATGAAGTTGTGGAAGACACGCTGGCCGAACTTATTTTGGCAGACAAGGTTACTGAGGGCTCAAGCATCATTTTTGATGTAGAAGAGGGTGAAGTTGTCACACGACTCGAATAATTCTATCCTATCGCTCCTGGGTGTTGAGGCCCGGGAGTGTACACTTCTTTCATTTTTTTGTAAATTTATCTTTTTTGGTCATATAATATAAATATTTTGTTTTTGTCTTTTGTTTTTTGGCGGGTTTTTGGATTGAGCGTGTAAAGTAAATTTTTTAAAGCATTGGAATGGATATATGGTGCTAAAATAAGAAAAATAATTGGATATCAAAAAAATATCTTCATAAACGATAAAAACTTTAAAAGGATAAAAGTTGGCGGCAAGTTTTTTTGCATTATTTGATGACATTGCGCTATTGATGGATGATGTGGCATCCATGAGTAAAGTGGCTACAAAAAAAACAGCAGGAATATTGGGGGATGATTTGGCTGTCAATGCAGACAAAGCCTCGGGGTTTGCCTCATCAAGAGAACTTCCTGTATTATGGGCTATCACCAAAGGTTCTTTTATCAATAAATTGATTATTTTGCCTTTGGCATTTCTTTTGAGTGCTTTTGCACCGTGGAGTATCATTCCTATTTTAATGGCGGGAGGGCTCTATCTGGCCTACGAGGGAATTGAAAAAATTTATGCATATTTTGTGCCCCATGAGCATGAGAAAAAACATGTAGTACTTGAAATTATATCTGAGGAAGAAGTGTTAAAAGAAGAACAAAATAAGATAAAATCGGCAATCGTAACGGATTTTATCTTGTCGGTTGAGATTGTAATTATTGTACTCAGTACTGTAGTTAAGCAGACATTGCCTGTTCAGATTATGGTGGTTTCTTTGATTGCAGTGCTTGCAACCATCGGTGTATACGGAATCGTTGCAATGATTGTCAGAATGGATGATTTCGGATACAAGCTTATTGTTGCGGGGAATAATAAAAATAAAATACTCATAAGCATAGGCGAGTTTTTGGTTAATGCATTGCCTAAGGTGATTAAATCTTTAACCGTCATCGGAACCCTAGCCATGCTTTTGGTTGCAGGGGGAATCTATGCGCATCATGTGCATTGGCTTCATGACGTTCTGCATTATGTGCCGGCTCTCTTGGGAGAACTTGTTGTGGGAATGCTGGCGGGTGTGATTGCCTTGGTTTTTGTCGGTATATTTGGAAAAGTCAGAAGTTTATTGAAGCTGTAATGTTATCTTTTGATCATTTTCATTAATTTTTTAAAATTAAAAATGAGGAAAATATATCTTAGGTGCCAAGAAGGGTGGGGGTATTATTTGCATTGATAAATGATGCCAACAATAAAAAATTTTAAAAGGAGGAAGAATAAAATTTTCCTCAACACCTAAGATATAATACAAGTATAACTAAATAAGATAAAATTTGTCTTAATTAAAGAATAAAAAAGAAGCTTTTTTCAAAAAACTAGCACACCAGCCAATTGTCCGGTATAAAAAGTTCTTGTGTTGCAGGCATCGCTTTCCATCCGTTGCTTTCTAGGTACATCATTTTATTGCCAAAATATCCTACGATATATTTTTCTTTATAGATTGGAAATCCGCCCGAGTGAAGCAGAGTAAAGATGTCTTCATGGTTTTTTGCTTTTTCGTAAAATGAAAAATCAAAGCTATGCAGCGACACAAGTGCCGAACGAAGCATTTCGTTTTGATGCATCGAGGCACTCAGCGTGTAGTAAGCAGGGTAAGGTACAGCGGCATCTTGTATGAGATCGCTGATATAAAGTTTTTCTTTTTTTGGCAGATACACAGCAGCCCTTACTATAAGAATTTGATGATCAAAAGTATAAAAAAGTATAGCGTTTAGAGAGAAGAAGGTGCGAAATGATGTCAAATTGACAGATTTTTTTTACTTATTTATTGTTTGAATGTAAAATTGTTTTTATGTTCAAGTGAAGAAGGGTATAATTATGAAAGTTCAAAATCTAAACAAAATTAGGCGGCAAATGACTTTTAAGTTTGAAAATCCAAAAAAAACCGGCATAACCAAAAAGGCAAAGTATAAAGCTATTGATCTGTTTGCAGGGATAGGCGGTATAAGACTTGGATTTCAGCAGGCTTTCGGAGAAGATATTGAGTTTGTTTTTGCCTCGGAGATAGACAAATACGCTCAGCAGACATATTATGCAAATTTTGGAGAATTGCCTCACGGTGATATAACGCAAATAGATGAAAAAGATATCCCTCCACATGACATTATTTTAGCAGGATTTCCATGCCAAGCCTTAAAAGGATGAGAAATTGGACTCGAGAAGAGACGATAGTTGCCTTTAATGTTTATTGTAAAATTCCGTTTAAAAGCAGTAGCAAAACAAACCCTACAGTAATTGAATATGCAAAAATTTTGGGGAGGACTCCTTCTGCATTAAATATGAAAATTGGCAACTTGGGACGACTTGATCCAGAATTGAAGTTGCAAGGCATAACAGGTTTGAAAAATGGAAGTAAGATAGACAAAGAAGTTTGGGAGGAATTTAATGGAAATTGGGATGATTTGGCATATGAAAGTGAAAAAATTATTGCTAATTTAAAAGGGCGAGACATCGAATATGATTTATCTTCTAAAATGCTAGAAGGGAAAGAAAAAGAAGTTGTCATAAAGGCACGTGTTAATCAATCGTTTTTTAGGAGCGCAGTTTTATCTGCTTATAATAATACTTGTTGTATTACTGGTATTAATATACCCGAACTCCTTATTGCAAGCCATATTATCCCATGGAAGCAAAACATAGAAAGAACAAATCCGAAAAATGGACTTTGTCTTAATAGCCTACACGATAGAGCTTTTGATAGAGGTTATATTGCTATTAATAATAATTATCAAATTGTCATTTCTAAATATCTTCAAGATTTGGAACAAAATCAAACTATAAATACATTTTTTTTATCTCATAATAAAAAAATAATTCAACTACCAGATAAGTTTTTGCCTAGCAAAGAATTTTTAAACTATCACTACGAGGAGATATTTAAAAAATGAAAATATTTATATATTTCTCATGTCAAAGTAAGTCAATGTGAGGCACAAGTGAGTACTGCCAAATTAAATATTATTAGTGCAGAGTCATTTGCTAACTTTATTGTACATCAAGCGCATAAATTTGAACAAGAAAGCAATAAAGAATTTAAAATAATTTTGCACTCCCATCAAAATTTTTATACACCAACGCTTGGCTTTAGTATAAAATCTCAACTCGGCAGCCCTTCAACGCTAGTTAACTCAAGTGGTGCAACAAATTTTATATATAAAATAGAGCCTCCTCTTTCCGACGAAATAGTTAATAATGTCAATTCAATTACAGGTAAAAGCAAAATTACAGATAGAATTACACTAATAGAACAAAACGGGTCAAATCTTATATTTAATAATCCGTCAAATTCTAACTTTAAATGTAACCTAATAATGATAGATAGCATGTTGCCGACAATCATTGGAGAGATGCTAAGACTTTCATACAAGCCGAATTGCAAAAAACAAATAACAGATTTGGTTGATTGTTTAAATAATAAAAACCCTTGTAATTTTGATATAACAAAAAATCATCCTTACTATGAATATAAGATTAAAAACTTTTTAACAGATTGCGCATTGGGCATGACTCCGTCGGCATTATGGAATGGATATTATGATGCGACAGGCGGTTATATTATTGTTAAAAAGGACGGCGATATCGTCTGTTATCATATTTATAATAGAAATAAATTTCAGGATTATTTATTTAAAAATACAAAACTTGACACGCCCAGTTCTTCAAGACATGGTTTTGGAATTATCTACAATAAAGACGGCAATCAATACTTTAATTTAAATTTGCAAATTAGATTTCTATAATACAAACTATTGAAAATATCATGAACAGATCCGAAAATATGTGCCGAATAAAATCTAAAGAAACTTTAATAGAAATAAAATTAAGAAAAGTTCTTTGGAGCAAAGGATATAGATACCGAAAAAATTGCAAAGACATATACGGCAAACCTGATATCTGTTTTAAAGGCAAAAAAATAGCTATTTTTTGTGACAGTGAGTTTTGGCATGGAAAAAATTTTTATAATGGGAAAGACGGTGTAGACTGGCCAAAAACAAATGTTGAATTTTGGAAAAATAAAATTGCAAAAAATATTGCAAGAGATAAAGAAGTTAATGATTATTTAGAAAAAGAAGGTTGGAGGGTTCTTCGTTTTTGGTCAAAAGATATCCTTCAAAATACACTTTGGTGTATTGAAATCATAGAAAATGCTTTAAAGAGCTAAATATCTTTTTCTCTTTTTCTGCAAAAACGAGAAAAAACATGAAGCAATTCATATTTATTGTATGCTTTTCACCAGGAGCCGCCACCGCCACCGCCACCCCCTCCGCCGGAAAAGCCTCCTCCTCCAGAGAATCCTCCGCCGCCGGTTGCGCCGGCAGAAGGCGGAGTGGATGCATTGTGAATATGGGAAGTGAAACCTTTTAGGTTGCCAATATCACCGTGGTACCAAGAGGGGGTGGCAACATTTAAAATTGTAAAAAAAGAAAGCCAATGATCCGTCTCATTGAATAAAATTGCGTAAGGCAACATTTTTTCAAGATAAAGGGGGTCAGCCTGCAGGCGTCTTTTGATCTCATCTTGTTTTACGCGTTTGATGAACATTTGCAGACCCAAAAGATGGGTTCGCGCCTGAGCACCTTTTTGTGTAAATTTGCCAATTTTATTATAGATGTACATCATCATCAAGGCCAAGGCCAAGAGGACACCGATGGGCCCTGTCAATATGTCCGAAAGCGTAAGCGTTGAGCTTTGGAGTATTGCAATCAGCGGAGTCATGCCCCCTGCCACAAAAAAAGCGCCAAAAATTCTGGAAGGCCACGCTTTGCTTCCTAAAATTACACTCATTCCTGCTGCACCAAATACTAAGGGAAATATGAGAACAACAATAATTTCGCTTCCCAGCTTTTGTGATAGGCTATAAAGTGCAAGGCCAACCACGGGAAGCAAAAAGAGAATGCTTTTTAATAAAAAGTTTGTTCGGACCCTTTGGGGGTTTTCACTCATATATTGAGCATCCACCACCCAGGTATAAAGTTGTTTGTTAATATAGCTGAAACCATTTTGAAGGGAACGCGCTTTTTCCGGTGAGCCCGAAGAGAGTGTAAAATTTTTATTTGCCTTAAAAAGAACAGAATCAAGCAGATATTTCTGATCCATGGTGAGTTGTGTGTCAACAGGCATGTTTGTTCGCAATAAAACAGGATCGTTATCTGAGCCGGGCTGTTCAATTTCAAGATATCCAAGTTCCGCAAGTTCAAGTGTAGCTGCTGCAAAATCTTCATCATTTGCAAAGCGATCCAAAAGAAGCCCTGACTGCAAAAGACTCAATCCTTTGGGCGGAGCATACTGGACCGCAATGGATCGCTTGTCGATAAAGCCGGTATGTCTTTTGAGTATCTTCTTAAAGTAAAGTAAAAATCCTGCCAATGCAGCCCAGTGCCAATACTCTAAAACCAAATCCCAGAATGTAGGCTGTATAGCGTCTAGACCGCGTTGATCCAAAAGAGAGGCCGGATAGGCAAGTTCCACGGTCAATCCTTCGCGAG
>JBFXJJ010000028.1:0-7052 GCA_050175015.1 Alphaproteobacteria bacterium | reverse complement strand
TGTCAATTTTAATTTCAGAACTGTCACTTTGGTTTTCATTTTTCTGATTACATGAGAATAGAAGAACCATTAAGCATAAAAGAAGTCGCTGAGTCATTTTTTTTCTGAAATTTAATAATTGGTAACGTGTTGCAGTATGGCAAGTAAGGGATTACGGACCTTTTCAGTTTCAAGTTACACGAAAGTTGATGCGAGCCATAAACTTTCGAAAACCACTAAAACCCTTATTTGCTATACTGCGTGTTGTGCGTTCGTGTTTTTTTTAATCAAATTACCCCAAATATCTGACAATTTAAAATAACCATTCCAAGCATTATTTTGCAAATCAGTAATTTTAGGTTTTTCAAAATCCATCTTTTCGCTGAGAATAAAAACTTTTAATCTTTCACCTTTTTTAATTCCCCATTTATTCACCTTTTCCTTTAAGGTTTGGTCTTCAATTGCATCAATTGAGTCTAAATCCACAATAAAGCTATTGTCAATTTTATAAAGTGCAATTGAAAACCCCTTGCCTTTAATAGTTTTTATCTCATCATCTGTGTAATTGTAGTCAGTTTTTAAAACATTACTGTTTTTATTAACAGGTATCCTTGGTAAAAGGTAAATTGCATCTTTTAAGCTTCTGTCAGCTGGACAACAATAAATGTTTAATTCCTTGACTTTTTTGTAAGTGTCGCCGACAGGTGGGCAAAACACTTCTTCTTCATAAGTCTTAATAAAGTTAGAATTCATTATTTCCTGTTTAAATGATTGCAACATAAAATCTTTACTCTTCATAAGCAGCCCAATAATATCCTGCCATTGAATTGAAACAATATGACCTAATCCATGAGCGTTTGTCTGGTCAAATAGCAATTTGTCCTTTGTCAATGTAACTCCAATCAGGCTTTTGGCTCTTTTTACATCACTAAAGGAATCTCGATTAAAATATTTAGTAAGTTGTTTAATAATCGAATTACTACTTATCTTTTTTAGATAAAGATTCTTTGCTTCTATTACTATCAGAGAATTTTTAGTTGAATCTAAATA
The DNA here is from genome assembly GCA_050175015.1 of Alphaproteobacteria bacterium. Taxonomy (GTDB): domain Bacteria; phylum Pseudomonadota; class Alphaproteobacteria; order JBFXJJ01; family JBFXJJ01; genus JBFXJJ01. Next base: position 6,023 of record JBFXJJ010000028.1, on the reverse strand, counting down.
TTTCAGCATTATTGATATATCTCGCCTATTATTGTCAAGTCCAATATCTGGCTTTTGTTCAGCAGCAACAATTGAATTTATATATTTTAAATCAATCCCTGAATCAATCAATGTAAGACATTGATTTAAAAAATCTTTAGAATAGTACAATAGGTAAGCTAATGATTTTGTCAAATCAGGCTCACTTTTCCCAATTATCGTAAATATCGTATCAGATTGATTAGATATTCTATCCTTACTATATATTTTAAAAATACTCATTATCGTTCGAAGGTCTTTTTAACATGACGCACAACGGTCGGCGGTATGAAATCGTTGGGGATTGCGGGCTACTAACCTGTCGAGTTACACCAAACTTGATGCGGGGCAGAATATTTGCATAACCACTTAACCCCCAATATTTTATACCGCTTGTTGTGCACTGGCGTTCTTTGTCGTCCGTTTTATTGTCTTTAAAATTTGCTTCACTTTCTTGTCTGCCGTGCGTTGGGACAGACACACTCTTGGACAAGTTTTGGTCGTGCGGTTGGCTTTTTGAGCGACTTGGCAATGTGTGTGGCTGTGAAGCGTGGGCTGTATGTTTCATTATTCCAGTCATTATGCAACTTTCTGTTTGTAAAGATGTTCCTGAAATTCTATGAAAAGTCTGCTTATGTTCGCTACGTCTCCTAAAATTTCTTTCGCATCTTCTAATGATTGATACTTGTTTGTCAGTAAAATCGGGAGTTTCTCTTGGTCGAGTTCGTCCACACCTGTTTCAATGTATTTGCTCAACACAAAAGTGATAAACTCTTTTTGTTGGTCGTTGAGTAAAGCAAAAATTGTCGCTTCGGCTGCTTTGGCTCTGGCTTCTCTGGTCATTGCGATATAGTCGCCATTGAAAACATATTCCAAAACATCGTACAGGTCGCTTTTTTCCATATCTACTAACTTTTGCAAAGTCAGTAAGTCGTCTTTTGGAAAACCAGCTGCATCTAAATTTTCTAATAAGATTCTACGAGTTATCGGACTGCTCCAAAGTATCCGTAATTCTTCTTCGTCTTTGAAAAGTTTTGGTAATTCACCAAACAGATTACTCAAAAATTCTTCTGCTGAAATGGGTTTGCCGTCCGCACTCCAAAATGAAGTGGAAACCATATGTTTAATTTCTCTTTCCTTGCCGTTTTTGAGTTTTATTTTTACTTTCTTTTTGCATACGCAAGGACTTTGACCACATTTGTAACAAGGTGGTGGCGGTTCACTAACACAAATACAAGGTCTTTGACCACAAATCGGACACGGCTTTGGTGGGTGTTTCTCGCAAATGCAAGGGTTTTGACCGCATATTTTACAAGGTTCTTCTTCTATTGGTTCACCGTCCCATTCGGGGTCTGAAAAGTGTTTGTAGGCATCTACAAAGTCATAAATGGTAAAAAACTCTTTGCCGTCAAATAAACGTGTGCCACGACCAACAATTTGTTTAAACTCTATCATTGAGTTAACAGGACGAAGCAAAACAATGTTGCGAATGTTTCTTGCATCAACACCTGTGGAAAGTTTTTGAGAAGTAGTCAGAATGGTTGGCAAAGTTTTTTCATTGTCCTGAAATTCTCTTAGCAATCTTTCGCCTTCTTCTCCGTCATTGGCTGTAACACGAACGCAATAAAAAGCGTCTTTGCTTTTGGCGTTTTGGTTTACCAAATCTCTTATCAATGCTGCGTGTGCTTGATTGGCACAAAATATAATTGCCTTTTCATTTTGGTTGGCTTCTTCTAAAAAGATATTTACTCGCTTGGTTTCTCGTTCAACAATTTCAATGGTGCGGTTAAAGTCTTTTTCTTCGTATAGTTTGCCTTCTTCAATTTCACCTTCCACAATTGTATCGTCCGAAGTGTAGCGATAATCATCCAATGTGGTTTTGATACGTTTTACTTTGAATGGCGTTAAAAAACCGTCATTGATGCCTTCTTTTAGCGAATAGATGTAAACAGGTTCGCCAAAGTAACGGTAAGTGTCAACATTGTCTTTTCGTTTTGGAGTTGCGGTTAAGCCCAATTGCACGGCTGGACTGAAATATTCTAAAATTCCCCGCCAATTGCTTTCGTCATTTGCTCCGCCACGGTGGCACTCGTCAATAATGATAAAATCGAAATAGTCGGCTGGATATTCGCCAAAATAGGGTGCAGGTTTTCCTTCTGCATCCGTTCCGCTCATAAATGTTTGAAAAATGGTAAAGAAAATACTGCCATTGGTTGGCACTTTTCCGTTTTTCTTTATTTCACTTGGTTTTATTCGCACTAAAGCATCTTCGTGAAAAGATGAAAATGAATTGTAGGCTTGGTCTGCTAAAATATTGCGATCTGCCAAAAATAAAATTCTTGGTCTGCGTTTGCCGTCTCGATTTAAATTCCAACGGGTTTGAAAAAGTTTCCAAGCTATCTGAAAGGCAATTGCCGTCTTTCCTGTACCTGTAGCAAGGGTAAGTAAAATTCTGTCTTTGTTTTGCGAGATAGCTTCAACGGTTCGTTGAATAGCTATTTCCTGATAATATCTTAATTGCCAACTTCCGCTTTTATCTTCAAACGGCACATTAGCAAATTGTTCTCTCCAATTGTTTTGCTCGGCAAATGTTTTATTCCAAAGTTCTTCTGGGCTTAAAAAGTCTGTTACCAAACCTTCTTCGCCTGACTTCATACAGATTTGGTAAATGGATTTGCCATTGGTGCTGTATGTGGTTTCTAATTGCAGTTTTTGAGCATATTTTTTGGCTTGCATTACACCTTCGCCAATTTCCAGTTCATCACTTTTGGCTTCTACAATGGCGAGTTTAATGCCTTTGTAAACCAATACATAATCGGCAATTTCTTTTTTGCCACGCCCACCGCCTGTCTGTATTTTACCTTCTGTAATATGGTATTCACGAAGGACTTTAGAGCATTCCACAACGCCCCAACCACATGCCTTTAGCTTAGGGTCAATTAATTCTGCTCTGGTTTCTGCTTCGTTCATTTTAATCTTTTTTCTTTACAGTCGAAGTTTGATCAATTTTTATTTGCTCCTGAACGCTTATTCCTAATTTATTGCAAATTCTACTTCTGGTTTTATAGTCTGTGTCAAACATATACATATAATCTATAACGAGATTTTGAAGAACGACTGTGGTAAGCTTATTTTTCTCCATATCGTCTTTATATTCTTCAATTAATTCAATTTGAGTTGCTATGCTTGAATAACCTAATTTTATTGCTAAATCAATTAATTTTACTGAATTATATGGCTGTGCCGCTAAAGCTTTATCAAATGTATTTTTCAATTTATCGTAACCAATTGCATTTGAAACTCTTTTGGTTATACCGAATGAGGTCATAAAGCAAAGTCTGAAAACAAAATTCCGTGATGCTTCTTCAATTCCTTTTTCCAAACTGTGTTTGTCCTTGAAGTGTTTTTCTTTAATCAACTGACTTATATGCTCAACAATCTCTTTTGAGTTTCTTTGAAGTAATTGCAAATAGAAATCAAGAGTTTTTAATCCAACATTGTATGTCGTAGAAACTAAACTTAATTTTTGCTCACCGTCCAACTCACCCCAATGCTTTTTAGCAACTTGACCTAAAATGTCAATAGTTTTCATAGCCCTTGTAATTCTTGCAAAGAAATCTATGCTTGAAATATCATCATCCAAAGAAAAGTTGTCATAATTGGTTTTTTCATCTTCAAGTTCCTTTTCAAGTTTTTCTAATTCTTCTTCGTCTTGAAGTTCTTCATCTCTCTGTTCATCAACATTTACAATTTCTAAAACCTGCTCGGGGATTCTTTCAACAAGTTCATTGATTCCATTTATGTCGTCTTGCAGTTGTGCAATATTAGCTTCGGGGAATAAAGAGTTAGCTATTTTAATAAGTTCACTTATAATAAAATTATCTTTTGAAAGATGTGTTACAAACATTATAATGCTTGCATATTCATCTCTAAAAACACGTAAACACAATTTAGTAACAAGCTCCTTAATTTCCTGCTTATTGGCTATTTCATTTGCGATGTATTTTGCAACAAAGAAGTAATAAACATATTTTTCCTTTATATAGACTCTACTGTTTACATAAAGCAGTTTAGCCAAATCAAAAGTTTCAAGTATTGTTTGCTTACTGTAAGTTAAATCATGCTTATCACAATACATTTTGTGAAATACGTCAAATTCTTCAAGCGATAAATCCTTAACCTTTTGCTCAAACATGAAGAAACAAAGCTGTGTAAGGTAATTATAGTAGAGGCTAATTTCTTTCTTGTCCTTTATTGCTTTGCTGAAACACTCGTTTATCAATACTTCATAGTAAAATCCATGTATTGAGTAATTTGGATTTTGAACATTGCCGCTTTCTAGTGCTTGAAGCATTGATAATAAATAGAAAGGATAAGAAGGGATGTAATTTTTTCCTATTATTGCTTTTATGTGAGAAATGTAAGCGTCATTTTTTCTTAAAAGTTCATTGTGGTCTAAAAAACGAGCTTCAATTCCAATCGTATTCCATTTGTTTACTAAATCATATCTAAATTTTGGACCGAACTCTAAAATGGCGTAGAGTTTAAAGTTTTTGAATACGTCTTGTTTGTTTAAATTTTCAATCGGCATCAATGAATTGCCAGTTACAATAATGTGATGAAAAAGTTCTTCTAAATTTTTCATCAATGCAGGCCAATATCTGTTTTTACCTTTAGTCGCTTTATGAAAATCGTCAATAATAACTATTACTCTTTTATCATCAATTTCAGAAAGTCTAAATGGAATTTCATAGTGCTCTGTAATTTTCTGCTCAATAATGTTTTGTAATGTGTCGGGACGAATATTTGAACCAATATCAGAACCACTAATCAAAACAGGATAAAGTCCGAGTTCAAAGTATTTTTGAAAAAGATATTTGCAGTTAGCTGATTTACCTGATGAATCATTGCCAAGAAAGGCAAATTTTGTCCCTTCTTCATCAATGGCATCTGTTAAAACATCTAGGTTTTCAACTTTTACAGTGTTTGTTTTCTTTCCATTATTCAAGTCTTTTAAATCAGGTGCGATATAAAAATCTTCAAGGTGTAAATAATCAACTTTACTATGAGCAAAGTTCGCTTCAAGGTCATTCAGAAACTCTTTGAAACTTTCTTTAATTTCTGGAATAATTTGACGTTGTACCTTTGAACTACTGATTTCAACTTCTTTGTTTGATTCAATCAAAACATCTTTAACATAGCGAGTTAAATCCATTCTTAGTTTTTTTTCAAAGTCTTTTGCTGAATCAAACGGCTTATGATAAGCACCTAAATCTTCTATTTTCTTTTTAAAATCCTTTACTTTTTGTGCTTGCATTAAATCTGCATCTTGTGGAATTGGTGCAGAATTAAAATAAAACATTATTTGTATGTCCTTTTTATTAGTATATCTGTCGTATGCAAGTTGAAATTCTTCTTCTGTACCTGAACCAGCTCGTTTGGTTGGTGAACCAAACTTTTTCCACATAATACCAACAAAGATTTGATAGTCACTACCAATTTGTTTATTGATTACATCTTGACCATCTTCGCCAACCGAAGGGTACGTATCATTTTCCCATTTTAGCAAATCAAGTCTGAAATTATCTCTTGAACCTATTGATTTGTTGATTTCGTCAACTACTTCATCTGCTGCAAGTCTTTCAGCGTCCGTGTCGCCTGGTGAGGCTAAGAATATTTTAAAAAGTCTCATTCTATTTATTTTGTTTTATCAGGGTTTTCATTCAATATCCTACTGAAATTAGTTACTATATATTTTTCAAATTGCGGCTTAACGTGTTCGGTTTGTGCTTTGGTATTTTTGCCATTAAACCAAATTGAACGCTTACCTGCGTTTTTACCTGTTTTGTTTTGAACAGCTTCATTTATAAATTCCTTACTGGGCGGATTCAAATTTCTATTGCAACAGTTATTAATTTTATTAATATTTCAGAACGAAGTTAGCAAAAAAGATTTTATTTTTTGAATTTTCTCTTCTAAACACAAAGATAATACACAAAAAAGAA
>JBFXJJ010000027.1:0-9150 GCA_050175015.1 Alphaproteobacteria bacterium | reverse complement strand
TTTTTAAAAATATAATTAAGAAAAAGGTTATTAACGGGAACCGTTATGGTCTGAACCACAATAACAGCCAATCCTAAACCTAATTCTGTTTCAATTTTTTTAGATACAGCTAAAAAGGTACACATTCCTAAGAAATATGACAATGCTAGGTTTTGAATAAACGCTGAAATCATAAAGATATTAAAAAGTTCATAATTCATAATTTTATTTCTCCGCCTCTTCTTCGCAAATTACATATTCAGATTTTTCTACCTGATCTTTATAAAAAGTACGATTAATCCAAATTAAGAGCGCTATTACAAAAAACGCACTTGGAGGAAGATGCATTAATTGATTATCTTCATACCAGCCGCCATTATGAGATGATGGCATAATGGCATATCCCAATATTGAACCTGCTCCAAAAAATTCTCTAAAAACGGCAACCAAAATCAAAACTAAACTATAACCAAGTCCATTACCTACACCATCAATAAAACTGGCTATTGGTTTGTTTTTCATAGCAAAGGCTTCGGTTCTTCCCATAACAATGCAGTTAGTTACAATTAAGCCAACAAAAACCGAAAGTGTTTTGCTCATTTGATACGCATAAGCTTTTAAAAACTGGTCAACAATTATTACCAAAGAAGAGATAATTGTCATTTGCACAATAATTCTAATACTAGACGGTATATTTTTACGAATTAAGCTTATAAAAAAGCTGGAAAAGGCTGTAACTGTTGTTAGTGCTATACACATAGTAAGTGTAACCTCTACCTTTGAGGTAACCGCAAGAGCAGAGCAAATGCCTAGAACTTGTAAACCTATGGGATTTTTCTTTAAAAGCGGCTCAGTAATAAGCTTGGTATTACTATTTTCTGTCATTTTGCTGCTCCATACTTCTTAATTTAGCAAAAAACTTTTTGTATCCTTTGTCGCCTAAACGCAACCTAGTAAATTTGCTAGCATAGCCTGTTGTAACGGTTGCCCCAGACAAACCATCGACTAAATATTTTGACTTTATAACATCATCTGAAACAAATCCGTGTTTGACAACATCAAGAACCAAATTACCGTCTCTATCATACATTTCCTTGTGTTGCCAATTATAACGCCATTCTGGCTCTTCAATTTTTCCTCCAAGTCCTGGGGTCTCGCTTTGCTCATAAAAAAGAACGTTGGCGATTTCATTATAAGGCATCTTATAATAAGAAGACACTTTGCGGTAAACCACAAGAAAACCATTAATAGGTCCCCAAGCGCCCTTGCCTCCGAATGGAACAATAATCTTTTCGGCAACCCCTTGATCATTATTTACAAAATATACTTGCTGATACCTTGGGTTATCTTTATCAAAAGCAGGTTTTCCGCCACTCGCTTTATCCGTTATAAAATCCCCAGTTTCAACATCTATCCATTTTTTATCGATTAAATCAAATGAAGCAGGATTATCAACTGGAAGCCCCGCGGCAATCAGCATATTTTTTTCTTTGTAATCTTGATTGTTTTTATTCTGAATCGGCTTTAAAGATACCGCTACCAATGAAACCGCAAAAGAACACAATAAACACAAAATTAAGGCAACTGCGATTGTTTTTATTTTGCTGTCATTACTCATTTTAGCAAAAGATTTAAAGAAATTTTCTTTTTTCTTTTCTTGGCAGTTACACGAGCCACAACAACTATGAGACATTTTTCTTCAACCTTCTTCTAATATTGTTTCTAACCACGACATAATCAATCAACGGCGCACATATATTGCCAAGAAGAATAGCAAGCATAATACCTTCCGCAAAAGAAGTTCCCGTAACTCTTATAAGCACGGTCATAACACCTATAAAAAAGCCATAAAACAAACGCCCGCCATTGGTTTGGCAGGAAGACACAGGGTCAGTTGCCATAAAAACGGCACCAAAAGCCAATCCACCTAAGACCATATGCCAAGGCCACGTCATATAAAACATTGGTTTAACTGGAATATTAATAAAAGAACTTGAAATATGAGCTACAAGATTAAATAAGCCGCTCATAAACATAACGCCAAACCAAACACCAAAAATAATGCGCCAGTTGGCAACTCTGGTTAAAATTAGGAAAACAGCGGCTATTAAACAAAGTAGAGCCGATGTTTCGCCGATAGAACCTGGGATATTACCGATAAAAGCATCATACCAAACATAATGCTCACTAAGAGCTGGCATTCCGCCTTCCCTAGCAACGCCCAATCCTGTAGCTCCAGTATAACTGTCGATGGCGACCCAAAGCCTATTGCCGCTCATATTGGCAGGATAAGAGAAAAAAACAAATACCCTAGCCGTAAGAGCTGGGTTTATAAAATTTTTCCCTAAACCTCCAAAAAACTCTCTAGCAACTAAGACACCAAAAACAATTCCGACCCCAGCTTGCCACACTGACAAAGTTGGCGGCAACGTCAAACTATAAAGCAATGCCGTTAATAAGATGCCGCCGCTTAATTCTTTGCCTCTTATTTTGGCAAAAATAAACTCCGAAGCTTTCCCCAATACTAAAGAAACTATAAAAAATGGTGCAAAAACCATCAGCCCATAAAAAAAGCAGGCTTGTATATTATTAAAATCAGGCAAAAAACCAAGATATTCAAAAAATTTTAATCTGACGTCAGGAAGAGTACCTTGATTGTTAGATGCTGCCCTAAAAGCATTATAACCTACATTATAACATCCGTATAATGTTACAGGAATAAGCGCTAAAATTACATAGTTAAAAGCCTTTACAATATTCATTTTAGAACGAATATGAGGAGCGCTTTTAGTTACACTTAAATTATGAGACATTAGCCTTCCTTCTCAATTTTTTCTAAAGTTTTTCTAAGAAGCCTGCCGTAATTGTTTTTTCCAGGACACGCATATGAAAACAGAGCAACATCTTCTTCCTCTAATTCTAATGCCCCTAGAGCTTGAGAATTTTCTGTATCTAATACTGCTAAAGATTTAAGAAGCGGTATCGGTAAAATATCAAGAGGGGACAGCCTATCAAAAATATCGAATGGAACAATTGCCGTGTGACAACCATTCATAAGAGTTGAAACTTCTTTATTTTTCCCCTCTGGAATAGCTGTAATCTGTTGATGATATTTCCCTAAATACGCCAAATTATCTTTGGCAATATGTCCCGAAAGCACTGAACCAGAAATAATCCTTATTTCGCCATCTTTTAATTCGAAATCCGTTATATCCTTTATTGACGCCCCTATTCTAGTCTTTAACAAACGTGGTTTTTTTACCATAGATCCTGAAAGAGCAATGATTTTTGAGGTTGGGATTTTGCCCGTTAAGAACAATTTTCCAAACAAGATTACATCGTTAGCGCTTAAGTACCAAACCGAACGATTAATTGAAGCTGGTTTCAAAAAGTGAATATGCGTTCCTGAAAGTCCTGCGGGGTGTTTTCCTTTAAAACTGGCATAGGTTATACCATCATTATCGACTTCTGGCAAAACGGCACCATTCTGGTAACAAATATAAAGTTCACAATCAGCTAAAATCTTTAAGACTTTAACCCCCGCAACAAACTCATCTTTGTTTTCATCAATAATAACACTAACATCTAATGCTAAGGGATTAGTGTCCATAGCATTAACAAAGATCGCCGCTGGTTTATCTTGAGGATTGGGAATCTTCCCAAAAGGTCTTGCTCTAAATGATGTCCAAAGCCCTGAAGCTAACAGATTATTAATTACAACTTCTCGGCTTGGAATTCTGCTTGATAAAAAAGAGAAACTTTCGAATATTTTCTCTTCTTGGTTCTCTTCAATATCAATCACAATCGATTCTAGGGCTCTTTTTTCCCCACGATTAATGGCTCTAACCTTTCCTGAAGCAGGTGCAGTAAATAAAACCTTTTCATTATTCTTATCATAAAAAAGAGGATCTCCTAACTTGATATTATCCCCTTCTTCAACAATAAGCTTAGGCTTTAATCCTATGTAATCAGCACCTAAAATCGCAACACTGTTTATATGATTTGATTCATAAACTTTGAGTTCAGGCTTACCTTTTAAAGACAAGTCTAAACCCTTTGACATTTTAAATATTCTTTTTTCCAAATATTCCCCCATTTTATAAAAAACATTTTATAATATTTCTTTTATATGGCACAATATATTAATTGTGTTTAGTTATTTTATAAAGCTTTTTGATGAACAAAATAAATTTAAAGCAAAAAATGGCTTTAGCCTTTTCTCTGGTATTGGTTTTTTCCTGCCTTATTTTGTTCATTCTTTCTCATGAAAACTTTAGAAATTCTATTAACTCTGAAATTTATAATGCCCTTCCTAATAGAGCTGAAAACATTGCCAGAATCATATACGAACAGGTTGAAGCCAATATTAAAGTTCTAAATACCATAGCCCAAAGAGATGTTATAAAATCTATGGACTGGCAAAAACAAAAACCAGTTTTAACTTCAGAAGCTCAAAGAACTGATTTTATGGTATACGGTATCATAAAACCAGATGGCTATGCAAATTCTCTTGATAGCAATGACATTTATTTAGGTGATAGAAAATATTTTGCAAAGGCTATGCATGGACAATGCAATATGTCAGAAATGCTGATTTCAAGGGTAACTAATGACCCGGTAGCAATAATAGCCTGCCCTATAAAAGGTAATAACGACAAGATAAAAGGCGTCATTTATGGAAGACTTACTCAGAAAGAAATAGTCAACTTTATTAAAAATATTACTTTTTTAGCCAATAGTTATGCTTATATTATCGACACAAAAGGCAAGCTTATTGCACACCCCAATCCCACAGTACTTTTCAACAATATTTTTGATGAAGCTAAAGAAAACAACCGTTTCAAAAGCGCATCTGAATTTTTAAAGAATTTTATAAAATCAAACAAGAAAATTGGAGAATATCTTTTTGATGGCAGAACTATTTTTGCTGGAGCAACTATTATACCAAATACTGATTGGATTATTGTTGTTGCGGCACCCAAAAAAGATGTCTTTGCTAACCTTTACAAACTTGAACGCAACTTAACAATTGCGACAATTCTAATCATTTCACTAGGAATTATCATATCAATATATGCCAGTAATTGGATAGCTGTTCCTATTATTGGTATGACCAGCATTATGAATAAGCTTGCAGGGGGTGATATGAAAGTAGAGGTTCCAGAACAAGATATCAAAGATGAAATTGGAAATATGGCAAGAGCCATTGAAACCTTTAGGCAAAAGTTATTAGAAAAAGAAATTCTTGAAATAAAGCAAAAAATATCAAACCGAGCACTAAAAGCTAACGAAAAACGTTATCGTATGCTTTTTTCTACTATGCTTGAAGGCTTCTCTGTTCACGAACTTTTATATGATGAAGAAGGCAAACCTTATAATTATAAATTTTTAGAAATCAACCCTGCTTTCGAAAAAATCACAGAATTGAAAAATAAAAAAGTAATAGGAAAAACTATTCTAGATGTTATGCCTGATATTGAAAGCTCTTGGCTTCAAATTTATAGTAATGTAGTAAAAACAGGCAATCCTATTCACTTTGAAGCTTATTCTAAACCTTTAAATAAATATTTTGAAGTAAACGCCTTTAGAAATGCCCCCAATCAATTTGCTACTATTTTTATAGACATCACTGAACGAAAAACCCACGAAAAACAAATAATAAAGGCAAAAGAATGGTTTTCTCACCTTTACAATGAAACTCCAATTATGCTGTTCTCACTTAACCGCAAAAGTAAAATCATAAGTGTTAATAAAAAATGGCTCGAAATTATGGGGTACAGCGAAAACGAAATTATCGGCAAAGAATGTTATAAATTTATGCCTAAAAAATCCGCTCTTTATGCTAAAAAAATTACTTTGCCCGATTTATGGGAATATGGCTCTGCAAAAAATGAAACCATTGAGTTTATAAAAAGCAATGGTGACATCATCACCGTTCTGTTAAATAGTGTCGCAACAATAGACCCAACAGGAAACGAAATTTGTTTGACAAGTATTCAAGACATTTCTGAAATCAAAGCCGCAAAAGCTAGAGAAGAAAAAGTAAGAGAACAACTTATAACAGCGCAAAAAAATTTGGCTATGGTCGAGAATATGTCTCTCATAAGCCAACTAGTTGCAGGTGTTGCCCACGAAATCAACACCCCTATTGGAACAGCCCTCACAGCCACATCTCATCTTAACGAGAAAACCAAGAAATTTATTAAATCATATCAAAATGGAGAACTAAAAAAATCTATTCTTGAGAATTATATTGATAGTACAAAAGAAACAACCAATTTGATTATGGCTAATATCCAAAAAGCAGCTGAACAAATTGTAAGTTTTAAGCAAATAGCAGTTGATCATAGCAGCCAAGAAAGACGAGAATTTAATCTAAAAGAATACATTAATGAAGTAGTTGACAGTTTACGCCCTAGAATAAAAGGCACAAAAATATCACTTAAAATAAAATGTGATGAAGATATTGTCATTGATAGTTATCCTGGAGCTTTGTTCCAAGTGATAACTAATCTTTTTATCAATTCGCTTATCCACGCTTTCGAAAAGAAAAAGACAGGTGAAATCTCAATATCTATAAATAATATAAAATCTGAAAAAGGTAATAGCTCTAATATAAAAATTGAATTTAGCGACAATGGTTCTGGAATATCTAAGACTAAAATCAGTAAAATATTTGAACCTTTTTATACTACAAAAAGAGGTTCTGGAGGAAGCGGTCTTGGACTTAGCATTGTCTATAATATTGTCACCCAAACTTTATGTGGTGATATAAGAGTAAGCTCTTCTAAAAACAAAGGAACCATCTTCACTATTATTATTCCTAAGAACGCTCAGTAATCCCCCTTACTTTTAATCAAAATATTTTGGCTTTGAGTTATTCTTAACTATAACAAAAACAGGGCAAAAAAACACGAATTAGAAATGTTGCACAAAAAACAACAGGACTCGATGTATTGTTACAATATTTTAATAACAAAAAACACTACTTTACATAAAAATGTGGTATTTATGAAGTAAAATTGTAACCGTATTTAGGATATATCAAGGCTATCATCAAAAACAGTAAAGTTGTGAGTGCATTTTTACTAAACATGGCTTTACCCTTTCAGAAAAAAATTAAATAAAAAAGTTTTTTTATTTACGTTTATTTTGCTACAGTTCCCCTACAATTGCAAGGACAAAAATATTACGAAACAGCAGCTACAAAAGCAGTTTTTTTGATTCAAATTTTATATTAAATTGCATTAAAACAAATAGTTACATCTATAATTTTGCTTATTTTTCCTTTAAAAAACATAAAACTTTACAATTTATAACATATTGATTTTATTGTATATTTTTTTATTCGTTTTTTCTGGGTAACATATGGGTAACAATGATTTACATAAAAAAAGACAAAAACGAATCATTTCTTTTGTAACATATTTATAAATATATGTTTTTATTAAATACTTTTTTAAATATGGGTAACATATAGGTATCATTTTTATAAAAAAATACTAGAAGTATATAATTTTAATAAAAATCCTATCATTTAATATATTGAAAATAAATGATATTTTTTTATTAGCTTTTGCTTTTATCCCTTAAAACATATGATATATCCTAAATACGGTTATAGTCAGACAGCCATTACAACCTGCTCAGGTCTGCAAGCTATGAGTAGTAATCCTAACGGTAATTATTATTTAGCAAATGATATTGATTGCAGTGCAACATCATCTTGGAATAATGGAGCCGGCTTTTATCCTATTGGATATAGCGGAGCTTTTACGGGAACTTTTGATGGTCAGTACCACACAATTACAGGACTGTATATTAATCGAAATCTTCATGCAGTAGGATTATTTAGTTATGCCACAGGCGCTACAATCAAAAATGTAATGGTTAATGCTAACATTGTAAATGCATTCAATCGAAGTGCTCTTTTAATCGGCATCGCCACCAATGTAAATGTTTCTAATTGCTACACTACAGGTTCTATAAAAAGTGATATGGAAGCTGGAGGATTAATTGGTGTTGCAGATAACACCTATATAGTTGATAGTTATTCTACAGCTTCCGTTTCTGGCTATGGTATTTTAGTTGGAGGTTTAGTTGCCCAAAGCCTTAATTCATCAACTGCTACTCATAGTTATTGGGACACAGAAACATCAGGGCAATCTTCCAGTGCCTTAGGAGAAGGCAAAACCACCGCAGAAATGAAAAAACAAACTACTTTTGAAAACTGGGACTTTGCAGGTAGTTTATGGTGCATTAGAGAAGACACCGACTATCCAAGATTTTGTTCTAGCATTAAATTTATAACAATAACAAACTGTTTAGAATTACAAAATGCTGCTAATAATTTGGCGGGTTACTACAAACTTGCTAATGACATTGACTGCAGTGCGACAGCAAATTGGAATGGAGGAGCTGGATTTGACCCTATAGGAGTTAACTATTTACAATCTTTTACAGGATTTTTTGATGGTAGAGGATATTCTATTAACAATTTAAAAATAAATAGACCTGGCGATTATTATATAGGTTTATTTAGCTCTATTAAAGGTGCAACCATTCAAAATCTTAGACTTAATAACGCTAACATTAAATCTAACTACGGGGTCGGAATCCTAACAGGATTGGCCTACTCTAATAGCAGTATTTATAATTGTCATATTAGTGGCACTGTTGAAAGCACCGCCTCTGGGGATAATGGTTCAGGAGGAATGATGGCTTTTTTGACTACAGGTTCTAAAATCACCAGCAGTTCCTCAAATGTATCTATTCATGGTTTAACAATAAGAATTGGAGGCATGGTAGGTTATGTAAAAAATGGTTCAAGTATTATAAATAGCCATTCATCTGGCACTATAAATAGTGAAAATGATGATGCCGGAGGCTTGGCTGGAATGCTAGACTCATCATCTATAGTTAATAGCTATTCTACAAGTACCGTTAACGGTTCAGATAAGGTTGGTAGTTTAGTTGGTACCGTTTTTAATAATTCGAACGTAACAAACAGTTACGCAATGGGAACGGTAAACGGCGGCAGCAACGTTGGCGGTTTAGTAGGTTATTTATACAGCGGCTCAGGGATTTCGGACAGTTTTTCGGTTTCCAGTGTTAACGGCAGCGGCTCTGCGGTTGGCGGTCTGGTTGGCTATGCCAGAGACGATGCCAAGA
>JBFXJJ010000026.1:0-10177 GCA_050175015.1 Alphaproteobacteria bacterium | reverse complement strand
TAAGTTTATCAAGCTCTGATAAAAAATTTAGGGTGTTGCTGTAATTCGGGCTTAATTTAACTGCTATAGGTATCTTAACCGTTTTTCGAATTGTTTTTACAATATCCAATTGATGTTCTTCGTATTTTTGACCTGTAAGATCTGGGTTTTTTGGAACATTGTAAAGATTAATCTCTAATGCATCTACACCTGTTTCTTCGATCAATTTAGCGTATTCTTCCCATGATTCTTTATAAATGGCGTTGATACTTGCTATTAATGGAACAGTAGCAACACTTTTTGCTTTTTTTAAATTTAATAGAAATTCTTTTGGTCCTGAATGTTCTATGTGAGGAAAAATCCTTGTCATTTCGGCATTTCGGTCATCATAAAAGCTCAACTCATCTTCTAAGTTAGCCGATTCGAGGTTGATCTGTTCTTCGAAAAGTGATTTATAAACAATGGCACCGATTCCCGCAGTCTCCATTGCTTTAATGTTTTCGTGATTTATTGCAAGGTTTGATGATCCTGCTATAATGGGATTTTTAAGTTTTAATCCCATGTAATTGGTAGTTAAGTCAGCCATATCTTTTAGTGTTTTAATTTTCTTTCAGATAATAAAACAAGTTAGAAAGTATATGGTTCAATAGACTGTTTAATTTTTTATTTAGATTCTTAAAAAACAATTAAACAATAGTTATTTTAAGAGCATAAAAAAAGCAGGGTTACCTGCTTTTTTTATTAGTATGATATAAAATTGTTTACAAAGTTCTGCTTGCTAAACGTTTATAACCATTGTATCTCCATTTAGCATCTTCTTCAGCTCTCTTGAACAATATTTCTGCATCTTCAGGGAATGCTTTAGTTAATGAAGAATAACGAACTTCGTTCTTTAAAAATTCCTGGAATTTGCTCCAATTTGGTTCTGTAGAATCAAGTTCGAACGGATTCTTCCCCTGAGCTTCTAATAATGGATTAAATCTATAGTTATGCCAGTATCCGCATTCAACAGCTAACTTACCTTCTTCCTGTGTTTTACCCATTCCGGCATTTAATCCGTGGTTAATACATGGAGCGTAAGCAATGATTAACGATGGACCTGGATAAGCTTCAGCTTCTTTAATTGCTTTAAAATATTGATTTTGGCTTGCACCCATCGAAACCTGAGCTACATAAACATATCCGTAAGACATAGCCATCATTCCAAGGTCTTTCTTGCGAGTTCTCATACCAGCAGCAGCAAACTTAGCAACAGCACCTACCGGAGTAGATTTTGAAGCCTGACCACCAGTGTTTGAGTAAACTTCAGTATCAAGTACTAAAACATTTACATTCTTGCCTGATGCTAATACATGGTCAAGACCACCGTAACCGATATCATATGCCCAACCATCACCACCAAAAATCCATTGTGATTTTTTTGCAAGATATTGTTTCAAGTCAAGAATATCTTTTGCAACAGGGTGTTTTTCTTTTTTAAGAACTTCAACCACTTTGTCTGATGCTTTTTTCGATGCGTCAGAATTTGCCATAGTATCAATCCATTCCTGGAATGCTGCTTTTGTTTCTGCGTTAACATCATTTATTGTTGCAGTCATCTTTTCGAAAATTCTTTCTCTCATTTTGTCAACGCCTACTAACATACCTAGGCCATATTCAGCGTTGTCCTCGAATAATGAGTTGGCCCAAGCTGGACCGTGACCTTCTTTGTTTTTGCAATAAGGAGTCGAAGGAGCTGAACCACCATAAATTGATGAACAACCGGTAGCATTTGCAACCATCATTCTATCACCAAAAAGCTGGGTAATAGCCTTTATATATGGAGTCTCGCCACATCCTGCGCAAGCACCACTAAATTCGAATAATGGTTGTGCAAACTGACTATTTTTAACGCTTTTACTCTTTTCTAAAACGGTATCTTTATAACCAACCTTGTTATGCATATAGTCGAAACGAGCATCTTCATCTAATTGAGTTTCAAGAGGCTTCATAACCAATGCTTTTGATTTTGCAGGACAAACATCAACGCAGTTTCCGCAACCGGTACAGTCAAGTGGACTAACCTGCAATCTAAACTGATATTCTTTGGTACCACCTGTTCCTGTTATGGTAACTGTTCCGGCAGGAGCATTTTTTACCTCATCGGCTGTTAATAAGAAAGGACGAATTACTGCGTGAGGACAAACATACGAACATTGGTTACACTGAATACAATTTTCAGGAATCCATTCAGGAACATGTACTGCAATACCACGTTTTTCGAAAGCAGTTGTTCCTGCAGGGAATGTACCATCTTCACGATTAAGAAATGCACTTACTGGTAAGTCATCTCCTTTTTGCAAGTTAATAGGCTCTACTACATTTTGAATAAACTCTGGTATATCTTTTCTTAACTCAGCTTTTTTAACAACAATATTCTTCCATTCAGCAGGAATAGTAATTTGTTCTAATTCACCACCGCGATCAACAGCGGCTTTATTCATCGCAACAACTTCTTCTCCTTTACGGCCGAAAGATTTTACAATTGCTTTCTTCATTTGTGTTTCGGCTAATTCGTATGGTATTACATTCGAAATCTTGAAGAAAGCAGCCTGCATAATGGTATTGGTTCTGTTACCTAATCCAATTTCTTCGGCTATCTTTGTTGCATTGATCATATAAACCTTAATCTCTTTTTCAGCAAGGATCTTTTTCATGCTGTCTGGAAAACGATTCTTTGTTTCTTCTGCATCCCAGATACTATTTAAAAGGAATGTTCCTCCTTTTTTAATACCTCTAAGCATTTCGTACTTATCAAGATATGCAGGTACGTGACATGCAACAAAATCTGGAGTTCCAACAAGATAAGATGATCTGATTGGCTGATCACCAAAACGCAAGTGTGAAACAGTTATACCGCCAGATTTTTTAGAATCGTATGCAAAATATGCCTGAGCATATTTATCGGTGTTGTCACCAATAATTTTTATTGAGTTTTTATTTGCGCCTACAGTTCCGTCTGATCCTAAACCATAGAATTTACCTTCGAACGTTCCTTTTGGAACTACACTTATTTCAGGTAATAATGGTAATGATAAGAATGTAACATCATCAACAATACCAACTGTAAACCTATTTTTTGGTTCTGGTAAAGCTAAATTGTTATAAACCGACATTATTTGAGCAGGAGTAGTATCTTTTGAGCTTAAACCATATCGGCCACCAACAACTATTGGAGCTTTGTCTTTTCCATAGAATAATTCACGAACGTCAAGATATAATGGTTCGCCATTGGCTCCTGGTTCTTTTGTCCTGTCTAATACAGCAATACGTTTTACTGATTTAGGAAGAACTTTCATGAAATATTTTTCTGAGAATGGACGGTATAAGTGAACTGATATTAAACCAACTTTTTCGCCCTGAGCTATTTTGTAATCAATTACTTCTTTAATGGTTGATGTAATTGAACCCATAGCAACAATAATATTTTCTGCATCTGGAGCTCCATAATAGGTAAATGGATGATACTCACGGCCTGTCATTTTGGTGATTTCCTTCATGTATTCTTCAACCAAATCAGGTATTGGAGTATAAAATTTATTAGCTGCCTCGCGGCTTTGGAAATAAATATCAGGGTTTTGTGCTGTACCTCTTGTTACCGGGTGTTCTGGATTTAATGCATTATCTCTGAATTGCTGTAATGCTTTCCAGTCAAGAAGTTTGGCAAGATCTTCGTTTTCGAAATATTCAACTTTTTGTATTTCATGTGATGTTCTAAAACCATCGAAGAAATGCAAGAATGGAACTCTGGCTTTAATAGCAGCAAGATGCGCAATACCAGCTAAGTCCATAATTTCCTGAACGCTACCTGTTGCAAGCATTGCAAAACCTGTTTGGCGGGCACTCATAACGTCGCTATGGTCACCAAATATTGATAATGCCTGAGCAGCCAAGCTACGTGCACTCACATGAAAAACTCCTGGTAATAACTCACCAGAGATCTTATACATATTAGGAATCATTAATAATAATCCTTGTGAGGCTGTAAAGGTCGAGGTTAATGCTCCTGATTGCAAAGAACCATGAACTGCACCTGCAGCTCCGCCTTCAGATTGCATCTCGGTAACCTGAACCCGGTCGCCAAAAATATTTTTACGTCCATTTGCTGACCATTCGTCTACATATTCGGCCATTGTAGATGAGGGAGTAATAGGATAGATAGCGGCAACTTCGCTAAACATATATGCAACATGTGCTGCAGCATAGTTACCATCGCATGTTATAAATTTCTTTTTTTGTGACATTTCTAACTCCTTAATTTATTTAATAAAAGATAATTAACTAGTTTTTGGAACTTACAAAATTAGAATAAAATTCTAACTTTTTACAGATTTATAATTGAAAAAAGCCAATTATAACTAGCCTCTATTTCTTTTTCAATTTAATTACTATCTGCTTAGTAATCAAAACAAAAAAAGCGAGGTAACCCTCGCCTTTTTTTCTATTGTGTTGTTAAACATTACTCGCTGTTCATTGAAACCAAGAACT
Source organism: Alphaproteobacteria bacterium (assembly GCA_050175015.1). Lineage (GTDB taxonomy): Bacteria > Pseudomonadota > Alphaproteobacteria > JBFXJJ01 > JBFXJJ01 > JBFXJJ01. Next base: position 5,671 of record JBFXJJ010000026.1, on the reverse strand, counting down.
CTTCGTTCGACTGAGTTTTAAGCATTCTGTCTCTTAAAAACTCCATAGCCTCTACCGAATTCATATCGGTTAAATAATTACGCAATACCCATGTTTTATTTAGCATGGTACCTTCAATAAGTAATTCTTCTCTTCGTGTACTCGATGCAGTAATATCAACTGCCGGATAAACACGTTTGTTCGATAGTTTTCTGTCGAGCTGAAGTTCCATGTTCCCGGTACCTTTAAACTCCTCAAAAATTACATCGTCCATTTTTGAACCTGTTTCAGTTAGTGCAGTTGCTAAAATCGTTAACGATCCGCCCTCTTCGATGTTACGTGCAGCACCAAAGAATCGTTTTGGTTTATGCAATGCATTGGCATCAACACCACCGGATAGTACTTTGCCCGAGGCCGGTGAAACAGTATTAAATGCACGTGCCAGTCGTGTTATCGAATCTAAAAGGATAACTACATCGTGGCCACATTCAACTAATCGTTTAGCTTTTTCTAAAACAATATTTGCAATACGAACATGTCGTTCTGCCGGTTCATCGAAGGTTGATGAAATAACTTCAGCATTTACGCTTCGGGCCATGTCGGTAACCTCTTCAGGACGCTCATCTATAAGTAAAACAATCATGTAAACTTCTGGATGATTTGCTGCAATGGCATTGGCAATTTCTTTTAGTAAAACTGTTTTACCTGTTTTTGGCTGTGCAACGATTAGTCCGCGTTGTCCTTTACCAATAGGCGCAAACATATCCACAATTCGAACCGAAAGCTTATCGTTTTTACCTGAGGTTAATTTAAATTTTTCTTCAGGGAAAAGAGGAGTTAAAAAATCAAAGGGAACTCTGTCTCTTATAAAATCAGGGCTACGGCCGTTAATTTTTTCAACTTTAATTAATGGAAAATATTTTTCACCTTCTTTTGGAGGTCTGATTGATCCTTCAACGTTATCGCCTGTTTTTAAACCAAATAATTTGATTTGTGATTGCGAAACATAGATATCATCAGGGGAGTTCAGATAATTATATTCTGATGATCTTAAAAAACCATAACCATCGGGCATAATTTCTAGTACTCCTGAGTTGCTTATTATTCCTTCAAACTCAAACGCACGATCATTAGGTCTTTTTTCAAATTGTCGTTTCTGAAAATTATCTTTAGATGGTTTTTCGAATGTTTTTTTTGCCTGATCACGATCAATTTCCGGTTCCGGATTTACAAATGGCTCATTAGTACTTGAGTCGACTGCTGGAACGATAGTTTCTTCTGTTGCAGTGAAAGCTGTTTCGGGCTCTTCGGCATTTAACGAAAAATCTTCGTGCTTACTGGCCATGTTTTTTTCGAACTCATTAACCGGATTATCAAGTTTTCTATCAGCTCGTTTAATGATTTTTACTTTTTCACGAGGAGCTTCTTCTTCTTGAGGCTTGGCCATTATTTTTTTTCGAGGTTTGATCTTTTTATCCGGCTTAACTTCGATGGTGGCTTTTTCTGCCTGTTCGTCGAGGATTTTATAGATCAAATCCTGTTTTTTTAAGGTATCGAACTTTTTAATATCTAATTGCTTGGCAATTTCTTTAAGCTCGGTGAGAACCTTTTTATTCAATTCAAGAATATCGTACATAGAATATGTTTTGGGAAATTATTTATTGATTTTATACTAACTAATCAAAATCTATTATAACCATTGATTTAACAAGTAATTTTGAACGATTTATATATCGTAAGGAATAGAATTAAAAAACGTTTGTTGGAAAATCAATGCAATATTACAGATTTACTTAGAATTACCAAAACTTGTTTACTTTTTTTTTGAAAAAAATCCTAGATTAATCAAAAATAGTGAAAAAAGAATATCCTAAATACGTTTTATAAACATATTTGAATAAATTTGTAACAATTTGTTGAAAAATAACGTATTATTTTATACGTTTAAATATAACCTAAACCCTAAAAATGAGACAGTTAAAAATAATAAAACAAGTTACTAACAGGGAAACTGCCTCTTTAGATAAGTATTTGCATGAGATTGGAAAGGTTGATCTTCTTACTGCCGAAGACGAGGTAGAGTTAGCTCGAAGAGTCAGGAGTGGAGATCACGAGGCGTTGGAACGACTTATTAAAGCAAATCTCCGGTTTGTAGTATCTGTTTCGAAACAGTATCAAAATCAAGGATTAAGTCTCCCCGACCTTATTAACGAAGGAAATCTTGGTTTGATAAAAGCAGCAAAAAGATTTGATGAAACACGTGGATTTAAATTCATTTCGTATGCTGTTTGGTGGATTCGACAATCAATTTTACAAGCTTTGGCAGAACAAGCCCGCATTGTTAGATTACCATTAAATAAGATTGGTTCGATTAACAAGATTAATAAGGCTTTATCTGAGTTAGAGCAGAAGTTTGAACGCGAACCATCTATTGAGGAAATATCAAAGGCCATAGAGCTTGCTCCGTCTGATATAAAAGATGCCATGCGTAGTTCTGGCAGACATGTATCAATGGATGCTCCGCTTACCGAAGGTGAAGATGGCGATATGTATGAGGTTCTGTTAAGTAATGACAATCCAAGCCCCGATGGTAATTTATTGAATGACTCGTTGCGAAAAGAAATAGAACGAACGCTTTCCTCACTAACAGAGCGCGAAGCTAATATCATAAAATTGTATTTCGGGCTTAATGGCAAACATCCATATACTTTAGAAGAAATAGGAGAGGAATTTAACCTCACACGCGAAAGGGTTCGCCAGATAAAGGAAAAAGCAATTAAGCGGCTAAAACAAACAACCCGAAGTAAAATATTAAAAACATATCTGGGTTAGCAGGATCCAAACATTAATAGAAAGAGGAAACAGACAGTTTCCTTTTTTTTATCTATTTTTGTCATTATTAAAATAATAATTATGAAACATCTGATTTCTCCATCGTTACTTTCTGCCGATTTTGGTAACCTGCAGCGCGACATTGAAATGATTAACAAAAGTGATGCCGACTGGTTTCACCTCGATATAATGGATGGTGTTTTTGTACCGAATATTTCTTTTGGATTCCCAGTAATAAAATATATTAAAAAACACGCAAAAAAACCACTCGATGTTCATCTGATGATTGTTGATCCTGATCGATACATTGAGCAATTTCAGAAAGTAGGAGCAGATATTTTAACAGTGCATATAGAAACCTGCCATCATTTGCACAGAACTATACAGAATATAAAATCGCTTGGAATGAAAGCCGGCGTTAGCTTAAATCCACATACATCCGTTCATTTGCTCGAAGATATTATTGCCGATCTTGATCTTGTTTTAATTATGTCGGTAAACCCTGGATTTGGAGGACAAAAATTTATTCCGAATGCATTGAATAAAATTAAGAATCTCAAAAAACTGATCAACGAAAAAAAATCGAATGCATTAATTGAGGTTGATGGTGGTGTTGACGGAACGAATGCAAAACAAATCATTGATGCTGGTTGTGATGTGCTGGTTGCAGGGAATTATATTTTTGGTTCAGCAGATCAATTGAAAACAATTTCTGATTTAAAACATTTATAAAAATAAAAAAAACAATCTGTCTTGCCCTTTATCCCTAAAGGGGGCAGATTGTTTTTTTACATTATGGAATCACTATTCACTATTCACCATTCACATTATTAACTATTCCTTTCCATCAAGATAATCCTGTAAGTAGGCATATCGTTCGGTCAATTTACCATTTTTAGTAATGGTTGCACGTTCTATAATTCCTGCATCATCATGACCAAAAAGCGATGGATAAACTTTGTCTAGCAAGTCTGCACCAAAGTCTGCGGCAGCATTTCTTGGTAATTCTCCAGGTAAATTATCGATAGCCATAACAGTTATGTTTTTTGGACTAATAAAAGGACGTTCATCTTTTCCTGTCACCGGATTATAACCATAGAAAGGATCAGCAATGGTAGAAGCACGAACTGTCGAAGCAATTGGTCCATTTACATCGCAGCTAACATCTGCAATAACCGTTATTTTAAAGTCAGGATCGAGGTAATCTTCTTTAGTTATAAATTTTGGTGATTTAGGATCCCAGAAATGACAAGCGATATAAATATCAGTTACCTTTGTATATGGCTTAAATGTTGATTCGTACTCTTCGGGGTGTTTAAAAAAATGTTGCAGGTTAAACTGCATGCCTCCTTTATGACGAACATAATGCTCAGGATCAAGACGACACAACACAGCTTCATTAAATTCCTGGGTAAGAAACTCCTCAGGTGTAACTTCTCGCAAATTCAATTGTCGTAATGTTTCCATAGCGCCCATTGCCACACGACCTCCACCGGTTACCAGAATTTTTTTCTTTTTAAGTTTTAACAATTTTAAACCGGCATACATTTCGTCCATATCGTGGCACTGGTGAGCAGGTTTTAGCTGAAACTCATCCATGCGAATACCTCTACCTCGTAAACCGTTGTATGCTCCAACTATTCCAGCCCAGCGTCCAAAAGCAACAATACGAGCTCCATTGTAATCGGTAAGATACTCATAATCAACTAGTCGTATTTTTTTTCGAATAATTTCCTGCAACAACTCACGATTATAAGGCTGTTTTTTAGCCACATGGGCAAAAAACATATAAGTTTTATTGGGAATTAATGTTGCAGGATTAACTTCCTTTACACCTAATAATATATCACAATCACTTAAATCTTCTTTCATCTGTAGATCGAGGTATTTATATTCCTCATCGGTGAAACAACGCAGATCACTTGGCTGAACAAAAAGATCAATATTTGGAAAACGCTCAAGCATTTTGACAGCGAGTGGAGGAGTAACCGGAACGCGCTTATCGGGTGGGTTTTTTGTTTCGCGTAGAACGCCAACTTTTATTTTTTTATTCATGATATTTTGGATTGATAGTTTACAATTGACGCTATAAAATTAAATTATTTTCGTCAAAAACCTTTAAACGGCCTTATTATTTTGTATCTTTGCAGTCCCATTCAGGGGCTGTTTTGGTTTTGACGGTAATGTAAATTGGAGTGTAAGCATGTCGAGCTTTGTGTTTTGGCTCGTAAATCTCAATGCTCAAAACAATAAACGGCGAAAATAATTACGCGCTTGCTGCTTAATTCACTAAGTGAATTAGCTTAATCCAGCGGCCTAGGTGCTGCAGGACAGGCTGTCTCTCAAAGGGCCCCGTTTAACGGCACTTGATAATGAGGCATCGTAAATGTTAAACTAGCTTGGTTGGTGCTTCGATGACCAGGCGAAAACAAAGAAGCTAAGGTTTGGTTCGGCTGCTCTTTGCCAGGCTAATCACAAAAACCAATAAAGAGATAAGCATGTAGAAAACATTTGGGTTTCTTATTCGGACGCGGGTTCGAGTCCCGCCAGCTCCACTGAAAACTCCTTAAAGATTATTTTAAGGAGTTTTTTATTTTGTTAAATCAATCCAAATGTCTTTTGGATTAGTAGGAAGACATTTAAAATACAATCCATTCCATTCTGATTCTTAGTCTTTTTCTGCATAAATTATCTATTTATGATAAAATATGCGAAATAAAACTAAAGATCTAATAGGATCATAAGAAGATTCGGGTGTTTATGCATAAATCTTAGCTACTCTATATAGAAAAAAACTTGTATCACTAACACCTCTTAATACAGCTCGGAATGCTTTTAGTTTAGCATTAAAAGATTCAGC
>JBFXJJ010000025.1:0-13004 GCA_050175015.1 Alphaproteobacteria bacterium | reverse complement strand
TTTTGTTCATTCAATAAAATACAAAGAAGGAGGTTTTGATGAAAATTCACTTGGATTTGGATTGTTATTTTGTATCGGCAGAGAGAACAAGACATCCTTTCTTGAAAAATCGATGTGTTGCCATAGCCAAAGGAGGTGACAAAAAAATATTTTCAAACAGAAAAAAAGATGGTGTTTTTTTAAATAAAACAGGGGCTTTTAACGCAATGTTGGAATTTAAAAATGATTTTTTTCATCACGCTCCTGTATCTGTCTGGAAAAATGAATTTATTGATGAGGGCGGAACCATTCACGGCATTATTATTGCCAAAAGCTATGAAACAAAACCTTGCGGAATCAAAACAGGAATGCCTCTTAAAGAAGCGCTCCTGAGGTGTCCCGGGCTCATAGTGCTGCCAAGTGATCATCTATTTTATCAAGAGCTGTCTTGCAGATTGAAATCATTTTTGGAATTTAAAATTCCCCTGCTCGAACAATATTCCATTGATGAATTTTTTGGCGATTTGGACGGCTGGATAAAAGATGAAGACACGGAAGTGTTTATCAAAAATCTCAAAAACGAAATACTGCAAAAGTTTGATTTGCCTATCACCATAGGCGCAAGCCAATCAAAATGGATTGCCAAACTGATCACAGATAAAATAAAACCGTTTGGAGCCAAAGCATTGTCACAAAATGATGTCGATACGTTTATAGAACATATCGACATCAATGATTTTCCCGGTATCGGAAAGGCTGTATCAAAAAAACTGTTTTCCTATGGCGTTAAAACACTCGGCGAAGCCAAAACCAAGCCGCAACTTTTTGAATCCTACGGCAAAACAGGAAGAGATCTCTACAAAAGAATTTGCGGCATTGACAATGAAAAAGTAGTACCCTGCAGTGACAGACAGAGTATAGGAATCAGCAGAAATTTCAAGGCCATATCCGATAGACAAGAAGTTCACAGAAGAACGATGATTCTTGCTAGATACCTAAGCCATACCATACAAAAACTCAAACTCAACCCAACGACATTTTATTTTAAAATCAGATACGAATATGGCCTGAAAAATACTCAATCCATTACCTGTAACAGGTTCTTTAATGAAAAATTTTTGGTCGATTTGGCTATCGAGACAATCTCGAAACTGGATAATCATTTGGGATACAAAATTCACTATATTGCTATCAGTGCTTCAAATTTTTCTACCAAATACCGCCCTAAAACATTTTCTCTCTTGGACCTCGAACAGGACATAAAATCGGCAAACCTTTCAGCACAAATGCTTAAAATACGAGATAGATACGGCGTGGATATTATTCGGTACGCAAGCGAACACTCTGCAATTTAATGCCTCTTTTCTTTATAGTTTAAAACGGTTCACATTGAGTCTATATTGGCCGGGTATACTCCTGCGCAAAGGAGTCATGATGGTGCGCATAATCTATTTTTTTGTGTTAAGTACGTCTTTGTTTGCTGTTACGATGGAGGAACTGATCGATTTGGGCTTAAAACAAAATACTGCCGTAGAAAAAAGCCGGCTACAGATCCAATCTGCACAACTGCAGCATCAGCAAAGCCAAATTGCACAATACGGCTCTTTGGATTTGGTTGGAGATTACACCCACTACAATACCCCAAGAACCCTTGCACCGCTTACCCCATCTGCTATAGGCAGCGGAACGCCGATTACGACTTCCAAAGACCTTTTTTCCGGAGGCGCGACTTACAGCGTCCCTTTGTTTACAGGATTCGAGCAAACCAGACAAATTCAGATCCAGGCGCTTGGGAAACAAATAGCGCACATCAAATACAAACTCACACAAGAACAGCTGGTTTACAATATCAAATCGCTTTATCTGGCGATCTTAACACAACAAGAAATCAAAAACGCGCAGCACTCTTATACGCAAGCTCTTAAAAAACTTAAAGATCAAATTGCCTACGAAGTAGAACTGGGAAAAAAAGCCAAAATAGATCAGATAAAAGCACAGTCTGATCTGCGCGCATCACAAACCCAAGAAGAGATCTTGCAAAGCACTATCACTATCACCAAAGCAACGCTTGCATCGCTTGTGGGCTTAGATCAAATCGGCTCTATTTCTCCTTTGCACATCAACATAAAAAAGCCCAGCTACAATACAGATATGCTTTTAAGCAATGCCTCGTATCTTGCAAAAATAGAGATCAAAGATGTGGAAGTTAAAAAAGCAGACAAAACCATAGAGAGAAACAAATCATCCGCGTTTCCACAAATCAATCTTTCAAGCTATGTTGGTAAAAACTACGGAAAAGATGAGACCTTTAATGATTGGGACAATGAAACGCTTTGGCAAGTCGGCGTCAATGTAAAATGGAATATTATGGATTTTGGAAAACGAAAAATAGAGGTACAAAAAGCCAAAATAGCCAAAATGGAGGCGACATTTGAAAAAGAACAAGCAAGACTTGATTTAAAAAAAATGCTGGTCGAGGGTATTGAAAAAATCAATCAGGGCTATGAAGAATATAGGGGCAACAGCGCTCAAATAACACTTTTAAAAGAGAGTGAAAATATAGAAAACGTCCGCTATCAAAACGGGGTTTCAACACTCAATGATCTTCTTTTAGCAAGAAGCCGAACGTATCTTGCACACGCGCAACTCATTCAAAGCAAATTTGAGTATCAAAAAAATATTTATTACTTGGAATATATCATGGAAACAGGGGCAAACAATGAATAAAAAAACTGTCATAACCATTATCACTATTGTTCTCACCGCTGGACTTCTAATAAAAGGAAAAAACTTGCTGGAAGAAAGAAAAGAACAGATCAGCAATGCTTCTTTGCCTCAAAAAGAAGAGATCGGTATCAACCTTATTAAACCGCGACAAGGAACTCTCCAAGACAAAGCTTCCTATTTGGCGCATATCGAGGCAGACAAAAGCATTACGATTTCTACCAAGCTGTCAGGATATATCGAGCATATCACAGTAAAAGAATCGCAAAAAATACACAAAGGGGATCTGCTTGTCCGCATCGACGATAAAGAGTTGCGCTCTACGATAGACGGATTTGAAGCAACCTATGCCCAGCAAAAGAGCGACGCATTCCTGGCCAAAAGCATCTATGCCCGTAATGTTAAACTGTATAAGGCTGGCGGACTGGCACGCGAACAGGTTGATATTTCTCATGTTGCCATGCAAAACAAAGAAGCCATTGCTGCCAATACAAAACAAAAAATTATCCAATTAAACCACCAGCTCTCTTATTTGCAAATTCTTGCCCCTTTTGATGGAGAGATTGATGCGATCATGCTTCACGAGGGAGATTTGGCAACCGCAGGGAAGCCGATTCTTAGTCTGAGCAACGGAGAAAAAAAGCTGGTATTTTCTTATGCTGCCGGGGATGTTCCTATCAAAGAAAGGCAAAAAGTATTCATCGGCAAAGAAAAAGTAGGTGAAATAAAAACGATCTATACCATGGCACAAAATGGTTTAATGCGCGCAGAAACAGGAAGCACCCCTTCCCTCCCTCTCCCTCCCGGAAGTACACTCACTGTCGAAGTGCTTAAAGAAGAATCCGAGGGCTGCATTCTGCCAAACGATACCATTGTACACAACAAAGAGGGCAACTTCATTATGGCCTATGCGGAAGGTAAGTTTATAGCCATCCCAATTAAAATTTTGATGCAAGACAACAGCGAATCCCTTATTGAACCTTGCCCTCATGCACCGGTTGCCCAAGCAAATGAGTCAAAATTAGGACAATTGCCTTTTTACGGAAAAATAAATATTTCAGGAACGGTTCATGAGTAGACCATCAAGCGGCTGGATAGAAAAAATCCTCAAAAAACCTTATATCATTTTTTCTTTTTTGGCTCTTTTTGTTTTTTCCGGCATGATGGGATACGGAAAGATCCATCGCAACCTTTTTCCTAATTCCAACTATCCCGAAGTAGCCCTGGTAATTGTAGAACCCGGCGCTTCAGCTAAAAGCATAGCAAGCAATGTTGCCGTCGCGGTAGAAGAAGAGCTTTATGCTCTGGATGAAATTAGGCGTGCCTACTCCAATACGATTGACGAAGTAACGGTCATTCGTGCAGAGTTTGAATACAGTAAAAATATCGATACCGCGGTAAACGACGTAGCCAACGCCCTTTCCAAAATACGCGCCAAACTTCCTTCAGACATTCAAGAACCGCAAATCATAAAAATCACTGAAGCAACTGCTCCTGTACTCGTGGTTGCCATGTCGCCTAAAAACAAAAACATAAACCTGTCGGATATCCGTGATTTGGCAAGCGGAGATATCAAGCATGCCCTGCTAAAAACAAAAGGCATTGCCAATGTTGATGTTTTTGGAGGCTATCAAAAAGAGCTGCAAATCATTATAGACAAAAAGAAACTTGACAGCCTTAATCTCTCTTTAGGGGAAGTTCTTGCTGCCATCCAAAAAAGCGACAAAGAGTATGCGATTGGATTTATGAGCAATGATGAACATCGCTATCTGATCAAATCTCAAGGTAAAAGAGAACAGGTAGAAAAGCTCAAACTCCTGCCTCTTTCGTCTGATCTCAAGCTTGCTGATGTGGCAGAGATTTATTTTGGACACTATGAAAACAGCGCTTCCTATTTTGGAAACGGGAAGGAGGCAATAGCCTTATCGGTGCAACGATCTATTAGCTCGGACGTTATCACTACAATCGAAAAAGCAGAGCAGCTGATTGAAAAATTTAAAACAAAATATCCCCAAATCAATTTTGAGATATCAGATACACAAAAAGAAACTATTGCCCAAAGTACACAAAATATGCTAGAGTCTCTCCGTGACGCGATCGTAATGTCCACTCTTGTTGTTTTTTTGTTTCTTGCTAGTTTTCGTCAAATCTTAGTTGTTTTGGTCACCATTCCGTTAGTTTACACTTCAACCATTGCTTTAATGTGGCTTACCGGAATCGACTTTAATGTCATTACGCTAACCGCCATCATTCTTGCCCTAGGACTTTTGCTTGATGACACTGTCGTAGTAGTTGAAAATATAGAGCGCCACTATAAAGAGCTCAACAAGTCTATTCACAGTGCTGTTATTGATGGAACCAGAGAGATTATGTTTGCAGATTTGAGCGGCTCTATCACGACGATGATCGCTCTTGCGCCCATGCTTTTTGTAGGAGGATACCCCCAAACAGTTTTTGCTCCGCTTGTAGGAACGTTGCTTTTGGCACTTTTGGCTTCTTATATTGTTTCAATTATAGCAGTACCTTTGTTGTCTCTTTATATTTTAACTATCCAAAATAGCTTTATCCTAAAAATAGAAAATGGCTTTCATAAGGTTACAGGTCAAGCCAACCAAATGATCCATACTTTTTTTTCCTCCATTGTACAAACAGCTGTCAAACATAAAAGTGTAGCAATAGTTTATTTTATCGTCCTCCTTGCACTTTTCTTCACGTCTGTTAAGTTTGTGATGCCCGTTGTAGGCCAAGAACTCATGCCGCCCATGGATACCGGTGCTGTCAACATCAAAATCATTACCGATGCAAATCTTCCTATAGAAAAAAGTGAAGCGATCATGAGAGAGACAAACAAAATAATCCAAAAACAAGGCAAACTTTTGCGGGTTTCCGGAAGCATCGGAAGCGAAGCAGGCATACTCAGCATCGGAAGCGGAAGCGGGACAGACCAACTTTCTATCGTAGCAACCTATATAGACAGGCACCAAAGAGACAAAACCATCTGGCAGATATCTAATGCATTGCGACAAGAAATCATACAAATCCCGTATGTAAAAGATCTTGATGTCTCTCCTTACGGAGCAACAGGGCTTGCAAGCATACGCGCAAGTGTCAATGCCATGCTGAGCGGATCGAATTTTGAAATACTGCACCGCACAGGTGCCAAGGTGGAAGAAGCCTTACAAAAAACACAAGGAATAGTTTCTACTTCCGCAACATGGGATATGGACAAAATCGTCTACAATCTTTTTATAGATGAAGCTCAGGCATTAAAATACGAACTAACCTCGTCTGAAATAGCAAACCAAATACAAACTGCCCTCAGAGGTGCCCTAGTCGCTACTTTTTCAAAAAATAATCATGTGGACTACGGAGTAAGAGTTTGGCTTCCAAAAGAACAAATCAACACCTTTGATAAAGTTCTTTCTTTATATATAGACACCCCCAAAGGAAAGATACCTTTGCATAAAGTAGCCGCCCTTGCCAATACCAAAGAACCTACCACTATTACCAGAGAAGGACTTAACTATACGCTTGAAATCTATGGCAACAGAGAAAAAGAAGCTATTTCGCATGTTATGGCAAATTTTGAAAAACAACTAGAAGATGTTGATTTCCCAAAAGATGTAGAACTTGAACAAATAGGCGATATTAAACACTTTGAGGCTTCTGCACAAAGAATGATTGGGGCAATTTCGGTGGCAATTGTATTGATATTTTTCACTCTTATTATCATGTTTAGCAACATAAAAATCTCTTTAATGATTATCTTTTCTATCCCCCTGACCATCATTGGTGCTTCATGGACAATGCTGGGTATGAATTATCATGTCTCCATGCCTTCGATGATGGGATTTATTTTACTTTCTGGAATCATTGTAAATAATGCTATTTTATTGATACATTTTGCACTTGAACAGATGAAAGAGGGGGTGGATAAAACAAAAGCGATGCTAGAATCCATTAGAATCCGTACCAGGCCGGTTCTAATGACAGCCCTTTCGGTATCGGTAGGAATGCTACCTATCGCTCAGGGTGCAGCCATAGGACTTGAACGGCTTGCACCATTGGGGGCAGTAGCCATTGGGGGCCTTATCATAGGAACGCTCATGACGTTGATTTTTATTCCTATTATATTTATTTGGACCGTAAAAAATAAAGAGCCATTATCCTAAAATATAAACCGATTATCTTGGTATGGCAAAGAATATAATCAGAATTTATTCATATTCGATCTCTATCATGCTCTTTGTCTTTTTTGAAAATATCTGCCTTTTTACTTTGCCGGCGCCCAAATACTTTTTGGCACCATTATTGTCTTTGTCTAAAATAATATATCTATTCTCGTCTTCGCTGATTTCATCTTTATCGTTTTTGATATACTCAACCCGGTAAACCAGCCTTACCGCATCGACAAAGGCACTTGCCCCTCTGCTCTGAGATGAATTTTTAGTCCCATGATGAATGAAAATGATCGTCTTTTTTTCTTTGGTGGCCCATCTGGTAAACAGATTAATAAACATTCGTGCATGGGCATTGTTATTTTCATCTGCACCAAACATTGCTATAAGCGGGTCAAGAATAATTACATCATACGCATTCAGTGCTCTTTTAAACTGATAAAATTTACTATTGATAGATATGCTCCCTCTGCTCTCTTCTAAAAAATGTATGGTTTCTGCATCTGCTCCTGCTATATGCAAATCTTTTTCAAAGACAGAAACATCTGTTTCCAAAATTTGCTTGGCTATCATTTCAAAACGAGATCTGGATAATCCCAAAGGATCTTCGCTCAACCACATAAATACTTTAAGCCTCTCATCTCTCACCATTCTCATGGCTGCTTGCAAAAGTAAAAATGATTTCCCTACTCCCCCTCCTGCACTTACCAAAGAAACGGTATCTTTAGGAAATGGCAACCAGCTTTTGCAAACAAATTCCGCATCTTCTGCTTCTATCTCTCCAAAAGAAACGATCTTAAAAAGCTCTCTGCCTCCCTCTTCTGCTTTTTCTATTTCTCCATGGACAAGATGTAAAATTTCATCAAAATTTTTTTCCTCATCTATACTGTACAAAATTTGATGCGCAAGTTGTTTAAACTGCCTTAGTCTGGAGTACTCTTTCATTTTCTCTATATAAAAACAAATATTCGAAACCGGGAGCGAGGCCAATATTTCCAACATTCCGGATTCATCAAATGCTTTGCCTAAATACTCTTTAATAATACCTTCTTCTATAATACTGTTTTCATAAAGATGGCCCAATGCATTAAAAAGCACCCGATGAAAAGGAATAAAAAAATCTTCATTTCTTATTCCCGCATCCAGTACATCTTTAAATATCGCAGGCTCATAAATAATTGCACTTAAAACTGCTCTTTCAAAAGCTTCGCTATACATCAATTTTTGCATCTTATCTTCTTCATATAATAATCTTTTGCCCATTCTAACTCTTTTTACATAACATAGCAAGGCCCGAATTTCATAGTATTCTTTTTGTTAAAAGAAGTAATATTAGAGTGTAAAGGAAGTAATATTAGAGGGGTTTACTATTTTTTAGGAAGTAATATTAGAGGGGTTTACTATTTTTTAGGAAGTAATATTAGAGGGGTCAAAATTGTGCTTGCGGAAGCAATCTTAGAGTAAAAATTATATTTTGGAAGTAATATTGGGGGGTATAAGAGAGTTTTTGATACTTGTGGGGTATTTTTATCCTTATTATTGAAAATTTTCATACTTTTTTTAAAAACTCTCATATATTTTTAAACAGATTCATCTGTGATGGAAGTAATATTAGGGGGTTTATATCATTTTTTATAGCAGAAGCGGAACTAATATTAGAGGGTTTTGGAAGTAATATTAGAGTATGAGGAAGTAATATTAGAGGTAAAAAGTAGCTATATTAGAGGGTTTTGGAAGTAATATTAGGGTTTTTCTAAGAATATAAGATTCTTTATACAAGAGCATGAAGACTCTTGTATAAAGAGTGTGATTTTAATCACTCTTTATACAAGAGAGACTCTAAGTACAATATAACTTCCATTTCAAATTCTTCTGAATCAAGTTGATTTTTATTAACGATTCTAAAATTTTTTTGATCATCGGTCTCAACATAAGCTGCACAAACAAATGCACCTTCTGTTTCATAGGAGATGTTTTTTAATAAAACCTTATTCCCATCTACCAAAATAGCATCACCAATAAGATCCTTTGTTGTGGTATTAATCGCAGGTTTTTCTGTTTCAATAAGAGAAGCACTTGAATAATTAAATAAAGAAGGAATAAAACCAACCCCCGAGTTACCAAGATAATAAAACATTTCATCGTTTGGGCTGTAATCAATTCCAAATGATTGCAACTCCCCTACTCTGTACCTGAGTTCTCTTTTTGCAACCTGTAATGATTTTGGAGAATCTGTAGGAAACCCAAGCGCATCTAAAACAGTCAATAGTTTAAACCGTGATTCTTTTTTATGTGTAAAAAACCAACGTATAATAGCTTTGGTTAAAGCAGAATCAACTTTAAGCAGTTTTGGCAATTCTTTTTTATAGTTAATAGAAAGTTCTCTTTCATAAAATTTTAAATATCTCTTATCCAGTGTAATTGAGTAGGCCTTGTGTTCTTCAAGATAATCCAAATGAGAAATTAAATTAAAGTCAAAAGAATCCCCTTTTGTATTTACATAATTGATAGTGATATCACGGATTTCTTTGATTTTATCCCTAAGCCATTTTGTTTGTTTTTCCCAAGAGTTGCTTTTTTCTTCCCCGCTATACTCTTTAAGTATTTTTGTCTGACTGAAAATAATTACAACCTCTTCAGTAGGCAGAGGAATAATTTTTGCCGCATGTGTGTAGATACAGTCCAGTAAATCCCTGTGAACCTGAGTTAAGAGTTTTCGCCCTCTTATTTCGACTTTGCCCCAGCTTGTTTGAATAGTTCTGATTCCTCCGTTGTTTTTGAATTCTCTGGCGGTCACAGAATTTCCTGAAAGTTTCTGTACGGGAGAAAAAATTGGAATACGCAATTCAGTAATAGTTGATGTACTGCTTTCTATTTTTTCCACAACATTAAAAAGAGTGAGTTGTTGATTATCTGTTTTCATGGATATATTGTACTATGCAATATGTGTCAACACCCTTATTTATTTTTATTTTACTTGATTGTAATGTAAACAGCCAATAGAACGGCTCTTTTCCGTGTAAATAAAATAAAAAAGTTTCGCATGCGAAATAATCTAATTGTAAACCAATTATAGTATTATTTGGTAATAAATTTCGCATGCGAAACAAAAGGTGAATGTATGATTATTACCATTGCACACTCAAAGGGCGGAGTAGGAAAAAGTTTACTTTCATGGCATTTAGCTATAGGGATGAGTGTGCCCATTATAGATTTGGATTTTCAAAAAACATTGGTCTACACAAACAACCTTAGAAAAATAAATGGATACAAATCGTTAAAAATTATTCAGCCCGAATCCCCGCAATCATTTGTGGAATTTATGGACAATTGGCCCGAAGATAAAAATATTATTATTGATGTGGGAGGGTTTGATTCAAACCTTAACAGGGCAGCACTTTACATTTCTGATCTTATCATCACTCCGGCGGTTGATCGTGTAACGGAAATGGCAGGACTTTATAAATTTCATCAGATTTTGGAAGAACTTTCGCAAAAAATGAAAACACATATCAAAGCAAATATTTTACTCAATGATGTTAATCCGAGTGCAAAAGATTTTTCTGTTATAGAGGATTTGGTAGATAATCTAAAGCATTTTGACCTTATGGATACGATTATAGCGCATAGAGCAGATTTTTATAGAACCATGGAGGAAGGCAAAGGGGTAACAGAATTAGAAAAAAGTAAAGCTAAAAAAGAGATAAAACAATTAATCAAAGAAATAAAGAAAAAAGGATAAAAGATGGCCAAACGTAAGATAAATGCAGCAATGATATTGGCCGCAGGCGAAGATGCGCATCTTCAAACCAATGATACAAAAGTTTCGCATGCGAAACAAATAGATGGACAAGAGTTTTTGGAAATAGATGTTGATAAAATTATAAACAACCCTATGCAGCCGCGAATTTCTATCAACAATAACGAACTACAAGACCTTATGTCTTCCATAAAAGAACATGGTCTCATACAGCCTATAGCTGTTATCAGAACATCAAAAGGCGAATTTGTGCTTAAAGCAGGGCAAAGGAGATGGTTTGCGCATAAACAACTCGGTCTAGAAAAGATAAAAGCAATTGTGGAGGATGCAACACATTTTTCTAAAGAAGAAGAAGAAAAAAAACTTTTTGAAGTAGCAATTATGGAAAATACCCATAGAGACAATCTTGATCCGCTGGAGCTTGCCCTTTCTTTAAAACAGGCTATGGATAAAAATTTTTATGCAAATTTAGAAGAACTAAGTCAGGCCCTAAGCAAATCAAAATCGTATATCAGCAAAGTATTTAAAGTACTCTCTTTGGAAGAAGAGATTATTCAAGACTTAGAAAAAAATAAATCTATCAATGACATTGAATCGCTTTACGAAATACAAAAGATTAAAGATCCGCAGGAGCAGGTGGGGGTGTATTTTGATTTTGTAGCTAAAAAACTAGACAGAAAAGCACTTAGAAGCCGCAATAAAACTAAAATTTCGCATGCGAAACAAGAAGTTTTTTTTATTACTAGGCCCAAATGTATAAAATTGGACCTAGATACTACAAAATTAACCGAATTACAAAAGAAAAATATGATAGAAGAGCTGGAAAAAGTTTTAAAGAAATATTTTTAAAATTAAATTTTTTCCAAAATATATTAACTAGGCAAATCGTAAAAAAATACCAACCAAAAGAGAAAGAAGAACAGTAAACAGAAAAGTTAAACCGTTATACCATGTTTTAGAAAGTGAAAATTTTTTATTTAACCACTCTGTTATTTTCATGGCAGGAAAGACCATAAAAAGAAGCATTACAATACTAAAAACTAAGGTTAAAACAAAATCTATCATTGTTGAATCCCATAAAATTGCTGAATAAAATGAAGCTCTTCTTGATTTTGCAGTGGAATAGTTACTATGCTCACATTTTTGTCATCAAGAATATGT
This sequence comes from Alphaproteobacteria bacterium, assembly GCA_050175015.1. Taxonomy (GTDB): domain Bacteria; phylum Pseudomonadota; class Alphaproteobacteria; order JBFXJJ01; family JBFXJJ01; genus JBFXJJ01. The sequence continues at coordinate 1,202 of JBFXJJ010000025.1, read as the reverse complement.
AATTGGGAATTTTCTATCTTGAGATGATTTTTCCCCCAATTTTTTTCTAAAATGTCAAGTTGGCGAAAAATTTCTATATTACTCGGTTTTTCTTTAAAATCCTTGTCGGCTTTGCTTAATATTTGTAGCCCCCCAAAGCGTTTGTCTATATAATAGGGGCTGTATTTTTTTATTTCTGTATAAATCCGCTTGTTTTTTTGCTCGGGTTGACTTTCAAAATAGGCTGAAATGGCTATGGCAATAAACCCTATAGTCAAAAAAGCAAATAAATAATTTTTAAAATTTGACATTAAATTCCTTTATATAGTATGTGTTAATATATTTATCAGTATAGATACTTTTAACTAAAAAACGCTTGATAAACATCAATTTGAACAGATAGAAAGTATGTTACTATTTTTAATAATTTTTTAGAAGATAAGGTGAAGATATGGAACAATTTTTTATTTTGGAAGGCGGGTATTTAATCCTTGCATTATTTGTGATATTGGTTACAGTGTTTGTGGGAACACGTCCGTTTGTATCCAAAAATGCATTGAAAAAAGGTCTTACAGGTGTCGTACCGGTCTTAGTTTTGTTGATTGGAGGGCATTATGTTGTGACAACCAGCCGTATGGCAGAAGTCAAACTGGCTTTTGAAAAAGGACAGCCGATTATTTGTGAAAGCCGAATGATAAGAAAAGCAGCCCAGTCGGTCACTGTCTTAAAATCACAAGAATGGTCTCTAGAAAAAGATAATTTTGTTTCACCGAGCTACGATAGGCCTTTTCATTCTGCAAGATGTATTGTTAAATAAAGTACATCTTTATCTTATACAACCAGGCTAAAACCTACTATTATAACTATTTCAAATAGATATAGGCTATATATCAATAATATTTAATAAAATCATTAAATAATCTAATTTTCTTCCTTTTCTTGATATATGTCAATTATTTTATACTTATATGCTGTCATAATTTACCATGCTCGAGGCCATATTGGCCGGACGGTAAACAAATATTTAAAAGGATACATTTGATGGAACCATTAATTGTGCGACCGGAAATAGCGGTGGATCAATTCCTCCCTATTTTCATAGAGTCTACTCTTGTATTGGTGTTTGGCGTGGGATATGCAGCATTGATTACTTTAGCAAAAATGGGATTTTTTTCTAAAAAGTGGATGAATATTGGATATTTGTTTTGGGCATTACAAACTTA
>JBFXJJ010000024.1:0-20155 GCA_050175015.1 Alphaproteobacteria bacterium | reverse complement strand
TATCAGATTTTTTTTCTTTATCATCATTTTTATTATTATCTAAAACACCCTTAGATTTGCTGCCATCACCATCATCTTGTTCCCCATCTCGTTCTTGCATTTTTTTCTTGGCTTCCTGCTGTGCAAGCTCTGCTGCCTGTCTTTTTTCTTGCTTGGCAAGATCAGCCTTCCCTGAAATTTTAGCAATAGCAGCTTTCAGTCCCTCTAATAATTGACGGCCTATCGGCCCCCCATCACCAGCTATTTTTTCTCGCAAAACAGCTTTCATAGCATCGATATGCGCCTTAATAATATCTAATACGGTTTCGTCCTCACTAGCCTCTGAATGTGTGGCATCATAAAGAGACTTGCCAAAAATTGTAATAAGAGGATAGCCGAAAGTTCCTCCCTGCCCTCTAAGCTCATGAGCTAAGATATTAATTTCATTGATACAATTTCTTCTTTTTTCAGGAATCTCTATCGCTTTGGTTAACATTGCTCCAATATCATTCAAATATTTGGTTGCCCATTCTGTAAAATCAAGAGCCTGCCTCTCAAGCGATTCTTCTGCCTGCGCCAAAAGTTCTTCTGGAATACTGATGGGACCGTGAATATTTGCCCCTCCGATTTTTTCTTTAAGCGTATTAGGAAGCCTGAATATCCAAATATCGGACGGGGTTTTAGGCTTTACAATTTTATCCGCAGAATAAACTATTGTTGCCTTAGCTTCTTCATTTTGGCGTCTTTCAACACCATTGGGAGGACCATATTTAGAACGCCGTCTATCTGGTCCAAAATAATTCTGAGCACAAACAATCTGCCGAGGAGAAACAATAACTTTCATTATTCTTTCATATACTGAACGGGCAGAAAATGGTTTGGCTAAAAATTCTGTAACCCCATAATCTCTGCAACCTTCTACTCTATCTGCATCAGCGGCACCTGAAACCATAACAAAAGGAATAAATCTGTTAGGCGACTTTTTGCTTGTTCGAATCCATCTTAAAAATAATTCGCCGTCAATCGGAGACATAACTAAATCAGAAATAATAATATCAACCTGTTTTAAAAAAGCTGAATCTTTACTAATGCCCAGAGGAGGCGTTAAAAATTCGATAGCTTCCTGCCCATTATTGGCAGTATATATTTGACCAAATCCTAAATCTTTTAGAATTTGGAAAAGCAGATTTCTTAAATAATGATTATCTTCAACCAAAAGTACCGATAAAAGACCAAAACTTATATCGCTCATACATTACCTGAACTTATTAACATCTATTTATATTTTTTCGAACACTGTCTTGCCAAAATAATAGTTTTCAGTTTATCTTGCAAAGAAATAACTAATTTTTTAACAATTTATTTTTTAAGAGAATACAAGATGAATCAAGTAGGTAATATCAATCCTGGACAATTAGAATCTTTCATACAAAGAATTGAGCGCTTAGAAGATGAGAAAAAGAATATCGCTCAAGATATTAAAGAAGTTTATTCCGAAGCTAAAGCTATGGGCTATGATGTCAAAATTATGCGCCAAATCATCAAGCTCAGAGGAATGGATCAAGCGGACCGTATCGAAATGGAAATGCTTCTTGATACCTATAAAAAAGCCCTTAATCTCTCTGATGAAGAGACAAACCAAGCAGCAGAAGAAATTTAAAATAAGAAGTTTTTTATCGCAAGCTGTTAAACAAAAAAACTAGAGTGTTTGAAATTTAGTTTCACGCTTTTATTTTGCCTTTTGGCTAAGTTTTACAGGTAAGTTTTTACTTTTAATAAGAGTAAAATCAATTTTTTTTGCAATCTCATAATAATATAATTAAACGCAAAGTACTCTTAATAATAAAAGACTTGTATAACGCTGCCATCATTACAGTTAGCAAAATTCGTTGTCGAACTCATACAATTGAAGTGTCTTGGATTTACCGTACAATCAGTGTTGCCAGACCACGCATAAGTTATACTGTTGCCGCCGGAATCATTAAGAGTATGAATCAGCTTATATGCCGATTGACTGCTGTCAACCTGATCAATAAAAACATCAAGTATTCCATAACATTCCAGCTTAGTTTGCGCCTTAATAGTAAGAGAGAAAGCTCTGGTTGTTGTTTCATATCCTGCTGACGTAACCTCACCGCCTGTTGCCAAAACTATTTTGCTGCCAGAAACCGTGTCAGGCAACGTTAGTTTATTATTAATAAGACCTGAAACTGAAACTCCTTGATAATTGAAATCATTCGCATAATACTTGCGTACGGTTTCAACAATCGATGCCAACTGTGTTCTTGATCTAAAAATGGCAAAACGTTCATAAACACTATGAATTAACATAATTGAACCAACCGCCATAACAGATATTAACCCTAAAACAGCTATCATCTCTATCATAGTTCTGCCAGAACATTCCGAAATTTTATGCCTGCGGTTAATCATTTGTCTCGCCTTGTTTCTGCCCTGTTTTGGTTAAATCCTACCGTTATTATATTACTCTTTCCTTATTAATAACAATATCTCATTAGTAATAGCAACGGTAAGAAAATAGATATAGTTATATAGCCTCTGGCGGAGGAAGAGCCTCGTCGTCTTCTATTTCTTCTTTAAACAGTTGATTAAGATCTTCCCTCTCCTGCTTATCATATCCTTTAAAATTACCTTTATTACTGTTAATTTTAGGCTGAATCAGTTTTTCATAAATGTCATTCTTAGTATTATCGATATCTTCTAACGGTTCAATATCAACATCATCTGGAATAATTGAATTTTTAACTGAGGCTATTTGATCTGGAGCAAATTTAGTTATAACATCTGCCATCTTTTCAACATAAGAAAAGGATCTAGCATCTGTTATTATTTTGGGCATATCTTCTTTTGGAAGTAAAAAATTAATAAAAATATAAGCAAGTGTAATTAATAATACCGCTCTAATAAGACCGAAAAAAAGTCCAAGAACTTTATCAATACCACCTAAAGAACTTTTCTTAACTTTGCGTGCCATTATTCCTGTTATAATTGCCCAGATAATACTTGTTCCTAAAAACAAGCCCGCTGATGCTGCTAAATCTGCAAACATTTCGGTTTTTATTAAGTCGCGAAAAATAGGCTGCACCCATATTAAGCCATAAGAAGTCACAAAAGCAGCTAAAACCCAGCCTAAAATCGAGAATACTTCTTTAGAAAACCCTCTGAAAAAAGCGGTTAATCCCGAGAAAAATAGAATTACCAAAATAACAATATCAATATTATTTAAATCAAAATAAGACATATAAAATACCTTTATAAATCAGTGCGTTGAGCTGTAAACATTTCAACCAAGCCGTGCAAATGCCCGATTTCTTTTGCTAAATAGTCCTTTGAGTTATCACTGGCTATTTTTTTACCTTTTTTAAGGCTTCGAGGCAAAACTATCTCAGAAAAACCTAACTTAACAGCTTCTTTGATTCTCAGTTCGGTTTGAGGAACAGCTCTCACCTCACCAGAAAGACCAATTTCACCGAAAACTACCATATCAGGAGAAGCTGGGACACCTGTTAAAGCAGAAATTAAAGCTGTAGCAACGGCCATATCAGCAGCAGGCTCTGTTATTTTTAAACCACCTGCAACATTTAAATAAATATCTTTGCCTGAAAAAACAAGCCCGCATCTTGCTTCCAAAACGGCGGTAACCATAGCTAGGCGGCCAGAATCCCAGCCAACCACAGCTCGTCTTGGGGTATAACTTGCTGGAGCAACTAGTGCCTGAATTTCAACCAGCATTGGTCGTGACCCCTCTATGCCCGCAAAGACGCAAGAACCATTTACATTTCCACGTCTTTCTGCCAAGAACATTGCCGAAGGATTGGCAACTTCTTCAAGACCTAGAGCTGTCATTTCAAAAACCCCGATTTCATCGGTTGCTCCGAATCTATTTTTTACGGCTCTTAAGATACGAAATTGATGTCCTCTATCACCCTCAAAATACAAAACAGTATCAACCATATGCTCTAGAACTCTAGGACCTGCAATGTTGCCTTCTTTAGTTACGTGACCGACTAAAAACAAAGCAAAACCTTTTTTCTTAGCCAGTTTTACTAACTCGTGGCCACACATTCTAACTTGACTGACTGTTCCTGGCGCCGATTCAATATCGTCTAAAAACATTGTTTGAATGGAATCAATAACAACAACATCGGGTTTATCATAATTCTCTAAAGTAGTAATAATATCTTTGAGATTTCCAGTTGCAGCTAAATCGACATTAGCTTTAGACAGTCCAAGCCTTGCTGCTCGCATTCTTACTTGATCGATTGATTCTTCGCCCGAAATATAAATGCATTTAGCATTAGGATTTTTAAGTGCCGCTTTTGCTGTTGCTTGTAATAAGATTGTCGATTTTCCAATTCCAGGATCTCCTCCGACAAGAAGTGCCGAGCCAGCAACCAATCCGCCGCCGCAAACTCTGTCAAGTTCACTAATACCTGTTGAAATTCTAGAAAAATCAGTCGTAACACCTTCTAAGCTGGCAAATTCTATTTCACGACCGCCCTTTTTAGCTTTTTTGCCTGAAGAAAAGTTTTCTGCCCGCTCTTCTGATATGGAGTTCCATTCACCGCAAGCATCACAACGTCCCTGCCATTTGCGGTAAACGGCACCGCAAGCATTACAAACAAAAGTCGCACCTTTAGACATTATTTCTTAAGCTCCATAACGATGGGACCTTCAGCCCTGCCATTGATAAACTGCTCAACATAAGGATTGCCTGAGTTATCAATATCCTTAACTGCTCCTGCCCAGATAATTTTGCCTTTATAAAGCATTGCTATTCTATCCGCTATTTTTCTTGCTGAAGCCATATCATGAGTAATAGACAACGTCGTAGCTCCAAGCTCTTTGGTACATTTAATAATCAAATCATTAATAACATCTGCCATAATTGGGTCTAAACCAGTTGTAGGCTCATCAAAAAATATTATCTCTGGCTTAGCCGCAATAGCTCTAGCTAGTCCCACTCTTTTCTGCATACCGCCAGATAGTTCAGCTGGTGATAAGTCTGCAACGTCCGATCCAAGTCCGACTTGAGCTAAAACTTCCACAGCTAAATCTTTAGCTTTTTTCTTAGACATTCTGGTTCTTTGCGTAACTCCGAAGGAAACATTTTCCCAAACTGTTAAACTATCAAATAATGCTGCCCCTTGAAAAAGCATTCCACACTTGCTATTTACGCGCTCAACATCTTTGCCGTCCATACCCACAACTTCTTCACCATCAATCTTAATCGAGCCAGATTCAGGATTTAAAATGCCTTGAATACACTTGAGCATAACTGATTTGCCCGTACCCGAGCCGCCAATAACGACAACAGACTCACCTCTTGCCAACTCCAAATCAAGACCATCTAAAACCTTTTTGGTGCCAAAAGATTTATGAACATTTGATAATTCTATTTTTGCTGTCATTGCTCATTCCTTAAATTGTTTATTTGGCGAAAAATAGTTCGGTAAGAATATAGTTAAAGGTTAATATTAGTATTGATGATGAAACCACGGCATTGGTAGTTGCGGCACCAACACCTTGCGCCCCGCCTTTTGAATTATAACCATTATAACAACCAAGCAGAGAAATAATAAAACCAAAAACCGAAGCTTTAACCAGTCCCGAGACGACATCAAGCGTCTCTACGTGTTGAAAAGTATTCACTATATAATTCGTAGAATTGAAGCCAAGCTTATAAACACCTACGATATAACCGCCATAAACACCTATTATGTCTCCAATAAAAACTAAAATTGGCAGCATTAAAATACCAGCAACAACTCTTGGCACTACCAAATATTTAATCGGATTAGTAGAAAGTGTTGTGAGGGCATCAATTTGTTCTGTAACCTTCATTGTTCCAATTTCAGCCGCCATAGATGCGCCTATACGACCCGCAACCATGAGACCCGCCAGAACAGGGCCAAGCTCCCTAGTAAGAGAAATTACAACAACCGAAGCCACAGCACCTTCCGCTCCAAAACGAGCAAAACCAGAATAACTTTGCAAAGCTAAAACCATTCCAGAAAAAACTGTTGTAAGCCCTACAACAGGCAAAGAATAAAAACCTATTTCTATCATCTGCCTCAATAAAATTCTGGGATAAAATGGCGGACGAACACAATGCGAGAGCGCCTGACTGGTAAAAATAACCAATCGCCCTGTCATTCTTAAAAACTTAATAAAAGCACGTCCTACTTTTGCAAAAAAAATCATATCTCAACACCTTATTAAAATTATATCAAATATTCTCGATAGTATCTCTTGCCAAGACTTGTAATTATCTCATAGTTAGCGGTATTAGCTAAAGCAGCGATATCATCTATAGTATTGTTTTTCCCAATAATCTCAATAAATTTTCCAACTTGGCATTCTTCTAAAGGAACATTGGTAACATCAAACGTTATCAGATCCATAGAAAGTCTGCCTGCACAAAACACCTTAGTCGTTCCAATATATCCTGTTAACTTATTCGCAAACGACCTTAAAAAACCATCGCCATAACCAGCCGCAACCGTTGCTATTCTCTTTTGGTTTTCAGCTTTCCAAGTTGCACCATAACCTACTGTTTCCTTATCTTTTATCTCATTAATCTGCAAAATTCTGGCAGCTAAATTCACAACAGGCTTCATCTTCTCAAAGTGATTATCAATTACAACTCCGCCACCACCATAAATTGCAATTCCAGGGCGAACAAGGTCAAAATGATATTCTTTGCCCAAATTTATTCCCGCTGAGCTCGAAAAGCTATAAATTGCCTCAGGGAATCTTTGAGCAAACAATTTTTTTGCCTCTAAAAATAAATTAAGCTGTTCTTCATTCTTAGGGTGATTATTCTCATCAGCGCAAGCTAAATGGCTCATAAGCATAAAAGGGTTAATCCCCTTAAAAGCTTCCTCATCGCTCATAAGCTTCTTAAAATCTGACATATTTAGCCCAAGCCTTACCATACCAGTGTCAATATGAATTACAGCCTTAAGCTTTTGAGCGTTTTTCAAAGCATAGCTCTGCCATAATTTTATTTGCTCAATACTGTTCAAAACAGGCGTTAACTTTTTGGCAACGAAAATATCTTCACAATTTTCGGGAATACCGTGCAAAATATAAATGGCAGCATTAGGAACGATTTCTCTAAGTTTTTCACCTTCAAAAACGTGAGCAACAAAAAAATTTTGGCACCCAGCAGCAGCCAAAGACGGCGCTATCTTTTCCGCTCCTAAACCATAAGCATCGGTCTTGATAGCAACAGCACAATCTGTTTTGCTCCCTATTGCTTGTTTTATTTTTAAAAAATTTTTAACCGCAGATCTAACATCAATCGTAAGAATCGCACCTGCATTTTTCAGCTCAACCATAAATTTTGCTCTTTAATTAAAAAATAAAAGATACTTTGTTGTAACCAAAAACAAAATATTTCTCAACATATTGTTAAAGAAATTACTTATAGCTTTCCTTTTGCTGATAAAAACCATTTCTTAAAAATTCAAAGCATTGTTATTTATAAATGAAACGCATCTTCTTGCTTTAATTTATTTAAGTCATTGCAAGCTTAATGAATAAATCCACAAAAAATGGCTTGTTTAAAGCAAGAAACTGCCATATTGAAGCCTATTTATTAGGTCTAACCTTGAATAGCTAATACTGGGCTTCTTTCATTAAATTACCAAATTCGGTGTAATCGCCATTAAACCAAAGCTCAATAATCCCAGTTGGTCCGTGTCTCTGTTTTGCGATAATAGCTTCTGCAGTATTCTTTTTTGAGATTTTGGCATCTTCCCATTTACGAATACGTTCCGCATATTTCTCATCATTTTCTGTGGGGCGCTGAACAGGTTCTTCACGATCCAAATAATAGAATTCTCTAAACACAAACATAACAACATCGGCATCTTGTTCAATAGAACCAGATTCTCTCAAATCTGACAACAATGGTCTTTTATCTTCTCTAGATTCAACTGAACGGTTAAGCTGAGACAAGCAAATAACAGGAACATCTAATTCTTTTGCTAAAATCTTCAGCCCTCTAGTCATTTCTGAAACTTCATTAACACGGCCATCTTTAGAACCACTTGCGGGTGTAATCAACTGCAAATAGTCGATAACTATCATGCCAAGCCCTCGTTCTCTCTTTAAGCGTCTGGCTCTAGTTCTAATGTTGCTTACCGTCAAACCAGGAGTGTCATCAATAAAAAGAGGAAGGGTTTCAAGCTCTCTAACTGCCGCTGCCAAACGATTAAACTCGCTTTCTTCAATCTCACCAGTACGCATACGGTGTGAAGAAACCTGAGCTTGAGACGATAGAATACGGGTAGCTAACTGTTCTGATGACATTTCTAAAGAGAAAAAAGCAACTGTTTTAGATTTTTCATTTGCCTTTTTGGCCTCACGATTAAATTTCTCAGCCGCATTATAAGCAATGTTAGTTGCAAGAGCAGTTTTGCCCATACCAGGTCTTCCTGCAATAATAATTAAGTCGGAATTATGCAGTCCCCCCATCTTTTTATCTAAATCAGAGAACCCTGTTGAAACCCCAGAAATCTGTCCTTCGTTTTTATATGCCTCAGCTGTAGTTGCTAATGCTTTGGTTAGAGCGTTGGCAAAATTACTAAAACCTTGTCTAGTTTCACTTTGATTAGATAATTGAAAAAGTTTTTGTTCGGCGCCTTCAATCAAATCTCCAGCATCAGAATCTATCTGCGTTTGATATGCTTCCGCAGCCATATCTTGACCAATGGCAATCAATTCTCTCCTGAGATATCTGTCGTGAATAATACGACCATAATCCTCTGTACTCACAAATGTTGCTGCCGCTGCTGCTAACTGCATTAAATATGACTGACCGCCTATTTCGCCCAAAGTTCCGTCTTGTTCAAAAAAATCACGCAGCGTTATAGGATCAGCCAGCTGTCCACGTTCAATAAGACGTGAACAAGCCTCAAAAATTCTTCTATGAATAGCTTCAGCAAAATGAATCGGTTTTAAAAACTCCGAAACTTTTTCATAAGCTCGATTATTAACTAAAATAGCGCCCAAAATAGCCTGTTCCGCTTCAACATTGCTTGGCGGCTGGCGAAATATAGAAGAGGTTTTTGCTTCTTCTTGATTATTATTTTTAATTATGTTTTCCATAACAAAAGAATTAACAGATATTTTTAATCGTAGTTATTCTTTTAGATAAACATTCCACAGATATTGTCGAGGCTGTGAATAATGGGAATAAAAAAATAAAAACGAGCCTTCTTAAAAAAAGGCTCGTTTTAATATTATAATAAAAGAATTAACTTTTATTCTTTTGCAGCTGTTTCAACAGAAGCGGCTTCAACAACTAAAGGCTTTTCAAAAATCTCTCCTGATTTTTTTACAGCTTCTTCAACTTGACGAGCAGCATCTTCTTGAGAGCGAGCAATATTAACTTTAATCACTTCAGAAACTTCTGAATGCGGGCTTACTTTAACATCATAAAGTCCAAGAACTTTAAGAGGTTGGTCTAAAAGAATCTGTTTTCTTTCAACTTTAAGACCTTTTTCTTTTAAAGCATCGCCAATATCACGAATAGTAACTGAACCATAAAGCTGACCAGTTTCAGAAGCCTGACGAACGACAACAACTTCTAAACCCTTAAGTGACTGTGCTAATTTTTCAGCTTCAGTTTTTTTGCCTTCATTTAAAGCTTCAAAATGTTTTCTTTGAGCTTCAAAATAAGCAATATTTTCTTTGCTCGAACGTAAGGCTTTTTTCTGAGGTAAAAGATAATTTCTGGCATATCCAGTTTTTACCTTTACGACATCACCTAAACTTCCTAGCTTTTCGATTTTCTCAAGCAGGATTATTTCCATAATTTATTCCTCCGAATTTTTCACCATTTTTATTTGGTGCAATTTTATAAAATTTTCAATAAGACCTAAAACACCTATGCCTAGCATTACTCCAAACGATCCAAACGCAAAAGCTATGTAAAAAACAACCGATGCCGTTCTTTTATATTTCATCTTATCAATATATAGATGAACGACGGTAAGCCCCTGCAATATAAATAATGTTAACAAAAATACCGCAATATTTTCTGCCAAATAGGCATTATCACCACTTGCGAACATGCCCCAGCCTGCGGATAAGAGCGTAACTGCCGTAAAAAAATATGGCAGAAGCATCTCTCTGTAATTGGGCTTTTTCCTTAATGTTTTTTTTAATCTATCTAATATCCATACAGAAAAAGACAAACCAGCAATTATATGAAAAAACCACAACACCCCGACAATAGCAGGAGCCCAAGATGTAATTTTATTAACAATAATATCCTTTTCAATCGGTAGATCTGGCGCCGCGGAATTTACTATTTGATAAACAAATGTGTAAATTATGTCTCTTAAAGATAAAGCCCTATTAACGGTTCCATCTTCAACAAGCTCCAAAGGGCTTGAGACTAAACTTTTTAACCTTATGACAATTATCAGCGACATAATTAAACTAACCGCCGCTAAAACAAAGCCATAGTTCAAAAAAAGTTTTTTTTCTTGGTTTTCATCAGTTTTTAGTTTCAAAAGAAACAAACCAACGGCAGCCAAAACGGGCAGACAATCTACCATTCCAAAAGAATAAGCTGCCTCAGTATATCCTGCCAAAATCAAACATAATATACCAGACAGTGATGCTGCTATTACAGCAGGAAGACCAAAAACTAGTCCTGACGCTGCAAGAGGAGCTGCCGATAAATAAATACTAACGAAACCAAACAGACCTCCTAACATAATTGCAGCAAATAACAGAGCTGATATTACTCCTGCCACAATTATCAACGGATATTGTCTGATAGCCGCAATATTATTCATCGCCTTCTTTTTATAACCTTTACTGTTACAATTTAGAGTCGTGCTTAGCGTAGATTAGTCAACTACATAAGGCATAAGAGCAAGGAATCTAGCTCTTTTAATTGCCTTAGCAAGCTCTCTTTGTTTTTTTACTGAAACAGAGGTAATTCTGCTTGGAATAATTTTTCCTCTTTCGGAAACATAACGAGAGAGTAATCTGATGTCTTTGTAATCAATTTTAAGGGCATTTTCCCCAGAAAAAGGACAACTTTTACGACGACGAACAAACATACGATTAGCCATTAATTATTCCTCCTCAATTTCTTCAATTTCTTCAGCTTCGTCAGTATCAACCGCTATTCTGGTTTTTTTAGGACGGAAGTCACTGCCTTCAGCTAAAATAGGAGAAGGTCCATTTTCAAGTTGTTCAACTTTAATGGTTAAATAACGTAGAATGTCTTCATTAATACGCATTTGACGTTCAAATTCTGTAATCGCAGCAGCAGGAGCATCAATGTTAAGTAAAACATAATTACCCTTGCGATTCTTTTTGATACGATAAGCGAGGTTACGTAAACCCCAGTTTTCTTTTTTAGTTATTTTGCCACCAGATTTAGCAATAACATCAGTAAGCTGAGCTGCTAAAGCATCAGTCTGCTGAGTTGTAAAATCCTGACGTGCAATAAACACACTTTCATAGTAAGGCATATCTTTTTTTCTCCTTATGGCTTACTCACTTAAACAATATAAAAGGCACGATTGCCTTTTACTCAAGAATAGCCAGTCCGTTAACTGGCAAGGAGTACGGAAGAAGAGGATTTTATACAAATTTATTAACTTTGCAAGCAATAAGCTTGTATTTTTACCAATAATCGTTATTTTTTATTTTAAAAGTTTTTTTAAACGCAAATAATTGAAAGGAAGTTTATATGCGGGCTTTTGTTTTTCCAGGTCAAGGTTCACAAGCTATTGGTATGGGCAAAGAATTACACGATAGTTTTTTAGCTGCTAAAGAAGTATTTCAAGAAGTAGACGACTCGCTTTCGCAAAGCTTGTACAAGCTAATGACAGAAGGAACCATCGAGGAATTAACTCTTACTGAAAATACCCAGCCAGCATTAATGGCAGTTAGTATGGCTGTTATTAAAGTTCTTGAGAAAGAGGCTGGTGTTGATATTGCAAAACTCAGTTCTTATGTTTTAGGACACTCGCTGGGTGAATATTCTGCTCTTTGCGCCGCTGGTGTTTTCTCTCTTTCAGACACTGCTAAACTCCTAAAAACAAGAGGCCTTGCTATGCAGCAGGCTGTCCCTAAAGGACTTGGCGGTATGGCTGCAGTTATGGGGGTTAACCTTGATAAAGCCAAAGAACTTGCGGCTAAAGCGGCAGAAGACCAAGTCTGCGTAGCAGCTAATGACAATGCTGATGGTCAGATTGTTATCAGCGGTCATATGGAAGCAATCGATAGAGCCGTTGCCATTGCTTCTGAATTTGGAGCCAAAAGATGCATAAAACTTGCAGTATCTGCTCCTTTTCACTGCTCTTTAATGAAACCTGCGGCAGAAAAAATGCAGGAAGCTTTAGATAACGTAACAATGAACAATCCTAGAATTCCTGTGATTGCTAATGTCACCGCCGCAGAAACTACCGATACTAAAGCTATTAAAAAGCTTTTAGTAGAACAAGTTACAGGTTCAGTCCGTTGGCGTGAATCGATGCTTTACTTAAAAGAACGTTCTGTGGATAATATCATTGAAGCAGGTTCTGGAAAAGTTCTATCAGGATTAAGCAAAAGAATTCTTCCTGATGCTCAATCTCTTTCAATTTCTAGTCCTCAAGACATTGAAAACTTTATAAAAACATTATAATAATTTAACTTTTTAAGGAGACATAATTACATGTTCAATTTATCTGGAAAAGTCGTATTGGTTACCGGAGCAGCCGGAGGCATTGGCGGAGAAATAGCTAAAACTCTACACCAATTAGGCGCCAGCCTTATTTTAACCGATATGAATCCTGCTCCTATGGAGAAACTTGCGGAAGAATTAAAAGAAAGAGTTTGTGTTCTTACTGCTAATTTATGCGAATCAGAATCTGCTGATGCTTTAATCAAATCAGCTGAAGAAAAAATGGGAAAAGTCGACGTTTTAATCAATAATGCAGGACTTACAAGAGATTCTCTCTTTATGCGTATGAAAGATGAAGACTGGCAGTTAGTATTAAATGTAAACCTAACAGCGGCTTTCAAACTTTCAAGAGCGGCTGTTAAGGGTATGATGAAGAGAAGATACGGCAGAATTATCAACATATCATCTATCGTCGGCACAACAGGAAATCCTGGTCAAGCTAACTATTCAGCAACCAAAGCTGGAATCGTGGGTATGAGCAAGTGTCTCGCGGCTGAAGTTGCGTCTAGAGGCATCACCGTTAACTGCATTGCACCAGGTTTTATTAAAACCCCAATGACTGACGTTCTTCCTGACGAAGCTAAAGAAAAACTTACGTCTAATATTCCTATGGGCAGATTAGGTCTTCCTTCTGATATTGCTAATGCCGCAGCATTTTTAGCATCAGATGAAGCCAGTTATGTCACAGGACAGACTATCCATGTAAACGGCGGGATGGCTATGATTTAAAAAAATTTTTAAAAAAAACTTTGTTTTTACTAGAAAATTTAAAAATACTATGCTAACAATCCGTCGTTGGATAAAATTCTTTAAAATTAATTATGGAATTTTTTTCTAATAAAAATTAAACTGACTTCTTTAATTTCAAACTTAAACTAATCAACCTGAGGTCACAAAATGAGTGATATTTTAAATCAAGTTACCAAAATTGTTATTGAACATCTTGGAGTTGACGCTGAAAAAGTTGCAGAAAACTCAAGTTTCATTGATGATCTTGGCGCAGACAGCCTTGACACCGTCGAATTAGTGATGGCTTTTGAGGAAGAATTCGGTTGCGAAATCCCAGATGACGCCGCTGAAAAAATTATTACTGTTAAAGATGCTGTAGATTTTATAACAAAAAATACCTAAAAATTGTATCTTTATAGTTAATTTAATGACAAAATAGGCGTCG
This sequence comes from Alphaproteobacteria bacterium, assembly GCA_050175015.1. Lineage (GTDB taxonomy): Bacteria > Pseudomonadota > Alphaproteobacteria > JBFXJJ01 > JBFXJJ01 > JBFXJJ01. The sequence continues at coordinate 6,278 of JBFXJJ010000024.1, read as the reverse complement.
GTCATATATTATGGATCGACGTTTGTTTTGTTTATGTACTTCAAAAATTTAGGAGTTAATAATGAGAAGAGTTGTTGTTACAGGAATGGGAATGCTTACGCCGCTTGGTCGTGGTGTAAAACACAATTGGGACAGTATTGTCGCTGGCAAATCAGGTATTAGAAAAATATCAGGTTTTGACCCTAGCGATATCGCTGTAAAAATTGCTGGTGAAGTACCATTCGGCAAAGACAGCCCTGAATTGTTTGATCCAGATAGTGTTCTTGAAGCAAAAGATCAAAGACGAATCGATAAGTTTATTCTTTATGGAATTTGCGCGGCGGTTGATGCTGTTGAAGATTCTGGCTTTACTCCTAAAGATGAAGAAGAAAGCTTCCGTTCTGGCGTTATCATCGGTTCAGGCATCGGTGGTCTGGGAACAATTTCTGAAAACACTCTCATTTTTAAAGAAAAAGGGGCTAGAAGAATAAGTCCTTTCTTTATTCCTGCTAGCTTAATCAATCTTATCTCTGGTCATATTTCTATAAGATACGGACTAAGAGGTCCAAACCATTCCGTAGTTACAGCTTGCGCTACAGGAACTCACGCTATTGGTGATGCCGCAAGAATGATTATGCTTGATGATGCTGATGTTATGGTTGCAGGCGGTGCCGAAGCTGCGGTTACTCCTCTTGGCTTAACCGGCTTTGTTCAAGCAAAAGCTGTTACTTGCAATTTTAATGATGATCCAGAAAAAGCATCTCGTCCTTGGGATAAAGGCCGTGATGGATTCGTAATGGGCGAAGGTTCTGGCGTTGTTGTTTTAGAAGAATATGAACACGCAAAGAAACGTGGCGCAAAAATTTATGGTGAAGTTTTAGGTTATGGCTTATCTGGCGACGGACATCATATAACTGCTCCTGCACCAGACGGCAGCGGAGGTTTCCGTGCTATGGAATCTGCTCTAAAATGGGCTAAAATCAGCAAAGATAAAATTGACTACATAAATGCACATGGAACATCAACTCCACTTGGCGATCAAGTTGAGCTTAATGCTGTTAAGCGTCTTTTCGGCGACCATGCATACAACCTTTCAATGTCATCAACCAAGTCTTCTGTTGGTCATTTATTAGGTGCAGCAGGTGCAGTTGAAGCAATTTATTCGCTTAAAGCTTTAAATGAAAACATTGCTCCTCCAACACTAAATCTTGATGATCCATCAGAATATTGTGATATTGATTTAGTTCCTCTTAAAGCTAAAGAGCGAAATATAAATTATGTAATGTCTAACTCTTTTGGTTTTGGCGGTACAAACGCTTCTTTGGTTTTTGGCGTAGCACCTTAAAAAGTAAACGTCTTTAAACAAGAGAATAATGAAAAAATATTTAAAACCTTCAGTTGTCATTTTATTCGTTGTTTTATTTGCCTTAGGATCTATTCAGTATTTTTATTTAAAAAATATTTCCGGTGTTGGTCCTTTAACTAAAGCAAAAACTGTTATGATTGAAAAGGGAGCATCTCTTAAATCAATCGCAAGGCATTTAGAAGAACAAGGATTCATAGACAGCCCAAAGCTTTTTTTAATAACAGCTAGGGTAATGCAAAAAGGCAACAAGCTGCAAGCTGGAGAAATTAAAATTCCAGCGTATTCCTCTATAATAGAAATTATAGAGCTGTTGTCTAATGCAAAATCAGTTCAGTATCGGATAACGATTCCAGAAGGACTTACGACCTATCAAGTTTTAGAACTTATCTCAAATGAAGAAAATCTTTCAGGCAGCATCTCTATTGATGTCAAAGAAGGAGAACTTTTCCCAGAAACCTATCTCTATTCAAGGGGAGATTCTAAGAACCGCCTTATTGAAAGAATGATAGAGGCAATGAAGGTCAACATTGATAAGCTCTGGGACAAAAGAGACGATGACCTTCCTTACAAAACAAAAGCAGAAGCTGTTATTATGGCTTCCCTGATTGAAAAAGAAACGTCAGTTAAATCAGAATATGATATTATTGCTGGTGTTTTTATCAACCGCCTTCATAAAAGAATGCGGCTTCAAACTGATCCCACCGTCATTTATGCCCTAAGCGATGGAAAAGGTTACTTAGGAAGAACACTTCTCCGTAAGGATTTGAGCGTAAAGCATCCATATAATACCTATAAAATTTATGGGCTGCCTCCTGGACCTATATGTAATCCAGGACTTAGAGCTTTAAAAGCATCACTAAGACCTAAAAGTAACCAATATTTATATTTTGTAGCCGATGGAACTGGAGGACATGCTTTTGCCCAGACGCTGAATGAACATAATAGAAATGTTGCTAACTGGAAACAAGTACGCAAGCAAAAACGCATTGAAGCTAAGCAACAAGCCTTGGCTGAAAAAGCAATGACCAAACCTTTACTTGAAGATGAACTTGATGACGAGGATGCCGCAACAGCTACAATTGAAAATGATAATGATATTTTAGAAGAAGATGAAATTGAAGATATTGCGGTTAAGCTTAAAGAGGAAGCTGGAAGCATTAAAGAAAAAATAGAAGAAGATGCTAAAAATCCTGAAAAAGACACTGAAGAAGATGGAACGTCTACAGCGGCAGAAGATAACGCAATAAACACAGACGTCGAAATACAATCAGATATAAATCAAGATGAGACAAAATCTAACGACACGTCTCTAGAAAACACGGCTGAAACAAACTCTCCAGAAACCAAATAATAAGATTGTAGTTTTTTATTTCGCCTGACTGCAAGTCTTGCGGGTGCGCTTTGCTTTTGATAAGCAAAAGTAACGCTTTTTTTTAAAAAATTTTTAAAATTCTTTACTGATTTTTTAAAAATCCTTAATCTACGAAACAATATAATATAATTATATAACGGCTCTAGAACTACAATCCATTGATACTGCTTAGTGCCTGAAAGCTTGTAATACCAACTGAAACTGCCAAATTGAAAGAGCGAGTATTCCCTGGCATTGGAATAAAGACTCTAGCTGCCGCAAGTTCCGCAACTTCCTTAGGCACGCCGCCGCTTTCTCTGCCAAAAAGCAAAATATCGTCAGGTTGAAACTCAAACTTATTAAGTGGATTATTTCCCTTTGTTGTTAATAAAATCAAGCGACTGTTTTGATTTTTATCATCTAAAAAACTTCCCCAAGAAATATGCCTTTTTATTTCTACCAAAGGACCATAATCCATCGCCGATCTTTTCAATTTTTGATCGTCTAAAATAAAACCACACGGTTCAATAATGTCGAGTGGCAAATGAAAACAGGCGCAGATTCTAATAATTGCGCCTGTGTTTTGAGGAATATCTGGTTGATAAAGAGCAACTCTCATTTTTTATTATTTATCTTCTCTAAGTTGGAAACAAACTTCTTTTTTATCAAAGATTGTTACCATGTATCACCAAAATCAATATTTTTTAAGCCGCCATCACCAAAGGCACTTTCATAACCTGAATCGGTTGAAGAACCACCAGAACCATCTGCGGTAATATATGAAACGACTTGGTCAGCAACTGAAATAATGAAAAGCCCAAAAGATAAGGTAGCAAACCATTTCCACTGAACTTTACCAAAAATAGCTCCCACAGAAAAACCTATTAAGCCAAAACCACCGAGAACAAAAACCAATGTTTTTAAGTTTTGGAAAATTTCTTGCGCTTTAGCAGTAACTGATCCGAACACATCATCAGCAGCGAATGCCTGACAAGTATAGATTGCAAAAAGCATTGTTAATAATGCAAAATGGCTCATCTTTCTAATACGATTTGACATATCTTTGTTCCCCAATAGTTAGTCATAAACTTAAGATTATCTCAATGTTAATTTTATTATAATGCTTTTGTTTTAGCTTGTCTATCTATGACAACAACATTCAAAAAAGTATCATATTTGTGATTTAAAAGTTTAAAATTTCTGCTTTAAAACTTTAACTTTATGCTGCAAAACCAAAACATACAGCTAAACGAAAGCTGCCTTAATTATTTAAATTTGCTTCGCAGATTAAGTATTTTTTTATAAACAAACCTACTCATAACAAAAAAGCACTTGGTAATAACCAAGTGCTTTTTTTCATTATAAGATTTTAAACAAATCTTATTGTAATGTATCTTTGAAACCGCCGTATTGGTCAGCTGAAACAACGCCTGTGGTTTCTGCTGATGTTACGTAGTCAATGATAGCGCCAGCGGCTGCAACAACAGCAAGACCGAAAGCAAGAGCGCCGAACCATTTCCATTGTACACGACCGAAAATAGCACCGAATGCTAAGCCAACAAGACCAAAACCACCAAGAATGAAGGTAATGTTTCTTACGTTTTGGAAAATTTGAAGAGCTTTATCTGTTGCAGTACCGAATACGTTTGCTTCTGCGATGCCAATAACACTAACTGACAAAACTAAAGCATAGGCTACAACTTTACCAAAGTTTTTAAGTCTATTTAACATTTTAAAATCTCCTTAATTAAAAAATCTCTTTACACCTTTAAAGAGTAGATAGTTAAACAATATCCTGTATTTTAAAAATTGTCTACAACAAGAATTTTCTATCACAAACATATCAACATATTGATAACAAAGCCTTTTTTTTAAAATTAAGGTTTTTGTAAAAAAACTTTAATACTTTTTTGGGGGTGTAATTAAAAAAACTGCAACAAAGTTGCAACAACAAAATTATAAAATGGTAATCTTACAGTAATAAAACTCAATTTTTATCTTTAAGAATTAATCTTTTTTATTGTTCTTGTTGTTGAAAACCCGTCTTCAAGATTTGCTAACACGACTTTTCCACCATATCCCATAACAACATCGGCACCAACAACCGTTGCAATAGTATAATCAGCACCTTTAACAAGAATATCAGGTTTTAAGGCACTTATTAAATTTAGCGGCGTGTCCTCATCAAAAATAACCACTAGGTCAACAGATGTTAATGAAGATAAAACCAAAGATCTTGCCTGCTCATCTTGTATCGGGCGGCTTTCACCTTTAAGTCTTTTTACTGAACTATCACTATTAAGTCCTATTACGAGCTTATCACAAGTTTTTTTAGACTGTTCAATCAAAGAAATATGACCTGGGTGCAACAAATCAAAGCAGCCATTGGTAAAACCAACTTTTAACCCCTTGTCTTTCCAAGAAGCAACCAAATCAACCGCACTGTTTAAACCTACAATTTTATCGGTATTATTTTGAATATTGTGGCTTTCATTAATTGCTTTTATTAATTCCTCCGGATATGCCACAGCGGTGCCTTTTTTACCAACGACAACTGATCCTGCAATATTAGCAATAGACGTCGCATCAGATAAACTAGTACCTGCCCCTAAACAGGCTGCCATAACAGCAACAACAGTATCTCCAGCTCCAGAAACATCGAATACTTCCTTAGCAAGGGCGGCAAAATGCTCAACTTCGCCGCAACGCTCTACTAAAGTCATTCCTTCATCGCTGCGGGTTACCAAAACATTTTCTATTCCGCTTTCAGATATTATCTTATTGGCAGCAAGAAGAATATTATCATTGCCTTTAGTTATGATATCTGTTGCCTCTGACAGCTCCTTTTTATTCGGCGTCACCATAAATGCGCCTTGATAAATAGAGAAATTACGTCCTTTGGGATCAACAAAAACTTTCTTTTGATGCTTATTTGATAAACTTATAATCTCTTTAAGAACATCAACAGATAAAAGCCCCTTGCCGTAATCTGATATGACAACAGTATCTATTTCTTTTAAAGTTTCTTCAATGCAGGCAAAAAATTCTTTCTTTTGCTCTAATGAAAGTTCAAGATTATTCTCATCATCTACACGCAGGAGTTGCTGGCTATTGGTTACAAACCGTTTTTTAGTAGTTGTCTTGCTAGCAAAATTAAAAATATGAGCCTTCTTAGAACCGCTATATGAAAAAATCATATCACGGATAATGTTGCCATTATCATCGTTGCCGACAACGCCGATAAAAAATGCCTCAGCTCCAAGAGCCGCAAGATTGCGGATAACATTCCCTGCTCCACCCAGCATATATTCTTCTTTATTGATTTTTAAAATAGGAACTGGCGCTTCTGGGGATATCCTTTCGACTTCTCCATAAATAAATTTATCAAGCATTACATCGCCAATACATAAAACCTTGGCTGATTTAATACGGTTAATTTCATTTTTTAGTGTTTTTTTCAATGACATATCTGCCCCATATAGACTCTTTCTTTTAAAAATTTTTAAACAATGAAGCCTGTTCTTTCAATCTTTATTTACAAATTATTTTAAAATTATTTTAATTTTTGATATTTTTTAGATC
>JBFXJJ010000023.1:0-20732 GCA_050175015.1 Alphaproteobacteria bacterium | reverse complement strand
GTTAAAAAACTCCAGAGTAGCGGTAAGTGATGTTATTAATGATTACCTTATCGGAGAAAAACGCCGAGAGGCATCAAAGCCAGCAACAAAACTAAAGCTTGTTACGACACCATGCAACGATAATAGAAACTCCGTTGTTGCCCATAAAATTGAAAAAAGATCTAAATTTGGAAGAATGGGGACAAGTTATAGCAAGCGGTTATGGAGAAAAGCCTCTGGAAATTACGAAATATGAAATTATTGAAGCTTTTAATGACGACGATTATTAATGTAAACCTTAAAGGAAATTTATGAAAAAATTATTATGCTTTTTAGCTCTGTCTCTAGTGTTAATATCAAAAACAAATGCTCAAGAGACTATAACGATTGACACTCAGAAACTAATTACTGATGCCATTGATAACAGTATGCAAGATACTGATACGTTAGATGATGCGGAAACATTTATAAACGCTAAACAACTTGCTAAAGACGCTGTTCAAAACAGCCTTGGCGATGAAGACGACAATTCAGAAATCTTGGTTGATGCACAGAAATTAGTCACCGATGCGATTGACAATAGTATGCAAGATACAGACGACACATCTGATGATGTAAACGTTATAAATGCTAAGCAGCTTGTTAAGAATGCTGTTCAAAACAGTCTTGGCGATGAAGACGGCAATTCTGAAATCTTAGTTGATGCACAGAAATTAATCACCGATGCTATTGACAATAGTATGCAAGATACAGAAGGTACATCTGATGATGTAAACGTTATAAATGCTAAGCAGCTTGTTAAGAATGCTGTTCAAAACAGTCTTGGCGATGAAGACGGCAATTCTGAAATCTTAGTTGATGCACAGAAATTAATCACTGATGCCATTGACAATAGTATGCAAGATACAGAAGGTACATCTGATGATGTAAACGTTATAAATGCTAAGCAGCTTGTTAAGAATGCTGTTCAAAACAGTCTTGGCGATGAAGACGATAATTCTGAAATATTGGTTGATGCACAAAAGTTAATCACTGATGCCATTGACAATAGTATGCAAGATACTGATACGTTAGATGATGCGGAAGCCTTTATAAACGCCAAACAACTTGCTAAAGACGCCGTTCAAAACAGTCTTAGCGATGAAGACGACAATTCCGAAGTTTTGATTGATGCTCAAAAATTAATCACCGATGCGATTGATAATAGCAAATAAAATTCTATGAAAAAGCCTTATTAAATTAAGGCTTTTTTTATGACATATTCTAAAAACATTTTTTAATTTTTGATGTTTAAAATAAATCATAAACAGATAAGCTTTTGCCTCTATAAAAGCAGAATCAAAGTGTTCCATTTTAATAACTTTTGTTCTATATAATGATACATAGGTAAAAAAATATTAGAGAATAAAGATGTCCTCTGCCAAACAACGTCTAGATATTTTATTAGTTGAGAAAGGACTTGCTGAAACTAGAAGCAAGGCTCAAGCTTTGATTATGTCAGGACTTGTTTTCTCAGGCGATAAAAAGCTTGATAAAGCAGGAATGAACTTTAAATCAGATATCGAAATCATTATCAAAGGAAAAGAACATAACTGGGTATCTCGTGGCGGCTTAAAATTAGAGCATGGATTAAAAACTTTTAATTTTGATGCCCACGGAATAACCGCTATTGATGTTGGAGCATCAACTGGCGGCTTCACCGACGTTCTTTTAAAAAACGGGGCTGAAAAGATTTATGCTGTTGATGTCGGCTACGGACAATTAGCGTATAGCATTAGAGAAAATCCTAAAGTTGTCGTCTTAGAAAGGACTAATGCTCGTTATCTAACTGCCGAGCAAATTCCTGAAAAAGTTGATGCGGTTGTTTGTGATGCCAGTTTTATAAGCCTCAAGACAGTGTTGCCCTCTGCCCTTAGTATGCTCAAGAACAACGGTTGGGTCATAGCTTTAATCAAACCTCAATTCGAAGCTGGAAAAGAAAATATCGGCAAAAAAGGGGTAGTAAAAGATCCTGAAATACACAAACAAGTTTGTGATGATATTGAAAGCTGGTTTAAATCTCAACCAAATTTCAACGTCCAAAGCATTACTCAAAGCCCAATAACTGGTCCTGAAGGTAATATCGAATTTTTAATCGGTGTAACTTTCGAGAAAAAATAATACTTTTTACTAAAATCAGCGATTTTTATTTTATTGCTTTATGAGAATATGAATCTTAATTCGCATATTAAAGCTTTTGTTAGAGGCAAAATATGCGGAGAAACACTTTTCGCAAGGCAAGATAAAAAAGAACAATTAAATAAACATTACCCTAGTTAATAAGCAAAAATTCCGGCATCATTAAAACTTTGTTAGGCTGAGACATTTTTTCTAAAACCTTAACTCCACTCCAGTAACCATTCTCAAAGCTGGTTTTAAAGAATGAGCTATTTAAACTAACAAGCGGTCTATTCTTTAAAAAATCCATTATGAGTTCTGCTTGGGTTTTGGGGCGCGGGAAAACAGTTAGATTAATGGGCGTATCTTCGGCAACATTAATCATAGCCTTAGCCTCGGCAACAGCTTCTGGAACGCCGCCAATCTTATCAATGAGATTTAGTTTTAAAGCCTGCTCACCAGACCAAACTCTTCCTCTTGCAATGTTGTCTATCTCGGATTCACTTATTGCCCTTGCCTGCATAGCCTTTGTTGTGAAATCTTTATAAATAAATTCTAAAGTTTCATTAAGACGCTTTTTCTGGCTATCACTGAAATCACTGCTAAAGCTTGTAAAGCCTGCATTCTCTCCTAAAGATATAGCCTCAAAATTAATGCCAAGCTTTGCTAAAAGCTCTTCGGGCACAAGCTTGCCTGCTAAAACGCCAATTGAACCCGTAATTGTGGAAGGCTGGGCAACTATTTTATCCGCATTCATTGCTATGAAATAGCCACCAGAAGCCGCATAGTTGCTAAGTGATGCTATTACTGGCTTCTTGATTTTTGCCTGTGAAACTTCGTGCCAAATCGTATCTGACGCCACATATTCCCCTCCAGGGCTATCTATTCTTAAAATAATCGCCTTTATTTTATCATCATTAGCTGCATCTCTAATTGCCTTGCTGATAACTTTGGAACTGAGGGTATCTTTAGACGTTTGCGGAAACAAATCGCCATCATCAGAAACAATCGTACCTACAGCATTAATATAGGCTAATTCAGGGGCATCTTTATAAGTACTGTTCATAATATTTAGGGCATAATCTACTAAATTAATCTGTTTATAATGCCATTCATTTTCTATGAGATTTTTCAATTCATCACGATATGCCAGCTTATCAATAAAACCGCTTTTTAAAGCTTCATCGGCAAGCAAGGGTGCTGTATCAATAACATTTTTAACTTGCAAAACATCAAGGTTGCGAGCTTCTGCAATATCGCCAGTAACCGTATCGTAGATTGATTGCAGTAGACTAGTTAAAGATTCACGGTGCTCCTTAGTAAAGGTTTCATCAGTAAAATGGGCTGCCGCAGTTTTATATTCATAAAAGGAGAAAAAACTTGGCTTAACACCTAGTTTATCCAAAGCTTTTTTAGCAAAAGGAATTTCTACCCTTAAACCAGTTATTCCAAGTTCACCTGTAGGCTGCATCCAAATTTCATCAAACGCACTGGCTATATAATATTCTGCCGTGCCGCTGCCTAGGCTGCCATAGCTTTCAGAAAAAATAATTGCTTTTTTTCCTGTTTTTCTAAATTTTAAAACCGCATTTCTAATTTCTTGAGCGCCAGCTAAACCGATTTCAACTTCACTAATCGATGCGGCTATTCCTTTTATTTTATCATCTTTAGAAGCAGCCTCAATCGTTTCTAATAAACGATAGAGAGGCAAACTTTCGCTGTTAACTATTTGCGATAACAAAGTATTGGGTTCGCCCTCAAAAAAACCTTTATCCAAATCGACATAAATAAAAGAGTCTTCTGACAAAGGTTTGTGCTTGATTTCGGAAAAATAGAGAAAAGCAATCATACCAATAACCGATATCAGCCAAATACCACCTATAAAAGTCAAAATGAATGAAAAGCAACGTCTAATGAATTTAAAAATTTTCTTAAACAATGTATTTTCCCTTTGAATTTAATTTTAATTTAGAGGCATTGCGCTTTATGACGCATATAGTGATCTAAAAGAACACAAGCAAGCATAGCCTCAGCAACAGGGACGGCTCTTATTCCGACACAAGGATCGTGCCTGCCTTTAGTTGAAATTTCCCTTTGCTTGCCATTTATATCTATGGTTTGCAGTGTTTTCCTTATAGAGCTTGTTGGTTTCACCGCTATTCTAACAGTGATAGGCTCTCCAGTTGAAATACCGCCAAGAATTCCGCCTGCGTGATTTGAAGTTGTATAGGTTTTACCATTTTCATCAAGAGCAAACTCGTCAGCATTTTGAGTACCTTCCAAAGAAGCTGCCCCAAAACCTTCTCCTATTTCAACAGCTTTAACCGCATTTATGCTCATCATTGCCTTAGCAATATCGGCATCAAGCTTGTCATAAACAGGCGCTCCCAAACCACAAGGAATTCCTAAAACTTCAAGTTCAATAACGGCTCCAACGGAGCTTCCTTCTTCGGCAATTTTAGTTAAATATTTTTCAAATTTAGAAACCATTTTGGCATCAGGACAGTTAAATGGGTTTTTGGCAACCTGTTCCCAATCCCAATTTTTACGTTCAATTTCTAATTTGCCAATTTGCGTTACAGCACCTCTAATAATCACTTCGCTTTCGCAAATATGATTTAAGGCTTTGCGAGCAATGGCTCCAGCTACAACTCTTACTGCTGTTTCTCTTGCGGAAGATCTTCCCCCGCCACGATAATCTCTAATGCCATATTTTTTAAAATAGGTATAATCAGCGTGTCCAGGGCGAAACAACTCAGCAATATCACCGTAATCTCTTGATCTCTGATCTTGATTTTCAATCATAAAACCAATAGGAGTTCCTGTCGTTTTGCCTTCAAATATTCCTGAAAGCAAAATAACTTTATCCTCTTCGTTTCTAGGCGTAGTAAAAGCCGACTGTCCTGGCTTGCGCCTATCTAGAAAATATTGAATATCTTCTTCGCTTAAGGGAATCAGAGGAGGAACACCGTCAACAATTCCACCGATAGCTTTCCCGTGACTCTCTCCAAAGCTGCCGAATTTAAACAGTGTTCCAAAAAAATTACCTGACATTATTAATTTTTATTCGCTTTTCTGAAAATCTTTAAGGTTATCAGCAATCTGAGCCGCAAGATCTGTCGCAATCATACCAACAGTGTGATAACCGCTGTCAACATGAATAACTTCTCCCGTAATTGCTGAACACAAATCGCTCATTAAAGCAACCGCAGAACCACCAACATCTTCAATCGTAATATTGCGTCTTAATGGAGAATTAAGCTCATTCCAGGTTAAAATAGAACGGAAATCGCCGATACCAGAAGCCGCCAATGTTTTAATAGGACCTGCTGAAATAGCATTAACTCTGATGTTTTCCTGCCCTAAATCGTGAGACATATAACGAACAGAAGCTTCTAAAGCTGCTTTAGCAACGCCCATAACATTATAATGCGGAATTACTCTTTCGGCACCAAAGTAAGAAAGGGTAAGACAGCTGCCGCCATCGGTCATTATTCTTGAAAATTTCTTAACAACTTCAACAAAAGAAAAGCAAGAAATATGCATTGAATTTAAAAAGTTGCTTAAACTTGTATCAATATAACGGCCTTTTAATTCATTTTTATCAGAATACGCAATAGCGTGAACTAAGAAGTCAAGTTTGCCCCATTTTTTTTCAATTTCGGACACAACCTCTTCTATCGAATCGGAATCAGTAACGTCACAAGGCAAAACAATATTAGAATTAACTTCTGCTGCAAGAGGCCTTACTCTTTTTTCTAAAGCTTCTCCTTGATAAGTAAATGCAAGTTCTGCACCATGATTAAAAGCTGCTTGTGCAATACCCCAAGCCATAGACTTGTTGTTAGCAACGCCCATAATCAGTCCTTTTTTGTTAGCCATTAATGGTAATGGTTGAGTCATAAAAAAATCCTTTCGTTGAAAATGGAAACCGTTTATTTTATCCATTAACTTAAAAATAAATGGTAAATATGTATATATGTTTATAATATTGATATTAATATATTTGCAAGCAGGAATATAAAAAATGCAAATTGAAAATACGATTAAAAGAATAAAAAAGTTCTTTTCGACTTTTATTAACTTTAGTTTTTACCTTGGCGAACGCAGTAAAAAAGATAATATTTTTCAAATATCGGCCTCTTTAGCATATACGTCTCTTGTGGGAATTGTCCCTCTTTTAGCCATAGCCCTTGCTATTTTTTCGGCTTTTCCCGTTTTTGATGATGCTAAAGGACAACTTCAAGATTTTGTTTTTAAAAATTTTGCGCCGCACGCAGAAAAAACCTTGCAGGAAAAAATATCAAACTTTGTGATAGCAACATCAGGTCTAACCGCTGTCGGTGTTGTTGGACTTGTTTTTACGTCAGTATTTATGCTCAATAAAATCGAAGAATCTTTCAATTCTATTTTCAAAGTAGATAAACCCAGAACTATTATTGCCCGTATGATGATGTATTGGACAATGCTGACCTTTTGCCCGCTTTTAATTGGAACAAGCTTTTCTTTTTCTGGCTATGTCTCTGCCGCGAAGCACTGGTTTCAAAAAGAAGTCGCCTTTTCGGAAAATGATTTAAACCGCATTATTCCTGTTATTTTCTTTTCTTTAGGTTTTATGCTTTTATACATTGCTGTACCTAACCGCATTGTTAAAATAAAACACGCTTTAATTGGCGGAGTTTCTGCGGCTTTATTGTTCAATATCTTAAAAATAGCTTTTGGCTATTTCGTTTTAATTGGCTCGTCTTATCAAGTAATTTATGGCGCCCTAGCTGCTCTGCCATTATTTTTACTTTGGATTTACCTATCTTGGACGTTGGTTCTTTTTGGTGCGGAGATAACTTCTGCCCTTCCTGAATGGCAGCGAGGAGCTAGATCTAAAAGAACACACAAAGTCGATATGGAAGAAGGACGAGCAAAATTTGTTGCGATTGCCTTATCTTTGATTGAAATGCTGTGGCAGTCGATGCAAAAGACCGATAATCTTAAAAAGAAAAAAGCTTTATCTTCATTTAATATCTCTGAGATAGATTTTGATTTTGTGGTTGCAAAACTCAAAAACAATGGAATTATTGCCGCAACCGAAACTGGTGAATTAGTTTTAACTAGAGATATTTCAAGTTTCACAGTTTTAGACCTTGCTGAAATTTTTGGCGCAACGTCAGACTGCGATGTCGACAAACATCTTAACAACAACATATCTCAAAAAGTAAAAGCCATTTTCTCTGAAACGAAAAAAGCTGAAAGTGAAAAGCTGGGAATGCTAGTATCTGAAGTTATCGCTTCTTAAAAACTTTAAAGCATATTTCATTCAGCGCTGTTCATTTTGATGAAACAAAAAGGCTTTGATGCCAAAAACTTTTTTGCGGGCGTATTATCGCTAGGTCAAAAAAAGCTTAATCTTTACAAAATCTTTATTTTTTTGAAAAGGAATAAGTATCGAAATCTAACCCCTAAGAATCCTATATGTACAGTGGGAAAATTGATATCTTGGGGGTATCTTTGCAAATTACTAAAAAATCTGATATTAGACCTGTTTTTATGGCTTGCGGCTTAACCACAGCTTTATTTGCTCTTTGTATGCTGATTCCTGCTTTCGTTGATTATTTTTATCAAGGAACTTCTTGGATTGTGTTTCTAGAGTCTGCTGGAATATGCTTTTATTTTGGCTTATCAATGTTTTTTGCCACCAAGACCAACATAAAAGCAATCTCAATTAAGCAAGCATTTTTGTTCACTGTTTTAGTCTGGCTTATGCTGGTAATCGCAGGATCGCTTCCTTTTTATATTTATTTGTTTCCTAATAATTATACCAATGCTTTTTTTGAAGCAATGTCAGGACTATCGACAACAGGGGCAACGGTTATTGTTGGTCTTAATGATATGACCCCAGGCATTCTTTTATGGCGTTCGATGCTTAATTTTATTGGCGGCATTGGAATTGTTGCCGTTGCAGTATCTTTTTTCCCCTATTTTAGAGTGGGTGGAATGCAGATTTTCCAAATGGAATCATCTGAAAATTTTGGCAAGATTACACCTCGAGTTGCAGATATGGCTAAAAATATTGCTCTTGTTTACTTGGTTTTATTTTTTGCTTGTAGTTTATGCCTAAAATTTGCTGGTATGAATTGGTTTGATGCCATAAACCACGCAATGCCGACAATCGCAACGGGTGGGTTTTCTAACAAAGACAGCTCTATAGGATATTATAACAATCCATTATATGAATTTATTTTAATTGTTTTTATGATTAGCGGTGCCTTGCCTTTGACCTATTACATAAGGTTGTTTCAAAAAAATCGTGAAAAAAATGATCAGGATAGGCAGGTTGTAACATTTATTCTTGTTATTGCTTTTTTTGTTATCTGCTCAACAATATGGTTGTTTTTAGCTAAAAATATTAATTTTACGGAAGCTTTGCGTAAGTCTAGTTTTAATGTAACTTCCATTATCACCGATACAGGTTTTGCTTCTGATGACTACGGCTTATGGGGCAATTTTGCGATAACCATCTTCTTTATTCTGCCTTTTATTGGAGGCTGCACAGGGTCGACAGCTGGTGCTATTAAAATCTTTAGATGGCAGATATTTTTTGGCTATCTCAAAGAAAATATTATTCATCTGTTTTTACCACATAAAGTTATTAAAATGAAATATGGGCAGCAAAGCTATAATGCCGATTTGCTAATTTCTGTTATTATTTTTATTGCTCTTTACGTAGTGTTTTTTGTAATTTGCACTTTTCTTGTTTCGGCAACGGGTGTAGATTTTCTTACAAGCTCAAGTACTGTTGCCGCATCTATGGCTAATTCTGGTCCTGGATTAGGAAGTATTGCGGGACCTTCTGGCAACTATTTATCTTTGCCCCTTACCGCAAAATGGATACTGTCTTTTGCTATGCTTGCTGGAAGATTAGAGCTGTTAACTATTTTAGTTTTATTTATGCCTGAATATTGGAAGAGTTAATATGAAAAAAGATCTCAAAGAAATTTTAATTGCTATTGCTTTTTCTTTGATTTCCTTATTAACAACCTTAAAACTCGTTGCTTTTTTTCCATCTTTTAAAGCGCCTGTTAATATTGTTATGATTTTTTTAACGGCGGTTCTGTTCTGCGCAGTTTGGAGAGGGTTAACCGCTTCCTTAATTACCGCAATTCTAACCTTTTTCTTCTACAACTTCTTTTTTACCGAGCCTTATCATACCTTGATGGTAAAACATTGGTATGATACCACGACATTGCTGGTCTTTTTAGTAGTTGCTATTACAACAGGTTCTCTGGCAGGAAGAGTTAAGGATCAAGCTTTGAAAGCCAAAGCTAGAGTTAAAGCTTTGCAAAGCCTTTATGATTTAGCAAGAAGCCTAAGTTCTGCCAAAACTTCCGACGAGATTTTAGAAGCGTTAGCCTTAGAAATTAATCATTTTACAGAATGCCCCGTTTTGATATTCAGTCCTCAAGATAAAGATCCTAAAATAATATTCAGTCAGCACACCAGTGTAAATCTTGAAAAAGAAGAACAAGAAGCAGCTAAGTGGAGCCTTGATAATAGAGAATCTAGCGGAGCGTTTACTAATAAATTTAATCATTTAAAATGGCATTTTCGTATAATCAATGATGTAAACAATCAAATTGCGGGAGTTCTTGGAATTAAACAAAGTAAAAACAACTTTTTACCTGAAAGTTTTCTTATTGTTGATACGATGCTTGATCAGACCACCGCCGCTCTAGAACGTATTACCTTTGCTAAAACCGCTTCTCACGCCGAAGCTTTGGCTGAAAGTGAGCGCTTTCGCAATGCCCTGTTGTCTTCAATATCCCACGATTTAAAAACACCTCTTACGTCTATTTTAGGTTCGGCAACCACGCTTAATACCGACCTCGAGAACTATTCTTTAGCCGCACAAAAAGAATTAATTGCAACCATCAGAGAAGAAGCCGAGAGATTAGACCGCTTTGTAAATAATCTTTTAGATATTACCAAATTAGAAAGCGGCTCTGTAAAAATCAATAAAGACTGGATTGTTGTTTCTGAAGTTATTGACGCCGCTGTGCGAAGAGTTAAACGTTATGCTCCTGATAAAAAAATAATCCGTAAAAATAATGCCGAACTTCCACTTCTTAAAGCTGATTTTGTAATGCTTGATACTGTTTTATTCAATCTTTTAGATAATTCTGTTAAATATAGCGGCAAAGACAGCACGATAACAATTAACTCAAGTTTCTATGACAACAAAATAATTATTAATGTTATCGATGATGGCGCGGGTATTTCTCAAGAACATTTGCCGTTCTTATTTGATAAATTTTACAGAGTTAAAAAAACTGACTATACTATAGCAGGAACAGGGCTTGGGCTTTCAATCTGCAAAGGTCTGATTGAAGCAATGGGCGGCAGCATAGAAGTTATAAGTCCTTTTACCGATAATAAAGGTGTTTGTTTTAAACTAAGCTTCATAGAGGAAAAAGCTCCTGATATGAATCTTCTTAATGAGGAATAATTATGAATGAATCAATCAGGATTTAGAATTTTAATCGTCGATGACGAACCTCAGATTATTCGTTTTCTAAGAACGTCTTTAACCGCTAACGGCTACACCGTTATCGAAGCATCAACCGGTCAAGATGCCATAAAAAAAGCGGTTACGGAATCTCCTGACGCCATTATGCTCGACTTAGGACTGCCCGATATGGACGGCAAAGAAGTTATAAAAGCTCTGCGTGAAGGAATGCAAACTCCGATTGTTATTTTATCTGCTAGAACACAGGAAAGTGAAAAAATCAAAGCTTTAGATTTAGGTGCTGATGATTATATTGATAAGCCTTTTAACATTGGTGAACTTATGGCTCGGTTAAGAGTATCTTTGCGCCACAAAATACAAAAAAAAGAACAGACTGCCATTTTTAAAAAAGGCGAATTTTCGGTCGATATTATCAAACGCGTTGTTAAACGTGGCAACAATATTATTCATTTAACCCCGAAAGAATATGATCTTTTATGTTTTTTAGTTCAACACGCAGGAAAAGTACTAACTCACAGACAGATACTCCATACAATATGGGGACCAGCTCACACAGAAGACACGGTTTATCTCAGAGTTTTTATCGGACAGCTGCGGCGCAAAATCGAAAAAGATTCGGAACAGCCTGAATTGATTCTAACTGAATCTGGTGTTGGTTATCGGTTATGTGATGATATGAGCTAAAGATTAAGCTTTATGGCAAAATAATTTGATTTTAATTATATAAAACAACCTTTGAGCTGCTTTGCTCATTATTAAATAATTCCTGCTGATGCCCGAGGATCTTTATTATTCACCGGCTTCCATTCTTGCACAAATTTTTCAAAAGCAGGATCTCTGCCATCTGGAAGCACAACTTTAAGCTTAACCAGCTGATCTCCTGTTTTTTCTCCATACGTTATGCCTTTGCCTTTTATCCTTAAAACAGTATCTGTGTTTGATTTTGGAGGAATACTGACAGCTACTTTTCCAGAAATTGTTGGCACGGTTATCTTCGCTCCAAGCTCAGCCTCTTTGATGGTAACAGGAACTTCTAATAAAATATTAAGCCCCTTCATTTCAAAAAAACTATGTTCTTCAACTAAAATTTCAATCAAAGCATCTCCAGCTTTTAAACCGCCAAAACCTGGCATACCCTGCTCTTTTAGTCTTAACATCTGTCCATTATGGGTTCCTGCAGGAATATTAATATCAAGCTTCTTGCCACTGGTAAGAGAAATTCTCTTGTTCGCACCTTGCGCTGATTCAATAAAACTTATTTTTAAGCTGTAGCGAATGTCAGCTCCTTTACTTTTAGGTGTTCTTGTCGATGTCTTTTTCTTATTAGCGCTAGATGATTTAAAAATATCAAAAAAATCAAAGTCATCTTTAGATGAATTATTAAAGAAATCAGAAAAATCTTCGTTTTGATATTTTTTATTATAACTTCTATTGTTACTGTAATTTTGATTCTTCCAGTTAAAGCCTTTTACTTTTTCCTGTCCCATTTCATCAATTTCACCGTTATCGTAACGTTGTTTAGTTTTTTCATCTGATAAAATATCATAGGCTCTGGTGACTTCTTTAAACTTATCTTCCGCGCTTTTGTCATTGGGATTAACATCAGGGTGAAGCTTGCGAGCCAGCGTTCTATAAGCCTTTTTAATTTCGCTTATAGACGAAGTTTTGGGTATTCCAAGAATATCATATAAAGTTTTTTGAGGCATTTTTATCTATTTTGTTATTAAATTGCAATCCACTAAAGTCTTGATTATGACAGCTATCTACTAACAAATTATTTATAAACAGTTATTTTTTGAATCTCTCTTGAATAAGTGTTTTAAAAACATTAAAAAATAAAAGAGCAAATAATTTAAAAAAAGGGTTAAGCCAATGATTATTGAAGAACAAAAAGATGTTTTAAAGGCTCTTAACAATCCGAGCTTTTATGAAACTTCTTACAAAAATATTGACGTTATTCAATCTCACATTTCTCTTGTTTTTTTAGTTGGAGACAAAGCTTATAAACTTAAACGCGGCGTAAAATTTCCATACCTTGATTATTCGACTATAGAAAAACGCAAACAAGCCTGTTTCAAAGAAATTGCTGTCACAAAAGAAGGAGCTCCAACTTTATTCCTAGGTGTATCTGCTATTGTTAAGGATTCTCAAAAAGGAATAATAATGCTTCCTCCTAATGAAGAGCCTGCTGATGGTCAAGATATTCTAGACTATGTTGTTGTTATGAATCGCTTTGAGCAGGAAAATCTTTTTGAAAATTTGGCTCCCTTAGGCAAGCTTGATCGTTTTGAAATGATGGATTTGGCAGAAACCGTAGTTAAAATCCATTCTGTAACAGAATCATTTCCTGATAGAGGCGGTTCTGAAATGATTAAAGGACGCATTATTGAAAATGATGAAATGCTTCGCTGTTTTGCCCCTGCTGTGTTTGATATTACTGATATTGATACCTTGCGTGATTTGAGCGTAAAAGAATTTAACAAAATAAAAGATTTGCTTGATGAAAGAAAAAAACAAGGCAAGGTAAAAAGATGCCACGGAGACATTCATCTGCATAATATCTGTATGATAGACGGCAAACCGATTTTATTTGATGCTATCGAATTCAATGATGACCTTGCCCTTATTGATGTTATGTATGACTTGGCATTCCTTTTAATGGATATGGAAAAAAGAGGGTTAAGACGTCTTGCCAGCATCTTCTTCAACCATTATATGGCCTATTCTGGAGACTATGAAGGCATTTTATGTCTACCGCTGTTCCAATCGTGCCGTGCCGCGGTCAGAGCTCAGGTTTGCGCAACAATGGCAAGTATGCAAACCGATGAAGATGAAAAAAATTATCTCAATAAACAGGCCTTTGAGTACTTAGTCTTAGCTAATCAAATGCTTAATCCAAAACCTCCTATTTTAGTTGCATCTGGCGGTCTTTCTGGCAGCGGCAAATCAAGGCTGTCACGAGAAATAGCGCCTTATATCGGTGCTTCCCCTGGCGCTATGATCTTTAGAACTGATGTTATTCGTAAGAAACTTAAAGGAAAACTACCGCACGAGCATCTAACTAAAGTAGACTATGATGAAGAAAGCAGTAAAAAAACATATGAAAATCTTCGCATTGAATGCACTAAAGTTATTAGAGCCGGACTGCCCGCCTTAGCTGATGGAATTTTTGCCTCTCAAGATGAAAGAATAGCTATCGAAAAGCTTGCTAAAGATTTGAACGTTCCTTTCCATGGTTTTTGGATGTATGCTAATAGAGATATTCAAGCAGATAGAGTTGCAACAAGACAGAGGAATCCATCCGATGCAACCGTTAAAGTTTTGGATCGTCAGTTTGAAAAAGATGTCGGCGAAGTAACTTGGAATAAAATTGACACTTCAGGAGCAAAAGAACAAACTGTTATGACAGTTAGAAAAATTTTAGACGTTTAAATCAAATATTAAAGGATTTTTTATGGTTGATTACTCAACAATCTTAGTTTCATTAGGCTGCAGCAGTGATAACAAAATAGTACTAAACACGGCTCAATTGATAGCAGAACAATTTTTTTCCCATATCTATGCTGTTAATGTAAAGCCTGATCCTGTCATAAACTTTCCGTACTACGGAGAAGGAGTTGCAGCAACAATCATTCCTGAAATGGTCAGCGTAACAGAAAAAATAGGTGCTGAAAAATCTAAGACATCTAAAAAAGCTTTTAATGATTTCTGCCAAAAAAATAACATTAAAGTTATTGATTTTGAAAAAGATGACTTTAAAAACAATTCTCAAATAACGGCCTCATACGCAGAAAAAATTGGGGCTGAAAATGACATTTTAGCAGATTTAGCAAAAATATTTCATATAACCGTTTCTCCTTGTCCTAGAGAACACAAGACCAATTCTGCTTTAACCAATATTGATGCGGTCTTAGTCGATGGTGGAGCGATAACTATAGCTGTCCCTGATAAAAAAATATCTTCTATTGGGAAAAGAATTGCTATTGCGTGGAATGGTGGCGCAGCCTCAGCAAGAGCTTTAAAAAATGCTTTACCTTTTTTAAAAAAAGCCGAAGACACCCTTTTAATTGTTCCAGAAAAAGCTATTGACTTAAAAATATCTCTCAACGAACTTTTAAAAAGTTTAGAGATTGATGGCATCTACCCTAAAGTGGAAGAAATATCTGAAAACTTCATTTCCGCCAGCTCCTGCATTTTAGAAAAAGCGGAAAAATTTAATGCTGATTTATTAGTTATGGGAGCTTATACCAACAGCTCTTTAAGACGCCTTATTCTTGGCGGCATAACTAAAAATATGCTTTTAAATACCAAAATACCCTTATTTTTATGCCATTAATGACATTTCCCTAGTCTGCATCATTAGACTATTTTGCTTTTGCTATATTTAGGAAGAGGTCTTAACCTTAATTATTTGAGGTCGGATTCGTTTTAATTGATTCTTTTTTGAATCATTTGTAACAGTTTTATACAAAAATAATCAAATAAAAAACAAACATTTAACATTTTTTACAAATATAATCATAACTGTAATAAGGATATATTAAGGTTATTATCAAAAACAACAGACCTATAAACTTTATTTTACTAAACATGGTCTTGTCCTTTCCTATAATAATTATATATTTTTGTTTTTAATTAAATTTATTCTGATACAAATTCAACAGTATTGCAAGATTAAAAGACATTTCATCTTGGAGGATTGACCATATATTTTCAACAAACGCCATTGTTTCTAAAACTGATAAAAAAGCCTGATAACAATTTTTTTAAAAAATTTAACACCAAAAAAAATATAATTAACCAATTGTTTTTATTGTGTTTATTTTTTTATTATAGTTATGGGTAACAAAGGGGTAACGGTGCATTTATAAATAATCTTGCTTGCTTCTTTAAATATTAATATAACATACTGATATTAAATGTTTTTTTATCAAAAAATCATTTTTAACTGGGTAACATATGGGTATTTATTTATAACATTTTTTTCATAAATATTTTTGTTATTTTTTGTTATAAAAAATAACACTTTGATTTTAAATGTTTTTTTAATCAACAAAAAAGCATAATACCCTGTTTTTTATGGATATATCCTTATTACGGTTATAGTCAAACAGCAATTACAAGCTGTACCGAACTTCAAGCAATTAAAAACAATCTTGCGGGCAGCTACTACTTATCAGGCGATATTGATTGCAGTGCAACCTCAAGCTGGAACTCAGGACAAGGTTTTGCTCCTATTGGCAGCAGCTCAAGCCCTTTTATTGGCACCTTAGATGGCAAGGGATATAAAATTATAAGTTTTTATATTAACCGTGGAGCTAATTATCAAGGATTATTTGGTTATGTTAATAGTGCCAACATCAGCAATCTTGGTTTTGAAAACACGTATATTTATTCTGGTGGCGGAGATTATATCGGAGCCATTGCAGGACAATCTTTAGGAACAACTAACATTAGCAACTGTTATTCTAAAGGAACAGTCAAATCAACTGGTGGTTCCAATGATTTTGCAGGAGGATTAGTCGGGTATGCGACAGGAACACTTAATATAACTGGCAGTTATACCACAGGTGCCGTATATGGTGTTGGCCATTATATTGGAGGGCTTGTTGGCTATACTACAGGAGGAACAACAACCGGAAGTTTCTCTAAAGCAGCTATCGACGGGGATGATTTTGTTGGCGGTTTAATTGGTTATGCTTCTGGGGTAACTATTAGCTCTTCTTATGCAACAGGTTCTTTAACAAACCACGGCTCAGGTGATGATTATATGGGCGCCCTCGTTGGCAAACTATTAAATTCAACCGTGGATAACTGTTATACCACAGGAAGCATTTATGGTAATTTTCACCTTGGTTTGATTGCTGGTTATGCCGAAGCTTCTGTTATTAAAAACAGCTATAGCAAAGGAAGCATAACAGGTGATGACTATTTGGGAGGTATTGTAGGAAGAGGCAATAATACTTCTATCAGCAAATGCTATGCTACTGGCAATATTATAAGCAGCCGCGGCAGTGGTGATGACTGGGCAGGCGGTTTGGCAGGCAAAATACAAAACAGCTCCAGTGTAACCAACTGCTATACAACAGGAAAAGTTACAGGACACAACCATATCGGCGGGTTAATCGGCAGAGTTGAAAGCTCTTCTGTTATTAACAGTTATGCCGTCGGGGCGGTATCAGGATCGAGCAGTGTTGGCGGTTTAATCGGGAGCGCAAGTTCATTGACCAGCAGCTTCAGCTATTGGGATAAACAAACAACAGGTATGACATCTAGTGCTGGAGGTATCGGCAAAACCACAGCTGAGATGAAAGTGCAAAGCACTTTTTCAGGTTGGGATTTTGAAAATGTTTGGTGTATGCCTCCAAGCAGCTATCCTGTATTTCAAGGCAATTCTGCGTGCGTTACTTGCTCTGGCTGTGCGGTTTTAAGTGGCGGCGTATGTATTCCTGGCAGTAGTTGTTCGGGCGAACACCCTAACTGCATAGTTAGCAACAATAACGGCGTATGCGAGTGTTCCGCAGATAGCTGTAATGCAGGCAGAAGTTGCTCAGGAACGGGAACGTGCATAGATTGCGATGCTTCGGAAAGTTGCGGCTCTTGCGGCTGTGGAACTTCTCAAAAACCAACCGGAACAGGCACTTGTATGAATAACAGTGTTTGCTGTATCGGCGAATGTAATATGGCAACGGGTGCTAACTCTTGTAGTTACAGCGATGACTTATGCCCATCAGGTGTGGCTTGCAACCGCTCAACGCTATCTTGCTGTTCTAGTGTGCTTCCATATTGGCGCAGCAGCAACTGCAAAGCTTGTTCTTCTACCAGCGGACTTTCTGGGATATGCCAGACAAAAGGAATGATGTGTAACTCTAATTACGATTGTGTATCTTGCGCTGTTAATATGCAGTGCACTTGTGATGACGGCTTTGTCTCAGACGGTTCAGGAAATTGTGTTGAACCTTTATGTGAAAGCGATGGCGAATGCGGCGTTGATAAATGTATTAATGCTGGACAATACAATGCCTTTTGCTCCAACTGCAGCTCAACTAACAAAGTTTGGGTTAGCGGATCGTGTGAAAGCTGCCCTAGCGGTTCAACTTACCATAATGGGGTCTGCCTTTGCAGCGACGGAAAACTATGGAACTCAGCCAGCAACACGTGCGCTAAAAAAAGCCTGATTTCAACTAAAGGAGTTATCGACACAAAAAGCAAGACAACATCAGAAACCCCAGAAAGCAGATATAATCGCATTAAGCGCAAAATGAACCGCATCACAAATAGCGCTTATGCAGGTGTTGCCGGAAAAGAAGAAGGCGAAAATTAAGATTTATATTTTTCAAAAACTGAAAGGAGGCTTATGTAATCTAAAACTTTGCAAGAACAAACCCTGATTAAAAAAACGAGGAAGCTTTTTGAAACAATTTTTGCTCCCTCGTTTTTTTATTAATTTAAAAGTCTAATCATAATTTTTTTATTACAGCCTATTAATAACTAGTTTTTAAACGTATGCTTTGTTAACAAAAAAAGATTTTTTTGTTAAAACAACAATGATTAAGCCGAGTCTTACTTTAAATATAATAAAAATATTGCTTAAATATGAAAAATAATATAAAAGATATACAGATAATAAAAATTTAACAAAAAGATAATATATTAGGTTTTGTAACATTTTTTAACAATAAATGATAACCATAACTAGGATACATCTGAATTACTAATAAAAATATTAGAGCTTTAAGCTTTATTTTATTACACATAGTCATATCCCTTCCTAAAAAAACATCATTATACTTGGATTTATTTTGCAGCTATTTCGCTGTGTTGGCAAGAATAATATCTTTACGTTTATCTCAGGTAAATATTAGAAAAAATCTTATTACTTTATTTTGTTATTATTTTTTAACAGTCTTTAACTTCAATATTTTAAAAAAACGCAACAAAATAACTATATGAATTTATTATGTTTTTATATAAATTTTTAAATGGGTAACATCAGGGTAACTTATATCAATATAAATAATATAAGCGCAACCATATCTTCTATATAGCATATTGATATTTAATTGTTTTTATATAAATATTTAAAATTTTAGGGTAGCAAATAGGTAACATTTTTAGAAAAAAACTTTTTAACAATTCATATACAAAAACTTATAAAACATATAACATATTGATTTTTAATATTTATTTAAGACCTGTTTTTACCAAAAGATATCATATTACCGACTATATCCTAGTTATGGTTATAGTCAGACAGCCATTACAACCTGTGCTGGGCTACACAACATCGGAAACAATTTAGCAGGAAGCTATTATTTAGCAAATGATATTGACTGCAGTTCCTATGGCAATTTTTTATCCCTTGCACGTGATGGGATAAACTTTTTTACAGGTACTCTTGACGGCAGAAATCACCGTATTTTCAACTTAACTATGAATGATATGGAACTATGGCAAACAGGCATCTTTACAAGGACAAAAGGGGCGACAATAAAGAATTTAGGCATTGTTAATGCTAAAATTACAGGTTTAAATAACGGAGCATCCTTAGTTGGTTATGCATATAGTACAACAATTTCCAATTGTTATGTTTCTGGTGAAATTAATTCAACCTTAAGTGCGGCCGCTCTGGTTGTGGCAGCAACAGATTCTAATATTATCAACTGTTATTCTACAGCCAAAGTTTCTGGCGACGGAGCATATGTTGGTGGTTTAGTCGGCACTTATAATAATTCTACAGCTGTTCATAGTTATTGGGACACTGAAACATCAGGACAAACGACTTCTGCACTGGGTGAAGGACGAACTACCGCCGAGCTAAAACAACAAGCTACTTTTGAGGGCTGGGATTTTGCTAATAGTTTATGGTGCATTAGAGAAAATGTTTCATATCCTGCCTTTTGCAGCGCTATGTCTTGGAATATGATTTCTAATTGCACTCAGTTACAAAATATGAAAAACAACCTTTCTGGCAATTATCAACTAGCAAATGACATTAATTGCAGTGGTATCAATTTTTCTCCTATAGGCGATACTTTTTCTAGTGCTTTCACAGGTTTTTTTGATGGCAAAAATTATAATATCAATAACTTTACAATAACTTGTTCAAATTGCTGGGCTGGGCTTTTTAAAATAACTATTGGAGCCACCATTCAGAATGTGAAAATGAATAATGTCAACATTAATGGTGGACGCCCAGTTGGTTCTATTGCAGCTTATGCTCATGCTAAAACTTCCATTTATAATTGCTCATCTTCTGGCAGTATAAGAGCCCCAAATCTTGTGTCTCCATATGACAGCAGTTTAGTTGGAGGCTTAGTTGGTCAGCTCGATGGCCGCTCAACGATAAGCAATAGCTATTCCACAGCAAATATCTATGCAAAAGGATCTTACGCTGGAGGGTTAGCTGGAGTTATGAGTGAAATGTCTTCGATAACGAATAGCTATTCTACAGGAAGTGTTGCTAGCGACACAGTTTTTGTTGGTGGTATCGTTGGTTCTGCTGGAGCAAAAATTAACATCTCCAACAGCTATTCATCATCACCTGTAACAGGTTCTTCGTATGTTGGCGGAATAGTCGGCAATATGCACAGTACCTCGACATTAAGTTCGAGTTATTCAATGGGAACGGTAAACGGCGGCAGTAATGTTGGCGGTTTAGTAGGTTATTTATACAGCGGTTCAGCGATTTCGGACAGTTTTTCGGTTTCCAGTGTTAATGGCAGCGGCTCTGCGGTTGGCGGTCTGGTTGGCTATGCCAGAGACGATGCCAAGATAAGCAACAGCTATGCCAAAGGTGCGGTTTCGGGTTCATCTGGTGTAGGCGGCCTAGTTGGAATGGCGCTGACCTCGACGGCGGAGAACAGCTATTATGACAGCGAGACGACAGGACAATCCTCAAGCGCTTTAGGTGTCAGCAAGATAACGGCAGATATGAAGCATCAATCAACGTTTGGCAGCTGGGATTTTGATAACACTTGGTGCATCACCGAATGTGCCTCTTATCCTAATTTTGTTGGCAACTGTGCCGCCAATATTTGTACGGGCTGTGCGGTTTTGGAGGGCAACCGCTGTGTTG
>JBFXJJ010000022.1:0-22410 GCA_050175015.1 Alphaproteobacteria bacterium | reverse complement strand
TAAAGGATATTGAAGGCTTTTCATATATTTATTTAATATATCACTTCCATCAAGCAGAAGAACCTAAGTTAACCTTAAAGCCTTTCTTAGAAGATGCCTTAAGAGGCGTTTTTGCAACAAGGGCTCCTCGTCGTCCCAACCCAATAGGCTTAAGTATCGTAAAACTTTTGAAGCGTGAAAATAATATTTTATACTTTGAAGGTGCCGATATTTTAAATCAAACGCCTTTAATTGATATTAAGCCTTATTCTGCAAAGTTTGATGTTTTTAATCCGGCTAAAAACGGCTGGCAAGATAATATTAATGATGATGATGCCCAAATAAAAGGAAGACGTAATTATAAAAAATAAAAAACACCATCTAAAAATGCTAAGGAGAAACCTACACAATGGAAAACAAAAAAATTATTATTATCGGAGGATCTGCAGCAGGTCCTAAGGCAGCTGCAAAAGCTAGAAGAATTGATGAAAATGCCGAAATCACAATAATCCAAAAGGGAGCTGAACTATCTATGGCTTCCTGCGGCTACCCTTATTATGTCGGCGGCTGTTTCGACAACCGTAATATGCTGTTATGCACACCAACAGGTGTCGTTAGAGACCCAAATTTTTATATGAATGTAAAAAAAATAAACGCCAAAACAGAAACCGAAGTTTTATCAATTAACCGTAAAGCTAAAACCGTTTTATGCCAAAACTTAAAAACAGGTGAAAAAGAAGAACTATCTTATGACAAATTGATTATTACAACTGGAGCTACAGCTAATCGTCCTCCTATCGAAGGAATAGATTTAGATGGCATAACAACCCTTCAAAGTATGCAAGATGCGGATTACTTAAGAAAAATAAGAGATGAAAAGAAAATAAAAAAAGCCGTTGTTATCGGCGGGGGTTTAATTGGAATTGAAACTTGTGAAGCTCTAAGACTGGCAGGCATTGAAGTTTCAATCATCGAAATGCAGTCTCAAGTTCTAACTTTTCTTGACTGGGATATGGCAAAAATAGTTGAAAATTATATCCGCAGTAAAGATGTAAATATTTACCTTGAAAATGGGTTAAAATCATTCATTGGCAAAGATGGGCGATTAACAGGCATAAAATTAAGCAACGGAACAGAAATTGAATGCCAGCTTGCCGTTCTTGCCATTGGAGTTAAGCCTAACTCAAAATTAGCAAAAGAAGCCGGTATTGAAATCGGCAAGACAGGCGGTATTATTGTTGATAAACATATGAAAACATCAGATCCCGACATTTATGCTGCGGGAGACTGTGTTGAAATTGAAAACATTATCACAGGCAATAAAGTTCACGCCCCCTATGGCGACTTGGCAAATTTAGAAGGCAGAGTTGCAGGCGAAAATGCCATTATCGGAGACAAAGCGTCATTTCCAGGAACCATTCAAACAGGTATCTGCAAAATCTTTGAATATGCGGCAGGTTCAACAGGATTAAGCGAAAAAGCCGCTAAGCAAAACGGTTTTGATGATATTGAAACAGTAGTTAATGCCAGTCCAGACAAACCAGGATTTATGAATGGCAAGCTTTTAATCTCTAAATTGGTTGTAAATCGCAAAGACAACAAAATATTAGGAGCGCAATGCGTTGGCATCGGAGACGTTTCTAAACAAATTGCGATTTGGGCAACAGCTATTAAAGGCAAGCTAACACTCGAAGATATGATAAATAATGACTTGCCTTATGCTCCACCTTTTTCTCTCGCTTTAGATCACAGCATAGCAACCGCACATATAATGGAAAACAAACTAAAAGACCGTTTAAAAGGACTTAGTGCTGTAACCGTTAAAGCTAAGCTGGAAGCCAATCAGAAACCTTATTTGCTAGATGTCAGAGGACCTGATGAATATGAGGCGATGAGACTTGGCGTTGGCGAAACATTAATTCCTTTAGGAGCCTTACGCAAAAGATTAAACGAGTTGCCGCAAGATAGAAATCAAGAAATTATATGTTATTGCAAAATATCTTTAAGAGGATATGAAGCAGCTTTAATTCTTGAAGCTAGCGGCTTTAAAAATGTTAAAGTTCTAGAAGGCGGGATTATGGCTTGGCCCTACCCTCGTGAGAAATAATTTTTTAGCTGATTTATTATGAAAATAGCGATTGCATCTGGAAAAGGTGGCACAGGTAAAACCACCGTAGCTGTTAATTTGGCCAAAGCCTTTAAGGAAAAGGTTACTCTTATCGACTGCGATGTAGAAGAGCCTAATTGTCATCTTTTCCTTAAAAGCCAGCCAGAAAACGAAGAAACCGTTTATACTAAAATACCAAAGATAAACGATGAACTCTGCAATGTTTGCGGAGAATGTTCTTCTTTTTGTGAGTTTAATGCTTTAGCTTCTTTGGGAGTAAAAATTCTTGTTTTTCCAGAAATGTGTCATAGCTGCGGCGGCTGTATAAAAATCTGCCCGCAGAAAGCCATCTCAGAAATTGAAAAGCCTGTTGGCGTTATTAAAACCTTTCAAATTGATAACATAAAACTTTTAAGCGGTTTCTTAGATATTGGGATAGCTATGGCAACACCATTAATTAAAAAACTAAAAGCTAAAACCACACAAAATGAAATAACCATAATTGACTCACCGCCAGGTGTTTCTTGCCCTGTAATAAGCACTTTAACTGATGTTGACTTTGTAATACTAGTAACCGAAGCGACCCCTTTTGGCCTCAACGATTTAAAACTTGCCGTAAGGCTAATTAGACAGATGAATATTCCTTTTGGGGTTGTAATTAATCGCACAACTTCTGAAAAAAATCTCATAAGCGATTTTTGTAATGCTGAAAAAATTGATGTTTTTGCTGATATTCCTGAAGACATTCAAATTGCAAAAAATTATTCTAAAGGCAATATTATTATTGATGAAATGCCGCAATATCAAAAAAAATTCTTGGATTTAAAAGAAAAAATTAAGGATTGTTTATTATGCAGGAATTAGTAGTTATAAGCGGCAAAGGCGGAACAGGAAAAACCAGCATTACCGCAGCATTTGCAAGTCTAGCTCAGAACCTTGTCATTGCAGACTGTGATGTCGATGCAGCTAATCTTCATATCATTTTAAATCCTAAAACCAAAAAAGACGTTCCTTTTCTTTGCGGTAAAGAAGCGGCAATAAATCAACAAAAATGTTCAGGCTGTAACACTTGCTATAATAATTGCAAGTTCAATGCCATAAAAAAAGATGCTCAAAATAAGCTTTATATAGATCCTCTTCTTTGTGAAGGCTGCGGACTATGCGTAATACTATGCCCCGAAAAAGCTATAGACTTTAACCCTAAATTGTGCGGCAAAATACTTGTTTCGGATACCGAACTAGGTGATATGATATATGCAGAAATGGAAACAGGGGCTGAGAATTCTGGAAAACTTGTATCTCAAGTAAGAACCTTTGCCAAGAACATTGCACAAGAGAAACATTTAGATACTATTGTAGTTGACGGCCCTCCTGGAACCAGCTGCCCTGCTATTGCCTCTATAACTGGAGCAGATAAGGTCTTAATAGTAACAGAACCGACGGTATCGGGACTTCACGATGCTATAAGAGTTCTTGAACTAACAAATCATTTTAAAATTCCAAGTTTTATCTGTGTTAACAAATGGGATATTAACGAAGAAATTACAACCAACATTGAAGAAGAAGCTCAAAAAAAAGGAGCAATAATTGCTGGCAGGATTAGTTATAACAAAAACTTTAATCTAAGCCAAAAAAAACGTCAGACTATAATGGAAATCTGCCCTAAAGCCGCAGAAGAAATTACTCTGATATGGGAAAAACTTTATAACTTAAAAATCACAAAATAATTTTAGGAGAATACAAATGAAAATAGCTATACCTATGGCAGGCGGAAAACTTGCAAATCACTTTGGACATTGTGAAACTTTCGCTTTGTTAGACGTTAATGAGAATGAAAAAAATGTTTTAAAACAAGAAAGTGTTGTCCCCCCTCCTCACGAACCAGGACTTCTTCCCCGCTGGCTCAAAGAAAGAAATGTCGATTTAATTATCGCAGGCGGTATGGGACAAAGAGCGCTATCTCTTTTTGCTGAAAATGGCATAAAAGTAATTGTCGGGGCAGCTAATGATAAACCAGAAACACTTACCAAAGCATATCTTGAAGGAAATTTAGAAACTGGCAGCAACGTTTGCGATCACTAGTTTTAAAAAATTTGCGTTAATATCACTAAAACCATTTAAAAATAAAGCGGGGTTGTGATATATTAAAAATTAAGCTCTCACTGCGGGAATGTTGAGGAAAAGACTTCTCGTTAGTATCAATAAAAGGGATCTGAAAATCTCGTTTATTGGATTGGTGGCTTTTTTAGCTCTCACTACGGTTATGTCGAAAAGAAAGACTTTCCGTTAGTATCGGTAAGATGGGCTTGAAACCTATCTTACCAGACTGAGAGCTTTTTTTATGGAAATTTTATTTTTATCCTTATCGCTTTTGGCTTTTAGCATATTTTTAATTGCTAAAAAATCGTTATCAAGTAATAATAACATTCAAATAATTTATATTTATTTTTTAATTTTTAAGGAGTTTTTTAATGGAAACTTTCGTCATTTTAGCAATAGTCCTTGGTTTTCTTTTCGTTTCTATGGGCGTTAAGGTTGTTCCTCAAGGTATGGAATTTACCGTTGAGCGCTTTGGACGTTATACCCAAACTTTAGAACCTGGACTGCATATAATTGTTCCAATCGTTGACCGTATCGGTGCCAAATTTAGTATGATGGAACAAGTGTTGGACGTACCTTCTCAAGAAGTTATTACCAAAGATAACGCTATGGTTAGAGTTGATGGAGTGGTTTTTTATCAGGTATTAGATGCCGTAAAAGCCGCTTATGAAGTAAGACAACTTCATTTTGCCGTTATGAAAATTACAATGACAAACATCAGAACCGTTATGGGCAGTATGGATCTTGATGAACTTTTATCCCAAAGAGACATCATTAATGCCAGATTATTAGGCGTCGTTGATGAAGCAACTAATCCTTGGGGCATAAAAGTTACCCGTATTGAAATAAAAGACATTCAACCGCCAACGGACTTGGTTGAAGCAATGGCTAGACAAATGAAAGCAGAAAGAGAAAAACGTGCTTCAATTTTAGAAGCCGAAGGTTATCGTCAAGCTGCAATTAACCGTGCCGAAGGTGAAAAACAATCTGCTATTTTAAAAGCTGAAGGTAAAAAAGAAGCCGAATTTAGAGAAGCTGAGGCTAGAGAACGTTTGGCTGAAGCCGAAGCCAAAGCTACCAAAATGGTTTCTGATGCTATCGCCAGCGGCAATGTAAACTCTCTAAATTATTTTCTTGGTCAGAAATACATCGAAGCCTTAAATTCTATTCTTCATTCTCCAAATCAAAAACTGGTTTTACTGCCTCTTGATTTGGCTAATATGGCTGGTTCTGTTGCAGGGATAGGTGAACTTGCAAAAGCAGTTATATCCGAAGATAACACAGGAAAATCTAATCCTTTTATCCCAATA
This sequence comes from Alphaproteobacteria bacterium, assembly GCA_050175015.1. GTDB lineage: Bacteria > Pseudomonadota > Alphaproteobacteria > JBFXJJ01 > JBFXJJ01 > JBFXJJ01. Next base: position 16,914 of record JBFXJJ010000022.1, on the reverse strand, counting down.
TCTAAACCATAACCCTTCATATTTTAGGAATATCAATGATAGAATTTGATTATTGGCATTGGTTTGTCGTCGGTGTATTTTTACTAATTGCTGAAATTATAACACCAACAACCTTTTTTGTATGGATTGCCGTAAGTGCCTTCATAACTGGTATTTTAAGCTTTGCTTTTCCTGCAATATCTTTTGAATTTTTAGGCGTCTTTTTTGCGATTTTATCGGTTTTGTGTGCATATCTCGGAAAACGTTTTGTTAAATCAAGAGAAAAGCCCACCAATCACCCTAGCTTGAACCGCAAAGAAGAACAAATGATTGGTAAAATTTTTGTGGTTTCAAAAGCTGTTGAAAACGGTATCGGAAAAGCAAAAGTTGGAGATTCGGAATGGCGCATCGAGTGTCAGGAAGACTTAGAGATAGGAACAAAAGTTGTGGTTGAAGGGCTAGATGGTGCAACTTTAATTGTAAAGCCTGAAAACTTAAAATAGCTTAAAGCTTAAATTTTTAAAAACCCTTGCTACATATCGATAATTAGCAAGGGTTTTGTTTTTTTATGCTTATAAAACTATAAAAAATTGGGCATATCCTTTTAGATAATAGGCACTGTTTTTATACGTTAAAAAATATAATAAAACCAAAATAAGCTTTATTTTTTGAGGCAATCATCTTTAAAATATAAAAAGGCTTTTTCATTATTTTTGCTTTTATTAGCGCCAGCTCTAATTAAAGAACAGATTACATCAATTCCACTTTTGGAATTAATTGCCCAGTCGATTGCATATTCTCCATCTTGGTTGGTCTCGTTTGCATCAAGTCCTAAATCAAGCAGTTGTTTTACTGGTTCGGCATCTTGCGTGTACCTTGAAGCATACATCAACAAAGAATTGCCTTTTTGATCTTTCGCCTTAATGTCTGCCCCTGCTTTTATTAAAATATCCATTGCTTCAATATTTTTGGCAGCGTGCATTATCGGTGTAAGATTATGGCTCATAGTATCTGTTTGAGGACAATTTTCTACTTTATTAACATCTGCTCCTTTTTCTATAAGAAGTTTCATTACTTCCAAGTTTCCACCTTCTACGGCTTTTGCCAATGGCGTTTCGCCTGCACTTAAATAACTATGGCAGTTTTGATAATTAATATCAGCTCCAGCCTCCAACAACATACCAATAATTTGAGGCGAATTGTTTTCTGATGCAAAACTAAGCATTATATTTAAGGCTTGAGGATTAACGCTGACTTTCACTATCGGAAAGATAATATCGGGATTATTGATAGAAGATGCTCCGATAAGTGGTGAAACGCCTTCACCAGAATCATAGTCAACAGAAGCTTTAGCTTCTAAAAGCAAAGCTACAAGTTTAGGATCTGGATTATTTAAAATTGCAATATGCAAAGGAGTTAACCATAAATAACCATTAGGATTAGAGGCATTTTCTACGTCAGCACCATATTTTAGCAAAAGTTTGATTACCTCTAAATCTCTTTTACTGTTTATGGCCGCAATTAATGGGGTTTCATCTTTTTCACTAAAAGCATCTTCGCCACTTATAACATAGTGAACATCAACATTGGCGCCTTTTTTAATTATCTTTTCGATGGCAGATACATCTTTCCCGTTTCTTATAGCGTCAAAAAGCTCCAAATCTAAAGAAGACATTTTTTTATCTGAAGATACAGCCTCTTTCTGATTTTGGAAAACCTTGATACCAGCAACCGCAGAAACCGCAGTGATAACAGCAATAACTAAGAATAAATTTCTTTTTCCAAATTTCATTTTAACCTCATCAATATTAAACGTTAAGATTTCTGCATATGAGCAATGATTGTTCCAAAACCTAAACTATCAATTTCTATTCTTACGGGAACAGTCAGTCCTGAGATTTTAGCTGTCCAGAATTTCATTGGCTTTTGCTTGGTGTCTTTGCCACTGCGATACCAAAACCAACTGTTATCTGGATAATCGCCATTAAACGGCTCCACTAGGAGAGAGCATTCCTTAGCCTTGCCTTCAAAATCAGAATATCTTGTTTTTTCTAAACTATCTATTCCTAAATCTTCAAAAATCATAGTATAGCGTCTTTTGCCATCAAATGCAGTATATGTTTGATTACAATCCAAACCATCATCTATTCTTTTTAACATCATAGCAAGCACACTTTGATAATCCAAACTGCTTCCTTTGCCCATATCATCGTCAACCTCTCGGCTGATTTCCTTGCCTTTTTTGATATTAACTCTTTCTATAACTCTGCCTTGTTTGTCATATTTAAGCTCTTTGACTTTTTCACTGCCCCTTGAAATACTGGTTGCAACATATTTTTCAGGATAGGCTTGATTATCTTTTACAATACCTTTGGTAAAATACGTTGCAACTACAGGATATAAAAAGCCAATAACCCCTTCGGTTTTAGTCGTTGTCGTTAGCTGGTAATGGTTATTGCTCCAAAGAATATTAATATTAACGGCAACGCCTTTGATGCCTCCGGCATAAAGATTGTAATTAACCGATACATTTTTGGTATTATCAGCAGATTTCATCTGCTCTAGCAAAGGAGATGCAATCCCTTTTCCTAGGCATGATAAGCTTGTTATAAAGATAAAAGAAATTAAATATTTCAGCATTCCAACCACCGTTTTTTTATAAAATAAATAGCATTTTTTTATTTTATTGATTATTTTAAAATCCAAAGCATCGTTTAATTTTATAAAGACTTTATAATAGAATGAATAAAAATCAAGATTTTGCAACGTTTTTTATTGGTAAAAACAAAGATTTACCTAAAATTTTGTGGCTTCATGGCTGGGGGCATTCTCATAAAAACTTTTTGCCTATGGCAGAATTTTTTGATGATTGCGCTTATAGTATGCTGGTTGATTTTCCTGGTTTTGGCGAATCTAAGAATCCGCCAGCAGATTGGGGATCAGAAGATTATATGGACGCGCTGTATCAAGAAATTATTAAAAATCAATTTTATCCAGCTTTTATAATTGGGCATTCTTTTGGCTGCCGTGTAGCAATACGTCTTGCCGCCAAATATCCCGACGTGGTTCAGAATTTAGTTCTGATTTCTGCCGCAGGATTGAAAAGAAAAAGATCTTTATTTTTTAAAACAAAAGCTTTTGTAATAAAAACTTTTATAAAAACAATTAAACTAATAGATAATGTTTTAAAAACGGACTTAAAATCAAAATGGTCCTCACGTCTAGGAAGTTCTGATTATAAAAATGCAGGAGAATTGCGTAATACTTTTGTGAAAGTTATTAGTGAAAATCTTGCAGAAGAAGCCACTCACATAAAAGCTCAAACACTTCTTGTCTTTGGTGATAATGACCAGCAGACCCCTGTTGATTTTGGAATAAAATATCACAGTCTGATTGAAAATTCAGAATTGCTGGTTTTAAAAAATCAAGATCATTTCTCCGTTCTGACTACCGCTCGTTCTCAAGTTATTAGCGCTATAAAAAAATTTTTAAGGCTTTAAAAAGATGAATTACTTACCTTCTTTATGTTTAATATTCAGTATTGTTTTTTTCTTATATAAAAGACTTAAACATCTCTTGCATTATTTTCAGCAGGAAGAATATGATGCCTCAAGATTTATTAAATATTATAAAAATGCATCTTTAATTGATAAAAAGCTTTCTCTGCTCCTGATTATAACAACATTACTGTTCTCTTTGTTTAATTATAACTATCTTTCTTATGCTTATAGTTTTGCTTTTATCTTAATTGGATTATTTGAGCCTAACAGAGAAAAACAAGCTAAAAAGGCGCTTGTTATGACCGCAAGAGCCAAAAGAATTCTTTTCTTATCGGTTACGGCTGGGGCTGCAATTATAACTCCCTTTTTGTTTCTAGTAACAAAGACTAATATCGATGAGTTTATTTTAGTAATTGCATCAGCACAGCTAACACCGTTTTTTCTTATGTTAGGTAATATGTTTTTGATGCCTTATGAAAAGCATAATCAAAATAAGTTTAAAAAAGAGGCTCTTCTAAAACTTGCCGCAATAAATCCTAAAATTATCGGAATAACAGGTTCTTATGGCAAAACCTCAACCAAAAAATTAATTGAACATATTATATCGTCGCTGGCGCCTTCACTGGCAACTCCAGGCAGCATTAATACTCTTATGGGAATTTGCCGTATTATTAGAGAAAAGCTCGATAAAGCTCACCAATACTTTGTCGTCGAAATGGGAGCGTATGGAATAGGTTCAATAAAAAGGCTTTGTGATTTTACGCCGCCCGATGTTTCAGTTATTACGGCAATAGGACACGCTCATTATGAACGCTTCAAAAGCCTTGAAACCGTTGCCAAAGCAAAACTGGAAATAGCAGAAGCAACGGTAAAAAAAGGCGGCTTTGTTATTGTCAACACAATGGCAATCGCTCCAGAATTTATAAAAATGGCAGAAGGCATCTGCAATAACAACCTTAGAACTGTAGGAAAAGATGCATCTTGTGATTATATTTTAACTAATGTTGAACAAACTAAAGATGGTATCAGCCTCGTTATAACAAACAAAGATGAACATTGGGATATTATAGCCCCAATTTATGGCGTTCATCAGGCGGAAAATATAGCTTTAGCCTTTGCTTTATGCCATTCTTTGGGAATTGATGGTTCAACTATTGCTGCTATTTTGAAAACAGCGCCCCAAACCCAGCATCGCTTAGAGGTAAAACGAAGTGATAGCGGCGTTACTATTATTGATGATGCTTACAACTCTAACCCTACAGGATTTGCTTCTGCGCTTGATGTTTTGCATCTTTTAGGCAGTATTGGTCGAAAGATTTTAGTAACACCTGGAATGACTGAGTTAGGGGCTTATCACGACGACGCTCACAAAAAAATAGGTGAAAAGGCGGCTCACTGCGCTGACATCGCTCTCATAATAAATCCCAAAAGAATACCGTCTCTTATTTCGGGATTTGAAAATGCAAAAGGCGATAAAGCTTTATTATTTGACAGCTTTGCCGATGCCAAAAAATGGATTGATGATAACGCTAAAACTAACGATGTTATTCTTTATGAAAATGACTTGCCTGACATTTATGAAGAAAGAATAAAACTATAAATATTAAAGCTTGTGGCTTTTTAAAAAAGTTTTACTTTTGCTTTTACTAAAAGCAAAAACTTGCCTGTTAAGGCTGCCGTCAGGCAAAAAATAGTAAAAAACGTCCTAAAATCCAAAAGCTTTAAAACTTATTAGATTCATATTGCTTCGCAAATTAAGGATTTTTTTAAGGAAAAAATCCTTAAAGAACCTTAAAACCTTTTGTATAAATCGTGGTATTGGGGCAGTCTTTTATATAAAAACGTTTTTGATACTAAAAGCAAAAAATTGCCTGTTAAGGCTGCTGTCAAGCAAAACAAAAGTACGATTAAATAAAAGCTACTCTAAACCAGAATTTTCTTAAATAAGGTTGTTTCACCAATATCAGCATTTTCATCTTTGACCGTCTCAATTTTCTGGTATCCTAATTGCGGATAATATCCCGCCGTGGATTCTGAATGCAGATAAATTTCTTTGAAGCCTAATTTGACAGCCTCTTCTTCCAGCCTTGATATAAGCTTTTTAGCAAGTCCATTGCCTCTATAACGATATAAGGTATAAACCGCCGCAATCCAAGGCGTTTGCTCTTGCCAAATTTCGCCATCTTGCTCCCAAAGACTAGCCATAGCCGCAGGTCTCTTGTTTTTATCAAGGGCTATTAACGTGAAAGGAAGCTTGTTTTTTTGAGCGCATTCCGAAAAACGTTTAAATGCCCGCTCAAAACTGCCATCTGAAACTTGTACTCCCCAGCGCCCATATGCCCAAGCGGCACAAGCTTCAACAAACTCTTTTTTATCAGCAAGATAACATATTTCAAAATCACTCATACTAAAACGCTTTCTTTATAATCAAGATTAAAACATTTTGATTATGGATAAAAATTAAGAAAAATCAATTATATATTTTGTTTTTAAAAAGCGTTTTTAGATGCTCTAATATACTTATCTTGGTTTAACCATAACAAAAGGCAGACTACATCTTTATAATCTGCCTTTATTTATATCTGACTTTTCGTTTTATAAAACCTATTTTTGCTCTTTTACAGGTTTCCATTCTCTTGCAAGTTTTTCAGCTTCAGCAATTTGCTCTGGAGTATAAGTGTTTTTTTCAAGAAAATATTTGAGATATTCTTTTGTTTGTTCTTCGCCATTTTGCGATAATAAAGTCATCCACATTAAAGCTTTCATAGGGTCTTTATCAACAATTTGCCCAGCTTCATACAAAGTTCCCATAGCAAGTTGAGCTTGGTCATAACCTTGATTAGCAGCCCTTTCAAGCCATTTGAAAGCTTCTTCAGGATTTGCTTCAACCCCTCTTCCCATACGGTAAAGAGAAGCCAAGTTATATTGTCCTTCAATGTAACCTTGTTCCGCAGATTTTTTAAACCATTCAAATGCCGATTTGTAATCTTGCTCAACGCCTTCACCATCATAATAAAGAAAAGCTAAATTATACTGTGCAAAAGCATCGCCTTGGTCTGCTGCTTTTTTATACCACTTAAAAGCTTCTTTTGCATCTTGGGTAAAGCCATATTCTGTTCCGTCAAGACGATACATATCACCAAGAAGAATTTGAGATTTAATATCACCACTTTCTCCACGCTTTATCAACTCATCACGTGATATTTGCAATTTTGCGTTATTATCTGGGGCAGAGCTTTCTTCTTTTTTAGTTTCTACAGAAGGCGTTTCTACAGATGATACACTTTCTTCAGCTTTATTAAAAAAAGCTTTAAAATTATCAAATGATTTAAAGTAAACCGCAGCCGCAATAAAAGCCGCAACCAAAATCAAAGCAAGATATTTGATATATTTCATTGCTATAAATCCTTTATATATTAAAATAAATTTTAACTTAGCATCATATTATTACATTGCCGCTATTATAGTCTAATTTTTCTAAGAAGTTTAGATTTATTTCACAATATCTGCAAAGTTTTCAATATTGTTTATATTGTTTCTAAGATTATGAGCCGCCTTTTCTAAATAGAGATTCCATTGCTCTATAGCCGACAAGCCGTCATTTTCACCTGCCGCATCAGAAACAGACTTAAGGCATATAAACTTCTTTTGAAATTTCTGACACACCGAAGCTAGGGCAAAAGCTTCCATATCGACAATTTCATAAGGTGCATTCTCGGGCCATTCTGAAACAAAAGAATCTCCTGTACCACAAGCAACCTCAAGAATATTATCAATTTTGATACCATATGTTATTTTTTCAAAATGATCCGTTGGCATTGTTAGAAAAGGAACCGACCAATCTCTTTGATAAAATGTTGTCGCACAAACAATGCTGGCAGGTTTTAAATTTTGAGAACCGCACGTGCCAAGGTTAACAACAAATTCAACTTCTGGATTAAGAACCAAATGCTTCGTTAAAGCAAATGCCGCATTTATTTTGCCCATATCGGTAAAAAGGCAATTTAAATCATCAAACTGATCTTTAGCTTCTTCTTTTAAGGCAAAGCAGAATAAAGTATTTTTTAAATTAAAACGCATATCTATTTCTTTTTAAAGACTGATGAGTTAGCTAAACTTGGATCAACTATTTTAGTTTGTTCTTTAGAAAGCGCAAATGCCTCTATCATCATTTTATCAAGAATATCGCTAAAAATAACTTTAGGAGAAGCGGCTTCCCAAAGATAACAAGATAAGGAACCAGGAAAAGTATTAACTTCATTGATGTAAATTTCCCTAGTATCACCGTCGCATAAAAAATCAACCCTGACAACACCTTTACCACCAACGGCATCAAAGGCTTTAACCGCACAATCTCTAATCAGTTTTTCTTCATCTTTTGAAAGCTCTTGTGGGTTTAAATCTCTAATTGCGCCTGCCATACCTTCTGACGGAATATCCAATTTTGAGGCAATTTCTGTACTTGATAGATATTTGTCTTTAAAATCAAGAAAAGCCTCTTTTTTCATAGGCTTTTCAATAGCTGACGTCGTTGTTTCACCAAAGACGGAAGTTACAGAAACATTATACTCTACAAGATTAGTAACAAAAGGTTCGACTAAAGCGGTATTATCCAATTTGAATACCGCCGCAAGCCCAGCAATAAGTTCTTCTTCATTAGATGCTTTAGATACTCCGACAGAACTTCCAAGATTACACGGCTTACAGCATACAGGATATTTAATATCATAATTTTTTAACAACGCTTTAAAATCAATAAAGCCCTCGTTTTTAGGTCTATTAACTATAATCGTTTTCAAATACGGCAAACCCTGTTCACTAAAAACTTTTTTAGAAAAGGCTTTATCCATATAAACCGCTGCGCCCAAAACTCTAAAACCAGCATAAGGAATGCCAGCTAATTCAAACATACCTTGGATAGATCCATCTTCACCAAGAGTACCGTGAAATGCAGGCATAACCGCATCAAATTCATAAATTTTAGGACAACCAAAAAGAGGATTTTTGGTTGAAACAAAACTAAAACGAGACGTCTTTTTATTCTCAAAACCATTTCCCAGCCTAAGCTGTACTTTATCAAGTAAGGCTATTGTGCTGTTGTCCAAAGGATAATTTTTGCGGTTTAAAAGAGCTTTTCCTGTAAACCAATTACCGTCTTGAGCGATATAAAGCGGAAAGACATCATATTTAGTAGAATCAAAAGAATCTATTATCTGCAATCCAGTCAAAATACTAACATCATGCTCAGCAGACATTCCACCAAACATAACAGCAATGGTTTTTTTTGTGTTCATAAAAAAACGTCCCGTTTAAATTAATTTAGCTTAGTTCTAGCAAAGTGGATTTGAAGCCATACCGTCGGCAAGTTTAGGTTCAAACCAAGTTGATTTTGGCGGCATAACCTTTCCTGCTTCGGCAACAGCCATCAAATCTTCCATACTTGTTGGATACATTGCAAAAGCTGCAACCATTTCACCACTATCAACCCGTTTTTCTAATTCGCCTAGACCTCTAATGCCACCAACAAAATCAATGCGTTCGGATTTACGCAAGTCCTCAATTCCAAGAACAGGAGCAAGAACTAAATCAGAAAGCAAACTTACATCAAGTCTTTCAACAGGGTCAAAAGGAAGTTTTACTTCTGGTTTTAAAGTTAAGCGGTACCAAGACTTATTAATGTAAAGCCCCATTTCCTGAGGACGAACAGGTTTTACTTGAGAAGTTTCTTTAGAAACATCATAGTTTTTGCCGATTTTTTCCAAAAGCTCGGCTTCAGTTAAACCGTTTAAGTCTTTAACCACACGGTTGTAATCATAAATTTTCATTTCATTAGCAGGAAAAGCTACCGCTAAGAAAGAATTATAGGCTTCATCGCCCTTATGATTAGGATTTTTGGCAGCCATTGCTTTAGCAACTCTTGAACCTGCCGCAGATCTATGATGACCATCAGCGATATAAACGGCTTCAGCTTTGGAAAATTCTTCTGTAATAGTTGCAATATACTTGTCGTTATCTATAACCCACAAAGCGTGGCGAACATCATTATCTCCCAAAACATCGTAAGCTGGCGCTTTGTTTACCGTATCAGCAATAATATCAGCAACGGCTTTAATTTGACGGTAAGCAAGAAGCGCAGGACCAGTTTGAGCGCCAACAGCTTCAATCTGACGAACTCTGTCATCTTCTTTAACAGGGCGGGTGAATTCGTGTTTTCTAATACGGTTAGTGTCATAATCGGCACAAGATGCCGCAACAACCAATCCTGTTTGAACGTGAGATCCCATAGTGGCACGATAAACATAATAGCAAGCTTTGCTGTCACGTTTTAAAACGCCGCTATCAAGCATCTTTTTAAAATTTTCTGCAGCTTTGGCATAAACTTCAGGAGCATAGTGATCGATTCCATCAGGCAAATCAATCTCAGGTTTAGAAACATGTAAGAAACTCAAAGGTTTTCCTTTAGCCTTTTCTTTTGCTTCTTCGGTATTCAGCACATCATAAGGTGGGGCAATAATCTCTCCTGCTTTGTCTGGAGTAGGACGAATGGCTGAAAAAGGACGAAACAAAGGTATTTTTACTGATGACACGATTAAATCTCCTTAAAATTTTTTGATTTTATGTTATATGAAGTCTAAAGTTTATATTATTTTAAAATTAGCGCAAGATTGATATTAGATAAATATGACAACAAAACCAAAAGTAATCGTTATTTATGGAGCTACGGCATCAGGTAAATCAAGCCTAGCTTTAAAAATTGCCGAAGAATATGGCGGCACAATTATAAATGCCGACAGTATGCAGGTGTATAACGATTTGCAGATTATAACTGCAAGGCCAGATACATCTAAAACAAGCATTCCACACAAACTCTACGGTTTCTTAAACGGTTTAGAAAGCTGCTCGGCTGGAATATGGGCAAAAATGGCAGCAAAGGAAATTAAAAACTGCACACTACCCATAATTGCTGGCGGAACAGGTCTTTATATTGAAGCTCTTACTAATGGACTATCTCCTATTCCTGAAGTTGATGATTCTATTAAAGCTAAATTTAGAGATGATTTAATTGAAACAGCTGAACTTTATAAGCTTTTGCAAGAAGAAGATGCCGATGCTGCAGCAAAATTAAAAGCAAATGACAGACAAAGGATAACAAGAGCATTAGAGGTTTTCGAGTCAACAGGGAAAAGTATTCTATCTTGGCAGAAAGAAGCTCCAAAATGTCCTGTTGAAGCTGATTTTATTAAGATTTTTGTTAATCCTGAGCGGCAACAACTTTATCAAAAATGCAACAATCGTTTTGATGAAATGATAGATCAAGGCGCTTTAAAGGAAGTTAAGGAACTTATAGCAAAAAATTATCCTAAAAATTGTCAGATAATGAAAGCTCTAGGCGTCGAAGAACTCGCTTTGTACCTTGAAGGCAAAATTAATTTAGAAGAAGCCAAAGACAAAGCAAAAGTCAAAACAAGGCAATATGCCAAAAGACAAATCACTTGGTTTAAAAATCGTTTTATTTCCGATGTGACAGCGGTCACTAACGACAATTATTTTGAAATATCACAACTTTTTACTAGCTTAAAGTTAAGAAAATGTATATAAGAAAAACTAAAATTTTAATAATATAATTATCCAAACTTGATTATATTATATTAACAATTTATAACTATTACTAAGAACCAAAAAGCAATAATATTAATTTTTTAAAAAGGTGAGGATTTCTAATGTTTTCTAAGCTTACGGGATGGCTTTCTGCTGATATAGCTATTGACCTTGGAACAGCTAATACTCTTGTTTATGTTAAAGGTCGTGGAATTGTTTTGAATGAACCTTCAGTGGTTGCTATTGCAGAGCATAAAGGCAAGAAGCAAGTCTTAGCTGTTGGTAACGAAGCTAAACAAATGTTAGGAAGAACCCCAGGAAACATTCAAGCTATTCGTCCTTTAAGAGATGGTGTTATTGCTGACTTTGAAGTTGCAGAAGAAATGATTAAGCATTTTATCCGCAAAGTTCATAACCGCAGAAGTTTTTCTGCTCCTTTAGTTATTGTATGTGTTCCATCTGGTTCTACCGCTGTTGAAAGACGTGCTATTCAAGAATCAGCTGAAACCGCAGGTTCAAGAAAAGTTTTCCTCATTGAAGAACCTATGGCTGCGGCAATCGGTGCTGGTTTACCTGTAACCGAACCTACTGGCAGTATGGTTGTAGATATTGGCGGCGGAACAACCGAAGTAGCCGTTCTCTCCTTAGAAGGTATTGTTTATGCTCGTTCTGTTCGTGTTGGCGGTGATAAAATGGACGAAGCTATTATTTCTTATATCCGCCGTAATCATAACCTTCTTGTCGGTGAAGGCTCTGCAGAAAGGGTTAAAGTTGAAATTGGTTCAGCTTGTCCTCCAGAAGACGGCGAAGGTCGCACCATGGAAATCAGAGGCCGTGATTTAATGAACGGCGTTCCTAAAGAATTAGTTATAAATGAAAGACAGGTTGCAGAAAGTTTGGCAGAACCTGTCAGCCAGATTATTGAAGCTGTTAAAGTTGCTCTTGAACATACAGCTCCTGAACTTGCTGCCGATATTGTTGATAAAGGCATTGTCCTAACAGGCGGCGGCGCACTCCTCTCAAATCTTGATTATGTTTTGCGTCATGCAACTGGTCTTCCTGTTACAATCGCAGATGATCCTCTAACCTGCGTTGTTAGAGGTACAGGCAGAACATTAGACGACATGAAGAGACTCAAAAACGTTTTAACCACAATGTATTAATAATAAAGCTTCTTTCGCTTTTAGTTAAAAATAGAGGAATGGTTGAAATATTTTGCGGGCTCCAATTCAGGATTTAATAAACTTGGCGTTAGAGTAAAACGCTTTGCCGTTACTTTTTTAGTTTTAATTTGCTTTGCTTTTATGCTTTTAGGCAAGGCTGATGTCATTATTGTGGATCAGACAAAAGTTATAGCAATGGAAATCCTCACTCCTGTTATAAAGGTTGTCTCTATCCCTGTAATGAAAGTTGCCGACTTTTTTGATAATATTGCAGAACTTGCAAAAATAAGAAAAGAAAACGCTGTTTTGAGAAAGGAAAATCTAAATCTTCTCAAATGGCAATCCGCAGCTCACTATTTAAAATTTGAAAACGAGCGCTTGGCTAAATTATTGAAATACAAACCTCTTCCTAATGCCAGCTATGTTGCTGCAAGAGTAATTGCTGAAAAAAGCGGATCTTATGCAAAATCATTGATTGCTTATGTTCAATCCCCAGAAGAATTAACAAAGGGACAAGCTGTTGTTACAGAAAAAGGATTGGTTGGAAGAGTTGATTTAAAAGGAAAGAATAGTATTCGTGTTCTTTTAATTACGGATATTAACTCACGAATTCCAATCATTACAGAAGAGACTAGAACTAAGGCTATATTAGCTGGCAACAACACCAATTACCCCCAATTAACATCAATTTATGAAAACTCTGAAGTGAAAATTGGCGAGAGAGTTGTTACATCAGATATAACTGGCGCCTTTCCTGCAGGAATACCTGTTGGTGTGGTTGTTGGGGCTACCGATGACGGTTTACTTAAAGTCAAACCTTTTGTGGATTTCTCAAGATTAGAATATATAAGCATTGTTGTTTTTAATTTAACAGGCATTCTTCCCGAAGATATTTCTTGTTTAGGCAGGGCAAAATAGTAAAAAATGAGAACACCAATTTTGCAGCAAATAGACTTATGGATAAGAAGCAAGTATGCTTTTATTATGTGTTTGATCTGCGTTGTTCTTCCTTTTATCCCTTTGCAGATTTCTTTTATCAGCATAAAACCAAATCTTTTAATTGCCGCTGTTTATTTCTGGTCAATAAATAAACCCGAAGATTTGGGCATGGTTAAAGTTTTTTTACTTGGTATATTTGTTGATATTTTAGAAGGCGATTTACTGGGAATAAATATATTAATGCTGCTTACCACATACGTTATTGCTAACAAACTAAGAAGATTTATTTTTGGAAAACCATTTATTATATCTTTAGCTGGTCTTTTAATCATAAGCCTAGGAACATTTGTTTTGGAATGGTTTTTTATTTCTCTTAATCAAAACAATTTCATCAATATTAATTTTATCTTACTATCTTATATTATAACCGCAGCTTTTTATCCTATTGTGGCATTAATAGGTGCTAAAATTAATAACGCATCACTAAAGGATTAAGAGATGAACCGAGACGGTGACAGAGGCAAGGTTTTAACAAGAAGAGCTACAATCTTAGCTGGCGGAAAACTTTTCTTATGTAGCACATTAGCGGCAAGAATGTATTACCTACAAGTAATAAAATCGGAAGAATATAAAATGCAGGCTGATGCTAACCGTATCCAGCCTCGTATACTGCCTCCTCAAAGGGGAATCATTTATGATAGACTTGGAAATCCAATAGCTACCAACAAACAAAATTTTAGAGCTCTTATAATCTCTGAACAAACAGATAATGTTAATGCTACCCTTAATAAACTTAGTCATATTATTAATTTATCCGATTATGATTACACTAGAATAAAAAGAGAAATAGCTAAGAAACGAGCTTTTGTTCCCGTCTCTATAAGAGAAAATCTATCTTGGGAAGATATGGCCAAAATTCAAGTAAATGCTCCTGATTTACCTGGCGTTATTATTGATGAAGGATTAAGCCGCCATTATATCTACAATCAGACTATGGCTCATGCTGTAGGCTATGTAGCGGCAGTAAACGAAACTGAACTAGGTAGAAGCAGTGATCCTCTTTTAGAACTTCCCGGCTTTAGAATTGGAAAATCTGGTGTTGAAAAAGTTTATGATTTATCTCTCAGAGGAAAAAGAGGAAGCTTGACCGTAGAGGTAAATGCTGTAGGCAGAGTAATTAAGGAAATCGAGCGTAAAGAAGGTGAAGCAGGTGAACCTTTATTTATGACGATAGATGCTCAGCTACAACAATTTGCATTCAATGCGCTTAAAGATGCAGCTGGAGCTGCCGTTGTGATTGATGTAAAAAATGGCGATGTCTTAGCAATGGCATCAACTCCGAGTTTTGATCCTAATATCCTAAATCTTGGTATTGCTAACAAAGAATGGAATGCCTTACTTCGAGATCCTAAAAATCCTTTGGTTAATAAAGCTATTGCAGGGCAATATTCCCCTGGTTCAACTTTTAAAATGATTGTTGCTTTGGCAGGATTAGAAGCTGGAGTTATCAACCCTGAATTTGCAGTTTTCTGCAAAGGTTATATGGAACTTGGAAACCATAGGTTCCATTGCTGGAAAAAAGAAGGTCATGGTTTAGTAACTTTAAGAGAAGCCCTAAAACAATCTTGTGATATTTATTTCTATGAGGTTGCAAAAAGAACAGGAATTGACCGCATAGCAGAAATGTCAAAGAAATTCGGACTTGGGCAAGTATCAGGGATTGATTTAACAGGAGAAGTTGCAGGATTAATTCCCGATAGAGCATGGAAACAAAGCAACTTCAGAGAACCTTGGCAACAAGGCGAAAGTTTAGTGGCTGGCATTGGACAGGGATATATTCTAACAACCCCAATTCAACTAGCTGTTATGATTGCCCGTATGGTAAATGGTGGATATGCCATTAAACCAAGAATGACTTATGATTGGTTTTCTGGAAAAAGCAAAAATCAAGAACACAGCCCAGCAAAAATAAATGTTTCTAGGGAACATCTAGAGCTAATAAAATGGGGCATGTATGATGTTGTAAATGCTCCTCATGGCACGGCCTTGGGGTCAAGGTTTAATCTCAACGGTGCAAAAATGGCTGGCAAAACAGGAACAACCCAAGTCAGACGTATTTCAATGAGAGAGCGAGAAACAGGCGTTTTAAAACAAGAAGATTTACCATGGAAAGAAAGGAATCATGCTCTTTTCGTTGGTTTTGCCCCTTTTGATAACCCTCAGTATGCCGTATCTGTGATTATTGAACACGGAATGAGCGGCTCTGCCGCAGCGGCACCAATTGCTAGTGCGATATTAAAAGAAGCTATTCGCTTAAATGTTGCAAATAAAGATATAACTTATGATGAAGCTTTAGGGAAAATTTAATAATGCCTTATGTTTATTCTAGGGATCTAGGACTAAAAGGTCCAGAAATGACAATAAAAGAAAAGCTGTTCCATATTAGCTGGCTTTTCGTCTTGAGTATAACTCTTGTAGCTTCCGTAGGTTTTATAATGCTCTACTCTGCAGCAAAGGGAAACTTAGATCCTTGGGCAGATAGGCAGATAGCTCGTTTTGGTATTGGCTTTATCATAATGCTATTGTTTGCAATGATAGATATCAGAAAATGGCTGAAATATTCAGGTTTTATTTATCTAATGTCGTTGATACTGCTTGTGGTGGTAGAAATAGAAGGCTCAATCGGTATGGGAGCACAGCGCTGGATTAATTTTGGGTTTTTCTACATTCAGCCATCGGAAATTATGAAAATTGCATTGATACTTTATCTTGCAAAATATTTTCACGGTTCAACTTTGCAAGAAATTGAACAAACACGTCATCTTATGTATCCTATTTTTCTAATTCTTTTACCTGTTGCCTTGGTTATGAAACAACCTGATTTAGGTACAGCAATGCTGCTTCTTATGGGAGGCTCCAGCATATTATTCTTGGTTGGCGTCCAAAGTTGGAAGTTTTTGGTTGCGGGCGGAGTTGGATTGAGTTTAATTCCCATAGCTTGGCAATTTCTTAGAGAATATCAAAAACAGCGTGTTTTAACTTTTCTGGACCCTACAAGAGACCCTTTAGGGTCTGGTTATCACATTATCCAATCACAAATAGCTATTGGTTCTGGTGGCGTTTTTGGCAAAGGTTTTCTTAAAGGAACCCAAAGCCACTTAGACTTTCTTCCAGAAAAACAAACCGACTTCATTTTCACGATGCTGGCTGAAGAATTTGGTATGATTGGCTGCATTACCCTTATCGCTCTTTATCTCGTTATTATAACATACGGTTATCTTATTGCGTTTAGATCCCAAAACTTTTTTGGAAAAATTTTGGGCATAGGAATTACTACCAACTTTTTTCTTTACTTTTTTATTAACATAGCAATGGTAATAGGCCTAGTTCCTGTTGTTGGCGTTCCTTTACCACTCATATCCTATGGCGGAACAGCTATGATGACTTTAATGGCTGGCTTTGGACTAGTCCTTTGCGTTCACGTCCACAAAGATATCCAAATAGGCAAAAGAGGCTCGTCTGAAGATTTCTTTTAATCAATTTCTTTAATATAGCCAATAAATCTTTCTATTTTAGTATCGAACAAAAAAAAGGAGCAGAAAATTACTTCTGCTCCCTTTTTGATAACTGATATTAAAAGGTTTAAGCCTTTTAAATATCTTAGCTTGATTAGAATAAGCTGAGAACGCTCTGTGATGACTGTGAAGCCAATGACAAAGAATTCGTACCTAATT
>JBFXJJ010000021.1:0-24956 GCA_050175015.1 Alphaproteobacteria bacterium | reverse complement strand
AACTGTTGACAAGTTGTTGAAGACTACCCCCATATAACGGGGGACTACACCTTTTTTTATTCCTTTATATTTAACAACATAGTTGAAGACTACCCCCATATAACGGGGGACTACACCCTATCATTAAAGGATTATCGTATTTTCCCAGTTGAAGACTACCCCCATATAACGGGGGACTACACCTCAGCAATAATCAACTACACCGTTTCAGCTGTTGAAGACTACCCCCATATAACGGGGGACTACACCTCTGCTAGAGGAGTCATCATTAAATATGGTGTTGAAGACTACCCCCATATAACGGGGGACTACACCGATACTCTGTTAATTTGCTATCTCTTGTGGGTTGAAGACTACTCCTATATAGCTGTAATAAAGAGTTTGCTTCTTCAGTTCCTCTTCTGCCTGAAGAACTTCCAAACATAAAACTCTTGCCGCCATATTGTTTTATGTAATATTGAATATCAAATTTACAGGCATACTGTATTGCACGACAAACTTTAGAGAGCTTTTTAAACTCTTGAAACGGAGTTTTTATATTATGGTTTTTCGGATCAACCTTGTTATAAGCAATGTGCATATGAAAGTTATCGGTGTTTTGATGAGTGCCAACAACTCTTTGATGTTCTTCAAGCCCAAGAGCTTTGGCAAATTCACATTCAATATCTTTTAGAGCTTTTCTATCTGGTTTATCATTCCTAAAAGAAACTATTAGATGATAGGTTTTATCTTGAGTAGTTCTTATATTTTTGTTTTGAGTGATTTCAATATCGATTATGGCAAGGTCTAAATCATTTAGGCTTTCACCTGCTATTGAATTAACTATCCAGAAGTCATCTAGCTTTTCGCCTTCATCAGAAGCATCGGCAATATATTTAGCAAGCCTTTTAAAATTTGAGCCAGTTTCTCTTTTGACACGCTTGGCAATCATTTTGATATTTGGATAATTTTATCTTTTAAAACCAAAACGGTTTCTTTGATTTCTTTAGAAGTATTAATAATTTCCTCAAAGTCAAAACCCTCACTGATTGCCAGCATAAACAAGTTGCCAAGCCTTGCTAAGTCGGCATTAATTTTAAGAAGGTTTTTTATAGTTTCGATTTTTTCAACATTAGGAAACGGAGTTTGACAAACAAGCATTCTTAAAAAAGCCGACATTGATAAATCATGCTTTTTAGCTTTTTCACTAAAAACATGTTTTTCCCTCGATGTAACTCTGACTAAAATATTAGCAGTTTTTTTATTAAATTCTGGCTTCATAATTTCAAGCTTTATTGGTTTAAAATAACTCTTAAAATTATATGCTATTTGTCTTGAAAAGCCTAATTTTATGGCGTTTTTTATAGCCTGCTTTTTGCCATTTTTTGTGATTTATTGAGGCTGATAAAAACACCAAAAACTACTCACAGTTTTTTAGAAAAAACACATGAGAATCGAAACTCAATCCTCACAAATAGGAATAAATTCCTTGACAATTTATCTTTTTTATGGTATATAGAATTAATTCAAAGGATAACTGTTCTTGTTTTCTTAAAACAGCCCTTTAATTAATAAAGGCGGATATTTTCCATAACCTTAAATCTTTATAAAAGTTTGTTTTGTCTTTTCTTGTAATAATCGTATTATTCCAAGAAAGAACGTTATGGGTGTTTTATGAAAAAAATATTTAATTTTTTATTATTTTTAGGACTATGTTTTTTAAATAAAATGGCAAGAGCAGGTGATTTTATGCCTAATCAAGAGTTGCTTGATAATGATCTTAAGCAAACAATCTATATAGGAATTTTTGCAGTTGTTATTACTGTTTTTTTAGTTTTTTTATTTAGATGGCTTAGAAAATATAAGACTTTTAAAAAACTATTTTATTTTTTCATTGCATTGATAATTTTAGGCGACATTTATGCTCTTTTTTATATCAGCAATTTATATATGCTTTCTTATTTAAGGTCCAGCACAAATGAGCAGGTTATAAATCTTTTTTCTAATAGATTTAATCCTAAATTACCCACGATTTTATCGGGAAATGTGTTAACAGATGTTATTCTTTTACAGAGAGATAAAGAAGTAATAGAAAGCGTGATAAAACAAGGCGTAGATGTTAATAAAAAGTCAAGATTTTATGAAAAAACACCTTTAATGTATGCTGTGATTTCAAGCTCACCTGATGTCGTTGATTTATTAATTAAAAATGGGGCTGATGTAAATAGTAAAGATAATAAGGACGCAACTCCTTTAATGTATTCTTTTCTTAATATCGAAGAAAAGCAGAATCAAATAATCGCAATTCTTTTAGAAACGGGAGTAGATGTAAATGCTTCTGCAAAAAACAAAGGCATTCCTTTGATTCTTGCTGTAAATAATGACCATATTAATATTGAGACTATCAAACTATTTTTAGAAAAAGGTGCTGACCCTTTTCAAAAAAATTCAAAAGGTATTTCTGCTTATGATATGGCAAAGAAAAAAGGCAAAACAGACTTAACCGAGTTGTTTGAAACATATAGAAAAATTTCAAACTAATTTTTTAATTTTAAAACTTAAGTGAGGTCAAAAATGCCAAATTCAGAAGATGTATTTAACGGTGCTAATACCGCATACGAAACTTTTAGTATGATTGATATGATAAAGAATATAGCAGATAATTTTTTTAAAGCAGAAGATAAAGCCTATGATTGTATTTTCAAAGATCAAGGAAAAGGTAGTAACTGTGATAAAGCCAATGGAAGATATCGCAAGTTGCCTAAAGGAGACTATGAAGAAAAAGACGACAAAGATTCTTCTAATATCAATGAAAAACAGATTAATAATTTTGTAAGAAACAACAATGCTTCTTTTAATGAAATAATGGATCCTTTTAGAAAAGGAGTTTATTCTAAGGTTGATAAGGCTGAAAAGATTTTATCAAAGAGTCCTTTTGAAATTTCCGAAAGAGAAATGAAAGACGCAAAGAATTTTGTTGCTACTAATTTATATCACCCAAAAAGAGAAGATGTTGATAAACATGTTCAACATTATTTTGAGCATCATTATCAAGAAGGAAAAGAAATTCCTGTTAACAATAATCCTGAGTCTGTTGCTCGTTATCGAAAGCAAGATGGAGGATTAGTTGATAATGATCTTGATATTGTTTTAATGAAATCAGGTTTAAGCTCGAAAGACGGCAACAATGTTAAAAATTTACAAAGAGCTTTGAATTTACTAGATAATTTCAGCTCGTTAAAAGAAGATAATATTTTCGGTAATAAAACTGCTACTAATTTGTTTTCCAGTATAAGAAAACATGGAGCAAGGAAAATAGAAAAAGCTTTTGATTCATTATAACGTCTTAATTTTTTATAAAGGGGAATCTTAATTTAATTCCCCTTTATCTCGTAACTACTCATCACCTAAAAACTTTTTATTCATTCGTTCTAAAACGCCTGCGGTGTGGGCTTCGGATAGGTGTGAGTATCTTTTGACCATAGCAAGAGTTTTATGCCCTAGGACCTCTGCAATCTCGGCTAATGTTGCTCCGTTCATTGCAAGATAAGATGCGGTTGAGTGTCTTAAATCGTGAAATCTAAAATCCTCAATCCCTGCTTTTTCAAGAGCAATCTCCCAAGCGGTTCTTATATTAGTTGGTTTGTTAATATTATTATAACTTGGGAAAATCAAATCACTTTTGGCATTTTTTGAATTATAAAGCTCCAACATCAAATCATAAGTATTGCCAACTATCGGCAAAACTCTAATTTCGCCATTCTTGGTTTCATAAAGAGTTATAACCTTACGGCTAAAATCAACCTGCTTCCATTTAAGATTTACAATTTCGCCGTGTCTTGCCCCCGTGCTTAAAGCTAAATAAACTATGCTGTATAAATGATGACTAGCACTTTCTTTGCAAGCTTTAAGCAAAGCGTTCTTTTCATCTTGTGATAAAAAGCGAACCCGCCCTCTTGGCTCTTTAAGTTTTTTGATTTTCTGCATTGGATTATTTTCAAGCCATTGCCATTCATTAACCGCAACATTCAAAAGCTTAGATAATGCCGCACAATATCTGTTAACCGTAGCATTAGAACGCAAAGAACCTTTTTTGGTAGGATTGTTTAATAATTTTTGCCTTGCATCATAAATTAAACTTGTTGTGATATCTGACAAACAATAAATCCCGAGTTCTTCTTGCCACCATTTAAGTTTAGGAATGTTATTATATGCTTTTTTATGATTTTTAGATAAAACATCTTGAATATAACGCTCCACTAATTCAGAGAAAGTTTTTTTACGAAGTTCAGCAGCAGGGAAATACTTTTTATTAAACATCGCTGTTTCAATTTCATTAGCCCAATTTTTAGCATCTGTTAAACGTGAAAAGGTTGCTGACTGAGTTGGATATCCCTTTTTGCGGATTCTAACCCTGTATTGGACACCTTTTTCGCTTTCTCTTTTTTCAATGGTTGCCATAAAAACCTCTTAAAGAAACTAAAAACTCAAACAAAGACTAATAAGATTTTTTTTCCGTGTTGTATGATTATAATATAAGCTATATTATAACTTTTATGAATATAATTTTTTGGTTTTGGGACAATTAAAAGCCATAACAACAAAAATCCGTTTAATATTTTAAATTTTTTATAAAAAATAAAATTTTCAAAAGAGCTGGTATTGATTGGTACTTATTGTGATTGTTTTTGCCTGAATGTCCCCACGGTGTCCCTTTCAGGTTTTAACGGCTATTTTTGCCCCAAACTTTGGGCAACAAAAAACCTGCTGAAACGCAGGTTTTTGTAAATGGTGCCTCCTGCCAGACTCGAACTGGCACGGGCATAAAGCCCAACGGATTTTAAGTCCGTTGCGTCTACCTATTCCGCCAAGGAGGCTTCCATAAGAACAGTTATTAACTAACTGCGAATTGAACTTTATACACTTTTAAAAAAAATCTCAAGTAAGTTTTTTTATTTTTTACAATAAAAATTGCCTTACGGCTTCATTTGCCGCAAAAAGACCGCAAATTGCTGGAATTGTAGCCGATGAACCTAAAGGACTTTTTCCTATCTGATTTTTATCACCCCCTTGAAAATCCATTTTTTTAGGCTTTTCTTCCGAATAAACACAACAAAAATCCAAAGGAATCCTTCTGGCTCTAAGCTCTTTTCTGATTTTTGCCGCAAGAGGGCAGACCGATGTTTGAGAAAATTTTGCTATTTTGATTTTGCTTGGATCCTGCCTTAACGCCGCCCCCATACACGAAACAAAAGACTTATCCGCTTTTATAAGATAACTGATTAGTGCGATTTTAGATGAGACCGTGTCTATTGCTTCTATTGTAAAATCGACATCTTGAAACAACGCATCAAAATCATCTTCTTCTGAAATAAATTTTTTTAACGATATAACATTGCAATCAGGATTTATATCTTGAATCCTTGATGCCCAAACATCTACCTTGTTTTGACCAACGGTTGAATTTAAAGCGCACAACTGGCGGTTAAGGTTACTTCTGTCTACAATATCAGCATCAATAAGCGTTATATTGCCAATCCCAAAACGTGCCACAGCCTCTACGGCATAACCACCAACTCCGCCAAGACCAACAACTGCAAAATGAGCAGCTTTGAGTTTATTTACGCCATCTTCGCCTAAAAGCATTTCTAACCTTGATAAGTCTTCTTCCTGCATTTTATTTTTCCATTACATTTTTAAAAAAGGTCAAAGCGTTTTGCCCGCTTATCTCCGCTATTTCATCAAAACTTTTTTGCTTTAAATCGGCAATATCAGCAATAACATTTTTAAGCTTTAAACCTTCTTTAGTTGGCGAATCAGTTTCAACTAACAACCGGTTTTGAGGAATGTTTTCTAAAATATTAGATTTTTTTTCTTTTGATTTTTTTATAAAAAAACCGCCCAAAGAAAAATACACTCCCAGCTTATTAAACTCTTTAACCATTTCAGAAGAACCACTATAAGCGTGAATCATAACCCCAGAATCTGGCTTGTATTCTTTTAGAAACTCCAGCGTTTTCTCAAAGGCCTTAACCATATGAATCACTATTGGTCTTTGATATTTTAGACATAGCTCTAAATGAAACTTAAAAACCTCAACCTGCTTGGATAAAGATATGTCCCTAAAGGTATCCAGCCCCGTTTCCCCGATGCCGCATTTATTTTCCCGCACGAGCTGTTCTAATATTTCCCGCCAATCACCCCTTTCCTCTTCAACATACCAAGGGTGCAGGCCATAAAATGGAACTATTTTTCTATTTATTTCTGCCTGTTTTTTGACCCTAAACCAATCGCAGCTGTCAATTCCACAACAAGCAAAATAATCTACTCCTGAATTTTTTAATTCATCTGCTTCTTGAAAATGGATATGTGAATCAAATAAGATAGTTGTCATGACCATACTTAATCGCAATTTTTTTAATCGTCCTACTTTAGATGTAGCACAAGAGCTTATTGGAAAAGAACTGTTTTTTTATGAACATAAAGGAATCATAACCGAAACCGAAGCATATATTGGTCAAGATGACCCCGCTTGCCACGCCGCTAGAGGAAAAACGCCAAGAAACGCTGTAATGTTTGGCAAAGCTGGTTTTTCTTACGTTTACTTCATCTATGGAATGTATCACTGCTTAAATTTTGTAACCGAAAAAGAAAACTTTCCCGCCGCAGTTCTAATCAGAGGTCTTTACATTCCTGAAAGCAAAATTGACTTAAATGGTCCCGGGAAATTATGCAAAGCTTTAGGGATTAACAAAGAACAAAATGCCATAGATATAACTAAAAATGAGCATTTTTTGGTAAAAGATACAAGTATAAAGATAGACGTTGAGGCAACACCTAGAATAGGAATTAAGGTCGGTACCGATAAACTTTGGCGCTTTATTGCTAAAGATTATCAAAAATACCTTTAAAAAAATTAAAGGAGCTTAAAAAGCTCCCTTAAAATCCTTTCGATTTTTAAACGCTATCACCTTGATGCGATCTTATTCTTTAAAACTAACCGTTGCATTCTTTTTAATCTCTTATTTCCTAATACTTTTGTTATGCTTTTCAAAAAAATGTCAAAACACTTATTTGCATCTTTAATTTTCATAGCAACGTTAAGTCGACCGTCCTTATTAGGCTTAAGTTTACTACGACCAAGCTCTTCGCCTTTCTCTCTTATAACAGAGACATTGCCTTTAAACGTTGAATAGAGTTCTGGGTGCAAAAAATAAAGCGCACAATGAACATCGTGCATCGTTGGATCTGAGTTAAATTTCCTGCGATCCAAATCAGCAGGAGCGCACATCATATCAAAAATCTTTTCTTGAGCATCTTTATCAAAATTTAAACTCTCCTTCAAAGCTTCCTGCCTTTCTGGAGTAAATGTAAGTTTTCTAGTGCAATTCATCGGCAATAACGTTATTGGCAAACCGCTATTTAAAACCATATCAGCATCTTCTGGTGCAGAATAAAAATTGAACTCCGCATTCTTGGTAATATTACCAAGTCTCACGGGCATATCAGCGGCTTTTATACCCGCAACGCCGCCCCCCATAACAATAATATCCTTAACCCGCATCATTGCCTTAGGATCCTTTTTAAAAGCCATCGCAATATTGGTTAAAGGTCCCGACGCGGTAATCGTAACTGTTCCTTCGGGATTGCTCCGCAGTTGTTCCAAAATAAAATCTACCGCATTTTTCTTCTCAACAGGAACGGGTGAAGGCTTCAATACTACACCGCCGACACCATCTTCTCCATGTGCCACGTCTTCCTCAACGTGGGCGCCATTCATAGGTCCCCCAGCACCTCGATACACAGGAATATTATCAGCATCAAGCAAATGCATAATATTTCGACCATTATTAAAAACGTGATCTATTCCAGCATTACCATAACAAGCAGTTGCCCCCACAATCTCAATTTGATTATCGGCAAGCAACACCGAGGCTAGCTGCATTTCATCACCACCCCAATCTCCATCAATAATAACTTTCTTTTTCATTTTTCTTTCCTTCCTTTAATTTGGCAAAAACACCAACTTGATTTTGCTTAAAGCATTAGAATTCCTAAGCCTTGCACGTTATGAATCGCTAAAGAGCTTTCAGCTGGTATCAAATACAGAAAGGTTGCCATTGCCACTTTGCAGCACGAAACTAGATAATCTTATTTTTTGGGTAAAAAATATTATTTTACTACAACCATTATCAGGATATAGTCTTAAAAAATCTTAATTATTTAGAATTGATTTTAAGAAAAAATCATTATAAAACAATACATTATATTGGTCTTAATATTTTCATATAAACAACTTATAAACGTTATTTAATCATATTTTTTATAAAATGATACCTATGTGTTACCCAGAAAATATTGAATCTATATAAAAAAATATTGTTTATTATATAGTTAGCTAAGCATATGTTCATAATATTTATTATTTTGGGATATTTTAAGTTCCCATTATGTTACCCAGATATTTTTTATATAAAAAATATCAATCTTTTCAACAACTTACATTGACAGAATAAAACGACAAAAGAGTCTAATTTTTTGTTAAAAAGTTGTTACAAAGTAATTTTTAAATTTTAAAATCCGCTTATTTTTAAAAACAATAAAAATTTAATTCTTGTAAAAGTTAAGGATAAGTGCAAAAATTAAACATATTTAGCAGCAATATTTTTAAAAATTATAAATAATGAAAAATAAATTTAAAATAGTTAATTTTATAAATATGATAACAATCAAGCTATATCCTGATAATAGTTATATCCTATTGTAAAAAAATGTTACATAAGACTATTTGTTTCATTTTTATTAACTTTTTATTACTATAAAGTTTTTTACATCATTATTTAAAATATTTTTCATTTTTTAAGCAAAACACCTATATTTGTCAAATAAATAGACTAAACAAGAATATATTATGTTTTTTTGAAAAGCGCTAAAGCACACTTAAAAACAATTAGACTTACTGCCCATATGTTTTTAGTTATAATGCAGATATATCTGAAATATCGCCATTAAAAATTAATCGCAATCAATACAATATTTCCATTTTTAACTTATAACTATTTTTAATTAATCTTGATTATTAAGACTCGATAGCCTTTTAAATTGCTATGGTATCTTTAAATTAAAACCGAGCAGATTTTATTTGTAATACACCAAAATCTTTTCCATAAAGAATCCTAGGCTTTAACTTTATAAAAATTTTTTTTGTTATAGTTTTTAACATTGTGCAAACAAATAGCTTTTAGACCATAAAAATCTTTTCTTATTTTTATACAATTTATAGTTTAAGCTCTTGTTTTTTCAAAAAAATGTAATCATTTATAAAATTCTGGCGTCTTGATATCTTAAAATTAGATATATTTTATATCTTGATTTTTTAAAAAAATCAGTATACAAAAATAAACATTAGAATGATTATAAAAAAACCACTTTATTATTTAAAACATTTAGGAGATAAAAAATGGCAACTATTAAAGGTTCGAAAACAGAAAAAAACATTTTAACAGCATTTGCAGGCGAATCCCAAGCTCGCAATCGTTATACAATGTATGCTGCGAAAGCAGTTGATGATGGTTTTGAACAAATTTCTGGCATTTTCTTAGAAACAGCGGATCAAGAAAGAATGCACGCCAAACAACTTTACAGTTTACTTGAGGGGGGCGATGTTGAAATTTGTGCAGCTTTTCCAGCTGGAATAGTCGGCACGACTTTTGATAATCTAAAAAATGCTGCTAAAGGCGAAAACTATGAATATGAAACAATGTATCCAGAATTTGCTAAGACAGCACACGAAGAAGGTTTTGAAAAAGCGGCTAAAATGATGGAAGCGATTGCCGTTGCTGAAAAATATCATGAAGAAAGATATTTGGCACTTGCTAAAAACGTTGAACAAGGACTTGTCTTTAAAAAAGGTCAAAAAGTTCGTTGGTATTGCCGTAAATGCGGCTATGTTCATGAAGCAGACGAAGCGCCTAAAGTATGTCCAGCCTGCTACCACAAACAATCATTTTTTCAATTAGCTGTTGCTAGTTGGTAATATTAATTTCCAGATCTTTAAGTGACGTTGATATTATAAAATTGTAAAAACGAATAAAAAACCTAATCATAATTGAAAAGGTTAAAAAAACTATAAGCGGTTAATTTTGAAAAAATTTTAGCTGCTTTATTTTTTTAGCATCAAAACAATAAAAAACATTCCCCAATTCTAATTGAACAATTATTCTTTTATATTCCTGTAAGTAGTTATATTCATAGAAAATATAGACTAAATATCAATTTATTTTTGTTTAAAAATACAATATATTTCAAAGTATAAATAAAGAAACATAGCAATTTTAATTACGCTATATAATTCTAGGGGCAAAAAAATGAACAATGTTCTATTTTCTATACGTAGAAAAATAATTTTTCTTACATGTGGAATGACATTATTTGCAACAACATTGATATCAATCTTTGCTTTCTACAACACTGTTGTAAGCACAAAAAGTGCAGCAATGGACGGGCTTGCTAATGAAACAAAAATTATAGCAACTAAGTTTAAAAATGCTTATGAGCATATGTCCAAAGATACTTTTATTGCTCTATATACCCCACCTATAAAAGGTATAATAAGAACCAAAAATAATAGAATTGATGCTATTGATGGCTCATCAACATATCTTTTGTGGAAAAAGCGATTAGAAGCAATCTTTATTTCAATAATGGAAACAAGACCTTATTACACCCAAATGCGCTATATTGGCATTGATGATAATGGCTTAGAACTTGTAAGAGTTAATAAAACATATAATAAATTAGTGGCTGTAGATAAAAAAGACCTCCAACCCAAAGGAGACGAAGATTACTTTATACAAGGTATAAAACTAAAACCTAATCAACTTTTCTTCTCTGAAGTAACTTACAACCGTGAATATGGCAAAATAGACGGCGAATTAATACCAACGATACGTTCTGTAGTTCCCGTTTATGATGGAAACATTTTGTTCGGATTAATTGTAATTAACGCTAATTATGAACAACTTCTTGAATATATTTTTTCTGAGATAAAACCCAATAAAACTACGTTTATAACTAATAATTTTGGTGATTATGCAGAGTATGACCCTGAAACTAACAATACTATATTTGAATTTCATAATAATTATCGATTTGATGTCCCTCAATTTATATATAGCGCGATAAAAACAGATGCGAACGAGTTATCATTTATGGAAGATAGCAACATTGCATATTTCGTAAAACTAAATATTGAAACCAATAACCCCGATAATTTCTTAGGTATAATAACAAAAGTTCCTTATAAAAAACTTTTACATAAAGCCTATATAGCACAACTATATACATTAATATTGGCCTTAAGTATCACTGCTTTCTGCTTTTTCATTGCCATTTACTTCTCAAGAAAACTAACCAGTCCTTTGATGAAGATGGCAAAAACTTTATCAAAAATAGACTTGAATAATGAACAAGAACTGCTTGAATTGCCAATAGAGCGATCAGATGAAATAGGCAATCTCGCCCGCACTTTTGTTAGAATGACAAAGAAAATACAGCGAAATGAAATCAGAATCAGAGCGATATTAAACAATGTGCTAGATGGAATTATAAGCATTGATGACAGTGGAAATATTTCTAGTTTCAACCCAGCCTGCGAAAAAATGTTTCAATATAAATCAGATGAGGTAATAGGAAAAGATATAAGCTTAATTATTCCAAACCCTAAGCATACCGAAAGTTTTAAATCTACTGAAAGTTATGATTATAGCAATATTGTAGCAACTAGAATAGAAGTCGAAGGCAAAAGAAAAGATGAAACTGTTTTTCCTATGGATTTATCTATAAGCGAAACAATAGTTGCAAATTCAAGACTTTTCACTTGTATCATTCGGGATATAACAGAAAGAAAACAGATGGAAAAAATGAAAAATGATTTTATCTCCACGGTTAATCACGAACTTCGTACCCCGCTTACATCTATACTTGGTTCACTTGGCTTACTGCTAGAAAAAACAGATACCTGCACCACCAAGTTATGCAAACGATTATTAACTATTTCGTATGATAACTGCAAAAAGCTGTCCTTTCTTGTAAATGATATTTTAGATGTTGAGAAAATAGCTGCTGGTAAAATGGAGTATAAAATTGAAAAAATTGAAATTTGTAGTTTTATAAAAGATATTGCAGAGCATCACCAAAGCTACGCAGAAAAACATCAAGTAACATTTAAACTAAATGTTGAAACTCCAGATATATTTTGTGAAATTGACGGCAATAGATTTAATCAAGCTTTGGTCAACCTACTTTCTAATGCTTCTAAATTTTCACCCGCGGGTGAAGATGTTTTAATAAGCATTACAAAAAAATCGGAAGATAGGGTTTGCGTTTCTGTTAAAGACAATGGTGATGGAATTCCCGAAGAATTCCAAAGTAAAATTTTTGAAAAATTTGCTCAAGCAGACAGTTCTTCAACCAAAGCCAAGGGCGGTTCTGGGCTTGGACTTAATATTACCAAATCTATCATAGAGGCATTTAACGGTGAAATCGGCTTTGAAACAGAAAAAGGCAAAGGAACTACTTTTTACTTTATTTTGCCGATATGCAAGCCAGAACAAGCAGAGGATATTTAATAATGACAGAATTAAAAAAAATACTATATGTCGAAGATGATGAAGATATTGCCGAAGTTGCTCAAATGATTCTTGAGGATATCGGTGGTTTTGAAATAAAACATTGCTTTTCTGGACAAGAAGCAATAGATGCTTTTCCATCATACAATCCACAATTAATACTTATGGACGTTATGATGCCAGATATGGACGGTCCTAAAACTTTTGAAAAAATAAAAAATCTGTATGGAAAAGAAAATATTTCTGTCATTTTTATGACAGCTAAAGCCCAAACTCATGAGCAGGAAGCCTATAAAAAAATGGGGGCAATCGGAGTAATATTAAAACCTTTTGACCCAATGGAACTTTGTGAAAATATAAGAAATCTCTGGGAGAAAAACGTTGGATAACACGCAAACTTTCAATGAAAGTTTTAAACTAATTAAGATGCGTTTTATCGGCAAACTGAATATATGGCTGCCAACTTTCATTGAATTAGAAAAAGGCTTGCAACAAGGTATTAAGGTTATAGAAAACCTAGAAGATATACGAATGCAAATGCATAAACTTGCAGGTTCAGCAAAAACATTTGGGTTTGCTGAACTTAATGGTTATGCCGCAGATGCAGAAAGAATCTTGGATAAAATTATTGCTGGAGCATCCTTAGAGACCCAATCTTCTTCTTTAGAAGAAACTTTAAAGATCTTCTTATCCGAAGTTGAAAAAATAACATCATCTCAAGATCTTGAGCATCAAACAGATAAGTCTAATAATATCGTTGTAAAAAAACTTAAAAATCGCCAATTCGATTATCATGTCTTGGTTGCTGATGATGATGAACTAGTTAGGGATCTTTTAAAATTTGGACTTTCAAAAGCAAAATGCAAAATTACTCAAGCAGAAAATGGGACTAAAATTTTAGAGCATCTGAGTTGGGTAAAACAAAACCATACGTTTGAAAAAATTGATTTAATTATATTAGACGTAAATATGCCTGATATGAGTGGATTCGATATCCTCAAAAAGATTAAAAGTGATGATGATTTAAAAAATATTCCCGTGATTATGTTAACTCGAAGAGATGAAGATGAAAGCCTTATAAAAGGTATAACATATGGCGCTCTGGATTATATAACCAAACCTTTTGAAATTTCTGAGCTTGTAGACCGCATTATGTCAACATTGCAAAGGCATAAAACAAAAATATTAATTGCTGATGATGATGAACTTATTTGCGAGTTATTATACCAGCGTTTCTATCGTATGGGATATACTGTTTTAATTGCTCATAACGGGGTAGATGCCCTATCAATAATGAATACTAATAAACCAGACGTTTGTATATTAGATATTATGATGCCTAGCATGGACGGCTTAGCCGTACTTAAACAAGCAAAAGAAACACCTGACATTGCAGAAATGCCAATCGTTATATTAACAGCAAAAAAACAGCAGGAAAATATATTAGAAGGATTAAAAAGTGGAGCTCATGACTATGTTACAAAGCCTTTCGACTTGGAAGAAGTGGCTATTAGAGTATTTGGCATTTTACAACGCAGGAAAAAAGCATAGATACTTTTTGCTTATCTTTATGGCTGCAGCTTTTTTTCCTAGTTACTCATACGCTGAAAATATAACTTATGATTTGGCAGTAAAAGTAAAAAGCAATGGCGAGTATCAAAAAGCCGAAACTTTTTTTAACGAATTGATTAAAAAAGATTCTAACAATTCAGAATTATGGTATCAGCTCGGTTTAACACAGCGCTTTCAGCAAAAAAATGATGACGCAATGGAATCTCAAAAAAAAGCTTTGGAACTCGCTCCTGAAAATTATGATATTAAAATTGAATTAGCGCGCTTATACAGTTGGAAAAAGGAATATAAAGTTGCAGAAGCTATGATAAATGAAGTTCTAACAGCTCATCCAGATTATCAAGATGCGATTGAACTAAAAGATTCTATAACGCTAGCTAAAAATGCCCAAGTTACGCCCAAAAAATTAAAATGGCAGGTTGACCTTGGCTATGAAAACAGTGATTTTTCTCGCCGCCCGCAGCCTGATTGGCATCAATATTTTCTGCAACTGGGTTATTGGTTAAAAGAAGATACCTTTGTTCATATCCGAACTGAAGATATAAAACGCTTTCACAATCATAACGAACATTATGAAGCTGGAATTTCTCATATTTTTAATGATAGTTATAATGGAAACTTAAGTGTCGGATATACTCCAGATTCAAGCTTTCTTCCTGAATGGCGCATAAAAACCGGAGGAGAAGCCAGAGTTATTTTTAATCACGAACATATAGGTAACACTTGGTTTACAGCGGCAATACAGCATGATCGTTACATAGGTTTAAATACAACCGTTATCAAACCTGGAATTCGCTATGAAATTCTTGATAATTTACAAATTCATGCTCAACATATAAATCTGATTGATGAAAACGATGATCATCTTAATGGTTGGTCAGGACGTTTAGATTGGCAAACACCATTACCCGAATTGCGTTTATTTACAGGTTTATCCAATGCCCCAGAAACTGAAAACGCAGTAAGCGTCGATACCAAAGCTAGATTTTTTGGTTGCTCCTATCAATTAACGCCCAAAATAACAGTACATAGTTCATATTCCAGAGAGGATCGAGAAAATTCATATATTAGACATATTATAACAACAGCTTTATCAATAAAATTCTAATGTGATTATTTTTGAATTTACTTAATTTAGGAGAGTTTTAATGGCGGAATTCAACGAATTTATTATGAATTTTGTCTGGCCGGTAACTTTTATTACCGCCGCAATTTCCATATTAATATTTTTTACTCTCATCATACTAAGATTTTTTAAAGATTACGCCTCTGCCAAAAGAGCGATACGTAAAAAAGAAATCAGACAACAATTACTGGTTCATATCGCAAATCCTTTAAAAAATTTAAAAAAAGATATTGTTAACACAGAAAATGATATGTCAATAATAGCAGAAATAGCCCCAGATTTATTGCGTGTATTAAAGGGTACTTCATATGATGATTTGCTAAAATCTTTTGAAGAAATCGGTTTTTATGACTGGATATTAAAAAAAATAAAAGGCCGAAATAAAGCTGATAAATTCAAAAGTATTTCTTTAATAGCCAATTGGTCAAACAATCAAGTTAAGCAAGAATTAATTGCCCTTTTAAACGATAAAAACATTCTAGTGCAATATACCGCTATAGAAGCCTTGGCTCATACAAGAGATGTTTCATTGTTTCCTAAAATAATCGAAATATTAAAAAAGCAAAAAGGCTTTTCAACCCTGCTTATATGCAATGTTTTCCAAAAATTTAACAGTAACATTTCAAAAATGCTTATTGAACAGATTGAGGATAAAGATATCCCAATATACATAAAGATTCCAGCTTTTATGACTTTGATAAAAAATGGTGCTCCTGAACAAATAACAAAGATTGCAATGTCTTTATATAACCATGAAAATAATGAGTTAAGAGCTTTGGCTTATTTAGGATTATCAGAATCTAGAGAAACTGTGCCTAAGGAAATATTACAAGCAGGCTTTAAAGATGACGATTGGCGAGTAAGACAATATGTCACGCGCTGCGCGGCTCACTCAACACCACCACCTGTTGAAATGTTAGGTCATTTACTAAATGATGAAAACTGGTTTGTTGGATTTTCTTCTGGAAAAGAACTTTATGACTTAGGCTCTATCGGGCAAAAATTCCTAGAAACAATAGCTAATCAAAAAGATGGCATAGCTTCTCACAGAGCAGCTTCTATTCTAGCAGAATACAATAGTAAGAATTATGGAGGAGCTTATGGAATGGCTTGATTACGCAAAAGAACTTGCTGATAGATTTCATATTGAGATTGTCTACTTCTCCTATGCAATCCTTGCATTAGGCTTGTTCCAGAATTTTATCTATCTATTACAAATACCTCTTGCTGCGGCAGAGTTGTTTCGTATGAAATTAAAACAGCATGATGAACATACCTGGTGGCTTGTAACTTCAGATATTACTATTCCCATATCCGTTATTATTCCAGCTTTTAATGAAGAAATAACCATTTGTAATACTGTAAAAGCAACACTTAATACCCAATATCCATCTTTTGAAGTAATTGTTGTTAATGATGGCTCTAAAGACGACACATTAAACGCGTTAATAAATAAATATAATTTAAACAAAACAGATAGATTTTATGAAAACAATCTTATTCATAAAAAAATAAGAGGCATTTATACCACTCCTACATATCCCAACTTAGTAGTGATTGATAAAGAAAATGGCGGGCGTTCTGACGCTATAAATGTCGGTATTGATATATCAAGGAATCCTCTCTTTTGTACCTTGGACGCAGATTCTTTGCTTGATCCTTCTGCTCTTTTAAAAACCGTACAACCGTTCATTGATAAACCAGATAAAATAGTAGCAACAGGAGGCACCGTTCGTATTCTTAACGGCTGTGATGTCGAAGATGGCGTAATAAAGAAAGTACGGTTAACATATAAACTGCTGCCTCTTTTCCAAATAGTAGAATATATAAGAGCTTTTCTTATGGGAAGGCTAGCTTGGAGCCGCGTTGGTATTCTTACCATTATTTCTGGAGCATTTTCGGTATTTCGACGAGATATTGCGATTAAAGTTGGCGGCTTTTCAACAACAACCATTGGTGAAGATTTTGAACTAGTAATGAAAATTCATAAATATTGCCTTAAAAACAAACAAGAATATGAAATGAAATTTGTTCCTGAACCTGTATGTTGGACAGAAGCTCCTGAAAATCTTAGCGTTTTAAAAAGCCAAAGAATACGTTGGCAGCAAGGAGGATTAGAGGTGTTTTTTAAACATATAGAAATGTTATTAAACCCTCGGTATGGCCGCATCGGAATAATTGCCTATCCAACTATTTTTATTTTTGATGTAATTGGTCCTTTAGCAGAATTAGCTGGATATTTTTTGATACCAATTTTTTACTTATTAGGAGCTTTAAATATCGAATTTATGATTGCATTTTTATGCCTCTTTTTCGTTTTTGGCGTTTTCATAAGTATGATGTCTTTAGTCTTAGAAGAAATGTCCTTAAAACGTTTCTCATCTGCTAAAGATTTGTTCATACTTGGTCTTGCTGGCATATTGGAAAATTTTGGATACCGCCAATTTAATAATATATGGCGTATTATTGGCTGGTGGCGCTTCTTATTGAAAAAGCAAAAATGGGGCGATATGAAGAGAGTTGGAGTAAAAGAAAAGAAAAAGGTGTAATATCAAATTCTATACGATATTTTCTATATGAAAGAACTTCTCTTGTCATTAATCGTTAGAGCTTATTTTTATATTTAGGTTGATATTGATTTTTATTATTTATCTTTTTATTTGAATGTTTTTTCTAAATAAATATTTTAGGAATTTTATTGTTTAAGTCTTTTAATTGTTGCTAGTTGGCAAAACTAGCCATATTATAAAAAACACCAGAAAAAAGTCTGGTATTTTTTATTTTAATATTTTTTTACTGCTTTTTAAAAAAGCACATATCTTCAAATTTTTTAAAAAGAAAGGCGTTTGGCACAATGGCTTCTATTACTTTTAAAGGCAGCAACGTTAATACATCTGGTTATCTGCCTGTCGCAGGGACAAAAGCTCCAGACTTCACTCTAACAACAACGGCGTTAAGCGACGTCACTCTAAAAAGTTTTGTTGGAAAAAAGGTTGTTCTTAATATTTTTCCTAGCCTTGACACTCCTGTATGTGCCAATACTGTACGCAAATTCAATGAAATCGCATCTAAGAAAAAAGATGTCATTGTTATATGTATTTCTGACGATTTGCCTTTTGCTCACCAGCGCTTTTGTGTTGCAGAAAAGATTGATAATGTTATTTTTGCATCGGAAATGAGAAACAAGAGTTTCGGTCAAAATTACGGCATAAGAATAACTAACAGTGTTTTAGAAGGGCTCTTAGCTAGAGCGGTTTTAGTAATTGACGAAACTGGCAGAATAAAACACAGTCAACTTGTTACTGAAATTACCGATGAACCTGATTATGACGCTGTTTTATCTTATTTATAAGCTATCTAAAAATTTAAAAACCAAAAGGCTCTAAATAAAAATTAGAGCCTTTTTTTATACCAAAATACAGATAAACCAATGCAAAAGAAAAATGCGCCCAAAAAACACGGCACCAAATTAATTTTGCCTATTGTCTTTTTGAATTACGTAATCAAAAAAAATTTAACTATATAGCAAGCAACAACAATTCAAGTTTATGCTATCTGGCACCAACTAAAGATACAGAAGAAATAGTATCACCCATACCAACCAACGTTAAAGGTTTATCAACCAAAATAGTTGGAACCGCAATAATTTCAATATCTTCATCAGCATAGATACCAGTAGATGCCAAACTGTTTTCACCAAAATGATTAGAGATAAGGTCTGATAATTCTTGTATCTGCTTCAAGCTGCGTTCATGAACAGGAATATTCTTTGACCATAGCAAGTTATCATAAACATCAATGCTCCCCGTCCCTGCTTTTGATGCAGCAACCACAGATGCTAGCATCATACCTCTAAGATTTGCTTCTGGAGTAATTTTAAACCCTTTTTGCTGTATCGTGACATAAAGCCCAAACATATGAAGTTGAATTCTTTGGCAGTCTGAGCTATTAAAAATTTTATATATTGCTTTAAACAAATTACTGGCAGATGGGTTTTTATCACAAGTTTCTGCGAAATCTTTTTCATCGGATACTTCTAATAAATCAATAGCTTCTCTATCATTAAGACCAATACTATCAACGTTGCCGATTAGGTTATCAAAAATATATTTTCTAACATTCTCGTCTTGAGTTGAAGCAACTTCCAAATGAACAATAGCTCCACTATTTTTTTGCCATTCTCTTATATGCTTCAAAGAATCTTCAATTCGGTCTATCCCGGATGTTCCATCAGCTAATCTTTCACGTAAAAGATGATATCCTGATAAGACAATATAATCTAAATCACTTTTGGAAACGAGGTTGGAAAAACCTTGATCTATATGTAAACTAAAGTTTAAAGGGTCATAGGTTGCAATAAAACGGTTAGATTTGGGGCAAACCAACTCTTTCCCATCAATAGTTATTTTATCTCCAACATTGAATTCAAATATCCAATGAATTAAAGGCAAGTCATCACGATTTATATCGTACGCTTTTTTTTCTACCTCATTTTCATCTGTTGAAACTAAATTAGGCTGGTTCAAAAATAATTCTGCTTGTTCTTTAGGCAATGAAGCAGAGTGAGCAAAAACTTTCTGCACTCCGCAAACAGCCATAGCATTAGCCACAACGCCGCCCTGACCACCTAATTGGAATCTGTCGTATTCAAATGTTTCTCTAATCCAAGCAAAAATCTTTTGATCATCAATCAGCCACTCTTCAGCGTTGCCTGAGACAAAACATTTTATAATGCCTCTAATAACATCATAATTTGACTTAAGACTGCGCTCGTGGTTGTTGATATCTTCTAATTTAAAATCAAACTTAAGAGCAAGCTCTTGAAGATATGCACTGCTAAGCTTTGTTATCGCATCAATATTAGCATTAAATGCTGTTACAACACTTTTTACCTGCTTCATTTTTTCAAGCTGAGATGCTGCACAAGAATATTTTTCTGCCCATATTGATTTAATGTCATCGCTTTGCATTACATAAAGTCCCTTTGCTAAATATTAGATTTGGAAAAATTGTATTTTGATTATTTTTTATCCCTTATGCAAGGTTAATATTGACGTTATCAAGCTAAAAATTTTATATTTATTGATAGTGTTGGTTTCTTCAAAACTTTGTTCGAAGAAATAATAGGGAATTTGGTTAAAAGCCAAAACTGTCCTCGCAACTGTATGTAGAGAGCTTTTTTAAGTTTTAAAGCCTTTATTTTAAAGGCTTTAATGTCACTGAGAGATTGGGAAGGCATTTAAAAAAGTTATGACCTACGAGTCAGGAGACCTGCCGCACTAGTATCACCGTCTGACTTACGAGGGTTTTGGTTGGTAGCAGTAAAGCTGTTTTGGTGGTGCGCCAAAATTAAGGCTTTATTGCTGGTGTTTTTTTCCAGCATAAAGATTGTAGATTTAACCTGATACTAAACGTATCTTAAATTTTAGGCAGCAACCTTTATATTATGGAAATATTAAACAAAACAATAACTCTCCTTAGAAAAAAAACCGTTTTTGGTAAACCTTTTGTTTCTAGTAAAAACAGACCAAAGCCGATAAACACGACAAACACTCAAGGAACGGTAAAAGATAAATATCTTTCAACTTGTGTCCACGATGACGCCTTAAAACGTCATAAAGAAGGAAAAAGTATGTTTATCAGTCTTTATTGGGACAAGATATTTTTTAATAACGATATTAAAGAAACAAGATTTTTATCGAACGAATATGATGGCTTTCCTTTTGAAGATGAAACTAACAAATATCATACAAGACTTCACTATTACTATGAAAAAGGGGCTCTTAACCCTGCTGATAAGAAAAGGATTCTTGATTTTGATGACACCAATAAATTAAAAACTTTCTTTCTAAAAATTGATAAGAACCCTAATTGGAGCAGTATGAAATACCGAGAACGGATTATGCGTTCAGCCTGCGAAAAACAAGTTATGCAAAATATCGAATTAAGCCGAAGATTGAAAAAAACGGGCGATTATACTGATTTTATTTATCTGAACTTTAAAGATGGTTATTTTGGAACAGGCATTGACGGCAAAGGATATAATAAACTAGGGGCTATTTTAGGAGACTGCCGCAGAATGCTAACCGACAAAGAAAACAATGGCTTTGTTTTGTTATTTTCGGCTGGGGAGTGGTTTCATCCCGATAAACAATTAACTGGTATGACGGAATCCGTGTGGCAGTATATTGCTAAAGAATTTCCTCATACCCAGAAAAACCTTCCCGATCCAGTTTTAAACCCTCACGTTAAGAGCCTTCAAGATAATATCTTTGATATTTTCAAAGTTATTGATGACGTTAATAAAAACCATAAAATTATTAATAACAACGCCGATGATTCTTCTAAAAAAACTTTGAATCTAAAATTAAACCCTCAAATGATGGAAATATTGGTTAACCAAAAATCGGAACGGGCTAGGTAATAGCTTAAACAAAATTCGATAAAAAAAACGTTGAATTTTCCTTAACTTTTCTAACAATTAGAAAAATTAATTATATATAAAACTTAAATAACAAACCCGATATTTTATCGAATAACATTAAAAAACTTTTAAAAATATCTTGCTTTTTTTTACAAGTGTTTCATAATAGTAACAGTTGTATAAAATTATATACAATTAAATGCAACGTTAAGTTGGAGATTATATTTTCTATTACATATCAAATTATTATCTGTTTGTTTTATCTTGGGGAAGATGATAACTATTGGTTTAATTGCCAAAAAAACTCTAATTATAGTGCTTTAGAAATATTTCTTTTCAACAAACGTTACACAAGCTTCACAAACTTAACTTTTGTGTAACTTTTTATGATTTCGATGTTCAACAATTTAACCCCAAGAGCAAAATCATGTCCCATTTTAAATGTGATACCAAACTAACTATAAAATTACCTTTAACAATAATTTTTATCGGTATTTTTTCACTTTTCACAACTGTTTATATTTCATACCAACAAGCCTCAGAAAAATTTGATATCGAGGTTGCAGAAAAACTTGTCGCTGTAGAAAAAAACAGGGCATCTACAATTTATGATTATCTAAACGCAATAAAAGAAGACTTATTGCTGACATCATCAAATCCTAACACCGCAAAAGTATTTGCAGAATTTATTAAAGAAAACAATCAAGAAAATAATAACCAAGAAGAAATCAAAACTAACAATTCTGACAATACACAGAGCAATATCTTTGATACCCAATATCATCAATGGTTTAAAGAGTTAAAAGAAACCAAAAATTATGACGATATTTTACTTATATCTCCCAAAGGAGACGTTATTTACTCTGTTGAAAAAGCGTCTGACTACAATACCAACCTTTTAAATGGTCCTTGGAAAAACACAAATCTAGCTCACGTTTTTCAAA
The DNA here is from genome assembly GCA_050175015.1 of Alphaproteobacteria bacterium. Taxonomy (GTDB): domain Bacteria; phylum Pseudomonadota; class Alphaproteobacteria; order JBFXJJ01; family JBFXJJ01; genus JBFXJJ01. The sequence goes on along the minus strand of JBFXJJ010000021.1, from coordinate 2,282 downwards.
AAGTATTAGAAAAACCGCTCAAAGGTTATATCTCTTTTTATGACTTCAAACCATATGAACCTTTAAATAACACTCCTGCAAGTTTTATTGCTACTCCAGTTGTAAACAATAAAACGCTGGTTGGGGTTCTTGCTTTTTCAATGCCTACGGACAAAATAAGCAACATAATGAATATAAATGATGGTCTAGGAGAAACTGGAGAAACTTATCTAGTTGGAACGGATAAGCTTATGCGTTCCAACTCCCGTTTTTCTAAAGATTCAACTATTCTAAAACAAAAAATTGATACTGAAGCCGTGGACTTAGCCTTACACGAAAAAAGCGGTGTCATTAAAACTACAGATACTAACGGCAAAGATGTTCTTGCTGCCTATGACTATATAACTTTTTTAGGCACAAAATTTGCCTTAGTTGCAGATATATCAATCAATGAAATTATGGCCCCAATTAACAATTTAAGAAACGAGTTAACAGATATCTCTTTAGTTCTTCTAGTTGTTATTGGAATAGTCGCTTTTCTAATTTCAAAAGTCATCACTAAACCGATATGCAGTCTGACAAATATTATGCAAACACTGGCTAACGGTGATTTAGAAATTGAGGTTCCCAACAAAGACAACAATGATGAAATAGGTCATATGGCCAGAGCCGTTGAAATATTCAAAGAAAACAGCATAAAAGCAAAAGAAATGGAAGAAATTCAAAAGCAAACCGAATTAAGACATAACGTTGAAAGAAAAGCTATGATGGAAAAACTTGCTAATGAATTTGAAGCAGATGTTATGGATATTGTCCATGCTGTTACAGCCTCTGCAACGCAGATGAATTCGACCGCAGAAACAATGTCTTCAATATCGGAACAAACAACACAGCAAGCAACCGCAGTTGCCGCAGCTTCAGAACAAGCTGCAACCAATGTCCAAACTGTAGCGGCGGCTGCCGAGGAACTTTCAAACTCAATTGCAGAAATAGCGCGTCAAGTTGCAGAAGAATCTCAAATTGCGAGACAAGCGGTAGATGAAATACAATCAACCACGAGTATTATCGGCAGTTTAGCTCAGTCGGCACAACAAATCAGTGAAGTTATCGAGCTTATAACAGATATTGCCAGCCAAACTAACTTGCTTGCTCTTAATGCAACGATTGAGGCAGCAAGAGCTGGAGATGCGGGCAAAGGTTTTGCCGTTGTTGCTAATGAAGTAAAAACCCTTGCAAATCAAACAGCTAAAGCTACAGGCGATATATCTAATCAAATATCAGATGTTCAAAATAAAACCAGTTTAGCTGTTACCGCTATTTCAAAAATTGGAAATGTCATAACAAAAATTGATGAAATTTCCGCAGCTATTGCCTCAGCAGTTGAACAACAAGGAGCTGCAACTTCTGAAATTTCAAGAAACGTTATTCAAGCATCACAAGGAACAGCTGAAGTTTCTAGCAATATTTCAGGGGTAACGGAAGCAGCAGAAGAAGCAGGAACCGCAGCAAGTGACGTTTTAAGTGCATCTAAAGACCTTGCTCAAAAGGCCCTACTGTTAAAAGGCGAAGTAGAAAACTTCATTGAAAAAACAAGAGCATCATAAAAAAAGGTAAATAACCTAAAATAATCTAAACACGGCTTATTATTGTTATAAGCCGTGTTTTTTTATGCAAAAAGTAAAAGATATTCGATCCCGTTTACTATGAAAAAATTAAGTTAAAATGGCGCTATAATTTAGTACTCAATGTTATATCATAATACGATGGTCACATAGATTGATTATTGCAAAGCCTTATCTATTTCATGAAAAATAAAACGAGTAACACCAAAAGACTTTTTCCTACCTGAAATTATTTACAGTCGATATTAGATTTATTGCTCTTAAATAAAATGAAAATCCTAATATTTAAACTAAAAAATACTGTATAATTTCCTCAAAAATACACAGCTAAAAGATCTACACCAACACTAAAAACTGATGATGATACAAAATTTGATTAAAGAAATATTGAAGCCACCAATATTACATAAACTTATAAAATAAAGTTTAGACGCCCCTCTACCTTAAAGTGCAATCTATTGCGAATTCGCAACAAGACTCGCTCTATTGTTACAGCATTTTAACAATAAAAAACACTATTTTACAGTTATTTATGGTATTTAAAAAGAATAGTTATAACCTTTATTAGGATATGGCGGTTTTTAAAAAGGTTTTTTGCTGTATTTTTTTATATAATACACAATAATATCAATATGTTATTAATGTAAGGTTTTAGCAAAATTTAAATAAAAAACAAATTTT
>JBFXJJ010000020.1:0-31075 GCA_050175015.1 Alphaproteobacteria bacterium | reverse complement strand
GAAGTATTTTATAATCGAAAAAGATTACATTCTGCAAATGGGTATTTGTCGCCAGCAGAATTTGAAAGCAAAAAAAGCCAAATAAATATTCCTAACAATTACTGTCCTAATTTTGGTTGACAGTCCATTAAATTTTATTAAAGAATATTATAAGGTTTTAAAAGCCCTCCCCCCAAAATCAGCTTTTCACTATCCTTTAAATAGCCTTTTTTTTCTGCATTTTTTTAGAAAAGATAAAGTAACCGTATCTTACTGCGACTGCACCATGACCCCGTCCTTATTTTCGCTGAAAAGTTATAAAGTGCGAGCATATCTTGCAGGACTTTTTGCCGATAAAATTGACGTTTTAAGCTCAGATATTTTTAATAATCTAAAAAAATCTTTTATGCTTAAACAAAAATGCTCTCAAACCCCTAACGGCAGTTTTGTTTTTGCTAATGATTACAAAGCGTTGAGCAAAAAACCTTATGTTGTTTTTTTAAGTAGGTTAACCGAAGGCAAAGGACTTACCGATTTTTTAAATATTTTGCCTAAACTCTGGGAAGAAATAAAAATTAAAGCTCCAAAAAATATTGAATTTATAATTGCTGGCAAAGGGAATCTTTTTGATTTTGCACAAAAGCAAACTTTATTATTAAAAGAAAATGGCATTCCAATATCAATGGCAGGAGAAGTTCATACCCCCTCTTTTTTACAAAACGTTTCGGTTTTTTTATCCCTCCAAGAAGTAACTAATTATCCTTCTAGAGTAATTGCAGAATCATTATTTTCTGGAACACAGGTAATAATAAGAAACACAGGAGATTCTAAAAAAATAGGAAATCTGACAGGAATAGATTATTGTTCTGCAACTTTAAATGATAAAGAATTGTCAGAAAAAATATTAATTTCAATAAAAAAAGCACTTAATGAAGAGCATATAAAACAAACCATATTGGAAGCTAAAAATATTTTTAGTTCTAAAAAAACTATTGATTATTTTGAAAGTTTAATATCTTAAGATAAAAATTTTGCTTAGCAAAAAAATAGTATTAAAATTTGTTAATCGTTGAGCAATGGAATTGCGAATAAGAATATCCCCATTTTATGGGCAGGAGAAAAGTGATATTACTTTTCATGTCCTGCCTTCCTAAATTATGAGACAAATAAGAACTTTTAAGACATTTAAGACAAATTGGGATTTTTTAAGATTTTTAAAGAAAAAATGATAAATTTTAAGACTTTTTGAGACACTTTAAGACTTTTTAAGATTTTTTGAGAAAAATTAAGAATATTCAAGATATACTGCTCCCGAATTGGTGACGCAAAAAATATGAGAGTCATTTAACCTCAGGCATTTTAAAAATAGCCCATATAAGCTAAATTTTTTAAATGCCGTCATTTAGAGCAAGGAAAACATGACTAAAAACAACATAAAACTTACCAACAGCCAGAAGTTTCAACTGGTTATTGAAGGCATAAAAGGACGATCTGTCGCAGAAATTTGCGCATCTTATGGTATTTGTCAGGCACATTATTATCGTTTGCGTGACCAGTTCTTACAAAAAGGCGAACAAGTATTTTTAGTTGATAAAACCAATGCGAAAGAAACCAAGCTTTCATTGGAAAATCGCAAACTTAAACAATGTGTTGCCGAGCTTACCTTGGAGCTTAAAAAAATGAGGACTGGTAAAAAATGAGGAAAATACTTGGCTTGCCAAGCTAAAAATACTCAAATCTTGAACCGCATTACTTACCTTAAAAGCATGCACCCTTTTTGGGGGTATCGCAGAATTTTGGCAACTTTAAAATATGTTGAACAATTCGACGTTAATCACAAACGCGTGTACGATTTAATGAAGCAAAACAATCTGTTATGCCGCAAAAACGTTCATTTGAAAGCACTTCGGACGCAAGCCAAAAAACCTCAACCAACTGCGCCAAACCAGTATTGGGGCATTGATATGACCAAAGTTTTAACGCCTACAGGCTGGGTCTATACGACTATTGTTTTAGATTGGTTTACTAAAAAAGTAGTCGGCTATCACATTGGTTTGCAAAGCAAATCTGAACATTGGTTACAAGCGTTGGATATGGCTTTAAACCGTCAGTTTAAATACGGATCGCGGGCGCAAAACCTGAAACTGATCAGCGATAATGGTTGCCAACCGACCAGCGTAAATTTTATGAAAACATGTGCAACGCTTGACGTTGAACAGATTTTTACGGCGTATTGCAACCCCAAAGGCAACGCCGATACCGAACGCTTTATGCGGACGTTGAAAGAAGAATGTGCGTGGTTGCAAGACTGGAAATGCGCAGATGAACTTATGACGGAGTTAAAATCATGGCTTGAAAAATATAACTATTCTTACCTGCATTCGACACTGAAATACAAAACGCCTATGCAGGTCGAAACCGCTTTCTTGACTCTCCTAAACGCTGCTTGACAATTGGGGGGCAGTACATTGGGATTGTAAAAATCAAATTTTATACTGATTTTTATCTTTCGCTTTGCTCAAGACCGTTTGGCTATTGCCAAACGTCCCTCGAATGCTCCTCAGGTCGTATTCTCGGTGAACATGGGTTCGTTCACCTTACCCCTTTCCGCATAAAAAACACCCCCAAATGGGGATAATAATGAAGTTAAGTGGGATTGTCCTCGCTGTCGCTCGTTCATCTTCGCTTCGCTACGATTCCGAACCCACGTGGGTTCAAATCTGCCCACGTCCGAGCATAACAAAATACCCCCAAATGGGGGTATTTTGTTATGGCGGTGGGCGGAGGACTCGAACCTGAATGCGTCTAAGATGCACCCCAGCATTTGCCTATGTTTCCTCATTCCTACCGAGACATTGCCCGTTTGCTATGCGGAGCGATGCTGCCAAATGTAACGGAACAAAAAAGAGTTCAGCCCGCACCCGACATTCTTTGGTGGTATGATTTTACTGGAAGAGCGTCCAGATCAAGATTGTCCTCTTCCATTAACCTCAATATCGATGAAAAGAGAGTGCCGCCCTTAAGGATCATGCGTTGACAATCACGGCACAATACATTAGGATAGTAATTGATTACTAACTAACATGGCTGGGCAAGATGGAAGCGCACGTTAAACTTTCGGCTGAAGATCGGAAAAATGTAACGATTGAGACGGTTATTGAGCTTGCGGGGCGGCAAAATCCCAGCGAGATCACAACCGCTGCCATCGCAAAGCATATGGGCCTAACGCAAGGCGCCTTGTTTCGGCATTACGCCACGAAAGATGACATCTGGCAGGCCGTCATGGAATGGGTTTCCGTCCGCTTGCTTGATCGTTTGGATCGCGCCGCCAAGGACGCATCATCTCCAATGGCGTCCATGAAAGCGATGTTTATGAGTCACATAGACTTCGTCGCAGATCATCCAGGAGTTCCGCGTATGATGTTTGGCGAACTTCAACGCGCAGGATCAACTCCCGCCAAACGGATGGCCCAGACGCTTATCAAGAACTACAGGAAACGCCTTCATGCTTTAATTGAAAAGGGGAAAAAATGTGGTGAGATTTTGCCTTCCCTCGATATCGAAGCGGGCGCAGTTCTGTTCATTGGGATGGTACAAGGACTTGTCATGCAATCACTTCTTTCTGGCGACATGACGGCCATGCGGGCCGCCGGTCCGTCTTTGTTTGAAATTTATCAGCGCGGGGTCGCAGTAAAAGCATGAAAAAACTATCTCCTATCACACGCAGGAAAATTGGAATCATCCTTGTCTTGCTTCCGCTTATCCTCGTTTTTGTTTATGTCGGGGTGCGCTCGGGCCCCCTTGCGCCCGTTTCTGTGACAACGATAAAAGTCGATATAAAACCGATATCTCCTTCCTTGTTTGGGATTGGAACCGTTGAAGCTCGTTATTCCCACAAAATAGGGCCGACGACGGCGGGACGGATCAAGAGCCTGAACATTGATGTCGGTGATTTTGTTCAAGCCGGACAGTTGCTTGGCGAGATAGACCCCGTTGACCTTGAAAGCCGCTCTGCTTCGCAGTCGGCGAACATCAGACGTGCCGAGGCTATTCTACAGCAGGCAGAAGCAACACATATCTACGCCCGTGATGAAGCGGGACGAGCGGAAAAACTGTTCCCCGCAGGAGCGGTTAGCAAATCGCTTCTTGATGTCAGACGCAAAGAATTGCGTGTTGCTGAATCTGCTCTCCTTGTAGCGAAGGAGGATTTGGCTCGCGCAAAATCAGAGTATGATGCCGTTACAAATCAACTTGATAATGCGCGCCTAGTCTCTCCGATCAATGGCATTGTGGTTCTACGCAATGCAGAAATGGGAACGACGGTCGTAGCAGGCCAGTCGGTCTATGAAATCATTGACCCTAAGTCCATCTGGGTTAACGCCAGATTTGACCAGATCCGTTCTTCGGGACTAAAAAAGGGACTTCCTGCCCAGATCGTTCTTCGCTCAAAGAAGGGAGAGTCTGTCGTCGGCCATGTTCTCTACGTCGAGCCAAAGGCCGATTCCGTGACCGAAGAAACCTTGGCAAAGGTAGTTTTTGATGCCATTCCTGATCCTCTCCCGCCATTGGGGGAGCTTGCGGAAGTGACCGTGGAATTGCCGCTTCTTCCTGCCTCTCCGGTTATTCCGAATGCCTCTATCCAAAGCATGAACGCAAAGACAGGTGTTTGGAAAATAACAGACGGAAATCTTTCTTTTGTTCCTGTCGTTCTGGGCAGCGCGGATTTGGAAGGACAGGTTCAGGTCAGGGATGGCTTGAAAGGGGGAGAAAATGTAATTCTCTACAGCGAAAAAAACCTCTCGCCGCGAAGCCGCATCCGTATCGTCGATAAAATCCAAGAGGCCAAGCAATGATTAGTCTTGCCGGTCGGGATATTCTTCATTCCTGGGGTAAGTTTGTTTTTACCGGCATTGGCCTCGGTCTTTTGATCGGTGTCACGCTTGTCATGGCTGGCGTTTATCGTGGCATGGTCGATGATGGAAAGGCCTTGCTCGATAACAGTCGGTCGGATTTGTGGGTTGTGCAGAAAGACACGCTGGGCCCTTATGCCGAATCATCAAGCATCAATGATGACTTCTATCGTTCTATCCTGTTGATGCCAGGGGTGCAGGAGGCCGTGAATGTGACCTATCTAACCATGCAGGTCAGAAGGGAACAACAAGACGTAAGGGCGATGATTGTCGGGATAATGCCAAGCTCCAGACCGACTTCGTCCGGATGGCCACCCTATCTTGTCGCGGGGAGACACATAACACGCTCTCATTACGAGGCCGTCGCCGATATAAAAACAGGATTCAATATTGGGGACAAAATTACCATTCGCCGCAACACATATGAAGTGGTTGGTTTGACGCGCCGCATGGTCTCTTCCAGCGGCGATCCCATGATCTTTATCCCGCTCAAAGATGCGCAGGAGGCCCAGTTTCTGAAAGACAATGACGCTATTTTGCAAAATCGTCGGCGGACCTCAGAGAACCCCATATTCAATCAACCCGCTATCCCCGATCTTCTTGAGGCAACTCTGGCCACACAAAATACGAACAGCTATGTGAATGCTGTTTTGGTTAAAGTCTCGCCCACATCTTCTCCGGAAGAAGCGGCAAAAAATATCGCGCGTTGGAAACGACTGACTGTTTATACGCGGGAGCAAATGGAAACGATATTAATTGGGAAGCTGATTGCCACCTCCGCTAAACAGATTGCCATGTTTCTTGTTATCTTAGCCGTGGTCAGCGCGGCCATCGTGGCGTTTATCATTTATACCCTCACAATGGATAAAATACGAGAGATCGCGGTGCTTAAGCTGATCGGAACAAGAAACCGTACGATAGCCTCTATGATCTTGCAGCAGTCTTTGGCTCTTGGGATTATCGGGTTCATTGTCGGCAAAATCACGGCGACGTTCGCGGCCCCTGCGTTTCCAAAATATGTGCTCTTGATTCCTCAAGACTCTATCGCGGGATTTTTTGTTGTAATGCTGATTTGCACGCTGGCCAGTGTCATCGCTATTCGGATTGCAATAAAAGTTGATCCAGCAGAGGCCATCGGAGGATAGAATGGCAGGGAAAGGAATCCGCATTGAAGGGCTGAAGAAGCGATATGGCGAAGGTGATACAGCTGTTTATGCCCTAAAGGGCGTGGATATGCAGGTTGACGCTGGAGAGGTTGTCGGGTTGATAGGCCCTTCCGGCTCTGGAAAAACGACGCTCCTTAAATGTCTGGGCGCGATCATTGATCCAACGGAAGGGCGCATGACCCTAGGCGATGAGGTCATCTTTGACAACGGTTGGAAGGTAGGCGACCTGCGGGCCTTGCGCCGCGATAAAATCGGATTTGTATTTCAAGCCCCCTATCTTATTCCTTTTCTTGATGTGATCGACAATGTCGCCCTTTTGCCCATGTTGGCAGGTGTTCCAAACGAGGAAGCACGGAGGCGAGCTAAGGATTTGCTCACGGCTTTGGATGTCCAGCACAGGGCAACCGCGATGCCATCCCAGCTTTCAGGCGGGGAACAGCAACGTGTGGCGATAGCGCGGGGGCTTGTAAACCGTCCCCCCATTATCCTTGCCGATGAACCAACCGCCCCTCTTGACTCTGAACGCGCTATGGCTGTTATTCGTATTCTTAACACTATGGCACGGGAATATGAGACGGCCATTATTGTCGTGACCCACGACGAGAAAATTATTCCAACCTTCAAGCGTATCTATCATATCCGTGACGGCATCACGCATGAAGAAACGGGAGAAGGAAGGAGTATCGAATGAAAACAGGAGAGAAAATGAACCGCTTATTGAAGAATACATATACTGTTCCCGAATTGGTGACGCAAAAAATATGAGAGTCATTTAACCTCAGGCATTTTAAAAATAGCCCATATAAGCTAAATTTTTTAAATGCCGTCATTTAGAGCAAGGAAAACATGACTAAAAACAACATAAAACTTACCAACAGCCAGAAGTTTCAACTGGTTATTGAAGGCATAAAAGGACGATCTGTCGCAGAAATTTGCGCATCTTATGGTATTTGTCAGGCACATTATTATCGTTTGCGTGACCAGTTCTTACAAAAAGGCGAACAAGTATTTTTAGTTGATAAAACCAATGCGAAAGAAACCAAGCTTTCATTGGAAAATCGCAAACTTAAACAATGTGTTGCCGAGCTTACCTTGGAGCTTAAAAAAATGAGGACTGGTAAAAAATGAGGAAAATACTTGGCTTGCCAAGCTAAAAATACTCAAATCTTGAACCGCATTACTTACCTTAAAAGCATGCACCCTTTTTGGGGGTATCGCAGAATTTTGGCAACTTTAAAATATGTTGAACAATTCGACGTTAATCACAAACGCGTGTACGATTTAATGAAGCAAAACAATCTGTTATGCCGCAAAAACGTTCATTTGAAAGCACTTCGGACGCAAGCCAAAAAACCTCAACCAACTGCGCCAAACCAGTATTGGGGCATTGATATGACCAAAGTTTTAACGCCTACAGGCTGGGTCTATACGACTATTGTTTTAGATTGGTTTACTAAAAAAGTAGTCGGCTATCACATTGGTTTGCAAAGCAAATCTGAACATTGGTTACAAGCGTTGGATATGGCTTTAAACCGTCAGTTTAAATACGGATCGCGGGCGCAAAACCTGAAACTGATCAGCGATAATGGTTGCCAACCGACCAGCGTAAATTTTATGAAAACATGTGCAACGCTTGACGTTGAACAGATTTTTACGGCGTATTGCAACCCCAAAGGCAACGCCGATACCGAACGCTTTATGCGGACGTTGAAAGAAGAATGTGCGTGGTTGCAAGACTGGAAATGCGCAGATGAACTTATGACGGAGTTAAAATCATGGCTTGAAAAATATAACTATTCTTACCTGCATTCGACACTGAAATACAAAACGCCTATGCAGGTCGAAACCGCTTTCTTGACTCTCCTAAACGCTGCTTGACAATTGGGGGGCAGTACAAAGACTTTTAAGACTTTTTAAGACAAGTTTTGGGCTTGAACTGTTTTTCCTTAAATGTGTTTTACGGTCAAGAAAATTGGTGTGATTTTTTTACCAGTTTGGGGCGAAAGTGGTTAAAATAATTTCCAGTTTTATCTGTTGCAAAAATCAGGTGCAAAATTTTATCGCGACGTTATGTGGCTTATTGCGATATATTTTTGAGTATTGCGACATTGTGTTTTTGCTTTCAAATATGCTTTTAAGAGAAATTCTTCTTAAAATTTATGCTGTAACTAAACCAAGAGTATATTTTGAGCTGAAAATTTAAGAAAAAAATAGGTGGCAAGATAGAGTCATAATCATTTTTCGCAAAAAATCGAAAATAAAACGATTTTTCATGACTTGTAACGATTTTTCATGAGATGTGCTTTTTGATAATTATTTTTCACAAAACATTGCTAAAGATGACCCTGTCCCCTAGTTTAGCTTTTCAATAATTTTGGTTTTAACAAAATCAAAGGCTTTTTCAAAGTCCCAATTTATGTGGTTGGGGAGCAAAACATTCATGTCTGTTTGGAAATCGATGTTTAGTTTTTTCTGTTCCAAGTTTTCCAGAAAAACATCTTTTGAGATTGTTATATCGTCATTAGCACAGTATTTTTTGAATGTCTCAATAATGTTATCAATATCAAGATTGTGGTCTTTTAAAACATACCATAAATCAAAAAGATCTCGCCCCTTTCTTCTTTGGTATAAAGCCCTAAGTTTGGTAGCTATTAACTCTTCAAGCTCATAGGTAATAATTTCGGCTTTGCCATTAAACCATTCTGAATTAACATCAAAAGGCATTTTCTTAAGAGGCATAACTTGAAAATGTTCTGTGGTATTGATTTCTATTTTCAGTTTTGAAGGCAAGCCGTTTATTGCTTGATATTGATATAAAAGCTTTGCACTTCTTTCGGTGATTTTTCTTTTTGGCTCTCCTAGCCAAGAAGAAAACAATTCTCTTATCGTATCGATAGTTGCTCCAATTGGTTCTGGCTTGATTTGAACAAAATCAATATCTTCGCTATATCTGGCTGGAGGATTAAGAAAAAGCTTGTTTAAAGCTGTTCCGCCTCTAAAAACAAGACTGTTGCTTATGTTGGGATTGTTATAAAGCTCAATTAAAGCTCGACTTATGATTAAGTCTTGTTCCACCATAGCCAGAGTTTGCCATTTTGCAGTTTCTCTCCAGCTTTCAATAAAAATTTCAGGTATCATAAATCACTCTCAATTTCAGTGTTGGCAATAATTTTCCATTTTTTTATGCGTTTAAAGCCTTTTTTGGGAATTTCAGGGGCAAGGGGAACATATAACAATCTTTTGTTGCTTAAGTAGCTTTCTAGGCTTTTTATAATCAGCAGTCTTTTGTCATCGTCCATAGTATCAATTTGTTCTAATATAAAACCAAACCTTTGCAACCAAGTGTTTTCATTAATTATGTTTGCTAAAGCTATTAGCTTTTCAGTGTCTATTGCTTCAACAAGTTCTGATAGGACGGTTGCTATATGGTTAAGCCCGCCAGATTTGTCTTTATAGCAGAAAAGGTCATAAGTTATAAGTTCAGGGGTGGCAACTTTTAAATATCCAGTGCTGACGGTAAAGTCCTTAATAGGTAGATTTTCTAAAGATTTTTTATAAATAATTTCTATTTTAACCTTACCAAAATCAAGGGGGTGCTTAATTCGTTTGTTAGTTACAACTTGAAACTTTGCAGGCTTTTGATGGGAAGCTCCGTAAAATCCAGCTCCAGATAATAAAGAAACATAATAATCTAAGTTTAAATGTTTCATAAGAAGCGGAATAAGCTCTTCTGGAGGAATAGAACCTTGCGATTGATGTTCTGGTGGCACAATCACATAAAAGCCTTTGGAAGGGCTTATAATGTCTTTCTGTTCTTTTTTGGAAGAAATCATATTAAGAGCGTTGGTTTCTGATATTTTTAAATCAGAAACAAGATCTTTTAAAGAAAAGCAACGTTTTCCATTTTGCCTTATTTGTTTTATGTAATTATCTATAGTCATTATGTCCCTAAAATCACTAAAAAAATGATTGTAAGGACATGCTACATCAATAAATATTGTTTATCAATCAAATTTAGCATTTTTATTATAAATTGCTTTTAAAATACAAAAATTATAAAGTTGTTTTTTTGTTGCTGTTTATTGTCCATGAGAATCGGTGGGTTTTAAGAAAATTCTGTGGGGCAAATTTGGGGCACTTCATATTAAAAAATGGCAAAAAATGGCAAAAATGGACAACTCGTAAAACAACCTCAAAGCATTGAAAAACCTATTGTTTTTGCTTGTTGGTGATTGTGGTGTTTTACCCCAAATCCGTCTCATAACCTGAAGGTCGCATGGTTCAAATCCTGCCCCCGCAACCAAAATAAAGCCCGTAAATTCAACAACTTACGGGCTTTTTGCTTGTCTGGAGAATCTTGTGTAAAAAATCACAGTGCTACGCTGGTGCTACACTCTGGGAAGTGTTTTATCAACTTTGGGAAGCTTTTATCAAAGATATTCAGATGATTTTTATATGCTCATATATTAAATCAAATGGTAAAAAATGAATTTGATTATTGCCTCCGTTTGTTACCATACCAACAACACGGTTGTTTTGAATTACAGGTGAGCCACTAAAGCCGTTTAAATTAGACCAGTTTTCTTCTTTGATTTTTAAAGAATATAGATCAGTTGTTTTGCTTTTTGATAAGTATGTTCCAGTAATTTTTTGTAGGTGTTGTTTTATTCCAAAAACATTGCCATTTTCATCATATTCTATTTCTTGAAGGTTGTTGATTAAGGGATAACCTAATATGCTAAAATCATTATTAATATCAACCTTTGTAATTTCTTCAAATTTTAAACATCTAACATTTATTAAAGATGTTTTTGAATTTTTTAAATTTTTAAAAAGTTCATCATTTTGCTTTTTATATGCATTCGTTTTTTTTAATTTTTTTAATGCTTTATCTGGTGAATATTTTTTAAAGATTTTTTGTATGTGAGGAAGAGATAATAATTTATTAGCTAGATAATCAGGACTTTTTATCTCTGCATTATTTTTAATGTTCTCTTGCATTGCATTCATATCAACTTCAAAAACAGCAATATCCATATCGTTGCCATTTTTATCCTTTGATGTGATTAATTTTTTATATGGCAGGTTAAAAGCGTCATTGTGTGTAAAATTGCAAAAACATAATTCTTGTTCTGATAAAGGAACTTTTAAACAGTGCTTTGCTGTTATAACAAAAATTTTATTATTGTAATATACAGTAAAAGCTGTTCCATGACAGCCATAAAAATCATAATCTCCTATCTTTTTGTAAGAAACTACTTGATAGATGGTATTAGGAAAAACATCATTCATATTTATTTAAGCTTAAGCAACTTTGTTATAAGGAACAATAGCATCAAGTTCGCTGGCGATCTTTCTTTTGGTTTTGATAAGTTCAAAATCTTCTTGAATGCCTAAAAAATAACCTTCGGATAAACCAAAGTATTTAGTGAGCCTTAAATCGGTGTCTGCGGTTATACCTCTCTTGCCGTTAATAATATCGCTAATGCGGTTTTGAGGTATCCCTAGAGCCTTTGCAAGAGCATTTTGAGATAATCCTAAAGGCTCCATAAACTCTTCAAAAAGAACTTCGCCTATGTGGGGTATGTCGATATATTTTTCCATTTTGATAAGCCTTTATAAATAAATATCATTACTTATATATAATACAGATAACCTATAAAGTCAAGGTTTTTAGTGATAATCAACAATTTCAACATTGTGAGCATCTTTGTCCTGCCAAATAAAACATATTCGCCATTTATCGTTTATTCTTATTGAATGTTGCTCTTTTCTATCGCCTTTTAACGCTTCAAGATTGTTAGATGGAGGGATTTTCAAGTCCTCAATCTTTTTAGCCCTATTTATCATAGCAAGCTTGATTATCGCTCTTCTTTGAATATCAAAAGGAAGCTTTTTTGAAGTTTCTCCGTGCCATATTTTGGCTGTTTCTTTACACTTAAAAGATATTATCATTTTCTATACAATAAATTATTTTGATGTTTTTTGCCTTAATCCTAGTTTGTCAGCAAAACTCTTGTTGCGTCTATATGCTCTATCATAAATTGATGATAGTTTTATAACCTCAGTTTGAATTGTTGCAATAGTTATATCTTCTTTTCCTTCTTCAATAGATTTTATAGGCAAATCAGGTCTTTTTATCCAATCTCCTGTTATTGTTGGTTCATAATCACCAGGCAAGTCAATTCTATTTATATTTTCGCCAATAAGATAACAGAAGAATTTTTCAAATCTTTTTGATGAAAAATTAGCAATTACATTACAATATTTAGTCATTTGGTTGAGGCAATCTGATAAATCAACATCAATCGCTTTTAATTCTACAAGTATGCATTTACCTTCTTCTATATAAAGAAAGATATCTGGTCGTTTTAATGGCTTTATGCCATATTTTTTTAATGTATTATCGTCTATGTTTTGTAATATTTTTTGCCCTTCAGAATCTGCTATTTGATTTAAGGGAAGATCAGAACACCCTTCAAAATGAACAAATTCTTCATTAAGTATCCATAGATCATTTAAGGATTCGGTGTTTGGGCTTTTTCTCTTAAATATTAAATCATGAATTAAACCTTCTTTATCCTTTCTTTGTTTCTTGTCAGTATCAATTTTTTGATAATCTAACTCGTTATTCAGAATTTTTTTGAGAATATCAGCTACTATTTCTCTACGAATGATATAACGGCTTAATTCCTCTTTGTTTTGTTGAGGTATGAGTGATAGCAATTCTGTGCTTTTTGCTCGCAAATCTTCTTGGTAGTTATCAGATTGAGGTGTTAAAGAATTTAATTGTTCAAAAATTTTAAAGATTTTTTGATTACCAGAGGCAAAGTTTTCAGCCTGTGCTTTATAAAGCTTATTTGTAACTTTATCTTCGTCATCGTTTACATCTATTTTGATTTTTTCTGCTAATTCAGAAGGAATTCCGTGCTTTTCTGCAATTTCCTTAACTCTTACCTCTTGTTCTTTTTTTATCTCTACAATATCGACATATATGTTAGGGATAATTTTGCTTATTTCTTCTTTGATTGTGTCAAAAAATAAAAATTCTTCATCTGGGCATAGAAAATCTAACTGTCTAATCGTGCTTTCTTTTTCCTTTTTGCCTGGAAATGTGAAGCCATCAACCGAATGAGTTGTGTTTTTATCAAAAACATCACCATAAAATAAGGTTAAATAAAAATATCCATTCACCGCATCATTTTTTCTGATTATTTCACAGTTAAAATGCTCGATAACAACGTTGTTGCTACACAAATAAACAGCATTATGCGAAAAATCGTTTTCAGATAATTTAAAATAAGCCCAATTAATAGGCTCTTTTTTATCTGGAACATTAAGCCATTCAATTTCTTTTTCTTTGTTATAGTTAAACTTTGAGTAATTTAAAGACAGCTTTCCTGTTTTATTAGGTTTGGGCATATCGCTTGGTTTGATGGTTAAAACGGCTTCTTCTTGTTCGTTGTTATTAAATTTTATATTTATGGTTGGTGGTGTATTTTCAAGATGATAATACAGCAGGAAATGCTTTTTTATTTCTTTTGCAAAACTTTCGATTATTAATGAATTATAATACTCTTTTTCCTTATCAAGATTTGCCCCTAATTTAAAAGTTAAGGTTGTTTTCACTTGCTTTGTATCTTCGGTTTGTTCTGTTAATTCTGAATTATATATTGCATTTTGACTGTTATAAGAAAAACTACGTTTGTAAAAAGTATTTTGTTCGGTATAAAAACTTTCAATTTCAATATCATCAAAACGATGGAGAAATTGAAGCCTTCCTGTTCCTCTGTTGTTGAATCCTTTGCTGTTATCAAGAAAGGTCTCAAATCGTTTAAAATTTTCATTTGTAAAGCCAATGCCATTATCTGAGATAATAATAGTTTCAAGATTTCGCATATCGTTAAAAAGGCTTCTGAAATTGAAAATTATTGTTATTTCAGGGTTTTCTTTGCTTCTTGCTCCTTTTTGGCTAATAGACTGCATAGAATTTGATATGGCTTCGTAAATTGGAGCTAAAGGATATTTAGACTTTTTTATTGTCTTCATTAATCCGTTTAGAGTTGAGGGAACTGTTGTTTCATTCATAGTTTGCCATTATACGTTATAGGGTTTTCATCAAATTTTAAATCTTTGCGTATTTCATTTAACAAATCCAAAGAATAAGCTCTGGTTCGTTTCCAATCATATTTTTCATTGCTATAAGCAACATTTAAAAGGTAGTCCATCAAGACATCTTGTTTATCCATAACGTTTTGTGGAGCCATCATTGCAAGATAGCCATAGGCTTTTATGCGTAATCGATCAATTTGATTAAGAGTTTTTATGTTTAGAGGTATTTTAGTAAGCTCTGCGGCATTAAATTCTCCTAAAGCTTCAGATACAATATCAACTACCATACGATAAATATTAATCTTGTCGTTAAAACCTTTTAAATATTGCTCTTTATATATAGAAAGTTCGTTTTTAATCTCTTCAATTTCTTTGTTGTTTGATTTTTCAAGTTCTGCTCTTAATTTTTCAAGCTCTTTAGAGTAATTTGCTCGGTCTTTTTCCATAACACGATTAGCCCAAATTTTGCCCAACCAAGAAGATACTGCCAAAATAATAGCTCCTGCACCTCCAAAAGAGCCAATAATATAAAAAGCGAGTTCAAAATAGTTTGTTTCTATGCGTGTGGGCATAACATTTACCTATATTTTAGTCATTATGGTTTTGACTTGGATTGTTTTTTAGTTTTAGAAAGTAACTCGCAAGTGTATTCTTCATATAGCTCGAACAAAAAGGAAATTCTTTCTAAGTCGGTTTCTTTTTTAAATCCATAGCAAGCGTCAACTGCTTTATCTAATTCATTATGTGCTTTTACCAAGTCAGGGGGCATAAAATTAGGGTCATAAAGAGTTGCAAGAGAACAATCATTATATTTTTTTCTAACATCTAATATTTTTTGAGCTTTTTCCTCAACTTTTTTAACTGCTTTATTTGTTGGTTCTTTAGGAAATGGATAGTTATTATAAACAATAGTATTTGAATAACGATAATCACTTTTTAATCTTCCACAAACAGCTTGTGTCCAAGTCATATGCATTTTTGAAGTTAATATGCCAAAATGATAAAGATTTGCGTTTGGAACACAGGCACAGCTATCGGCTACAATAAAGTTAGGCTTAAAAAAACCTAATGGTATATATTTTCTTCTTTCCGACGAATGTCTTGGAATAAGAATATACTCTTTTTGAGGTTGCCTTATTTCTCCAAATTTTGTTGGGTATTCCGCTAATAATTTTGTTTCTTTTCTAGTGCTATTAGTTCTCCTATTTTTAATTTTGTTAATTCTTTCCATAACAAGGGGCATTTCTTTTAATTCTTGTGGAGTTGCATCAACTAGCCATAAGCAGTAACGATTAATTCCATTAATAAACTCTTTAGCACTTAAAAAGTGTTTGATATATTTTTTTGCTTTAGGTTCTTTTTTAATAAATTCTTTTTTTTCTTCTTCTGTGAAAAGGAAATTTCCGCCATCATTAGGCATATTACCAAAAACAATTTCAGGAATATTACAAATAGGACTATTTCTGCTTAACAATAAAGTATCTTTGTAATCAACAAGATAGGGGTTTATGTTTTTAGCTTTTCTTTCAATGGGATCTGATTTTGAACTAGGGTAATCAAAGATTGTTTTGTTTTTAGTATCAAAGTTGGCAAAGCCAATAACAACGCAATGCACTTTGGCTTTACCTCTTGCTTCATTATCCCAAGCAAAGGTTCTGTGAGCAAAATGTATTTTAATTTTATATTTATTTAATAATTCGTTCCATAAAATGCCAACCTGCTCTCCTTGGGTAATGCTGTTAGTTGAAACAAAGCCGACTTTTATATTAGTTCCTTTTATGTATTGAGCGGATTTAATATACCAACAACATACATAGTCAAGCACACCTGCATTTTGAAAATTATTAAAAACGAATTCTATATCTTTTTTTTGTTCTTCTTCTTGCTCTTGTTTGCCGATAAAGGGAGGGTTGCCCAGAATATAACTTAATTCACTTGGTTTAACGATATCAGTCCAATCAAATCTTAAAGCATTTTTATTTATTATTTTTGCAGATTTTTTTAGTGGAATTCGAGCATAATATTTTCCAAAAGCTTTAGACAATTCTAGATTCATTTGATGGTCTGTTAACCACATAGCAACTTCTGCAATTTTTGCTGGAAATTCTTCAATTTCAATACCATAAAAATTATCAACATCAAATAAAGAAAGGATTTTAGTATCTAATTCAAACTGCTTTTTTTCTTTTCCTAATTCTTTTAATACTTCTATTTCAAGTCGTCTAATTTCTCTATAACTAATAACCAAGAAATTGCCACAACCACAAGCAGGGTCTAAAAATTTCAATTTAGATATTTTTTTATGAAACTCTTTTAACTTATTTCTATTATTACGGTTCTTTTTAAATTCAGCCCATAAATCATCTAAAAATAAAGGTTTTATAGTTTTTAAGATGTTTTTTTCAGATGTATAATGCTCCCCTAGCGTTCGTCTTTTTTCAGGATTTGAAACAGATTGAAATAATGAACCAAAAATAGCTGGAGATATTTTGCTCCAATCAAAATGACAGCACTTTAAAAGTGCTTTCCTCATACTTGAATTAAAGGAAGGAATTGTTGTTAAAGTTTCAAATAATGAGCCATTAATATAACAAAATGCATTTAAATCATCATCTAAGTTAGTATTTCGTTTATTTTCATGGGTATTTAAAACTTGAAATAATTCAACTAATTTCGAACCTAAATCTGCCCCATCAATGTTAGTTTTCTTTTCAATAAATTGAGTAAATTGTCCAGAATTGAAAATTTCTGTATCTTCAGCAAACAAGCAAAACAAAACTCTTACTAAAAATAATTCAATATCATGTTCTCTATAGCCAGATGTTTTTAATTCATCAAACAAATTACCAAGTAATTCTGATGCCTTTATATTTATTTCTTCTTGTTCTGTAATTTTATATGTTTCACGATCAATTATAAAACCAAACAAATGAATATTTTTGGAAAATTCTTTAAGAGGAAAGTTATATTCAGTATCTTCTTCTAAATCATAAAACTCAAAATTTTGAAAATCAGACAATAAGATATAACGAGGTAATTCCGTGTCCTTTAAATTGGGAAAGTAGTCTAATGCTTGTTCTTTCGCTTTTTTTAAGTCACGTCCTTTCGATTTTTGTTCAACAAGTAACTTACCCTTCCAAAATAAATCGATAAAACCTCTTTTATCACCTAATTTTTTAACTGGTTCTTCAAATGATGCAACCCTTCTTCTATTTACTCCAAAAACCTGAAAAAAATCATTGTAAAAACTTTGAGTTTCGCCTTTTTCATATCCAGCATTTTCCCATTCTTTTTGAAATTCTATAGACCTATCTCTTATTTCATTCCAAGATAAACTCATGTCATGCCTCAAAGTTTAAATTATTCTCTTGATTAGTTTTTTAATACCACAAACCACTTTTGATTTCTATTTATAATGTCTGGTTGTGAATTAGTTTCTATGGTTTGCAATTGGCAGTGTTTGCATATGTTTTTCAATGGTTTCAATGGTTGATTTTGCAAGGGGCAGGTCTTTTATTGCTTCTTTCCATAAATCGTTAAAAGCTTCAACGGTTTCAGTAACAGTTTTGATAACCATTTTTTCAGGAAGTTTTGCTTTGCCAGCAAAATGTTTAAAGGCATCAAGGGTTAATTCATCAAACCTCTTAGATTTAACCAAGTTTAACGACATATTGTTATCTGGAATATAGGCAATCGTTGAAACCAAATCATAAGCAGGAGCAAGGTTTGCGGTTCTTCCGTCCTTATAAATCAATGACCAGTTTTTCATATGCATATCTGCATTGCCGATTAAAGCATTGAAAACGAGCCTTTTTACAAATTCGGTTATGCCGTCTTCGCCGATTTCAGCCCAAATAACTTCGGCAATATTTTTATAACTGCCTTTACCATACTTTTCTTCAGGAAAAAGCCCAAAAATTTGAGCAAAATCTTCAATATGAACCCTTTGGTTATCATCTCTATCAAAACGCTTAACTGCCAAAGCTTTGCCTTTGATGCTCCCGATACCTTCGGGAAGATTAGAAATGCTTTTAATGTCTATCAGCTTAATTTCTGGAATATCAATGCCGATTTTTTTAGCCAGCATCATCATCGAAAATTCATTTTCTGGCACGTTTTCAAAACTAGCAGAGGGAAGTTTTACAATCCAAGAACCACCAACTCCATGTGCTGGAATAGTTAAGCCTCCGCTTGCTTCTAATAAAGCCGAAAATTTTAACTGCACGCCAGCCAATGAAAACTTTAAAATATTTTGATTTTCTTCGGCTTTTTGTTCATTGATAAGAGTTTCATCTAAATAAGGATTATTCTCAATAGGCTTAGCAATAACCGCACCCGATAAATCTTCCCCCAACGCTTTTAGTAAAAAGAACTCTCGTTTGTCTTTAACGCCAGCAAGATTAGCTAAATATGTTCGCAAATGACCTTCTGGCAGTAGATTTGAGAAAAAGGGCGGTATCTTGGTTTGAATAATCGGCTGACTGGTTATGATTTTGCCAAATTTATCTTTAAAAGACAAGCTTAAAACAGGACGGTTTTTGTCGTTTAAATAATTCTCATCAAAAATAAAAATGCTTCTATCAGAGGCAAGCAAGTTAAGCGTTCCAACTAAATAATCATTTAAATAGATTTTTAAAACATCAATTTCAGCCATTTTTATTCCTCATCATCTAACGAATAGGCTGGCGAAGAATTATCTCCATTATTTTCTATTATATTATTTACAAGCGTTGCTTTTTCTCTTGGTATAAGCATAAGCTCTAAATCAAGGTTTCTTGCAATTTCAACAAGACTTGATAATTTTATATCAACATCGCCCGCTTCAATTTTTGAAATATGACTTTGAGGAATAGCAATTTTAGAGCTTAAAGCTCTTTGATTTAAGCCTTTGTCTTCTCGAGCCTTTTTTAATCGGGCAATAATCGGTTTAATTGATGCTATCATAAATATATTCCAATATATCAAAAATTATGGTTATATATTAAAATATATCACAGCTAAACTTTTAAGCAAAGTTATTTTTCTTCAATATGTTTTTTGCGATGAACATATGAGTTTTTTAATTTTTATCAAAAATTACAATTTCTTAAAATTTATCAGCATTTAAGAGGGCAGGATAGTAAAAGTAATACTACTTTTCACCTGCCCCTTGTTCCAATGCGGAAAATTCTTATTCGCAACGATGTTGCTCAACGATTTTTAAATTGATTTTAAGAAAATAGCTTTTAATATATTTTTTAAGCTTATGGACAGATTTGTTATCGTGTATCACGATATAAGGAAACATTGTTAGGTTTCGTTTGCTACTATAATCTTTGAACGGCAGAGGAAAATATAATACTTTAACCCTGTGCTCGCATAAGAGTGTCCATAAGCTTTATTTTTAAAGGTTTTTTATTTTGAGTAGGTTAGAAGATTTAAAAAAAACAACAAATTTAAAAGATTTGGCTAAACTATTAGGCTATGAGCCTAAGTATTTGTCTTTTATTTTATATAAAATTTTAGAAGAAGAAAGATATACTAAATTTGAAATCTCAAAAAAATCTGGTGGCAACAGAGAAATTACAGCACCTACAGAAAAATTAAAACTATTACAAAAACGATTAACTGAACTACTTTATGATTGCGTTGAAGAAATAAATAAAAACCATAAAAACAAGCCAATTTCTCACGGATTCCAAAAAAACTTATCAATAGTAACTAATGCCAAACTTCATACAGGGAAACGTTATGTTTTTAATATCGATTTATCTGATTTTTTTCCATCAATTAACTTCGGTCGTGTAAGAGGTTTTTTTATTAAAAACAATAATTTTAATTTAACTGAAAAAGTTGCAACTATTATCGCCCAAATTGCCTGCTACAATAACCAATTACCACAAGGAAGTCCTTGCTCCCCAGTTATATCAAATTTAGTTGCTCAGATATTAGATGTTAGACTAGTAAAGTTGGCAAAAAAATATGGCTTAACATATTCAAGATATGCTGATGATATTACTTTTTCTACGAACAAAAAAACATTCCCATGCGAGGTTGCTTTTAAACTAAATGATGAAGAATCTAAATGGGGTGCAGGCGAAGAATTAACAAAAATTATTGAAGGTTCAGGTTTTAGCATTAATTCTAAAAAAAGCCGTATGCAGTATAAACTTTCAAGACAATCGGTTACAGGTTTGGTGGTTAATAAAAGAGCTAATGTTACAAAAGAATATTATTATCACGCTCGTTCAATGTGTAACTCATTATTTAGAACTGGTAGTTTTTATATCAATGGTTCTAAACAAGAAGAAATAGGTGAAGAAAAAACATCAAAACCCAAAAACACTATTAATCAACTTCAAGGCATTTTAGGGCATATTTTTTATGTAAAGAATATAAGCAAAACATCTAATACAATTGAAGGAATAAGAAAATTATATGAGAAGTTTATTTATTTTAAGAATTTTTACTTTTTAGATAAACCAGTAATTTATTGTGAAGGCAAAACAGACAAGGTTTATATAAAATGTGCAGTAAATATTCTTTGGCAAAATTACCCTAAGCTTGCCTATCAAGAGAACAACATAATTAAAAATAATTTTAAATTTTTTAATTATACCAAAAGAATAGCAAATGTTTGTAATTTAGCCGAAGGCACAAGTGGTATGAAATATTTAATATCTGCCTATGAACGGCTTTTATTGCCCTATAAATGTAACGGAAAACAGCACCCTGTTATATTTTTAATTGATAATGATGATGGAGCAAGAGAGATATATTCTACAATCAAAGAAATTTATTTTCCTTCCGATAATGATAAAAAGAAAAAAAAGAAAAAAGCAAATCCAGACCAAGAAATAGTAGGAGATAAAGACTTCTATTATATCAAAGAAAACCTTTATGTTGTTCCAATTCCCAAAATAGATAATAAGCTAACAAAAATAGAAGATTTTTTTGAACAAAGCGTTTTAAATACACCACTTGAAGGCAAAACTTTTAATGTTGAAAACACTTCATCAGGCAACACAAATCAGTATGGAAAGCATATTTTTGCAGAAAAGGTTATTAAACCTAACTATAAAAATATAAATTTTGATGGTTTTAGACCAATCCTTAATAGAATTGTCGCTGTCATTGATGATTACCAAGAAAGACATATTGGAACGTAGCTTGTCTGTTGCTTTCCAAAGTTTTAAAAGGTATTTTGGTGCATACTTAACCTTGTTGAGCAATGAAATTGCGAATAAGGTAATCCCATTTATGGGCAGGATATTAGCAATATTGCTGATACTATCCTGCCTTCTAAAACCGTGATAAAAATTGATAAACCCTAAAAGCTGATAAGATTTAATAATTTTTGATAAAGCTGTTGATTTTTAAGAGTTTTATTTTGCTAGATTTACCTTAAAAGCGGGCATGTTTCTACCTGCAAAAACAGCTTGGATAAAATTTGATAATTTTTGATAATTAATAATAAAGCCTATGTTTTCCAATGATTTCAAGCGTTTTATTTTAATCCAAAATCATTTTGCAGATAAATTTTTATAAAAAATGATAATTAAAAATAAAAAAAGATAAAAGCCTTATAAAACAAGCTATTGTCAAGATTGCGTTTAAAAACCAAAATCACGCCCATAAACACCCATATTTAAAGTTGCCTTTTAAAATTTACCTTGCAATTTTGGAACAAGATTCCCAAATTACATAAAAAATAAAATTAGATTGTTGAAAAAACTAAAAAAGGCAACTGAGGCTGGTTAATTTGCAGTAGCTTTTTCAATAATTTCTAAAGTATTTTGATTTTTTTAATTTCTTATTCTATTGGTTTATTGCCTATTTTTTTATATATCTAAAAATGTTATTTCATTATAATCTTTTTTATTTCGTGTATTCCCTATAAGCGTGAAATTCTTCTATTGATATTACTGAATTGCCGTCCAAGTCTAGAATTTTAAATGTATTACTAGCTAATTCTTTCATTTCATCTAGTGTTACTATATCGTCATTATTTAAATCTCCATATTCAAAATATGGTTCTAAACGATTTTTTATATCCTCTATTTTTTTGTTTTTATATTCCTCGTCAATAGTGCTAGCTTCTTTTAATGAAATTTCACCATCATTATTCAGGTCAGCTTCCATGATTTTTTTACGTTTATTATCTCTTCGCCTCTGTTGATCTGACATAGGTAAAGCTAAATATTCCAGTCTTAAACTTTCATCTAAATCTTCTTTAGAGATGATGCCATCAAAATTCATATCATGTATGAAGATTTCGTAGTATTTACTCGTTCTTAAATTATCAATTTCAGTGTTTATTTTGTCTTTTATATCACTTCTTACTAACTTGGTTTTATCTTTTTTATGCATCAGTTTGAATGGCTGTAATCTGTTAAACATAAAACTTTCGTAGTCACTATCAATTACTATTAAATTCTTTCCCCATAATTTTGTTGGCACTTTATCATATGGGCTTTCTTTAGTTTCTTGTGATACTGCAAATGGTGTATTAAATATAGTTATGATTAGGCTAAGAAATATAATTTTTAACATAGTTAAATTACCTTTTGTTTATAATGTGAGTCAAAAAGTTGCGTTGTTATAGTCCTTTTTCTTCTCTGTATTGTTTATAGGCTTGAAATTCTTCTGTTGATATGAAAGAACTGCCATCTAAATCTAAAATATTAAATATATTGCTTACTAATTGTCTCATTTCATCAAGAGTTACAATATTATCGTTGTTAAAGTCTCCATATTCAAAATATGGTTCCAAACGATTTTTTATGTCGTCGATTATTTTATTCTTATATTCATCATCAACATAGTTAGCTTCTTTTAGTGAAATTTCACCATCTTTATTTAGGTCATCCTTCATAATTTCGGCTTGTTCTTCATTTATTTTTTTTTGTTCTTCGGTTGTTGGGTTTTCGAGAAATTTAGCTTTTAAGATTTTATCTAAATCTTCTTGAGATATTACGCCATCATAATTTTTATCGCGTGAAAGCATTGAAATAACTTTGAACATTCTGAATTCATAGATTTTAGCATCTATCATATCTTTAATATCACTTCTTTCTAGATACATTTTGCCTCTGGTGGAACTTCTAAAAGGGGCAATCATTCTATAATTGAAAGCTTCAAAGTCTCCACCACCAACAGTGCCTATACTCTTATTAAATAATTTAGAGGGAATTTTATCGTATAGTTTTTCTTTTGTTTCTTGTGATATGGCAATGGGTGTGTTGAATATTGTTATGATTAAGCTAAGAAGTATAATTTTAAACATGACAAAGTTTCCTTTAATAAGTGCTTGTTATTAAACTTATTAGTGATAGCAGTGTGATGCAAGTAAAAACAATTGTGTTGTTGGTGTTGTTTGTCGTCAGAATAATTTAGACACTTAGTTAAAGGGGCTGACAATAAATATTAAAACGTTTAGGATTCTTGCAACAAATTTATAATTTTAAGAGAATTGTTTCCTTAAAATTACCCTTGTTGATGCGATTATTATGGCAGAACCTAATAAAGTAGATATTTTTAAACTTTTCCAAAAACCCCCTGTAACGCTAGGATTACAAGGGGATTTTGGTCGGTGGGTAAGGATTATAAATTTACGCTTTCGATAACTTGATAATTAAGCTTTTTAAATTCTAACAGCTTTTCAATGGCGGGGTAGTCCAAACTTTGACAGTCGCTGGCTTCATTAAAGGTCAGCTTTTCTGCTAACAGTTTGTTTAAGTTGTCGCTGAGAATGGTTTTATTATTTTGCCTGTCTATTGCAAAAGCATCTGGCAAAATCGCATAGTTACAAATGCGATCTTTTGCCTTTAAGTCATTTAAGATTGCGATTTCATCGGGCTTTAGCTTTCTAGCTCCAAGAAAGTTATTAAGCCAAACCATAATCTTGCTGTCTGCAAACTTATCAGAAAGCATTTGCAAGCCTTTTACAGAGCTTTCCTGCTCGCTTCCATTGGTGATTATCGAATGAAGCAAAACTTCGTGTCCTTGCTCTTCTAATGCCTTTATGACATTGCCTTCAGCCATATATTTATAAAACGGCAAAACCAAGCTCATACCAATATCAATAATCATTTTATCGGCGTTTGGCAGGTTCTCGAAAAGCAGTTTTAGTTTTTCCATATCGATTTTATGGTTTTCCATAAGGTTTAGGGCTTTTACGTTTAAGCCTTTAAAGCCAAAAAGGCTTTCATTAACGGGGTCGGCATCAATGATTATGGTATCAAGCTTTTTGCTTGCATAATATTGAGCTAGTAAATAAGCGATATAGGTTTTTCCTACTCCGCCTTTGGTGTGTGAAAAAATATGTATCTGCATGGTTTGGTCTCCTTAAAAGTTGTTGTTTTTGAACAGGGATTTTTTAGGCTGTTCTTCGGTCTTGATGGCGTTATCAATTTCGTTTAAATCAATGTATTTTCGAGTAACTCGATAAAATGAAGCTTGCGAACATCTAATTTCGCCTTTTTGCTTCAGCTCTTGATAGATGTTTAGTTTAGAAAAGCCCTTTTTAAGCATTTCTTTGATTTTGCCTAAATTGATAATCAAATCGAGCTTGGCGTTAATGTATTTCATTGGCTTGAATCCCAGCTAAATTTGAGCTACAGTCTCATTTTGCAAGCGATTAGCAATAAAGGTTTCAATGTCTTCTTCCCGATAACGGACAAGCCTTCCAGATTTTACATAAGGTAAGGGATAACGTTTGGTCGTTCTCCAGATATTCAAGGTTTCTATGGATACCCCAAGAATTTCTGAAACCTCTTTAGGGGTTAGCAATTTACTTAAAGTCATTTTTGTTTCTCCTGATAGTTAAAAGTTTTTTCTAACAGGATTATTTGAAGTAAAATTGCTTTAAAAATATAGGGGAAATCGAAACTTCCCCTAAAAATAAATTGGTTTTTAAAACTTGTTTTTAAAAGGCATCTAACGGCGTGTGATGTTTTTCAACTTCTTCTAAAACTGATTTAAAAGCCTTTGATGCTTTGGGGCATTCTTTATCCAGCTCTTCAAAGTCGGCATTATCTCTCATTTCTTTAAGAAGTGCTTTTATAATATAAGATTCTAATATGAAGCTCTCTGGAAAAGTTATGTCTTTAGGGTTGTTTTCTGCTTTGTTTTTATAGGCAGAAAGCGATTTTTTCATTTCTTTTTCAAAACCAGATACGCTTATTTTTGAGTTATTGCGGGTTTTAGCAACTAAACTCACCGCTTGAGATTTCGGCGAGCCTCGATTGACAAGGATTGTGATTATATCACAGTAAGCAAGTTTTTTGCTTCGTGGATATTTTAGTTTGCATCTTGCTTTGCCACAGTGTTTTAAATAAGCTTCTGTTACATCTCTAAAGCTGTTCCCTGTCATTGATAGCAATATAAAAGATAACTGATTCATAGCCGAATCAGCATGAAAAGCGTAGTTGTTTATATAATCTTCTTTTTCTTCCAGCGCCTTTAAATGAAGGTCTATTTTTTCCAAACGAGACCTATATTTTTCTTCAAATTTTTTATCGTATTTCTTGCCCATATTTTTTCCTATTTCTTGGTAGCGCTAAGATTCATAATCATATCGGTTGCGGTATTGATTGATGCCCTTACGGGGTCAAGGTTTAGCCTTGCATAAACGGCGGTTGATTGTGAGCTTTTATGCCCCAAAGACTTTTGGATTATGTAACTATTAGCACCAGTTACAGCCTGATAGCTTCCAAAGGTTCTTCTTAAATCGTGAATGTTTAAATCTTCAATGCCAGCTTCATTTAATATTCTATGCCAGGCTTTTCTAGGGTCGGCAAGGTGCTGGCTTTTATCAACGGGACTTGGAAAAACCCATTCGCTGTTTGAAGTTTTTCTAATCTCTTGCAAAAGTTCAATTGCTTTATCGGGCAGGGGCAGGGTTAAACTTTCACCGTTTTTAGTTTCGTCAATATGCCAAGTTCTAAGATTAAAATCTATTTCATTCCAAGCCATGGCAAGCGTGTTTGATTTTCTTGCCCCTGTAAAAAGCGACATTAAAATAAAGTTTTTAGCAGAGATATTTTCTTCTTTTTCTAAAGCTTCAAAAAATCGGGGCAGTTCATCAGGTGATAAAAATCTATCCCTTGATTTTTCTTTAAACTTTTTGATTTTTAAAGCAGGATTTAAACCGTCATAACCCCATTCAATCGCTTTGTTATAAATGGAGCGTATTCTTTCAAGTAAGCGGTTGGCGGCGTAAATGCCATTGTTTTCACCTATCTTTTTATGAAGCATTAAAACTTCATCGTTTCTGATAGATGATATTTTGCGGTTAAACCAATGAGGCAGAAACTTGTTAATTTCTCTTTCGTCATATTTCCAAGAGCGTTTATGAGGCTTGCTGTATCTTTCCATATATAAATCAAAAAGTTCTTTAAAGGTCATTTCTGCCCGTAAAGCCCGCCTTTCATTTTGAGGATTTTTGCCTTCGGCAATCTTGCCTTTTTTCTCTCTTGCCATTTTGCGGGCATTTTCAATTGAAATATCAGGAAAGCGACCAAGAAAAACCCGCTCTGGCTTGCCGTTTATGCGTTGATACAGATAAAAGCTTTTTGCCCCTGTTTTGGTAACATCAAGCACAAGTCCTTTTTCGGTTTCATCATAATAATAGGTTCGCTTGCCACTCTCAGCGGGTGCAAGTTTGGCAAGTGTCGGCTTGGTAAAATTTATTTTATGGCTAGGCATTTTCAGGATTTCTCTTTTCTATTATTCTAAATTCTTTGGTATCGATTAATATTTCTTTTCCTGTTGTAGAGAACCAATAGTTAAAATCTTTAATCAAACTAAATAATAGGCTTGAAAATATTTCTTGATATTGCGGAGCTATTTTAAAAGAGTGCAAAACATCTTTTAGGCTATATTTCTTTATATCACCAAAATCCGTAACAATGCCTTTGTTACCATTTAATTTGGTTAGCAAAAGATATCGTTCTGGATATTCAGGATTGTTATCGTTTGGGGGAACAAGTTCGTATGTTGTTTCTCTGTTTTTTGATTT
This sequence comes from Alphaproteobacteria bacterium, assembly GCA_050175015.1. Lineage (GTDB taxonomy): Bacteria > Pseudomonadota > Alphaproteobacteria > JBFXJJ01 > JBFXJJ01 > JBFXJJ01. The sequence goes on along the minus strand of JBFXJJ010000020.1, from coordinate 3,908 downwards.
TTCAGTAAGGAAATCATCTCTAAAAACTATACGTTCAATTGCTCGTATGGATTTTAATGTTTGTATAAGGGATATAATACCATCATCATCAATAGCTTTTAATATTAATGGATTTTTAATTATATCCTCTATTTTCTTTTGTTCTTCTTCCCACTGTTTTAGTATTGTGAATCCTAAAATTTTTTTATCTTGTATTTGTTGTTTTATGATTTCAGGACTTTGTATGTGTAACATTTTTTCAAGATTACTGAATGTTCTTTCTTCATTAGGATATATTATTTTATGTATTTTATTTAGTGATGATAAAAATTCTTTGTCTATATGAACTTTGGCATAATCAAATATCTCTTTATTTAATTTTTTAGAGGATATGCTTTTTATTGAGTCATATCCTAAAAAAAGAATTGGTATAGATATAAAAGAAGCGGATATACTTGATATTATGCTCTTATAGTCATCGTTGCTGATAATTAAGGATAATTTAAAAAATAAAAATCCTAACAAAAAAGATGATATGTAAGGAATTAACATTAGCGTTTGTTTTTTCATATTTTTACCCCCTTGCAAAATTTCTGGTGCTACGCTGGTGCTACACATTTTAGAAATTTTTATTAATCTTAATAAAACAAGATAATGTTAGAAAGTTAAATAACCTATTGTTTTATAATAGAAAATATGTTGTAATAAATTTTAGCAAATGTCAAGAAAACACTTAAAAATTTGGCTCATAACCTGAAGGTCGCATGGTTCAAATCCTGCCCCCGCAACCAAAATTTGATATAAACATCAGTATGTTACAAAATAAAAAGCCTCGAGAAATTCTCGGGGCTTTTTTCTATTGCCGCATCATTGCCGCAACGTGCGTTAAAATCCATTAAAAAACTACCCACAAGATTTTTTATAAGGAGATTCTTTTATGGATATAAAATGCTTTTTTATTGGTAGCAGGGGCAAATAACCCTCTGCACCTCTACAAGTGTTGATAACTGAGGCTTACAGAGAAAACAGCCCTCTACACAAAATTTATGATGTAGAGGGCTTGTTTCGCTTGTGTCTATTGTCTTTTCCTGCTTGTAGAGATGTAGAGGTTTGAGGTTCTTTGTTATAAGGAACGATAGCTTCAAGTTCACTGGCGATTTTTCGCTTTGTTTTGATAATTTCAAAATCTTCTTGAATGCCTAAAAAATAACCTTCAGACAAACCAAAGTATTTAGTAAGCCTTAAATCGGTATCTGCGGTTATGCCTCTTTTGCCATTGATAATATCGCTAATGCGGTTTTGAGGTATCCCTAAAGCCTTTGCAAGAGCATTTTGAGATAACATTAAGGGGTCTAAAAACTCTTCCTGTAAGACTTCTCCAATGTGAGGTATGTCGATATATTTTTTATTAAACATTGAAATAATCTATTGACCAAATTTTTTCACATATTCTTTTTACCAGTTTTTGTCTTTCAGTAATATCATTTTTATTAAATTGCTCATGATAACTAAAATTTAACTCCTTAATTTCTTTTGAGTTCAAAAAGTTTGGATTTTTTTTGTAGTATTCTTTATGAAGTGTTTGTGCAAAAGTGTTTTGTTTTAAATAATGGGGTAGTTTATTTTCATATGACTCATCTTTAAATGATTGATTGGTGCCATTTGGAAGAAGTAATAATGCTCCTATAGAGTTTCGCCAGAGTTGAAAATCGTTTTCTTGTTCAAACTCATATTTATGCATTTCAAAATTATTTCCCCATATATGTTCAATTTCAAACTGTTTGCCTTTTGGGTGATGATAATAGGCATAATTTACGTTTTCATTTCCAATAATGTTATCAATATAGCTAGAAATTCTGGATAGAAGGTGTTTGACAAAGAATTTGTTTTGACCATGTAATCTGAAATCACAAATACCATCAAATTTTTCAGGAATATTTTTGATTTCTTCTGATAAAATACTAGCGAAAGAATGAATATCGCTATTTTTTCTAACTTTTTTTATTACATTGAACATGGTGTAACGTATAGATGTCTGACCAAACTTTTTATAATTTATGGCTCTTTTGACAGTAAAAGTCTCAATATACCTAGCAATAAAATCTATTTTTTTGCAAATAATCTCTTTAGAATCTTCGCAGTTTATTGTTGCTAAAAGCAACGGTTCTTGTAATGAATCAGCAATGCCCCATTGGTTTATATAATTAATATGGGGTATATCGTTTGAAAAATCTGTTTTTGTATCTAGTATTTCTAGATAAACTTTTACAAAAAATGGGAATTGTTCTTTGAAGAATTTATAAAAATCATCAGAATCTTTTAGTTTAAATAGATCGACGTGCTTTTCTTTGAACCAACTGTGAAAACGAGAGCCAATTAATTCGAAATCTTGGTCTTCAGCTCCAGCTTTTCCTGGTCTCATAGTTTCCGCATATTTCGCTCTGAACCATGCCTGAAAAAAGCTTAATTCTTTGTTTCCTTCATATCTTAAAAGTTTCTGGATTTCTCTTCGCCATATGTCGTTTATTTCCTCTCTATATGTTTTATTTGATATTTTTGATAGTATAAAACCCTTTAACATTTCTGCTTGAGTAAGGTTTAATCCTCTATCGTTCATTGTTTCAAATATGTTATAAGCATTCTCATCTGAATATGAAGTTATTTCAACAAGAACAACTTTTTCAATAAACCAATCTATAAAGAACGGTAAAACTTTTTCTTCATCAATATTTTCTGGAAAAGATGGGAAAGAATTAGTAATATCCTCGTAGCGATAAACAAGATTTTTTACGGTTTCATCATCGTCTTCCTTTAAATCATATTCTCCTTTTTCAAACAAAGCTTTTAAACAAGGTTCTCTTTGTTCATCGGACATGTTAAAGGATTTTTCACCATACTTTTCTGAAAAAATAAGGTCTGTTAAGGATACTTTGTGTTCGCTATTTTTTTGTAAGTGATTTAAATAAATTAAAAACAAAGTTATGGAGGTTATTCGCTGTTGCCCATCAACAATAGACTTTTTTCCATCAACATTGCTAAAAATAACAGAACCTAAATAATAACTTTGATAGTTTGCGACTTCTTTTCTTTGATGGTTTGGTTGATAAGATTTTAAGAAATTTGATGTAAGGTCTTCGATTAAGAGCTTAATATGTTTTTCCTGCCAACGATACTCTCTTTGAAAATAATCAATTGTAAACTTTTGGTCTTTTAATAACTGTTGAATGTTTTTGTCATCAGCATCAATTTTATTTTTTAAATTCGTCATCATTATTTAATTTCCTATGGTCTTTTTTATAAACTCAAACATTGGGCGGAATGGTTTAAAACAGCTTTCATCAAGTGTTGGAACAATATCTTTAGCAAATTTTACTTTATGTTTATCTCCTTTAAATCTTATAAAACCAGATTTTTCGTCTTTTATAAACCAACTAGCTAAAGAGGTTTTATTCCAAAAAATATGTTCGATAGTAAAATGGGGGTTACTTATTATTTTTTCAACGGGATTGTCATCATTCCAAACTTGTTTTTTTAGCTTATTATTAGGTATTGGAAGCATAAAAGCATAAGCCTTTTTACCATCTTTTTTTCTGCACATTCCTTTTTCTATATCGGTTATTTCTATGTTGCCACCCAAATCCCTCCAATCTTCATAAGCTTTATCAAAGTCGAATAGTGAAAAAAACCATTTATCGGGATAATTTACAAAAAGCTCATCTCTAGACATTAATATTTTTATAAAGCCTCTATCAAAAGCATCTTGCACGAGAATTGGCATATCCTCATCAGGATATAGTTTTTTGTATGCTGTTTTTAAGATGTCAACGTCTGATATTCCTTCAACAAATAATATTGGTTTTATAGAAGTGCGAATAACATAGTTTATCAAGAGTTTGCTTTCATCTTCTGAATATTGAATTATTCTGTTT
>JBFXJJ010000019.1:0-35208 GCA_050175015.1 Alphaproteobacteria bacterium | reverse complement strand
TTGATGCAGAACTTGCCGTTATATCTTCTGCAAAACATTCAATTATTTTTCTTATCTTATATTTGCTTAATCTATTGTATTTCATAGCTCTTATAATCTCCCAAACAGGAGATACTAGTCAAGAGCCATAATTTAATACAAAAAAATCGTCAAAGAAAAGTTGTGTGAAAGTTTTGTTGCAACTTTTAATTACAACAAATACTTGCATTATATTTTTGCAAAGCGCCTGACTTTTAGGGGGATTGATATTTTATATTAAGACAACCTCAACTCCAGATTCAGAAAACATTATATTTGCAACCTGATTTTTTTCTTCCCATTCCTTACGTAAAGTATTTTGAGAATCGACAACAACGGTCTTTATTCCAGATTGAATAATGGCTCTTGCACAATCGGCACAAGGAAGATGGGTCACATATATAGTACAACCATCGAGGGAGGTTCCAGTATAACAGGCATTATAAATGGCATTTCTTTCAGCGTGTTCGGTATATTCATATTTGATAGGACGTTCGTGGCGTGCGTCTATATCGTCATCGACTCCACGAGGAAAGCCATTATATCCTATTGCTCTTATTTCTTTTTTACTACCAACAACGACAGCTCCAACCTTGGTCGATCTATCCTTTGACCAAGATGCAAAAAGATTAGCAGCTTCTAAAAAACGTTTGTGCCATTTATTATCCATAAAAAAATCTCCTTAAATTCAACTTTTATTTAATCATCTTTTTTTCTCTAAAACTAAAACAACTTTCTTTAGTAACAATAATGTGATCAATTAATGTTATTCCTACGGCATTAGCTGTTTCGCTTACTTTTTTTGTAACCATAATATCTGCTTGAGATGGGCTTGCATCTCCTGAGGGGTGATTGTGAGCCATAATAATTGAACTTGCCCCTAGCTCTAACGCTCTCTTAACAACCTCTCTAGGGTAAACCGGCGTATGATTAACGGTGCCTTTTTGCTGCAACTCGTCCGCAATTAATCTGTTTTTTATATCCAGAAAAAATATTCTAAACTGTTCAATTTTGTTATATGACATTGCAATTTTGCAATAGTCTTGGAGCTTATCCCATGAGTCAATGATAGGCTTCTTCGAGGTTTCATCTAATAACATCTTGATTGCCGCAGCTTCAATTATTTTAAACGCTGCTAGCCCCGTTTCTTTAATACCGCTAACCCCTAGCAACTCACCATTATCTGCAGTAATAACATTCCCAAAACTTCCAAATTTTTCAATAAGTTCTTTGGCTAAGGGTTTGACATCTTTTCTTGGAATAGCAAGCATCAAAATCAGTTCCAAGAGTTCATAATCAGCAAGTGATGCGGATCCCTGCTTAATAAGTTTTTCTTTAAGCCTTTGCCTGTGTCCTAAGTAATGAGGGACGGACTTATCTTCTTTCATTATCTTTTCTAAACATTATAAGGTGGATAATGAAGCCCTTGAGGCGATAACGTAAATATTTCAAAGCCATTATCCGTAACTCCAATTGAATGCTCAAACTGAGCAGACAAAGATTTATCTCGAGTAACAGCTGTCCAGCCATCAGACAAGATTTTGGTATCAGGTTTACCGATATTAATCATAGGTTCAACCGTAAAAAACATTCCTTTTTCTATGACCGTACCAGTATGAGGACGACCAGCGTGAATAACACTTGGAGCAGAATGAAAAACCCTGCCTAAACCGTGTCCACAAAAATCAACAACAACAGAAAAACCTAAGCCTTCGGCATATTTTTGGATAACGTGTCCAATATCACCAATCGTTGCCCCAGGTTTTACAGTTTTGATACCAAGCATCATTGCTTTATACGTTGCATCAATGAGCCTAGACGCTTTTACCCCTACTTTGCCCACAGTATACATTCTGCTGGTATCACCATACCAACCATCAACAATAACAGTCACATCAATGTTTAAAATATCACCATCTTGAAGTTTTCGCTCTCCAGGTATTCCATGGCATATAACGTGATTTAGCGATATGCAGCTTGATTTAGGATAACCTCTATATCCTAAAGTTGCAGGAACCCCTCCGTTTGAAACCATAAAATCGTGACAACGATTATCAAGCTCTTCAGTTGTAACGCCCTCTTTCACATACGGAGTAATATAGTCAAGTGTTTCTGCTGCCAGCTTCCCAGCTACTCTCATACCTTCAAAATCTTCATCGCTATGAATAGTTATATTATTATCATTCATAAGAAAATCACGTCCTTCATATAAAAACTGATATTGATTTATCTACCACAATACTTTTTAAACTGATACTACAAGAATAGCAAGCCACCTCAACACCTTTGTTAATGATATCTACCAAAACACCTGAATAAAGAGGGTCTATATCCCAAACCATATTGGCAGAAAGACAATCCATTCTCCTAACCAGAAATAAAAGAACAGCTCGTCCCCCTTCTTTTACAATTTCTTCAAGCTCTAAAAGCTGCCTTTGACTGCCAACAGAAACATCATCTGGAAAAACAGCTTCAGCTTTGCGTTTTAATAAAATATTGCTAATTGCAACATAACAATTTCTAGAATCATCTTTGTTTCCTGAAAGCAAAACATCTACACCGCTAAAGCCAAGATTAAGCGCATCTATTCTCCAAGAAATGTCACGATAATTAGAAAGTTCCTCAATACGGCCGCTTATTATCGCTTCGGTAACTAATGGAACATTGTGGGCATTATTAATTGACACTAAACTTCCAGATGATTCAACTAGTTCCAGAATATATTTAGCTCTGCGCCTCGGATTGACATTGTGGTTTAAATAAACCCTAGAACCTTGATGCAAAATATCTTTTATGTCGCTAAAATTAGGGCAATAGGCTGTAACTTCTCGACCATCGTCCAAAAGCACCGTTGCTAAAACTTTTTTTTCTCTGGCAATTAGGACACCAGATATCAATGAACTTGCAAAAAGCATAAATCAAACTTAAAGTGTATTTATTAATTTTAACATTTTTATTTAGTTTAAAAGAATTGCTATGAATAAAAAGCAAATTTTTTTCATAATCACTATATTTTCAATCATTGCAAGCTTCAATGCTAAAGCATCTTTTTTGGATGATTTAGCCATTGCCAGCCAGAAAATGATTGATTTTACTGCACAAAAAGCTCTTGATCTTACGATAAAAAATCTACCAAAGGGTGTTAACGCAACTTACGACAAACTCGAAGCCAATATCGTCGATAACTTTTTTATCTTATACAACATCGATATCAGTGTTGAACAAAACGATTTAAAAAGCCACATCAAAATTGGCGAAGTCGAAGTTAAAGATGTTGATGTTGTTAAAGCTTTGTCTGGAACAGAAACCCCTTTCGGCAAGGCCTCTTTTTCCGATATTGCAATTAAAGATTTTGATAAAAACAACAGTGAATCAACTGACTGGATTATGCTTGCCAAAAGAATTCAGATGACAAATCTTGCATTGAACAACCACACAAACAATGAAAAGATTAATCCAGACAATGCGTTTTTAACTGCCGAAAAATTGGAAATAACAAACTTAAATGCAACAAAAAAACGCTCTAACAACACTACAAAGAAAATTGATTCCGAAGACTACAAAGCAGCGAACATTCAAATTGATGATTTAAAACTAAGACAAGATGTAGGAAAAAAGATTAATAGTGTTCAAGATGTAGTTGATAACATTTCATTTAAGAATGCTTTGGTTGAAGATCAGAAAATTACTGATATTTTAACCCTTTTTAAAACTATTAAAACTCGGTAAAAAAAATTTAAAGCTTTTTATTGTCAAGAAAACTTCACTTTTAAATAAAATAATAATATATTTAAAATAAAATATTAATTATAATGATTTAAACGGTTTCTAAAGGCAACGAAATGAATACTAGCACTCCCAACGATGATGTAATAGATTTATATGAAAAACTCATTACTTTGCCTTATTCTGCGTTAAGAGAAATAGGCGAAGTTCAAAGCAGTCTTTCTAGGATAATTCAAGCTAGACCGCAGGATATAAGCGCTAAAGTGGCTTTTTTGAAAACATTAACTATGCTTGGAAATGCCGCCGAAGGAATTAAGTTAGCAGAACAAATATGGCGTCAAGGTGGAAAAATTGCATCTTACGTTGAAGAAACATATATGGAGCTTTTGATTTCCCTTGGAATGTATGATTGGTGCCTTAATCTAGCTTTGCCTAAATTCGAAAAAGATTTCGATTTAGAAGTTATTTATCCCGTGATTTTTAATATTGCTGTTGGAATGGGTGATTTATCTCTTCTTGAGAGAGCCGCAGTTAAAGCTAACTTAGGAACCGAAACCGAAACCATAAAATTATTCATAAAGCACCAACGAGAAGCAAAACTGGAAACTCATTTTGCTAAACAACAACAGTTAATAAATAAAATACTACGAGGCAGGCAAACGGGTTATGAAGTTTTAGTTGAAACTGAACGCGGCTGGCCAGAATTAGAGATTGGTGTTTTTGCTGGCGGAGACAGTGTTGATCGCTATCAGCTTCAAGTTGAAATTGATAAAACGGTTAGAGAATATTATGAATCTGAAAATATTACCCCTTTAGATAATGTTATGACTACCGTTTATGATGTTAAAGAACACTGGGCTCCTATTGGCCCTGAAGCATAAAGACCTTAATTTATCATTATCAATAAATGATCGCTTATTTAGCTTGATGCGAACGACACACAATATTAAAAATTGATGATGACGAGGATATAATCATATCCTTAATAAGGTTATAAACAAACTCTTGCTCATTTTGATTAGATTTTAAAACCGACGACTTAAAAGTTTTGTCTTTAACAACAGAACCAGTTACTCCGTATTTTAAGCTGATAATTAACGAAACTTCTATAAGAGTATCGTCTTCAATCATCTTTTCGGCATCAACATTAATGCTCTCTATCGCAATAGTATAATCGGCTCCATCATCTTTGATTTCCTCAAACTTGCAGCCTTTAGGAAAGTTTTTGCGCAAAATATCATCAAGATCTGGAGCAAATGTTCCGTCGTTAAATTTAAACGGCTTAATAAAAAAACTGGGGGTTAAATATGCTGTATAGTCTTCTGCATAAGCTTTTAACGCAAGCAATATACAAAAGATAAATAATAATGTTTTATAAAAAACTTTTACTGCCATAATCCATTATTTTCCGACTTAACCAAAAAATCGCCCCAAGTTTTCAACTCTTTGCCCGCTCTGTCATATAAAACAGCATAAACGTTAAACGATTTTACAGGTTTGCTATTTTCTGAATAGGTAAATTCTGAAAGATAATATCTTAAATCAAGCCCATAAATATCTTTGTTATCAGAATTATCTGTTAAACCAATCGCAGGAACATCTTTTAATAAATTTACTATTAAATCTTTTATTACGTCATTTGTTTTATTGCTATCAATTATAAGATTATTTTTAATATCACCAATATAAAGCAAAATTTTTTCTTGATTGTTGCCTGTAAAATAATCATCACTTGCTATCTTATTAATAAGCCTCTTAGTCAATATCACATAATTGTCTGTTGAAATTTCATCAGACAATACCATCAAAGGTTTATCTTGCGCTTTATTTAGCCAATATTGCTTAAGTGTGCAGCCAATAGTTCCCAAAGATAATAATATTGCTGCCATTACAACAAAAAAGCTTTTATTCATTCTCTTTTTCCTTTAATATGGCTCATTAATAAAAATTTAAGATATTAATATTTAAATAAATATCCTAAACAAGACAATATAATAAATATTTTTATGGAACAACAAAAGACCATGGAAGCTCAAGAAATAGATTTCCTTACCGATGTTCTCAAAAAAAGAACGGGTATCGTTGTTAATAGTGACAAGGTTTATTTATTAGAAAACCGACTCAAACCAATCGCTGAAAAATTTAAAACACATAACATTAGTGAGCTGATAAAACAAATTCGCACCAGTAATGATGAAACAATTCTTCGCGATGTTTCCAATGCGATGACAACGAATGAAACCTTATTTTTTAGAGATACCAAGCCTTTTGAAGCTCTAAAAAATGTTGTTATTCCTGAACTTTTAAACCATAAACTTTCTAAAATAAGAATCTGGTGTGCTGCCTGCTCTACTGGTCAAGAGCCATATTCTATCGCTATCGCTCTAAAAGAAATGGGGCTACCGTCAAATATCGATGTAGAAATTTTAGCAACAGATATTAACCAAGAAGTCTTAAACAAAGCTCGAGAAGGACTATATTCACAATTTGAAGTTCAGCGGGGACTCCCTTCTTTAATGTTGGTTAAATATTTTTCACAGCAAAAACATTTCTGGAAAATCTCCTCTGAAATAAAAGATATGGTTACTTTTAAAGAGTTTAACCTACTTGATGATATGCAAAAAATCGGCAAACAAGATGTTGTCTTTTGCCGCAATGTTTTAATTTACTTTGATCAAAAAACTAAAAAAGATATTGTTGAACGTATTAGAAAACAAACAAATGATAATGGCTTTTTATTCTTGGGATCATCAGAAGCTCTGTTTTCAATAACAGAAAATTTCCTGCGAGATAGATTTAATATGGGTATGTACCGCTCAAACTAGCTCTTTCTTAGCAGTTTTTTTTAGTTTTTTAAAATAAAACCTTTTTTTTTGCAGTATTTCGATTTAACTTATTGAATTACGTTATAACGCTATAATTTAATTCAATATTTAAGGCATTATTCTAAGAATGATTCAACTAGAATATACAAATAAAATTATTTATTTTGAAAGAAAAATATTCTTATTCATCTTAACGATGTTTTGCCTGCTGTCGGTTAATTTTCCAAGCAAAATATCGGCTTTTTCATCTACTAAAGAAGAAGAAATAGAATTTCCTTATAAAGAGCTCTGCTTCTCAGGAGCGAGTAATCTGAATTTTGAAAAAACCTTAGATAAGTTAAAAGATGTTGATGATAACAACCCTGCAAAACTTTATGTTCTAGCCATGAACTTAGAACTAAACCCAAGTGAAAATGCTAACACTAACACCAATAATGTCATAAGTCTCTTAGAGAAATCAGCCAAAGAAGGCTGTGGTAACGCAAAAATTGAACTATGGTATCGTTATGCCACAGGTCAAGGAATTGCTCAAAATAATACAACGGCCACAAAATGGGCGAAGAGCGCTCTAAATATTGATTATGCCAATACCCAAATTGGACGGTGGTTTATGTATATCAGTGGTGCAGAACAAAGAAAGCATCCTGACTGGAATCGGACATTTTCTTACGACGATGAGCCTGATGTGCTTTACCATTTAGGTTTTATGTATGCAACAGGTCTTGGCATCAAACAGAACTATTTAAGTGCGGCTAAATGGTATGAACGTGCCGCCAAAAAAGGTTATGCTAAAGCTCAATATAACTTAGGTATGCTTTATGCCTTAGGCCGTGGAGTTGACCTTGATAACACTAAAGCTTATGCTTTAATTGATCTTGCCAGCAAAAATGGTATGGAACAAGCAGAAATGCTTAAAACCATTTTAGCTAAAACCCTTGATGAGGGACAAATAAAAACCGCACGCTACATAGCTTCCAGCTTTGTCAAAAAAAAATGAGCTCTTAAAAAATTTTAAGAACAGTTCGTTTTTCTGCCTTTAATTGTAACTAATTATTACGATGTAAATATTTACTTTTATAAACACAACCCGCTTGCATTAAAGCAAAACAAACGTGCATAGCTAAATGACAAAGGCTCTAAATGAAAAGAACACTGCTATAATAGTAAAAAACTTATTCTATAAAAAATACCTAATAAAAAAACGGGGTCTTAAAAATTATCAAGAACCCGTTTTTTATATAATCATTCTTAATCGTATTAATTGTTCACAAAAAGCGTAAAGGTAAGTTTAGTTTCACCGCTTGCTTTAACAGGCACACTCCAAAGAACCTCTCCGCTGTTTACCTGTTCATTTTTTATACTTTCTGCAAGAATACGCCAATCACCGCTAATTCTTTGATGAACATTAACAACAACATCTTGATCTTTAGCATTCTTTATCGTTAGTTCATAAGAATTTTCAAAACTGTGATTACTGATGCGTTTATATTCTGTTTGTTTGCCGCTAGCTGTTATATCAAAAGCACTACCTAATTTAAGCTTAATTTCTTCATTTTTAGGCGTATGAACAACGCTATCTTCGCCAGCAAAAACCATTTTGCCTTTCGAGTCGGACTTATAAACCCTGATAGTACCTTTAGGAAGAGGCATTCCTAAGTTGTTATCTTCTTTGTTAAAAAACTTTTGATAGATATTAGCATTAATATTTTCAAAGTCACCCGAATTGCCATTATAAATACCAAAAGGGCTTTCCATCTTATATTCTCTGTTTGTTTTAACATTAGAAGCACTAAGCAATGAAACTTGTTTGGTCTGATTAGAAGCTATAGTTGTTGGTCTGCCTAGACTATAAAGATGAAAGTCAGAAAATCCTTCTTCCTGCATACCACCACCGAAAGAATTATCAGCTTCCATCATAACGGCCTTGGCCATTCTTGGCGCCATAAAATGCTCTCTAACGACATTAACATCACCTGCAACCAACTGCAAAGATGCCTTTTCATAATCAACACCCGAAGAGTTGGTTAAAGTAACCCAGCCATTTAAATCAAGACTATCATCCGAGTCGTTAAGTTCAGCAACATAATCAGCCTTCCAGCCAAGTCCCCTCGTTAAATACCCAAGTTCCATTTCGTTTTGACCAGCATTCTCGCTGTTAATCATTAAAGTAAGCGTTGGCTTATCACGAAGATTTTTAGGTACAGAGTCAAAGACTATTCTACCAGGATAATTGGTTTCTATACGGTCGCCGATGCGAAGAACAGGTCTACCAACAGCACTCAGCAATTCAGCATCTTCTATAGTCTGCTCTCCTGTTGCAGGGTTCACATTAATAAGTTTAACCTTACTGCCAACCGCTTTTTGCAAAATTTTCTCAGGTGTAAGCAAGTCGAAATTAAAATTCTGTTCTAAAACTGATATCCCTGAACCTTTGACAATAGATGTTTCTGGTTTTATTTCTCCAGATACCTCTGTAAAAGCAATATTATTAATGCCTTTATCAAGATTTAAATTTCTTTTATCTTTTACTAGCGCTAGATTTTCATTATAAATTGTCACGGAAAGTGACACTCTGTCTTTAGATTCTGATTTTACCTCAACGTCTTCTGCATAAACATTAGAAGAAAGGAAAAAAATCAACCCAGCTATTAAAAATTTGCTTAACTTCATATTGTATAACCTTTTTTACTAGACATTAGCCTTATTTGTAATATTTTTATTCAAGCGTAAAAAAAGATTTTTGTGAAGTTATTTATTTGATTTTAACTTTATTTTTGTTTTAAATCATTTTAACGTATATTAATTTTTATAAGGATTTTTATTGTGGTTTTATGGGTAGAAACAAAAGAATTTGAAGATGTCTTTGAAGAAACTGTGTCTCTTCTAACTGCGGTTAAGGGACAAGTTGAAAGCAATATGAACAATAAAAAAATAGGAGACATCAGCGAAACTTCCCCTGAAGACATAGCCGCTGTAAACAATGATGCAATAAATGAAATGAAAATTCTTTCTAATTTAACTGTCTGTTTGACATCAATTACATCTTGGTTAATTTTAAACCGTGCATTTAATGCTGGAGAAGTCTCATTAGAGTATTTGATAAAAGAAGGAAAATCTTTACTAGATTTAATCAGCAGTCAAAATTATGATAAGTTTTTTGCTAAAAATTTTGGTAACAATTTAGGTAATATAATAGCTCGCAGCAGGCATCTTTTTGGTTCTATCAAAGAGTTAACGACGATTGTAGAAAACCATAAAGTGTAATTTAGAAATATTGAAAGGAACGTTTTATGGCTTGGACAGATGAAATGATTGAAGAGCTTTCTAAACTTTGGAATGACGGTCTTACTACAGTTGAGATTGGCCGCAAGTTAGGGGTGTCAAAAAATGCTGTTGTAGGAAAAGCTCACAGATTAGGTTTAGAGAGCAGACCTTCTCCCATTAAAAGAGAAAAGAAAAAAGAAGAAAAACCTGAAAAAAAATCCAAAAAATATATAACATTAATGGATTTGACATCCAGAATGTGCCGCTGGCCTATCGGAGATCCTAAAGATGATAATTTCCATTTTTGCGGCAAAGAAATCCCTGTAGGAGGCGTTTATTGCCCTCACCACTCTGCCGTAGCTTATGTTGCTCCAGGAAAACTTGGCAAGAACTCCGATAACACTGAAATGGTAGATCGCATTGAAAATAACGATGACGATGGAGACGATAAACAAATAGATTAAAAAATTTATGCCTTTTATCGGCTATTATGTTATAGTCTCTTAAAAGAATTTAGATAAAATATTAATAAGAAATAAGGCGATTTAACGATGTCAATGGGAACACTTGTAGGATTTTTGGGAACTTGGGGGCTTATCATAGGTTCCATTGTTATCTCTACTAGTAGTTGGGGTGTTTTCCTTAATCTTCCAAGCTTTCTAATGGTGGTTGGAGGAACTGTTTTCTGTCTTTTTATCGGATATGAAACCAAATCCGCTATTGACACCTTAAGATCTATTTCCAGCATTTTTTTCACCCATAAACAGTCCCAAGCTAACCTTAAGGAAGAAGTTGGAAGAGTTATTCGCTGGGGTTACATTGTTCAAAAAAACGGCTTACAAGGACTTGAAGGCGACTCTGAAGGAGTTGCCCAAAAAGATATGTTTTTGGGGTTCGGTATTGACCTTGTTGTTACAGGTTATACCGGTGATGAAATCAGAGACATTCTGACTGCAACCGTTGAAACGATTTTTGAACGAGCCAAAGTTAGAGTTGATATTCTAAGAGATATGGGTGGCAATGCCCCAGCTTACGGTATGATTGGAACCCTTATCGGTCTAATTATTATGTTAGGCAATATGGGCGGAGATGCCAGCGCTATTGGCCCTGGAATGGCGGTTGCTCTTATTACCACACTTTATGGTATTTGGTTTGCTCGAATTATCTTAATTCCAACAGCCGCAAAACTAAAACAACGAGAAGAAGCAACTCGCTTTAAAAATTATCTTCTAACTGAAGGTCTTGTCCTTTTAGCTGAAAGAAAAAGTCCTCGTTATATTCAAGATAAAATGAATTCATACTTAGATCCCAAAGATCACTATAGCATCGATAGAGATATGACAGATCGACCATAGAAGGTTTTTTATATGGCAAAGAAACAAGAGGAATGTGCTGAATGTGAAGAGTGGATGTCAACATACGGTGATATGGTCACCTTGTTGATGTGTTTCTTTGTTCTTTTAGCTTCATCTTCCAAAGTTGATATTGTTCTTTTTGAACAAATACGTGCTGGTATGGCGAAAGGCATAGGAGATAGAGATGTTGTCCGCCCAGTTGAACTAATTATGGTTGATTTAGCTGATGATATTAAAAGTATGAAAATTGGCGAAGGTATATCATTAGGCTCAGATCACCAAGGTGTTGTTATGGAATTTGCCAGCGCCTCGTTCTTTGATTCTGGGTCAGCTGAAATAAAACAAGAAGCCCTACCTATTCTAAATAAAATAGCTTCGACATTAAAAGCCGAGAGATATCGTATTTTTAAATATATCGTTGAAGGTCATACTGATGACCAAGATATTAATACTGAAATGTACCCATCTAACTGGGAACTATCGTCAGCAAGAGCATCGTCTTTCGTTAGATTTTTCTTATCAAAAAACATTGAACCAACAAGATTAAAAGCTGTTGGCCTCGCTGATACGATGCCTAAAGTACCAAATAGAGATGCTTATGGCGAACCTATACCTCATAATATGGAACTGAATCGCAGAGTCATTGTAAGAATTGAACCAATTCAAGCAATGGCATCGTATTAACACTAGCATCAAATCTTTATTTTTTGTTTTGGTTCTCTAGCTTTTTTTATTGTTTTCCATTTTTAATGCATTTTTTTGTAACATTTTTTAAAAAATAGTAACAATTTTATTCTAATTTTAATATAATAATAAATTATCAGGAACTTGCTTAAAATAAAGACATGTCAAAAAAAATACTAAATGGAATAATTATTGTCGATAATGAAGGCATAATAACTTCAGCAGATTTCCGAGTTGAAGATATTTTCGGCTATAATCAAGGTGAGCTTGCTGGAAAACAAGCAAGGATTATCCTTCCTGACACTCACAATATAAATGAACCATTAGGCCTCATTTATAAGATTGCTGAAAATGATAAATTAAACTTTCAAAATTACAGCGGCATCAAATATGATGATACCGAAGTTCCTTTAGAAATTGCTGTAACCAAAATAACCATTGATAATGAAAATGCTTATGTCTGCTATATTAAAGATATATCAAACACTAGAATTTATGAAAAAATTGATGACACTATTAATGGCCTTTTAAGCTATGTTTTTGGTGGTGGCGGCATTTCTCAGTTTTCGAATTATATCTGTGACAGTCTAACTGAGACTTTTAAATTTTCACTAGTCAGTTTAGTTCTTAAAAAAGGCAACGGACAAGTAATTTTAGAAGCTAAAGCTGGAAGATTTGCCGATAAGTACTCTTTGCCTGAAATTAAATGGGACGATTTAAATGATAAAGGTTTGATTGCTAGAGCAATTAGAAGCCAAAAGACAATGGAAGAGAATATTAGTTCTGCTCCTAAATCGCTTAATCACGTGCTAGTCATTCCATTCATTGCTTATGATGATGTCATTTTTGTTTTAGAAATCCACTCTAATACGGAAAAATTCACTAAAGAAATCAGAGACATTCTAGAAAATTTTGCCTCCAGAGTTGGTGTTGCATTACAAATAATGCACGATCAAAACCAATTACGACTCCAAGGAGCAGCTATTGCCTCAACCACAAGCGCCATTTTTATTACCGACAATAATGGGATAATAACTTGGGTAAACAATGCCTTCACCAAGTTATCAGGATATCGCCCTGAAGAAGTTATAGGTTTAACTCCTGCCGTACTAAAATCAGGAGAACAAAAAGAAAATGACTACAAAGACCTTTGGAGTACTATTAGAGCTGGCAAAGTATGGTTTGGGGAATTTATAGAAAAACATAAAAACAATTCACTTTACACTGTAGAACAAACGGTTACGCCTATTAAGGTTGGCGATGATGGTAATGTTCACTACGTAGCTGTCCATAACGATTTAACCGCACATAAAAATGCCGAAGGAAGAATTCATCAGTTAGCTAATTACGATCAGTTAACTGGTCTTTACAATAGAAATGCTTTTATTGAGATTTTAAACAAAGCCGTTAAAAATGCTAAGGGCAAAGATAGAAAAATTGCGGTAATTTTTGTTGATTTAACCAACTTCAATCGCATTAACGATACTCTAGGTCATTTTGCAGGAGACCGCCTCCTAAAGATTATGGCAGGCAGAATATCTCTTATTCTTCCAGAAAAAAGCGCTCTTGCTAGAATGGCTGGAGATGAATTTGCGATAGCTTTAACCGACGTTGAAAAAACCGAAGATGTTGCTAATTTTGCACGGAACATTATTGAAAACATTTTAGAGCCCGTAGATCTTGGCAAAGATATTATTAATATTGGTGCTTGCGTCGGAATTTCAATTTATCCTGACGATGGAGCCAGCGCCAATAAACTAATTAACTATGCAGATATGGCTTTACATAAAGCCGTAAGAAGCGCTCCTAACAGTTATTTTTTCTTCTCCAAAGAAATGAATATCGAAACAGAAGCAAGACTAATTTTGGAGCAAGATTTACGAAAAGCCATTTATAACGATGAATTCGTCCTTCACTACCAACCAATAATAAGTATAAGCAAAAATCGTGTTGTTGGCTTTGAAGCTTTGATTCGTTGGAAACATCCACAAAAAGGAATGATTGCTCCTATTAACTTTATTCCTATTGCCGAAGATACAGGACTAATTATCCCTATTGGAGATTGGATTATAAAAGAGGCTATAGGTCAGCAGAAATTCTGGATTGAAACTGGGCTTGGAACTAATTTTATATCAATCAATCTTTCTGCAATTCAATTTCAGCAGGAAAATCTGGTTGATGATATTGAACGCAATATCATTGCATCTAATGTTAATCCTGCAAATTTTGAATTTGAATTAACTGAAACGGTGTTTATGCAGGATTTAAAGAAAACAGACGAAAAACTATCAAAATTAACTAAGTTAGGAGTTAGAATATCTATCGATGATTTCGGTACAGGATATTCATCTTTAAGTTATTTAAAAAAATTATCTGTAGATAAGTTAAAAATAGATCGTAGTTTTGTTAGCGATATGACTAGCGACTATGACGATGCTAAAATAGCTTGTGCTATCATTAATTTGGGGAAATCTCTTGGTCTTGAGGTGGTATCAGAAGGGGTAGAAAATTTTGAACAATTTGAAATGTTAAAACACCATGGTTGTGATTTAATTCAAGGCTATTTGTTTGCAAAACCTATGCCTGCTAAAGAAATTCCCGATTTTGTAAAATCTTTTAAAATAGAATAATCGCGGAATATTTTTTCAAGCAAATAAAAGTTGTTTTTTGCAAAAAACACACTTTAATCTTTCTTTTATAAAATATTTCAAGTAACATTTTATTTAGTTTGTGGAGATACAAACTCGGGGCTTGATAACCCTGTCCAGGAGCGGTCATTGACACGGCCGTAGTTTTTTGTGTCACCTCGATTTTTATGATCGGGGTGGTCTTAGTGTATGTACAGGGTGCGCATTTTTGTGCAGCTAAAGACTATTACGCCTTTTCTCTTGGAAGGTTATCAACACCCCGATCACCATAAAACATTTTGTTTTATTTATAAGAATTTGGGGAAGATAAAAAATGTTAAATTCAATTCGTAATTTAAAAATCGGAAAAAGATTTTTAATAATCAATACCATAATTGTTATTGGTATTGTGACTGTTGCGGCCTTAAACCTAAACGCTCTAAAAAAAGAGCTATTAGAAGACCGTATTATCAAAACTGAAGATTTGGTAGATGCCGCAACCAATACTATCAAATCCTACGCTGAAATGGCAAAAAGCGGCGAAATAACCGTTGCTGAAGCTAAAAAACTTGCCATAAACGCTGTCAACGGAATGCGTTATGACGGTGACAACTATATTTGGATTCAAGATTATGATTTAGCCAATAACGGTATGATTGCTCACCCAACCAAAAGCCTGATTGGCAAAAATGTATCAAATATGACTGATGCTAATGGTAAGCAGTTTATTTCCAAACAAACATACTATGATAACAGGCGAAAAAAATAAGGAGTATGTTTTATGGCTTTGGGTCTTGCTGAAATTGCTATTTTAGGTCTTTTCTTTGATTACTTATTCCGCAAAGCAAAACTGCCTGGATTGCTGGGAATGCTTGTTTTAGGCATTATACTAGGATCTAACGCCTTAAATTTAATTCGCCCAGAACTTATTGATACAGCAACCGATTTTAGAACTATTGCCTTAGTTGTCATTCTGCTCCGAGCGGGCTTATCTTTAAGCAGAGAGACGCTTGCCGAGGTTGGCTTCAGAGCCATTCTGTTATCTTTTATTCCCGCTACTTGTGAAATTGTCGGCATAACTTTAGTTGCTCCCAAACTTCTTGGCATAACACCTCTTGAAGCAACCCTTCTAGGAACGGTTTTAGCGGCAGTATCGCCTGCCGTTATTGTTCCCTTGATGCTTGATTTTATACAGAAAAAGCGGGGCGGAGAAAAAGGAGTCCCAACCTTAGTTTTAGCAGGAGCTTCTATTGATGACATCAACGTTATCGTCGCCAATGGCATATTTTTAATGATTTATTTAGGAAAACAAACCTCGATTGTTACCACCTTAATAAATATCCCAATTTCAATCTTTACAGGAATTATAATCGGAACAATTACAGGCTTTATTTTGTGTAAATTGTTTGAAAAATTTAATCCTAGAGCAACTAAACGAGTGCTTATTATTATTGCTATTGCTATTTTATTTATTAATCTTGAAAAGAATTTTTCTATAATTGCATTTTCTCCCCTTTTGGCATCAATGGTTTTAGGCTTTATTATTCTCGAATACCGTGAATATATGGCTCACGAAATTGCAGCTAAACTTGCTAAAATTTGGATTTTTGCCGAAATTCTGCTTTTTACTCTTATCGGATCACAACTAAATATAAAAGTCGCCTTAGCAACAGGCTTAGCAGGATTTTTAGTTTTAATTTTAGGCTTAGTTGCTAGAAGTATAGGTGTTCTAATATGCCTCATAAAAAGCAAACTAAATTTTGGAGAAAGAATTTTTGTTATAGCATCATACTTACCCAAAGCAACCGTACAGGCTGCCATAGGTGCCGTTCCTCTCGCCGCAATGAAAGCCAACGGTATGAACTCTGCGCCTGGAGAAATAATCCTTTCCATGGCGGTAATCAGTATTATTATCACCGCCCCTATTGGAGCTTTTATTATCAAAATTTTAGGCAACAAATATTTAGAAACCAAAGGTTCTTTTAATGAATATCGTGCAAGTTCTGCTAGTTTTGAAAAAAACAGTTAATTTTTAAAAAGCGGGCTTGCAGTTTTGTTCATTAAAGTATAAAAATTATCTTTGTGCCGCCTTAGCTCAGCTGGTAGAGCATCGCATTCGTAATGCGAGGGTCGTGTGTTCAAGTCACATAGGCGGCACCACTTCAAATAAATACAAAAAGTTCATTCCACAACAAACAGCAAAACAGCCGTTCTGCAATTCTATTCTTGAATATCTTTTGGCTTTTTGGGTTGTTCTAATTAATATTCCTAATTTGCTAAATCTTTTCTCTATGGAGCGGAAAACTTAGGATTATAACAGAATAACTGGAAAAGCTTTTCATCACACTTTAAACAAGATTACTCATACTTATTAGTTATGGTTAAACTAAAAAAATTAAAAATTGACTCACCTTAAAAATTGTTTTAGCAAATAAAGTGTTTTTAGATGTGAAATTGGATGTCTTGTTTAACTTTCATAATGTAAATAACGAATATGTTCAAACCGCATAACAAGCAGCATCTTTTTGTTGATAGCATCTAAGCTTTTTTAAGTTTTTGAAACAAATAAGGAATTTTTAAAAAAAATGTCAAATGTAGTAGTTATCGGCGCTCAATGGGGCGATGAAGGCAAGGGAAAAATTGTTGATTGGCTGTCAGAGAAAGCCGATATGGTGGTACGTTTTCAAGGTGGCCACAATGCTGGACACACTTTAGTAGTTGATGGGGTTAAATATAAATTATCACTTCTTCCTTCTGGTGTTGTCCGTGGAAAACTCTCTATTATTGGCAACGGTGTTGTTTTAGACCCTTGGGCTTTAATTGATGAGATTGCCAGATTAAAAGAACAAAACGTTATTGTAACTCCAGACATTTTAAAAATTGCCGAAAATGTTCCTTTAATTCTTCCTATTCATAAAGAACTCGACCTTTTAAGAGAATCTAAGGCTCCTAAAGGCGGCAAAATTGGAACAACAGGTCGCGGCATTGGTCCTGCTTATGAAGATAAGGTTGGCAGAAGAGCTCTTAGACTTTGCGATTTATCCGAAACAGATACCCTTCCTCATAAAGTTGAGCGTTTATTATCTCATCACAACGCTTTAAGACGAGGTTTAGGTGTAGATGAGATCAATGGCGATAACTTAATCGAAGAATTAATGAAAATCAGAGACAAAGTTTTATGCTATGCTGACCCAGTATGGAGCCGTCTAGATGAAGCGGTTAAAGCTGATAAGAAAATCCTGTTTGAAGGTGCTCAAGGCTCTATGCTTGACATCGATTATGGTACTTATCCTTTTGTTACTTCATCCAATACCATTGCAGGACAAGCTTCTGCTGGCACAGGACTTGGTGCCTGCAATATAGGTTTTGTGTTAGGTATTGCTAAAGCCTATACAACAAGAGTTGGAGAAGGTCCTTTTCCAACCGAACTCTTTGATGCAACCGGCGATTTAATCTGTGATAAAGGCGGAGAATATGGTACGGTTACAGGCCGTAAACGCCGCTGCGGCTGGTTTGATGCCATTTTAGTAAAACAAGCAATCAAAGTTTCCGGCGTCAAAGGCCTAGTTCTTACAAAACTTGATATTTTTGATAATCTTGATGAAATCAGAATTTGTACAGGCTATGAATTAGATGGTCAGAAAATTGATAAATTTCCTATGACCCTAAATGGTCAAGCTCGAGTGAAACCAATTTATGAAACACTTCCGAGCTGGAAAACGCCTATTAAAAGCTTAAAAAAGTATGATGACCTGCCAGAAGAAGCGAAAAACTATATCAAACGCATTGAACAATTAGTTGAAGCTCCTGTAGCAATGATTTCTACCAGCCCAGAAAGATGTGATACCATATTGCTTAAAGACCCTTATCTATAAAAAATTTGTTTTTAATAAAAAAACATTTAAAAATTAAGGCGGTTAAGGTAGAGTTGATAAAAAAACTTTATCTGGAGGAGTAGACTATAGCGGATATTAACATTAATTCTGCGCCCAACGTTAAAGAAGAAGCAAATAAAGCTACTTCTAATAATAGTGATTTGCCTAATCTTGCTGATGCTAAAGACGGTATACTTATTAAAAATAGGTACAAGCTATTAAGCGATAAAAGAATTCCAGATTTTGATACTCCTTCGGCTAAAGCTTTTGAAGTTGCAGATTTAAAAAATTCATCAGGACACCCTTTGTTTGCCTTGGTATGCAATCCTAAAGTTCTGCCAAGATACTCGCTTATAAGATCGATTAGAAACTTTAATCAAAAAGGTCTCATACCTTATATTGAACACGATACTGTCTTTTTTCCTCCAGAAGATAGGAACCTCTTTGTTGTCGTTTATGAAAAACCTCTCGGCGGCAAAGTTATGCCTGACACCAACTCAGAAATATCACCAATTAATGAACTAGATTTCATTAACAATTTAGCAAAACCTCTTGTCTCGGCACTTTATGAACTCGATCTAAAAGGTGAAAGCCATAGAGCAATCAGACCCAACAATCTTTTTTATATGGATAAAGACAAAAAAGAAATTGTTTTAGGAGACTGCATAACAGCATCACCAGGATATGACCAGCCTGCATTTTGCGAGCCTATTGAATCTATTATGTGCCACCCTGAAGGTCGCGGCCCAGGTAAATATAATGAGGATTTATATGCTTTTGGTGTAACGGTCTTCACACTTATAAGCGGTAGAAACAAACTCTCTCGTCTTTCTGATTCTCAAATTCTTGATTTAAAAATTGAAAGAGGCTCATATTCAGCCATCGTCGGAGACACTAAGGTATCTCTGGGAATGATTGAATTTTTAAAAGGTGTTTTAGCAGATAATATTGAACAGAGATGGACAATTAAAGACGTCGAATTATGGGTTAACGGTAGAAGACTAAGTCCAATTCAGTCAAAAGCGGACAAACGTGCTTCTGCTCCATTTTCTTTTGATAATAAAGATTATTATACTGCCAGACTGCTTGCTATAGCTCTTTTAAAAAATCATGAAGGCGCTATAGAAATTATTAAAAACGGCAAATTAGAAGTTTGGCTTAAGCGCTGTTTGCAAGAAAATAAAAAAGCTGATCAAATAAAAGAGATTGTCGAAGAAATATCTGCGAGAGAAAACAATATAAAAAGTCAAAATGATATTATTCTGGCAAAAGTTTGTATGCTTTTAGACCCTAAAGCACCAATACGCTATAAAACTGTAAGTACAACAGTCGAAGGCTTTGGTTTTTATCTATTTAAGGCCTTAGCTGTTGGAGAAAATATAAAACCTCTAGTTGAAATTATTCAAAGAAATATTGTTCAAGATTGGTATGCGGTTCAGGAAAAATATGTTTATGCCAGCAAATTTGCTTCTTTACGTAATTATATCGACCGAGAAGATTTAGGCTTTGGCATTGAGCGTTGTCTTTATGAACTATGTGAATATGCTCCCTGCTTAAGTAAAATTATCGATCATTCCTATATTTTAGATGTGGGAAGCATTGTTGAAGAACTAGATAAAGTCGCCAAAAAACAAGATTATAAATCATGGCCTATTGATCGCCATATAATAGCATTTGTTTCTGCTCACTGCGGCAATAAAGTCGAAAGCTATCTTATCTCTTTAAATAGTTCTAACCCTTCCGAAGTTGCCGTCGGTCTTCTTGGTATGATTTCTTTCCTACAGTGGCATTTTCACAGAGATCCTCTTTATAATCTTACAAGCTGGGTTGGCTCTTTGATGGCTCCTGTCATTAAACGTTATCATAGTAGAGTACGGCGCAAAATTATGGAGAAAGAAATTCATAAATTAGTCAGAAAAGGCTTGGTTTATGATTTATTCAGTTTCTTAGACAACAATGAAGAAATAACTGATGATGCTAAATCTTTTGCTAGAGCTAAACAAGAATATGCCGCCGCGGAGAAAGAAATCTATAATATTGAAAACCGCAAAAAAGAACGTGAAGAAGACGCAATAACTTTTGGACATCAAGTAGCAGCTATAACATCTTTTGGTGTCGCTGTTATTACTATTTTAATTATGTTTATTTCAAAATTTTAGGTGAGAATTTGAGTAAGAAACCAATTAAAACCCAAAAAAAACAACCGCCTAAAAAAGCTGGTTTTGGCATTTTTTTAAGCCGCTTGATTTTAATCATATTAATTATGCCCGTACTTATTGTGATTCATCCGACAATAATCTTTTTGTCGTTTGCTATGCTTCCAACACTTATTGCTTTTGTGTTAGAAAAAAACAAATATCAATATAAATGGCTGTGCATCGGCGGATTCAATATCTCAGGCTCATTTTATTATCTTCTAAAAATGTGGTTTGGATCGCATACTATTACCGAGGCTCTTAATATCCTGCTTGATGTTACGTCTTTAATCGTGATTTACGGCTCTGCCTGTTTTGGTCTTCTAGTTTATACCATCTTTCCCATAATCGTTGGAACGCTCAGCCAACTTGCAGCATACCGCCGCGCAAACAATCTTAAAATTGTCCAACAAAAACTAATTGAAAATTGGGGGGAAGAAGTAAAAATTTCAGAGTAATGTCTAATTTATTTTTCTCTTCTTTTTTAATTCAAATCTATAATACTTTTTTAAAATAGCTTTTAATCATCAAAAGATTCGATCAGGATTTTCATATCTTCTGGCATATCTTTACTAAAAAACATCTCTTTTTGAGTTCGAGGATGAATAAAACCTAGCTCTTTAGCATGGAGAGCCTGCCTTAAAAAATCTTTTACAACAGCATTTTCAAAAAACTTAGCTAAATGTTTTTTGTTGTTACCATAAGTCTGATCACCAACCAATGGACAGCCTATATGTGCCATATGAACTCTGATTTGATGTGTTCTGCCTGTTTCGAGTCGGCACTCTAAAACTGAAACCATATTTTGAATATTTTTTATAGTTTCATAATTAGTAATCGCTACTTTGCCGCCGCTTTTTAAAACAGCCATTTTTTTACGATTGACTTTATGCCTTCCCAAATTTGTTTCTATCCTGCCTTTAAGAGGTTTAGGCACTCCCCATACAACAGCAATATATGCTCTTCTGATACTGTGAGCTGCGAATTGCTCGGATAAACTTTGATGAGCTAAATCATTTTTAGCAATTACAATTAACCCACTGGTATCTTTATCTATTCTATGAACAATCCCCGGTCTTTTAACCCCGCCAATACCAGATAAACTACTGCCACAATGCTCAATTAAAGCATTAACTAAAGTTCCACTGCTGTTACCTGGAGCCGGGTGAACAACCATATTGGGATTTTTATTGATGACTATTAAATCTTCATCTTCATAAACTATATCCAAATCAATTTTTTCACCTACAGGGATAGCCTCTTCTGCTGGTGGAATTAGAATTTCTATAATATCTCCTTGATGAACTTTTTTAGCGGCATCATTAATAATGTCATTATTTTTTAAAACGTATCCCTGCTCTATCAACTGCTGCACTCTGGAGCGTGAGATTTCCTTACTTTCTGATGAAATCCACTTATCTATGCGCTCATTATTATGACTGCTTGGCACTTCAGGAAGAGTGATTTTGCTGTAATTATTTGACATTATTGTATTATACCATATTTTTAATTAAGAATATTTTGGTATACTAATCAAAAATATTTAAGAAACAAGAAACAAAAACTCAAAGGGAATATTAACAATGAACCAACCGCCAATGAAAAAGATAGCTCCGGTTATCAAACGGCCGGCGGTTGCTGCAACTCCATCTAAAGCTCCACCTAGACCACAACCGCAACAAGTTGCTCATAAAATTCCTCAAAAAGTTCCACCTCAAATACCAGGAACCAAGGCTCCTGCTCCTAGACCGCAACAACCAACAGGAACCAAAGCTCCTATGGTTAAGGCTCCAAGACCAGCTCAAACGCAGCCACAAAAAGCGCCGCCGCCACAAGCTCGTCCTCCACAACAAGGACAGCCTAGACCTGTGGTACATCAAGCAAAAGCACCGCCGACAAAAGCTCCACACCAAGCTCAGCCAAGACCAGCGGCACCTCAAACAGCAAATCCACAGCCACAACATCAACCAACAAAGGCACCTCATCAGGCTCCACCAAGACCTGTGGCTGTTACTCAAACTAAATCACCAATAACAAAGGCGCCAGCTCAAACTCAGCCAAGGCCTGCGGTACCACAAACAGCTAGTCCACAGCCACAGCGAGCTCCGCATATAACACCCCAAAATACCCAAGCGGCCCCTCCTCCGTTTAAAGCTCCACCAAGACCGAGCATAACGCCAGCATCTCAAACACATCAAATGCCGCCTGTTCCACAAAGACCCGCCAGCACAGCAAATGCTGTACCTTCACGACCTGTACCCCAGACAATGACCGCGCCCAATAATACAACGGGAATGCCTGCATCTATTGTTCCTCAAAGACCTTCCATTATGCCTCAAGCTGCTGTCCACAATAACATTGCAGCCAAAGCCCCTCTTCCAACCAATTCTGAAATAAAACTAGAAAAAAATATTTCAGAAGAGAATACAATAAATGAAGATGAAGATGATTCTTTTAACTTAGATTATGATGAAACTACCTTGGGTAATATTGACATTGAAGACGTAGCTGATGAAGAGGATGGCAGTATCGACGATGACTATAGTTTAGATTATGATGAAACCGATTTAGGTAATGTTGACATTGAAGACGATGAGATAGAAAACACTGAGGAAGAGGACGATAATTATGAGGAAGAAGAGGAAGAAGGCGATGAAGATGACTTTGAACAGCCCCCTGAATTTGATGATGAAGATGAACTAGAAGATTTTGAAGAAGAAGCTGATGATGACTTCAGCCTAGCTTCCCCTACAGCCAAAACGCCTTCTCCAAAAGTACCAGAACAACCTGATGATGATTTTGAGTACTTGTCTCAATTATCTGATGAAGAATCAAGCCTCTATGATGCTTATAAAGATACTATGTCTATGACTAAAGAAATAGCTATTATAAATAACTGTCAATATCCTAGCAAGAACATAGGAGCCAAAGATTTAGTTCCACATCTAAAACCAGATGTTGCGATGTTAATTAAAGATGATATGTATAAGTCATTAGCTATTTTTAAATCGCTATACCCCAAAATTTTAGGCAGAGTAACAGGACAAGAAAGCGATCAAACTTTTTTTGCTATCGCTGAAGCAGCTAAAGATGAAATTATTCAGTCATTCATTTTCAATTTTATGCAGGTCGACATTGAAATTGAAGCCTGCAAAATAAGAAGCAAAGCCAGCAAGGTTGTTAAAGAAAGCAAAATGCTTAAAGAAGAAGCCGTTGACTTATTCTTAGAACAGCAAAGCCTTGCAAATTCATTTATTAAGAAACTTAAACGCAGAAATCTGCCAATAAACGAAGAAGCTCTTATCAAAAACTACCTGAAAGCTGCGGATAATGACCCTGAATCAGCTTATCGTACATTAATCAGCAACCCGGCGTTTTTCACGCCTATATTAGTTGATAAGATGCCAAAGAAATTTTTTGGACTAATAAAAGCAAATGCTAAAGATTGCAAAGCTATGAATAAGAAAATAGCCAATATTATGAAAACAATAACGGCATAAATATTTTAATTAATTGTTACTATTATATGATTATTTTGAAAAACTGTAGACAAAAGATTGCTTTTTATATAAAGTTAGGGTATCTTATTTAATAGGATCTTTGCTTAGTTTTAGGGATTATAACTATGGAAACTCAAATCACAGACAACAAAAGTGCTATGACTATTGACCAAGCTAAAGGTGTCAATCAGGCTAACACTCTTGCTCAAGCTAACAATGTCAACCAAAATCAAGAAGCATTTATGGTTGACGAAGGTTCTACTATTGACGGAACAGGAAAAGAAAAAAAGAAAAAAGAAAAAGGCAAAGGTTCTGATCACAATTTTAATATCGATCTTTCCGCTCAAGATATGATTGAAGCTATTATTGCAGCTATGGGTGAAAGCGTTGGCTGGGGTGTTGGTAAAGCATTTGAAGGTGCCGATTTTCTTATAAATGGTCGCTTTGGTCTTGCAACGCAATTAGCTAAAGCTATTGAAAATCAAGGTGAAAAATGGGCATCATCTGATGGCAAGCCAAAACAAACAAAAGCCTCTGAACAACCTGCAAAAACAGATAAAAGCCAAAAATCTGAAGGCAGCATCTACAATCCAAGTGAAAAAGAGATGCAAAGCCAAAAAGATCCTATGAAAGATCTTAAAGAAAAAGCTACCGCTGTTAAAGAAGCTTTAGAGAAAGCAGCAAGTGGCAAAACTCTTAATGATGGCGAAAAAAATATTATGACCGCTTTTTCTAATATCTTTGCTAAAAGCAGTCAGAAGGAAGATAAAACTAATGTTGATGCAATTAATCGCTATGACAATTTAAGCCAAGCTTTTGGAAAATTAGGAAAAGGCGAAACCCTTGGAAAGGATGAAGCTAAAATGATTTCTCAATACAGCAAAGATTTTGATAAAAAAGTTGGAGATGTCACTAAAAACATTGAAAATGAAAATGCCAAAAAAAGCAAACCTAAAAACCTTAAAGAAGCTGCTACAGTTAGAAAAGGCATTAAAACAAAAGCTAAAGCTAATAAAAAAGACCGTAAAGATAACAAAGCAAAAAAAACGGAAGTGAAAAAGGAAATTGATGCTAATTTAGCAAGAAAAATGAAGCTTCAAGAACTCAGTGGAAGAGTTATTACGAGAGAAACCAAATCTATTACCAAAAAACAACAAAAAGAGGTTTCAATTTCTCAAATCAAAAACAAATCACAAGGACGTTAATCGTTTTTACGTTATAGTTTTTGCAAAAAACCCAGATATAAAAATATCTGGGTTTTTTTGTTTTAAAATGTGTCCTATTTGTAAAAACAGTCTGTTAAGACTTGCCATAAGGCACAAAGTTATGACGAAATTAATGTTGCTCTATAATTATTAAACTTCGCACATTAGAGCATTACTCTAAAGGCGCCACAAATCAATATTTTCAGGCTTTTTATCGCGGTCAAGAATCGATTTAACATCAGCGACAAAACCACCATTTTTCTTTAATAAAGAACTGATAAACTCCCAACCTTTTAGAGCATATTTTTTATGCGCGACAGCAAAAACTACAGCATCTGCATCTTTAGCATCTTCAATCGTAGACAGCTCTAGCCCATATTCCTTATAAACTTCTTCTGCATCAGCAAAAGGGTCACAAACAATAACATTAGCCCCAAATTCCTTAAGCTCAGCGATGATATCAACAACTCTAGTGTTTCTAATATCTGGGCAATCTTCCTTAAATGTAAGTCCTAAAACAACAATTTTAGGATGTTTTTGAATTCCATTACGCATTAAATGTTTAATCGTTTGTGTGGCAACATATTTGCCCATATCATCATTAATCTTACGACCAGATAAAATAACTTGCGGATGATATCCTAATCTTTCAGCTCTATGTGTTAAATAATATGGGTCAACACCAATACAATGTCCACCAACCAAACCAGGAGAGAATTTTAAAAAATTCCATTTCGTTCCAGCTGCTTCCAAAACATCTTTGGTATCAATATCCATCTTATTAAAAATAATTGCCAACTCATTCATTAAAGCTATATTCAAATCTCTTTGAGTATTTTCAATAACTTTAGCAGACTCGGCAACCATGATACTTGGAGCCTTGTGAATGCCTGCGTGAACAATACTTCCATAAACATCAGCCACAATATCTAATGTTTTACTATCAGAGCCAGAAACAACCTTAGTAATTGTTTCTAAACGATGAATTTTATCGCTAGGGTTAATTCTTTCTGGGCTATAACCTACGGTAAAATCTTTCACATATTTAAGCCCTGAAATTTCTTCCAATATAGGAACACACTCCAATTCAGTAACACCAGGATAAACCGTTGACTCATAAACTACAATGTCACCACGCTTCAAAGCAGAGGCCACGGTTTTGGTTGCAGAATAAACAGGTTTTAAATCAGGTCTTTTAGCATCATCAATTGGAGTTGGAACTGTAATTATAAAAAAATCAGCCTTTCTTAAATCATCAACATTATCTGTAATTAGCAAATCGGATTTTTGTAATACTTTTGAATCTACTTCTCCTGTATGCTCAATCCCTTGATTTAATTCTGCAATTCTTTTCTTATTAATATCAAAAGCTATGACTTTTTCTTGTCCTAAATTGCCAAGAGCAACCGCAACAGGAAGTCCCACATATCCTAGCCCAACTACAGCAACCTTACGATTATGCATATTATCACCCAAAGTTCTAACTTGTTTAAAAAATAAGTTCTATTTTATAAAAAACCATTATGATGTAATGTAGTCATATGAAACGTCTTTTACAATACATAAAAGATTCAAAAATCCATAAAATGCACCTGATACTTTTTTGAAACAAAAAAGCCTGTTTTGTGAAACATTTATGAAACATAGGTATGTTATATCTAAATAATAATAAAAAACAAAAAAAGAAATTTAACTTAAAAAAATGGAGGGGACACCTATGTTAAATTCAATTCGTAATTTAAAAATTGGAAAAAGATTTTTTATCATAAACACGATAATTGTTATCGGTCTTATAACAGTTGCCGTTTTAAACCTAAAAGCACTAAAAAAGAATTATTAGAAGACCGCATAATTAAAACCGAAGATTTGGTAGATGCTGCAACCAATACTATCAAATCCTACGCTGAAATGGCAAAGAGTGGCGAAATAACCGTTGCTGAAGCTAAAAAACTTGCCATAAGAGCAGTCAACGGAATGCGTTATGACGGCAACAACTATATTTGGATTCAAGATTATGACCTAGTCAATAACGGTATGATTGCTCACCCAAGCTTAGTTGGAAAAGACGTTGCCAATCTATCTGACGCTGATGGTACAAAATTTATTTCAGAACTCAATCGTGTTGCTAGAGATAAAGGTCGTGGAACTGTCTATTATATGTGGGCAAAACAAGGCGAAACTATTCCTTCTTTAAAATTGTCTTTTGCTGTTGATTTTCCTGAATGGGGTTGGGTTGTTGCATCAGGTATATGGATTGACGACATTGAAGTTATTTTCAAACAAAAAGTTATCGAAAGCGCTGTTGCTTTAATCATAGTTCTTGTGATTGCTATTGGTCTTTCTGTAACCTTTGCCAGCACTATTACTAAGCCGCTTGAAGGTTTAGGAAAGCTTATGATTGATTTATCAAATGGCAATACCAAGATCGATGTAAGTCAATATCTTGATAAAAGTGAAGTTGGCGATATGGCTCGCAATGTAGAAATTTTCCGTCAAAATGCTATCAAAGCTAGAGAACTTGAAGAAGCTCAGAAACAAGCTGAAATCAGAGCAGCTCAAGAAAAGAAAGAAATGATGCATAAGTTAGCCGATGATTTCGAAAAAGCTGTTATGGGTATTGTTGACGCTGTATCTGCTGCCGCTACCGAAATGAATTCTACCGCAGAAAGTATGTCAGCTATTTCTGAGCAAACAGCTCAACAAGCAACTGCTGTTGCTGCAGCTTCGGAACAAGCCGCTGCAAACGTTCAAACTGTTGCCGCTGCTGCTGAAGAACTTTCTAACTCTATTACTGAGATTTCAAGACAAGTAACTGAAGAATCAGCTATAGCTAGACAAGCCGTAGAAGAAGTACAATCTACTAACCAAGTTGTTGGCGGACTGGCTCAATCTGCACAAAGAATTAGTGAAGTTATTGAACTTATTACCGATATAGCTAACCAAACCAACTTACTTGCTCTTAATGCTACGATTGAAGCCGCTAGAGCTGGTGATGCGGGTAAAGGATTTGCGGTTGTTGCTAGTGAAGTTAAGAATCTTGCTAACCAAACGGCACGTGCAACCGAAGAAATATCTACTCAAATTTCTGACGTTCAAAGCAAAACCGATCAAGCTGTATCAGCTATCACCAACATCGGAACCGTGATTGATAAGATTGATGAAATATCAGCTGCAATCGCTTCTGCTGTTGAAGAACAAGGTGCTGCAACATCTGAGATTTCACGTAATGTTGAACAAGCATCTCAAGGAACCGCTGAAGTATCCAGTAACATTGCCGGCGTAACCCAAGCTGCAGGAGAAGCAGGTGCCGCCGCAAGCGAAGTTTTAGCAGCCTCTAAAGAACTTTCTCAAAAGTCTGCTCAGCTCAAGAATGAAGTAGCAAACTTTATTGAGACTATTAGAAATGCTTAAACTAATTTCTGAAAAAGTCCCTGATACCTAATAAATTTGATATAATTATTAAGTATATAAGGGAAGCATAGAATTACTAGCTTCCCTTTTTTTCAGAATTGAGCTATTTTAGCTAAATAAAAAAATTTAATAGGGGAGATTTATTATGGACGATTTGTTATCCGAGTTTTTAACAGAAGCCAATGAAAATTTAGCCGAACTAGACGTTGAACTAGTTCACTTAGAACAAAATCCAAATGATAAGGATATTTTATCTAATATTTTCAGAATGGTTCATACTATTAAAGGAACTTGTGGTTTCTTAGGTCTTCCCCGTTTAGAAAAATTAGCTCACTCTGGCGAAAATGTTATGGATAAATTCCGTTCAGGGGAGCTTGAAGTTAGACCAACATCTGTTACTTTAATTCTTAACGCTATTGATAGAATTAAAGAAATCCTTGCGTATCTTGAGCAATACGAAACGGAGCCTGAAGGCGACGATTCAGATTTAATTAATAAATTAAATCTGACTGCCGAGGGAAAGGATGTTGAGACAACGTCATCAGATGATACCGAAAATGGTGATGTCCCCTTATCTGATGAGGGCTTCCCTGTCGCTGCTGAACTCCTAGAAGAAGTAGAAGAAGCTATCGCTTCTGGTAACAAAGCAGCATCTCCTGAAGAAATTGCTCAAGAAATGGAGAAAGAGCGAGAAAAAGAAAGCGAGCCTTCCGAGCCAAAAGCGGTAAACAAACAACCTTTAGTCGCTGTAAAAGAAAATAAAAAAGTTGAACCTGCTCCCGCAAAAGAAGATGCCCCTAAAGCTAAAGAATCATCTCTGGCAGAGCAGTCTATAAGAGTTAATGTTGATCTTCTTGAAAATATGATGACACTCGTTTCTGAATTAGTTCTTACCAGAAACCAGCTTCTACAAATGGTAAGAGGTCAAACGGACTCAGAATTTGTATCACCTCTGCAACGCTTGTCTTTGATTACCAGTGATTTGCAAGAAGGCGTAATGAAAACCAGAATGCAGCCGATAGGCATCGCTTGGAACAAACTTCCTAGAATTGTTAGAGATCTAGCAACTGAAACTGGCAAAAAAATTGACCTCCAAATGTATGGCGCCGAAACCGAACTCGACAGACAAGTGCTTGAATTAATTAGAGACCCTCTAACTCATATGGTTAGAAACTCTGCCGATCACGGCTTAGAGCACCCTGATGAACGTGCCAGAACAGGCAAATCGGAAACTGGCATTATCAAACTTGATGCTTATCATGAAGGCGGACACATCATTATTGAAATTTCCGATGATGGTAAAGGTTTAAATATTAATAGAATCAAAGAAAAAGCTCTTGATAATGGACTTGTTACCGAGTCGCAGCTCGAACTTATGAATGAACAACAAATTGCCCAATTTATCTTTAATGCTGGTTTCTCAACAGCAGAAAAAGTAACCTCCGTTTCTGGACGTGGTGTTGGTATGGACGTTGTTAAAACCAACATTGAAAAAATTGGTGGTAATATTGAGCTTAAAACTAAAGAAGGGAAAGGAACTAGTTTTAGAATCAAAATTCCTCTTACCCTTGCTATCGTATCAGCCTTAATTGTAAAATCAGGTGGTGAAAAATTTGCATTCCCACAAATTTCTGTTGTTGAATTAGTAAGAGTTACCAAAAAATCAGAACAACAGATTGAAAAAATTAACAACTCAGCAGTTTTAAGACTGAGAGACCATCTCCTTCCTTTGGTAAATTTAAAAGAAGTTCTTCGCTTGAATGGTCAAGAAAAGCAACCACACGATGACAGCCAAGATGAAATCTTTGTTATTGTTTCCCAAGTTGGAACTTTTACCTTTGGTATTATTGTCGATCATGTTTTTGATACCGAAGAAATTGTGGTTAAACCTGTGTCTCAAATCTTAAGAGATATTACTATGTTTTCAGGAAACACCATTTTAGGTGATGGCAGTGTTATTATGATTTTAGATCCTAACGGTATTGCAACGGCTGTTGGTGAAACTGTTGAATCTTCATCTGATAATGATGAGAAACAAAAATCAGCTGTTGTGTCTGATGATATTGTTTCATTCTTGATTTTCAAATCAGAAGGCAAAGATCCAAAAGCTGTACCTCTTGCTCTTGTAGCCCGCTTGGAAGAGTTTGATGTTTCATTATTTGAACATTCTTACGGCAAACCTGTTGTCCAATATCGCGGCAAGTTAATGCCTATCGTAAGCTTTGCGGGAGAATTCAGACTAAAAGAAAAAGGCCGTCAACCTGTGCTTGTTTTTGCTGATAATGAACGCAGCATGGGACTTATGGTTGATGAAATCGTTGATATTGTCGAAGACAAAATGAAAGTTGAGCTCAAGGCTGACAAAGAAGGCATCATTGGAACCGCCGTAATTAAAGGCAAAGCAACTGATGTTATTGATATTGGCTATTACTTAACTAAAGCTTTCGGCGATTGGTTTGGAGCTGGCAAAGAAGGGGTAAAAAGCTTAACTTATGGCAAGAAAATTCTAGTTATTGACGACAGCGACTTTTTCTTGAATCTAATCAGACCTTTAATTTCGGCTCAAGGCTATGAAGTAACTAGCGTATCAAATCCAGTTGATGCCTTACAAATGAGAGAAAAAGGTGCAATGTTTGATGCTATTGTTTCTGATATCGAAATGCCAAAAATGAACGGCTTCGAATTTGCTAAAGAGGTTAAGAATGACGGTGCATGGAAAAACATTCCTCTTATCGCCCTGTCATCTCATGCCACAAAAGCTGATTTCGAAAAAGGACGTGATGCAGGCTTTGATGATTATGTTGTAAAGTTTGACCGTCAGGCAGTATTAAAAAGTTTAGAGGACATTTTTGAAGACGTTAAAGAACCAGTTATAGAAGGAGAATAGTCATGAACCAGTTAGCTACGGTCTCCTCCAGACAAAATGTTGTAGAAGATAAAAAACCTAAACAAGTTTTTGTAACTTTTTATGTCGATAAACAATTGTTTGGTATTTCTGTAGAGAAAGTACAGGATATTCTAGTTTCAGAAAACATTGCTCATATCCCTTTGTCTTCTGAGAAGGTTGCAGGAAACATCAACCTAAGAGGACGTATTGTAACGGTAATTGATTTCAGAAGGTGCCTTGGTCTTCCTGATCATGACAATGGAGAACAGCATCTAGCCACAGTAGAAATAGGCGAAGAGCTATATAGTATAAAAGTTGATAATGTTGGAACTGTTATGGAAATAAAAACCAGTGACATTGAAAACAACCCCTCAACTATGGATAAAAAATGGCAGAGTGTCTCTTCTGGTGTTGTGAAATTATCAAAAGAAATTATGATTATTTTAGATGCCAATGCCCTAATTAACAGTAAAAATTAGATTATATAAAATAAAGGCATAATGGACAGCAAAAAATCATCAAGAAATTTTATTCTAAATTTAATTTCAATTATTGGCGTAACAGTGTTTATAAGTCATTGGTGCGCCAATACGTCTATTTTGTCACTTACAAATCTAACAATAACTTTCATCTCACTAATAGTAATTTTTGCTATTAGTATTTTTTTTGTTTTTAAGCATATAAAAAACATTGAATATTCAAATTTTAATATAAGGCAATGGATTGTTGTTCCCGCAGCAATGCTAACATCATTGCTGATTTTAATGTTTATTTCTTTCTCTCACTATTTTTATCTCCAAGAGGTAGAAAAAAATGTAAAAAGAGAGGCTTTTGAAGCCCAAAATGAATGGCAGCATTTGCTATCGTATGAGATTAAACTTTTAAAGGCTCATACCGAGGCTGTTATGCAAAAAGAGCAGTTTTTGAAAACTTTTAATGATAAAAAACGCGATACTTTTGCTGAAATAACGACGCCATACTTTGCCAAACTCAAGAAAGAATTTAATGTTACTCATGCTTATTTTATTGAAAATGATGGTACGTGCTTTTTTAGAGTCTATACCCCAGAAAGATGGGGAGATGTTATCAAACATAAATCACTCAAAAATGCCCAGAAAACAGGAAAAGAAGATTGGGGAATTGAAGTTGGTTCTGCAGGAACATTGACATTAAGATATGTAAAACCTTGGATAGATAAAAACCAAACAATTGGCTATATTGAATTAGGAATTGAGGTTGAACGGTTAGGAGAAATTTTTGGTAAAGCTCTTGGTATTGACGTCATAACAGCTGTGCGCAAAGAGTTTTCCTCCAAAGAAAAGTTTGAAAAAGGACGATACCTTTTCAATCTATCTGGTGAATGGGATAAATATTCCAAAATCGTGATTGTTAACCAAACTTTAGAAAAAATTCCATCCGAATTTAAATCTTATTTCGATAGTTATGATAACAAAAACAAAGTTCAAATTATCAACACTGATGGGCATTTTTTATATCTAGATTATTTCAAAATTTACAGCATTAATGATGAAAATGTCGCAGACATAATAATAATAAGTGATAAAACAAACGTTCTTCACTACCTTCATTATAGAGTATTATATAAGCTTATAATGGGAATTGTTCTTGGTTCCTTATTTATAACAATGCTATGGATGATTGCATCATTATTAGAAAAAAAATTCCTATCCGTTTTCAAACAAGTATGCCTTGCCGAAAACAATTTAAATATAACGTTAAATTCTATTGGTGACGGTGTTATTGCTACCGATATTGATGGCAAGATTACCCAAATTAACCGTATAGCCCAAAAGCTAACAGGTTGGACTTCTGAAAAAGCAGTAGGCAAGCAAATTGATGAAATTTTTAATATAATAGATAGCAATACAAGAGAAAAAACACCTAATCCCGTAAGTTTGATTATAAGCGGCAGTAAAAATACGACTACAAGCAAAAATATCATACTGATAAGCAAAGATAAAACTGAATATCATATATCAGACAGCGCATCTCCAATCAAAGATAATATGGGAAATATCCGAGGCGCGGTTCTCGTCTTTCGCGATACAAGTGATGAATATAAAATGATGCAAGAGATTAAAACTGGACAGGAAAGATATAACCAGCTAGTTGAACAATGCAGAATTGTTATATGGGAAATGGATGTCAACGGACTTTATACTTATGTCAATCACGTTGCAGAAATTGTTAGCGGCTACAGTGAAGAAGATGCTATTGGCAAAATGCATTTCTATGATTTACACCCAGAAAAAGAACGTGAAGAATTTAAAGAACGTATCTTTGACGCCTTCAGTAAAAAAGTTTCATTTCAAAATGAAGAGAACTACCTTCAAACCAAAGATGGTCGAATTGTTTGGATTTCAACAAATGCGACTCCCATAATCGGAGCTAACGATGAACTTTTAGGCTATCGAGGAAATGATACCGACATTACGGATAGAAAGAACGCTGAAGAAAAATTAAAAGAAGCCAACAAACGTTTCTCTCTTGCCGTTCAAGGAAGCAACGATGGCTTATGGGACTGGGACATAACAAATAATTCTTTTTTCATATCACCTAGGTGGAAGGATATTATAGGATATAAAGACGATGAACTTCCTAATGAATTCAGCAGCTTTAAAAACAATCTGCACCCAGATGATGCTTTATATGTAATGGAGTATTTGGAGAATTATCTTCAAGGAGAATTCTCAGAATACAACATTGAATTCCGAATGAAGCATAAGGACGGATCCTATCGTTGGATCAGAGCTAAAGGAGATTCTTATAGAGATGATGATGAAATTCCATACCGTATTGCAGGTTCACATACCGATATAACAATGCGCAAGCAAGCTGAGAAAGAACTTTTGCTTGCAAAAGAAGTAGCTGAAAATGCCAGCACCGCTAAAAGCCAATTTCTAGCTAATATGAGCCATGAAATAAGAACTCCCATGAATGGCGTTGTTGGTATGACTGAACTTTTAATGCGCACAGAACTTAACGAAAAGCAAAAAAAATATGTTGATATGCTGAAACAAAGCTGTGATAACCTTTTGTCTTTAATAAATGATATTTTGGACTTCTCTAAGATTGAAGCTAAGAAATTAGAATTAGAAAACATCGATTTCGACCTGAGGTTAACAGTTGAAGATATAGCGGAAATGTTGTCTGTCAATGCTCAGACAAAGGGTTTAGAGCTTATTTGTTTAATTGAGCCTGATGTTCCTTCTCTAGTTAGAGGTGATGCTGGAAGATTGCGCCAAATTTTAACCAACCTTATAAGCAACGCAATTAAATTCACGGAAAAAGGAGAAATTAATATTCACGTTACCTGCGATGGTTTTCTCCCTGAAAAATCAGTTATAAAATTTGAAGTCATAGATACGGGAATAGGAATATCTCCAGAAAAACTTGATATTTTATTTAAGCCCTTTTCTCAAATTGATGGCACTTCCACTAGAAAATATCAAGGAACAGGATTAGGTCTGGCTATATCCAAAGAACTCTCTGAAATGATGGGAGGACATATTGGGGTTCACAGTGAGGAAAACAATGGCTCCTCTTTCTGGTTTGACATCATTTTAGAAAATCAAAAGAATGTTAGGCAAACAATGAAGCCTGATTATAAAAATA
>JBFXJJ010000018.1:42500-43748 GCA_050175015.1 Alphaproteobacteria bacterium | reverse complement strand
TTGGTTGCGGGGGCTGGATTTGAACCAACGACCTTCAGGTTATGAGCCTGACGAGCTACCGGGCTGCTCCACCCCGCGATAATTCTTTATAAGATTTATTATTTATAGCGTTTCTAGTTTTAAAAAACAACCTAAAAATAAAAACGCGGGAATATATCCCGCGTCTGTTTAACATCATAAATAAAAGATGCACAAAGTATTGATTTTCTTTTCTATGTGTCTAGAAGATCTGGCAGCGACCTACTCTCCCGTACCTTAAGGTAAAGTACCATTGGCGCTGGAGGTTTTCACGTTCGAGTTCGGAATGGGATCGTGTGTTTCTCCCCCGCTATAACCACCAGATCATCTAGACACACAAAAAAGCAACAATATTTTTATTATACAAACGTATGAATTAATCCATACATGCAACATAAAAATCAATCGAACTATTAGTACAGGTTAGCTAAACATATTACTACGCTTTCACACCCTGCCTATCAACGTGGTGGTCTACCACGATTCTAATTGGGATATCTTGTCTTAAGGAAGGCTTCCCGCTTATATGCATTCAGCGGTTATCCCGTCCGTACTTGGCTACCCAGCGGTGCTCCTGGCGGAACAACTGGCACACCAGAGGTACGTCCATCCCGGTCCTCTCGTACTAAGGACAGACCCTCTCAAATATCCTGCGCCCACGGCAGATAGGGACCGAACTGTCTCACGACGTTCTAAACCCAACTCACGTACCACTTTAAATGGCGAACAGCCATACCCTTGGGACCTGCTCCAGCCCCAGGATGTGATGAGTCGACATCGAGGTGCCAAACTCCCCCGTCGATATGAACTCTTGGGAGGAATCAGCCTGTTATCCCCGGCGTACCTTTTATCCGTTTAGCGATGGCCCTTCCACGTGGAACCACCGGATCACTATGACCGACTTTCGTCTCTGCTCGAACTGTCGCTCTCGCAGTCAGGCTGGCTTGTGCCATTACACTCAACTATTGATTTCCGACCAATATGAGCCAACCATCGCGCGCCTCCGTTACTCTTTGGGAGGCGACCGCCCCAGTCAAACTACCCACCACGCAGGGTCCCATTACCGGATAACGGTAATTGGTTAGATATCAGGAAACAAAAGGGTGGTATTTCAAGGTTAACTCCACCGCAACTGGCGCCGCGGCTTCAAAGTTTCCCACCTATCCTACACATTTATTCCCTAATACCACTGCGAAGCTATAGTAAAGGTGCACGGGGTCTTTCCGTCTA
>JBFXJJ010000018.1:0-37500 GCA_050175015.1 Alphaproteobacteria bacterium | reverse complement strand
CCACTATTACTAAAAACGAATCAGACAAAGATGATGTTTCTTTGTTAGAAATTCTAAATGATGGGGAAAAACAAACCCTTTCCAATTTAAATGTTACTGTCAAATCTGGTGATACGTTAGATAAAATTTTAAAAAACCAAGGTTTTTCTAAGAACGAATCCTTTGAGGCTATTACTGCTCTCAGAAAAGTCTTTAATCCAAGAGGAATAAAAGTTGGGCAAGAAATAGCTTTTGCAAAATCAACCAACATAACAACTAACGAATCCACCTTAGAATCGATAACTATTGAACCAAGAATCGGACAACGCTTTTCTGTAAGGCGTGATGAGAATCGCAAATTTATGCCTTTTGAGGAAAAAGACACCCTGACTACTAAGTTGTATGCTGCCGAAGGCGTTATTGACAGCAGCCTTCTTTCTGCGGCTCTTAGCCAAGATGTCCCTAAAAACATTGCTCAAATGGCTATTAATGTTTTTTCCCAGACGGTAGATTTTAGAAGGGATCTTAGAAAAGGTGACAAATTCATCATTATGTATGAAATGAAAACGACTCCAGATGGCAGAGTCGCTCAAAATGGTTCCTTGGTTTTTGCGTCTTTAAATCTTCGCGGTCACGACTTATCGGTTTATCGTTATACCGATGACACTGGTTTTTCTGACTATTATGACAGTAAAGGCAGGAGCCTCAAAAAATCATTGAGCAAACACCCTGTGCCAAGCACACGAATCACATCTCCTTTTGGTATGCGCCACCACCCTATAACAAGAAAAAGGGTTATGCATTGGGGAACCGACTTTGCGGCCTCTCTTGGAACTCCCGTAAAAGCATCAGGAGATGGAGTCGTAGTTAAACGTAAATATAATGGCGCTTATGGAAACTATGTAGAAATCAGACATAACAGCGAATATTCAACAGCTTATGGACATTTAAGCCGCTATGTTAAAGATGTTAATGTCGGCACCAGAGTCAAACAGGGGCAAATTATAGCCTATTCAGGCAACACTGGACGGTCTACAGGCCCTCATCTGCACTTTGAAGTTCATAAGAACGGACGACGCGTAAACCCTATGACAGTTAATGCTCCAGCAGGACGAATCCTTGAAGGCAAGGACTTGGAAAACTTTAACCTTGCCCGTAAGGAAATCGACACCCAGTATGCATCTTTAGCATCAGACTTTAAAACTGCTCTTAAAAACTAGTTAATTATAAAGTCGAGTCTGTCTTTATCGCTGCTTGTTTCTATTTTAACAATACTGTTATCTTTGATTCGCCCAGAGAGAATCAGATTCGCTAATTCATTTTCAATACTTTGCTGTATTAACCGTTTAAGAGGTCTTGCTCCATAAATCGAATCGTAGCCATTTTCAATCAGCCATTCTGAAGCATCTGAACTTAAATTAAGACTAATCTCTCTTTGCGCAAGCCTTCTCTGGAGTCTATCAATTTGAATTGCAACGATTCCTTTCATATTTTCTTTTGATAATGCTTTGAAAATTAGAATTTCATCGATTCTATTAATAAACTCTGGTCTGAAAGCAGCCTTTACTCTGCCCATAACTGCATCACGAATCGCCTTAGTATCGCCACCAATCATTTCTGCTATAAATTCTGAGCCTAGATTCGAAGTCATAATAATTAGTGTATTGCGAAAATCGACTGTTCGGCCTTGCCCATCGGTAAGTCGGCCGTCATCAAGAACCTGCAGTAGCACATTAAAAACATCACTGTGAGCCTTTTCAATCTCATCAAAGAGAATAACTTGATATGGGCGGCGTCTAACCGCTTCAGTTAAAGCTCCACCTTCTTCGTAGCCGACATAGCCTGGAGGCGAACCTATCAATCGGGCAACAGAATGTTTTTCCATATACTCGGACATATCGATTCGAATCATTGCCGTTTCATCATCAAATAAAAATTCGGCTAGAGCTTTAGATAATTCGGTTTTCCCGACTCCTGTTGGTCCTAAGAATAAGAAAGATCCCATAGGCTTTGCCGAATCGGAAATTCCTGAACGAGAACGACGAACAGCATTAGATACCGCAATTATAGCTTCTTCTTGACCAACGACTCTAGCCTCAAGATTATCTTCCATTTTTAAAAGCTTTTCTCTCTCGCCTTCCAGCATCTTATCAACTGGGATTCCTGTCCATCTGGAAACAACCGTAGCAATATGCTCTGGCATTACAACTTCATTAAATAAGCTGTGTTCTCTTTTTTCTTTCAATTCCTCTGCCTGCTTGAGTTCTGCTTCTAACTTTGGAAGCAATCCATATTGAAGCTCACCTGCTTTTTCGAATCGACCTTCTCTTAATGCTTTTTCAATTTCTATTTTAGTTTTATCTAGCCGTTCCTTTATTTCTGTAGCACTAGCTAAAGATCTTTTCTCGTTTACCCATTGATTATTTAATTTATCCGAATCGATTGCGAGTTCTGCAATTTCTTCTTTCAATTTTTCCAGCCTCTGTTTAGATGCGTCATCATGCTCTTTTTTCAGTGCTTCAGCTTCGACTCTAAGCTTAATTAACTTACGGTCAATTTCATCTAGCTTTTCAGGCTTAGAATCGACTTCCATTCTAAGAGCGCTTGCGGCTTCATCCATCAAATCAATCGCTTTATCTGGCAAAAACCTATCTGTAATATAACGGTTTGAAAGTGTTGCAGCTGAAACCAATGACGAATCGGAAATTCTCACCCCATGATGGAGTTCAAACTTTTCTTTTATTCCCCTGAGAATCGAAATCGTATCTTCAACCGTTGGCTGGGATACAAAAACTGGTTGGAATCTTCGTGCTAAAGCAGCATCTTTTTCAACGTGTTTTTGATATTCATCAAGAGTCGTAGCCCCTACGCAGTGGAGTTCTCCTCTA
This sequence comes from Alphaproteobacteria bacterium, assembly GCA_050175015.1. Classification (GTDB taxonomy): domain Bacteria; phylum Pseudomonadota; class Alphaproteobacteria; order JBFXJJ01; family JBFXJJ01; genus JBFXJJ01. The sequence goes on along the minus strand of JBFXJJ010000018.1, from coordinate 34,633 downwards.
GCCAATGCTGGTTTTAATAAATTGCCAGCGTCCATTGAACCTTCTGCTCTGCCAGCTCCAACTAAGTTATGCATTTCATCAATAAAAAGAATAATTTCTCCAGTTGAAGCTTCTATTTCCTTAAGAACAGCCTTTAATCTTTCTTCAAAATCACCCCTAAATTTAGCACCAGCCACAAGAGCTCCTAAATCTAAAGCTAAAAGCTTTTTATTTTTTAACCCTTCGGGAACATCTCCATTAACGATTCGCTGTGCAAGCCCTTCGGCAATAGCGGTTTTACCAACACCAGGTTCACCAATTAAAACCGGATTATTCTTAGTACGGCGGGACAAAACCTGAATGGTTCTTCTAATCTCAGAATCTCTGCCTATAACGGGGTCTATTTTGCCTTCTTTAGCTTTTTCGGTATAATCTATCGTATATTTTTTTAACGCTTGATACCCGTCTTCTGCCGTTGGGGAAGATGCTGCTTGGTTTTTTCTCATATCATTAATAACCTTATTGAGTTTTTCTGATGTAACCCCTGTTTTAATTAAAATCTTTGCCGACGCACATTCTGGAACCAATAAAATAGCTTGAAACAATCTTTCAACCGTTACAAAGCTATCACCAGCTTTTTCTGCTATTTTTTCGGCTTGATTAAAAACTTTGGCGGTTTCACTTGTTTGATAAACACCAGCCCCTCCTCCTTGAACTTGGGGAAGCTTTTTTAACTCTTCTTTGAGAGTGTCTTTAATTGATTTAGGATTCGCTTGGCATTGTTTGATTAAATCACTGCAAAGGTTATCCTCTTTTTCATCAAGCAAACAAATTGTTATATGCTCTGGCGTAAGCTGCTGATGTTCTAAAACTTGCGCTAAATTGCCAGCATTATTAATAATTTTAATGCTTCTTTCGGTAAATTTATTAAGATCCATAAAAAAACCCCCTAATATTTTAATAAATATATAGGGAGTGTTTTTTATTACTTCAAGAAGATCAGAACTGTTTTTTATTCCGCCGCAGTTGTTACCATTGAAGCAGGCGTTGTTAAAAATCCTATTTCTTTAATCATATCGCCTTCAGGCACTTCTTCTTTAATCTTTCTAATTTTTGTTTTTAGGGGTCTTTCTCTCGGAGTTCTTCTCCGACGAATCTTTTTATCTTCTTCATTTGCAGCATCATCTTTACCTGCTGCAACACTAACATCTTCAGTTAATTCTTCAGATAATGTTTCAACGTTTTCTTCAATTAAATTTTCAGATTGATGCTCTTTATCTAAATTTTCTTGATTTTCAGATGAAGTTTCTAAGACTTTCTTGTCTTCAGGATTATGATGTCTATGTTCTCTTACTTCTGCGGGGAAACTATTAATAATTCTGGTATAGTGTTCTGCATATTGATAGTAATTTTCTGCTAAGATTTTATCATTTTGTGCGTTGGCATCTCGTGCCATAAGCATATATTTTTCAATCAATTGAGGAAGAGTTCCTCTAATTCGTCCTCCTGGACCATTACTATCAAGGCAAGCATTTATATTTCTAAAATTATTATTGTTATTATTGTTCCGTCCATACGAACGACCCCTTTGCTTGGAGCTTTTTTTCATTTTTTTCTACCGTAATTATATTGAATTTCAAAAATTATTCTTAAACCTTTAAGAATCCTAGTTAGTAAATCCCAAACTCTTTTGATGAGGGGATTTATTGAAACTAATCTTTTAGGAAACATACCTTGATAGTGTAGAACTAAAATGACAACAAGTTCAACCTTTTTTATTATAAAAATGCTTTTTATTTATAAGTAAAACTCAAGCATCTTATCTTTTGGCTTAGGTCATAATATTTTTTCTTAAAAATTAAACCTGAATTGGTCATTATTTCTATTACGTCTTTATCTTGGCCGTCACCTATTTCAACAAAAACTACGGTTCCCGACTTCAACTTTTTTAAAAATAATTCTGACAGTTCTCTGTATGCTTCAAGTCCAGATATACCACCTGAAAGAGCCAAATGAGGATCAAAGATTCTAACTTCTTCTTCCAAATCTCTTATGTCGTCTGCTTTAATATAGGGAGGATTCGAAATGACAATATCGCAATCTTGCAAAAAATTTTCTTCAAGACTGTTCCAATCACTATTTATAAACTGGCATCTATCACTAAAACCTAAATATGAAGCATTTTTTTGAGCGGTTAAAACCGCATCTTTAGCGGCATCAACTCCAATAACCTCAGAATTAAGATACTCTCCAGCCAGAGAAATCGCTATGCAGCCGCTTCCTGTTCCCAAGTCAATTATTCTTAACTTTTTTTCTTTGTCTTGGAATTCAGATAATACCGCTTCAATCAAGGTTTCGGTATCTGGTCTGGGATCGAGTGTTTCTTTAGAAATACTAAAATCATATTTCCAAAACCCTTTTTTGCCAATAATTCTAGAAACAGGTTCTCTTTTAGAACGACGGCTTATTAACTCAAAAAACTGCGTTTGCTGCTCTTTAGTTATCGCCGCATCATAATCAAAAAGGATTTTATCAATATTATTTTTTAAAACATACGTTAGTAAAATGCGGGCATCAAATCTAGGATTGGCAACATTCTTTTCGGTTAAAATTTTTTGTCCTTGGTTTAAAATATCTCTAAACGGCATATTTACTCTATCTCAGAGAGCTTGGATAACCTATCCTCAGCAATCAAAGCTTGTATCACTTCTCCAAGACCTTCCCCATTCATAATTTCATCAATTTTATAAAGAGTTAAGTTTATTCTATGATCTGTAACTCTTCCTTGAGGAAAATTATAGGTTCTAATTCTCTCGGAACGGTCTCCTGAGCCAACTTGATTTTTTCTCTGACTGGCACGTTCACGATTTTTTTCTTCTAATTCTTTATCATAAATACGTGATTTTAGAACTTTCATCGCCTGCTCTTTGTTTTGATGCTGCGACTTTCCGTCTTGACATTGAACCACGGTTCCTGTTGGAAGATGCGTAATTCTAACCGCACTTTCCGTTCTATTAACGTGCTGTCCACCAGCTCCAGAGGCTCTGAAAACATCTATTCTCAAATCTTTATCTTCGATTTTGACATCAACATCTTCTGCCTCAGGCATAACCGCAACCGTTGCCGCAGAAGTGTGAACTCTGCCATTAGCCTCAGTAAGGGGAACTCTTTGAACTCTATGAACTCCAGATTCAAATTTTAAATCAGCAAAAACATTTTTGCCTGTAACTAGTCCTATTGCTTCTTTTACACCGCCGATACCAGTATCGCTGTATTCTATTGTTTCAAATTTCCAGCCTCTAACTGCCGCATAGCGTTCATACATTCTAAATAGTTCCGCCGCAAATAGAGCGGCTTCTTCACCGCCTGTCCCTGCTCTTACTTCAAGTAACGCATTCTTTTCGTCGGCTTCGTCTTTAGGAATTAATAAAAATTTGAGTTCATTTTCAATATCTTCAACTTTATGAGATAGCTCTCTGATTTCTTCTCTCGCCATATTGCGCATTTCAGAATCAGCGCTAGCATCATCTGCCAGAGTTTGCATCTCTTCTAAATCTGCTCTGATTTTTTCATATTCTTTAAATTTTTGAACTATCGGCTCGATTTCAGAGAACTCTTTTGACATTTTTACAAAAGAATTAGAATCTGTCCCTTCAGAAAGCAAAACGCTAAGTTCATCATAACGAGCGGATATCGTTCTTAATTTAATTTCAAAACTCAAAGTTATCTCCTGTTTTCAAAAAACGCTACGATGCTATCTAAGCTTACTTCTTCCTGCTCACCGTTATCAAGGTTTCGAACTAAACAAACCTTTTTTGCCAGCTCATCTTCACCAATCATAACCGCAAATCCCGCATTAACTTTATTAGCTCTTTTCAATCTTTTGCCCAAATTACCAGAATATCCCATATCCACGTTAATTCCTGATTTTCTTAAGTCCCAAGAAATTCTCATTGCTATTTTTTGAGCCTCACTTCCCATTGGAACAACCGTGATTGGTCTTATATCTTGCGGATAGTCGGCAATCATCATCGCTAAACGTTCAACGCCAGCAGCCCAGCCAATACCAGAAACGTCACTGCCGCCCATTTGTTTAACTAAGCCATTATAACGTCCACCACCAAGAACTGTTCCTTGTGATCCCAGCTCTGTTGTTGTGAATTCAAATGCCGTATGACTGTAATAGTCAAGACCTCTAACAAGTCTTTGATTTAATTCATATTTAACCCCTAAATCTGTTAATGATGATAAAACTTCATCAAAAAACTTCTTAGATTCATCATTTAAACTATCGGAAAACAAAGGGGCATTTAAAACAATATCTCTGTCTTTGTCATCTTTAGAATCTAAAACCCTTAACGGATTTTTTTCTAATCTATTTTTGCTGTCTTCAGATAATGATGTTTCATATTTTTTTAAATACGATATGAGCTTTTCTTTATAGTTATCTCGGCTTTCCTTATCTCCGAGAGAATTAATTTCCAGTTTGACTTTGTCATAAATACCAATAGCACTTAAAAAATCAACTCCTGCTAACAAAACCTCAACATCACCTTGCGGCTGGTCAACTCCTAAAAGTTCAATGCCAACCTGATGAAACTGTCTTTGTCTTCCTTTTTGAGGACGTTCATAACGAAACATTGGTCCTTTATAAAAGGCTTTTACAGGCAGATTTTGCTGCAAACCAAGTGAAATAAAAGCTCTGACAACACCTGCTGTTCCTTCTGGACGAAGAGTTAAACTTTCTCCGCCTTTATCCGTAAAGCTATACATTTCTTTAGTTACAACATCGGTTGTTTCGCCCAAAGATCTTGCAAAAACGTCTGTAAATTCAAAAATAGGCGTAATTAAGCCAGAAAAGCCATAGGTCTGAACGACCTTTTCTATCGTTTCTTCAATAAATTGATGTTTTTTTAGTTCTTCACCAACTAAATCATGAGTCCCACGAACTGTCTGCAACCCTGCCAAAACACTCTCCTACTAAATGTCAGAATTTTTATTTATTAATGCGATAAGATAATCTGAAACATTTTCTTCAGATATTTTTTCAAACTGCTCACCTTTTAAATATACTAAAACATTGCCGTTGCCACCACCGACAACCGCAATATCAGCGCCCTTAGCTTCTCCAGGTCCATTAACAACACACCCCATAACAGCTACGGTTAAAGGTTTTTTTATGTTTGCTAAACTGTTTTCTAAAACCGCTACGGTTTTTTCAACATCAAGACCTTTTCTAGCACAAGTCGGACAGGAAATAATACTGACACCATGCCTTCTCAACCCCAAGGTTTTAAGAATTTCGTGTCCTGTCAAAACTTCATCTCTAACATCAGCACTTAAAGAAACCCTAAGCGTATCTCCGATGCCTTCCATAAGCAGAGAACCTATGCCCAAAGCCGATCTCACAACACCAGAGCGCATACCGCCTGCTTCGGTAACACCTAAATGAAGCGGATAATCACATTTTTGTGATAATTTACGATAAGCATCGATTGTCATTAATGTATTAGACGACTTAACACTTATTTTGAATTCAAAAAAATCATTGTCTTCTAAAATTTTAGCTTGGTTTAAAGCCGATTCAACCATAGCATCAGAACAAGGTTCGCCATATTTCTTTAAAAGTTCTTTTTCTAAAGAACCGCCATTAACACCTATTCTGATACTGACACCATAATCTCTAGCTGCTTTAATAACCTCTTTAACCTTATCAATACTTCCAATATTTCCAGGATTAATTCGCAGACAAGCAGCACCAGCAATAGCAGCTTCCACAGCCCTTTTATGATGAAAATGAATATCAGCAACAACAGGAATTTCAGATTGCTTAACAATCGCTGCAAGCGCCTTTGTTGAATCTTCATCTGGGCAGGAAACCCTTGCGATATCAGCTCCAGCTTCAGTCATTCTAGCAATTTGAGCAACCGTTGCTTTAACATCTGTTGTTAAGGTATTAGTCATAGATTGCACCGATATTGGTGCATCACCACCCACAGCAACCTTTCCTACGAAAACTTTGCGGGTTTTACGTCGTTGAGGCAGATAGTTAAAATTTTTTGTTTCAGACATTACAACAATGCCTTAGTTAGAATTGACGTTACTATAAATTTTTAGCAATTCTTCTGGTGATAATGGAATTTTTCTTTTCACAGCTCCATTAGGACCTAAAGCTCCAAGATCTGCTCCATCAACGGAAACACTTAAGCCACCGGCATTTCCTGTATCCAAAAACAAGTCGTTGCGATTAGGAAGCTGATAACTGTCTCCAGTATAAAAGAGCTTAGAAATAAAGATTATTTCTTCACCTGTCTCTCTGGTTCCAATAACATGAACCCAACTATCGCTATTTGCTTTAATCGTTACTCTAGATGTGGAATTTTCTTGTCCATATACTTGAGGAATATGTTCTTTCTTTTCTGGCTCTGTAACTATTGTTTCTGCAGTTTCTGGTGCCGTTGAAACTTCGTTTTGACTGTTTTTTTCTGCACTTAATTCTGCACTTGAAGCAAGAGGAATATCAACAATTTCAGGTTCAACAACGACTTCGGCAATTTCTTCAATATTATCTGTAATAATTTCAGGCTCAGAAACGGCTTCAACAACATCCACCACCGCTTCTTCAACTTTCTTAGTTTCAATTTCCTTTTTCTCTGCTACTTCAGGAGTTTTTTCTCCTTCATTTTCAGCAACTTCAACTTCTTTCTTAGTTTCCTTTTTAATTTCTTTTACTGTATTTGAAACTTCAGCTTTTTGCTCTGGCTCTTTATCTTTTATAAATTCTGGCGTTTCTGGTTGATCCGCAACTATCTCTTCAATATCTTCAGGAACTTCTTCTATGATAGCAACATCTTTATCATTAAAACTGCCTAGATGGCTCCAGCCAAAATAAACTAAAAAAGCAACGGCCAAACCAACAAAAACGGTAAAATAGTTTGGAACAGATGCTTCTGAACCTGTATCGAGAGGATAAAGTTCTTGTTTTTTCTTTAATTCTGCAACTTCTTCCTTAAAGAGACGAACAATTTCGTCGCCATCAAGTCCTAAATACTCGGCATAAGATTTAACAAAGCCAATAGCGTATGTTTTACCTGGCAGATCTTCATATTTGCTGCCTTCTATCGCCTGAAGGTGTTTCAATCTGATACATAAGGCATTAGTAATTGTTTCTAATGTTTGACCTTTTCTTTCTCTTGCGGCTTTAAGTAAAATTCCTATGCTTGGGATTTTTTTATCTGCTTGCTGATTTTCTTTTGTTTCCACTTTACTCTAGTCCCATAATTACGTATTTGAAGCTTTAAATAATATACTTTTTGTTTTTTAAAAAGACAATGCTCGTTTACAATTTCTTTCTTCCAACGTTTGGGCAGCTTCTTGAACTAACTCTTCCATAATTTCTGCAACAGGCTGTTCTTTTGTTACCATACCAACGCTTTGACCAGCCATTAAAGACCCTCTTTCAACATCGCCATCAATAACAGCCCGTCTTAAAGCTCCTGCCCAAAAATACTCAATTTTGAGCTGGGCATCTTTAGCGCTGATTTCACCACTTTTGGCTTTGTGTATCATTTCCTGCTGGAACGTCATAAATTCTTTTGTCCCTTCGTTCAGAATGGCACGAACAGGAATAACAGGAAAAGCAGGATCAACTTGAACTGTCGGCATTGCGTCTCTAGCACTTGCTTTAAGAAATGCTTTTTTGAATTTTTCGTGAGCAATACACTCATTGGCACAAACAAATTTAGTTCCAAGCTGGCAACCCGCAGCTCCCATTTCTAAAAAGCTTGCAATAGCCTCTCCTCTGCCAATTCCGCCAGCAACAAAAATTGGAACATCTTTTACAAAAGGAAGAATTTCTTGAACTAAAACACTGGTTGAAACAGGACCAATATGCCCGCCAGCTTCTGAACCTTCAATAACTAGAGCATCAGCCCCGGCTCTAGCAAGTTTCTTTGCTAGTACAAGTGCTGGAGCAAAACAAATTACTTTAGCCCCTGTATCTTTTGCTCTCTTAATAGAACTCGCTGTAGGAAGTCCGCCCGCTAAAACGATGTGGCTCACTTTCATTTCACCACAAGCATCAATTAGATCGTCAACATCTGGACGCAACGTAATTGCATTGACACCAAAAGGCTTTCCTTCTGCTAGTTCAAACGTTTTGGCTATTTCGACTTTTAATTCTTCTGGTTTTAAAGAACCGCAAGCTAAAACACCAAAACCACCGGCTCTTGATATTGCCGAAACTAGATTTTTTTCTGAAATCCAAGACATGGCACCACCCATAATGGCATAACGAGAACCCAAGAATTCTCGGCCTCTCTGCCATAAGTTATCAAGCTGAGCGTATCCCTTTGCTAATTCTATATTTGATGTTGTCATACTTTCATTTCCTCAATTTCTTCAAATTCTATGCGTCCATATTATAAGCTGTATGTAGTGATCTTAAAGCTAGTTCTGTAAATTTTTCAGCAATTAAAACACTTATTTTTATTTCTGATTTTGAAATAACTTCAATATTTATTCCTTGGTCAGCCAACGCTTTAAACATCGTGCTGGCAACGCCGACGTGAGATTTCATTCCTACGCCGATAACTGATACTTTTACAACTTCCTTATCTGAAATTAATCGGCTGTAAACGATGCCGTTTTCAGCATCATTTAAAACATTTAAAGCCCTTTCAAAATCAGTTTTTTCAACCGTAAAAGTTAAATCCGTTGTCTTGCCGTCTTCTGAAATATTTTGAACAATCATATCAACACTTATATTAGCATTAGAAAGCTTACCAAAAATATTTGCCGAAACACCCGGTTTGTCTTCAACCCCAACCAATGTTATTTTGGCCTCATTACGACTATACGTAACACCACTAATAATTTCTTTTTCCACGATCTCTTCCTCGTCACATACGATTGTACCTTCGCCACCTTGAAAAGATGAAAGCACCCTTAAACAAACGCCGTATTTCATTGCAAATTCAACAGATCTGGTCTGAAGAACTTTAGAACCAAGAGATGCCATCTCTAGCATTTCTTCGTAAGAAACTCTTTTTAATAATTTCGCCTTACTTACTATTCTGGGATCTGCGGAATACACCCCATCAACATCAGTATAAATATCACAACGATCGGCGTTAAGAGCAACCGCTAAAGCTACAGCCGAAGTATCAGAACCGCCCCTGCCAAGCGTTGTTATCCTGTTATCCTTGGTTACACCTTGAAAACCTGAAACAACCGGAACAATGCCATCAGCAATTACTTTGTTAAGAATATCAGATTTAATATCATCTATTCTAGCTTTACCAAAGGCATCATCAGTAATAATTGGAATTTGCCAACCAAGAAAAGAACGGGCTGGAATTCCTACTTCTTGTAGAGCCAGTGCTAAAAGGCCGCTTGAAACCTGCTCTCCTGATGAAACGATGGCATCATACTCTCTAGCATCATAAAGCGTTGTTATCGAATCGCAGTAAGAAACTAGTTGGTTGGTAACGCCTGACATTGCAGAAACCACAACCGCAACTTTGTTTCCGTTCTCAACTTCACGTTTTATTTTTTGTGCAACATTTTTAATACGATTGATATCACCAACCGAAGTCCCGCCAAATTTTTGCACAATTAAAGACATTAATGTATCCCTAAAGTCATTAAAAAAAGTTTTCTAAAAAAACAAAAAGAGTTTATAAATAATATTAATTTTATAAAAAAGGCAAGTTTTATCTCGTTATAAGGGGGGATTTTATGGCAAAAAATGTTTATAAAAAAGGTGATAATGATAATAGACCTTGGGGCAGATGGGAAGTTATCGACGCAGGAGAAGGTTTCTGCGTTAAAAGAATTACGGTAAATCCTAAGCATATTCTATCTTTACAAATGCACAATTATCGTAGTGAACATTGGATAATAGTTAATGGAACCGCAAAAGTTACCAATGGTGAAGATATTTTTGAACTAGAATCAGGAAAATCAACTTTTATTCCTATGAAACAAAAACATCGTATTGAAAATCCTTATAACGAGGTTATGGTTTTTATAGAAATTCAAACAGGTAATAATCTGGACGAAAACGATATTATCCGCTTTGAAGACAGCTACGGCAGAGTTTAAATTTTAAAAAATTTCATTATTTTTTTGTAATTAACTATTAAACAACCGCTTAATATAAAAACGGCTGACCAAAAAATATTTACGCTTAAATCACGGCTATAAAAAACACCCAGTAACAGTGTAGAAAACAAAGGAATAAAGTAAGATAATGACACTAAAAATTCCACATCTCCTTTTTTCATAGCGTAATCCCACAGCATATATGATGTGGTTGTAAATCCTAACAAAATAACTCCGCACCATTCACTTCCGTTAGGATAAACTGTGTTTTCAAAAATCTTATGCATTACGAAAAACAAGATGCTAAAAATAATATTAAATACTGCCATATTATTAGGCGTAAAAATTATTTTACGAGTTACAACAGAATATATTGACCAGATTAAAGCGCCAGCAACTGCGAAAATATAACCTAAAAGATAATCTAGATTTAATGCTAACTTCTGCTCTTTTGCAAAAATTAAAAAAACACCAATAAAACCTAAAATTATACCTAAAAACTGATACCCTAAAAGTTTGTTTTTTAAAATCACAGCTGACGTAATAACCATAAGTATCGGCCAAAGATAGTTCAATAAATTAACCTCCATTGCAGGAGCCATTTTAAACGCCATATAATAAAAAGAAATATACCCTCCAACACCGCAAACAACTGTTATATAAGCTTTCTTACTCATATAAAAATAATGCCAGAATTTTTCTTTATTAATTGCCCATTTTACTAAATATATGGCTGAACATATGCCAAAAACCATTGATGCTAATAAAAAAGCTGGAACTTTACCTGTATAAGAAATAAGTAGCGCAGAAACCGACCACATAATAATGGTTAATACACCACAAAAATTAGCTGATAACGGTCTCATATATTTTTTATCCTCAAAATCGAATCTGTCTGTTTTTCTTTAAGAATCAGTTTTAATCGGAAAAGGAAGACTTATAACATCTATTCCTTCTTCTTTTAATTTCTTAGCTTCTTCAGTGCTAGTTTCACCGTAAATTCCCTTTGCCTGCTTTTCTCCATAGTACATTTTACGAGCCTCTGCGGGGAATTCTGAACCAACATATTCGCAGTTTTTCTTAATACTCTCTTTAACTTTGGAAACCATTTCTGCTAACGGGTTGTCATTATTTTTAGCTGCGTTATTTGTTTCAGAATTAGCAACCTCTTTAAACGACTTTTTGCCTAAATTGGGAGACATTGGAGCTTTTTCAATGTCACAACCACCGCATAACGGGCAGTTAAGCAGCCTTTTCTGGCACTGATTGTCATAATCTTCCCCGCTTTTAAACCAAGCATCAAACTTATTTCCACAAGCACATTTTAAATTAAAATGGATCATTTCTTCCTCGACTTAAATTTTGGTTCTAGCTAAAGCTAAAACATAAACTTTTGAAGCCCCTTGTTCTTTCATAGCTTTAGCACATTCTGAAACCGTAGCCCCTGTTGTCAAAACATCATCTATTAACAGGATTTTTTTATCTTTTACAATCTCAAGCTTGTTAACGTTAAAAACCCCTTTAACATTTTTGAACCTTTCTTTCTGAAAAAAATTGGCTTGCGGCTTAGTATTTCTTGTTCTTATTAACGCATCATAACAAACTTTTTGTCCTGTATTCAGAGCTATTGCTCTGGCTAGCAATGCCGATTGGTTATATTTTCTTGCTAAAAGCCTTTTGTAATGAATCGGAACTGGAACAATATAATCAGGCTTAAATTCTTCCTCTGCAAAAAATTTTCTGCCCGCATTAACCATTAATTTTGCAAAATAATTGCACGCCTCTGTTCGATCAGAATATTTAAACGCTCTAATTAAATCTCGCCCTACACCATCATATAAAAACACTGCTTTAGCCGCATCAAATTCAGGTTTATGCTGCAAACACCGCGGGCATGTTAAATTAGCATCTTCAGTATAATCAAATGGTGTTCCGCAAATTTGACAGCAAGCACTAGAAATAAAATTAATTTTATCAAAGCAATTTTGACAGACAAAGCCTCCACTGCTGACGATTTCACCACAAGCCAAACAGCGATGCGGCAAAACAGCATCAAAAAATACTTGAGAAAAATTTTTAATAAAAATCCAAAAGCTCAAAAAAATTTACCTCTTTAATCTTTTCATTAACTGTTTGCTAATTTTTTTTTGTTATTTTAACCAAAAAGGGCTTAGAACAAAATGAAAAAATTATTAGTTATTATTATATCATTAAGCTTTATAAGCTGTTCCTATACCAAAAAAGAAGAATTTATGTTCGGAGGTATTGGAGGGGCTGTTGGCGGCGGTATTGCAGCATCTTTATCTAGCGGACTTAATCTTCCAGCTGGCGCATTAATCGGCTATGTCGCAGGCGGAGCTTATCAAGCTTTTCGTCATCGTCAAGAAGCTATCCCTGCTTGCTATAAGAAGCAAATGGACGGAACCTGTATTCCAACCCCGCAAACCAAAATTGCTGCCAAAAAGATTATTATGGGCGTTATTGGCGGCGCTGCTTTAGGCGGCGGCATTGGCGCAGCATTGAGCAGTACTGGGTTTGCTGCTGGGGCATTAATGGGTGGTGGTTTAACCAGCGCTTACTTAGGTCGTCATCTTCCAACCGAAACTGTTATAACCTGCGGCGGCCGTTTAGATGTCAAATTTGCTCGTCCAAGTCCTTGGAACGGCACCAAAATTCCTGGAGCTCAGGTATGCCAAAGAGACGGCGGCAATGGTGCAACTCCTCCACTAGTAATTAACAAAATTCCTCAAGGAACCAATGCTATCATTGTTGAATTTAACGACCTTGACAATATTTATCTCAGTCACGGTGGTGGTAACGGCAAAATAGGTTATTATCATAATGGTTCAACAACCGCTTGGTTACTTCCTGTTCAAGGAGAAACTACTGAACTTCCTCCTTATGCCTTTATTGAACAATTACATAGAGGACGCAGTGCGAGAGGGACAGCGTATCTTCCTCCTTGCTCCAGCGGTAACAATCATCTCTACGTGGCAGACGTTGTAGCTGTCCACCGCAGTGGTGAATTTGAAGGACAAAGAACAGAAGTGCTGGCAAGAGGAAATATTGTTTTAGGACGCTATTAGAACCTTAATAGTAATTAAATATTTTATGAAAAGAAAAAGGTTGCTTAGCAAATTAAAGCATTACCTTTTGAATAACACATAATTATAAATCCCACAAAAAAGCCCTTAGTTTCTCAAAAAAACTAAAGGCTTTTTTATTATACCGATTAAAAAATTTTATTTATTTAATACTTCCGCCATGGTTGTGCCGATTGCCGCAGGAGATTCTGAAACAACAATGCCAGCAGAAAGAAGAGCTTCTTTTTTATCTTCAGCAGTACCTTTGCCGCCAGAAACTATAGCTCCAGCGTGTCCCATACGGCGACCCTTAGGAGCAGAAGCCCCTGCAATAAATGCCACAATCGGTTTTTTATTCTTTAGCGACTTATAATATTCCGCAGCCTCCTCTTCAGCGCTGCCGCCAATTTCACCAATCATAATAATTGCTTTAGTTTCATCATCTGCCATAAACATTTCTAAGCAATCAAGGAAATTGGTACCATTAATTGGATCTCCTCCAATACCAATACAAGTTGATTGACCAAATCCTACAGCTGTAGTTTGAGCAACGGCCTCATAAGTTAACGTTCCTGAACGAGAAACAATACCTATAGCACCTCTTTTATGAATATGACCAGGCATAATCCCTATTTTACATTCTCCAGGAGTAATAACTCCAGGGCAGTTCGGACCAACAAGCCTTGTTTTAGAATTCTTTAACGCTTTTTTCACCCTAATCATATCTATAACAGGAATACCCTCCGTAATACAGACAGCTAACTCAATCTCAGCATCAATCGCTTCCAAAATTGCATCGGCTGCAAATGGAGGGGGAACATAAATAACAGAAGCATTAGCATTAGTTTTTTCTTTAGCTTCTAAAACCGTATTAAAAACAGGAAGTCCCAAATGTGTTTCCCCACCTTTATTAGGAGTAACTCCTCCTACCATTTTAGTTCCATAAGCTATTGCCTGTTCACTATGGAATGTACCTTGAGCCCCTGTAAATCCTTGGCATATAACTCTAGTTTTTTGGTTAACAAGTACTGACATTATGCTTTCTCCTTAACAGCTTGAACGGCCTTTTTAGCTGCATCTTCAAGATTGTCAGCTGTAATAATAGGCAGGCCAGATTCACTTAAAATCTGTTTACCTAAATTGACATTAGTACCTTCTAATCTAACTACCAATGGAACTTTTAATTCGATTTCTTTAGCTGCGGCGACAACCCCTTCTGCAATAATATTGCAGCGCATAATTCCACCAAAAATATTAACTAAGATAGCTTCAACCTTTGGGTCTGATAAGATAATTTTGAATGCTTCACAAACCTTTTCTTTGGTTGCTCCGCCACCAACATCAAGGAAATTTGCGGGATCGCCACCATAATATTTAATAATATCCATAGTTGCCATAGCCAAACCAGCACCATTAACCATACAGCCAATATTACCGAATAAGCTGACATAACTTAAACCGTATTTAGAGGCTTCTATTTCTCTTTTATCTTCTTCGTCTTCATCTCTTAACTCTTCAATTTCTTTCTGACGGAAAAGTGAGTTATCATCAAAATTCATTTTAGCATCAAGAGCGATAAGCCTATCATCTTCGGTAACAACTAAAGGGTTAATTTCTATCATAGAAGCATCAAGCTCAATAAAAGCCTTATACATTGAAGTTAAGAATTTGACGGCATAATTAACCTGCTTACCCTTCAACCCCAAACCAAAAGCTATTTTTCGAGCATAAAAAGAACTCATTCCAACAACAGCATCAATTTCTTGTCTGATGATTTTTTCGGGGGTTTCAGCCGCAACCTTTTCTATTTCGACACCGCCTTCAGTAGATGCCACAACGGTTATACAAGATGATTTGCGGTCAACAAGCATTCCCAAATAAAGCTCTTTTTTAATAGCACAGCCTTCTTCAATATAAACTCTTTTAACTCTGCGCCCTTCTGCCCCACTTTGATGCGTTACCAATGTAGAACCAAGCATTTGCTTAGTATTATTTGAGACATCTTCTATTGCTTTAGCCAAACGAACCCCGCCGCCTGTACCAGCTTTTTCTTCAATAAACTTGCCTTTACCTCTTCCTCCTGCGTGAATTTGAGCTTTAACCACCCAAATATTGCCTTCAATTTCTTGAGCAACACGAACTGCTTCTTCAGCATTATAAGCTACGCCGCCTTTAAGAACATCGACGCCATAACCTGACAACAGCTTTTTAGCTTGATATTCATGAATATTCATAAAATTTTCCTTAGTCTGTTAAGTTTTCTTATATCTTTTAAGTCGTCTTTAGTTTATAGCGTTAAAGATAATTTGCAACTCTTTCAAAAGAATTTGATTTTTTTATTTTTTTTTACAATAATCCAGTTTAAATTATATTTTTAAAAACGCTTTAAGGACTAAACTCATGGGCAATGAACTTGCAACTACAACTTCTAAAAGGCCGGCTTTACCAAAACATCTTGTTGTAGAGCAGGTTTTTGTAACTGTTTATGTTGAAAAACAACTCTTTGGCATTCCAGTAGAAAAAGTTCAGGATATTCTTATTCCTGAAAGAATTGCAAATATACCTCTCGCACCGAAGGAAGTAGCGGGCGCTATCAATCTTAGAGGCAGGATTGTTACCGTAATCGATGTGAGAAAACGCTTAGGTCTTGCTGATTCTAATGAATCCAACAGAATGTGTACAACCGTCGAATTAGGCAATGAATTATATAGCCTTATGGTTGATGATGTTGGTACTGTGATTTCTCTTAACCCTGATAAGATTGAGCCGAATCCTTCAACTCTAAACCATAAATGGCGCAGTATTTCTGCTGGTGTTATCAGATTAGAAAAAGAGCTAATGATTGTACTTGATATCGATTCTTTATTAAAATTAGATAACTAAGATTATTTAAGTTTAGCTATATGGCTTAAATCATATTTGCGGCATCAGATTTAATTTTTTCCACCATAGCAGCAAGCCCATTACGACGGCTTGGTGATAAATGGTTGTGAAGTCCTAAATCAGTAAAAAATTGTTCTTCGTCGATTGTTTTTATTTCTTCAAAAGTTTTGCCAATAAAAAGAACTCTCACAATAGCAATCAGTCCTCTGACAATATGAGCATCACTGTCAGCAACAAAATCTATTGTTTTCTGATTTTTTTCGTCTTCCTTAACGCTGCTTTTAATCCATACCTGACTAGTACAGCCATTAACTTTGTTGGTTTCATTTTTTTCTTCTTCTGCCATTGGCGGAAGCTTTGCTCCTAGGTCTAGAAGATAACGATACCTGTCTTCCCAATCATCAAGAAATTCAAAATTTTCTTTTAATTCTTCAATATCCATCGAAAACACTTCACCTTAAAAAATTTCTATCATCATACGAGCTTCTTCTGAAAGCCTCTCCGGCGTCCACTCTGGCTCCCATACTAATCGCAGCATAGCAATTCCTATAGAAGGAAGAGAGGCAACAGATTCAACAACCCTTATTGGTAAATCTTCAGCAACGGGGCAATTTGGAGCCGTCAAAGTCATATCTATCTTTACATCGCCGTTGTTATCAATATCAAGGCTATAAATTAATCCCATATCATATACATTAAGTAATAACTCAGGATCTTCTACCAACTTAATTGCTTCTATAACCTCTTCTTCCGATGCAATCTTGCTCTTATCTTCCAAAGGTTTTCCCGCAGTATATTGATATTCTTTATCTGTTTCTGACATTTGTCTTCCTTTATTAAAAAAAGCTTATCGCTTTAACAAGTCCATTATAAAGGGCATCAACATCTTCTCTAGTATTATAAACTGCAAAAGATGCCCTTATAGTAGAATTATGTCCCATTCTTCTGATAAGGGGTTCAGCACAGTGATGCCCTGTTCGAACAGCTATTCCCATTTGGTCAAGTAAAGTTGCAATATCATTGGAATGAATTTTATCAATGACAAAGGTTACTACTCCGCTCTTATTTTTAGCCGTACCGATTGGTATAAACTCTTTAATCGTTTGGAGTTTTGCCATAGCATATTGCACTAAATCGGTTTCGTATGTCGCAATTTTACTGCGGTCTAATTTTTCCATATATTCTAATGCTGCGCCCAAACCAACCGCCTGAGCTATTGCTGGCGTTCCCGCTTCAAATCTTGCTGGAGCATTATGAAAAGATGCGGTTTCATAAGAAACTGATGCGACCATATCTCCACCGTATTGATAAGGCGGCATTTCTTCCAAAATATTATATTTCCCGTAAAGCACCCCTATGCCCGAAGGTCCGTACGTTTTATGCCCTGAAAAAACATAAAAATCGCAGTTTAGATCTCTCACATCAATCGGCAGGTGAACCGCAGCTTGGCACCCATCTATTAGGATTTTAGCTCCAAAGCTGTGAGCTGTTTCTGCTATTTTTTTAACAGGAAAAATAGAACCAAGGACATTAGACATCTGGGTTATGGCAACAAGTTTAGTCTTGTTAGAAATTATTTTTTCTAAAGAACCATCAATATAACTGCCATCATCAGCAATCGGTAAAACCGTTAATTTAAGTTTTTTTTCATCTCTTAACTGCTGCCATGGAACAAGATTAGCGTGATGTTCGGCTTCAGAAACTATAATTTCATCACCCTCATTTAAAAATTTTCTGCCATAAGTTGCGGCAACGAGGTTAATTGCCTCAGTCGCATTTCGTGTAAATATAATCTCTTTAGAACTTTCTGCTCCTAGAAATGAGGCAACAGTTGTTCTCGCTTTCTCATATTCGGTTGTGGCTTTATCAGAAAGCTGGTAAATCCCTCGGTGAACATTGGCATATTCTGTCTCATAAAAACTTTTTAACCGCTCAATAACAACTTTTGGCTTTTGAGCAGATGCCGCAGAATCAAGAAATATCAATGGTTTTTTGCCGTTTTCTTGCTCAAAAACAGGAAAATCTTTTTTAATTTTATAAGGATCTAAGTCAGAGTTTGTCATAACAAATTATTGTCCAGCCACTTTTCTAAATTTTTCTCAAAATAGTCAATGATATTGTCATCTTTTATCGTACTGATAGCATCTTTCAAAAAAGCTGCCGCCAACATTTTTTGAGCATCATTTTCTGAAACGCCTCTTGCTCTTAGATAAAACATTGCATCTTTATCTAAAAAACCTGTCGTCGCTCCGTGAGAACATTTAACATCATCAGCATAAATTTCTAACTCTGGTTTGCAGTCAACCTCAGCATTTTTAGAAAGCAGAAGAGCTTTGTGATTTTGATTGCCATCAACCTTAGCCGTACCACGATTTACGAAAATTTTTCCTTGAAATACTGCTTTGGAATCACCTGCAACCAAACCTCTGATTATCTGATCCGAACAAGTATATGAGGCATTATGCTCAATACAGCAGGTAATATCTGAAATTTGATGCTCTGCACCCATATATGCACCATTAACGACAGCCTTAGCACCTTCACCTGCAAGGTTAACATTATATTCCGAGCGAGATAACGCTGCATTATTTTGCATAATAAAGCTTTCTAATTCAGCATTTTTGAGAACCATAGCTCCTACAAATCCTATATGATAAGCTTCGCTGCTGCCTTTAACTCTTTTATAATAACCAAGCTTGGCGTCTTCACTAAGCACCAACTCCGTAACCGCATTAACAAAACAAATTTTTTCTACAACGGGGCTATGCTCTTCAATAATCTTAATATGAGCATTTTTCCCTAACCTTACTAAACCTCGGGTATAGATTGCCGAAGGTTCTTTGCCCGCATCATTTAACATCAAAATCAATATTGGTTTTTTCAACGACACATTAGGCATAACATCTATAACATAGCCGTCTTCAAGCCAAGCAGTATTCAAAGCCGCAAGTGAGGCATTCTGCATATCGACCTGTTTAGCCAATATTTCTGAAATCCAATCTGGAGTATCATTTTCTAACACGCTTGCTAAAGAAAAAATTTTAATGCCTTTAGGAACATCTCCAAAACTTAAATCATCTCTAAATTTGCCGTTTACTACAACGGCAACATAGCTGGCATTAACATCTGTAATTTCAGGTAATTTAATTTTAGATTTAACATTTGATTTAACAAAGTTAATCGTTTTTAAAAATTTCAGCTTCGTATAATGCCAATTTTCTATTTTTTCTAAATTGATACCGTGATTGCTATAAGCCTGAAGACCATTTTTTCTAATTGCAGAAAGCCAATTATGCTTAGCCCCCACCATATTAGGAAAGGACGCTTCATAATCATCTAAAAATGGCTGTTTTGCAGTTAAATTAAGATTCATTTTAAGCCTTCCTTAAACGAATTCGCCATAGCCGTGCTCTTCTAATTCCAGAGCTAAATTTTTATTGCCGGATTTAACTATTTTTCCTCCAGCCAAAACGTGGACATAGTCAGGAACAATATAATTCAAAAGTCTTTGATAGTGAGTAATAACAAGCATCGAGCGCTCTGGGCTACGCAAAGTATTAACACCTTCAGAAACAACTTTTAAGGCATCAATATCAAGTCCTGAATCCATCTCGTCTAATATCGCAAAACTTGGCTCTAAAATAGACATCTGCAAAGTTTCTACCCGTTTTTTTTCTCCGCCAGAAAATCCCACATTGAGAAATCTTTTAACTAAATCTTGATTAATACCTAGTTCTCCTGCTTTTTCTTTCATTATTTTAATGAAAGTCATAGTATCAAGCTCTTCATCACCCCGATGTTTGCGAACAGCATTTAAGGCGTGTTTTAAAAAAACTGCCGTAGCAACCCCTGGAATTTCTACAGGATATTGAAAAGCAAGAAAAATACCTTCTCTCGCTCGTTCCTCAACTGGCATAGCCAATAAGTCCTGACCTTTAAACAAAACTCTGCCTTTTGTTACCTCATAACCAGGTCTGCCTGCTATAACGTAGGACAACGTGCTTTTGCCCGAACCATTAGGTCCCATAATGGCATGAACTTCACCCTGATTAATAGTGAGGTTAAAACCTTTTAAAATTTCTTTACCGTCAATACTGGCATGTAAATCAACTATTTCTAAAAAAGACATTTTCTAAAATCCTTTAACCTATACTGCCTTCGAGGCTGATATTAACTAATCTAGCTGCTTCTATGGCAAATTCCATAGGCAGTTTCTGCATAACTTCTTTACAAAAACCATTAACAATCAATGACACCGCTTCTTCTTCAGCAATCCCTCTTTGACGGCAATAAAAAAGCTGTTCTTCACTGATTTTAGATGTTGTTGCTTCATGCTCTACAGTTGCTTGAGCATTACGATTTTCAATATAAGGAACCGTATGCGCCCCGCAAGTTTCACCTATCAATAAATTATCACATTTAGAATTATTTTTAGCATTTTTAGCATTAGGAGAAATTCTGACTAAACCACGATAGGTGTTATCAGAAAAACCTGACGCAATACTTTTGGCAACAATCGTTGATGATGAATTTTCTCCAATATGAATCATTTTGGTTCCAGTATCTGCTTGCTGGTAATTATTCGTGATTGCAACTGAATAGAATTCACCAACAGAATTTTTGCCTTGTAAAATGCAGCTGGGATATTTCCAAGTAATCGCTGAGCCTGTCTCAACCTGTGTCCAAGAGATTTTGGAATCATCTCCTCGACAAGCCCCTCTTTTAGTTACAAAGTTATAAATTCCGCCTTTTCCGTCCTTATCTCCAGGATACCAATTTTGAACCGTAGAGTATTTAACTTCAGCGTTATTCATAGCAACAATTTCAACTACAGCAGCGTGAAGTTGATTCTCATCTCGCTGAGGAGCCGTACAACCTTCTAAATAACTAACATAAGAATTATCTTCGGCTACAATTAAGGTTCTTTCAAACTGCCCTGTATTTTTTTCGTTAATACGAAAATACGTTGAAAGCTCCATAGGACATCTTACATTTTTTGGAATATATACAAACGAGCCATCGCTATAAACCGCAGAATTTAAACAAGCAAAAAAATTATCAGTATAAGGCACAACTGAACCTAAATATTTTTGTAGAAGCTCAGGATATTCTCTAGCCGCCTCAGAAATAGGGCAAAAAACTACACCCTTTTCTTTGAGTTTCTCTTTATATGTTGTGGCAACCGAAACACTGTCAAAAACAGCATCAACCGCTACAACGCCTGCTAAAACTTCTTGCTCTTTAAGAGGAATCCCTAACTTTTCATATGTCTTAAGAAGCTCTGGATCGGCTTCGTCCAAGCTCTTAATGCCTTTTTTGACTGGAGATGAATAGTAATGAATATCTTGATAGTTTATTTTAGGATATTTAAGCTTTGACCAAGTCGGCTCTTCCAAAGAAAGCCAAAAACGATACGCCTTAATACGCCAATCCAAAAGCCACGATGGTTCATCATTTTTAGATGAAATTAGAGCGACAACTTCTTCAGATAGACCCTTGCCTATAGTCTCTGCTTTAATATCTGTTACAAAGCCGTATTTATAAGAATCTTCTGAAATTTTTTTTATTGTGTTTTCAGTTTCTTCTTTTACCATTATAAGACCTTTTTTTGAGAAATTTACATTAGGTTGTTATCAATATAATGTCTTTTGTAATTTATTCTTTGACTTTAGTCAAAAATAAAAAGCCAGCTTTTGATGCTGGCTTATAATTATTTGAAAGAATATGAATACAATCAGTCACCTTCTAATTCGGCAAGCCTATCAATTTCTTCTTCTTCAGCAATCATATCTATTTCTGCTTCAATTTTATCAAAAAGCTCGTCGATAGTAGGAAGATGAGCAAGTTCGCCTGAAAGTGGAAGTTTTTTAACCATTTGCAAAGGAACATCAAAAGCTCTTATAACCTCACCATCTCTTCTTTCTTCGTCAATTTCAACTTCAGCTACGAGTAAAATTTTAACTTTTTGCAACGCTTCACGAACTTCTGGATTAATATAATCAAGTAGGATTGTTTCTAATGGTGTACGATAATAAAGGGCATGGTCGCCGCCATCGTAAATTATTCTAGGGTTCTCAGGATCATTTAACTTACTAGCCATTGAAATCATAACTTCATCGTCATCATTAACTAAAATGGCGTATTCACCTTCGAGCATTATTGACATTAGTTTAAACCCTTAAATATTAAATAAAGCGCTACAATTTAATTTATAGACACCATATCTTAATCTATATTGCAAAAAAAACAACAATTTAATTAAAATTAAAAAAATTAATATCCCACCTCTAAAAAATAAAGCCCTGAAGCTGGAGCCGTTGCGCCAGCTCGCTTCCTATCCCTCGCTTCTAGAATTAGATTCACATCTTCTGGCGATAACTTTTCTTGCCCAACCAACTTTAACGTGCCGACAATATTTCTAACCATATGATGTAAAAATGATCTGGCTTTAACCTCTATAATTATATTTTCGCTTTCTCTTTCTACGGTAATATAGTCAAGCGTTTTAATTGGGCTTTTTGCCTGACATTCCGCAGCTCTAAAACTAGAAAAATCGTGTTTCCCAACAAGGAACTGTGAAGCTTCAAATATTTTGCTTTCATCTAACCATTGAGGAACCCACCAAGCTCTGTTTTCATTAATAACCAGAGGAACGCTGCGATTCGATATTATATAACGATATTTCCTCCATTTTGCTGAAAATCTAGCGTGAAAATCGGAATTAGTTTCTTCAGACTCTAAAATTACAACTGGTTTGTTTTTAAGATGAGCATTAATTGCATATTTAATTTTTTCTGCCGCAATATTTTCTTTTGCTAAATCAAAATGCGCGACTTGCCCTAAAGCATGAACTCCAGCGTCTGTTCGACCTGCACCAAAAAGACTAACCGTTTCTCCGCTAAACCCCTTAATCGCATCTTCGACCAATGATTGAACCGAAACCCCGTTGTTTTGCGCTTGCCAGCCAACTAAAGATGTTCCATCATATTCAATCTTGAGCTTAATCCTGCGCATTTTCTAATCAACTCTGCTTGGCATTTCTTTGAGACCTCTTAAAAAGTCATCTATTTTCATCACTGATTTGCCTGCTTTTTGCAACTTCAAGATAGATAAGGCATTTTTGCCGCAGGCAATAGTCATCTTGTTATCAATTATAGTACCGAACGGCTTTTCTCCATTATACTCGATAACTTCCGCCAGATTAATTTTAATGCGGTTGCCATCTAATAAAAACCAAGCACCTGGAGCAGGATTATATGCCCTAATCTTTTGTTCAATAATGCTTGCATCTTGAGAAAAATCTATTTTAGCATCTTCTTTATTAATTTTAGTCGCATAAGTAACTAAAGACTCATCTTGCGGTTTAAAAACTGCATTACCTTCCGCAATTAGAGACAACCCTTCAATAATAGCATTAGCCCCCGCACAAGATAACTTATCGTGCAAAGTTTCTGCGGTTTCTTCTTTTGTGATAACAACTTCTTTTTGCAAAAGAACATCACCAGCATCAAGCGCCTTAACTATTTTCATTATGGAAATACCGCTTTTTTTATCTCCTGCCATAATCGAACTTTGAATAGGACTAGCTCCACGCCATCTAGGCAAAAGTGACGCATGGACATTAATACAGCCATAAGAAAAAATACTTATTACAGCTTCTGGTAAAATCATACCATAAGCTGCCACAACAGAAATATCGGCTTTTAAATTGGACAACAGCTGCTGTTCCTCAACACTTTTCAAAGAAAGCGGACAACGAACCATTATTCCTAGCTCTTCTGCTTTTTGATGAACGGGTGATTTCATAAGCTTTTGCCCTCTGCCTGCGGGACGCGGAGGCTGGGAATAGACACAAACGACATCATACTTTCTAGCCACTGCCTCAAGTACAGGGACAGAGAAATCAGGCGTTCCCATAAAAACAACCCTCAGTTTCACCATCATTCAATTCCTAAATCTGAATCTTGCTCATCTTGATTTTGAGATTTTTTTTGCATTTTTTTCGTAATCATACTGCGCTTAATTCTAGAGATTCTATCTATAAATAATACACCATTAAGATGATCTATTTCGTGCTGTACTACTCTAGCCGCAAAATTATCTAAAAGCTCATTATGTTCAACACCGTCTAAGTCCTGCCACTTTACACGAACTTTTTCTGGACGCTTCACCTCTGCTTGATAATCAGGAACCGAGAGACAACCCTCATTGCAAAAAACTGTTTCCTCTGATTTTTCAATAATCTCAGGATTAACCATAACTATTGCTCTGTCAGGCTTATCTTCGTGATAAGGATCCATTACAATGATTCTTTTTAAAACCCCAACCTGAGGAGCCGCAAGACCAACACCAACCTCAAAGTACATAGTTTCGAGCATATCACTTGCTAATTTTTTTATTTCTTCATCTATAACCGCAATAGGTTTGCTCTTTTTTTTCAAAAGAGGATCTGGAAGCTCTACAATTTTTAATAATGCCATTTGTCATTCTCATTATTTATTATTAACAATTCTAAGGGGGATTTTATGGTCATAACCATATATAAATCAACCCTTTTTACACTATACATATTTGATAAAATATTTTTATTTATTTTTAGACTATTTTGACAAAAAAGTCTTGCTTTTTAAATGTGATTGAGCTTTAATAAAAAGTAGTTTATTTCAATTAAAAAGTTAAATCGTTTCTAAGGTTTTAAAACATATGTCTTCAAATAACGCACCAGAATTTATCGGTTTGAATTTAGATGGCAAAAAAAGAGGCATTGATTTTGACCATGCACGCCGTCAAAATGCGGCTTCTCACATCAGTGATCGCAAATTCCGAAAAGAATTGAAAACTATCTTAGAATTGCCAGAAAAAAGAGTGCGTTCTGGTTTGAGAGAATTTGTTTTTAGAACCAAAGGTCTCAACAATTTAAACACCCAATCTCTTATACTTTTAACTCATAAATTTCGTGAATTAGGAGACTTTAACTCCATTATAAAAATTTATGAGATGTGTAATAACGAACAATTTAGAAATTCTCCTGTTGGTATGGAAAATGTTGCGAATGCATATTGCCGCTTTGGAAAATATAATGAAGCTATTGATATGTGCCGGCAATTAATTACTAAAGGAAACGACGGAAGATATTTACGCCACAATATTGAGGGCTCAGCTTGGTATATGAAAGCAACATCAGCTGAGGCTCTTCTTTTTGCTTTAGGACATTCCTCTGAAGGACAAATCAAAAGCGCTAAAAAAAGATATCTTCAAAATTTCCCTAACGATGAGAATTTAACAGAAATTGAAGCGAACGGAAAAAAAGCTAAGATTCGTTCTTTAATCAGCTTCCAAAAAGGTTTTAGAAAAAATATGGACAGCTCAGCAGGTTTGAAAACCGCAATGCTATATGCAGAGCTTGGACAAAGCACTCGGGCTGAACAATTTGCAGAATTAACTCTTTTAGTATGCGAGAAGCATGGAGGACTTGAGCTTGCAGATTATCAAAGAGCAGAGACCATGACCTTAGCCGCTTGTCTTGCCGGTGTTCCAGCGAGAAAAGCTGACGATTTTGTTAACAAGCTAAAAGAGACTCCGGCAACTTACTATCAAAGACGAATCACTTTTTATGAATTAGCAAACGTACGCAGTCTATTATTAGCTCAAAATCAGAAAACTGAATTGGTAGAAGCTGTAATTCAAAAGCTTTTTACTAATTCTACTGATATTACAAAAACTAACAATGACGTTTTAACTGTTATGAAAGATGCAAAAACTGACAATGAGCTAACTGCTGAAGAACTTTTATATAAAAAGACCTTTAATTATCGCAGCCTGCCTGATGGTTTTATAACTTCTAATAGCGTTGCTGGAAATTTTAACTTCAATGGTCAAGTTCCAGATCATTCTGTTGGCCGCGTTGATTGGGAACAATTCAATAGATTATTAGATATTCCTGTTGAAATGCTGATTGATGATAAATTCTTCGCTAAAATGCCAGAATTTAAAAACACAACTCTTAGAAATATTAATGACCCTAATACTTTTTCTTATGTTGCCGACCAAATTGTAAGATCTGCTTTTGTTACAGAAGAAAGAGGAATCGAAACCTTAAATAATGATAATTATGACCGTCACGTTCAAGCTGTTACCTTTTTAAGCGGCATTGGCAGACCAAGCAACAGCAATAAACAAGAGGCTTTCGATGAAAAAGTAGCATCTGATTCCACAACAAGCATTACAACGACCTTTGCTTTAGGATTAGGTGATTGCAGACACCACGCACAAGCCAAACAATTATTATGTGATGTTTGGCAGCGTGATAAAATGAACCAAGAATTAGGAGATGCTATTTTTGCAGCCTTAAAAGATGATGATTATGGTTACGCTGAAGCTATCAACTGTTTTTTAAACCATCTTGGTTCTGAGTTTAAAACTTATGATATGGAAATTATGGCACCAATAGATCCTGCTAGGCGCAAAGATGGCTTCTTTTTAGCCAAAGAATCACAAAAAATTGAAGAACATACTGGTATGATAAAATTTGATTTTAATGTTGATTTTATTGACGGCATAGTCAGCAGAAGGCTAAAACAAGTCGAATTGTGCGATCCTTTTTATCAAGGAGCCAACGATTACGACAAACATATTTATACCTTAAACCAAGGTGTTGTTTCTCCTTTACGCTTGGCAAAAGATGCTGATAACAATGTTTTGCTTCCTGCTAATTACATTTTAGCCTTTGATGAAAAAACCAAAAAAGATGTTTCTGTTCCTGTCATCACAAGGCCTGTTGGATATGCCGGCAACCTTGATCCTAAACGTTCTCAAGAAATAGACCGCAGTATTCAATCAAGGCTGCGTCTCGATTATAAAGATACGGGTGATAATATGTATCTTTGCGGTCTGTCTATTCCGACCATAGATCTTTCAAGCAAGCTTATAAATGCCAAAAAAGAACGGGCACAAAACACAGAAAAAGGTCGTTACAATCCTTGGCTAGAAAACGTTAAAGTTTGGCTTGATTATAAAGAAAGCCATAAAGAATTAGAAGAAAAAGCTGCTAATTCCAACGAAAACAAGGCAAACAATATAAGCAAGAATCTTGCAAGAATTTATGTGAAAAATAGACAGCGTTAACTTTTAAACTTTCACAATCTGATTAAATTTTATACATACTTAGGCGTTTTGTTACTATTTGTTACAAAACTTACTTTGATTTGAAATATTTTTGATACTTTAGTATGCTTCAATATATTTTATATGATTATAAAATTAAGGGCAGAAAAATATGAAAAAGAAAACGCTGGTTATTTTATTAATATTAATTATAGCTTCTTTTGCAGCATATAGTAAATTTAGTGCCAAAAAGGTTGAGACTAAAACTCCTAGCCAAAAAATATTCACCGTATCACTCGGCAGCATTGAAGAACTTGTAACCGCGCAAGGATCATTGGAACCTAAAGATTACGTTGATGTCGGAACTCAAGTTTCTGGCCAATTAGAAAAACTCCACGTCGAAATTGGTGATTATGTTAAAGAAGGTGATCTCATAGCCGAGATAGACCCTAGAGTTTATGAAACTCAAGTTCTTGCTAACAAAGCTAAACTTAAATCTTTAAAAGCTCAAATATCTGAACAAAATGCCAACATCAAACTTGCCGAAAGTAAATATAAAAGAAACAAAAGGCTCCTTGAAACCAACAATGTTAGCCAAGAAACCTTTGAAGAAATTGAATCAGAAAAAGATGTTGCTTATTCTAAATTAGAATCAATTAAGGCTCAAATTGAGGAACTGGAATCTAACTTATCTGAAAGCATCACCAATCTTGGATATACTAAAATCTATGCTCCTATGTCAGGGATAATCGCATTAAAAGAAGCAAAAGAAGGACAAACTTTAAACGCCAGCCAATCTGCTCCAACTATTGTTCAAGTAGCAGATCTTGATACAATGACGGTTATCGCTGAAGTTGCAGAAGCAGATGTCTCTCGTATTAATGAAAATATGGACGTTTATTTTACTACCCTTGGTATGCAAAATCGTAAATGGTACGGCAAAGTTCGCCAGATTGAACCTTCTCCAGAAATAGTTAATGAAGTTGTTCTATATAATGTCTTAATTGACGTTGATAACAAAGACCGCAAATTAATGACAGGAATGAGTACACAGGTTTTCTTTGTCATAGGTAAAGCAGAAAATGTTCCGATGATTTCAACTGATACTTTGACTTATCATATTGAAGATAAAGACACTGATGATACAACTGCTTATAAGGTAATGGTTTTAGAAAATGGAAGACCTGTAGAAAGAATTATTAACATTGGTTTAAACAATCGCAGCATAGCACAAGTTGTTTCTGGCTTAAATGTTGGGGATCAAGTTTTACTGGCAGATGGCAAAACTGCAGCCTCAGGAGAAAAAAGCAAAAACAAAGATAATATGCCGCCACCTCCGGGATTCTTATAATGTCAAATCAAAAACCTTTGCTGGAACTTGATAATATCACTAAGATTTATCAAAACGGCGATAACAAGATATATGCCCTAAATAAGGTCTCTTTAACAATACACCAAGGTGAGTTTGTTGCCATTATGGGACAATCTGGTTCGGGAAAATCAACCCTGATGAATATTATTGGCTGTCTTGATAAACCAACTTCAGGAAAATATTTTGTTTCGGGAAAAGAAACCTCATTAATGAGTGTCGATGAATTAGCAAGATTACGCCGCGAAACCTTCGGTTTTGTCTTTCAACGATATAATCTTTTAGCAACATCTAATGCTAGAGAAAATGTTGAAGTGCCTTCTGTTTATGCAGGAGTTCCCAAAGAAGAACGCTCATCTATCGCTCTTGATTTACTCGATAAATTGGGCGTTAAAGAAAGATCAGAACACACTCCTTCCGAACTCTCAGGCGGTCAACAGCAAAGGGTAGCGATTGCTAGAGCATTAGTTAATGACCCTCCGCTTATTCTAGCCGATGAACCAACTGGCGCTCTTGACAGCAAAAGCGGGGAAGATGTTTTAACTCTTCTCAAACAGCTTAACAAAGAAGGACGCACAATAGTTCTCATTACTCATGATATCAATATCGCGAGCCACGCTAAACGTATGGTAAAAATATCTGACGGCAAAATCATTGAAGACACTAATACTTACGAAAACAACTCATTTAATGCCGTAACCTTCAAAGATAAAACTAGAACCGAAAGTCGCCTAATAGAAAGCATTTATGAAGCTGTAAGAATTGCCGTCAAGTCTTTACAAGCCAATTTGTTTCGCACAGCTCTAACTTTACTTGGCATCATCATTGGAGTAGCCGCAGTTGTAACGATGCTTGCTATAGGTGATGGCAGTAAACAAAAAATCGTTGATAAAATCAGCGAAATGGGAACTAATTTGATTATGGTAAGACCTGGTCTTCCTGGGTTTAGAGGCTCTGGAGATATTGTAACCTTGGTTATATCTGATGCCGAAGCAATAGCCGAAGTCCCCAATGTTGAAGCTGTTGTACCTGAACGCAGCACAACAACTACTGTTCGTTATGGTAATGTTGATTATCAAACATCTATCCAAGGTGTCAGCACCGACTTCCCTAAAGCCAAAGACTGGGACGTTAAACAGGGATTTTTCTTTAATAAACGAGATATGAGTTCTTATGCAACCGTCGCTGTTATTGGTAAAACTATAAAAGATACGCTATTTCCTTATGAAAACGACCCTATCAACAAATTTATTCTTATCAAAAATATTCCGTTCCAGGTAATTGGCATTATGGAAGAAAAAGGCGCCAACCCTATGGGAAGAGATCAAGACGATATGATTCTGATTCCCGTTACGACAGGTCTTACCAAAATATTCGGCAATAACCACTTAAATACCATTACGGTTAGAGTAACTGACGTCGACACAATAAATGACACTCAAGATGCTATTACTGAACTTTTAAACAAACGCCACCAAGAAGAAGACTTTAAAGTTCGCAATATGTCATCTGTCTTAGATACCGTTACCGCAGCTCAAGATACCCTAACGATCTTGCTGGCAGCTGTTGCCGCAATATCCTTATTGGTTGGCGGTATCGGTGTTATGAATATTATGCTCGTTAGTGTAACAGAAAGAACCAAAGAAATTGGCATCAGAATGGCAACTGGAGCCAGAATGCGTGACATATTTTTGCAATTTAATATTGAGGCCGCTGTTGTTTCTGCTCTTGGAGGTGTTTTAGGTATTTTGTTTGGAGTGATTGCAGGTTTAATTGCCGAGCGTTTTGGTATGAGTGTTGTCTTTTCAGTAATGCCTGCAGCCTTAGCTTTTTCTTGTGCTTTCTTGACTGGATTAGTTTTTGGTTTTCTGCCTGCCCGCAAAGCTGCAAAATTAGATCCTGTTTTAGCATTAGCCACAGAATGATGCTTTTCTAAGCTCTTTTTATTTAAAAATCTTTTCTAAATATTTTTTTTGTGCTTTGATAGTTTCTTATTCTAATTAATAAACACAAGGTGAAGTATGTCTAAAACTATGTGGAAAGCGGGAACAATGTTATATCCCATTCCTCCTGCTCTGATTTCTTGCGGTGATATGGAAAAGCCAAATGTCTTAACTATTGCTTGGACAGGAATTATTAACAGCGACCCAGCTATGACCTATATTTCGGTTCGTCCCAGCAGGTTCTCTCACAAAATAATAACCAATACGAAAGAATTTGTTATTAATCTTCCCAATGAAAGTCTGTTAAGAGCTGTTGATTACTGCGGCGTAAAATCTGGAGAAAAATTCGATAAATTCAAAGATATGCAGCTTACACCTGAAAAAAGCAATATCATTAACACCCCGATGATTGCCGAAAGCCCGCTCAGCCTTGAATGCAGGGTAAAAGACATTATTACACTAGGATCTCACGATATGTTCTTATCTGAAATTGTTGCTGTTAATGTCGATGAAAGTTTAATTGATAAAAAAGGGGTTTTCCATATTGAAAAAAGCAAACTGGTTGCTTTTTGCCACGGACAGTATTTCGCCCTAGGAAGAAGGCTTGGCAAACTCGGATTTTCAGTTAAAAAAAAGAAGAAAAACAATAAAAAATAACAATAATTATAAGAGTAACTAAAAATGATTAGCAAAAAATTAGCTGTATTAGCAGCAGTAGTAACGATTAGCTTTTTAACAACAAACCTAACAAGAGCTAATGAAAACAATATTATAAAACTTCCAGAAATTACCAATTTTAATGATGCCTCTTTATATGATGCGATAAAGAACAGGCGTTCTCGCAGGACTTTTGATGCCCGTGCCTTAGAAGTCGAAGAAGTTGCAGCTCTTCTCTTTGCAGCTCAAGGACAAACCGATGCATCAGGGAAGAGAACAGCTCCATCAGCTAGAGCTACGTACCCTTTAAATACCTATGTCGTCGTCAATAACGTCAATGGTTTATCCCAAGGTATTTACCAATACAACGGCGCTGAAAACAGCCTAACTTTGAAGCTAGCGGGCGATTTCAGCAAAAGCATCGCTGCGTCAGCAAATAATCAAGCATCTATGGTTAATGCCAAAGCTGTCGTTATTTTTACATCAATACACAACAAAACCGCTGGTTTTAAAGATTTAGGAAGCAAGTTTGCTTATATGGAAACAGGTCATGCTAGTCAAAACCTTTATTTAGCAGCCGAAGCCTTAAAACTAGGAACGGTTACGGTTGTTTCTTTTAATGAAACCGTTGTTAAAGATTTATTCAAATTTGATAATGATGAAGAAGTAATTTACTTTATGCCTGTTGGCGCTCAAGAAAAATAATTTATATTTAGGCAAAAGACTAATTATTTGTTAATGCAAGGGGGCTTATTAATTTAGCCCCCTTGCATTACTGTTTATTTAGAGTACTTTTGATTTTCTTGCATTCAAAAATAAAGTTTATATTTTTGCCCTATGACAGGTCTTAAAAACTAAAACCATCAAAATTGCGTTTAGGGTGCTGCCATAAGACCTTTTGACCGCTTTTTTTAATTCCGCCATTTTTAAAATCGAAGCCAATAATCTCGCCTCCAAGTTCAGGTATTACTCTTGCAGCATAAATTCCGCTGTCTTGGCTTAAAATTAATTCTGGCTTCGATGGCTTACTAAAATTATTTCTAGGAAGCCTGATAGCATAAAAACCGCCTTTTTCTAGAAAATGATCGTGTTCTTTTAAGCACGAAAAAGCAACCAACCCTGCCCCATTTTCGTCAACAAAAATCTGCGGCACTTCCATTTCACCAAACAAACCAGGATCTAAAAAAGGCACGGCAGTCTCAAAATTATCTAATCTTCCTTTGGACGCCATTAAAAGGGCAATAGCTCCACGATAATTATCTACGCCCTCTTTACTTTTAGCAGAAACCAGCATCATAGCCTTACCATCGCTATTAAATAAGAATGGATCCCGCCACGAATGCGTTGTTTTTTCGGTAGGCAGAGCTTTGGTTAAAAAATAATCTTCGCAAGGCTCTAGTTTAAGACCCCTTCTTTCCCAAGAAAGTCCGCCATTATCGCTTACAGCAAGCCCAATATTTTGAGTCATACCATCATCAAGATTTTTGTCCCTTGATGTATAAAAAAACAAAAGCTTATCGTTGGAAGCAATCACATCTCCTGACCAAATTGAGCTGTTATCCCAAGACGACGGCTCGGCTTCAAAAACATTGTAATTAATATTACCGAAGTTTTCAAAATCTGCCGTTTCCGCATAACCAATTTTTGATGAAAAATGATGCTGTTCATTCTGCTTCAATGAGATTGGGGCATTTAAGAAAAAAACTTTGAATTTTTTGGCGTTACTATCGAAATGATACCAAAAATCCCAAGTAAAAAAATCTTTACTAAAATTTTCCAAAGAACGCACTCCAAGCTGGCATATTAACCGTATTAGAACTTTCTAATGCCGCATCAAACCCAAAACCAGATAATGCTTCAACTTCTTTAGGAAGATTAATCTTAACATCATCTGAGCTAAGATTAAAAACAGTTAGAATTTTTTCATCTTCTTTAACTCGAGCAAAAATTAAGCAGTCTTTAGGAGCATCAAAAAATTCTATTTCTCCATTTCTCATCGCTTTAAATTCATTGCGGCGTTTTAAAAATTGGCGGAAATGATTAAGAATAGATGTTTTCTGTTCCTCTTGAATATTAACGGCTAACGGCTTGTGTTCCTCAATCGCAGGAAGCCACGGATCTATCATAGAAAAGCCATTATATGACTTTTGATCTGACCACGGAAGCGGTGTTCGGCAACCATCTCTGCCTGTTTCCGCTGGCCAAAAGGTAATGCCATACGGATCTTGCAGCCTTTCATAAGGAACAAAGGCCTGCGGAATGCCAAGCTCGTCGCCTTGATAGACACAAACTGTTCCTCTTAAACTAAGCAGTAAAGCATTAATAACTTTACTAAAATCCTTATGATTTACGCCTTTGCCCCATCTTGTACGAACTCTAACCGTATCGTGATTACTAAAGGACCAGCAAGGCCAACCGTCTTCAATTAAAGATTCTAATCTTTCAACGGTTTTTTGAATATGCCTAGTCGATAAATCAGCCGATAAAAGTTCAAAATTATATCCCATATGCAGACGATCTTTGCCCTTGCAATATTCGGCTGCGGTTTTTATAGGATCATCTGATGAAATTTCACCAACCGTCATATTAGCGCCGTAGCTATCTACCAATTTTCTGATTTTATTCAAAATAGCTATCATCTCAGGACGATTATTATCATAGATATGTTTTTGATAATAATAAGGGTTGTCTGCAAACTGCCCTGAAAACGTTTTTATTTTTTCTTTGCCATAAGGAGGGTTATCCCGCAGTTCTTTATCATTAATACAAAAAGAAATCACGTCCAGCCTAAAACCGTCAACTCCTAGTTTAAGCCAGAATTCCATTTCCGAAAGCATTGTTTCAACAACTTCAGGATTATTCCAATTCAAATCAGGCTGTTCTTTTAAAAAATTGTGAAGATAATATTGTCTTCTTCGAGAATCCCACTCCCAAGCAACGCCACCGAATATTGACATCCAATTATTAGGAGGAGTGCCGTCATCTTTGGCATCTGCCCACATATACCAATCGGATTTAGGATTATCTCTGCTTTGACGGCTTTCTTCAAACCAAGGGTGCTTATCAGAGGTATGGCTGGGAACAAAATCCAGTAAGACCTTAATATTTTTGCTATGCGCTTTATCAAGCATAGCTTTAAAATCGTCGATAGAACCGAATAGAGGGTCAATGTCTCGATAATCGGACACATCATAGCCGAAGTCTTTCATCGGCGATTTAAAGATAGGAGAAAGCCAAATAGCATCTATTCCAAGTGATGCCAAATAATCAATTTTAGCGGTAACGCCTTTTAAATCACCTATACCATCATTGTTTCCATCATAAAAACTTCTAGGATAAATTTGATAAATTACAGCACCCTTCCACCATAAATCATCTTTAATCATTTAAAAACTCCATTTAAAAAAACTATTTAATAACTATAACCGAAACTTGACAGCCATAATCGGCTTCGGCACGTTTTGTTGACCTGCGATAACTAAAAAACGTCTCTTCTTCAAGAAAGGTATCAT
>JBFXJJ010000017.1:0-46408 GCA_050175015.1 Alphaproteobacteria bacterium | reverse complement strand
CGCAAGTGCTAGATGAACATTCGCAAAGTCCAACCCAGCCCGTAACATTACACGTCGGGTGTTCACCAGAACAACTACCACCCGCTACACAAACCATACCATCTAAAACTGCACAGCCTGTGCAGACTGGTATCTGCCATTTAAGTTTAGGATATTCGCCAGCAGGTAAATACCAAACATCGGTAAAATCCCAATTAGAATACGTGCTTTGTGTCTTCATTTGAGCCGTTGTTCGGCCTGTTATGCCGTTGCAAACTACACTGCCTCCACAACTTGAAGCTTGGCTCGTTGTTTCAATATCCCAATAGCAATTATTAGCCGTAAGATTACCTAACCTAGACTTGCCAATAAAGCTTCCTACTTCACTATTTCCAGAAATCGAACCTGCAAAGTAAGAATTAATAATACTAGGAGTTCCACAGCAAATATCACCAATTAAACCACCAACTGCATAAACTCCTGTAACATTGCCTGTAGCATAGTTATCAACTATTTGAGCATTATATCCAAAATTAACGTGTCCTATTAGTCCTCCAACTCCTCCGTAAGTATTATAACCAGTTACGCTTACGGTTGCTTCTGAATAACTACGAAAAACAGATGAACCCATAGATACAGCTCCAACTAAACCTCCTACAAGATCTCCCGTAGCATAAACAGAGCCTTTTGAATAACTATTAGAAATATTAGAATAGGTAACAGCAAAACCAATTAAACCACCAGCATGGCTCCAACCATCACCTCCAGCTATATAAACAGTTCCTTTACTTGCAATTACAGAGCCTGAAAAAGAAACTTTATCGACATGAGAATATTCCATAGCTCCAACTAAGCCGCCAACATTGCTACGACCACTAATATTGCCCTCAATCAAATCAACGTTTTCTATTGTTGAATATTTTACAAAGCCAAATAAACCAACAAGTTCTGTTGAAGGTCGGTTAATATAGAGACTAGTAATTTCAAAGCTATTACCATCAAAGTTGCCATAAAATGGGCTGGTTTCGGTACCAATCGGAACAAAGCCTTCACCACCATTCCAATTAACGGTATCGCTGCAATCAATATCACCAGTTAGATAATAACTGCCATAAAGATTACTATTAATGTTTTGCAGCTGCTCACAAGTTGATATTTCTATACTGCTGCGAAGCTTAGGATAGCTTCCTTCCGTCATTTTCCAAACATTGTCAAAGTTCCAACCAGAAAAGGTGCTTTGCATTTGCAACTCAGCTGTTGTTTTTCCAGTTCCTAAATTGC
Organism: Alphaproteobacteria bacterium; assembly: GCA_050175015.1. Lineage (GTDB taxonomy): Bacteria > Pseudomonadota > Alphaproteobacteria > JBFXJJ01 > JBFXJJ01 > JBFXJJ01. Next base: position 45,148 of record JBFXJJ010000017.1, on the reverse strand, counting down.
CGGCACTGGAGCTTTGCCCAGATGTCTGAGTATTCCAATAACTGTTAGGAGCAGAAGAACCACCACCAATATATCCTATCAAACCTCCAACATAACTTGGAGAACTAATTAACCCTGTAGCATAACTTTCACTTACTCCAACAACATTTGCATATCCAACAATACCACCTGCTCCATAAACGCTGGCTGATGCCTGACTTGTTGAAAAACTGGAGGTGATGTTCGAATTAATTCCTTGACCTAAAATGCCACCAACATAATTCGTCCCAAATAAGACTGCTCCTTCTGAATAACTATTTCTAATAATTGAATTGTTGGAGGTTCCAACTAAACCGCCAACATACCAAGTTCCTTGAACATTAGAGGAAGCAAAACTATTCAAAAGAGTTGAAGAATCATTTAAATAACCAACAATGGCTCCAGAACAACCGTTAACTGAACTAGTTCCTGTTGTCTTCACATTTGATGAAACTCTGTTTATAAGTGTGTTGTTAGCTAATCCTATTATTCCTCCGACATAGGCTTTTCCTGTAACTTTTCCTGAGACATAAACATTGGAAATTACCGCATTGGAAACAATACCAAAAAGCCCAACATAATCAGCATCTTTGTTAACAATTAAATTGATTATGGAATGTCTTGCTCCATCAAATATACCAGTAAATGGTGAGGCATTATTTCCAATCGGTACAAAACCAGCACCGCTGTTCCAATTAACGGTATCACTACAATCGATATCATTAGCAAGATAGTAACTGCCTGATAAGTTGTTATTTATCGCCTGTAATTCTGAACAGGTTGTAATGGCTGTTTGAGAATAACCGTTGTTAGGATATAACGCATTTTTATGGGTTTTTAGTACGCACAAATATAAAAAATATAAAATTAAAACAATGCGTTAATCATATAAAATTTTACTTATTTTTTAGTTATAATCAAAAAACAACTAAAAAAGATACCTATGTGTTACCCAAAAAACTTAATTATTTTATAAAAAACATAGTTTTATCAATGTGTTATATAAATATAGATTCGCTTTGCCGTTTTTTTATAAATGAATCTGCTACCCATAAGTTACCCAAAAAAATGCCTTAAAAAAATACACAATAAATTCAAAATGTTACGCTTTTAGATTTTGCTTGTTTTTAGGCATAAAAACGATAACAAAAACACAATTAAGAGCTTGTTTTAATACAATTTAATATAAAATTTGAACTAAAAAATTCCCTTACAATTACAATTTGGCATCATTTTTTATTCTTGCAATCACGCAGAAACTGTAGCAAAATAAAGATAAATAAAAATTTGCTTTTAATTGATTATTTTATGAAAGGGCAAGACCATGTTTAGTAAAAATAACTTGTTTGGTTTCTTGTTTTTGATTATATTCCAGTTATATCCTAACAACAGTTACAACTGTTCTGTATTAATAACACTAAAAAATGTAAAATAGTGTTTTTTATTGTTATTTTATTATAACAATACATTCGAGTCTTGTTGCGTATTTAATACAATATATAACCCTTAAATTGCTTTTATAAATCAAATCTATTTATGGTTGATATTTTTTAAAATATGATTTTAAATCAGCCTTTAAGCCAAAAAAGAAAAAAACTGCTAAATAGATATTAATAACTATTTATTGCGTAAAATTGTAAGTAAAATGATCATGTATAAAAAACAATGTTTTTTCAATATGTTATAAATATATGGTTAAATTATAAATAAAATCCACGTGGAGTCTTTTTTATATTTTGTTTAGAGCATCTGGCATTTAAATGTATTCATTCTGATGAAATAAAATATGCTCTGATAGAGTTATCTATATAAAAGTTTTTTATGGGAAGGTGCTAAAAAACAAAAAATAGGTACCCCTTAAGATTTAAGAGGTACCCATAAAACATAATCTAAGATAAGTTTATAAACCGCCGCAAATGTCTGTTAAAACGCCATTAACATCAGCTTGGATTATATTGCCGTTCATATCACGCAAACAACCAGCTAGGTGAACATTTCCTTCCATATCAACTTGAAAGATACGGTCAGTTTCATTGGCAATGCTGAAACCTTCTAACAGGTCAGCAATAATTTCACGACTGTCGCTGTCTCTTACGATAGTTAAGGCGTTTGAATTAAGTTTGGTTGAACCTAAGCTGCCTGTGATTGTAATTTCATAGTCTTCAATCAATTCGGTATCATAGAATTGTCGAGCATTCATCGAAATGTTTGTATCGGTGTTGATGGCAGAAACTAATTCTAATGAACCAGAATAGTCACTATCCGCATACAACTTCCATCTAACATTAGCCTCGTCAATGCCTTCTTCATAGCCAACCAAACTATCAGGAGCAAGTCTTGCTGTTGCATATAAGGCTCCATAAGTATCAATATTACGCAAAACAGCAACGCCAGAATTACTTTGGTTCAAAAGTTCGGTTAAGCTGACGCCGTTATCATTAGCTAGATAAAAGTTGCCGCCAAAATTAATCATATCGCCAGTTGCACTATCAAGCACGATTTTTTCAACCCCGACTTCATCAAAGAGCAAAAGACCTCTGCCGTTTACAGCCGTGTCAGATGTTGGATAACTACCAATAACCGCCGCTAAATTGCCGTCGCCAGTATGATCTAAATAAATGGAGTGTCCTTCAGTATGAATACTTGTTTCGTGTTGATCTCGGATAAAAGATAATTCGTTAAAGGTATCGTCCAAAGTAAAGTTGAGGATTCGCTCTGTGCCGCCTGAATCCGTATTTTCGAACATAAAGCTCTGACCTTCGATAAATCCTGAGTACACAGGATAGCCGCCGCTTAAGATTGGATTACCAGATGAATCCAAAAGGGTTAAAGCGATATTCGCAGTTTCTATGGTTTCTAAATAAGCTTTGTTGCCATATATTTCTTCCGATTGAATATAGTTAGAAGTTATTAAACCTTTATCTGCATCTTTGGATGCAAAGTCCCACATATCAGTCCAGTCGCTGCCTACATTTACTAAGCCTTCGCCGTTAAGAGTTATGCGATCGGTTGAGCCATTGCGTACTTTAAGCATACCTATGTCTCCATTTCGATACATAACGATTCTGGCATCAGTGTCGTTAATATCAGTATAAACACCGATAGAACCTTCGGCCTTAATATCATTTTTTGTTAGAAAATCACCATTAAGTATGAGATCTTGACCAACTTCGACGTTTCTTGTTGCGATAACATCTTGCCCGGCGGTGATATTATTTGCTGCGTAAATATCGTTAGCCGATTCAATATCTCCTGTCTCGGTATAAATATCCCCATTCTTGGATATAACATTATCAGACGCAACAACATTTGCACCAGCATAGACATCACCCAAGGTTGCTTCCACGTTTCCTGTATCGGATATAACATCTAAGTTAGCGTAGACATTGCCCATTCGTGATTCAATATCGCCAGTTTCAGCAAAAACATTTTCGCCAGCAGAAACGTCTCTGCCAGCATTAACATCATAAGTAGCATTAACATCATTGCCAGCATAAACATCATTACCAGCGTCAACATCATTGCCTGCAGTGACATCAATCGCAGCGCTGACATTACCCATTTGGGCTTCAATGTCGCCTGTTTTTGAAATAATACTTTCTTGAGCAATAACATCTCTTCCTGCATCAACATCTCTTCCAGCAATAACATCAAGTCCCGCCTCAACATTGGCGGTCTCAGATATAACATTGCCGCCTGTTGATCTGATGTCACTTCCAGCAACAACTTCATTGCCAGCATGAACATCAACACTTGCGTCAACGTTATTCCCAGCAAGCACATCTTGGTCAGCGCTTACATTGTTATCGGCTAGAACATCTCGATTGGCAATAACATCAAAAGTGGCTTCAACATCGTTTCCTGCAATAACGTCATTGCTAGCATCAATATTGCCAGCTAAAGCTGCAATATCTCCTGTGCGGGCGGTAATACCGTCAGAGGTTGTGAGGGTTGTGGTTGCTCCAACACTGCTGTCAAGTAAGAAGCCGTTGCCGCCGCTTGCAGGGTCTCCAAATCTAATGGTTCCACCAGCATTATCACTGGTAATACTGCCGCCGTCCATCTGAATGCCCCAGCCTGGGTCGAAGAACATTGTCGTTTGCATCGTATTAAGCAAAGGGTTGCCATTAAATTCGCGGTGGAGAAAATCGGTGTATTCTTGGGTTGGCTCAAATGATGTGGTTGAAAATATGCTACCTTGTCCCGGGTCAAAACTTGAGGTATCAAAAAATTTGGAAACATCATCAATCTGCCAAGTTCCCTGAGCTCCAGCAATAGCCGTATTGCCGCTTAATTCAACGCTATATCCTCCTTGAGCGCCAATCATAGATGCAATACGAGAAGCTCTTATTCTAGGAAGGCCGTTAGGATCACTTCCTGTGCCAAGTCGTCCGACACCGCCAAGCATTCCTGTTAGTTTGTTGTTGTCGTTACGGACACTTACTTTATAGGATTTAATTAAACTGTTTGGAGCCGAAGTTCCTGTCCCCGCATCGATAACAATACCTTCAGGCAGGTAGTCCGCCATACACATTAAGTTTGCATCTGGGGTTCCTGAGTAATCAGAAATAGAGCCGTCCGTTTTATTAATACATTGATAAAGGTAAAAGTCTTTAGAGCTGTTATCAGGAATTATTCCGCCGACAAGCGTTGTTTGGTTAGACCTCATAAAATCGTTAACCGCTTGAGTTAAAACTCTGGTTTGATTAGCCACAGCAATATCAGCTAATTCATTTTGGCGTTCATTTGTTTGCCTGAAAAGCATAGGAGATACCATAGATATTAAACCAAGCATCGCAATAGCTTCAATTAGCAAGCTGCCACGTTCGCTGTCGTTTATGCTGTTTCTTTTAAATGTCATCATTTGGAACCTCCTAAAAAAACGTTCCTAAAAATCATTATGGAGCAGGAAGCGGAGTTCCTTGTCCAACTGGATTATGAATTATTTGAATGTATGCAATGTCTCCTGGGCAGACAACTCCAGGTCCTCCAGCAATGCCGCCGCAGTTGGGGTCAATCGCTATTTCTGGAATACCCATTATCATCGTACTGCCGTCAAACCTTTGGACAATATGACCTCCAAAAGAGCTTATAACAAAATGAGTGCCGATTACGGTGCTATTGGTAGTTGTTGTCGGGGTGTCAATTTTCGTTACAATACCAGCGCTGTAACTGCTGGTTGCTTTATAAATAGCTTTGATAAACTCGTATCTAGGTTCAGTTGTTACTGGGTCTTGCCAGTTTTCTGGAACCTTGCCGTAAGTTAATGCGTAGTTCCAAGTGTCACTGCTGCAAGCTTCTATCTGATCGGTATTGGTTTTGTTTAAGCAAAAGATAAAAGATTGAAAGTTATAAGGGTTCTTAAAACCAAGAGGCAAATCGCTATCAGATAAGGTATTATCTGCACAAGGAGCTATTCCTGCACAGCCATTTTTATAAGAAACAGGATTGCTTGCATTCCGAGCATAAGCAAAAACGCTGTTTTCTAAAACGTCTAAGCCGATAACAACGCCTTCAGCTTTGGGAACAACAGTCAGGTCAACATAGTCATCTCTGATGCTGATTGTTTTGGCAACAATCGCTACAAAAAAAGTCGCTAATATGACCCATATATACATAACTAAAATACCTTAAAATTAATTTATATTTTTATTCTAATGCTTTTTAAGCAAATATTATATTTATATTTAGTTATAGATATATAGTAAAGAAACGTTAAGATATTACTAAAGTTATATGTCAAGGAAAGGTATGCTTACCTTTTATGTCATAGATTTTTGAAAGCTTTGAGCAGAACTAAGTCAGCAGGGGGCATATCAAATTTATTTATATCTTTGACTGCTACAAACAAGAGTTCTTGCTTTTCTTTAGGAATTGGGGTGCCTTCCCAAGTTTTACAAGAAAACAGAGGCATTAAGAGATGGAATTTATCATATTCATATGATGTAAAGCTAAGAGGTTTTAAATCTTTTTCTTCGACAATGATATTTAATTCTTCAAATAGTTCACGTTTTAGAGCTTGCTCAGGGGTTTCTTCAGGTTCTATTTTTCCACCAGGAAATTCCCATAAACCAGCCATCATTGAACCAATCGGGCGCTTAGCTAAAAGCACCCGATTGTTATTATCAAAAATCGCGCCGGCGACTACTAATAAAAGAGGCTTTTTAGCCATAATTATTTAGCGTTGCCTTTCATATCAAAAAGCTTAACCTCTGTCTTTGAACGAAGATTTTTTACAATCTCTTCAATAACATTTTCGGCATATTCTGCTTTTAGTGTTGGTTCCAGCTCTTTCATTGTAGGGTCTTTTGCCATTTTGCGGTCTTCTATTTTTATAACGTGCCAGCCAAATTGAGTTTGAACAGGTTTTTCAGAAAAATCACCGACTTTCATAGCGAAAGCAGCATCAGCAAATTCAGCAACCATCGCGTCTTTGTCAAAGTAACCTAAGTCACCGCCAGTTGGTGCTGAAGGACCAATTGATTTTTCTTTGGCAAGCTCTGCAAAGTCAGCACCTTTTTTTAATTGTTCAATGACTTTAAGAGCATCTTCTTGAGTTTTAAGAAGAATATGACGGGCTTTAATTTGTTCTTTAGATGGATTTTCTTTTAAGTGTTTTTTATACATATCTTTTAAGTTTACTTTTTCAAGTTTGGCTGCAACTTCTTTTTGAACGTAAACATTTCTTAAGATTAAATCTTCAGCGTGTTTCATAGCTTCAACAACGTTTGGATCTTTATCAAGACCGAGAGCTCTTGCCTTTTGAGTTACTAAGTAACCATCAACAAGATGTTCAACAAGGTTGTCATATACAACGTCTAATGGAACTAGCTTTAATTGAGGATTTGATTCTTGGAGCTGCTTGACATCTGATAAATAAAAGTTTTTATCACCAATGGTTGCAACAATTTTTTTATCATCTGATGTTGATGTTTTTGCACTATCTTCCGCTTTTACGTTAGATGTTGTTACTAAAAAAGCAATGAATAAAGCTGCAAGTTTTAGAATTTGTTTTTTCATATTATAGTGTTCCTTAAAAAATAGAAAAATAACTAACCATCTAAAACATATTATTTATAAAAAGACAATACTTCCGTAAGGCTTGTTGATTAAATACTTTATAATAATATAGCTTAATGGATTGACATAATGCTGTTCGCACACTATTTCTTTATTTACATAAATTTAAAAAATTTTAAGGAGCAATAGCTTATGCTAGGCAATGTCGCTAAGCGTATTTTTGGCACTTCAAATGATCGATACCTTAAGAGATTAAAATCTTCCATTGAAGTCGTTAATGAACTTGAAGAAGAATTTGAGAAGCTTTCTGATGAAGAGTTAAGAAAAAAGACTCTTGAATTTAAAGAACGTTTAAAAGAAGGCGAAACTTTGGATAGTCTTTTGCCAGAAGCTTTTGCAACCGTTAGAGAGGCGGCCAAAAGAACGCTTAAACAAAGGCATTTTGATGTTCAGTTAATTGGCGGTATTGTTTTGCATCAAGGTCGTATAGCCGAAATGCGGACAGGTGAAGGTAAGACATTAGTTGCAACGCTGCCAGTTTACTTAAATGCGTTACTCGGAAAAGGGGTTCACGTTGTAACTGTTAACGATTACTTGGCAAAGCGTGACTCTGAATGGATGGGGCGAGTTTACCGCTTTTTGGGGCTTACTGTCGGCTGTATCGTGCACGATCTTTCTGATAGAGAACGCAGGGAAGCGTATGCTTGTGATGTTACTTATGGCACGAACAATGAACTCGGCTTTGACTATTTAAGAGACAATATGAAATTCAGCAAAGAGGATTTGGTTCAAAGACCTTTCTGCTATGCTATTGTGGACGAAGTAGATTCTATCTTAATTGATGAAGCAAGAACGCCATTAATTATTTCAGGACATTCAGAAGATTCTTCTGAAAGATATATTAGCGTAAATCGTATAATTCCTAAACTTTCTAAAGAACATTATGATATAGACGAAAAACAAAGATCTGTGACACTTAGTGAGAGTGGTTTAATTAAAGCCGAAGATCTTTTAAAAGAAGCTGGGCTAATTAAAGAAGGCTCTATGTTTGACATTCAGAATGTGGCAATCGTTCATCACGTTGATCAGGCTCTTAAAGCCCACAAAATATTTACTAAAGATGTCGATTATATTGTTAAAGACAACAAAGTTATCATTATTGATGAATTTACAGGTCGAATGATGGAAGGACGCCGTTATTCTGATGGACTTCATCAAGCTATTGAAGCTAAAGAAGGGGTGGCGGTGCAATCTGAAAATCAAACCTTGGCTTCAATTACGTTCCAAAACTTTTTCCGTCTTTATCCTAAATTATCCGGTATGACAGGAACTGCAGCTACAGAGGCTACAGAATTCTCCGATATTTATAGTTTAGAAGTGGTTGAGATCCCAACTAATCTTCCCTGCAAACGTATTGATAATAACGATGAGATTTACCGTACAGCTGAAGAAAAGTATGATGCGATTATTGATACTATTTCTAAATGCCAGAAAAAAGGTCAGCCTATTCTTGTTGGTACGGTTTCTATCGAAAAGTCAGAGCTTATCGCCGAATTATTAAGGAAAAAGACTAACATAAAATTTGAAGTACTAAATGCGAGACACCATGAACGGGAAGCTTCTATTGTTGCAGAAGCTGGCGTTCCAGGTGCGGTAACGATTGCGACTAATATGGCTGGTCGTGGTACAGATATTCAACTTGGAGGCAATCTTGATATGAGAATTGCTCAAAGGCTGGAAAATGTTAAAGATGAAGCATTGAAAGAAGAAATAATAAAGAAAACAACCGAAGAAATAAGAGATGCAAGGCAAAAGGCTCTTGATGCAGGTGGTTTATTTATTCTTGGTACTGAAAGACACGAAAGCCGCCGTATTGATAATCAATTAAGAGGTCGTTCTGGTCGTCAGGGAGACCCTGGTGAATCTAAGTTTTATATTTCGCTGCAAGATGATTTGATGCGCATTTTTGGTTCAGAGAGAATGGACACAATGCTTGTTAAATTGGGCTTAAAAGACGGCGAAGCTATTATTCACCCTTGGATAAATAAGGCTATTGAAAAGGCTCAAGAAAAGGTAGAAGACCGTAACTATGACATTCGTAAAAATCTTTTAAAATATGATGATGTTATGAATGATCAAAGAAAGGTTATCTACGAGCAGCGCCTAGAGATAATGACAGAGCAAGATGTTTCTGAAACCATTGTTGATATGAGACAAGAATGGGTTGATTCTTTGTTAGAGACGTACTGCCCTGTAAAAACACTGTCAGATCAATGGGATTACGAAGGTCTGAGCAAAGATATTTACCATATAACAGGTATTGAAGCCGATGTTAGAAAGTGGGTTGTTGATGATTCTCTAAGTCATTATGAAGTTGGAGATCGATTGTTAAAACTCATTGATAACTTAATGACCAAAAAAGAGGAGAAGTTTTCTCCAGAAGTTATGCGTATGATAGAGAAAAGCTTGCTTTTGCAAGTCGTAGATTCTTGTTGGAAAGAACACTTAATAGCATTAGATGCTATGCGTCATACCATTTTGCTTAGGGCATATGGTCAGAAAGATCCTTTGAATGAATATAAAAAAGAAGCTTTTGAATTGTTTGGATTTATGCTTGACCAAATAAGAGAGCGCTTAATTAATCTATTGTCTCGAGTAGAAATTAGAACTGGTGCTGATTTCGTTCCTATGCCTCATGATAGCGAAGTTGAAATGAATGAAATCCACGAAAATCCTGCACCATTGATAGGTTCTGGCGGCAGTGCTCCTGAGAGCGGTAAGCATGAACCATTTAAGCACGAATTTGACCCCAAGAATCCATCAACTTGGAGCAATATTCCAAGAAATGCTCCTTGTCCTTGTGGTTCTGGCAAGAAATTTAAACATTGTCACGGCAGGGTCGCATAAGCGAATTTAAGAACGTCGTCTAAACAATGAGCGGCAAACCTTTTTAAAGATGAAACCGCTCATCTTGTGCATTGCTAATAGTGTTAATGTTATTTATGAGAGGAAAGTTTTATTTCGAAACGTTCCTCTTGTTTCTAATTACTAAGATGATTTGAAACACAAAATTTTCAAGCTTAGTGATTTGCTGAATCAAAACTAGCAAGTATGTTTAAATTTAGGCTAGATAGGGATAAAATGGCATCTACTTTAAATTGAAGAGTTGTTAAAAAACAATAACAAGGCGAAATGCTTGGTTTTTCTACGCTTTTTAGGGGATTTTATTTTATCCTTGTTTGACTTTTGTTATTAAATGTAATAACATTAAATTTTAAAGGTATCTTAAGGAATACATTGTATATGGGTATAGATTCTTCAAATAGTGCGGCTACGCAAATGGCAGGGATTCGCCGTTATATGGCACTAAATGCTGTTAAACAAACAGCAACAGTTGAAGCAATGGCTCCAATGAAAGCTATGGAACAAGCTGTTGAAAATGCAAAGGATTCTCAAGACAATAATGTTCCTGTTTCTGCTGTCAAAGGTCAAAATTTAGATATTACAGTTTAACTTTAAGCCTTTTATTTATTATATTTTCTACATTTTTAAGGAACTCTGAATTTTTTATTCAGGGTTTTTTTGTTACAACTTGCAACAAAGCTTGATTTGAATAGCCGAAAGAGTGTTGCTAAAAGTAAAATATATAAAAAGTTAAATTCATTTAAGGCTTATATAAATGTTTATGAATGCAAGAAAATATCAAAATCAAAGCTATAGACCAACAGGGCTTTTTGTTCAAAGAACTCTGCGCAACCCAATTAGTTGTTCTGGAATAGGCCTGCATTCAGGAAACCGAATTTATATGACATTAAAGCCTGCGGCTCCTAATACAGGAATCATTTTTAGAAGAATCGATGAATTAGGTAACAGTATTTTAATTCCAGCTCATGTTTCAAGTGTTTCTGACACCAAATTGTGTTCTTGTATCGGAAATTCGGCTAATGCTAAAGTTGCAACAGTAGAGCATTTAATGGCTTCTTTCCACGCTTTGGGAATAGATAATGCTGAAGTTGAGATTAATGGACCTGAAGTTCCAGCTATGGACGGCAGTGCAGGGGCTTTTGTTTTCCTAATTGAATGTGCTGGCATCATAAATCAAGATGCTCCAAAGTACGCTATTAGAGTTTTAAAAGAAGTTAGTGTTGTTGATGGCAACGCTAAAGTTACGCTATCTCCGAATAATTCTGCTGAACTTAATATCAATTTTGAGATTGATTTTGCTGCTGACGTTATTGGAAAGCAAGAGATGAATTTTAAACTTTCTGGAAAAGCATTTAAAAAAGAGATAGCAAAAGCTAGAACCTTTGGTTTTGCTCACGAAGTTGAGCAGCTTCGTTCCCTTGGCTTAGCAAAAGGCGGTTCTTTAGAGAATGCTGTTGTTATTGATGAAAACGGCGTTGTTAATGAAGATGGACTTCGTTATAATAATGAATTCGTCCGTCATAAGATTCTTGATGCTGTTGGGGATTTATATCTTTCTGGGCATACAATTATAGGCGATTTTAAGGCTTCGTATTCTGGTCATGCTCATACATACCAGTTAGTAAAAAAACTTCTTGCTGACAAAAATGCTTATGAATTGGTGTGTTTAGAGGAAATAAATAATTCTTCTGAAAAAAAACTTTTTGATATTAAAGAAAGTTTGCTTGCAACAGCATAATCTTTTATAGATATTGTTGTTATGAGAAAAATATTTTTTAAAATTCTTTTATGTTCTTTAATGGTTTTAATTGCTTCTTGCAAATCAAAGCCAAAGGAAGAATATGTCGAACAGCCGGTAACCACTCTTTATGATGATGCTGCCAAGTTAATTGATGGCAAAAATTATGAAGGTGCCGCGAAAGCTTTTGACGAGGTCGAGAGGCAGCACCCTTATTCTGAATGGGCAACTAAGGCTCAGTTGATGTCGGCTTATTCTTGGTATCAAGCAAGGAAGTACGACGATGCTATCATAGCGCTTGATAGATATATTCAACTGCACCCAGGAAATAAAGATGTCTCTTATGCCTATTACTTAAAAGCGCTTTGTTATTATGACCAGATTTCTGATGTTAAAAGAGACCAAAAAATTACACAGCAGTCTTTTGATGCCTTAGATGAAGTTATTAAAAGATTTCCTGATAGTGAATATTCCAAGGATGCTAAATTGAAAAGGGATTTAGCTTTTGATCACTTGGCTGGTAAGGAAATGGATATTGGTCGTTACTATTTAAGACAGGGACAATATATCGCAGCGATTAATCGATTTCAAAAAGTAATTACCGATTATCAAACAACGACTCACGTTCCTGAAGCTCTTTACCGTATGGCAGAGGCTTATACGTCTCTTGGGCTAGTTGAAGAGGCAAAAAACGCAGCTGCGGTTTTAGGGTATAATTTTCCTGGTAGTGAATGGTATCAAATTTCCTATTGGCTGGTTGAAATGGGGCAATCTAGAGGAACTGGTGGCAAGAGCAAATGGTTTGGCTGGTCTTTTTAGGCAAGGAGAAAACATATGCTTTCGAGTTTGACCATAAAAGATGTTGTTCTAATTGATAAGTTGTCTCTTAATTTTTCTGATGGTTTAAGCGTTTTAACAGGAGAAACTGGTGCTGGCAAATCTATTTTGCTAGATGCCTTAGGTCTTGCTATTGGAGCAAGAGGCGAGGCAACCCTCGTCCGTAAAGGCATCGACCAGCTCACAGTTACGGCGATGTTTGATATTCCAAATAGTCATTATGTTTTTAAAATTTTAAAAGAGCTTGATATTGAAGCTGTTGATGGTGAACTAGTTTTAAGGCGTATAGTGAGCAGTGACGGGCGCTCGAAAGCATATATTAATGACCAGCCAGTAAGTATCAAAGCTCTTAAAGATATTGGTACATCTTTGGTTGAAATTCACGGTCAATTCGAAACTTATGGATTGCTTAATCCTGCGACGCATAGAAAACTTCTTGATGAATTTGGTAATATTAAAAGTTTTGTAGATTCCTGCAAAGATGCCTTTAGCTTCTGGCATAATTTAAAAAAAGAAAGAAACTTGGCTGAAAGTAACCAGCAAAAAGCTAAAGAAGATGAGGATTTTCTGCTTCATAGCATCGAAGAATTAGAAAAACTGGCACCTAAATCAAAAGAAGAAAATGAACTTGCAGAAAAACGTTCGCTTTTAATGAATGCCGAAAAAATAATAGAAGCACTCAATGGCGCTTATAATATCATAGCTGGTCAAAATAATATTACCTCGACTCTTCAAAAGGCGGAGAACATTATTGATAGACTTAATAATGAAAAATTCAGGCCTATTGTAGAGGCTTTAGAGAGAGCCGCTATTGAGACGGAAGAAGCGGTTAATCTTTTAGAAGCGGCCTCTTCTGATGTTGATTTGGATCCAAGATATTTAGAAGAAGTAGAAGAGCGGCTGTTTACTTTAAAGGCGATTGCTCGTAAACACAGTGTTGAGGTTGATGGTCTTTGCGATTTACTTCAAAAATTTAAGTCACAGTTAGAATTAATTGACGGCGGAGAAGGAATTTTAAGCAAGCTTCGCAAAGCTGAAGAGGAAGCCCGCAGCAATTTTATGAAGCAAGCTAAGATATTAAGTGATAAACGAAAAGAAGCAGCTAAGAAATTGTCAAAAGCTGTTAATTTAGAATTGCCGCCTTTGAAATTGGAGAAAGCAAACTTCGAAATTATGATTGAAGATTTAGAGGAAGCTGAATGGGGCGAATATGGCCGTGATAAGGTTTCTTTTATGGTTTCTACTAATCCCGGAGCTCCGTTTATGCCAATGATAAAGATTGCTTCTGGCGGCGAACTTGCTAGATTAACGTTAGCATTGAAAGTCAATCTGGCGACTTCTGGTGGAATGGGAACGATTGTTTTTGATGAAGTAGATTCTGGAATCGGCGGAGCTGCGGCGGCAGCCGTTGGCGAAAGGCTGGCAAAATTAGCTGAGACTATGCAGGTTCTGGTTGTAACGCATTCACCTCAGGTAGCATCGGTCGGAAATACACATTTCCGAGTTGATAAAAAACTACAAAACAGCGACAAAGTTATAACTACAGTCATAACTTTAGATGACGGCAATCGTCAGGAAGAAATAGCTAGAATGTTGGCTGGGGCTAAGATTACCGATGAAGCAAGAGCCGCGGCAAAAGCATTAATATCAAATAATAACGGTTAAGAGTTATGCAGGATAGTCTTTTTGATTTAACTAAAGAGGATTTGGCTTTTCAGGCAATGAAGAAAGAACATTCTGAGTTGTCCAAGCTTATTATGGAATATGATAAGGCTTATTATCAAAATGATGATCCTTTAGTTTCAGATGCTAAATATGATGCTGTTAGAGGACGGATATTAGAGCTTGAAAAAAAATATCCTCAGTTATCAAAAAAGAAGGGTGTAACTTCGATTGTTGGTGCAAGTGCTGCTGTGGGTTTTAAGAAAATAGCCCATCTTGTCCCAATGCTGTCTTTAGGCAATATTTTTACCGAGGATGATATTCCAGAATTTGTTGCTAAGTGTGAGCGTTTTTTAGAAACAACCGATTTTTCATTTTTTGCTGAACCTAAAATTGACGGGTTATCTTTTTCTGCAATATATGAAAAAGGCAAATTTGTTAGAGCGGCAACAAGAGGCGATGGCGCCGTTGGGGAGGATATTACCCTTAATATCTTGACTATTAGTGATTTTCCACGAGTTTTGACAGGTGATTTTCCTGAGTTACTAGATGTGCGCGGCGAAGTTTATATGGATAAAGCTGATTTTTTAGCTCTTAATAATAAGAACGAACAAGAGGGCAAGAAAATTTTTGCCAACCCTCGAAATGCTGCCGCAGGCTCTCTCCGCCAGCTTAATCCTAATATTACTAAAGAACGCAAACTAAAGTTTTTCGCTTATGCTTTTGGAGAAACCAGCGAGTTTTTGTGGCAGAGCCAAAGCGAATTTTTTGCAAAGCTTAAAGACTGGGGGTTTGCGACCTCCAGTGAAGTAAGGCTTTGCCATAACATTAATGATATGGTTTCATATTATCGTGAAATTGCGGCAAAAAGGTCGGGGCTTTCCTATGATATTGATGGCGTAGTTTATAAGGTCAATGATATCAATCTTCAAAAAAGATTAGGTTTTATTGCTCGTTCACCGAGGTGGGCGATAGCGCATAAGTTTCCCGCAGAAAAAGCTCAGACTGTTATCAAAAACATAACGATTCAGGTCGGAAGAACAGGAGCATTAACCCCTGTTGCTAATTTAGAAGCTGTGAATGTTGGGGGCGTAATCGTAACTAATGCAACGCTGCATAATGAAGATGAGATTAAAAGAAAAGATATAAGGGAAGGCGACACCGTTATAATCCAGCGGGCAGGAGATGTTATTCCCCAAGTTTTAGAAGTTATATTAGATAAACGCCCTTCAGATTCTCAAGAGTTCGTTTTTCCTGCCAAATGTCCTGTTTGCGGGGCTGATGCTGTAAGAAAGGAAGATGAAGCGGTTAGGCGCTGTACAGGTGGACTTTCCTGCAAGGCTCAATCGATTGAGGCGTTAAAGCATTTTGTTTCAAGGGAAGCGTTTGATATTGAAGGACTTGGAGCCAGCAATATAGAACTGTTCTATTCAAAAGATATGATTAAAGAGTTTGCTGATATTTTTAAGCTAGAGCGTCTTTATGGTTTGGAAATCGTAAAGTGGAAAGGTTGGGGCGATAAGTCGGCGGGAAATCTTTTTAATGCGATTGAAGCCAAAAGGAAAATTGAATTAGAGCGATTTATATACGCGCTTGGTATTCCTCAAATTGGTCAAACGATGGCTAGATCGATTGCAAAGCATTATCATAATTTTGATGCTTGGTATTCTGAAATGATAAAAGCGGCACGAGGCGAAGAAGAGAGCTTGGCAGCCTTACTGGCGATTGACGGCGTTGGTTCTTTGGTGGCTCAAGATATTAGAGAATATTTTCTTAAAGATGAAAACATATCCAGAGTAACAAACTTAATACAGGAAATAACAGAAATAATTCCGCTTGAAGAAAGCACTAAAAAGACCGAGTTTTCAGGAAAAACAGTTGTCTTTACTGGGACATTGACCAGAATGAGTAGGGCAGAGGCCAAAGCTAGGGCTTTAGAGGCGGGAGCAAAAGTTTCATCTTCCGTATCAAGCAAAACGGATTATGTTATTGTTGGCAGTGATGCTGGAAGTAAAGAAGAAAAGGCGAGAGAGCTTGGGCTTAAGATTTTAACCGAAAGCAATTTCTTACTTATGCTTGAAAAACAGTAAACCTCATCTTTTAAGATGGTTTATTTGTTACTTTTCTAAATTGTATGGCAGTTTAAAAATATTCATAAAATAGAGCAAAATTCATTTATTGTAAGTCTTTTAGTTTTGCCTTGCGGCAAGCTTTGCAGGCGACTTCGCTTTTGGTAAAAGCAAAGGTGAAACTTTTGATAGATAATCTAAGTTTTATAAATGAAAGCCATTCCATTTCGTAAGGTATAGCGATTATAAAATAGGTGTTTAAAGCAAAGATTTATTTTGGTGGAACGACGCCTTTTTTGAAAATAAAGCAGCCGTAAAGCCTACGTTCACTACTTGCAACTACGGCATAAGCTTTTTTAGATCTTTCATAAAAAGCCATTCTTTCAATAGGAGCAAGACGAAAATTAGGTTCGGCTTCATCAATTTCTTTTTGAACCAGCCTTTGCACTTCGGGAACTTCATCAGGATTTCCGACAACTTCCATACCAAAAGCAGCATCTTTAACAAAGGTATCAAGAGGCATAACTGATAAAATGGCTTTAGCAACGCTTGGAGCATCTGCGCCATCAAGACGAATTACTTCACCATAAAC
Source organism: Alphaproteobacteria bacterium (assembly GCA_050175015.1). Taxonomy (GTDB): domain Bacteria; phylum Pseudomonadota; class Alphaproteobacteria; order JBFXJJ01; family JBFXJJ01; genus JBFXJJ01. The sequence continues at coordinate 28,287 of JBFXJJ010000017.1, read as the reverse complement.
CGTTTCAGCGGCTATAGAATAGGCAGGAAAATTGGCATCACACAAAACAATTTCATCGCCGTGTCCCATAGATTGCAAAACATAAAGCAATTCAGGAGTAAGCAGAGTATTAATATTTTTAAGCATTTATTTCCTCTTTAGTTTGTTAGTTTTTGATTTTGGGATAGGTTTACTAGGTGCCAAATTAGGTTTGGCAATAACTAGTGTTGACCAGCCATTAATGCGGATTCTTTTTACAAGTTTTAATCCTGTCATATAGTGTGAACTTAAAACCCAATTTTCTTGGCGGTTAAGTAGCCCCGAGAGGACGGCATAGCCCCCTCTGTTTAAATGAGAGTTCAATGATTTAGCCATAAGTGATAATGGTTTTGCTAAAATATTAGCAATGATTAGATCATATTTTTTATTTTTATAACATATTGGTGTTTTCTTGTAGCCATCACCTACAAATGATTTGATATGATGTTGCAAATGATTTTTCTTGGCGCTGTTTATGGTAACTCTGACGGCTTCGGAATCGTTATCAACAGCATTTATTGAAGCCGTGCGCCATAAGTGGGCAGCTCCAAAAGATAAAATTCCAGAACCACAGCCCATATCTAAAATTCTGCGGAATTTATATTTTTTATTGAGTTGGCATAAGGCAATCAGGCACCCCTTTGTTGTGTGATGCTCTCCTGAACCAAATGCTGTCGCTGCATCAATTTTTATAGGAAACATTGCTCTTGGCGGCGGAGTTTTTTCGTGCGAGCCATAAACAAAAAATCTTCCAGCATAGACTGGAGGAAAAGAAGCAAGACTTTCTGTTAGCCAGTCTTTATCTTCAAAGGAAGTAACATCATAAGAAGGTTTTTCAAGGTTGCAGGCCTTGGCAGCTAAAGTAATTGCTAAATCCAGATTGCTTAAATCCGGCTTTTCAGGAGTTATTATTTCCATTTGCCACTTGTTTTTATTAATTCCTTCTTCTATTTCTGAAATAAGTATGGCACAATCCTTGAGACTAGAAATATTTTCAAAAGTAGATATTGCATAATCTGGAATTATAATTGTTGTTTTCCAATGTCTTTTTTTGATATTATTCAATTTTGTAAACCTTTGAATCTACGATGGTAAAAACGCAATGATAACATCTTTTATAAAAAAATCTTATGTTTTTTTTGCTTTGATGATGCTCACAGCTTGTGATCCTTTTGCTTTAAAGCAAAGCAACGGCAGGCTTGATTATTATATGTTTCCAACCTTGCAGCATAAAATAACACCTTATGCGCCAACAGAGCAAGAAGTTTCAGAGCAGCCTTATGTTGAGAAAAACTATTCTATTGGTACTCAAAATGTAGCATATATCGGGCAGCCTATGGTCAGCTTTAGAATGAATGTGCAAAGAGATACTAATTTTGTTAGATATGATAAGGTTCGCCCAACTGAAGATGTTGTTCTTAAAGGCGGTGCAGAAGAAATCTATATTTCTAAAGATGTTATTTATGATTTAATCGGGACAATGGTGGTTGATGGTGAAACTTTTGATGTTATGCAGATAAAAGACGACGAAGGTGTTTTGATTACAAAAAATTCTACATTTTCAGGCAGAGTAGTCAGATTGAAATCTGGCAGAGTTCACGTAATCAACTATATTTATGTTCCATTTCCTGCTAATACAATGATTGTTCAAGCTGTTGCAGAACACGGCGTTGACCATATGACATTAAGCGATTTCGAGATTATTTATTCTGGTATAAGAAATAATAAGTTTTATATAACCCTTATGGATAATACTCATAACGTTTATGCTCCTAATTTCAGCGATGGCAGTTTCCAGAGCGGGATTTATCAAACCTTTGCTTATGATAAAAATACATCTTTGATAAGTGTCGGTGGCGTTGATATTAGAATTTTGGGAATTCATAGTGATAAAATTGATTATATCGTTATTAATGATCCTGTAGTTAATAATAATATTGCAACTGTGCCGTATATGAATCCTTGAGATTTACAGTATTTATTAATATGTTTTTATAAGAGTAAAATGAAAACTTTTTCGTAAATAAAAACCCCAATTTTAGAAATTGGGGTTTTTTTATAGCCATTTTAATTTTTAGATTTTTCTTAAGTCGATTTTCTTCTTAAGAAAGATGGTATTTCTAAATCGTCACTGTTAAATGAAGACGTTGTTTTAGGTTCGGTTGAAACCGTAAGACTGCCTTCTTGATGTTGATGATTAAGCTGGGCTTCCTGTTTGGCAAGCTCTTCATTACGTGCTTTTCTAATAATTGAAAGACCAGTAACTCTTTCGAAGATATTCCTTGAGCGATCTTTTTCGTCATCGTGCTCTTCGTGTTTATGACTTTCTTGCGTATGATCATCTTTATTCGCTTCAATGTTTTCACGGTAAGCAAGGTGGCTGCGGTGAGCTGGTACCTCTGGAGCAGGAGGAATGAAGAATTCTCCCTGAGTAGGTTTTACCTCAGATGCCGTTTTTTCTTTTGCTTGAACATTGGTTGTTTCTACAGAATGGGAAATATCCAAGTTAGGCTCGTGGCGTTCCGGTTCTGCAATACTTGCAGGAGGCTCAATGCTTTTTTCTTCATCTACTGACAAAATTTTGGGCTTAAAGACATTGTCATCTTTGTGATTCGATATATTGTTTTCTTGGCCGCCATTTCGTATGACCGCAAAAGCACTTGATGCTTTGGGCATAACAGGCAAAACATTAGATGCGTTTTCAATCGGCTTTTCTGGAGCGATTGTTACTTGCGGCATAGTTTTTACGGCAAAGATATTGTTTATTGAGTTAACGCCAACTGGACGGTCAGTCTTTTCGCTAGCTTTAGAACTGCTTGCACTTCTTGCTGCCCCGTCTACTTTAAAAGCGTAAGGAGATGAATCCTCAGACTTTTTTTCGGTGTTAATTCCTGTTGCAACAACGGAAACTCTCATCTTGCCTTGCAAGTTTTCATCAAAACAAGAACCAAATATGATATTGGCATCAGGGTCAACCTCATCACGAATTCTATTGGCAGCTTCATCAACTTCAAATAGTGTTAAGTCCATTCCGCCAGTAATGTTAATAAGAACACCCTTAGCGCCAGCCATAGAAGTATCATCAAGCAGAGGATTAGCTATAGCCATTTCCGCAGCTTTAATTGCTCTGCCTTCACCTTCGGCTTCGCCAGTTCCCATCATAGCTTTACCCATTTCTGCCATTACAGTCCTGACGTCAGCAAAATCAAGATTGATTAAACCTGGCATAATCATAAGATCTGTAACGCTTCTAATGCCAGCGTGCAAAACATCATCGGCCATTTTAAAAGCATCAGCAAAGGTTGTTTTCTCGTTGGCAACACGGAACAAATTTTGATTAGGTATAACGATTAAGGTGTCAACGTGCATAGCAAGTTCTTCAATGCCTGCCTCAGCAAGGGCCATACGCCTTATGCCTTCAAATTGGAAAGGTTTGGTAATAACACCTACGGTTAGAATATTATGTTCTTTAGCTGCTTTGGCAATGACAGGAGCCGCACCAGTACCCGTTCCGCCACCCATTCCAGCAGTAATGAATACCATATTAGAGCCTTGAATTTCTTCAATAATCTCATCAATAGCTTCAACAGCAGCTTCTTTGCCAATTTCAGGTTTTGCTCCCGCTCCCAATCCTTGTGTTGTCTGTGCTCCAAGTTGAATTCTTCTATCTGTTTTGGCTAAAGAAAGCGCTTGAGCATCAGTATTTGCCACAATGAATTCTACACCTTCAAGTTTTGAAGCAATCATATTGTTAACAGCGTTACCGCCAGCACCGCCAACGCCTATTACTGTAATTTTGGGAGTTATTTGAGTGGTGATATTCTCTGGAACGCTAATTTTTATCATAGGGAGTTCTCCAATCTTTTTTTAATCCTTAAATTTGCCTAAAAATGGCATTAACTATAGTTTTATAATGTTTAAAGTAAAAAATATCTTAACAAGATTCATTTTTTATTAAATTTAACTGCTTTGAAAAAGCCATTGTCCTAATTTTTCAAAAGGACTTGTTACACTGTGAAACGATACTGACGGTTTTTCTGGTTTTATCATATTTGATTTTATGGCGAAATTTAATAGGCCGATACAGGTTGCAAATTCTGGGCTTTTGGCATTTTTAGGCATACCTGTAATGTCAATAACATTGCCAATTCTGACTTGGCGGTTTAAAATATATGACGCTTTTTCTCTAATTCCCTGAATCAAACTGCAGCCACCAGTTAAGACAACACGATGGCTCGGTATATCGTATAAATTATTTTCTTTTAAATGAAGCAAAACAAGTTCCATTGTTTCTTCTATACGGGGAATGATGATATTGTTGATTTCAGATTTCGCTAAATTTTTAACTAAGGTTTCATCTTCCTCACCAATTGGAAATATTTTTATCATTTCACGATTGTCTTTCGGAGATGATATTGCTCCGCCATAAAGGGTTTTTAACCTTTCTGCTTGTGATAAAGAAGTTGTTAAACCCCAAGCTAAATCTTGGGTTATATTCTGACCGCCGACCGCAATACTTCCAGCGTGAACTATATGACCGTTATTAAAGACTGCAATGTTGGTTAAGCCGCTTCCAATGTCAATAATCGTTCCGCCCAGCTCTTTCTCGTCATCAACCAAGGTTGCAAGTCCAGAAGCATAAGGCGTGGCGATTTTCATAGCAATATCTAAATGGCAGCTCTCAATAACCGTTTCTAAATTTTTAATCGGAGCTGACGGGTGTGTAATTGTATGAATATTTACTCCTAAAGATGAGCCATACATACCACGAGGATCGGCAACGGCATCTTCGCCGTCAATTGAATAGCCGATTGGAATACAGTGCAAAAGTTCAGAATCGCCAATATCAAGACGATAAAGACCTTTTTCAACCAGTTTTTTTATATCATTTTCGGCAATCGGCTTATTGCTCAAAGACATTTCAGCTTTGATGATAGAAGATTGCAATCTAGAACTGGAAATATTAACAAAGACCGAATCAACTCTGAGACCAGCAACATATTCAGCAGCTTCGACGGCTCGAGCTATGGCATTTTTAGCTTCTGCCATATCAACGATAATGCCGTTTTTTATACCTTTTGACAGGTTGTGTCCGAAACCAATAATTTTGGCATTAAAGTTTTTATCGATTTGAGCTATTGCGCAGCAAACCTTAGAGCTTCCAATATCAAGGGCAGCTATTATGCCGTTTTTTATTTCGTTTCTTGCCAAGTTTTGTTTCTTTCAATTTAGCGTTTTTTTAAGTACGCCGTCCTTTTTTAGTTTCATCATCAAAATTGATGTCTTTAACATCGCCAGAGAATTTTACAATCATTTTATCTGGCAGTCTTAAATCTATCATTGTTAGTTTGCGTTTAAGAATCTGTTGCTGTTTGTCTAGTTTAGCCAAGCGAGACCAAGCTTTATCAGCATTTTCTTCTGGAAGTTTTATTGATATCCCCTTATCTATATCATCAAGCATAATATTCCATCTTCTATCCCCTACCAGAATAGCAGCCTTTACTCTTTCTTTTAGCTCGGGTTCAATTTTTAATTCATTTAGAAGCTCTGCGGTTTGAGCTGGAGCATTTTCGCCAACCACAATCGGCAGGTAGGTGAGGCGGTCAATTTTGACATTGATAACATTGCCGTTAGTATCGATTGGCATAAATTTCCCATCATTTTGCCAAAGAGCAATCGGTTCTCTTTCTTCAAGTACAATATGGATAATATTGGGCAGCTTGCGTTCAACAATTGCTTTATTAACCCAAGGCATTGTCTCGACACGGTCTTTTAAGGCAATTATATCAATCGACATAATTGGCGTTCCTCTTTTTAGAGCAACTGTCCGTAAAAAAACCGCAGGATCGGTCCGTCTTCGGCCTTGTACCAATACCTCATCTAGCTTAAAGCCTGCTTTTTGAGAAAAATCTTTAGTAGTTTCAATGGTTTTAGTAGAAAAAGCTTCAATATATCCTGACTTTATAACCCAAGTAAGACTGCCTGTTAAAAAAGCTGCACTTAAGAATAGGGCAATGCCTATCAGCCTGTTAAGAATGAGCTTTAAAGGAAGGTTTATATCAGTAGCCCTCCTAAAAGGTTTTTCGGTCATCGCATTCCTCCAAAGCTGCTGTCTTTAGGATTTTTAACTCCAATACGTCTTATTTCCCATTCTAATTCAATGAAATTAACAGCCTTTACTCTTTTCCTAACTTCTTCGCCAAGCTCTTCGATATCAAGAGCTGTCGCTCCTCCAGTATTAATAATAAAGTTGCAGTGTTTCTCGGAAATAATAGCTCCTCCGTGTCTAAGACCTCGGCAACCGGCTTTATCAATCAGCTTCCAAGCCTTAAGACCTTCTGGGTTTTTAAATGTCGAACCACCAGTTCTCATACCAATAGGCTGGGTTTCTTCTCTTTTTTTCCGATATTCCTGCATCTTCGTAGCAATTATATCAGGATTTTCTTTATAACCTCTTAATACCGCAGAACTAAAAATCCAATCGTTAGGAACAAGGCATTTTCGATATGCAAAACCTATATCGTCTACGCCTAGTTCGTGTTTTTTTCCTGTAGAATCAATTATTGTTACTGATACTAAGATATCTTTGATTTCTTTGTTAAATGCGCCAGCATTCATTTTTAAAGAACCGCCGATTGTGCCAGGTATTCCTGATAAAAACTCTAATCCTGCAATGCCGTTTTTCATAGCCTCTTTAGCTATGTTTATGTTAAGAGCCGAGGCGCCGCATTTGATTGTATCACCATTTATTTGATGTTTAGTGAATGGGGTTCCAAGCCTCAGGACTACTCCTGGCACGCCTCCATCTCTAATCAAGATATTAGAACCAACACCGATAACGGTGACCGCAATATTGCGAGGTTTGTTTTTTAAAAAATTAATAAGGTCATTTTCATCAAAAGGACGAAACATAACTTCGGCAGGGCCCCCAACACCGAACCAAGTTAAGTCGCTCAAAGGGGCACTTTCGATTAGGCTGCCTTTGGTTTTAGGTAGCAAATCAATTAATTTAGTTCCTCTGATTCTAAAAAGTGACATTTATTTTTCTCTTTGTTTTTTATTTTTTAATTTTTTGATAAATCTTCAATTTGTTGAGGCAGTTTTTCTGCAAGATAAGTAATACTTCCAGCCCCAAGACAGATAACAAAGTCACCTTTTTGGGCGTTTTCATTGATTATTTTAGCTAAATTATTCTCATCTTCTAACACTATAACATTGCGATGTCCGTGAGCCGTAAGTCCTTTTGCTAGTTCGTGTTTGCTAAGATTAAAGGTTTCAGTTTCTCCAGCTTTGTAAATGTCGGTTATGATAACGGTGTCGGCATCATTGAAACATTTGCAAAAATCATCAAAAAGATTTTTTACCCTCGAGTAACGGTGAGGCTGCCATACAGCAATCACTTTATTTTCGGTAACACTTCTTGCAGCTTTTAATGTTGCCATAATTTCTGTCGGGTGATGACCATAATCGTCAATAATTGAAATGCCGTTAGTTTCGCCTGTTTTGGTAAAGCGTCTTTTAACCCCAGAAAACTTTGAGAGGGCATCTTTTACAAGCTTCATATCAAAATCGAGCTTATGAGCAATAGCAATGGCGGCAAGAGAGTTTAAAACATTATGTTTCCCTGGAATTGGCAGGAAGACGTCTCTTAAAAACAGACTGTTTTCACTGTTGTTATCACTAATAATAATATTGTAGGTGCTGCCTTTAGAGGTTTGTTCAACATCAATGGCTCTAACGTTTGCTTGAGGGCTGAAACCATAAGTTATAATTCTATGTTCTGACATTTCTGGAATTAGTGATTGAACCACAGGGTGGTCAATGCAAAGGCAGGCAAATCCGTGCAGGGGTACGTTTTTGATAAAAGAGGTGAAAGCACTCTTAAGGTTATCAAAATCACCGTAAAAATCCATATGTTCAGGATCTATATTGGTAACAACTGCAATCGTTGCAGGGAGTTTAGTAAAACTGCCGTCAGATTCATCGGCTTCGGCAATAAGCCAATTTCCAGAACCGAGTCTGGCGTTGGAAGCAAAAGAATTAATAATGCCGCCATTTACAATCGTCGGATCTAAACCAGCTCTATCAAAGAGGGCAGCAACAAGAGATGTTGTCGTTGTTTTGCCGTGAGTTCCAGCGATAGCAACTGATGCTTTTAGGCGCATAAGTTCAGCTAGCATATCGGCTCTGCCTAATATTGGAATCAATTTTTTGCGGGCTGCAATTACTTCAGGGTTATCATCTTTTATTGCAGAAGATATAACTAAAATTTCAGCATCTTTAATATTATCAGCGGTTTGTTCGATAAAAATTTTAATACCGAGCTTTTCAAGTCTTATCACATTGTTGTTGCGGGAAACATCTGACCCTTGAACTTTGTATCCCATATTATGCATAATTTCGGCAATACCGCTCATACCAATACCGCCAATACCGACAAAATGGATAACTCCGATATCTAACTGCTTAAAATTCATAGCTTTAAAATTCTTTTTTGGTGATTATGTCGTTAACAATTTTTTCTAAATTTTTTACGGCTTCTATATTAGCACTATTTTTAATATTTTGTGCCATTTTAACTAAAATATCTGCATTTTTTATTAATTCTGTTAGTTTTTGGCAAAGGGTTTCAACCGAAAAATCTTTTTGCTCAAAAAACCAGCCCCCGTTGTTTTTGCAGAAAGCCCTAGCGTTTGCTGCTTGATGATTGTCTGCGGCATAGGGAAGAGGGACTAAAATAGCCGGTCTTTGAACGGTAGCAAGTTCTGCAATAGTAGAAGAACCTGCTCGGCATATAACAAGATTACAGCTTTTTAATTCATTTGGCATATCATTAAAGAAGCTGGCGATTCTAAAATTTTTAATTTGATTTTGATAACCTTCGGTAACTTTTGAGATTTCACTTTCACGGCATTGCTGAACAACTTCAATTTGTGTTCTCAAATCGTCAGGCAGAGCATTAATTGCTTGGGGAATAATGTCGCTAAAAATACTGGCGCCTTGACTGCCGCCTGTAACCAGAATTTTAAAACTGTTATCTTCAAATTGCAGAGGAGCGCTCTTTATTTTAGCGATGGCATTTCTGACGGGCATTCCTGTAAAAACGGTTTTAACTCCAGTGGGAATTAAAGCCGTGTTTTCGAAAGATAACGCAAGAATTTTAGCTCGCTTAGCAAAAAAACGATTGGTTTTGCCTAATACCGCATTTTGCTCGTGCATCATTATGGGAATATTCAAAAATAAAGCGGCAAGCATTATTGGAAATGAGGCATAGCTTCCAAAACCGATTACCAAGTCAGGTTTATTTTTTTTAACATATAATAAGGCTTTTAAAGTTCCTTGAAGGATAAGAATTAGGGCTTTTATTTTATTGAAAATGCCGCTTAAAGCAGGGCTGGATGAGGTAAAGCAAATTGTTTCTAAAGGATTGTTTTGGCTTTGAAGCCAGTTTATTCCCCTCTTGTCGGTAGCGATTACAACACTTGCTTTTTGGTTTTTTAGGTGGACACCTAAAGAAAGAGCAGGAAAGATATGACCTCCTGTTCCCCCTGTTGTAATCACGATATTGGCATTTTCTAAATTCAAGTCAGTTAGTTCCTTGTACTATTCTTTTTCTGGTTACTCCAAGCAGCATTCCTATCCCGATTGAAGATGAAATCAACGAGGAACCTCCATAAGAAATAAAAGGTAATGTCATACCTTTTGTTGGCATCAAATGGAGCGAAGATGCCATATTTATTAAGGCTTGCAGACCAAATTGAACCGCTAATCCAGTTACAGCAAGAATTATAAACATATCTTTTTCTTTCATAATTAAATTAAAACTTTTAATTACGACAATAGCAAACAAGGTAACAATACAGAGGCAGAAAATTAGGCCAAATTCTTCTCCTGCTACCGCAAAAATAAAATCAGTGTGGGCATCTGGTAAATGAAATTTAACTTTACCTTCACCAGGACCTACTCCAAAAAGTCCGCCATCAGAAAAAGCCTCCAAGGAGCGTCTTACTTGGTAACTAAGTCCTCCTTCAGGGTGAAGAAAACGGTCAATTCTAAGTTGAACGTGTTGCAATGTGAAATAAGCAGTAATAATGCCGACAACCCCGCAGCAAGCTAAGGCAACGACCCATATGATAGGCAGACCCGCAATAAAAAACTGCGTAGCCCATACCGTCGATATAACTAAGGACATTCCGATGTCTGGCTGAATGACCAAGAAAGAAATAACAAACAAGAATAGAAACGTTGCAATCATATGACTGTTAATTCTTTTGCCGTTATCTGGCAGAGCAAATAAAGATGCAGAAACAACGACAAATAATGGTTTTAGAAATTCCGAAGGCTGAATAGAAAAACCAAAAAGACTAATCCATCTTGTCGCACCTTTTATTTCGGTTCCTAAAAAAGGGGTAAGCATTACCAAAAGCATAAAAAAGCAGAAAGCGCCAATCGAAAAATAACGGATATATTTAGGCGATTGCAGAGATAGGGTGATAATAATAAGGACGGCAACAGGCATCAAAAACAACTGTTTTTTGATGAAGTGATACATATTAACGTTAATAGTATTAGCAACAGCTGGGCTGGCTGCAAAGTTTAATAAAATGCCGATGCCGATTAGAATGAAAATAGATGTAAAAATCCATTTATCGATTGTCCACCACCAATTTCCTAAAATACTATTATCAGTTCGGGCAAAAGCTCTTGACATTTATTAACCTTATTTTTGCTTAGCGTAGTTTTAAAGTGGAGAGACCTGCAATTCCCAAAATTATGGCTATAATCCAGAAACGAATAACAACAGTTGATTCTGCCCAGCCCAATTTTTCAAAATGGTGATGAAGAGGTGCCATTTTAAAAACTCTCTTGCCTGTTAACTTGAAAGAAGCAACCTGCACAATAACAGAGATGGTTTCTAAAACAAAAAGTCCGCCGACAATCGCCAAAACTAATTCGTGTTTTGCGATGACACTTATTGTACCTAATGCCGCACCGATGGCAAGAGAGCCTGTGTCGCCCATAAAGATTGATGCTGGAGGAGCATTATACCAAAGAAAGCCTAAGGCTGCTCCGACAAGAGCGCCGCAGAAAACTGCGAGTTCGCCAGCTCCAACTACGTAATTAATTTGGAGGTAGTTGGCAAAAACAATATTGCCTGCAAGGTATGCAATCATCATAAACACTGCGGCGGCAATCATAACAGGGACGATTGCAAGTCCATCTAAACCGTCGGTTAAATTAACAGCGTTTGAAGAACCAACCATAACAATGATAGCAAAGGGGATATAAAAGATGCCAAGTTTAATTAAAACATTTTTGAAAAAAGGTATGGCAAGACAAGTTGCCATATCATCAGATGACGCATCAATGATAAAAAAGATTGCAACTGATGCGACTAAAATTTGTAAGCCCATTTTTAGTTTTGCTGAAATGCCCTTAGAATTTTGTTTGATGACTTTCATATAATCATCAATAAAGCCAATGACACCATATCCAAGCGTTACGGCAAGGACAATCCAAACGTAAGAATTGCTTAAATCTGCCCAAAGAAGAGTAGAAATAGAAATTCCAAGCAGAATCATAATTCCGCCCATAGTTGGAGTTCCTTTCTTCTTCAAAAGATGGGACTCAGGACCATCTTCTCTTATAGGCTGTCCGTTTGCTTGAAATTTCTTTAAGGTTCTAATTATGACAGGACCAGTTAAGAAGGCAAAAATTAGCGCCGTCATAACTGCACAACCAGTTCTAAAAGTTATATATTTAAAAATATTAAAAAAACTGTACTGATTGGCTAGTGGAAATAAAAAATAATAAAGCATTTATAAAAAACCCTGTCTTTTTTTTAATTGATTTTAGTTGCAAATAATTTGAGCTATTTCTTTGGCATTAGCTCCTAATGCTAAAGATGCGGCTACGGTCGTTGCTAAAGTTTCAGGTGAAACTCTAGAATTAATAATGAAATCCTGATTTTCATAACGAAGAACTTTATTGTTTTTTTCTGCTCTGATGTGAACATAAGAACTTCCTGAAAATCCATAAGAAACCATACGTCTGATTCCATAGTTTCTAGCGCTTAAACCATATTCTTCAAAAGCTTGGTCATCACGGCTTAAAACAATGAGTCCGTTAGTGTCAACGCCCGTAATTGCTTCTAAAACGCGAGATTTGTTTTGCATACTGTTTTCAGAATATGGAAAAACAACAACGTTGGGTCTAGCCATACCTGAAACATCTTTAATAATACCCGATTGATTCATCATAACATTCAAAATTAAATATGAACATTTAACAGGCATAGATGCTAAGGCATAAGCGGTATTAATTTTAGTATCAAAAACGTTTTCTATACTATGGACTGGAGCCGTTTTGTTTAAGGCTGTTTTTAAAGTTTTGGTTATTTCACCGTTTTCATTATTTTCAATGACTAAAGCAATTTTGGCAGTTGAACGCAGTCTGGAAGCATTTGCTAAGTCTTCAAGAGCATTTTCCGTATTAGCTACGATTACTAGCTTTTCGCGCTCGATGTTGTCAGGAACAGAATGAACAACCGCTGCAACAGCTCCGTTTTCAAGTGCTTCCTTAACAAACTCGTGACCATTATAGTCTTGAGTTGCAAGAGCCACAAATAAGTCACCAGCTTTTACTTCATCGTGTCTTATGGCAAGTCCATAAGCGTCCCATTTTCCTGAGGCAATTCCTGCAACTGAGGTTGCTATTTCTTCAGAATTCCATAAAACTTCAGTTTCTTCTTGAAATTTTTCTTGAATATTGCCTTCGCCGGTCATTGCTTGCAAAAGCACTTTGCTGTCATCAAAAGGCAGAATTTGTCCTTTTATGATTTGTCCCGTCTCGTGTCCTTTGCCGGCGACTAAAAGAATATCTCCTTCTTGAAGTTCGCCTACAGCTGTGAAAATAGCGGTTTTGCGGTTTGCAATTTCAATGGCTTTAGGGCAGGCTTCAATGATTTGACTTCTGATTTTTGCGGGATCTTCAGAACGTGGATTATCATCAGTAACAATTACAACATCAGCCATTTCAGATGCGATAGCTCCCATTTCTGGTCGCTTGCCTGCATCACGATCACCGCCGCAACCAAACACAACATAGAATTTTCCAGCGCAGTGTGGTTTCAATGAGGCAATAGCCTTTTTTAAAGCATCAGGGGTATGAGCATAATCGATGTATGCACTTGCTCCATTGCAGCTTGCAATTAAGTCAATTCTTCCTTTAGGAGCAGTAAGTGTTTCTAAGGCTTTGGTGGCTTTGTCAGCATCGCATCCTGACGCAATAACCATACCTAAAGCGCATAAGGCGTTTTGAACTTGAAATTCGGCAGCAATAGGGAGAATGATTTCGTGTCTTTTGCCAAAAATGCTTAAGGTTAATTTTTGACCGTGAGCCATTGGCTGATTGTTAATAACAGTTAAGTCAACACCATCATATCCATAAGAAAACATACGTCTTCCGCTGTTGAGGCAAATTAAGGCAAGCTCTCTAAATTCAGGAATATCGGCATTAATAACAGCCGTGCCGCCTTCTTCTAATATTTCACTGAAAAGGCGAGTTTTGGCTTTTTTATAAGTTTTCATATCGCCGTGATAGTCAAGATGATCTCTTGAAAGATTTGTAAAACCAGCAATGCTTACTTTAACACCATCTAAACGGAATTGATCCAAGCCATGACTGGAGGCTTCAAGAGCTAAATGGGTTGTGCCGTTTTGAGCAAGTTCGGCTAAATCACGATGCAGACTTATGGGATCTGGAGTTGTTAGAGAAGGTTTTCTTGGAAAGCCTTTGGCAATGGTGCCAAGTGTTCCAATGCTGGCAGATTGATTGCCCAAATATTCCCAAATCTGCCTTGTGAAATCAACAACTGAAGTTTTGCCATTAGTTCCTGTAACTGCGGCAATATGTTCAGGTTGATGTTCAAAAAAGTTGGCTGCCATTATAGCTAAAGATCTGTGCGGATTAGCAACTGGTATTATTTCAACATTGTTATTGTCATTGGTAATGACAGTTTCATCTTTTTCGTTGCCAATAGCGGTTAAGATAGCAGAAGCTCCACGTCTGATAGCTTCAGGAATGAATTTGTAGCCGCTTGTTTTCTTGCCATCAAGAGCAGCAAAGAGATAATCAGATTCAACTCTGCGGGAATCAATAGCTAAACCTCTAATATCGATGTCTCTGGTATATTCCACGGCGGTTTCAACTCCTTTCATTATATTGCCAAGCTTCACTTTTTAGCTCCTTGTTTTCTGTTCTAATGTTCGGCACTTACTAAATATTGCCAAGCAGGGACATAAGTTTTGCGCTTTGGTTTTAAATTTAATTGCGGTGCTACTTTTGAAATGATTTGACCTGCTGTAGGAACAGCATTCCAGCCCGCAGTATTAAAACCATAGGTATCTTTAGTGGCGGCTGGTTCATCAAGCATAACAATCATAGCGTATTTAGGGTTAGAGATAGGAAATCCTGCCACAAAAGATGTTAAAGATTTTTTAGCAGAATAGCCTGACTTATGGTTTACTTTAAGAGCAGAGCCTGTTTTGCCGCCGACATCATAGCCAAATACATTGGCGTTTCTTCCTGAGCCGTTAGTTACGACAAGTCTCATAATTGCTCTCATCATATTTGATGTTTCTTCTGAAATAACTCTTCTTTTATAAATTGGTTCACCTGTGTCTCTTGCAATCAAGGTTGGGCTTATATATTCCCCGCCATTAACAATGGCACTGAGAGCAGAGACAACGTGCAAAGGTGTTACTGAAATACCGTATCCATAAGATATGGTAGCCGTATTTATTTCACGCCAAGGTGAGGGAACCAAAGGGGTTCCTAATTCCGGAATTTCTAAGCTCATTCTTGATGTGAAGCCAAGATCGCCCAAAAACTTTTTCTGATATTCTGTTCCGACACTTAATGCCATTTGAACAGAGCCAATATTTGATGAATATACCATTACTTCTGGTACGGATATTTTACGATGAAGCGGAGTGAAATCTTTGATTTTAAATTGTGCCATCTGTAAAGGCTTAGATGCATCAAAACGGTCATCAATTTTTACTTTACCTGTTTCTAATGCCATTGCCGTATTGAATATTTTGAAGATAGATCCTAGTTCAAAAACGCCTAAAGTTGCCTTGTTAAAGGAAGCATTTTCATCAGCATCAGAGAAATTGTTAGGGTCGAAATCAGGCAGGGATACCAAAGATATAATTTCGCCGCTGTTGACATCTGCAATTATAGCTAATCCGCCAATCGCACTAAATTTTTTGATGTTTTCTTTTAAAATGCCTCTAACGGTGTTTTGCACTCTAAGATCGATCGAAAGCTTTAAAGCTTTATTTTCATTTAACAGCTTATCATTAAAGGTTTTTTCTATTCCTGAAACGCCACTGTTTTCAATATTGGTAAGTCCAACGATATGAGAAAGGAGGGTTCCTTGAGGATATACTCTGGTCTCGCCTTCTTCAAAGTCCAATCCTGGGAGACCTAAGTTGTTAATCTCTAATTGTTGGCGAGGGGTCAAATTTCTTTTAATGTAAACAAATGTTTTATCAGATTTTATTCTATTCAAAACGGTCTGATAATCTAAATCAGGTAGAACATCGGTAATTTTTTTAGCTGATGCTTCAGGATATATAATATTTTTTGGTGTTGCATAAAGATTTACCGTAGGAAGACTTGTAGCCACGATAATACCGTTGCGATCTGTAATGTCAGCTCTTTTAACTCGGCGTATGTCTTGATAGACATTTTCAGTAACCTGCTCTTCCTGATCTTTTTCAAAGATAGTTATATTGATTAAACGAGCTGTAATGATTAAAAAAGCAAGAGAGAACATTGCAGAGACAACAAGCAGGCGGTTACTGTTTTTTTCAATATCTTTTGGGCTGACAGAAGAGCTCTTAAGGTCAAGACGGATTTCTTGTCCTAAGTAATAAAAATTGCTCTGTCTGCGGTTCAAAAAAAAGCCCATATTTTTTTAATCTCTTGTGCTTACCAGTTTTTTCAATCTTTTGTTTAAATCAGCTTCAAGGTTGTTCGATGAAGCAAAAGTTCTTAAATCTTGCTTGTCTGTAGCGATTGGTAAATCAGCTACAGCAATAATTTGTTCTGGAGAAACAGGTTCTAATTTGATATAACGTTCGGCTAAATTTTTAATGCGTTCAGGATTGTTTAAATGGCTCCATTCGGCCTTTAAAACGTGAATGTTTTCCTGATCTTTGCGGATAGTATCGTTAAGAGAAGCCAATTCTGTTTCTAGCTTTTTGACTTCGTATTTTAAAATATACATACCGACACCAACAAAGATTGCCAGAAAAAGCCAGATAAAAGTTATAAAGTTTTTTGTACTCATAATTTAGTTTCTCTCATTAAATGATTGAGGTATCAGTTCTTAAAGCGAAGCGTAGTTTGGCGGAGCGAGAGCGTGGGTTTTGTTCTGTTTCGCTTAAACTTGGTTTAACCGCATTTTTTACGGTTGCATAAAAAGTTGGTTTATTTTTAAGATTTAAAGGTAAGTGACGGTTGCCGTTTTCTTTGCCGGTTTTTTCTTTTATAAAGTTTTTAACAATTCTATCTTCTAAAGAATGAAAGGTAACAACAACTAAAACCCCATCTTTTTTTAAAATTTTTTCGGAAGAGGCAAGAGCTGTTTCTAACTCATCTAACTCACTGTTGACATAAATGCGAAGAGCCTGAAAAGTCTTGGTTGCAGGGTCTATTCTATCTTTCTTGTTGGCAGCTAATGATTTATGAACAATTTTTGCTAAGTCTTCAGTTGTTTCTATTGGAGCGATATTTCTAGCAAAAACAATGCCTCTAGCAATTCTGCGAGAGGCTCTTTCTTCACCATATTTAAAAATAATGTCGGCGATGTCGCTTTCTTTGAATTTGTTCACAACATCTTTTGCTGAGACCCCATTGCAACTCATTCTCATATCTAAGGGGCCTTTTTTGCTGAAAGAAAAACCTCTTTCCGCATTGTCAATCTGCATAGAGGAAACTCCAATATCAAAAACAATGCCATCAATTTTTTCATAGCCATAAGAGGCAACAACTTCTTCAACTTCGCTGAATTTAGCATTAACGAGGGTTAGTTTTTCGCCATATTGCTCTAACAGTTCTGATGCGCCTGCAATAGCGGTTGGATCTCTATCAAGAGCAATTACTTTGCAATCGGCTTTATCTAAAATTGCCTTGCTGTAACCGCCAGCACCAAAGGTTGCATCGACATAGATGCCGCCGTCTTTAGGATTTAAAGCTTCAAGAACTTCTGGTAGCATAACAGATATATGTCTGGTGTCAGTCATGGCTTATTCCCCCAGATTTTTTTTAATATGAGGGCGATTTTTGAGAGCTTTTTCTCTCATAAGAGCTTCTTCTCTTTCCCAAGCTTCTGGGTTCCATATTTGGAATTTGCGGCCTTTGCCAACAAAAACAGCCTTGTCGCTTATCTGGGCGTGTTTTAACAGCTTCTCGGTAAGGAGAATTCTTCCTGTGCTGTCAAAATTAAATTCCTGAGCATCGCCAAAGGTAAGATTGGTTAAATCATCTTGTTCTTCAGAGAAAAAGTCATGGCTGTTTTCAATTTCAACAGCAAGCTTTTCCATAGTCTCTGCAGTGCAGCCTTCAATGCAGCTGCTAGCAAAAGAGCGATAAGCAACGATAACAGTGTTTTGATCTTTCAATAATGAGCGGAAGTCAGCTGGTAAAGACACTCTTCCTTTAGCATCGACCTTATTCAAGGTCGTCCCTAAAAATAGAGTTCTTTTTCTAACGCTTTCAGACATTTATCTAGTATCCCGCCAAATTAATGTTTTTAACCATCAAAGCCTAATTTAGGCATAACTGTGGTGAATCTTGGGATAACATGGGATAACATGGGTGTCAATTAGAAAAAAATGGGAAAAGATAACCCCGTTAGAAAAAGGTACTAGTAAGGGGTGAGAACATTTTGAAAACGAAAGCTCTATATTGATTAGTTAAAAAAGGGTTAACACTATATGTAGTAGTCACAATCATATGATGTGGTGTTTCTGCTACAGTTAAAAAATAAAACATTTTTTGCATAAAATGATGAAAATATAGTTAAGAATAGGCGAGTCTCATTTAATTTTATTTAAAAGATTGAACTCGAGTCGTAAAGATGTTTAGGCGACACTATATGTAGTAAAAAACAAACCTAATTTAATGATAAAAAATGTGGAATTTAGTAAAAAGTAGATGACCTGTAAGCTGGGTTCTGTCTGCAAATTTTAATTTGCGCAACGATCATTCATCTAGGGCTGGAATTGCTTGCAGCCTCTCGCGACCTACCACACAGCAGCTTGGAAATTAGCTCTTTACGCAAAAAGCGTGCTGAATTCTTGGTCTTGCTCCTAGTGGGGTTTACCATGCCATTACTGTTGCCAGCAATGCGGTAAGCTCTTACCTCACCCTTTCACCCTTACCTTTGCGGACAAAGGCGGTTTGCTTTCTGTGGCACTTTCCCTAAAGTTACCTTTGCCAGACGTTATCTGGCACTATATTTCCATGGAGCCCAGACTTTCCTCCTGCTTTAAACAAAGCAAGCGATCGTTCGGTCATCTACTTTATGGTAAGGCTAGTTTTTTTTTGCGATTATATCAAGTGGGATATTTGAAAAATTCGAAAAAAGGTTTTGCTGTCTATTTGGGGGGTTAAATTGTAATCAGCCATAAAGTGGCGCTTAAAGGCAATAATTGCAGCCTCTAAGTCAGATATATCATAACCTATTAAAGCAAGTCCTTTAGAAGTATCAAAGTTAATTGTATCAATATCTTTGTATAAAGTATCATCTTCATTAATCCATAACCCTATGCCATTTTTATGTAGCTCTTTCCAATCAAACCGTTCTCCTGGATCGGTTTTTCTTGTTGGCGACACATCAGAATGACCAACAATATTGTATTGTGGAATGTTATAGCGGTTTAGGATTTCTTTGCTAAGAGTTATAAGGCTTTTCATTTGTAAAGAAGCAAAGTTATGATAGCCAAATTCGTGTCCTTTGTTGACGAGCTCAATCCCAATAGAGGACGAGTTGACATCTTTGTTGCCACGCCAAAAAGAAACGCCTGCGTGCCACGCTCGATATTTTTCTTCAACCAGTTGATATACTTCTCCATTTTCATCAATCATATAGTGAGCACTTACTTCAGACTCTTTTTGCTGCATTCGCAATAGAGCATCTTGGCTTGTAGGCATTCCTGTATAATGAATAACAAGCATATCAATTTCGGCATTATTACGCCGTTCATTGTAGTTAGGAGAAGGGGCTTTAATAATTGGTAATTTATCCATTAATTAAACTAAGGTTGCAGGGTTAAAAAAATAACGCAGGCATCTTAGCATAGTTTAAATTTTTAGCAAAAGTAATGATAAGGCTTTTTGTTTCTAAGCTTAGGAATAAAGAAATTAGTTTAATATGTTTTAAATCAGCCGCATTTTTATTTTAAAGCTTGCGTTCTCTAACAATATCGTCATAAGCAGCGTTGATATCAGAAACCATCTTGGTTGCGTTTGCAATTTTTTCATCAGACTTTTCGCTGGAACTTAAAGTATCGGGGTGGTTTGCTTTAACAAGTTTCAGCCATTGTTTTTTTATTTCTTCATCAGAAGCATCAGGACTTATATTTAATACTTTATAGGGATCGTAACTCATATCTTTAAATGGAGGAGGGACTTTTTGTTTTTGTGCTGTCTCACTATCTTTTATGGAAGCTTCGCTTTTTAGGAGCCAAAGGTAGAGATTTCTAAAAAGCCTTGCGATGACACATATGATTACAAAGCCGAGCGCACTGTAAAAAATATTATCTGGAGTAATGATGTTTTCAGAGAAATACTCTTCTATCCTAGGGGCAAAAAGATAAAAAAATCCAAGTAAGAGATAAAGATAAATACTTTTCATATCATAGTAATATTATTTAATGCCCCGATCGGTGGCAATTCTATCATAAGCCGCATTGATTTCAGCCATTTTTTTGGTTGCTTGTTCCAGCATCTTTTCGGACAAGCCTTTAGCGGCGAGGGCATCGGGGTGATGTTCTCTAATTAATTTTTTCCAAGCTTTTTTTATTTCAGCATTGCTAGCATTGGGTGATATTCCCAAAGTATCATAAGGATCTGATGACCTCTTTTTACGTAGTTTGCTGCGCTTTTTGCCGGTAGCTTTCGTATGGGTAAATATTTCATAAACATTGTTAAATTGTCCTTTATCAATATTAAGGAACTCAGCAATATTTTCTAAAAAATCCATTTCCTTATCGTTAATTTCTTCGTCTGCAGCGGCTATAAAAAAGAGATATTCCAAAATACGCTCTAAAGTTTTTTGGTCATCTTTAAACAAGATATAAAGCTGTTTAGCTGAAGGTTCAAAATCATCTGATGTCTTTTTTGCCGCGTCAAATGTTTTTCCAATTTTGCCAAAATCTTTGGGTGAGATATTAAAGAGTTTTTTAAATGCTGCGACTTCTTCTTTGCTAACAACGCCATCAGCTTTAGAAAGTTTGGCAGCAAGAATAGTCATATGCTGCATAAAGGCAACATTTTTTGCGCTGCGTGATTTGGCAATATGCTTAAAGGGATCAAAAAGTTCACTGTGTGGAATGTAATTTAATAATTCAGAAAGGCGTTCTTTTATAATAT
The DNA here is from genome assembly GCA_050175015.1 of Alphaproteobacteria bacterium. Classification (GTDB taxonomy): domain Bacteria; phylum Pseudomonadota; class Alphaproteobacteria; order JBFXJJ01; family JBFXJJ01; genus JBFXJJ01. The sequence goes on along the minus strand of JBFXJJ010000017.1, from coordinate 7,602 downwards.
GGGTTGGGGCAACATCATTGCAGTCAATAAAAATATGCCCAGTTGCAACTCCTAGAACAAGACCAGGAAAGCCAAAGAATAATAAACCAATTATACCGATAGTTATTTTGCCGATAAAAACTTGGCGAGGGTTTAATAAATATGACAGCGTTAGTTTGTCTTTATGCTCTTTGACGTAGTTTTTAAAATATCTTGTTATTTCTTTTAGTTTTTGATCATTGGGGTTTTTATCAAACAAATAATACCCCGCAACGGCACCAAAAAATATGCCGTATGGCCAAGCAATAAAGAGACCGATAGCGGCTCCGATGATTTTTCCATAGTGCTTCATAAGGCTATTTATAAACCTTTAATAATTAAATGACAAAAACAAAAGTAAATTAAGAAACAAAAAAGATGCTATTTTACATCATCAGCAGTAATTTTTTGATATATTGGAGGCGTTGTCTTTATTTGTTCTTCACCAATGTTAACAGCACCTCTAATATGGGTTACTGCCATTTCACAGGCTTCTTCTGTTTCTGCGTGAGCAATTGCGAGAGGTCGGTTGTCATCAACTCTTTCACCTACGGCTGCTATTTCAGAAAAACCTGCGGCGTAGTCAAGTTTTTGAGATAAATAAAGCCTGCCACCGCCTAAATGGACAACGGAAAGACCAAACCATCTGGTATTCATACTGGTGACAATTCCAGCTTCTTTAGGATATATAGCTTTGCTATACTTTGCCTTAGGAAGTTTGTCTTCAGGCTTTTCAATTATGTTGCTGTCACCACCTAGTGATGCAACCATTTTGGCAAAGGCTTCGGCTGCTTTGCCGTTATCAAGGACTTCACCTATTTTGGCTTTAGCTTCGTCAATATTTAGCGCAAGTTTACTTACAACCAGAGCTTCAGCGCAGGCTGCTGTTACAATTTCTTGAAGGCGGGCTTCTCTTCTCTTGCCTGTTAAAAATTCAATACATTCTAAAATTTCAAGAGCATTACCTGCGTTATGTCCCATAACTTGATTCATATCCGAGATAATAGCGGCAGTTGGCAGCCCGATTTTATTAGCGTTAATAACCAGTGATTTGGCAAGTTCAGTTGTTTCTTCAAGGGTTGCTGTGAATGTGCCATTACCGTTTTTGACATCAAAAACTAAGCCATCTTTAATACCTGCGGCAATTTTTTTAGAGATGATAGATGTGGTAATCAGAGGAACAGAGTTGATGGTTGCGGTAATATCTCTAATAGGGTAAATTCTGCGGTCAACAGAAATAAGGTTGGGGGTTGCTCCAATAATAGCGCAGCCAGCGTTTTTTACCGTTTCTTTAAATTTACTGGTTTCTGGAACACTGTTATAATTAACAATGCTTTCCATTTTATCAAGGGTACCGCCTGTATAATGAAGTCCGTGTCCGGAAATCATCGGAACGTGAGCTCCGCAAGCAGCAAGAATTGGCGCATAAAGAATGTCGGTTTTATCTCCAACGCCGCCAGTGGTATGTCCATCAACAACGGGACCGTTTAAATCAACTGTTGACCAATCAATAACCATACCAGTATCAACAACGGCATTAATCATTGCAACGGTTTCATCGTTTGTCATACCATTGATAACAATCGCCATTGCAAAAGCTGCGATTTGCCCATCAGATATTGACCAATCTTTTATACCCTCAATAAATTGCTCAATGTCTTTGGTTGAAAGTTCTTCGCCATCTCTTTTTTTTCGGATTATTTCTTGCGGCAGTATCATCTTTTCACCTTTTCTCATTTTTTATTTTTATAAGGATATAAAATTTACCTCATATCTAACAAGATAAATTTTATATTTAAGGGACTCTTAAGAGAGCAACTTAAAGAGACTTTGACATTTTCATCATTCAAAAAATTAGTAATTTTATTAAAAAATAAAAATATTAATAATCTGATTTTAAATATGACCGAAATTGCCAAAGCTTTTTCTCTCCTTATAAGTTATAAAAAACTAATCGATAAAGGATGTCCCGTAGTCCATTTTAGTTAAATTAAAAATTTTTGCAATAGACTGTCCGATATCAGCAAAAGTTTCACGTTTTCCAATGTTTTTAGGTGATACTTTGGGGCCAAAAGCGATAACAGGAACATGTTCTCTGGTGTGATCCGTGCCCTTTGCGGTTGGATCGCAGCCATGGTCAGCCGTAATGAAAACGACATCATCTTCTTTTAATATTTTCTCAATTTCAGGAAGACGAGAGTCAAAATATTCCAAAGCGGCAGCATAACCTGCAACATCACGGCGGTGACCATAAAGCATATCAAAGTCAACAAAATTAGGGAAAACGATGGTGTTGTCTTTAGCGGCTTCAATTTCCTCTAAAGCACGATCGAAAATTTCTTCAAGACCTGTTGCTTTAACTTGCTTGGTTATTCCTTGATGGGCATATATATCGCTGATTTTTCCAATAGAAACAACTTGACCGCCAGCATCTTTTAGTCTTTCCAAAACCGTTTTTGAAGGTGGTAAAACAGAATAATCGTGACGATTACCTGTGCGCTTAAAATCGGCTTTGGTTTCGCCAATAAAAGGGCGGGCAATAACACGACCAATGTTATATTTATCGCATAAGTCACGGGCAATATGGCATAAATCATAGAGGCGCTCTAAGCCAAAATGGGTTTCGTGAGCCGCAATTTGGAAAACACTGTCAGCTGAAGTATAACAAATAGGCTTACCTGTTTTGATATGTTCTTCACCTAATTCTTCAAGGATTTCAGTGCCAGAGGCTGCTTTGTTGCCTAAAATACCATCAATTTTGCCTTTTTCACAAAATTCTTTGATTAATTCTTCAGGAAAACTTGGATAATCTGGTTTGAAATATCCCCAATCAAAAAGAACGGGAACTCCAGCCATTTCCCAGTGTCCACTTGGGGTATCTTTGCCTTTGCTTATTTCGCAGGCATAGCCATATTTTGACTTTGGTTCACCATCATATTCTAAGCCTTTAGGGCAGGAACCTGCAACATCTTGAGCAAGTTTTCCCAGCCCAAGTCTAGCAAGGTTAGGAAGTTTTAACGCTCCCTTTCTTTGTTCATTATCACCTTTTCCTTGAGCGCAGGCATTAGCAATACTCATTAAGGTATTAGCGCCGCTGTCCCCAAACATTTTGGCATCGGGCATTTCTCCAACGCCGAAAGAATCAAGCATAAGAATAAAAACACGTTTCATTATTTACTCCGTAATAGTTTCGTAAATTACTTTTTGTTTTTCTGGTTTACTGTCACTAATAGTGAAAGCTTTAGATAACTGAGAAGAAACATCATTAATAACAGCTTCATCATCGGCGTGAACAATAGCTAAAGGCATATCTTTGCCTACTCTATCGCCGATATGGGCTATTTTAGTAAAGCCTACTGAGTAATTTAAGGTTTGTTCTGGGTGAACTCTTCCGCCGCCTAATGTAATAACAGCAAGTCCAACACCTCTAGTATCAACCGCAGAGATAAAGCCTTCTTTTTCTGAGAAAATAGGTTTGATAACATTAGCTTTGGGCAGATGTTTTTCTGGGTTGGAAACAAAATCAATTGGTCCCCCTAAATTAAATACCATTTTTTGGAAAAGTTCAGCAGCTTTGCCGTTGTCTAAAACTTCTTGAAGTTTTTTGTGAGCTTCTTCGCGGCTGGAAACAAGTCTTCCTAGAATAAGAAGTTCGGCACATAAAGCCATAGTAACTTCGTGAAGTCTTGGATCGCGGTATTTGCCAGTTAAATAATCAACAGCCTCCACAACCTCAACGGCATTGCCAGCGTTATCGCCTAATACTTCATTCATATCTGTTATGATAGCATTGGTTGGCAAGCCTGCACCAGCGGCAACTTTAACAATAGAATGAGCTAAAGCTCTAGCATCTTCCATATTGTCCATAAACGCACCAGTTCCAACTTTTAAATCCATAACCAAAGAATCAAGACCTGCTGAGAGTTTTTTGGAAAGAATAGAAGCGGTTATAAGAGGAATAGACTCAACGGTTGCGGTAACATCTCTAACAGCATAAACACGTTTATCTGCTGGTGCTAAATCTGCGGTTTGTCCAATAATAGCGCAACCAACTTCTTTAGTAACCTTGCTGAAAACGTCAAGATCTGGAGTTGTATTGTAACCAGGAATAGAATCAAACTTATCTAAAGTTCCACCTGTATGACCAAGACCACGTCCTGAAATCATAGGAACAAAGCCACCACAAGCCGCGACCATAGGAGCCAGCATTAAGCTTACTTTGTCGCCGACACCGCCAGTTGAATGCTTATCTAAAACAGGACCTCCCAAATCTTTTTCTGCCCATCTAATAACAGAACCAGAGTGGGTCATAGCCTTTGTTAAATTCACCACCTCATCTTTTTCCATACCATTTAAATAAATGGCCATGGTAAGAGCGGCAATCTGACATTCTGAAACTGACCAACTAGCAACGCCTTTAATGAAAAAGTCAATTTCTTCTTTTGAAAGTTTTTGTTTGTTTCTTTTGTGGCGAATAATTTCTTGAGGTAGCATTAGTAGCCTCCTTCTGCTTTGTTGGTTGCATTTTCTCCTAGTGCAGCTAATAAGTCGTCTAGCAAACCGCTAGCACCAAAGCGGAAGTTTTGAGATGAAATCCAGTTTTCACCCATAATAGATTTAGCAATAGTTAAATAAGCAGCAGCTTGTTTGCGGTCTCTGATGCCGCCAGATGCTTTGAAACCAACTTTTTTGCCTGAAAGTTTAATCGATTCAATCATGGCATTGGCAGCTTCAACGGTTGCTGATACTTTGGTTTTTCCAGTTGATGTTTTGATAAAGTCTGCACCAGCATCAATCGCTATTCTTGAAGCTTCTGCGATATAAACAGATTTTTCTAAAACGCCTGATTCAATAATGACTTTCAATTTAATTTTATCCCCGCAGGCTTTCCTCGTTGCTTCAACAAGTTTTTTGCCGATTTCTTTGTCGCCTTCAAGAAAAGCTTTATATGGGAAAACAACGTCGATTTCATCAGCGCCATCTTTAATTGCCTGTTTAGTTTCGGCTACGGTTTTATCAATATCTGTGCTGCCTTCTGGAAAGTTAACAACGGTTGCAATTTTTATCCCAGTGCCTTCTAACTCTTTTTTGCATAAAGGAATGAATTTTGACCAAACACAAACAGCGGCAGCCTTGCCAAATTTGCTGTTTGCACGTTCACAAAGTTTGATAACTGCTTCATCATTGTCATTTTCGTTAAGACTTGTAAGGTCAAGCAATGAGATAGCTTTCTTTGCCATTTCTTGTTCGGTCATTATATTTTCTCCTTAATAAATCTAGTTAAAATCTTTTGTAATTTTTTACTTGCTTTATCTGCTTGTTCAATAGTTTCATCGTGGGTTTGCTTTTCTTTAACCATACCTGAACCGTAATTGGTTATAACTGAAATACCAGCGACTTTCATTCCGCAGTGAACTGCGACCAAGCATTCTGGAACAGTTGACATACCGACAGCACTTGCTCCTAAAGTCTGGAATGCCCTAATTTCAGCAGGGGTTTCAAAGTTAGGACCAGCAACCATAAGGTAAGAACCTTCAAACATATCGACATCTTCTTTTTTGCCGCATTCTTTGATAGCATTGCGAAATTCTAAATTGTAAGCATAAGACATATCTGGAAATCTAGGACCAAAGTTGTCATCGTTGATGCCAATGAGTGGGTTAAAACCAGAAAAATTAATGTGATCGGAAATAACCATAAGGCTTCCAGAAGGCATATCTTTTTTTACACTGCCTGCAGCATTGGTTAAAATCAGATTTTTAACACCCAAAGATCTTAAAACCCTAATGACAAGAGAGATTTTTTCAGGAGTATGTCCTTCATAAAGATGGACACGACCTTGTAAACAAACAACTTCTTTGCCGCCTAAAGTTCCAATCACTAGACGTCCAGCATGGCCTTGAACTGTTGAATGTGGGAAATCTCTAATTTCTTCGTAAGGAATAATTATAGGGTTTTCGATATTATCAGCAAGCCCGCCAAGTCCGCTTCCTAAAATAATAGCGGTTTCTGGTAAGTAGTTTTGAGTTCTAGCGCTAATAGCGGCTGTTACAGCTCTTATTTGTTCATTCATAAAGATTTTCTCCTAAAAGAATATTACTTTTTGTTATTTTAAGTCTAAGTTTTGAGGGCCGAAAGAATAAGGAAGTAATTCCTCTATAGTTGTTTCTTTTCGGACGCCATCTAATCCACAAATATAAACGGGTATATTTTTTTTTGCAAATTCTCTGATTCGTTGACGGCAAGCACCACAAGGTGATACTAAATTTTCGCCTTTTCCCATAACAAGAATTGCTTCAATTTCAGTTTCTCCCGCGGCAACCATAGCGGCAATAGCCGATTGTTCAGCGCAAGATCCCGAGGGATATGCTGCGTTTTCAACGTTACAGCCAACATATAGATTTCCTGATGTGCCCATAACTACGGCACCGACTGGAAATTTGGAATAAGGGGCATAAGCGTTTTCGACAGCAATTCTAGCTAAATTGATCATTTTTTCTAGATTAATCATATATTTCTCTTAAATAATTTAAGGTTAGCAGTATAGATTATCCCTAAATTTTCTATAGACCAAGCAATTTTATAAAAATTTTATCTTTTTTATTTTTATGGTGGAAAAAACAAGGTTAGGGGTAGTATTTAAAAAAATGCGTGTTATATAAAACCCAGTTTTTTTGAAAAAAGATTTGAACAGCAAGGACATATAAGCAAGTAAGGGAGCTTTATAAGATGAAAAAATTTAGGGATTATAAAAACATTTTTATTGTAGAACACCCATTAATCCAACATAAACTGACAAAGATGAGAGATATTGAAACATCGACTCGTACGTTCAGAGAGCTTTTAAAAGAAATTGCTCTTCTTATGGGATATGAAGTAACAAGAGAGCTTCCTCTTACCTATGAGCCAATAGAAACTCCTTTGTGTCGTATGGAAAAAGCTCCAGTCATTGCAGGAAAAAAGCTAACAGTTGTTCCTATTTTAAGAGCAGGAATTGGTATGGCTGACGGTTTGCTTCAACTGGTTCCTTCCGCAAGAGTAGGACATATTGGGCTTTATCGTGATGAAGAAACTAAAAAACCGGTAGAATATTTAGTAAAAATTCCACAACAGGAAGGGCGCTTATTCATAATTGTTGATCCTATGCTTGCTACAGGTAATTCTGCAGTTGCGGCTGTTGATATTTTAATTAAAAGAGGAATTCCATCAGAAAATATTGTGTTTTTAGCTTTGGTTGGTGCTCCTGAAGGCGCTGAAGTGTTTTCAAAAGCACACCCTGATGTCCCTGTTTATATCGCTGCAATGGACGAAAAGCTAAATGAGAATGCATATATTCTTCCTGGATTAGGTGATGCTGGGGACAGGCTTTTTGGAACCAAAACACATTAAAAATTACATTGTTTGCTGTAAGGCTTTTTTAAAAAAAGTCCTTAAATTTGGGGCTTACGTTTAAACCACAAAAAAAGCGAGAGATTTCTTAAAGATTTAGGTCATTTAAGGAATCTCTCGTTTTTTAAATCAGGGTTTGTTCTTGCAAAGTTTTTTTAAATTTCTATTTATCACCTCCTTATCTTTAATTAGTGT
>JBFXJJ010000016.1:0-51638 GCA_050175015.1 Alphaproteobacteria bacterium | reverse complement strand
TTAAGTCGTCACCTTTAAGAAGGTTTACACCTTTGTAACCTGTATCTTGAACGAGTTCGTTCATTTGAGTACGTAAGTCATCAAACTGCTGAGCATATTCAGCACGAGCATTGGTACCTGTGGTATCTGTTTGAGCAATACCGAAAATTTCTGCAGCTTCACCGCCGTTTACGTCAAAGATTGATAAATCGTTACCGAGGTTATCGGTAATAACAAGTTTTTTATCAACGATTGAAGCGGTAATGTCGAGGTTTGCTGCCGTTGCTGCGTCATTAATAGCATCAACCAATTTTTCAGCTGTTGGATCAGTGTTAGGCATTACAATTTCTAGGTTGTAATCATCATAACCAAAAGCTGATGATAGTTTACTTTTTCCATCTGTTGCAAAAATACCTTTTGAAGCATCGGCGATATCACCAAACAAAGTTGTGATTGCACTTTTTCCATTAGCATTATCACTAACTATAGTAAGATCGCTTTCATCTGCAACATCTTCACCTATCACAACTGATAAATAGCCTTGAGGAGTGATTTCTGCCTTAATACCTATGGCTGAGTTGCTAAAGGCATCAACAAGATCTTCAACACTATCGCCTCCACTGACTGTAACTGTTTCGGTATTATCCATTAATCCTAAAGTATCAATGATTTTTAAACCATTAGTATCGCCGCCTGTAAAGACAATAGATTCTCCACTGTTCCCCCAAAAGTTAAGAGAATTTGGACTGGTCGCATCCCCACTATAGACTGTAGCCAAAGCTGCAATCTGTGAAAAAGCTGAAAAAACATTCTCTAAAGTTATTTCACCAGCTGTAGTTGCGTTAGAATCTGCAATAAGATCCGCAGTATACACGGTATCATTTAGCATAAAGGTGATTTTTGCATTTGCACCTAAAGCACTTGAGGCTCCCTCTAAACTATTAAGTAAATCGCCAGCTGTAGCATCAAATTCTTTTGTTTGAATCTCTCCGTCATTATTACCATAAGGAGAAGAGCGGTTAACAAAAAATGTATATGCGGTACCTGCGGCTATTTGCCCTCCAGTTATTTCTGAAAGGGTGCCAGAACCACTCAAGTCAACATTACCTAAAGCTTCACCATTATAATCATCATCTCTAATTGTTACGATAGAATTATCATTAGATGATATGACAAGATTGCCATCATCATCAATGCTTGCTGTTAAATCAACTGAGGTGTTAGCATTAATTGAGTCTATTAAGTCGCCAACCGTTGCATCTGATGACAATCTAATATTGGCACTTTTATCACCATTGTCTCCACCCTTAGTAACAATCATAAATTGGTAATCAGCATCTTTTGTTCCAAAAGTTTCATCTAAAGATGAAAGAGTGGTATCTCTAGAAACAGCTCTATTAATATTGCTTTTTACATTTTGACCATCTTCTTTAGAAGAAATTACAAAAGCATCATTCCATTTAACTCCTGAAATTTCTCTTAAATTGGTGTAGTCTTCAATCTTTAAAGTACCGCTTATTTCACTATCAATAATCGATGCATCAAGAGCGGTTGTTGTTAAAGACTGTGCTTGTTCAACTAAAGACGTTAAGGTTTCAATACCTTGGTCAGCAGCCTTAAGGGTTTGCACGCCTTGACCCATTGAGTCCATAAGAGAGTCTAAATCGCTTGCTCTGTTATTAAGTGATGCTGCGGTAAAGTAACTGTTTGGATTGTCAAGAGCTGAGTTAACCTTGTTACCTGTTGATAAACGTTCTTGAACATTATCAAATAACTCCTGAGTATATTGCAAACTCTGAAGGTTAGATCTCATACTCGCTGTTAGGGAAATTCCACCTGACATTTTTCTTCTCCATTTCTATGGGGTAAATTCTAAAAAGGTTCGTTTTCTAAACCATTTTAGAATAATAACACGTTTATCATTAAAATTACAATATTTAATATTAAAAATAACTTAATATTTTTTATAATTATTTATAAAAAGACTCTAATGCTGCCAACTTTTATATGAATACAAACGAATATGATATTTATACTAGCCAAAATATAAAAAACCCTTGCCATTTATTAATAAACAGCAAGGGTTTTTACGTTTTATAGATAACTAAAGTGCTTTATCTATCTCTTTGTTTTAATTTTAAGATATTAGAAGCTGGCATTGAAGGCGGTACAACAGTTACATTACTTTCTTCACATCTAACAGCCTTTAACAAATTGTTTTGAACTCTAGTTTTAGCGCTGGCTTTAGAACCGCAAACAAAAGATGTTACATTTTGTCCTTTACCAAAAGAAGCTACTTTTTTATGAACTTCTTTTTTTTCAACTAAAGTTTTTTTAACTTTATCTTTTTCGTCTTCTTCTCCTAAAGACTTAGAAGCAATTTCATAAACGTTTCTTGAAAGATTTGGTTTTGCTAAAATGTCTTTCAGAGCAGATTTCATAAGATCTTGACGTTCTTCATCAAATTTCTTCCAATCGCCCAAAGGTTTTACTAATTTTGCCGCAGTCATTGGGTTAACATCATCATATTTCTTAACGAAATCAACTAAGAACTGGTAGCCTGAACCATCTTTAGCGTGGAAAGATTTAGGATTGCTATTAGTATATGCTCCAACAAGAGAACGAACTTTATTTGGATTTTTAATATCAAAAGCTTCGTGTTCTGTTAGTTCTTTTACTTTATTAAGAACATCTGGAGAATCAGCCGTAGCTTGAACTGTAAGCCACTTATTAATAACTAACGGATCTTCTTTATAACGATCATAAAAATCGTCTAAAGCATCTTGTTTCTTAGGATTATCGCTATTAACAAGTGTTGAAAGAGCACCCATTCTATCTGTCATATTGCTTGAAGCAGCATAAGCTTCAAAAACGGTTGCTTTAGTCTCAGCTGTTTCAAGTTTAGCTTGATAAGAAAGAGCTAAATTTTTAACAGATCTTTCACCAGCCTGTTCTACAGTTGGCTCGAAAGGCTTATCGCTTTGATTATCTTTATAAAGTTTAGCAAAATCTTCTTTGTAGGTTTCCGCAACAACTTTATTTAATACGCTTCTTGCCTTACTGATTGCATCAACGTCAACAACGTCTAACTGCTGAGCCATATAGTTTTCAGAAGGAAGTCTCATTGCTTCAGCCACAAAAGCTTTTTCTAAAGAAGGATCTTTCAAGTAACTGCCAAAAGCTTCAACAAATGCGGGATCAACTTTTGGTTCTTTACCTGCTTGAATTTCTTTAATCATAGACTTCATAACATCAACCGCATATTGTTGACCAATCTCAAAACGGTTAAAAGCGTCAGAATCATGAGACATTAAGAAAGCTTTTTCTTGAGTAGAGTATTTTACATCTAAATTAATTGGTGATGTAAAGCCTCTGTTAATTGAAAGAACAGGTTCTTCATTAACATTTTCAAAAACAAATTTCTGCTCGCCATCTTTAAAAACTAAAACTTTTGAGGTTTCAGCTTCACCTTTTTGTCCCTTAAGATTAAGAGCCATATCTTTACCATCAGCACCGAGCAAACCAACTTCAATCGGCATCATAAATGGTTCTTTAGTAGGTTGTCCTGGAGTTGGCTTTGTACTTTGTTTTAATGTAAGTTCATAAGTTTTAGTCTCAGGATTATATTTGCCTTCAGCGCTAACATTTGGGGTACCAGCCTGATCATACCAGCGGTGGAATTGGGTTAAATCAATATTACCGCCATCTTCCATAGCTTTGAGCCAATTTTCAGTTGAAACAGCCTGACCATAATGTCTTTGGAAATATAAAGACTTAGCCTTTTTGAAATTTTCTTCACCAAGAAGCTGTTGGGTCATACGAATAACTTCACAACCTTTTTCATAAATAGTTGAAGTATAGAAGTTGTTCATTTCAACATAAGACTTAGGTTTAATTGGGTGAGCTAAAGGACCAGCATCTTCAGGGAACTGTCCAGCTCTTAAATCTTTAACATCTTGAATTCTTTGAACAGGTCTAGAGCGCATATCTGAAGAAAATTCATGGTCTCTAAACACGGTTAAACCTTCTTTTAAGGTTAAGTTAAACCAGTTTTCAACTGTTACCAAGTTTCCTGAGTGATAGTGCTGTGCTTCGTGACCAATAACACCTTCAATTCTGCCATAATCTGCATCTGTTGCAGTATCAGGAGATGCTAAAACCAACTTATCATTAAAAATGTTAAGGGTGGTATTTTCCATAGCACCTTGGTTAAAAGCAGAAACAGCCACAACATTGAAAACATCATGCTTATATTCTAAGCCCCACTTTGATTCGTCATGCTGCAGAACTCTTTTTAAAGAATCTAATGCGTATGTTGCCTTGTCAGCTTTGCCTTTTTCGACAAACACACCAAGTTTAACTTCTTTGCCTGATCTCGTAACAAAAGTATCTTTAACAGAATCTAAATCACCAGCTACAAGAGCAAACAAGTAAGATGGCTTTGGAAATGGATCTTCAACCTTTGCAAAATGGCGACCATCTGGGAGTTCACCTTTTTCTACAGGATTACCATTAGACATTAAAACTGGAAGTTTATCTTTATCGCCTTTTACCAGAGTCGTGAATTTTGCCAAAACATCTGGACGGTCTGGATAATAAGTAATGCGGCGAAAACCTTCTGGCTCACATTGAGTGCAGAATACATCACCTGCCATATAAAGACCTTCAAGTTTAGTATTTTTAACTGGGTGAATATTATTTTCAACCGTCATAGTAAACTCAGCTGGAGGATTTAAAATGGTTAAACCCTTTTCATCGACCAAATATTCTTCGGGATTAAGTTTTCTACCGTTAATTGCTACAGATACAAAATCAAGTTCATCACCATCAAGATGCATAGGTTTTACACCGCCTGTACGGTCATACTCACTTTTAATCTTTAGAGTTGACTTTACTTTTGTGGTTTCAGGATCTAGATCAAACTCTAAATCAACATTACTAACTTGATATTCTGGTCTTTTATAATCTTTTAGATATTTAGTCTGGGGAGCATTCTCTGTTTTCATTACCAAATTTCCTCATATTCTTTATTACAAAGAGTAAAACTAAAGCTTTTATCGCAAAAAATAGCAAAAGTTTCCGTCTATTTTGGCAATATTAATTCCTTTTGAGAGAAACTGCAAGCTTTTTTTGTATTTTTGTTAATAACAATTCTTTAATTAATGATTAAGTCAGGCTTATATTAACAAGGTATCGTCATTGAAACTCTTAAACCTTTTATTTCATTACCATTTTTTATATTAATAAATTTTAAGCTTCCTCCATGAATATCAACCACGCTTGCAACCACAGATAAACCAAGACCTATCCCTCCCGTATCTTGCGAGCGGGAATCTTCAAGACGATAAAATGGAAGAAGAATTTTAGTCACTTCTTCTTCAGGAATTCCTGTGCCTTCATCAATGACATCTAAAGTAAAACTTTTATTTGTTTGAACCAGTTCTACTGTTGCTTTTTTACCATATCTTACCGCATTCTCTATAAGGTTAATAACAGCTCTTTTCATTGCAAGCGGTCTTATTTCGGCAAAAAAATTATCTTTTTTCGCAAAAATGACATTTTTACCTGCTTCTTTCAAATCTTCAACTATGTCATAGATAAAATCAGAAATATTAACTTTTGTTTTTTCTTCTTTATCTACGCCTATTTTGGCAAACGTTATTGCTGAAGATATCATTTTTTCCATTTCATCTAAATCTTTGATAGTTTTTTGTTTTTGCAATTCATCTTCAATAAATTCGGCTCTAATTTTCAACCTTGTTATCGGCGTCCGCAAATCGTGAGAAATCGCTCCTAAAAACTTAGTTCTAGTTGTGATTAAATCACTGAGTTTTTTTTGCATCTCATTAAAAGCGTGTGCAAGCTCTTTTACTTCTTTAAGCCCTTTTTCCTCTACGGGAGGAGCGTTTATATCGTGTCCCAGCTTTTGTGCCGCCTCAGAAAACGTCTTTAATGGCTTGGTTGCTAAAAACACACCAATGATTGATATTGATATCAACATTAAAGAAAAAAGCAAAATGGATATAACATAAGGAAAAGACAAAAAGCTAACATCATAATTAGAAAACGGCGTCATAAGATTAAACCATTCTTCGTCGTCCAATCTAACCGAAACCCGAAGTATCTTGGCCCTTAAATTATCTGTTTTATAATGATAAACATTTTTATCTTTAGGCAAAAACAACTCGACAACAACATCTTTTTTACCTGCTAATTTATCTGATATTGATTTTTTTATAATAGCCGTAACCGAATTTTTAAAAGAATCAACAGATAAGAATTCTTCGGTAACACTAACCCTCATATTAGGATAGTTAATGCGATTCAAAACAGCTTTGCGGTCTTTTGAGGGAATTCTTTCTAAAAACGTAACCGATGTCGAAACTATTCTTGTTATTTCGTCGCCGCCAATAACCTCTAAGGTATTTTGTCTTTCTTTGGAATACACATAAAAAGCAAAGATTTGCGATGTTATAATTATAAACAACACAAAAAACGAAATCCAGCTACGAAAACTTTTAGGAAAAAACATCATATATCAGTACTTGGGTTAAACATATAACCACAACCCCTAACAGTTATAATTATTGATGGTTTTTTTGGATTATCTCCTATTTTTCGGCGCAGCCTGCTAATCTGAATATCAATTGAACGATCAAAAAGCTGTGCATCTCTGCCTTTTGCTATATCAAGCAGATAATCTCTTGATAAAACCCTTTTAGGATTTTTAGCAAAAGCTAAAAGCAAATCAAAATCTCCCGAACTTATATCAACTCTTTGCCCGCTATTGTCAATAAGAGCCCTTAATGAGGTATCTAATTTAAAATTTGCAAATGGAATTTTCTCAGAATTATCATTAAAAACAGCAATCTGGTTTTCTGTTCGTCTTAAGACCGTTCTTATTCTGGCAACAAGTTCTCTAGGGTTAAAGGGCTTTGCCATATAATCGTCAACTCCCATTTCTAAACCAACAATCTTATCAACATCTTCCCCTACCGCCGTTAACATAATAATTGGGAGATTGCTCTTTTCTCTGAGCCTTTTTGTAATAACCAAACCACTTTCACCTGGAAGCATTAAATCTAAAACGATTAAATCTATATCTTTGTTTTCTAACAGAGAAAATAATTCCTTACCATCTTTGGCAATGGAAACTTTAAAATCGTGTTTCTGTAAAAAACTTTGCAGAAGTTCTCTAATTTCAAAGTCATCATCAACAACCAAAATATGCGGTTTTTTAAGTGCTGTTACCATTTGTTACAATTATCCCTGTTTTATGAAATAATTTTGATACTTTAACATGTTTTAATAAAGTTATCTTCAAAAACTTAAAATGAGGTTATAATTATGTCAATTCAACTAAACAAAAAATTAGTTACAGCAGCTTTAGCTTTATCTGTATTAACATTTGCAACACCTGCAACTGCTCAAGACTATGAATCTTATGACGACAGCGGCTATGACGCCCCACCACCTCCCCCAGATTTTGGCGGCAGAGGCCCAAGAATGCGCGGCGGCAACTCTGATAGCCAAAATTATAATAGCGAAGACAGCGAAAGCTATGACGAAAGCAGTGATGACAGCAGCTCCACCTCTAGCTCTAGCTCCAGCTCAAGTTCAAGCAGCAAAGGGCGAGGTAAAGGCAAAAGAGGAAACGGCAAAGAACGCATGGAAAAGATTATAAATGAACTTTCCGAAGAAGCTCAAACTCAATGCAATGCCTGTAATGCTGCTATTAGTGAACGTATCAAGGAAAAACAGAGTCAACGTCAACAACAATAGAAGTACAAACTTAAACATATAAATTTAAGACTGTTACTATATGTTACAAATATCACCTTATGGTGAAATAATTCTGATACTTTAATATGTTTAACTAAATATAGTACAAAATTTTCTAAGGAGGTTTACATGTCCAATTTATTAAATAAAAAAGTAATTGCTACAGCATTAACTTTATCAATTATTACTTTTGCCATTCCTGCTATGACTCAGGAAGACAGCGCTCCAGCCAACAACGACACATCATTTGATGCGCCTCCACCTCCTCCAAATTTTGGAGATGACGGTTTTGCCCCTCCTCCAGATTTTGATGATCAATGCTTTGGACAGGGATGTGGTCAAGGTTTTGGTCAAGGTCGTGGTATGGGTAGAAGATTTGGCATGATGATGAGAGGCCCAGGTCAAGATGGATCAGGTTCTCAATTCGCTCAAGGCCAAGGAAGAGGCAACGGCAAACAACGTAAAGAACGTATGGAAAAACTTATCAGTGAACTTCCAGCTGAAGCTCAAACACAATGCAATGCTTGTCATGCAGCTATAGAAGCTCAAATGAAAGCTAAAAGAGAGCAGTTTGAAGCCAAACGTCAAGATAGACTTGAAAGACTCAATAAATACTTAGAACAACAAGGTATTGATGTTGATAGTTTGACTGATGACGATTTAAGACAGATCAAAGACAGTATCAAAAAAATTAAAATGCGCCAAAGTGCAAACAAAGATGCTGCTATCAGCGATGATACAAACTCAAAAGATGCATCTGATACTGAAAAAGGTAAAAAAAAAGGGATCTTAGATAAAATTTTCTAAAATCTATTAAAGAGCTTCCCCAAGGGTAAGAGGGTGGTTGTCCGTAAGGATAACCGCCCTTTTACTTTAAATTAGATTATTTCAATAATTATATAGACTTAAAATATTCAAAAGCCCTAACCTTTTCCTATTACTCTAAAGCATTATAACTTTTAGCCAAGACATCTAACGATGATATCACCGCTAAGCAGCAAAAAAGAAACTTATAAAATCCTATATAATAGTTTTTTTATGAACTTGTCAGAAACTTCTATCTTCATATTTTTTTCTTATTTCAATAAATTATACCTATGTTAAGGATATGTTATATAGTTTTTACTTGACTAAAAACTTATTCGTAATATTGAATATAATATCAAAAAGTTTTATGGGGCTGTAGCTCAGTTGGGAGAGCGATTGGTTCGCAATCAATAGGTCAGGGGTTCGATTCCCCTCAGCTCCACCATTTAACTAAAAAGCACCCTATTGGGTGTTTTTTTGTTCCTAGAAGAGCCCTTTTTAAATAGTAATCTTATCATAGAATTAAAATAATTTTAAGCCCACAACCAGTGTTTTACCTTGCAAAAAAACGACATCAAAAAGCTACGTTTTAATTATATGTCTTCATTTCATTTTTTAGTTAAAAAATCAATTTATTGATAAAATTATTTTTTTAACCTTTATTTAATTTAAACCACAATATCATAAAAATTGGCGATTTTATGATAAAACATTCTTTTTTAAATTTTAAATTTCATTCTAACTAATTATCTTTTCTGAGCATAAAACACTATAAAAATTAGAGCTTATTTTTGGAGAATCTTATGACTTTTAATGTAAATGATTGGATTAACGATTTATCAAATAAACTTCAAGAAACGTTTGATAACAGACTGCTATTTATTGGTTTGCAGGGAAGTTATAAAAGGGGTGAAGCTAAGCCTACTAGTGATATTGATGTTGTCGTTATTTTAGATCGATTAAATATTGAAGATTTAAAGAAATACAAGCAAATAATAAAAGCTATGCCTGAAAATGAAAAAGCTTGCGGCTTTATCGCTGGTAAAAATGAGCTGAAAAACTGGCCTAAAATGGATATATTCCTATTTCAAAAAGACACTATGCCTATCTTAGGATCTCTTGACAATCTTATCCCATCAATTACGAAACAAGATATAGAAAGCTATATTAAAACTTCAAGTGCCAACTTATACCATATGGTAGTTCACAGCTACTTGTATGACCAAACTTATGACAATTTAAAAGCCGCATTAAAATCCCTATTCTTTTTATTTCAAGCTTTAATATATTTAGATACTGAAAAATATATACCCACAAAGAAAGAACTTATCACTATACTTCCACAAGAAGAAAAATTAATGTTTGAAGAAAACATAGATGATTTATCAGAAGTGGAAATGGAGCTGTTTTTTGACAGACTAATAAAATATTTAAGCAGTATTTTTTGTTTTTAAAACTCAATATTTAAACATTACCAAAACTTTACAGTTATGCCTTAAAACATCTAGCCAATGGCACATAAACAAAAGCTAGAGGTAAAAATATTTTTACCAAGCGCCATAACACTAGTTGCTGCAGTAATCACTAACATCAAACTTTCTATCTTTATAGTAATAATGTTTATCCTCATCAGTAATTTCTCTTATAACTTTACAAGGATTACCTGCCGCTATTACATTGCTTGGAATGTTTTTTGTAACAACACTGCCTGAACCTATAACAACATTATCACCGATTGTAACTCCTGGGTTTATTATAACTCCCCCGCCTAACCATACATTATCGCCAATAACAACTTCTATACCATATTCATATCCCGAATTTCTTGCTTCTGGATGTATCGGATGCCCTGCGGTATATATCGAAACATTAGGAGCAAACATTACGTTATTGCCAATACGAACTTTAGCTACATCTAATATTGTGCAGTTATAGTTTGCATAAAATTCCTCTCCAACCTCAATATTGTAACCATAATCACAATAAAAAGGAGCTTCTATATGAACTTTTTCTCCCGTTTTTCCTAAAATTTTTCGTATTAATTTATCAATTTTTTTCTTATTATCAGGACAGCAGTTATTATATTTATATATAAGTTTTTTGTTTCTAGTCCTTTCTTTAGGTAAAACCCCAAACCAAGATTTATATGGTAATCCCGCAATCATTCTCTTTTTTTGTTCCATTTTATGTTCTTTCAAAAAGCATCAATCTTTATATGATGACATCACTTCTCTTATAAAATCACCTTTAGATTCAGTATATTTTATACGATTGTCTTTAAACTTTGAGGCTAAGCTCTTTTTTAGATTGGCATAATCATTAGCGGTTTCAGGATTGGCTCTTAAAATATCTCTAAACTTTAGCTCATCATCTTTGAATCCTTTGGTAACAAAATGAAGATGATGTGTTCTTACCCCTGCTTCATTTCTTTTAATGCACCAAGTAAAGAACGGAGGAACATTTTCGTTGCCTAAAGGTCTCCAAAAACAATCATAGCCTTGCGGTTCCAAAATCTGAGGAATAATCTCTTTTCCTAAAAGCTCGTCAGTGATTTCAATTACCATATCGACAATAGGCTTCGCGGCAAGCCCTTGAACTGAGGTTGAACCAAAATGCTCTATCCTGATAAGCAATTCTTTAGGCAGACAATCTATCAAATGTTTTTTTTCTTCTTCAAAAAGCTTTATCCAGTCAGAATTATAAGCTGTAATTGCTACTTCTTCCTGAGTAACTCTTTTTATTTTTTCTTCTAACGTTTCAGACATTGATATCTTCGCAATTATTCTCTTGCTCTGCTATCTGTCTTTTCGAAACCTTAGCCCACCAAAGACCGACAAAAATAAATAATGCCCCTAATATTGGTGTAAACAAAGTCTGCATTTGAATACCTGTTTCTAGCACACTTTCTTCTGGTTTGTCTGGTTTAAAATACACAACGACTTGTTTATCCTTAGGATAACGATTGACTATTTTTCTGGGATTAGCAGGACTGCTTGAGCTGTAAAATCCATAGGCAACGTTGTTGTTATTATAAACAACGCCATCAACTTCATATTCATATAAAACTTCAGCCTCATATGTCGTATTAGAAGAAGTACCAACGCTTCTATGAACATCAAGCGTAGATGATATTATTTTTCCAGGAACATTCAACCAGTCAACACTTTCCCTAGCTTTAACAAATTCTTTAGCTCCAAAGCTAAACAAAACAACTCCAACCACTAAAAAAACACGTGAAAACCAAAGGTTTGATTTGGGAGAATTTTTATAACTTTTATTCTTTATGCTTGCTATGCTTCTCATTTTAACTTCCTTATTTAGTAAGAGACGTTATTTAGTATAACAATTTAAGATAATTATTTCTCATTTTTCATAAGAAAATTTACTTTAAATAACTAAGCTCCAACTAATATAAATATCAAACAAAACGCTAAACTGATGCCAAATTCTAGTCTTAGAGCAATGTCCATTCAAATGTACCTTGCTCTAACACACAAAAAACGCGGACAACTATAATATAATCATTTTATAGTTTCTTAAATTATCTAATTTAGCCTTGCATAAGCTTCCTCTAATTTAGAACAAGTCATTAAAGCTTCTTCCTTGCGGCGTTTCTCTTCTTCAACAACTTCTTTAGGCGCTCTGCTAACAAAACTTTCATTGGAAAGTTTTTTATCAAATTTGATAATATCGGTTTTAATCTTAGTAATTTCTTTTAAGATTCTTTCTTTTTCTTTATCAAAATCGATAGCCCCTGCTAAATCTATAAAGAGGTTAGCTTCACGATAAACGGCCTGTGCCGAACCTTTAGCTCCATCTCCTTCTGTAATATCAGAGATACGAGCTAACGATTTTATGACCTCCTCAAAATCGCTCAAGCGCTTTTTCGACTGGTCATTCATATCTTTAAAAGAAAGTCCAATTTTAGCTGAAGGAGGAACATTCATTTCAACACGGACAGACCTTATTTGAGTAATAAAACCTATAACCCAGTCTAAATCATCTTCCGCTTCATCATCAACAACCGCACGAGGATCGCTCCAGTCGCTCAAAATAAGCATTTTAGCCCTGTTTTCTGATAACTGCCCCCAAAGTTCTTCGGTGATGAATGGCATAAAAGGGTGAAGCAAAACTAAAATGCGGTCAAGAGCATAAGCCGCCGTTGCTTTAGTTTCGGCTTTAGCTGCGGCATCTTCACTATTAAAAATAGGTTTTGCCATTTCTAAATACCAGTCGCAGAATTCGCCCCAAGCAAAAGCATACATTGCATTTGAAGCTTCGTTAAAGCGATAGTTATCAAGATTTTCTTCAATTTTCTGCCGAGCTTTTTCAGCTTTAGATAAAATCCAGCGATTGATTGGCAGTTTAGCTTTGCTCGGATTAAAATCATCGCCATAGCTGCAATCATTCATCTGGCAGAACCTTGCAGCATTCCAAATTTTGGTTGCAAAATTACGGTAGCCCTCAACCCTAGACTCAGACATTGCAATATCACGGCCTTGAGCTGTCATTGCCGCCAAAGTAAAACGTAAGGAATCTGTTCCATACTTATTCATAATAACTAAAGGATCGATAACATTACCCTTTGATTTTGACATCTTCTGCCCGTTTTCATCACGAACTAAAGCGTGGAAATAAACGGTTTTAAATGGGACTTGCTTCATAAAATAAAGACCTAGCATCATCATACGAGCAACCCAGAAGAAGACTAAATCAAACCCTGTAACCAAAACACTTGTTGGATAATAACGTTCAAGCTCTGGTGTCTTATCTGGCCAGCCTAAGGTTGAAAAGGGCCATAAGCCAGAAGAAAACCAAGTATCTAAAACATCGGTATCTCTCTTAAGTTCAACTTTTTTACCATAGTGTTTCTCAGCAGCAGCGTATGCCTCTTCTTCGGTTTCTTCACAGAATATCTGTCCATCATCACCATACCATACAGGAATTTGATGTCCCCACCAAAGCTGCCTAGAAATACACCACGGCTGCATATTGCGCATCCACTCAAAATAAGTGTTTTCCCAGTTTTGAGGAACAAACTTCATATCACCATCTTCAACCGCTTTAATTGCAGCGACAGCAAGCTTAGGAGCGTCAACAAACCATTGATCAGTCAGCCAAGGCTCAATTACAACTCCCGACCTATCACCATAAGGAATAGTCATTGGATTATCTGTTATTTTTTCTAGCAGACCCAAAGCTTTAATCTCTTCAACAACTTTATCCCTAGCATCTAAGCACGTAAGCCCTAAATATGCTTTGGGAGCATTTTCATTAAGTTTGGCACACTCATCAAGAACATTAATCATTTCAAGATTATGGCGCTTGCCAACCTCAAAATCATTAAAATCGTGGGCAGGAGTAATCTTAACGGCACCAGTTCCTTTTTCTGGATTAGCATATTCGTCAGCAACGATTGGAATAACTCTATTCATAATCGGCAAAATACAATTTTTGCCAATCAATGACTTGTATCTTTCATCATCGGGGTGAACCGCAACGGCCGTATCACCAAACATCGTTTCAGGACGAGTGGTGCCAACAGTAATAAATTTATCCTTCTCGCCTTCAATAGGATATTTAAAATACCACATTTTGCCCATAGCTTCTTTCTGCTCAACTTCCAAATCAGAAATAGCCGTCAGCAATTTAGAATCCCAGTTAACAAGCCTTTTATCACGATAAATAAGACCATCTTTATAAAGTGTTACGAAAACTTTGCGTACGGCTTTAGATAATCCCTCGTCCATCGTAAAACGTTCTCTGGTCCAATCTAAAGAAGCACCCAAACATCTTAATTGCTTGGTAATTGTTCCGCCCGATTCGGCTTTCCATTCCCAAACTTTTTTTACAAACTCTTCTCGTCCTAAATCGTGCCTTGAAACACCCTTAGCGGCTAACTGACGCTCGACAACCATTTGCGTTGCAATTCCTGCGTGGTCTGTTCCTACCTGCCATAAAACGTCATAGCCTTTCATTCTTTTATATCTGACTAAGATATCTTGTAAGGTATCATCTAAAGCGTGTCCCATATGAAGACTGCCCGTAACATTGGGAGGAGGAATCATTATACAAAAAGGTTCGGCTCCTTGATTAACACCGCAAGCAAAAGCCCCGCTCTTTTCCCATTTTTCATAAAGTTTGCTTTCTATCTCTAAAGGATTCCAATTTTTTTCTAACATTGTCTTGATTCCACCGTTATTAAATATTAACAATCATACTTATTTGTTTTCTGGCAAAATACCAAAAAATGCAAGAATTTAATAGGGATAATTGATGAAAAATAATTTATCACAAAATATTACTGGCGGTCTTTGGATGATTGCCTCGGCATTCAGTTTCTCTCTTGCAAATCTTTTTGTGAAAAAACTAGGCTTCAGATTGCCTGCAATTGAAATTGCTTTTGTTCGCTGTTTTGTTCAATTTTTGCTTTTATGGCCTCTTATTATGAGAGCCGGAGGGGTTAAATTTCTAGCCACCACTAAAATAAAATATTACTTTATGCGCTTGCTGTTTGGAATATCGAATATGATTGTTTTTTATTTCGTAATCGTAAAAATTCCTATGGCTAATGCTGTTTCCATATCTTATGCACGGCCTCTTTTTATGGTTATCCTTGCATATCTTATGCTTAATGAAACTTGTGGTTTTCATAGAATCTTAGCAACCATTTTTGGGTTTGCCGGCGTTGTTGTTCTTATCCGACCAGATGTTAACGGTTTTAATTCCGCTTCCTTTTGGGCTGTCTCTGCATCTTTATTCCTTGCTGTAACTCACATTTACATCAAAAGACTCTCGCAAACCGAAAGTCCTTTAGCTATGGTTACTTGGTTTTCTATTGCTTCGACAATAACGTGCCTGCCTTTTTCAATCTTTGTCTGGGTTATGCCAACGTTATACGAAACACTCGTTATGGTTTTCATCGCCATTCTTAGTGTTTTAGGACAATATACAACCATAAAAGCTTTTTATCACGGTGATGCAACTATCGTGTCATCTCTAGATTATTCTCAAATTGTATTTGCTAGCGCGTTCGGTATTTTGTTTTTAAACGAATTTCCTAATTTATACACCTATATTGGTTCAGCAATGATTATAGGCTCATCTATCTATATTCTATATCGTGAAAAAAAGGTAAAGCCGCAAAACACATCAACCATAAAAGTGGCAGCATAACCAATAGAATGGTTGTGTTTAGTTGTAAGATTTTTTGCCTTACGACGAGTTTTAACAGATAAGTTTTCACAAGTAAAAAATAAAACTTTTTTACATCGTATAACTAAATGAATTTTGCTTTGGCTTTTTTAAGATTTTTTAAAGGCTTGCTTTATCGATAACTCTTGCAATCTCTTTTTTTACAATACGTTCAACAACATATGGTAAATTAGCATCAAGCCATTCTTTTAAGAATGGTTTGAGCATCTGTTTAACAAGCTCTTCTAAAGTAACACCTTGCCCGCCAAGTCCTAAGTTACGATCGGAGGCAACAGCTTTAGCCAACTCAGCAAGAGAACAAGCTGTGGCAGTTGCGGCAGGTTTAGAAATGATAGAATCTTCATCATAGCTCTCATTATAAGCCATACTATCTGTTAATTCTAAAACCTCTTCAGGTTCTTCAAAAACAGGCTCTTCGAAGATAGGTTCCTCTGGAATAGGTTCTTCAAAAACAGGTTCATCAAACATTTGATCAATACCATCTTGACCAAATTGTTCATCAACGACCTCTTCCTCAATTGGTGCAAACTCTTCAACTGGCTCTTCAAAAGCGACTTCTTGCTGAATTTCTTCTGCAAACACTTCTTCAGGTGCAGCTGAGGCTTCCTCACCGCCGGCTTCTTCGTCTTCAGATAAAATCCGCCTTATTGATGATAGGATATCTTCCATTGACGGATCTTGTGAATTTGCTTCTGTCATAATCTACCTGAGTATTTATTTTTTATACACTTTAAACTTATACCTATAATAATAAATACTGTTTATTTAACAACTTGTAAAAAAAAATTTTTTATTTATCAAATTTTTTTTACTAAATTTAACATTTTTTCTATTTTTTTAGACCAATATCTGCAGCCGAAAACTGACCAACAGCAGCTAAAAGCGTAGCAGAAATAACCGTTTCATCTCTTTTTGCTTCAACTAAACTAACTTTTGCATCTAGGAGCTCTTGTTCTGCGTCTAGAACATCTAAAAGTGTTCTAGAACCAACTTCTGCTTCTTTCTCAACGCCTTCCAAAGCAATTTCAGCAGCATCAACTTGAGATATTGTCGCTCTGATACTTGCTCTTGTTGCACTTAAGCTTTTATAAGCACTGGTTACTTCTTCACGCACACTCTCAATTTCATTGGTTAAATCATTGCGTTTTTGTCCTGTAATGTACTTAGCACTGCGAACCTTGGAACTAGCAACACCTGCTGTATAAAGAGGTATTTCAAGATTAGCTGTAATTTGCAAGCTATCAGTAGAGTCATTGCTAGAATTTTGATTCCAAGAACGACCCGCAGAACCATTTAAAGAAACAGTAGGAAGTAAATCAGCCTTAGCTATGCCGATATCCTCTTCCGCGACCGTTAAACTATGCTTTGCAGAAACAATGCTTGGATTATTTTCAAGTCCCATTTTTATAGCATCATCTAAACTGCTAGGAAGCATATCAGCAAACAACTTTGGTTCTTCCTCAATATTCGCAGGAGAATGCCCAATTACTTTTACATAATTAGCTTTAGAGGTTTCGAGTTCACCCTCTGCTAAAATTCTTGCTGCTTGCGCCTGCATTAACCTTGCTTCTGCTTGTGCCACATCGGTTTTCGTAATTTCACCAACTTTATAGCGATCATTGGTTGCTTCCAGCTTACGAGAAAGAACCTGCTCATTATTAATTCTAAGTTTTAATACAGCTTCATCTCTAACAAGATTCATATATGCGGTAACCGCATCAAGAAGGATATTTTGTTCGGTAGAACGCATATTTGCCTGTTCTGACTTAATCGTATAATCTGCACTTTTAATGCCATGGAGCGTCGAAAAGCCGTTAAAAATTGGCTGAGATAAACTAATTGATGCGGAATAAGGGGTAGTATCAGAATCAGTCCCTGAGTTAGTTTCGGTATGTCTGCTTGATGCCGAACCTCCCATACTTACGGTAGGTTTAAAACCAGCTTTTGCCTGAGGCATTTTTTCATATACTGAAGATAAGTATGATCTTTTAGCTAAAAGCTCTGGATTATTACCATAAGCAAAAGCCATTGCTTCAGTTAAAGTTTCGGCTCTAGCACTCGGCATTAAGGCCAAAAGACACATTCCGCTTAAAAGTGTTTTAGTGATATAGTTCATCGTCTGGTTCTACCTAGTTTATAAATTATTATGGGTATTATGTGTACCATTTAGTATATATATAGTTTTTAATTGAAACTATCAAACAAAATTAATCTTATTTGTTAAAAAATTTTACAGAAGCCAAGGGTAAAAGAATATCGGAATATACTTTTTTATCAAAAGCTCTTCCTTTTCTTATAACTTTGGTGATTTCACCATAAGAAAAGGCTCCTGTGCCATATCTATTATCATTATGACAGCAAGCCGTAACTAGCCTTCCCCCATCTGCTAGCTGCTCTAAAAGAACTTCTGGAACATCTTCAAGCATACCCGAAACCATAATCAGATTATATGGTGCTTGTTTTTTTAATCCCAATTCGGGAGTATCTGTTGTTATCATAACCGCATTATCAACTGAAAGTTCTGCAAAATTTCTAGTTGCTATTTCTTCGTAATCCTTGTTTTTATCAACGCCGACAACCATAGCGGCGAATTTGGCCATAACCGCAGAAGAATAACCACAGCCGCAACCCAAATCGAGAACAACATCATTTGAGTTAACTTCTGCAACTTCAACAAGTTTAGCTAAAGAAAGCGCCGATATTAAAAAATAATCGTTGCTAACAATAATATCATCATCGAGATACGATTTAGATTTCATAGTCTCAGGCAGAAATATTTCTCTAGGAATAGACGCTACTCCTAGAGCAACGTCATAAGAAACAGCCTCACTCCCAAGCAGCTGATTTTCTAGCATTTTAAAGCGGGCCGTTTCAAAATCATACATTTTTTAAGAACCTTACGGCTAACCTTATCTCTGCTTAGCCAGCAATTTATTCATAACTTGAGCATTTAAAACTGTTTTTTCTGAAGATTTATTTTTGTCTGCAGAAACAAACTCAAAATGCTTATTCAAATCTCTATATCCCTTTTCCAAAACAACCGAAGGTTTGTACTCAGGGTGTTCTGACAACTGTTTTAAAGACCTTTCCAAACCTAGAACATAATTTGGTTTCATAGGAATTGTAAAGTAAAAATCAACAGCTTCTTTACAAACATCGGCACCTTGTTTCTGCCAAGCAGTATTCATTCCAGCGGCATTGCCTCCGCCACAATCAGAGCGAAGACTGTCACCAACCATAACGGCTTGTTTCGGATTTTCAACCTTCATATCTTTCATAATCTTTTTTAAAGCGACAGGATGCGGTTTGTTGGGACAGTTATATAACGGTCTAACTTTATCACCTAAAAGTTTTTTATACTGATTAACCTTGCTTGCGATTTCCATAGGAACTTCCGAAGCATTAGGCAAGTCAGGCTGAGCATAAATACCATCAATTAAATCAGCTGGGAAGTTACCCTGTGCCAGCCTTGCCACAACCGATGATATAGGAGAATCTGAATAAAATACAAATTTACAGCCTTTGGACTTAACCTCACGAACACTGTCAATTACACCTTCATAAAAAGTGTTATCATCTCGTTTTTTTTGCCACTCGTGAATAATCTTAGCATCATCTTTGGCAAAGTTAGCTTTTTCTTCGTCATTCTTTGGCTGTAGAATTGGCGACATTTTAATCATTGTAGCTAAGTCATACATACGGCTTTCTGATGATGTATTTGCCATAACATCTTCAACAAGACTATCCATTGTAATTTTACGGCTTGCGGCTAAATCTTCAAAAGCTTTTTTAGTTGAAGTTCCCCAGTTGCCAAAAAAATCAACAACAGTATTAGCAACATCACTAACAACTAGTGAAACTTCTGTTTTATTCTCCATAATAACAAACCTCCTACAATTTGTTTAAAAAACATAAAGAGCCCCGTAAAAGTGGGGGCTCTTTCAATGTTTGTTTTTCTACTTTTATTCCCCATTTTTTTAGACTGAAACCAGCCTAAAAAAGTTGAATTAAAAAATTAACGACCGTTGTTTTTCATAGCCAATTTAATTGGATTAACTATAGTTTTATCCTGTACAAAGCTAAGATCTTTGCCTTTAGCAGGAACAAATCTGAAAAGTTTGTCTAAATCTTTAAATCCTTTTTCTAAAACAACAGTTGGAGTATTAGCTGGGTCTTCAAGTTGTTTAGTCATTCTTTCCAAACCAACAGCATAGTTAGGATTTGTTGGAACTGTGAAATAAAAATCTACAGCTTCTTTACAAACATCAGCGCCATCTTTCTGCCAAGCAGTGTTAACCCCTGCTCTATTACCACCACCGCAATCAGATCTTAAATTATCGCCAACCATTACAACTTCTTTAGGATTCTCAATTTCCATATCTTTTATGATTCTTAAAAGAGCATCAGGATTTGGTTTATGAGGACAATCATAAAGAGGTCTAATTTTATCACCTAAAGCTTCTACAAATGCAGCCGATTTGCTGTCTGTAGCAAGAGGTGGCACTTTTCCTGTTTTAGCATCAGGAAGAGCTGGCTGAGCATAAATACCGTCGATTAAATCGGCAGGAAAGTTTCGTTGTGCGAGTCTTGCAACAACAGAAGAAACAGGACCATCAGAATAAAGAACGAATTTACAACCGTTCGATTTCATTTTGCGAATAGTAGCAACAACACCATCATAAAAAGGTGTCGCGGCTCTCTCTTTCTGCCAATTATGAATAATTCTGGCATCATCTTTAGCAAATTTAGCTTTTTCTTCCTCATTTTTAGGTTGAAGAATAGGAGCTGCTTTTACCATAGCAGGTAAGTCATGCATTCTATACTCAGGGTGAGTATTTTTCATAACGTCAGCCACCAAATCATCCATAGAAATGTTACGACTTACAGCTAAATCTTCAAAAGCTTTTTTGGTAGAGACACCCCAAGTTCCAAAAAAATCTAAGATAGTGTTATCAACATCGCTAACAACTAATGATACATCTCTCTTTTCACTCATGATAAACCTCTATTCATATATATAAAAAACTTTTAAATTAAAATTTAGCCTTAGTTAAAACTACTCTGCTAAAGATATATATCCCTTATCTATTGACTTTAACATAACTGCGATGTCACGCCATGGAGATACTGGATTACCTTCACCATCTAAAACATCAACACCTTTTGATAAGCAATATTCATAAACCTCTTTAGGCTCTGAATTAAAAATCTCTTCCCAAAGGGCGTCAATTTTATCATCTGAATAATCTGGCATATCTCCGAAAATTCTTAAAAGAACTTCTTCATTCTCATCTGAAAGCATAAGTTCTTCATATAATGGTTCTGAACTTTTTGCTAATTCAGCATGTTTTTTTGTTTTTTCTTCTTCCGTAGGCAAATAATCAACAGCTCTGATTAAATTTTTACTATCTTTGCTCACTTTAAACACCTCTAAATTAAAGATTAACGACCCTCTCTAAGTTTAGCAACCACAGAGTTTACAACGTCTGCATTGGCTTTCTCTTTAGAGTTATCGATAACTTTATCATTAGCTGGAACAAATTTATAGTATTTTGTTAAATCAGCAAAACTTTTTTCTAAGATTACTGTAGGGCGGTTACCATCATTCATTTGTTTTAGATGACCTTTTACACCAAGTTCATAACCTTTTTTAGTATTGAGTTTTGCATAAGTATCTTGAGCTTCCTGAGAAATACTTGCACCGTATTTAGCCCAAGCATATTCACAACCAGCACCAATACCACTGCCGCCATCTGATTTTACGTTATCACCAACCATAACGACTTCTTTTGGATTCTCAACGCCAGCTTTTTTCATAATGGTTGTTAACAAGTCTGGATTTGGTTTCCAGCCTTCGCCAACATACATATTATCAGAAATTCTAGCTTCTAAAGCTTTGCGATATTTTGTAACTTTCGATCTAACACCAATAGGAGCTTTACGAGGAGCATCATCTTTACGCGCGTAAAGACCATCTATCATATCAACAGGGATTCCCATATTAGCTAAACGACCGATTGCAACAGACATTGCAGCATCAGTATAAAACACAACCTTAGCACCAGAAGCCTTAGCTTTGGTAATTGTTGCCATAACGCCAGAATAAGCCTTATCTCCAGCAATACGCATTTTATTAACTTCGTGCATAATCTTAGCATCATCTCTATCATAACGTGCTTTTTCTTTTTCAGTTTTCGGCTGAAGAATTGTTGTATTTCTTATTAGGTAATCAATATTAGGGTGGAAAATATCTCCTCCTGGGGTGTTGGTTTTTATATCCTCATAGATAGCATCTTCTGAGATACCACGGCTTTTGGCTAACATTGTAACCGCTTTGGCTATGCCCTTGCCCCAAACATCGAAATAATCAGCAATGGTATTATCAATATCTGAAACAATTAGTTTAATTTCTTTTTTAGGAGCTTTTTCTTTCATTATGTTTATACCTTAAAAAAATTTAGTTATGTAAAATCTTGTCTTGCTTTAGGAATCGTTAAATAAAACTATCCATCTTTGTCTTGTTTTGTCTATTTTTACACAAAGTTTGACTCAAAGTCAATCTTTTTTTTAACATTTCTTAACAAAGCAAAAAAATTATCAAAAGGCTTTATTAAACACCCGTAAAGCTTAAGGTGATGCTACTGCACAAAACAAACTCAAGCCCTTTTGTTATGATTGAATAATACCCTTTTTTTGCCTTTTATAAAAACGCTTTTTTAATAAAAATTTTTATACGCAAAAAATAATCAAACAAAATTAATCAATAAAGTATCTTGCTAAAAATCTATCATTTATGTTAGATAACCCTTAAACGTTATAAACCGCACTAAATTAAGGAGGACAAGGTGACCCCTAAAAAAACTACTAAATTCGAAGCTCAGGACAACGTTTCAAGGCTTACAAAATCTATTGAGCAGCATCTAAAATATTCTATTGGAAAACGCCCTTGCGAAGCAACTAATGCTGATGTCTTAACAGCTATTGCTCTTGCTACTCGTGAATATGCTATTGATGGCATGTTTGATACTGCGGCAAGACACGAAAAAAGCGATACTAAAAGAGTTTATTATCTTTCGGTAGAATTTTTAATTGGCAGGTCATTAGAAAACAACCTTAGAAATCTTGGTATTTACGATGATATTAAGAAAGTAAAGATTGAAGGTTTAGATATTGATATTGATAGCATTTTTGATCTTGAATATGACCCTGCTTTAGGCAACGGCGGTCTCGGAAGGTTAGCTGCTTGTTTTCTTGATTCTATGGCGACTCTTGGAATTCCTGGTTTTGGTTATGGTATCAACTATCAATTCGGTCTTTTTAAACAAGCTTTTGAAAATGGCTACCAAATTGAACGTGCGGATTCTTGGCTTGACAGTGCATCTCCTTGGCAGATTGAGCGCCACGAAAGATCAATTAAAATTCCGTT
Source organism: Alphaproteobacteria bacterium (assembly GCA_050175015.1). Taxonomy (GTDB): domain Bacteria; phylum Pseudomonadota; class Alphaproteobacteria; order JBFXJJ01; family JBFXJJ01; genus JBFXJJ01. The sequence goes on along the minus strand of JBFXJJ010000016.1, from coordinate 28,429 downwards.
TTATGGGAGTCTTGACGACAAAGGTTTTTGGACAAATTGTGAATATTTAATAGGTGTTCCTTTTGATATGCCTATCGTTGGTTACGGCGGCAATACTATTAACTATTTGAGACTTTTCTCAGCTTGTTCTTCTGATGACCTTGATATCGCTACGTTTAACGATGGCGGTTATATGAAAGCCGTTGAGCAAAAAATCAAATCAGAAACCGTATCAAAAGTTCTTTATCCTTCTGATGCTGTTGAAGCTGGCAAAAAACTTCGTCTGACCCAGCAGTATTTCTTTGTATCGTGCGCTATTCACGATATTATTAGACGTTTCTTAGAAAAGAATGACGATTTAAGAGATTTGCCAAATAAAGTTGCTATCCAGCTTAATGACACGCACCCAGCCTTAGCTGTTCCTGAAATGATGCGCGTTTCAATGGACGAAAGAGGTTTGGACTGGGATACTGCTTGGGAAATTACAACTAATACCCTAGCTTATACCAATCACACCCTTCTTCCAGAAGCTCTGGAACAATGGTCAGTATCTATTTTAGAGACTGTTCTTCCTAGACATATGAAAATTATTTATGAAATAAATCATAGATTTATTGAACAAATAAATTCTTTATATCCTTCTGATATGAGCAAACTTTCTAAAATGTCAATCATCAGTGAAGGCGAACATAAAAAAGTTCGTATGGCTAATCTTGCTATTATTGGAAGCCACGCTGTCAATGGCGTTGCGGAGCTTCACTCTGAACTTATTAAAAAGAATCTTGTTCCTGATTTCTATGAACTCTGGCCACAAAAATTTCAAAACAAAACCAATGGTATTACACCAAGACGTTGGCTTTTAACTTCTAACCCAGAACTTTCTGCTCTTATTTCATCTAAGATTGGAGACGGCTGGATTACTAACCTAGAAGAAATAAAGAAAATTGAACCTTTTGCTGACGACCCTGCATTTATAAAACAGTTTTTAGAAATCAAAGCTTTAAACAAGAAAAAACTTGCCAAAATTATTTTTGACAAAACCAATGTTAAAATTAATGTTAATAGTATTTTTGACGTTCAGGCAAAACGTATTCATGAGTATAAACGTCAGCTTTTAAATGCCTTAAACATTATTCATCAATATTATTCTATTATAAAAGATGGTAAAAAGCTTGCTTATCCTAGAACTTATATTTTCGGCGGCAAAGCAGCTCCTTCATATAAAATGGCAAAATTAATAATCAAACTTATTAATAACATTGCTAAAACCGTAAACAATGATCCTAGAGTTAAAAATCAAATTAAAGTCGTTTTTATTCCTGATTATAAAGTTTCTGTTGCTGAACGCATTTTCCCTGCAGCAGATGTCAGTGAACAAATCTCAACCGCAGGTTTTGAAGCTTCTGGTACGGGAAATATGAAATTTGCTTTAAATGGAGCTTTAACAATTGGAACTTTAGACGGCGCCAATATTGAAATTAGAGAAGAAGTCGGCGAAGACAACTTCTATCTTTTTGGTTTAACCGCAGAAGAAGTTCAAAAAATGCAGCAAAGTGGTCAGTATGATCCTTGGCATTACTATAATAATAATTCTAATATCCGTAGAATTATGAACAGCTTAGCATCAATTGATTTCTGTGAAGGTGAAGCAGGAACATTATTTAAGCCGATCTATGACAGCTTAATGAATAGAGATTATTACTTCCTTTTAGCCGACTTAGAAAGCTATATTAAAACTCAAGATGCTATTACTGAAGACTTTGTTGATCGTGACGAATGGGCAAGAAGAGCAATCTTAAACATTGCCAGAATCAGCAAATTCTCCAGCGATAGAACTATTTTAGAATATGCCAAAGAAATTTGGGGCGCTGAACAAGTGTTATAATATTAAATAAATGGTTATCTTAAAAAGGGCAGTTTTACACTGCCCTTTTTTTATTATAACTTCTTTCTTTTAAAACGCTGTCATTTAGAATCTTCGTTATCTAGTTGCACACAAAACAAGATTTATATTCTTGCCTTGTGACAAATATATGCCGACAGATTAGGTTTTAATAAAAGCAATCTTTTTTATAACTAAATGTTTTTAATGGTTTAAAAATTGTAAGCACTAGGGAAAACACTCTAAATTTGCTTATAATACGATTACACGTTCTGCTTTTAGCAAAATTTATTTTTTGTTTTTGGCATCATCTAGTTCTTCAAAGTCTTCATCAAAATCAGAGAAAAAATCTTCTAAATCAGGAGCATCAGCAAACTCATCATTAACATCTTCTCTGGAGGACGATTCAATATCGTCTATTTCCTCATAATCAGAGAAGAAGTCCGCTAGTTCATCTAAATCTTCATTAGTAAAAACATCTTCAGCTCTATCTTGTTTTGAAGCCTCACTAAATGATGTTGTTTTCTTTTCATCTTCTTCAAAAGCATCGACTATTTCAAAGTCATCATCAGCAAAAAGCTCATTCATCAGAATGTCTTGCTCTTCCTGATTTTCTTGTTTCGCCTTTATGCCTTCATTTGAATAAGCTTTAGGTTTAGGTTTGTTATATTGTTCTTTCTGATAATGATGGCTCATATTTTTTGAAACTTCAAAAACATTATCATCTAACCACCAATTACCGCCATTTGGAGTTGAGGTGTTTTCTTCTGGAGCTAATTGCGGCTGATTGAAACCTGTATTTGTCACTGAAGCAGGATAACCTCCTTCAGAGTAATTTTCTTCAGGGTAATAGTCATTGCCATAATTATCACCTTGATAAAACTCTTCAACAGGATACTCTTCATAAGACTGTTCATAGGGATAATTTCCATAATCTTCTGCAGCAAAATCATTATAAGGCATATTGTTTTGTTGAGGATACGCTAGCGATGGGTCAGGATACCAATTATCATCAAAATCGCTCCATTCTTCTTCAAAGTCTTGCCACTCATTATCAAAATCCTGCCACTCTTTATTGAACTCATCATCAGGAGCAACTTCATATTTTGCTTTTTTATCGGATTTCTCTTCTTTCCCATTCACTTCTCTAGAAAAGAGACCAAAAGAAATCAACCTATCGGAATCATCTCCGATAGCATCAAACGTACTTTCGGGAGGATAGTGGTCCTGCTCATTACGAATGGCTCTAAGATATTCAGGAAATTTATCCGCTTTTGGTATTTGAGATTTTCTAAGCATTTCTCTATCAAGGTAATATCTAGGCTGGTCTGCTAATATTGGTGCCATAGCAAATTTTTGGAAAAGGACGACCTGCTTGCTTGATGGCAGATTAAGCAAAGTGCTTGCGCCAATAATTGTTTCCATGCCAGCAGAATATGATGCCCCATAGGAGAAGGGATTGCTATTTGTTCCCATAAATTCTGTTGTGCTTTTTGATTTCAACCAGATAGTACGATATTCAGTCATTAGAGCTAAACGATTAGCTGTTATTTCATTATTCTGCCTCATTAAAATTTTTGATGCTGTATTGCTTATAATAATCTCTAAAGCATCGCCGCCATATTTGCCCGAAATCTGGCTAAAATCGTGGACAATAATTAAATAAGAAATCTTTTTACCAAGCCCAATTCCTACGCCGTCAACAACAGACCCCATATTAGGCATCATACCAAATTCATCTAATATGTATAGCGCTGGGTATGGTCCAGCGCCGCCCTCTCCTGGCTTAAAGATAATAAAGTAACCAGAATTCATCTCCAGAAACAAGCTCGTAAGCGGAGCTAGTCCCATAGCATCACCACTGGGAATAGATATGTATACCGTTAAAGGTTCCCATTGACCAGTTGCAGGATTTTTCGCCCCGCGCATAAATTCCGTATAAAAATCACTCGCTGAAGTTCTTTCTCTAACGGCTGAGTTTTTAAACAATGATAAGCCTGCTATAGCCGTTGAAATAATGGAGCCTCTTTGTTTTTTGGGCACATCAGCTAACTGGTTTAAATCCATAATAATTCTACGAGAATAACCAAAATGAACACTTTCTTCCAAAGCCGCCATAATGATTTCACGCATAATATCCATATTAAGAGCTTTGAAGTCTCCGCCTTCTGCAAGAGCTTTAGATTGAGCATTAGCCCTCATCTGCTGTTCAGTAATCCAGTCAATAAGCATAGGAAAACTTGGCTCCATTCCCTGCCAGCCCTTAGGTATTCCACCCCAAGTACCTATTGGAACGTAATTATCGATATTAACAGCTTTACTCCTAATCAATTTCAGCGCATCTTTAGCTTCATCAGCTTTCATTGCTAAATAATAGCTCTCTAGAACTTTATAATCATCATCATCAAGCTCGCCTTCATAGAGACGCCCTAAAAAATAATCATTAGCCGCAGCCTGTTCGCATTTATTAACAAGATAATGCGTAATACCTTCCATAGATGCTCTTGCCATTTTTATCCAGTAAGGATCGGTACCAACAGGGCCATCAGGTATCAAAAAATATGCCAAACCACCGATATAGTTTTCACGTCCTGGACAAGGCGGAGGAATATTTCCTGGAGATAAAGAGTTCCACTTGGGCCAAAAAAGTCCTTCTTTAGGAGAATCAACCATACCCCAATTAAACATAAACACCGGTCCTAGGCTTGCTCTATAGCCACTTGTCAGCGGCTCTATTTCCCCTTTACCATCATTGATAAACAAACAAATATCGTCAGATTCAAAAATGGTCGGCAGGACAACTCCTGTCGTTTTTCCTGTTCCAGGAGCAGCAACACACAAAACCGACATCGTGTCAGGAAGCTTCAAAAGCTTTCCCTTAAACGACCCTAAAACAATCATAAAGCCTTTAAAAAGGCCCATATTGTCAATGTCTCTTTTAACGGCAAGTTTAGCATTACCATATGGAATAGGACCAAATTCATAGGGATTTGTTTCCCAAGCGTAAACAAAAATAGCAATCGAAACAAACGGTGGAAAGACAGGCAAAAACATATGAACGCTGTTTATATCGCCGGCAAACAACATTTTAAACCACTTAATATAACTTGAGAAAATTGACAGTGGATTAAAGATTGAAAAAGATATGAAACTCCAAACACGGCTAAAGTTATCAACACTAAAACCTTTATCGAACAAAAATGATAATGGAAAAGAAAGATATGCAAATAAAAGTCCAGAGAAGATACTCCAAAAGCCTCCCCACATAAGCCATTTTATGGCTCTTTTATGAAAAACCCATTGCCCTGCTGATTCATTACGCCACACCATCAGCTTCTAACCTTTACTTTTGAAGATCTTCCCTTTTTTAAAATTCTTGGGAAGAACCTTCTTGGTTTACTTGTAGAAGTATCTTCTTGAGCATCTTCTGTCTTATTTTTAGGAGTGCTTACCATATCATTATCGGCTTCACTCTCTAAAACGATATCTTCACTTATTTGACTATCACCATCTTTTGCCGCCAGCTCATTTTCTTGCCTTTTCATCTCTCGCTCAATTAGAGAAGAATGAACATCGGGAAAATCATATTTACTCTCAACATAATCCTCTTCTTTTACCTTATATGGCGGTCTTTTTGAGTTAGGTCTTGCGATGTCTTTTTTGGGATCAAAATCAATTTCATTATCTAAATGCTTTTGTATTTTCTCTGCTTGCTCAGCAGATTCTTTTGATGCCTCTGCCTGCTGCTCTTTTTGGATATGCTCTTGTCTTTCCTTATTTTGGATTTGATTAACGGTTAAAGGGTCAAGACCTGCCAAATTACCTTTTGATATTTTGACTCTGTTATTAGGTCCCCCGCGCATAAAACGAGAACCATCAATCTGAGAGAAATCTATTTTAGCACCTGATAAATTAACGCCGACAAGATTAACTCCAGACAAATCAATTCCTGTTAAATCAACCCCTCTTAAATCAACATTTTTGAAATCTATAAGCCTTAAATCAATTTTTGTTAAATCAACTTTAGTTAAGTCGATTTCCTTCATAGCTTCACGAATTCTTTGCAGTTCTTCTCTTACGGTTTTAGTAAGTTTTACGCCTGACAAATTCGTGTTGCAGATAGTTATGTCTTTAATAATGGCTCCAGCAAGATTGGCTCCTTCTAAATTGGCATTAGAAAAGTCAACTCCTGTTAAGTCTGCGCCCTTAAAGTTAACACCTTTAAGGGTTGCTCCAGAAAAGTCGGCATAAGCTAAATCAGCTTTTTCAAAATTAGAATCAGTTAAATTAGAACCAGAAAAGTCACTGCCTCGGAGTTTTGCCTTGGCAAACATACCTTTCAGCATTTCATAATTTGATAAGTCTAAAGCGCCGAACTCATTACCAGAAAATGAGTTCCCCAGTCTGACACCGGCTACAATATCAGAAACTAACTTATGATCGTTATTTTCTATCTTTTTCTTAACAGGGCGAGCTTTAACCATGCGCACAATAACAGGCCTTTTAGGTTCGACCTTTATAAATTGAGGCTTAGTGTTAGAAGTATCGTTTTCAGACATTTTAAAACTTTATATAATCAAAACATTTTTCGTCCAATATTGTTTAAAAAGTTATCATACTTAGCTTTAAATTGCCATATTATATTTAAGCTTGTTTTATCTCTTCAGCTTGCTTAACATATATAAATTAATAGTTTTAAGGAGTTTTTATATGAAATCAGACATTGAAATTGCAAGAAGCGCCAAAATGCGCCCCATATCTGAAATTGCTGAAAAATATTCTATCCCAGAAGATGCCCTTTATCATTTTGGAAAAAACATTGCTAAAATTGATTATAATTTCATAGACTCTTTAAACGAAAAAAAGGGCGGCAAATTAATTCTGGTAACGGCTATTACCCCAACCCCAGCAGGTGAAGGTAAAACCACCACTTCTGTAGGTTTATGTGATGGTCTTAACCGCATCGGCAAAAAAACCATTGTCTGTTTAAGAGAACCAAGCTTGGGCCCCGTTTTTGGTATGAAAGGCGGAGCTGCTGGCGGCGGTATGGCGCAAGTTGTCCCTATGGAAAACATTAATCTGCATTTTACAGGAGACCTTCACGCCATTGGAGCAGCTAACAATTTGCTGGCGGCTATCATTGATAATCATATCTACTGGGACAATGAAAAGAATATTGACTCTAGAAGGGTAACGTGGCGCCGAGCTATCGATATGAATGACCGCTCTTTACGCTGCACAGTTTCCAGTCTAGGCGGTGCCGCAAACGGCTTTCCTCGTGAAACAGGCTTTGATATTACCGTTGCATCTGAAGTAATGGCTATTTTCTGCTTGTCTAACAATCTTAAAGACTTACAGCAAAAGCTCGGCAGCATTACGATTGGAATGACAAAAGATAAAAAACCTGTATTAGCTAAAGAACTTAACGCTGAAGGCGCTATGACTGCTCTGCTTCGTGATGCTCTAATGCCTAATTTAGTTCAAACTATGGAAAACAACCCTGCTTTTATTCATGGAGGGCCTTTTGCTAATATCGCCCATGGCTGCAACTCAATTATAGCAACTAAAACGGCTCTTAAATTAGCGGATTACGTTGTTACTGAAGCTGGCTTCGGAGCTGATTTAGGAGCAGAAAAGTTCTTTGATATTAAATGCCGCAAAGCAGGACTAAAACCTGAAGCAGTTGTTATCGTGGCAACAATAAAAGCTCTTAAAATGCACGGAGGGATTGCTAAAGATAATATCCATATTCCTAATGTTGAAGCGGTGAAGAAGGGTCTCCCAAACTTAGGGCAGCATCTTGAAAATCTTGCCCAATTTAAGGTCCCTGCGGTTGTCGCTATTAACAGTTTCTCCAGCGATACCAAAGAAGAAAATGAAGCTGTTATTGATTACTGCCAGAGCTTAAATGTTAAAGCCGTGTTATGCTCTCATTGGCTAAATGGCGGAGCAGGAACAGAAGATTTGGCTCAGGAAGTCGTTACAGCTATTGAAAATTCAAAAACCGAATTTAAGCCGCTTTATCCCGATAACTTGTCTCTGGAAGAAAAGATTACGACCATTGCACAAAAAATTTACCACGCAGATGGCATTAGTTTTGATAATAAAACCAAAGAACAGCTGGCTCTATTTCAAGAAAATGGTTACAATAATTTGCCCGTTTGTATTGCCAAAACTCAATATAGCTTTTCAACCGATGCCAACCTGAAAGGCGCCCCCAGAAACTTCACAATTCCAGTTAGAGAGGTTCGACTTTCAAGCGGCGCAGGTTTTGTTGTTGTTATCTGCGGAGATATTATGACAATGCCAGGCTTGCCTCGCATTCCTGCGGCAAATAGTATTTTTGTTAATGATAAAAAACAAATTGAAGGTCTTTTTTAAAGATTTTCCAATTTGAAATATAACTGCTAAATCTTTTAATTTTGCAGCTTCTTGGCTTTACCTTTTGCAATTAAAGAATTTTTTATGGCTAAAAAGTATTTTATTAGTAAAAACAGATTGTTTATCTTTATTAAAGATATAACTAAATTATATCTTATGTTCTTACTGCTAGTTTATTTCATTCAAAGATTCTTACTTTATTACCCAGATCAAAACAGCCCTAGTCCAGAAAAACTAGGGGTTAATGGGTTTCAAAAGGTAGTCTACAACACTAGCGATAATTTAAAATTATTTGGTTGGTATAAAACTCCGCAAAAACAAAAGAACGGGGAAAGTATGCCAACCATAATCTTTTTTCACGGCAATGCTGATAAAGCTGCTTATGGTGCTGTCAAATTATACCCTTTAGTTGTTAGAGGCTTTGGCTTGTTGCTAGTTGAATATCGAGGATACAGCGGCAATGAAGGAAAACCAACCGAAGACGGATTAATTGAAGATGCTAGAACCGCCTTAGCTTTTTTAATTAAACAAGATTGTAAGTTAAATGATGTCATAATTTATGGGCATTCTCTTGGTTCGGGTGTTGCAACAGCATTAGCGGCAGAAAATAATACTAGTGCGTTAATTTTGGAATCTCCTTATTCTTCAATATTATCTGTTGCAAAAGATAAATTTTGGTTTTTGCCTGTAAAGTTAATGCTAAAAGATACTTATCGCAGCGATTTAAGAATAAAAAAGGTAAAATCGCCTCTTTTAATAATTCATGGGCAAAAAGATAATTTAATTTCTATCAAAGAAGGAGAACGGCTTTTTGAACTTGCCAATATGCCAAAAGAAATGGTTAAAATTCCTAATGGACAACATATGAATCTTTATGAGCTAGATGCTGATAAAATTGTTATTTCTTGGCTTAGTAAAATTGGAATGGTTGATAAAATATGATTTTTAAAATAACAGAAAACTCTTTGTTTCTAATTATTTTCTTATTCTCAGGGTTAATAGAATATTTTACTTGTCAATTTTGGTTTCCTGATTTTACTGAGGTGTTATTTATTCAATACGATATTCTGTTAGCTATTACTGTATTTTTTTTCATTATGACGGACTTAGCTGATTTACCAAACCATACCTGCTGTTATATATCTTGGATATTTTTTTGGCAAAAAGCAAACGATGAAGCTTGTGATCATATCAGAAATTCAGCCAAATTAGGACTTATGATGGTTCCATTAAATATTATTGTTATAATAGCAGGAAACTTGATTGGAATATGGAATGTTACATTTAATTAACAACAGCAAAACAAGGAATATTATCGGAATATTAGCAATAATAATCATATATGCAACTCCACCCATTTGGATTTTTAGAAAATCTGGCTTTATAGATCAGATTTTATGGTTATTTATCTGCTCTGGAACATTTTTAATAGGTGTCTTTATTATTTTTAAATACCTAGATGAATTGCAAAGACTTATCAAAAAAAACTTGTTAAAAAGCAAGTTCAATCGAGCAAAAACACTGTTTTTCACCCTGTCCTTCTGTGTTATTGCGACAGTTATCGCCATTTGGCTTGCCAAAATTCTTTTTAGATATTTATGATAACTAGATTACAAATAAAAAATATTAATGCTAGCTTCTGGAAATGTTAAAATGAACCCAAATAAAATTTATCCTCGATTAAACGATGAAAATACGGTTTACCTAAAGTCTGTTATAAGCAATCCTAATATTTTGGTTGGAGAATATACTTTTTACCACGACTTCATAAATAACCCTAAAGACTTTGAAAAGAACAATGTCTTTTATCAATATCCAATAAATAATGATAAGCTTATAATTGGAAAATACTGCTCGATTGCCTGCGGTGCTAAATTCCTTTTTAACTCGGCTAATCATTCACTTTCCTCCCTATCAACTTATCCCTTCCCTATTTTCTTTGATGAGTGGAATGTCGATGGCAGAAATGTTACTGATGCTTGGGACAACAAGGGAAACATTGAAATTGGAAATGATGTCTGGATTGGCTATGATGCCGTTATTCTTGCTGGCGTAAAAATTGGAGACGGAGCAATCATTGGAACCAGAGCCTTAGTTACTAAAGATGTTGAACCGTACAGCATTGTGGGAGGTGTCCCAGCCAAGACTATCCGCAAACGTTTTTCTGATACTGTCATTGAAAAACTGCTCGAAGTTAAATGGTGGAATTGGGACGATGAAAAAATAAATGCCAATCTAGCAAATATTCAAAAAGGCGATTATGAAACTCTAGCTAAATATAACAAAAACTCAGAGATTTTCTTATGATAAAAAAACTAGATATTTGCTCTAAAACTAAAATAAAAAAATACACACTAATAATATTTTACTGTTTATCTTTTTTATGGCTCACTTTAGCCCTTTTCCTATCTTGAAATACGTTTTTTAGAATATTGCTATATAAACTAGGACTTTATAATGGTCTTGATAAATTTGGAAAACCTATATTTATTGACTTAGATGTTTCCCCCTTAATTCAAATAACAATCTTTATTTCTACAATAGTTATTACCTTGCTCTTAATATATACATTTAAAAAACTTCAATCTTTTGTTTTATTGTTAGCTATTCAAATTGTAGTCTTTTCTCAATATATAGGGGCTTTGGTAGGAAGTTTATTAGGAGAAGCAACGGAACATAATGGACAAGAATATATTGCTCCTCTTAATTTCAGTATTTTAATTATAATCACATTCTGGACAACATTAACTCCATTTTGCTTGTTACTGCTAAAAGAAAAATATTTTAAAAATAGAATAGAAAACTTTATAAAATTTATTATCGCTCTATTTATGTTACTAGCATCACTTTCTGTTTATCATTTTTTTAGGTATTAGTTATGTCCGATGATATTTTAATTAGAACCGCAGAACCTAATGATTTTAAGTTCCTGCCTCATATCGAAAACGAAGCCGCTAATCTTTTTAGATCTTTTGTTGCGGTTTTTGACGACAGTCTACCCCCTGCCCCCGAAAGTTACTATCACTCCTTACCTCAATGTGCTGAAGTTTTTATAGCTACCACCCAAAATAATAATATTGTAGGTTTTGTTGTGGTAAAAACTTTGGATAGCCAAGCATATATCGCCGAAATTGATGTCTTACCTGATTATGGTCATAAGGGTATTGGAAGAAAACTTTTGGAACGGGCTATATTATGGGCGCAAAATCATAGTTATGATTATATAACTCTGACAACTTTCAAAAATATTCCGTTTAATGCCCCGTTCTACCGCAAATTAGGCTTTTGTGAATTTACACCTGATGAAAAAAGCTCTGACTTAAAAAAGGTTATCCAAAATGAAACTGAAATCTTTGGCGATCACCTAAAAGAGAACCCCAGAATAGCTATGAAGCTTAATCTTAGGAACAACCCTTAACTAATAGCATCATTAAATACCAAGCCAATACCTATCATAATTAAAATAAAGCTTAATATTTTTTTTATTATGTCCCATCTATTAGTTTTTTCTAATAAAAACACCTTAGGAAAACAAACTCTTAAGATTAAAACATAAAACAAGATGAAAAAGGGCTGAGTAGCACTAACGCTTTCGTATAAAACAACGGGAGCTTTTGACAAAGCATATGTTCCCGCGGCTGTCCCGCAAAAATTTAAAAATTCTTCTAAGGCAAAGTAATAAAAATTTTTCTTAAAAACTTTAGCATGGAGGAAGATCAATCTTCTATCTCTGGGTATTAGCAGGAACATTGATGAAAACAAGAAAGAAAAACCACCATACCAAACAAAGCCTGTACTCCAACTGCTGACATTAAACAAATGCTTACATAAAATGGCGGAAAAAGATAAAAGCAGAGAGCAAAAAAGCATATAAAAAAAGGCCTTATTGATTTTAAGCTTTGCATTCTTTTTTTCTAGCGTTAAAAAACAAGCGGCAAAAATAATAATGAAAAAGCCAAGATATTGAATTGTTGCTAACCTTTCATCAAGAAAAAACCAAGCTAAAACAGGAATAATAATCTGCCCTAAAGAAAAAAGAGCGGTTACAATCGAGGTATCTAGCTTTTTTAATGATGCATAATAGGGAAACAAATAGCCGACATTAATAAATCCTATTAACGCCGCTATCCATATTTGATTTAGAGGCAGCATTTGAGGCATCTCAATCAAACAAACAAATGGTGTTAAAATAACATAAAAGATATAGGTGTAAAAAACCAGCGGCGATATTCTTTTGAAAATACCATTAGATAATCTGCAATCAATAATATTGCACCAAGCATGAAAAAATGGTGCCAAAAAGGCTATAAAAAACCAAAAGAAACTAGGCATAAACCACCAATAAGGAAAGATATTTTTATGAGATAGAAATCGAATTTAAGTATTTCACCATAGCATAGAAAGAGCAACTCAATTTATAACTTTTTATTGTTCTCCTTAGCAAAAAAACATTAACATTAATTAAAAAATAAAAATTCATTATATTAAATTTAAAGGTTTGCAACATGGATAAACAAATTTTGGAAATAGCCAATGATGATATGTTTTTATCTATAAAAAGAGGTTTTTGTGTAATTGCTAACAATGATAAAAAAATTGCAGAAATACCTTTAGATAACATTTTAAGCTTAATAATATCTTCAAATAACATTACAATATCTAAAAATGTGATAAATGCTATTACAGAATGCGATGGTGTTATAATTTTTTGTGGTAAAAATTATATGCCAACTTCAATAACTCTTCCTTACACTAGCCATTGGCAAAATGGAGAGAGAATACGAAGACAAATATCAGCATCGACACCACTTCAAAAATCACTATGTAAAACCTTAATAAGAAAAAAAATTTATAATCAAGCCTTGGTTTTAGAATGGATAAAGCCCGAAAGTAAAAAGATAGAAAGATTAAAATATTTATCGAAGACAGTAAAATCTGGCGACACAACCAACAATGAAGCCATTTCTGCTCAGATATATTTTAAAGAGCTATTTGGCAAAGATTTTGTTCGAAACAGAAATGCAAATGATGTAAACATTTTTCTTAACTATACCTATATTGTTTTAAGAGCATGCGTCGCAAGGGCTATAGCTGGAGCAGGATTACTGCCTGCTCTAGGCATAATTCACACAAACAAATTAAACCCCTTTACCTTAGTTGATGACTTAATAGAACCATATCGTCCTTTAGCCGATTTCATCGTTTTTGAAACGTTAAAAAATTTAGAAAAAACTTCAGATTTAGAACTAACCCCTGAGATTAAAAGAAACCTTGCCGAAATAACAAGCTTAAATTTGGATAACATTAAAGGGCAAAAGACATTATCAAACTCTTTATTCGATACAGCCAATAGTTTAGCTAAAAGTTATAACCAAAAGAAGAACTTACTTGAAATAGATAACTATATTGATGACCTAATAAAATAAAGGGGAAGTTAAAACTTCCCCGCATTTTAGGACATTAAAGTCTTTATCATACGACTTGACCGTCTAATTAATCTCTGAAAAAATTGTATAATCTAAAATCGTATTATTTAATAATTTACAATTATTGCTATAAAGTCAATAATAAAAACATTTGTTAATTAAAAAAATAGGGTTTTTATTATGAAATATCGTTTGTCTCTAGATTTAGGAGTATCTTCAATCGGTGCCGCCATCATTAGTTTAAATAAAAACAATGAAGCTGAAAATATAATTGACGCAGGAGTTAGAATATTTAACGTTTCAGAAGGAGCAGAAGATAGAAGAACCAAGAGAACGGCTAGAAAAAACAATGAACGAACCAAAAAAAGATTAGAAATTCTTGCAAAAAAATTATATGAAAATGGTTTTTGGGAATCAGAAAAACCTACGGGCTCAAAAAAAATGCAAATTTTATCTCCTTATGCGATTAGAGCTCATGCCGTTAATGAAAAATTGAATAATCCTAATGAATTAGGTCGAGCTTTGCTTCATATAGCCAAACATCGTGGTGCAGGTTTTGTTGATGTTTTAAAAATTGATGACGAAGAAGATTTGTTAGAAGATGAAGGCGAAAATAAGAAAACTAAAAAAAACAAGAAGCTCTCAAGCTATGAAAATTTAGCCAAACATTTAAGAGACAACGGAGCCAAAACCGTTGGCGAATATTTTTATATGCGTTTAAAACCAAGCTATAAGCACAACAATTTAGATGAAAAAAATCATAAAAGAGTTGTTCGCCAAAGGGCTGACTATGTTGGTGATAACAAATCAGTTGATTATGCAATTCCAAGATATTTAGTAAAAGATGAATTTAATCAGATTTGGAATAAGCAAAAAGAATACTATACAAAGCTGCAAGATGAAAAATTTAAACAAGAAATATACGATATTTTGTTCTATGAACTTCCAGCAGCGCCTTACGCAACGGCAAACTGTATTTATGTTGATAGCGAAAAAAGACTTTTAAAAGCTCACCCCTTATCAGAAAAGCGAAGAGTTTATGAAGCCATTAATAACATTAAAATTACAACAGACACTACCAAACGTTCGTTAACTATTAAGGAGCAGGAAAAAATAATAAATGAACTTGCCTTTAAGGGGAAAAACATAAACAAAACTTCAGTTAGAACAACTCTTGGCTTTGATAAAAAATTTGATATTGTTTTTGCTGACAACGAAAAAGGAATAAAACCATACCTTTATTCAAAAGAAGAGTTTCAAAAAGTTTTAGCTAACTTTGATGAAGATAAACTGACAAATTTAATTGAATTTATGGCTGAACCTAAAATTCCTAATGACAAACAAGGAAGATTATATCGGGAAGATGATTTAATAAGTGAATTAAAAAAACGTCTGCAAACAAATGATGAAAAGCAAATTGCTGAAATTTTATCAAAATTGCCATCTGGCAGAGGAACCTTAGGAATAACAGCAACTACAAAAATTTTAGAACTGTTAAAAAACAATGTCATTTCTCACCGAGAAGCAGCCGATTTATTAGTAAAAAGCGGCGATATCCGCTTTAAATCAGAAGAGATCTTAGCCCAAGAAACTCAAGGAAAATACCATACCCTTCCTTATTATGGTGAGATTTTAAGAAAAGATACCCAACCAATTCACCCGTGGCAATTACAAAGAAACAAAACTTTAAATGATAGTGAAAAAAGATATGGCAAAATTGCTAATCCTGCTGTTCATATGATGCTAAATCAGTTGAGGTTCGTTGTTAATGATATTATTAGAATTTATAGCAAACCTTATGAAATAAACATTGAACTAGGTCGTGATGTTGGTATGTCTGCCAAAAAAAAGAAGCTCTACGAAATAGAACAAAAGAAAAATGAAAAGTTTAATGAAGAAGCCGTTGATTATTTAAAAAAATTTAAAATCAGAATCAATAAAGAAAATATCTTAAAATACAAATTAGCTAAAGAACAAAGTTGGAAAGATGCTTTCAATCCTCAAAAAAGAATAGAACCTCGCTTTACTGGTTTTGAGATTGAACATTTAATCCCACAAGCAAAAGGGGGAACTGATACTTTTAGTAATTTAGCATTAGTTGATAGGAATGACAATTTAGGCAAAGGAGATTTATATCCTTATGAATATTTTGAACAAAACAAAAAAACGGAAGAAATAAGAGATATTTTAATAAATATTAGAAACAACTCTAATATATCAGATGGCAAGAAATGGCGTTTTGAACCAGATGCAAGAGAAAGTTTTGAGACTGGCGGCGATGCCGACGAAACCAACCGTTATCTAACAGATACTAGATATATGGCAAAATTATCAGCCCGATATTTAAGAGCCATTTTAGATTTTGAAAAAGACAAAGAAAAAGATGTTGTTAATACTAGAGTTTTAACTATAAAAGGCTCTCATACCGCAAAATTAAGAACCGCTTGGAATTTAGATGGCTTAGAATATGATCTAATGAAACTTGATATTCCAAGATACTGCGGAACTAAAATAGATCAAGAAACGGGAGAAGTTTCTGATGTTGAAAACAAAGAATGGTTAAAGAAGCCGAGAATAGATCATCGTCATCATGCTATTGACGCCATTACTCTAGGCTGCATTAATCGCAACTTTATCCAAGAAATGAATTGGTCCGAAAAAAGAGGCTTTTTTATTAAACCTAGTGCTTATCCCCTTCCTCTATGCCATTTGGACAAGGAAAACTATAAAGCTTCAAGGGCAGAGTTTAGAAATAATGTTTTAAGCTTGTTGAAAAATATAAAAGTCTCTCATAAACCTGAACATAGCAAAGCTGGTGAATTACATAAAGAAAAAGGGAAAACTATATTAAAACTTGATGAAAAATATAAAGATTTAACAATAACTAAATATTCAAGAAAAATTTTAGATGTTGTTAAGAAAGAGGCCGATTTATCAAAGATTTTAATCGATTCTGCTATTAAAGATGAATGGTATGAAGAAATTAAGAAAGACAGAAAAAAATTAGAAGATTTAACTCATAACTTTAAAAAGTATTTTAATGAAGCAAAAAACGTTTTAACCGAGAGGAATGAGAATTTAAAAATAGAAGGCAAAAAGGTAAAAGATATTTCTGAAAATATGATTTTGGTAGAAACATTTAAAATTATTAAAAATAACAATTTATGGAAAGGTGAAAAATTTCCAACTTATACTAATGAAAAAAGCTTAATTATCATTGATAAGCACCAAATGGCTTATACCTCTGGCAATAATCATAGAGCAGATTTTTATGAAAAAGATGGTAAGGTAGAATGTGAAGTAATTAATAATTTTGACATAAATAGAAAAACCTTCACTCCAATAATAAATCAAAAAGATATAAAATCGATATGGTCTATTTTCCAAGGTGATTTAATCGAAATAGATACTCCAGATAGTTGGCGGATTTTTATAAATAAGGAAAAGTGCATAGCCGAAGTTAGGAGCTTTAGACATGGTCGAAACCAAATATCTTTAATTTTAGCAAATGATGCTAGGAACAGCGAAAAAAAAGAAACCAAGCCTAGCTATATGTTACCTGTATTTTTAAAAGATTTAAGCGCTAATTCCTTAGTTAAAATAAAAGCAAAAAAAATTGAATTAACGCCTTTTGGTAAGATAAAGAAAAAACATAAGGCTTTAAAAAATGGCAAGAATAAAGAGAAATGAAACTCTAACTGGCTGGTCTATGATGTGGATTTTTTGTATGTTTGATTTACCCGTTAGAACTAAAAGAGAAATGAGGCTAGCTACTAGATTTAGGAATACCCTTCTTGATTTTGGTTTTTCAATGAAACAGTTTTCTGTATACATCAAATGTTGCACAAGCCTAGATACCGCAAAGACTTTGTGTAAGAATCTAAAAAGTGTTATACCAGAAAATGGAAGTGTTAGCTTTTTATATATAACAGATAAACAATATCTAATGACTGACAATTTTTTAGGTAAGAACTTTGAAGAAAATGAAGAAGAGATTCGCAGAAAAAATGGGCAATTATTGTTATTTTAAAATTAAATTTTGCATTTTTCTACCTAACCAAACTGCTAAAAAATCAAATTTTTCAACAGCTTGGCATAGCAGATATATTATCAGAGATTAATTAGACGGTCAAATATGACTACTTATTATCAGGAGAAATAAAATGTTAGATATTATCAGAGATTAATTAGACGGTCAAATATGACCACACTTTTTGGTTGAAGCAAGAGGCTTTTATATTATCAGAGATTAATTAGACGGTCAAATATGACTATATCGCCCCTGAAACTTCAATAACTCGAATATTATCAGAGATTAATTAGACGGTCAAATATGACTAAAGGTGTATCTAACTGAATTCTTATTTAATATTATCAGAGATTAATTAGACGGTCAAATATGACTGATATTGCTATGGCGTTATATGTTATTATATATTATCAGAGATTAATTAGACGGTCAAATATGACTTACATCTTGCAATCTTTTATACACTTTTGATATTATCAGAGATTAATTAGACGGTCAAATATGACAAAAACAATAACTTATACAGTGTTTCAGTGATATTATCAGAGATTAATTAGACGGTCAAATATGACAAAAACAATAACTTATACAGTGTTTCAGTGATATTATCAGAGATTAATTAGACGGTCAAATATGACTGGTAAGAACCGCCTCACCAGGACTAGCCTATATTATCAGAGATTAATTAGACGGTCAAATATGACTACAAAAGACATTGTAGGCGTTGAAATTTGATATTATCAGAGATTAATTAGACGGTCAAATATGACTCTCTAACAGCAGAATAGATAAAATAGTCAATATTATCAGAGATTAATTAGACGGTCAAATATGACTTACGTTCTTGGTTGTCTTTTTGTCAACTTATATTATCAGAGATTAATTAGACGGTCAAATATGACCTGGCACAATAACGGTGTCAGCAATCTGCAATATTATCAGAGATTAATTAGACGGTCAAATATGACAATTTATAATATAAATAAATTATATCAAAAATATTATCAGAGATTAATTAGACGGTCAAATATGACCAAGATAATTCTCCCGTTGTTTCTTGTGAAATATTATCAGAGATTAATTAGACGGTCAAATATGACCTAACCGTTCAAGCTCTTAAAGAGGGTTGGGATATTATCAGAGATTAATTAGACGGTCAAATATGACAATGTTGCACTTAACAAAGACCATTTGGCGATATTATCAGAGATTAATTAGACGGTCAAATATGACCTAAAAATCAGTTTTATTAACTAAGCCTTCATATTATCAGAGATTAATTAGACGGTCAAATATGACCAGATAAAGGCCTCTTGCTCTTCATTGAGCATATTATCAGAGATTAATTAGACGGTCAAATATGACGAGGAAGTAAGGCTTGGCACAAACTATGAGATATTATCAGAGATTAATTAGACGGTCAAATTGAGGGCTAGCTTATTTTAATTAAAACGCTTTAAGCCTTATAAATACTGGTGCGCCCGACAGGATTCGAACCTGTGGCCTCAGGATTAGGAATCCTGCGCTCTATCCTACTGAGCTACGGGCGCCGTTAAAAATAATCAGCTTGTCTCAAAAACGCTTATTATTTTCTAAAATAGATTAGCCAACAACTATTTTATTTAGCAATAGGCTTCATTTATTTTGTTATAATTTTATAATCTTTTTACTTTTAGGCTTCAAGTTTTTTATAATACCAAACAGCAAGGATATTATTTTAGAATGATATAAAGCTTACAAATGCTATAAAGATAAAAAATGCTAAAAACGACATACAAAAATTGCCAACCGTATTTGCTAACAAACTTTTTATACTAAAATTACCATAAGGTCTGCTTTTCTTAGAAAAAAGAGCAATCAAAAAACCGCCATAAAACATTGCAAGATATGGGAGGTAGCTCTTCACTATAGCATAAGATTCATCTTGATTCTGTGTAAAAAACATTGGCCACAAAGACAAAGCGATGCCAAAGATAACAGCTGGTCTTATTAAAACTCCGCTCGTAACAAGAGCTACCAGCCCTCTAATTAAGGAACCCATTTATTTTCCCCCAACAAAAACGAAGCCGATACCTGTAAAAATTAAAGCTCCGCCAATTAATGTCATACAATTAAATTGTGTCTCTTTTAAAATCAACCACGCAAAAAATGCGGTAAAGATAGGATAGCTTATTTCGATAAAACTCGCCATTGTTGCATTCTTTGTAACAATACCATAAGAAATTAAAATATTGGCTACAGCAAAAACCATAGTCGTTAATATCAAGCCCGTCCAATTCCTGCGATCGTCAGCTAAAAGCTGCAAGTTAGACGAGAAGCCTTCAAACATAGCCAATATTCCAAAAACAACCACATCTAAAACGGAAACGACAAGGAGATAGAATATTGGAGTTATCCCTGCTTTTAAAACTTTTTCAGATAAAACATAGCCTAACCCCCATAGGACAGAAGCACCTAGAGCGTAAAAAAACCATAAATAATTTACCATAGTATAATCTCGAGAAATTAGCCTTATGCCCCCAACATTTTAACAATGCTTTCGGTAATTTTTTTGGCATCGCCAAAAAGCATCATTGTATTGTCAGCATAAAACATAGGATTATCAATACCAGCGTAGCCAGAAGCAAGAGATCGCTTAACAAAGAATACCGTTTTTGCCTTATCTATGTCAAGCACAGGCATACCATAAATAGGACTGCTGCTATCTGTTTTTGCTAAAGGATTAGTAACATCATTGGCACCAATAACATATACAGCATCAGCGGTTGCGAATTCCCTGTTAATATCATCTAACTCGAAAACTTCATCATAAGGAACATTGGCTTCCGCCAAAAGCACATTCATATGACCTGGCATACGTCCTGCAACGGGGTGAATCGCATATTTTATAGTAACGCCCTCTTTCTTCAAAGCATCTGCCATTTCTCTCAAAACGTGCTGAGCTTGAGCAACAGCCATACCATATCCTGGAACAATAATAACCTTTGAAGCATTTTTCATAACAAAAGCAGCATCTTCAGGGCTTCCTGATTTTGCCGTCTTATCAACGCCAGAAGCGCCATCTTTTGACGTAGCAGAAGAGGCATTATCTCCGCCAAAGCCTCCCAAAACAACATTAAAAATTGAGCGATTCATTCCTTTACACATAATGTAAGAAAGAATAGCACCAGATGCTCCAACCAAAGCCCCTGTGATAATCAAAAGCGGATTTTCTAAAGCAAAACCAACAGCACAAGCTGCCCAGCCCGAATAGGAATTAAGCACCGAAATAACAACCGGCATATCAGCCCCGCCGATTGGAATAACAAGCAGAAAGCCGAGCAAAAGAGCAATTAAGACCATCAAGAAAAACAAGACAAAGCCGCCATTGCCTTTAGCAAATAACATTGTAAAAACAATAAGAACTAAGATTAAGGCTGCATTAATCTGATGCTGCATTTTAAATGTTATTGGGTTCCCTGACATTATGCCATACAACTTGGCAAAAGCTATAATTGACCCCGTAAAAGCGATTGCGCCAACAATCATACCAAGTGCCGATGATAACAATTCTGTGCTTCCCGAAAGAACCTCTGCCATAGATACAAGAACTGAAGCCAAACCGCCAAAGCCATTAAACGCTGCCACCATCTGCGGCAAAGCTGTCATTTTAACTGCCTTGCCAGCAAAAGTGCCGACCGCTCCCCCCAAAAACACCGCCACAACAATCAAAAAATATGATGATACTTGAGGCATAACAATGGTTGCAATAATTGCAAGCGCCATTCCCACAGCCCCAATAATATTACCTTTTCTAGCCGTTTCTGGTGAGGACAAACCTCTTAATGACAAGATAAAACAAATACTGGCAATCAAGTAGGCTGACATTGAAAATGTAAACATCTAAATTCTCCTACTTCTTTTTCTTAAACATTGCCAGCATACGCTGTGAAACCACGAAGCCGCCAAAAATATTTATCGAGGCAAAGAATACTGCTAAAAGCCCAAAAACTTTGGCAAAAAATAACGATGCGGAAAACACATTTACTCCAGCAGCTAAAAGAGCCCCCACAATAACTATCCCAGAGATAGCATTAGAAACACTCATAAGAGGCGACTGCAAAGCTGGGGTAACATGCCACACAACATAATATCCCACGAAACAAGCCAAGACGAATATCGTTAAAAGCAGCCATATTGTCGTATCCTGAGAACAAGATGCCGCCGGCTCAGTTAAAGATTCTATAAAACCTTTAGCCTGCTCACTAATTTTATGAGCGTGTTCCAAAACAACCCCTATTTTTTGAGAAACGACATCATTTTCTTTAATATTAGATACCACACTACTTTCCATTTTATGTTATCCTTTTTTAATTAGCAGATTGTGAACTATTTTGCCTTCCTTAGCAACACAAGTTCCCTTAACTAAATCATCATCAAAGTTGAAATCAACACTTCCTGTTTTGGAATCAAAAAACTGCGTAATAAAATTAAAAACATTTTTAGCATATAACTGGCTGGCATTACTTGCCACTCTTCCAGCCATATTACTACGGCCGATAACTTTTACACCTTCTTTTTCAACAATTTTATCCATCTGACTTGCCGAGCAATTTCCGCCTGTTTCTACGGCTAAATCAACGATAACTGCACCTTTTTTCATTACCGATAACATATCATCATTAATCAAAACTGGAGCTTGCTTTCCCATAATTAAAGCGGTGCATATCACAACGTCTGTTTTCTCTAGCTGCTTGGTTAAAACTTCTTCCTGTTTTTTCTGATATGTTTTGTTCATTTCTTTAGCATAACCAGTTTTAGTTTCGGCCTCTTTGGTAGCATCTTCATCAACGACAACAAATTTTGCTCCAAGAGATTCGACTTGCTCCTTAACCGCAGGACGGACATCATAAGCGGAAACAATCGCCCCTAACCTTTTGGCAGTTGCGATAGCCTGCAAGCCTGCAACCCCTGCCCCTAAAACTAATACTCTAGTTGGAGCAACGGTTCCTGCCGCTGTCATCATCATAGGAAAAACGCCGTTATATTCATAAGCTGCCTCAATAACAGCTCTATAACCAGCAAGATTGCTTTGCGAAGAAAGTATGTCCATACTCTGAGCTCTAGAAATTCTAGGCATCAGTTCCATGGCAAATGCGGTAACACCTTTTTGAGCAAGTTTTTTTGTTCGCTCTAAATCGTTTAAGCTATTCATATTAGAAATGACTATCATTCCAGATTCGAGCAAAGCCATTTCATCTAATTTATCATTTTCAGTCATAAAAGGAGATACTTTCAAAATAATATCAGCTCCTTTATATAAATCTCCGATCTTAGATACTATTTCAGCTCCCTGATTCTCATATTCTTTATCACTATATCCAGAAGCTTCCCCTGCTTTTTTTTCAACAGCTACTTTAAAACCAAGTTCAATATATTTTTTAACAATATCTGGCGTTGCCGCAACTCTGGTTTCATTACTAAGTATTTCTTTGGGAACAGCAATTTTCATAATATTAACTCTTTCAATTATTTTGATTAACAAAAATAATAAATAATGTATTATTTATACTATATCGCTACCCAAAAAACAAAGGAACTATATCAAACATGAAAAAAAATCTGCTCTTAATCATTGCACCGCTTTTGCTTATCATTATATCAATTTTTGCTATTAAAGGTTTTATGTCTAAACCAAATACAGCCTCAGAAAACAATATTGTATCCGAGAGCAAAAAAGACGGTAAAAACAAAACCTCTGCGGCTAGTGATAACTATAATTCTGATGCTGAAAAACTTGTATTAACCATCAACAGCAATGTTTTCGACGGCATTAACAATCTTCTGGTTTACAGCATTATTTCTTCTTTCAACAATCTATATCCCAATACTGATGAAAAGAACCTTAGTGCCGCTCAAAATGCCGCCTATAAAAAACTTGAAGAAAAACGAGCAAGTTTAGTTAATCTAATAGTTCCTATTTATACCGACAGCTTTTCTCCAGATGAAATCAAAGAGATTGTAGCCTTTCTTGATACAAGTGCAGGCAAAAAATTCATTGAAACTAACCCTGAAATTTTAAAAGAAATTCAAGATGTTGCTCTAGATTGGGGCAATGAAGTTTCAAGAGAAATTACAGAAGCTGCAATAGCTTATATTCCAGAGGCTTATGTTAATCAAAATGATGTTCCTAGCGATTTAAAAAAAGATGATACCGCTGCGAAAAAATAACGGTTTTGGTTCTGCTAAATAAACATTCTTTAAAAAAAACTATTAAAAAAGAGGGAACAATCCCTCTTTTTTAGTTCTTATTTTTAGCCATACGGCTATTAGCAATTATATTAATAAAATATATCTTAAGGCTTCCACCTCTTAAGCAGCAAAGAGTTTGTTACAACACTAACTGATGAAAAAGCCATAGCGGCTCCTGCTATCATAGGGTTTAATTCACCTATGGCAGCTAATGGGATTGCAACAATGTTATAACAAAATGCCCAGAATAGATTCTGTTTAATTTTATTAAATGACGCCCTAGATATTTTGATTGCAGACACAATCAACGCAGGATCCGCCCTAACCAACGTAATCTGAGCTGAAGACATAGCTATATCGGTTCCGCTTCCCATTGCAATACCGATATCAGCAGCCGCCAGAGCAGGAGCATCATTGATACCATCACCTACCATAGCGACAATTTCTCCACTGTTTTGGAGTTCTTTAATTTTTATCAGCTTATCTTCAGGCAAGGCTTCAGCAACAAAATTTTCAATGCCACACTCGTCAGCTATTCTTGTCGCTGTCATTTTATTATCACCCGTAATCATTAGGGTTTTGATATTGATAGCGTTCAAATTATCAATAGCATTTTTTGCCGTTTTTCTTAATTCATCAAAGAATATTATTGCTCCTCGAGCTTCGACATCATCATTAAATGCCACCCAAGTAACCGTATTATTATGTTTATCTATTTCAGGATATTTTTGATATAGCTCATTAATAGAAATCCCTTTTTCCTTTAAAAAACGCCTATTGCCAACGACAACTTTATCTTTACCAATATAAGCTACAAATCCTTTACCTGGCAGAATATTTAAAATATCAACCTTACTAAGTTCCAAGCCTCGTTTTTTTGCTTCTTTAGTTACGGCTAGCGCCAAGGGATGTTCGCTCCCGACTTGAGCCGACGCTACCATTCTTAGAATTTCGCCTTCCGCCATTCCAATAGAATATAAAGAATAAACCTTTTCAACTCTTGGTCTGCCTTTGGTTAATGTTCCGGTTTTATCAAAAACAATACTCGTAAGCTTAAACATACGTTCAAGAGCTTCAACATCTTTAATTAAAATGCCATATTTCGCCGCAACACCAGTTCCAACCATTACAGCAGTAGGCGTGGCAAGCCCTAAAGCACACGGACAAGCAATTACCAAAACCGAAATAGCTGCGGTAAATGCTTTTTCAAAACCAGCGGCTGCCCACCAATTCCAATAAACAAAACAACCAACGGCAATAATAACAACAACAGGCACAAAATATGATGCCACGATATCAACCAATCTTTCTATTGGAGCTTTTTTCATTTGAGCTAAACGAAGCAACCTAATAATTTTCGCAATAGTTGATTCCGCAGCAATACTAATTGCTTTAATTTTAAGCAAAGATTCACCGTTTATCGTGCCGCCTGCAACTTTATCTTCAGGCCTTCTTAAAACAGGCAGACTTTCTCCTGTAATCATCGATTCGTCAATTAAACTTTCTCCCGAAAGAACAATTCCATCAACAGGAAGCGCCTCTCCTGCCCTAACAAGAACGGTATCTCCAACTTTAACTTCTGAAACAGGAATTTCTTTAATATCATTATCCTTTTCTACCAAAGCTAGCAAAGGCCTTATCTTAGACAGCGCTAAAATAGCTTCGGCAGCATTATGCCTTGCTCTTGCTTCCAAATTTTTACCAA
This sequence comes from Alphaproteobacteria bacterium, assembly GCA_050175015.1. Lineage (GTDB taxonomy): Bacteria > Pseudomonadota > Alphaproteobacteria > JBFXJJ01 > JBFXJJ01 > JBFXJJ01. Next base: position 2,795 of record JBFXJJ010000016.1, on the reverse strand, counting down.
GCAAAACCAACGTTATGACAACCGTTGAGGCCTCAAAATACAAATCACCTTGACTCTCAAACGTCCGCCATAAGCTTAAAAAATAGGCAGAACTCGTTCCAAGAGCGACTAAAAAATCCATGTTAGCAGATTTGTTTTTTAATGATGTGAAAGCCCCTTTATAGAACCTTGCGCCTAAAATAAATTGCACAGGTGTTGCTAAAAGGAACTGGTAAAACGGGTTAAGATACCAAGATATTCCAAATAAATCTAAAATCATTGGTAAAAACAACGGCAAAGAAAATATTGCTGAAATTATAAATAAGTAAAAGTCTTTCTTTATCTGTCGCGCACGATTTTCTTCTTCCTGACTGGCTTCGGCCTGTTCATCTTGAATTAAAAGCGCCTCAAAACCTGCGTTTTTTACAGCATCAAGGACATCTTGTGCTTTAATTTTACCAGAAACAAACGCGCGTTCTGAAGCAAAGTTTACCTCTGCCTTATCAATATTTTTTAACTGATTCAAGGCCTTTGAAAGGCTTGCTGCACAAGCTGAACAATGCATACCTCTGATTATAAATTCCATATTCTGGTTCATTGTTTTCCTCTTTTTTTGTTAAAACATAAGATATTTATACCCTATTTAATAAAAATAGGCTATATAACTAAATTACGCAATTGACATAAGGTGTTATTCGTCTTATTGTTCATTTCTTTAAAACAATCATTTTGACCAGAAAAAGGTGCGGGAAGATGAAAATACGCAACTCATTAAAGTCTGTTAGAAAAAGAGATAAGGATTGCATCCTTATTAGACGCAAAGGCAGAGTTCTTGTTATCAACAAGAAGAACCCAAAATTTAAGGTTCGCCAAGGTTAATTTTAATTTTTAAAATTACGGCCTTTAAAATCTTTAAAAGCTATAAAACCCGTTATTAATTTTATAACGGGTTTTTTATTTGAAATAAAATTACAAAGAAATAACTTTAAATTTATCAATAAATAAGGACATAAAGCACTCTATAAACTTTATGTCCTTAAATAAAATATCTTTTAAAAGAATAATCTTATTGAATTGTAGATATTCTAAGAATATTAGTCGTGCCTGCGATACCAAAAGGAACACCTGCAGTAATAATCACTGATTGTCCTTTGGCCGCTATATTGCACTCTAAACAATGCTTAACGGCTTTACGCTCAATATCTGGAAAATCTTCAATCGCTTTAGCTATATGGCTTGTAACACCCCAAACAAGAGCCATCTTACGAGCGACTTGTTCTGAAGGGGTTAGGCAAAGAATCGGCAAACCAGGGCGGCGCCTTGCCGTGCGGAGAGTCGTTGAACCTGACATTGTGTAGTTAACAATCGCTGCGGTATTGGGCATACTTCTAGCAACTTGGCAAGCCGCCGCGGTAATAGCATCAGCATCAGTATTCTTGGGAGGTGGACGTGATGTATCCATAAACACTTGATACATATCATCATTTTCTACTGAATTAATGATTCGGTTCATAATTGAAACTGCATTTTCAGGAAATTTACCAGATGCCGTCTCAGCTGAAAGCATAACAGCATCAGCCCCATCATAAACAGCGGTTGCCACATCTGACGCCTCTGCTCTTGTAGGCGTTGGCGCATAAATCATAGATTCCAGCATTTGAGTAGCTACAATCACTGGTTTGGCTGCCTGCCTGCAAAAATTAATGATTCTTTTCTGTAATAGAGGAACTATTTCAGGAGGACATTCAACACCTAAGTCGCCACGAGCAACCATTACAGCATCTGAAAACATTACAATTTTTTCAAGATATTCAATAGCATTAGGCTTTTCTAATTTAGCTATAATTCCAGCTCTGCCGTTGATAATCTCTCTTGCTCTTTGAATGTCTTCAGGTTTTTGAACAAAAGATAAAGCTATCCAATCTGCCCCCATTTCTAGGGCAAATTTTAAATCTTTGATGTCTTTTTCTGTAAGTGCCGAAATAGGAAGTTCAACATCGGGAACATTAACCCCTTTTCGATCAGATAAAACACCGCCGTCGATAACTCTAGTCTCAGCAAAATCACTGCCGTAACTTTCGACTTGAAGCCTGATTCTGCCATCATTAAGTAAGAGATTTGCTCCAACTTTTAAGGCTGCAAAAATTTCAGGGTGAGGAAGACATACACCTTTTTCATTGCCTTCAATTGAATTCAAATCAAGACGAAAATTTTGCCCTTTCTCCAAGGTTACTTCGCCGTCTTTAAATTTGCCAACTCTTAGTTTTGGTCCTTGCAAATCAGCAATAACACCAACAGGACGACCGACTTCTTTTTCAACTTTTCTAATATTATCATAAGTTTTACGATGTTCATCAGGAGATCCGTGGCTAAAATTAAGCCTAAAAACATCAGCCCCCTTAACTGCTAGTTTTTTTATCATCTCATAAGAAGAAGAAGATGGCCCAAGCGTTGCCACGATTTTTACAAAACTATCGTGCTTCATTTTGTTTTTTCCTGTAGATATTTCCATTTTTTAAACCGTTTTTTCTAGATTGTTTATATTATTGATAGGTAGTTTTTTGTAACCTTAGCAGTATTTAATAATTATTGCTAAAAAATTATTAATCTTTAGGTTCGTTATCTGGTAAATATACTGTATCAGATTTTTTTTCTTTATCATCATTTTTATTATTATCTAAAACACCCTCAGATTTGCTGCCATCACCATCATCTTGTTCCCCATCTCGTTCTTGCATTTTTTTCTTGGCTTCCTGCTGTGCAAGCTCTGCTGCCTGTCTTTTTTCTTGCTTGGCAAGATCAGCCTTCCCTGAAAT
>JBFXJJ010000015.1:0-52295 GCA_050175015.1 Alphaproteobacteria bacterium | reverse complement strand
TTTAATACTGTTAATTTCATTTTTTAGTTTTTTTTTCAATGACATATCTGCCCCATATAGAATATTTATTTTAAAAATTTTTAAACAATGAAGCCTGTTCTTTCAATCTTTATTTACAAATTATTTTAAAATTATTTTAATTTTTGATATTTTTTATTGAGTAACTTCGCTATCATAGGTAGATTAGGGTTTTAGGTGAACAAAAAAGTTAGAGAATTTGATGACTGACGTTAAAACTATTTCTTATCCTGAACAACAACTGTTGGATACACTAAATAGAGTCAAACGCAATCCGTCTGGATTTTTAGCGATTTATATGAATCTCTCTAAACTAAAGCCACAAAATAAACAGCCCAAACAATTAAAAATCATTGTTAGGATGTTTGACCAACTCATACATACTTCCCAAAGCCGGCTTTTTGCTTTTTCTAACAGCGACATGGTTGTGCTTGGAAAAGGAATCAGTTTTGCTCTTGCTGATGAGACTATTTATAAAGTCAGAGATATGCTTCAGGCTGATCCTTTGGTTTATGATTCACCTGAGACGGATTTTTCTGAAATTTATAACGTTGAAAGCGATTTTAATGTTTTGTTTGGGAAAGTTAACAAAGCGTATAATGCAGCTTTAGAAAACAAACAAAATGCTTCTACACAGACTAAATCAAGAAATATTGAACCCGAAGATTTAGATTCTGTTTTAAAAAATTTAGAAACGCTTAATGTTGCAGAAGTAATAAGACGGCAGTCTGCAATAGCAATTAAAGCCAAAAATGATGCCAGCGTTGTTTTTCAAGAATATTTTACATCGATTGCCGATTTGAAAAAAATTGTGGCTCCCGATATAAACATTCTAGGTGACCGCTGGATTTTTCAGCATCTAACCGAAGCTCTTGATCGCAGAATGCTTTCTGTTTTAACTCAGGTAAAACTGTTTAGCAAACCTCCTACGCTCAATCTTAATTTAAATATTTCAACCATCTTTACGAGAGAGTTCGCAACTTTTAAAAGATTTGCAGCCCTCAACAATCAAAAAATAACGGTTGAAGTTCAGTTGATGGATATTTTCCAAAACATTAATAATTATAATCAAGCAAAAGAACTTTTACGGCAAGATGGTCATAAAATATTAATCGACAGTTTATCGGCAATATCTTTGCAATTCATAGATATCAATCTACTCGACCCTGATTATGTTAAACTAATATGGTCGCCAGGAATTGCTGATAAAAATCAAAAATTCAGTCCTAAAGATCTTATAGATCAAATACCACCAGAAAAAATTGTTTTAGCTAGGTGTGACTCTGAAGATGGTATCAAATGGGGCTTAGAAGCAGGTATTAAAGTTTTTCAAGGATATTTTCTTGATGCTATGACAGGTGCGATGGGAAAAACTTCTTGTCAATATGGTGCAAGATGCACCTTGGCACAATGTATCGCTCGTAGATCTGTGCTTACAGGGCGCCCTAGAAAGGAATGCCCTAATCAGGCTCAACTTGATGTTATGCCTGATATAAAATCAATTTAAATAATCAACATTAAGAATATCTTGTGTTGTTGTTTCTTTTAATTTTATTTATTATGTAGTCTATAGAATATAAATAAGGGTTAATGTTTAATTAAATTGCAGGCTTAAAGTTTTGGAAAGTGGAATCTCAACTAATTTAGCGCCAACTGCCCACTTGGTTATTGATCATTTAAAAAGGCTGGAAAACAGAGCTTTTGGACAATATGCTCTATACATTCAAATGTCTAAGCTTCAGCCTGACAATCGTAAGCCTCACCACTTTAGAACCATCAATGAAACATTCAAAGAATTAACTGATAGCAAAAGAGGTAAACTTTACTCATTAATAAATGACGATTTTATTTTCTTTTATGATGAACATATCAAAGATGAAGTCGAAGCGTTTAAAGTTAAATTTAATTTTATGTTTGCAGATGATCCTTTACTTGCAAATTATGATGATGACAACCAGTTTATTATAGATGGCAATTTATCCAAAGATATCCCAAATATGATTGAAATGGTAAAGGAAGCCTCTCAGTTTCAGCCTAGCGAAAACCCCGCTATGAAAAATGAAATCATTCCTGAACCGCCTAAAACTGAGAAAAAACCTCAAATTACCTTCATAACAGAACAAAAACCTAAAGGATCACCTTTAACACCTGCAATGTTGGCAAAAGTTGAAAAATCTCTGCTTAATACCGATTTTGCCAATATGATTAGAAGGCAGTCAGTCTGCGCCATTGTAGGAAAAGCAATGCCGCAATCATTATTTGATGAAGTATTTGTTTCTATTACCGATTTAAGAGAAACAATTTTGCCTAATGTTAATTTTATCCTTACACCATGGCTGTTTCAGCATATGACCGAGACTTTAGATAAAAAAGTTCTTTCTAATATTAACAAGCACGATGACGGCACCTTAAATGGCAATTTTAGTATTAACCTTAATGTTTCAACCGTCCTCTCGAATGACTTTCTAACCTTTGATGACAACATCAACGCATCTATGCGCTCAACTATTGTTATTGAGATGCAGCCTGTTGATATTTTCAGCGATTTGTCCTCATACATTCTAGCTAGGGATTTTGCTAAAGAGAGAGGTTATCGAATTTGCATTGATGGCATCTCCGTTGAAACTATGCCTTACATTGACCGTCTTAAACTCGGCGCTGATATGGTTAAAATAATTTGGAATCAAGAATTAGCATCTGCTGTTATTAATGGTCCTTCAGCTTTGGATAACATTAAACGTATTGGCGGGGGCAGAATCATTTTTTGCCGAATTGATGATAATGATGCTATTGAAGCTGGGCAAAAACTTGGGGTCACGATGTTCCAAGGAAGACACGTTCAACGTCTTTTACTGTCAGACCTTAGGAAAAAGCGCATTGGAACCGTGATGGTTAGAAAATAACCTTTAAATTTCAGATATTTAACCTTACTTAAAGCAATATTTAAATCTTAGCTTAAAATACTAAATTTATAACTCTATACTTATAGCTTGACAGTAAACATAGTGAGCAAAATTTATATTATAAAAAATAGTGAAAGATACTATAAGATTATTTCACTAAATAATTTAACAAAAAAGGCTTACCTCACGAACATAAGATAAGCCTTTTTTTATTTATTCATTACTAATTTAAAGTTCTATTCCTTTAGTCATAAATGACGTCATTCTCTTAGAAAACAAAGAAGGATCTTTAACTTGCTCACCTTCTACGATACGAGCTTGATCTAACAGCAGCAAAACAGCATCTTTAAAAACATCACTGTCACCTTTGGCTTTTACATTGGATGCCAAAACCCCTATTAAATCGTGATATGGATTAATTTCAAAAATTTTTGAACTATCATAAAGAGCTTTCTGCTGATGCTGTCTCATTAAACGCTCAAGATGAATACTCATTTCACCCTCACCTGTGGTTAAACAGGCAGGACTTACCGTTAATCTCTCGGTTTTTCTAACCTCTTTAACTTCATCACCAAAAATATTCTTCATCTTGTCGCAAAGAGCCTTAATATCGTCTTCTGATGCTTTTGCTTCTTTTGATGAGTTATCTTTAAGGGGTATTGACGACAAATCATCAGATACATGATGAACCGATTTAATCTCTTTATTTTTATAAGAAGTAAGAGCCTGAGGCCAAAACTCATCTATTGGATCGCTGAGCAACAAGACATCAACTCCTCGAGCTTCAAATCCCTCTAATTGCGGGTTTTTACTAATAACATCAACATTATCACCAGCTAGATAGTAAATATTTTTCTGATCAACCGGCATTGAAGCGATATAGTCATCAAGGCTAATATATTCTTTTTTAGCAAAAGAATAGAAGCGGCAAAGAGATGCTATGTCTTCACGGCGTTCAAAATCTTCGTAAAGCCCCTCTTTTAATACTGAGCCAAAATTTTCAATAAATTTCTTGTAATCGTCAGGCTTGTCTTTAGCAACTTTTCCAAATTCATCAAGCAAACGACGAATTAAGCCATTCCTCATTTTAGTCATAATTGGATTTTGCTGCAGCATTTCACGGCTGATGTTAAGCGGCAAATCTTTGCAATCGATTACCCCTTTTACAAATCTTAACCAACCAGGAAGAAAATCATCAAGCTTGTCGGAGATAAAAACCCTGTTAACATATAATTTTAAATTAGTTTTTCGATCGGGCTGAAACAAATTAAATGGCTGTTGCGACGGCACAAACAAAAGTCCGGTATATTCAATGGCGCCTTCGGCTTTATAATGAAGGGTTATCATTGGTTCATCAAAAGCGTGGCTTACGTGGCGGTAAAATTCTTTATACTGCTCATCAGTAACATCATTCTTATTTCGGGTCCACAAAGCTGAGGCTGAATTTATGGTTTCAACCTCACCCTTGTTTACTAAAATTACAGGGTGAGCAACATGGTCAGAATAGGTTCTAACAATATTACGAATCCTAATGCTCTCAGCATATTCTTTTTGGTCTTCTTTTAGATAAAGTAAAATACTGGTTCCTCTTTTAACATCCTCAGCTTCAGTTATTTCAAAGCCATTAATTCCATCAGATGTCCAAAGCCACCCAAGTTCCTCTCCTGCTTTGCGGCTTCTTACTTCTACTTTATCAGCAACCATAAATGCCGAATAGAAACCAACACCGAATTTACCAATAAGATTAATATCCTCACGAGGACTGTTTTTTATTCCATCTAAAAATTCCTGCGTTCCAGAACGAGCAATAGTTCCCAATTCGTGAATTAAATCGTGCTTATTCATACCAACGCCATTGTCTCTGATTTCCAGAGTATTCTTTTCTTTGTCTGGAATAATCTCAATTCTAAACCCTCCATCACCTTCCGCGATGCCAGGCTTTGTTATCGCCATATAGCGCAATTTATCACAAGCATCAGATGCATTTGAGATAAGCTCTCTTAAAAAAATTTGTTTATCTGAATACAGAGAATGAACCACTATATTCAAAAGTTTTGATACTTCAGTTTGAAAGGCAAGTTTTTCTGACATATTTTTCCTCTTGTTTTTGAACTTTTTTACATATGTGTTGCGAAGAGTATAATTTCAAGGTTTTTTCCAAAAATTATAACTTTAGTTGTTTTTATTCTTTTTAGACTTGCAATAAGTTAAAAAATATTGCAAGAAAACCTTGTGGAACTTTTTCTAACTTTAAAATAAAAATATTCAAGGAGAATAAATATGGTATCTGTTGTTAACGATTCTTGCGTTCTTTGCAAAACCTGCGTTGGTGTATGCCCTGTGGACGCTTTCCATCTTGGTGAAAACATGGTCGTTATTGACCCTGATGAATGCATTGAATGTGGCGTTTGCATTTCTGAATGTCCTGAAGATGCAATTTCAACAGATGATGAAGCTGATGAAAAATGGGTAACATTCAACGCAGAAAAATCAAAAGAATGGCCTAATGCTGCTGAATAATTTTTAATTTAAAATTATTTTATTTATACTAAAAATACCTATAAAAAGCTGATTTTTTCAGTATGTTTTATAGGTATTTTTTTTTATTATTGACTAAAAAATTTATAAAATTTTAAATAATATCTCTGTTATTTTTCCTTTTTTTATGATATAACATTGTACGTAAATTTTGGATTCGCCTCTTTTATACGTTTCCCTTATAGTTTACTTTCTTTCACAAGCTTTTTTCAGGAGATAATTTAATAATGTCAAGAGAGCACTCCTTTAATTCTGGTGATTTTGTTGTATACCCAACACATGGCGTCGGTAAAATAACAGATATTTCAAAACACGTTGTAGCAGGTCAGGAACTTGAACTTATTGTCGTTCGTTTTGATAAAGATAGAATGACACTTAGAGTCCCTGTTACTAAGGCCGAGCAATCAGGACTTAGATCACTTTCCTCTCAAAAAGTAATGGAAAATGCCATTACCACTTTAAAAGGCAAAGCTAAAGTAAAAAAGACTATGTGGAGTCGCAGAGCTCAAGAATACGAAGCAAAAATAAACTCTGGAGACCCTATTTCTATTGCTGAGGTTGTTCGGGATTTGCACCGCAGTGCATCTCAGCCAGAACAATCATACAGTGAGCGCCAAATCTATGAACAAGCATTGGATAGGCTTGCTCACGAACTCGCAGCTCTTGAAAAAACCAACACTGAAGAGGCAACAATTAAACTAACAAAAATTCTTCAAGTTGCTTAATGTTTTATATACGGCTATGTTTTGCTTGTCTTAAGCATATCATAGCCGTATTTATATATAAAACTTAAAAACTTTTAGAAAGCGAAAACAGAGCTTATGTCTGAAAAAAGCAAAATATCTAACATTCAAAAGAAAAGCCGAATCTGGGCAATAGCTTCTGTTTGTGGAGAATCTGAACGTCTTCACGTTTTGCACCGCTCTATTTCTGAACTCTATCAAAAAGATGATATCATTATTTATCTCGGAAACATTATGGGATTTGGCCCCGATGTTAAAGGAGCAATCAATGAAACTATTCTGTTTAAAGATGCTCTTCTAAATTCAACTGATGCTGACAGTGATGACATTATAATTTTGAGAGGAGCTACTGAGGAAATGTGGTGCAAGCTTTTGTGCCTTCATCTCGCTTCCAATCCTTCCTATGTTTTAGAATGGATGCTGCAAAATGGGATTGATGCGACAATCAAAGCTTACGGCGGAGATTCTCAAAAAGGTCTTGATTTAGCAGCCAAAGGAGCTGTAGCCTTATCACACTGGACGAGAGATTTAGCTGAAAATTTTGCACTATGTGATGGACACGCCGCATATGTTGAATCTTTAAAGCATGCCGCCAAAACTGATGACAACGAACTGCTTTTTACTAGCGCAGGCATTAATATAAATCTTCCTTTATCAAGCCAAAATGATAATTTTTGGTGGAGTTTCTCAAGAGATTATCAAGATGATACTCCTTATCAAGGAATTAAACGTGTCATAAGAGGTTTTGCCTCAAAATTTGGAGAACCTGTCTTTTCCCGCCATTTTGCGACAATAGACAGTGGCAGCGGACGAGGAGGCAAATTAGCCGCCGTTCTTTTTGATGAAAACCGCAAACCTACAAATCTAATAGAAGTATAACATTTTTATGGAGTACTAAAATTTTGCTATCAAAAAAGTTTAATTATAATGACGTCGCACCTCAGGGCAAAATCTTAAATAACGAACAGCGTGAAAACGTCACATTAACAATGAGCTTGCGTTTAGCACGAATTTCTGAGGTCTTGTTAAAATCAGCAGAAAATAATGTCCAAATATCAGAAACAGAAAAAGAGCAAACATCTTTATATTTTTTTAATGAGCTGGCAAAAAAATACACTGAAACAAATGGTTCTAATAACAGCCCCAAAATAAATCTGGAAGAAAAATCTGTCTTAAATATTGTTTTTGCAGAATATGCCTGCGCATTATTTTCGGCTGGATATACGGCTCAAGATGGGGTTGAAATATACCGCAATATTGAGGAAAAAGATTACGCCGCAGAAAAAAACAAATCTATTCCAATCGCTTTGATGAAAAAACTTAATATCAGATAAAACTTAAAACTAATTATTTAATTATTATTGAAGCAAAAAAACTTATAATAGATTGATATTTGCAAGATTCTTTTAAAAATAAAAATAATAGATACGTTTAACTAATTCATAAAAAGGGGCCTATTTTAAATTTGCACTTTTACAACTGCTTTTTTTACTAGCATCAAAAAAAGACCGCCTTTAAAATTTAATCTATTCTTTATTTTATGTTTTAACCAAACTCTTGATTTTAACCAAAGCGAACATTAACTAGGATATATGACAAATAAATTTATTTTCAGCTCTAAAGATGCATTTAATAATGCTTATGAACTTTACTTTACAAAATATAATCGAGCTTGGTTTGCCGTCGCATCAGGCTCTATTATTCGTGGAGAAGGAACCTATTTTTCTGATTTAGACCTCGTTGTAATTTATCCTAAATTAAAGAAAGCATATCGTGAGTCTTTTATTTATAAAGATATGCAAGTCGAAGCCTTTGTCCATGACTGCGAAACTATTCAGGCTTTTATGGAAGAGGACTACAAAGATGCTCATCTATCTATTATTGATATGATTGTTTCTGGAAAACCTGTTCCTCAAGAATCTCCACGATTTTTACAGTTAAAAAAATATGCTTCAAAATATTTAAAAAAAGGTGCTCAAAATTTAAAAAACGATCAACTAGATACTATGCGTTATAGTGTTAGCGATTTAATTGATGATTTAAAAGGTGAGCGCAAACCTGAAGAAATAAGAGCGATTTTATACAAGCTCTACTATAGCTTAGGCGAGCTAATCCTCCGCTATAACAATATGTTCTCATCACAAGGCAAGCATCTGCCTAGAATACTGCAAGAAAATTTTCCTGACTATTTCAAAAATTTTGAAGAAATTATGTTTGCAGCGCATAACAATCAGTTTTCAGAAAAGCATCTAGAAAAACTTGAAGAAGCACTAGAAAACAACGGCGGTTACTTGTTTAACGGCTATAGTAAAAATGCCCCTCATGATAAGCGAAAAAAGCCTTTGTGGCTGCAATAACATTTTCCCATAAAAATAAAAAAGTTGCTCTGCAAACTAAAATGCTTGGTATTTAGTAATAAGCATTTATTTTGCCTTGTTACAAGCATCTTGGCAGCTTTGCTTAACAAAATTAAAATTTGTCTGTTAATACTTACCGTAAGACAAAATAAAATTACATAAATGACAACTTGTCTTTTCGGCCTCTAACGCTATAGAAATCGCCAGCAATAGTTTCTTTTGCAACGCTTTTTAAAACTTTTTTATTAACCGTCAAATATTCAAACAAAGCCTCTGCTCTATCAAACAATTCCAAAGAATAGTCCCGTTGAAACTTATTATATACAAAATTAAAAAAGTTATTTAACGCATAAAAGGCAGAAGCCTCATTTTCCCAAACCAATGGCATTGAATTAGGAAATTTTTCAGAATTACAATAAATGTCAAAAAATCTTGCAAACTTTTTAATTTTATTTATTTCAGTTTCAGTCATTGTGTGGTTTTTTATAATTTCATAGGGCTCCTTGTTAGAAAATTCTAACTCACAGCTCTCTTGATGACGACTTATAGGAGCGCCCTTTAATTTTTTTAAAATCCCAACTTGAATGTGATGCGGCTTGGCAGCGAACAACAAATCAAAACCTTTAGCAAAACTCTCAAAATCTTCATAAGGCAAGCCAGCTACTAAGTCAGCGTGAACCAAAGCTCCCGTTTCTTCTACGATATATTTAATGTTAGCTAGAGCTTTTTCGTTATCTTGTCTTCGGGATATGCTTTTTAGGACTTCTTGATTAAGACTTTGTATCCCTGCTTCTAAATGAAGACCTTGAAGCGGGAACTCCTTTATTTTCTCTAACACTTCTTTTTTTAACAAATCTGGAACAATTTCAAAATGAAGTTGCATTCCTTCTTTAAAACGCTCTAAGAAAAAATCTAAAATTTTAAAAACTCGTTCCTTCTCAAAATTGAAAGTTCGATCAACAAATTTAAAATGCTTCACTCCACGCTTAATTAGAATATCCATATCGTTCAAAAACGTATCGACTTCAAACTTTCTAACACCTTTGGTCAATGATGAAAGGCAGAACTCACAAGAAAAAGGACACCCCCTAGAAGATTCAACATAAATAACCCGATGTTTAATATCATCATCGCTATATAAATGATAAGGAGTCTTTAGAGTATTAACGTCAAGATAACCTCCATTTATAATCTTAGATGATATAGGATTTCCTTGTGAAAACGAGTTCACAATATCGTAAAAAGCCTTTTCTCCCTCGCCTAAAATTATGTAATCAGCGAAAGATGTAACCTCCGTTTTATCATATTCAAAAGATATTTCTGGTCCACCTAAAACAACTATCGTTTGAGGACTTTTTTGTTTAAGAAGTTTCACAATATTTGTTAAAAGTGTTACATTCCAGATATAAACACCAAAACCAACTATGTCTGGTTTCTTATCTAAAATCTTAAAAACAACATCTTCTACTTTGCGGTTAATATCAAATTCAAAAATCTCACTAATATTTTGAAATTCGCCTAGATTAGCATAGAGCCATCTTAAACCAAAAGAGGTATGACTATATCTGGCGTTAGCCGCAACTAGAACTATTTTTTTTAAATTCATAATATCTCTTTTTCGAAAAAAATTTTTATCCTTAAGACTTAAAAACAAGCTTAAATTATGCTTGTTATCTTAATAAAAAAGAGGTTTTACAACAACAACTTAATGCTAAAATGTTAAAACTTATTAACAGTTGTAATCTTTTATAAAATTGTTGACAAAACAACTTCCTACGTCTAAAGTTAAATAGTTACTAAGAATAAAATTTCATAAAAAATCTTTCAAGGACAATAACAATTATGGTAACCAGCAGAAGACCAAACGAAATCAAAAGTATCCGCGAAACTCTTAATGCTATCAGGCACTCTCAATCAGCTAAAAAAGGGCACAGAAACATTGTAAAAAGTGAAGAGCCTCCTTTTAAAGCTTGCGGTAATAAAACTGAAATTGACAGAATCAAAAAAACAGTTGAAATTCTTGCTGAAAGTGAAACCGGGCTTGATTTATTACAAAGAGCTTATGATAACAATTATATGATTTCTATTCAAAAAGTTGGTGATGCCCTTGGTTACTGCGATCCAAGTAAAAAATTAGTTGTCCTTAATTCCAACTGCACCGACGACCAAAACGTTGGAACTTTAGCTCACGAATTAACTCACGCTGGTCAATTTGTTAATGGTATGGGTTCCTTAGATAATATTGATACTAAATCATACTTCTTAGAAACCAGAGTTATGGAAGCTGATGCTGAAGCTAGAGCAGGCTTAGCTCTTTCTGAACTTAGAGAAAAAGGCTATGAAATGGCTTGGATATGCTTCACAGAAGACAGTCCTACGGTAGCTAAAGGCTTGGAAAAAGCCTTAAAACAAGAAGGTTTAGCAACACCTGAAGCTAGAAACAAAGTTTTAACCAGCACTTTCAAAGCTTGGTTTGACAACAATGCCATTAAAAATGCCTATGACAAAGATAATTTATATTTCTTAAATGATTCCTTGGAACACGGCGAAGAATTACCTCTTAACAAATCGGTTCCACCAAAAGATTTGATTGCTCAATGCTGTCAATTTAGAGATGGAAGCAACTATTTCAAAGATGATCCTCAAATATTATTAACACCAAAGTTTCTTGGGGTTTCTCAAAACACAATGGCAGAACTTAATAAATTTATGACTAAAAGAAAAAATCAGCAAAATTTAGAACCAGATAAAAGTGTAAAAGAAATTCCTGTTGTAAAATTAAAAACGCCATCAGGACGTCATAAATTCAGCAAAACAACCAAATTTGCAGTACAACACTTTTTATCAAAAAAACTGCAAAACAACTAAATAATACTATTTGACAAATTTCGACAAACAAGCCAAAATATTACTAGATGTAAGAAACACGGGATAAAAAAATGATTGAAAATACTTGGCAAATTCTTAGTGGTGATGACTATATTAAAGCAGTGCAAGCTGTAAACTCCGCGTTTGACAATGAGAGATTTTCAATCAAAAGCTCTATTATCCAAGTTAGAGAACTTCCTTTTTACAAAAATTTTAAACTTTTAAAGGCTATTGAAGCTAATGCTTATCCTCGCTGCTCTATGAATTTTCTTTACGATAATGAAAACATTATCAAGTTAGATTATTCAGCAGCACCAATCACGAGAGCCAATAAGGAATCTCCAATTGAATTGAATCTTACCAATTTATCTGAATATCTTAAATTCTTTTTCTCGGCGATTCGCAATAAAGAAGGTGATAATTTTTATTTCGTTGAAAAATTCAGCGATATCCCTCTTCAGCCAAATTACAACGATGAGTTAGAAAGCGAGCTATCAAATATCTTAACTCCTGTTAATGCTAGAGTGAAAGATGATGGGGATTTTGATGCTAAGGCTTTTATCATTCATCAAAATGAGTTAATTTTAGCGCAGCTTAACATTTCTAGAAATGGATTTGTTAGCGTATTAGAAGAAAATACCGTTATGGCAGATTTGCCTATTCAAAAAAATATGCTTAAATAATAATTATTCAAATATAAGGATAAAGAAATGAATATGCCCGAAAGCTTTAAAGTAAAAAACAACATACTAAAAAATGCCGTAGATTCTATTTATAATAATACGGGGAAAGCTTCTCGGGAATTTGTAATGCCTAAAGACCGCAATAGGATTGACAGAGTTACGGCGATTTTAGAACAAAGCCCTCAAGGAAAATATCTTCTAGATACCGCTAAAGAAAACAATTTTTCTATTCACTTTGAGCCAACTCTTGAGGATATGGGAGTTTGTTCTTACGAACAAAAAAGCATTTATATCAACGGTAATGTAAACGATGCTATGGCTGTATCAATTTTAGCTCATGAATTACGTCACGCCTGTCAATACAGCAACGGTATGAACCTTTATGCTGAATCAGATAACACCAAAACTCAGATTCAAATCAACCGCGCAATGGAAGCCGATGCTGAAGCCAATGCTGGTTTTGTTGCCTTAGAACTAAAATCAATAGGATTTGATGCTCCTTGGAATGAATTCAAAAAAGACGGTCCTGAAGTAGCAAAATTGATTGAAGAAACGTTGTCTAAAAATGGCGGCGAAATTGAATCAAATAAAAGTGCATTATTGTTAGCTGGTTTTAAAGGCTGGTACAACGATTTCAATATTAGAGAGCAATACGACTCCCAACAAGTTGAAGTTTTAGATAAAATACGTGATGAAAACATGATGAATATCGTCGGCTTTGATCGCAGTTGTCCATCGAACATTATTGTTAGAAAAATATGCAAAACACCCGAACACAGCAATTACTTTGATGACAACAAAGAATCTCCTGACTTGCTTGACACCCAGCATTATCTTGGAATTTCTCGTAAGAATATGGATTTACTGAATGATTATTTTGAAGTTCGTAAAGCTAAACACAATATCCAGCCAGATGACAGTTTAGTTGAAATTCCAACTTATAAATATATTAATGAGAAAAAGAACCCTCATAGCCGTGGTAACACCAAGTCGGTTTATTGGGAATCCATTATAAAAATTAAGAAAGAAAAAAGCAAAAAGCTTGCAATTGAAGAAAACAAAAACCGTTATATTGAACAAGCTTCAGCTGCTAAGTCTCAGGATAGCGCTTCAACTGTTCCTGCCAGTGCTTTAATTAAACAAAATATAGCTAATTTAAGATAATAAATCTTTAAAAATTAGTTTTCCCGAAGAACAAGAGATTTTATTAATTTAAAATCTCTTGTTCTGTTTTTTGAGAACAATTTTTTTATAATTTTATCATTATTAAAAACTCTAAAAATTTACTGATTAGAGCCATATATTATTTCAACAAAAAAATCTTGGGGCAATCTCTCGTTTTTATCAAACAACGCCCCAAGAAAATTTTATCTATTTATCTTTTATTAGACCTATAATTAAACCCTACAAGCCACAATAAAATACATTTTACAAGTAGTCTAAAAGTGTTAACTCCTGCATTGCAGCCAAAACCGAATAAGCTGTTTCTAAAGCTAGCTCTTCTGCCTGCATTGCGGTTACAGCTTCTAAAGGATCAACCGTTTCTATATTGTCAATCTCATTTAATAAATAGGTTGAGTATGTCTCTTGCGAATCAATCGTTGTTTCAATTGTCGCAAGTTTCATTGTTAATTGATAAGTAATTGTTGCCATATCTCCTGAAGCTTCATCACTTGCAGGATCGTGTTCCAAAGCATCATTAAGAAGGGCTAAAGCATCTGATACACGTTGATAAGCTCTGTCAGTATCTGTTTCTTTATATAGCAATGGATTGTCAGGATCGGTTTCATCCCTTGGGTCTCGTTCATCTATTAAATTGCCCTGAGCAATCTCAGCCAAAGCTCTAATTGCCTTTTCAAAAGCAGCATATTCACCATTCAAATCTATAGTCATTGTGCTGCTTTCGCTAATTCTTTGAGATGTCGACATATCATCGCCATTGTAATATGAACTTGATGAAATGGTCATATCATCGTTAAGGCTTACGATGTTAGGCAATATTTTCTCGCCTGTCTCATCTGTTAAAGCAAGTCCAGTTTCGGGATCTGTGGTCAGAGGAAAATTGCTGTCATCAGAGTTAATCTGAACAATAAATCTAATCCTATCTGATGTATAAGTTGTTAAAGGATCTGGAGTTGCAGTTGAAAGAAACTCCATATTATCATAATCAGGGTGTACCTGATCCTCAACAAGCTCAACACCTAGAATGGTATAAGAACCATCTAAACCATCGGTGATTCCAGATAAATCTATTGTTGATCCGACAGAAAACGTTTTGCCAAAGGTTATATCTTCTAAATCTTCTGCTGCAGTGTAACTTGCATTAGCCGCAATTGGTGTCGAAGATGATAATTTAATCGTTTTGCCATCAGTGGAAACACTTTCAATATAATAAACGCCATCATTCGTTGGGTCATCGGAATTATTAATTACAATCGTATCTCCAGCGCTGAACGTACTAAAGGTGCCGCTGTTTTCTGCTACAATTTTATTAGTATCAGCAGAGAACGTAATACTGCCAGTTGTAAGCGTCGACCCTTTGAAAGACGTACTTATAAAAGCATCATAATTTTCAGCCGTAATATAGCCTTTATCACTCCAAGAAGGTTCTTCCTCTGGAACTCTTTCAAAGAACAAGTCTCCTCTGACATCTTCTTCAGGATCAGCATTAGGATCTGTATATCCAAGGCTAACATTAGATAAATCAAGAGCGCTATTAACTGTTACGGTTGTAGTAACAGCTTCAACAAAGGTCATAGTGGTGCCATCATTGCTTGCTACTGTATAAATTCCATCGTTGACTGTTCCAGAATTCTTGATTTCAATCTGAGCTCCAACCTGAATATTGCTGAATGCCCCTGCTGTTCCAGCGGTTACAGAGTTTGCAACGTTGTCAAACGCTAAACTTCCTAAATCCGTTTGCAGCCCAACAATAGTTTTTACTGCCGTATTATCAGAAGTTATCGAAACCCCTTCTAAGGCTACATTCGTGTTTATTGTCTCATCTGCTAAGGGCGTTGCTAAATCAACCGTAATGTTAGTCCCATCATTACTTGTAATGACGTAACTGCCATCATTAAGCCCCGTACCCGAAAGAGTTATTGTGTCTCCAACTTCTAATCCTGCAAAAGAATTTGCTTTTTCTGCGGTTATAGTATTTGTTGCCGCAGTTATAGTTATATTACCTGTTCCCTCGCCATCTAGTTTTCCAACAATCCTTTGGTCTGATAAAACGTCCGCCATTTCAATATTTTCAGAATCAAGCTTAATATCACATAAGTGCGAGCTTGCGGTTGAAGGATAAGTTACTGTCTGCCCGTCATATGCGGCTTGAAACTCTTCCAAAGTGTCATAAGGAATGCTTACTGGAGCTGAGTTTGTGTCACCGCCGCCAAAAAGATAACTGCCATCAACTTTAGTATTAAGATAATACTCTAAAGACTTCATCGTATTAAATGCGAATTCTTGAAGCGATGTTATTTCTGAACTTATATCCGAACTTACGGATTTGATTTTAGAATTTTCAGTTTCAGGCGTATAAGCATAATGCATTGTAACATCTTGGTTAGTACTTACATCTACAGTCTCATCAACTAATGGCGTATCTGCTGAAATTTTAATAGTTTTGCCGTCTGATGAAACATATTCTATCTTATACATTCCGTCATTATTTACAGTATTCTTTAGCTCAAAATAAGCCCCATCAACAAGATTTTGAAAAAACTCTTCATCTTCTACCGTAATAGTATTGTCTGCGGCAGAGAATGTTAAGTTGCCGCTGGTTTCACTTGTTGCCGTTACTTCACCTTCAACATATTCATCATAATAAATAGGATACGCATCTTCCAAGTCATAAGATGAAAACGCTAACAATGCATCTTGGAACTCATCAAGAGATGTCTTTATAGCATCAACAGAAGATGACATTTGTTCTAACCGTACTTGAGTTATAGTGTTGGTTGTTATGTAATTTGTTGTTCTTTGATACTCATTTTCCATATTAATAAGACGATAACTGTCTATTCCACCAAGTCCACTATAGGTAGTTGATTTCTGACCAGTAGAACTTTGCAAATTGTATTTACTAAAATTATACTGTGTGTCCATCATTCTTCTAACGAAGCTGTTATGAGATGCTAATGTTGGTACTCGAGACATGGCTGTTCTCCGCTATTATATCATATTATTTAAAACATCTAACATTGCAGTAATCGTTGAAATTACTTTAGCTGATGCACTATATGCTTGTTGAAAAATAATAAGCTGTGCCAGTTCTTCATCAAGGCTGACGCCACTGATTTCTCCGACTTTTAACTCTAAAGAATCTGTTAAATCCGTTTGATATACTAAGTCTTCGTTTGTGGTATTAGCCTGAGATGCGGCCTCACTTACAATAGATGTTGCGTATTCTGCAAAAGTTGTATCTGTTGCAGTAAAACCACCGGCTTGATCAAAGGACACCGTATTAGAAAACAATTCTGATAACTTCGTAGCCAAAGTGTTGTCAGCTTCACTGATAAAATATTCCCCAGAATCTGCATCATATTGGACTACGCCTGTGTTAATATTTGCGGACTCTGCTATTTCATCTTTTACCTTCAAAGTGGTTGAAACTCCAGCAGATGACACACCCATTCCCAATCTATCAAGAACTGCTGTGCCCAAAGTATCGCCTGTAATTTCAAGCTGCTGTCCATCGGCATGAACAATACGCAGCCTATAGCCTGAACCTTCTTTTACTAATTCAGCTTTTATTCTTTCATTAAGCGTTGGATCGTTATTAATCTTATTAACAACATCCGTTAAAGATTCTGTCGGCAGAATTTCGATTGAACCAAAATTAATTCCAGTATCATCACCACTATATCCACCTTCATCTGAAAAATATAATGTTGCGGGCGCGGTTAGCCCTAGATTTAAACTGCTGCTAACAATATCTGAATCGTGAATATACTCTTTGCTTGTTGTCTCAAAAAAGTTATTAAGACCAAAAAAGCTTGAAAATCCTGAATAAGTAGCATCATTAGTCCCATCACCATTAGCATCAAAATTAATCGTTACATCTTGCTGTTCACTGCCTGATGCTGATGATGATGTATCTTGAATAGCTATCCCGTATTCACTAGTACCTAAACTTATAACCAGATTACCATCGGTATTGACTTCAACTGAAGCCAACTGCAAATTAGGACCATCAGGATCTTTCAGCCAATTTTCAATAGTTGCTGCCAAAGTATAATTTTCTTCATCTGGAACCAAAGGATCTCCAGATGGTATAACTTCATAAGGATCGGGGTGATTGCGCTCATCATAAATCGGTCCGCTTGAAAAATCTAAGTCCCCGACTAACGTTGTTGTATAATATTGGTTACCATCTTCATCAAAAATCGTAATACGAACATCTCCGTTTTCAATCGATATTGTCTGTAGAGGATCTGTCCCAGTATCTCCAGAATCACATCCGATAAACGTCCTGCTTCCAGTTAACTCACTTGGCAAATCAGCCGATGAAACGCCTTGATTATGGAGAGCATTAACTTGATCTCGCAACTGAACGGCTAATTCATCTAATTCTGACTGAAGCTCTGGAAGAATGCTGTCTCTGAGTTCAATTAAACCGCTAGCCTTACCTGAAGTAAGGTCTTTAGTAATATCAAACTCTCCGGCATAGAAACCGTTAATAGAGTCACCAGAATATGTAAGTTCGGCACTAACCATACTGCTGCGTTCGTGTGTAACCGTAACAGGTTCCCTATCCAACAAACTTTTGCCGCTCTTAGTTAAAATAACAACTTCACCAGAATTCCTTTCGTAGTAGGTAATATCTACCAACTCTGCTAACTCTTTGATTGCTTCATCTCTCTGATCCTTCAGATCCGAACTTGATTGTATTCCCGTATTGTCAATACGAGTAATATTGCTATTAAGTGAATCTATTCTTTCTAAAAGACTGTTTATCGTTGTTGCAACTTCTGTAAGTTCGACATCAGCTTCGGTTCTTAATGTTTGAATATATTCTGAAAGGTCGTTTAATTGCGTAGCAAGTTCTGACGCCGTATTAACTGCCTGACTTTTAGCACTTAACGTATTTGGAGTTGTTGCCAGCGTACTAAATGCTGTTTGCATATCTGTTAAAGTGTGAGCTATCGAGTTATCATCTTCTGGTTCGCCAAATTTATCTTGAAGTCTTGTAAGATATGAACTCTTAATTGATATCTTTTCATAGATACCGCTTTCCTTGCAAAGTTCTTTCTGCAACGTTTCATCAACTACTCTAGTTGCAAAGCTGCTTCTAACACCGCAGCCTGTACCAGAAACAGACATTGCCTCTTGGTTAAAAACTTTCCTTGTATAACCTTCGGTATTAACATTGGCAACATTGTGCGAAATAAGGTCTATTCCGCTTTGGGCCGTTGCTAAGCCGCTTATCGCAGCATGAAGTCCAGTTGTCAGTGCCATAGAGAAAACTCCTTATCCTTTTCTTTGCCTTGAAGCTTAGAGAGTTTGATTAAACGCAAAAGCTGTATCACGACCATTCTTTTTAGGTCCGCCAAGGCTGCCGCTGGCAGAATAAGCATGAGACTCTTTCTGCATTTCATTATTTGCAGAATTAACAATAGCTTTAATCACCTTTTTGTTTGCTTCCATATTAGCTTTCAATAAATGCTTATTAACTTTCATTTTTTCACTAAGCTTTAGCGCCATATCTTTAAAAATAGAGCGGCGCTCTTCATCAAGATTCGCTATATGAATAGGGTTAGAAGCAACACCTCTCAACATTTCGACATAGAGCTTGGCTAATTTCTGCTTAACATTCAGTGTCTCTGACACTTTTTCAATATCGTGTTTTTCTAATGCTTCGTTTTCTTGATCTAAAAAAGAACAAAGATTAACTAGGACTTCATATAAACCTTCAAATTTGAGTGTTATATTTGGGCTTTCAACATTACTCATGGTTAAACTCCTTGACTATTATCAAATTGGTTCTGGGTATCTATCATAAATTTTACAACCTGATCAGCTATCCCAATCCCGCCATTGGCAGCTATATCTTTTCCGTATTCGTCTAGCATCATAGAACGATATACTTTTTCTGCGTGTCCGCCTCCAAACATACCGTCAGTAGGTATGCTCGAAAACATTTGCTCCATCATTTGTGAAATAAAGAATGCTTCAAAATCTTTGGCTGTTTCTTTAGCCTCACAGAGGTCTTTTGTTGAGGACAACTTATTAAGACTTTCAAGCTTGTTTCCTCCAGCTTGGCTTAACGTATTATCTACTACTGTCTGTAAACTAAACGCATCCATTACATCACCTCAATATCTGCTTGCAAAGCACCAGAAGCCTTGATTGCCTGCAAAATTGAAATCATATCTCTAGGGCCAACACCTAGTGCATTTAACCCATCAACTAGCTCTTGGAGATTCACACCAGTCTTAACTACGCCTAGTTTATTTTTTGCCTGCTCATCTATTTCAATTTGAGTCCTTGGCACCGTTGTAGTTTCGCCAGTTTGAGAAAACGGTGATGGCTGCGAAACTTGAGGCGTCTCGGTTACTCTTATAGTCAAATTACCTTGAGCTATAGCTATCTCATTGATTTTCACATTCTCACTAATCACAATAATACCAGATTGTTCATCAATAATAACTTTAGCTAACTGATCAGGATTAACTTTTAACTGCTCAATTTCTGTCATTAAACCGACAATATTGTTTTTGTAGTCGCTAGGAATATTTAACAAAACTGTAGCTGGATCTAGCGGAGTTGAAGATATTGCCCCTAAAAAGGTATTTATTGCCTTGCTAATCCTGTTCGCTGTGGTGAAATCAGGGTTACGAAGTGAAATTTTTAAACTTTCCATATCACTCAGTTCGAATGGTATTTCTCGTTCAACAATCGCACCATTTACAATACGCCCTGATGTCGGCACCCCTTTAGTAACGGTTTGAGCATCACCTTGAGCCGAATAACCACCAACAGCTAACTGACCTTGGGCAACAGCATAAACTTCACCATCAGCACCAACCAATGGGGTAACCATAAGTGTTCCGCCTAAAAGACTTTTAGCATCACCTAAAGCACTTACCGTAACATCAATAGTCGAACCTTGGCGGGAAAATGGAGGCAACGATGCTGTAACCATAACAGCGGCAACATTCTTAGACTGTAATTGCCCATCTCTAGTATTAATACCTAAGCGTTCTAACATACCGATTAAGCTTTCTTTGGTAAACACTATCGAAGAAATGTTATCACCTGTTCCATTCAAGCCTACAACTAAGCCGTATCCAACTAGAACGTTAGTCCGGACACCTTCAAAATTAACAATATCTTTGATACGAGAATTAGCAGCAGCCTCCAAAGGACTAAAAGCCCAAAGAAAAGCTACCATAAAGACCATCGTTCTTTTTAAAGTTAATAAAGAAATCTTATTTGAAAGCATTGTTTTTCTCACTTTAAAAAAAGTTATTTAAACCTATCAAAAAGTAATATGCAAAACACGTGCCAACTTTTCATATAATTTCAAAAAAATTAAAAAGCACTTCTCTAAGCCCTATAAGGTAAAGCTAGGAAAATATTTCCTCTTTATTATTGTTTGGCTTTTGTTTAGAATCATAAAAAATAATTATTATCGTTATAAAAGGTGTTTAATTGATAAAAGTAGGTGGTTCAGGTTCAACTAAATCAGTTGGATCAAGCAAAAAAAGCTCAAAAAGCAGCTCCGCATCAGGCAGCAGCTTTGCATCTCTTTTATCAGTTGATGATGAAATGGAAGAAACCTCTTTTGTTGAATCTTCATCTGTTTTAACTGGTGTAAATGCAATTTTTGCTGCCCAAACTGTTGAAGATGCAACCGATGAAAAAGCTCGAAGAAAGCTTATTCAAAGAGGTGAGGCTATTTTAGATAGTTTAGATGATATTAGGGAAGGACTTTTAAAAGGCTCCATTCCTAAAGATAAATTAATTGAGCTTGCCCAAATTATCAGAAATAAAAGAGAGCAAATATCGGATTCCCGATTGGCCGCAATATTAGATGAAATTGAGCTCCGCGCAGAGGTTGAAATAGCAAAACTTTCTCGTAAATAACCGCGGAAGATATTTATAAACAATTATAATCTATGCTTGCAGGTTTAAGTTATGACTAGTATAGTCATTGGGCATTATTTAGTTTTGATACAAATAAAAGGTGGCAAACAATGACTACAATTACTTTACCTCCAGATTACCGTCCTAATAATGACGAAGAATTTATGAATGATTTTCAAAAAGAGTATTTTCGCGTTAAATTAGTTAAATGGCGGTCAGAACTTTTAAAAGAATCTGAAGAGACACTTGACTCACTTAAAGAAGGCGGACTTGTCCTTCCTGACTTGAATGATAGAGCTTCAGCAGAAACCGAAAAAGCTTTGGAACTTAGAACTAGAGATAGAGCAAGGAAATTAATATCAAAAATTGACGTTGCTTTGCGTAAAATTGAGGAAGGAACATATGGTTACTGCGAAGAAACCGGCGAACCTATAAATTTAGAACGTCTCGAAGCAAGACCTATTGCAGCCTACTCTATTGAAGCACAAGAAAGACATGAAAGAATGGAAAAAACCTATAGCGACGAATAATTCTTTTATGCTACATCTAAAAACACCTGCCTAAAAAATATTTGGTCAGGTGTTTTTTTATTTTTTGTTTAAAAAATTTAAAGGAAAAAATTATGAGCAACAGTTTTATTTTAGCTTCGTCGTCTCCACGCAGAATAGAACTATTAGAACAAATAAATTATAGCCCTTGTGCGATAATTCCAGCCCATATTGACGAAACACCGCTCCCAAATGAACTCCCGCCAATTTACGCTAAACGTATGGCAGAAACTAAAGCTGAAAAAATCTTAAATGAAAACCCTGACGCTGTTATTTTAGCATCAGATACGGTTGTGGCCTGCGGCAGGAGAATTCTTCCTAAAGCAGAAACAGAACAAGATGCCCAAAAATGCCTTAATTCAATTTCAGGTAAAAGTCACCGCGTTTATAGCAGCATATGTTTAATGTCAAAAGATTTCAAAACAACTAAAACGGTTTTAACAAGAGTTACTTTTAAGCGCCTTTCTACCCGTGAAAAAAATGAATATCTAGCATCAAACGAATGGGAAGGAAAAGCCGGCGGCTATGCTATTCAAGGTATGGCTGGAGCCTATGTAAAAAAAATCTCAGGCTCCTACTCTAATGTTGTTGGGCTTCCACTTTGTGAAACAGCCAATATTCTTTCTGGCAAATCTATTTATCCTGATATTAAGAGGAAATAATTCTTGCTTATACCTAATCAAATAGTTCACCTAAAGTCTAATACTGTAGAATTACTCACCACATTTCTTGATGAAAAACCTTTAGACTTTTTTGCAGTTGTTCAAGATGAAGCCCAAATTAACGATATTTATTATAGCATAGTAAGGAACAAGGTCGAAACGGAGAATGCTTTTTTTGTTGAATATCAAAAAGACAAATTAGGCTATCTCAAAACAAAGGGCGAGAAATTAAGCCTTGGTTCCAAAATTCTAGCAATGGTAAAAAAAACTGGCGCGGGCAAAATTCCGGAGATGACAACCGATATTAGTTTTGTTGGCAACTTTATAATATATAAACCGCTAGAAAACAAAGGTTTATCACTTTCACGAAAATTAAACGCTCAAAACAAAGAAACTTTACAAAAAAACTTCTTAGATCAAATAATGCCTCAAGAAAGCCTTATTATCAGAAGTTCTGCCGCTAACACATCTATAGAGAATATCAAATTAGAATTAATAAACTTTAGAAACAAAAGCCAAGAACTCTTAGCACACAACCTAAAACCTTTAACTAAGATGCCATCTAGTAGCAATCAATTAGAATTATTTGTGACTGAGAACATAGAAAATTTAGAAAAGATTACGACTAATGATGTCAGCTCATACAACCATATCAAAAATTTTTGTTTCCATACTTTTCCTGAATTTAATATAGAGCTTGAATTTATTGGTAACAAAAACCGGATCTTCGATTTATATGAAATTAAAGAAGCTATTGAGACCGTCTTTTCGCACAAAGTCAAGTTACAGCCTAAAGGATTTATCTCTATTATCCAAACCCCTGCTCTAACGGCTATTGATATTGATTCTGAAAGTGCCAAAAATAATGATGATTTTTTAGAACTTTGGGTTAAAGAGGCTGCTTATCAAATTCAGCTACGGAATTTATCTGGCAAAATAATCATAGACCCCCCATTCTTACCGTCATTAAAAACACTAAAAAGAATTGCAGACCTCATAAAAACCCATTTAGAAAACGATTCGGTTAATAGTTACGTTGCAGGAGTATCGCCCTTAGGCAATATTGAAATATCAAGGGAAAGAATCAGACCAACAACGCTTGAAATTTTAGGCGGCAGTGATAGTATTTATGGCAATAACTACTCTAATTTGCCTTTAAAACCTATGTTTGAAACTTTTTTTAATGAATGAGACAAGAAAAATGACTGATGATAAAATAACAGATATCCCCATAAAAGGAAGCACGTGTCCAGTATGCAAAAAACCATCGGTTAGAAGGTATAAACCTTTTTGCTCTAAGCATTGTGCTGACGTGGATTTAGGGCATTGGCTCAATGGTAAATACGTCATTGAAGGCAGTACTGATATTGAAAATTTTTCTCAAGAAGATGAAATAGATTAAAAAAGATACTAGACAATTGTTTGGTTATCATATATAGAAAAAACATACTTGTTTTTAAACAAGCGTTGCCCAGGTAGCTCAGTTGGTAGAGCAGGAGACTGAAAATCTTCGTGTCGGTGGTTCAATTCCGCCCCTGGGCACCATTTTTTTATCTGCACTTTGCAATTTATTGTTTTTAAATCCTTTCATTGTAGTAAAATTGTCCTAAATTTATTTAATATAATTTTTAGAACTGGTTCACTATGCTTGAAGAGATTTATCAAAAACCTATAAATAATTTTAATGTTAGAAACATTATCCCTGAATATAATGCTGACCATATTCTTGCCAAAGACCCTCTAGTCTCTCTCAAAGACTACCACATCTCAGGTCAAAACTATTATGCCCGTACCGATAAATTAAATTATCCTTACTGCAAAACAATTTCTAGTTTTCAAGAATTATTAAGCCGTAAGACGGTTGCAGAAAAATTAGTACGAATTAACGAAAAAGCTAATAAATACGGCTTGGAATTATTTGTTTTTGATGCCTTTAGACCAATTGATACCCAAATTAAACTATGGAATCATTTTGTTTCAGAAGCTCAAAAAACTGCTAAAAATTATCAGGAAGCGGAAGAGATTGCCCAAACTTATTGCTTTCCTCCCAATAACTTCGATAAAAGCAACCCTTTAACACACCCCGTCCACTCAACAGGCGGCGCTGTTGATTTAACCCTGCGGTTTATCAAAACTAAAGAACAGCTTTTTATGGGCAGCATTTTTGATGAAGATTCTGCCGTGAGTGCTGCAATGTGGTTTGAACACAAACAAGGCACCTCAGACCTTTCTAAAAGCGATATAGCCGCCCTATATAACAGGCGGATATTACATCATTTTATGATAGAAGAAGATTTTGCTGCCAATCCCAATGAATGGTGGCATTTTGACTATGGCACAAGCCTGTGGGCGAAATCATCACTTAACCAATCAGAAAACAATCTGTTTTTTTATCAAACGGCTTTATTTTAGCTATTATTTTGTGGTTTTGCTGGCATCAAAGCCACAATCTTATCTGAAAAAGCTTGTGGAAGGATTGATAAAAGCCACGTTGGAAAAACCATCTGCCAGGGAAAAGCTATACAAGATTTATTGTTTTCTAAACCTTTTCCTATGATAGATGCCGCTTTTTCTGCGTCCATTAAAAATGGCATTGTAAAATTATTCGCATCAGTAATACGGCTTTTAATAAAACCTGGGCAAACGACCGAAACTTTTATGCCTTCTTTCTTTAAACAGCCCCTCAAAGCCGCTCCCCAAGATTTTACAAAAGCTTTGGTTGCAGAATAAGTAGGAGCAGAAGGCAAACCTCGATATGCTGTCATAGAACTTATTAAAGCAATTTGTCCTGATTTTCTTTTTTTAAAGATTTCAATACTTGGTAAAACGGTATTAATAACCCCATTAATATTAATATCAACCATAAGCCTTATTTGCTCTTCTGGCTCGCTAGTACCACCAGTACCGCCAGAAACTCCGGCATTAGCAATAATCAAATCTAACGGCTTGATATCATCACATTCTTTAATCCAATTAGCCACGATTGACGGCTTAGCAACATCAAGAACTCTTTCATAGACTTCAGCGCCTTTTTTACGGCAGTTATTAGCAGAAGCAGCAAGTCGCTTAGTATCTCGGCCATTCATAAAAATTGAAACGCCTTCTTGAGCATAATGCATTGCTAAAGCCTCGCCTATGCCGCTTGAAGCTCCTGTTATTAAAATAGATTTTGGATTATTAATCATTTTTCTTTCACCACTGTTGCTAATAAGCTATTGATTGTTTTATAATCTCATCAAAAAATCATTTAAAGAGGTTAAATTGACTATAGCAAGCATGACAGGTTTTTCAAGCCTACAAGAAACTTTTTTCAATAAAAATATGGAAAGCACCTTTTTGTGGGAGATAAAAAGCGTTAATGGGCGCAGCCTTGACATAAAAACCAGACTGCCGTTTAACTACGAAGACGTTAATCAATTAATACGCTTAAAAATTTCATCTTTAATAAAAAGAGGTAATGTTCAGGTTAATTTACAAATAAATCAAACCATAAAAGAACCTCAAATAAAAATAAATTATGACCTCTTGGAAGAACTTAAAAAAGCCGCTTTAAAAATCAAAGAAACAAACAGCGATGCCTTTGGCAGCATCTCACCTGAGGGCTTACTGGCCATAAACGGTGTTGTTGAAAATCTTGATCAGGAAATGAATGAAGAAGATAAAAAATCTTTCAACAATGCTCTTATCAAGGCTTTTGATTCTGCTTTAGAAAAAATGATTTTATCCCGCCTTAACGAAGGGGCTCAAATTCAAAAGGTTTTAGCTGACAACTTAGATAAAATGCTTGAACTTAAAAACCAAGCAGAAGAAATAGCCAAGAATTTATCTAGCAGCATTATGTCAAAACTAAAAAAACAAGTTGCTGAACTTTTAGAAAACAGCGTAGATATTTCTGATGAAAAAATAATTCAAGAAACAGCCTTTATTGCTATAAAAGCTGACATTAAAGAAGAAATAGACCGTCTTGCTGCCCATATTAACAGCGCTAAAGCCCTGTTAGAAGAAACAACCCCTATAGGGCGCAAATTTGACTTTATGGCTCAGGAAATGCACCGTGAGGTTAATACAATATGTTCTAAATCAAATGATATTGAGTTGACAAGAATTGCCCTTGATTTAAAAGTGATTATAGACCAAATTAAAGAACAAATTCAAAATATTGAGTAAAAGACTATGAATGATACTTCTGACAAACAAATGAAATTCCGCCGCGGTTTAATGCTAGTATTATCCTCGCCTTCAGGGGCAGGAAAAACCGCTATCTCTCGCAAAATTCTGGAGTTTGAGCCTGAAATATCGCTTTCAGTATCAGTTACAACCAGAGCACCAAGGCCATCAGAGGTTGACGGCAGAGATTATTTCTTTAAGTCAGAAGATGAATTTAAGGAAATGGCTAAAAATAACGCTTTTTTAGAATATGCTAAAGTCTTTGATAATTACTATGGCACCCCATCTCAAGCCGTTTTTGAAAAACTTAATTCTGGCAAAGACGTTTTATTCGATATCGACTGGCAAGGCACACAACAGTTAGCAGAAACGGCTCGTGATGACCTTGTTTCAATTTTCATTCTGCCCCCTTCTATGGAAGAATTAGAAAGAAGGCTCTTTTCAAGAGCTCAAGACAGCGAAGATGTTGTGCGTAAAAGAATGGCAAAAGCTGCCGATGAAATGAGCCACTGGCCAGAATATGACTATATTATAGTTAACAGGGACTTTGAGCGCTGTGTCTCCAAAGTTCAAGCCATACTTTGCGCAGAAAGGCTTAAAAGAGACCGTCAAATTGGTA
Source organism: Alphaproteobacteria bacterium (assembly GCA_050175015.1). Taxonomy (GTDB): domain Bacteria; phylum Pseudomonadota; class Alphaproteobacteria; order JBFXJJ01; family JBFXJJ01; genus JBFXJJ01. The sequence goes on along the minus strand of JBFXJJ010000015.1, from coordinate 25,099 downwards.
TGACCGCTTTTGTTAACCGAATGAGGAATGAGGCTGTTTCTTATTAGGGGCAGCTTTATAAAATAAAGTTTTTTAGGATTATTATTTTGCCTTACGGCAAATGTCTGCCGACAGCTTTACTTTTATTAAAAGTAAAATCAAAACTTTTTTAAATAAACTGCTGTTCAAACACGATTTTGGCGATAGCCGCTCTTAAATCCTCTATTCCTAAATTTTTCTCAGAGCTAGTAACTATAATTTCAGGATACGCCGCAGGTCTTTTAGCTATTTTCTTTTTAGTAGCATCAATAATCTTGACCTGTTCTGCCTCTTTTATCTTATCAATTTTAGTAAGTACTACTTGATAATTAACCGCGGCAACATCGAGCATATCCATAACTTCAATGTCGTTTTCTTTAATGCCGCGCCTAGAATCTATTAACAAGCAAACCCTTCTTAAATTAGAGCGCTTTCTAAGATAAGAGAAAACCATACGTGTCCAAGCATCAACGGTATCTTTAGGAGCTTCAGCAAAACCATATCCCGGCAAATCGGCTATCATAAGCTTCTCATTAAGATTAAAAAAGTTAATCTGCTGTGTTCTACCTGGGGTATTAGAAGTTCTAGCAAGGTTTTTACGGTTGGTCAGTGCATTAATCAAACTAGACTTACCAACATTAGACCTGCCAGCAAAAGCTATTTCAAAAAAATCTATGTCAGGAAACTGTTCAGCTGAAGCAGCTCCCAAAACAAAGACACATTCTTTCGCAAAGAGCTTGCGTCCTACTTCTAATAAAATTTCTTTTTGTACTATTTCATCTGCCATTTTAAGAAACAGATACCCCCATTTTTTTCATAATAAGACGCTGTTGAATAATTGAGAAAATATTACTCCAAGTCCAGTATATAACCAAGCCCGACGCAAAGTTACCTAATAAAAACGTAAAGAAATAAGGCATATACTTCATCATCATTGCCTGAGATTTGTCTGTTGGTTTAGGATTAAGTTTTTGCTGCATAACCATAGTAACTCCCATAATAAGAGGAAGAATACCGATATTGAAGAATGCAGGAATTGGCCAATCTAACATACCAAAACAAGTAAAAACAGAAGACGGATCTGGAGCTGATAAGTCCCTTATCCAGCCATAAAACGGAGCATGTCTGATTTCGATTGATATATTAAGAACCTTGTAAAGTGAGAAAAATACAGGTATTTGAATAAGAACAGGTAAGCAACCAGCTGCAGGATTAACTCTTTCTTTCTTATAAAGAGCCATTAATTCTTGCTGAGCTTTAATCTTATCTTCTTTAAATTTTTCTTGTATTTCGGCAACTTTAGGCTGGAGTTTTTTCATTTTAGCCATGCTTACATTAGAAGCTGTTGCGATTGGAACCATTGCTCCTCTTAGAATTGTAGCAAAAACTAATATAGCAAGCCCCATATTCCCTATAAGGTTATATAAAAACTCTAAAACAAAGAAGAATGGTTTTGTTAAAAAATAATACCAACCAAAATCTATTGCTAAGTCAAACTTTGCTATCCCAACTTTGTTGCGGTAATAATCAAGAGTTCTAACTTCTTTAGCTCCAGCAAACAACATTCCTGATGAGCTTTTTTCTTCGCCTTGGTTTATAACAATTTCTGGAAGTAGATAATCTGCTTGATACTTTTCGCCCTTAGGGGTTTCGTTTGCCACAAACCGCGCAGTAACATTTTCAATATTGTTATCAAAAGATAATGCTGAAAGCCAGAATCTATCTGTAATGCCTATCCAGCCGCCTTTAGTCGAAAAGACTTCCTTGCCGCTTTTGATTAAATCGCCATAACGATGCTCTTCCAGCTTATCATTAAGAAAGCCAACTGGTCCATCATGAACAGCCCCTCTTGCGGCTTCTGGGTGCCCTGTACGTGAAATTAGACCATAATGATGCAATTTTAAGGTACGGTTAGTATTATTTTTGACCGTTTCGGTAATCTTAAAAAGATACTTATCATCAAGTTCTATAGTTTTAGAAAAAATTAAACCTTCGCCATTATCCCATTTTAAAACAACTTTACCATTGGGAATAAGTTCTGTTTTATCTGCTTGCCAAAGAGTTGATGAACTAGGAAGTTTAACCGTCTGTTCACCATCAGATGATATCCAACCAAACTCCGCATAATAAGGTTTTTCTGAACCCGTTTTCTCAAACAACCTAACATCAGGACTGTCTTTTTCAATTGTTTCTTTATACTTTGCCAAAACGACATCATCAATCCTAGCGCCTCTTAACCTGATTGAACCAATTACTTTATCGCCTTTTATGGCTACTCTAGGCTCCTTACTTTCATCAATATTAGAGATATGCTCCAAGACAGGAATAACATTTTCAGTTTTTGCCCCTATAGCAGTACTATCAGCAGCTTTATCATTTTTATTATTTTCAGAGACGTTATCTACTGTTACAGCCCCAGCATTCTCAATCTTCTTTTCATTGTATTTGCTGTAAACAAATATAATAAAAATTGATAAAATAATGGCCATATATAAATTTTTAATTTCCTGATTCATATCCTTTATTTCCAATATAAAACTTAAAGCTTGAATATGCACGTTTTCGAAAAAAATTCAAACGTTATGTTGTTTTTGTTTTTTATTCCTTAGGAACGGGATCATCTCCGCCTTTGGCAAAGGGGTGGCACCTTAAAATTCTTTTAGCACCTAAAAAAAGTCCCTTTATAACACCGAATCGTTCAACAGCCTCAATAGTGTAGTGAGAGCAAGTAGGATTATAACGACAACAGTTAGGAAAAAGCGGTGAAAGAATTTTTTGATATACTTTGATGAGGAATATAATGAATTTACGCATATGTTCCTTCTCTTACATATTATCTTTGACTTTTTTTGAAACAATTTTCAAAGATTTTTGAAAATCACTTTTTAGAACAGCAAAAGGCATTACTATAGCCTCTTTACGACCAATGATTACATAGTCGAGACCATTGTAGAATTCATCTCTGATCAGATTATCAGCTAAAGCTCTAAGACGTCTTTTAACAAAATTACGCTTAACAGCATTTCCTACTTTTTTGCTTACAGTAAAGCCTACTCTAGGAGCAGGCTTTATTACATTTAAAGAATTTTTTGGCTTAGGTGTCACATCAGCCTGAATAATAAATCCAGCACAAACATTACTGCACCTTTTTCCAGAAATTCTTAAAAAATCTGTTCTTTTTTTTAATCTAAGAAGCTTACTAGGCATTTACCTAAACATTTTAGGCAGATAAACGCTTGCGGCCTTTGCGACGACGGCTATTAATTACAGCGCGTCCACCAACAGTTGCCATACGGCTACGAAAACCGTGTCTGCGTGTTCTGATAAGCTTACTTGGTTGATACGTGCGTTTCACGTTTAATCTCCCTTGTTGTAAATATCGAAAGAAGTTACTTTTAATCTTAATAACAAGTAATGTCAACCACCTTAAACAAAAAAAACGGAGATTTTACTCTCCGTTTTTTTATTTTTTCTCTTAAAATGAATTATCTTAAATAAAGATGAACTTCACTTGTTTGAGCATCGGAACTTTCCATTGCTGAAAGTCTTACATTGTTAGCAGGAAGTCCCATTGTTGTAAGAGATCTCAAAACCGATTCGGCATATCTGCGAGCCGCAGCTCCACTAATACTCTGCTGTCCAAAAGGAGACACCGCAACCAAATCAAATGATGCATTTGGATATCTTTCTAATGTCTGCTTAACCGTTTGATATAAAGGCTGCTCATAAGCAACGTTTGGTCTATGGAATCTAATAACCATTAAAGGTTTACGGTTATTGACGGTTGCTGAAGGGACAACTGAGCTAATAGAACCATTAGATGACATTATTATGTCTTTTTGGTTATTAACAGGTGCTGCCGTAGGCATATTGAAGCTTGAACCATAAAGCTGTCCATCTTTAATTGAAAGAGCAAGAACATTCTGATTGTTTCTTTCTGATGTTGCATATTGCTGTTGTCTCTTAATGTCTTCATTTAATTCATTAAGAAGTCTTTCAATAAGAATCGATGTTTGATTGGTTTCATCTTCCAAAATTCTGAGTTGCTCATGGTCTTCTTCAACTGCACCAGAAATATTGTATGCGGCTCTGATAGAGTCTAAAAGATATGATGTCATAGCAGAATCGGAAGCAACTTGAGTTGCAAGCTGATTCATCATGGTAATATTGCGGTTAATGGTTTCAAGCTGTCTCTGCGCATCTTGCCATTTTGATGTAAGCTTAGGATTGCCTGGGGTTGTTCCCATTTGCAATCTAGCATTAATAAATGCAACCGTTTCGTGGTAAGCAGCAATATCATTCGCAGCCTTATTTCTAATAGCCTGCAATTCTGCATTCCTACGTCTTATCGTTTGCTGCAACTGGCTTAGCTCCTGACGAGAGGTAACAACTTTTTTACCTACAAATGTACCAGTAGGCGAGCCTTGTGTTACTTCAAGAGGCTTAAAGTCTGTTGAGCCCATTTTGGGAGGATTCTGGTCAAAATAAACCGGTTTATCCGTTTTATCTGCTGTGGAAGAATCAATAACCATACTTTCTTGCTGAGCTTCTTCTTTATTGCCACCTAGAGATGGGAATAAAGCATTAGAGGCAAAAGAACACCCCGCTAAAGCATAAAGCAATGTTACTATTAAAAGCTGTTTGTTTTTCAAAGCTGTTTTCAAGTTACCACCTGTTTGCATTGTATTACTCATTTTTTTCATATTATGCTATATTTATATACAATTTTTTATAAAATAAAGTTTTTTTTTGATATTTTTGCTTTTTTCTAAATAATCATTGCATAAAAACCTTTTTATGTAATTAATTTAAGCTAAAGATATTAACAAAAAGTTTGTATATTTTTTATTTTTATGCTTGCTTATTCTTTTATTTTTAGTTATGTATAGCATACTTAGTTTTTAAAATTAAGGAAATAAAACTTAGCGCTTGTAGCTCAATTGGATAGAGCATCTGACTACGGATCAGAAGGCTAGGAGTTCGAATCTTCTCAGGCGCGCCATTATTTCCCTTGCTTAGACAATATTTAAGCAAGGTTTTTTTATGCCCTTTATCCTTAAAATTTTCCCGCAATTCATTAAAATTGAACAAAAACATAACCAAAATGTTATCTTAATTTATAATCCCTTTTAATTTAAACTTTCTCTGAAAATAGAATTCTAAGCACCTAAATGAAAAACAAACGTGCTTTTAAAAATTTTAGTTTTTTTAAAATTCTTATTTGCATTTTTAAATTTTTAGCGCTACACTTTCTAAGTTAGAATAATTCTAAACTAATCAATAACCAAAGGAGATATAAAGAAATGAGTAATACCGTTGATAAACTAAACCAACTATTAGCAGACTCAAATGTACTATTTGCCAAAATCCATAACTATCACTGGAATATTAAAGGCAGCCAGTTTTTTGGAATTCATTCTAAAACTGAAGAACTCTACGAATACCTCGCAACGATGTATGATGATTTAGCGGAAAGATCTCTCCAATTAGGCGGCAAACCTATTGTAACTTTGAAAAAAATCCTTGAAGTAAGTAAAATTGCAGAAGAAGAAAAAACCGACTTTGACGCTAAATACGTTATTCAAAATATTTTAAAAGATTTAGAATATTTAGTTGAAGCTTTTAAAGAAATATCATCTTGTGAAAAAACTGACGCCGTAACCGTCGCTTTTGCTGATGACAAATGCGCTTACTTTGAAAAGCAAATATGGATGCTTAAAGCTTTTATTAGCTAAAATATTAAACAAAAATTGATAGGATAATCGTTTAAAACATATCGCTGAATAAGATTTAAGATTCAAACTTTGTTTTTAATGATTAAATTCTAAAAATTTAAAATCAATTAAGATGATGAGAAAAATAAATACCAAAAATTGCTTAAACAAAGACTTTTTTTAGTTAACTTTCTTAAACCATTTTATTCTGATTTAGCTCTATAACAAAAAAGAGGGAATTTTTAATATCCCTCTTTTTTATTTCTAAAAAACTATTCACTAAAATTCATTTTAGACACTAGTTTTTTCTTTAGTTTGTTTTCTCTTAATAAGAGGAAGACTAGGCTGCATTTCTAAATCCCAAGGGAAAAGAATCCAAACATTTTGCTCAACGGGAACAACGAACGAATCTACAACCTCTTGTCCTTTAGGTTTAGCATATATTGTTGTAAAATATGCTTTAGGTAGCAATTTACGAATAATTCTGCCTGTATTTCCAGAATCAACGAGGTCATCAATAACGATATAACCATCACCATCGCCTTCGGGACATTTAATTATTCTTGCCTCTTCTTCTTGATGCTCTTCATCATAGCTTGCAATACAAATCGTATCAACGTTGCGAATATCAAGCTCTCTAGCCACAATCGCCGCTGGAACTAATCCTCCACGACTCACTAAAATGAGCCCTTTAATATTATCTCTTTCCATAAGTTTAGCTGCCAGTGTTCTGCTGTCCTTATGAAGCTGTTCCCAAGAAACGGTTAAGTAACGTGGAGTATCATCATCAAAACTCATAGGTTGCCTCTCTATTTTTTTTCAAGTAAGCTAGTTTTTAAAATGGAGTTATACTAAAATAATTCCTAGATTTAAACGTTTTTTTTACTCTTGTTAGTATTTATCAAGAATCTATTTTGGATATGGATGATATGTTAAAAAAAATTCTTATGACTGTTTTGCTTTTTGCAATTGTTTTTTCTTTGGAGTCTTGCGGCAAAAAAAGCAAGCCTGTAGTTAAAGAAGGATCTACTTACCCCAGAATTTATCCCGTTAAATAGCATTAGTTTTATTGTTTTTTCTTCAATTTTATCAACTATCTTTGCGTTTTTTTACTTCTTTACTATCTATGATAGTATGTTATAATTTATGTATAAACATTGATGTTATAACAAAAATTATACTAGGGGGCGGAAAATGTTTTCTTTGAAACTGATTCCTATTGGGAATTCCATCGGGGCAATCTTCCCTAAAGAAGTTTTAGCAAAACTCAATATCCAAAAGGGAGATACTGTTTTTTTAACAGAAGAACCAGATGGGTACAGAATTACATCTTATGATCCTGATTTTAAAAAACAGGTTGAAACGGCATATATGGTAATGAAAGGAAGAAAAGAAGCCTTAAAGGAAGTTGAATGATGACCCTGAATTATCTTTTACCTGAAGCTCTCTTTGCTATATATGATGAAATCTCTGTTCTATTCTGCCAAAGAAGCAATAAAAAACCTAACATAAATATCATAAATACCATTTTTGAAGGCATAAATGTCTTTCAGGAATATAAGAAAAATTATGATGTTGCAGATATTGCGGCTCACCTAGCCTCATCTTTTTTGAAAGAAAAGCCTTTTTATGTTCATAATAAAAGAATGACTTTGATTGCAACTGAAGTTTTCCTGAATATTAATGGATATAACCTCAATGCATCAGATCCTTTTTATGTTATCAATATAAAAGATTTAGAAAATCATTCTATGTCTGAAGATGAATTTGCAGTTTGGCTAAGACGTCATATCCAGCCTAAAGAAAATAATTCTGAAGAATAACTTTATTGAAAGCTAAAACCAAAAAACGGTAACAGCTCCGATAAAAAAGGAACAAGCGCAGGGAAATTTTATTTTTTGAATCGCATCAAAATTAAGCTTTTCAATTTTTTTATTTTTTAAATTAATGAAAATGTAAACAACAGAGACCAAACCTAAAGCAAAAGATGTTGCCAAAACAAAGAATAAAAATTGCTTTATTCCAATCCACAAAGTCAACGCTGCCACCAATTTAGCATCTCCAGCCCCCCAAATGCCAGATACCCACATAGCAAAACCCAAATATAAAACAGCAATGGCAAAGGCGAACCTTACTCCTAAAACCAGCAAACTGATTTCATTAGTGAAAGAGGCATAACCTAAAAATAATATTACTAGGGTTAAAGGATAAATATTGGGAATTTGAAATTTTTTTATATCTGTTAGAGCCGATACAAATAAAACAATCCCAAAAGATGTCTCAAAAAAATACTTTATAATATCAGCACTTGCCATTTAGTTCTTGCCTAACTTAAGTTTTTTATGCACACGCACTTAAAAATTCTCACGGCATAACTTAATTTAAATTATGTCGGAAGAACTTCTATTTTTCATCTGTTTATTTAAAAATAGCACTAAGAACCAGCACCAAATTTAAGATGCTTAACATAATAACTTTTAATACGATTATTTTACAAGATTATTTAATCAGAAAAATAACTTTTATTTTACTGATTTAGAGGCAACCTGTTCTGAAATATTTGAAAAAAGAACAGAAATATCTTCACCTAGAATGAAAACAACAGCAATTATGGCCACAGCAATGCCTGCAGCAATAAGGCCATATTCAATAGCTGAAGCGCCTTCAATCTCGTTTATGAGGCTGCGTCTTGATTCAAAAAAGGCTTTGTACGGTTTCAACATATATCTAAAAACTCCAAAGACGGGCTTTTAAAACATTCTGCATAAAAAAGCAACATTTATTATCAATATATTCTATCATTTAAAAATTAATGAAATCGTAACAGCCAATGAAACTATTGATTTTACAACTTTAACTGTGATTTTTTTAGTAAATCCTGTTACCTTGTCAAAATATAGCTCACTATATTTTGCGCTAGGATCACGCATAACTCTGAACAGACTATTATGGCTGTCAGTCCAAAGGTCTGGTTCTTTTTGCTCTTGCATCATAAACCATTTCCCGCTCGTTATAACTTTCTCAATGGTATTGATATTCCTTGATAAAACCCCCCATTCCGAAACTTTGTGAAATATCTCTTCAAAGCTTGATGGAGAAAACCACAACTGATATACCCCAAGGGCAATAGAACTTCTTGCTTGGTTTGCAAACAGCTGAATATAATTAAGATTATCATTAGTTAAATTAAACACAATTAAACCGTTGTCATTTAACTTTTCAAAATATTTTTTAATTGCCGTTTTAGTTATAAGATATGGCGGTAAAGCACTTGTTACATAATCATCAAAAATTATTAAATCATACTTTTCGGCTGATTTAATAATGTTTTGCCTTGGATTACCTTTTATAATTTTGATCTTATCATGCACACAAGTGGCAAAATGAGTTATAATCTTTTCGGATCTTACCTCTTCAATTAAATCGGGATTAGGCTCAAAAAATGTCCACTCTTGGTTTGGAGAAGCATAACAAAGAAGCGATCCTGTACCCATACCAACAACCGCAACTTTCCAATTTCTATTAATCGCCTGAAAGGACTGAAATATCTGCCCCAAAGGAGTTTTCCTTGCCACTAGACCTGTTGGCTCTTTTTCCATTGTACTTATTTTTATTTGTGAACCTTTCGGTTGGTTGCCACGATATAAGTAATAAAAGTTATTTTTATTCTTAGTAATTTTATAGCTGCCATAAAAGTTGGTTTTTTCCTTCACAAAACGCTCAATATTAGGCATAGAGCTTCCTAAAGTTATCAACACGAAAACAGATAGAAATAACCTTAAGGTTTTCTTTCTGCAAAGGAATAAACTTCCAAAAAAGAACGAAAGGAATAAACTTAAAACATCTCTTGAAAAGCTAAAACCAAATAAAAACCAAAAAATAGAAAAGATTAAAATTGCAGCAATAAAGGAAAGCATTGATTTTTTTTCTTGAATTGTAAAAATTTCACTGCTCGGCCGAATAAGGATAGAAAGACTTAAAACCAACATAAAAGCTCTAAGCTCAGGAACAAAATTAAATAACACTAAACCAAATGTTACTCCTGCAAACATTATTCCAAGCAATAGAAAAAGAATTTTTCTCTCAATATCACACTTATCATTAATGTAAGATTTTATTTCCTTAGAACTTATCGCAAAAACGGTAAAAACCGCCGCCAAAATTAAGAAAAAAATCCAAACATTGCTAACAAGGAAAACTACTTTTGCAATAAAAAGAAGACCTATTATAAAAAAATGCAGATTAGAAATAACTTTTTCTACCAGAGTATTTAAACGGCAAAATCCTATTTTAATTCCTACAAATGCAGACAAAACAACGGCAAACCATAGAGAACTAGAACTAATCATATCTGATGATAAATAGGAAATAGAGGCGATTAAAAACGCTGTAGGAATGAATGTTAAGGAAAAAAGTTTGAAGCTCTCTCTTGAGTTATTTTTAAAACTAATAACTAGTCTGCTTAAGCTAACTTTAGATTGTTTTTTGGTAATCTTTTTTAATAACACCCTTTGATTATAGTATTTAAGAAAAATTCCAGCAAAAGCTGTATAAACAAACATAATGTAAACGATGCGCCAAAGTCCAAATCTTACCGATGATAAAAAAACAGGCTCAACAAATAAAAAATAGGTAACAAGACTACTAAATCCACCACCAACTATCCATAACACCATATAAGAAAAATAATTACGCCTAATGTTTTTATAATCGTCATATTGCCAAAAGATTAGTTTAGTTAAAAATGCCGTCATCAAAGATGTTAAAAAGCCATACTTAATAAAGAAAAGACCAAAAGCAGTTAATGCAGGAAAACACACATTATCAATATTTTCAAACCCCCTTTTATTAGTATAAGGAGCAATAAACACAAAGAACAATAGAGGAAGCAATAAAACCACGAATTGATATACTTCAGAAAGACGAGAAGACAGAATATATATTAAAAATCCTATAATCACTGCAAAAGAAAAAGCTGCCGCCACAACAGCAAAAACATACGGAGAACCTGATAAAGAGCCTATCATCAAAGCTCCAGACATAAGAGGCAGCAAGAAAATTAAGCCTGAACCTAAAAATATTGAACATAACAAAGTTGAAAACATTTTTTTATTTTCAATATTAGTATTATTCATTACGTCCCTCCTGCTCTTTTCGATTTTCTTCTGCTATATCATGCAAGCTTTCTTTGAGATTATACTGGGTTTTATTTTCAGAAAAATTGTTTATGCCGTCTAATCTAAACAACTTAATAACTTTTTCTATAATTTTTGATTTTGGCTCATACATAATTGTAATTAAATTAGAAAAATCATCAGTCCAAACGCCAACCTTAGTATCATCATCGGTTAATCTCCAAGGGCCTTCAAATAGCAATGGCTCAACATCTTCATATTCTTTAGCCATAACCACCCATTGAGATGCCGACATCATCATCTGTTTTTCATAATTAGTTATTGATTCTGCTAAAACTAAAGATACATAACCGTTTTCACGGGCAATATTAGAAAGGACAGGCTCTAATCGTAAGTATCTATTACTTATATGAAATGCAATAAGACCGCCCTTTTTCATCTTTTTAAAATACATTTCGATAGCATCTTTAGTAATAAGATGAACAGGAATAGCATCAGAAGAAAAAGCATCTAAAATTAGCAGGTTATACTTATCATCATCTTGCTCTTTCATTGACAATCTAGCATCACCCAAAACAATCTTGGCATGAGGTGCACAGCGATCTAAATAAGTAAAAAACTTTTCGCCTTTTTTATCCCCTTTTGAGAAAGTCAAAATCATAGGGTCTATCTCAAAATATGTCCAATTTTGCGTTGGCTTTGCATAGCACGATGTTGTACCTGCGCCGAGCCCTACTGACGCTACATTCCAATTATCATCTATATTATCATAAGCATGAAAAACCTGCCCCAAAGGACCCGTTTTATTGTAATAAGTTAAAGGCTCTTTAGAGAACTCCTCATCTAAAGACTGAGCGCCGTGAAGAGTTGTTCCGTGATGCAGCATATAAAAGCTGCTCATATCATTCTTGCGGTAAACAATCGTTATAGTACCAAAAAAACTTCTTTCTTGTTTAACCGTTGTTCGTTCATAAATATTGAAAAAATTATGCCGTCCAGAAAGACCAAATCCGCAGAAAATCATAGCAGCAACAAGCAAACCGAGCCTTATAGGTCTGTCACTTATCGCAACAGAGCTGCCAATAACGATAAACGCCAAATAAATCGCAGCTTTAGGATTCAAGCTATTATTATGCTGCTCATATAGAAATATACTGACCATAACCAAAAACACAGCAAGCGGAATGAAGAAATCATAAGCTATTTGCCGTGTTGAGGATTTTTTCAAAAAGTTTCCAGGTCTTAGCAACAATGACAATACTAATAAAATAGGATATTCTGCCACCCAGTTAAAGACCAACGGAGCAACCACAGCACTGAACAAACCGCCTAAAGCTCCACCTACCGACATAAACAAATAAAATTCAGTCAGCCTATCTGCCGCAGGGCGGGTTTTAGCAAGCTCTCCATGGCACACCATTGCCGTTAAGAAAAAGGCAAAGATATGTAGAACAGGCATAGATTTCAGGCTGTGAAAATCGGAAATAAAAAAGCAAATAAAGAATAAAAAAACATATAAATGAGCATGAACCCAGAAAATATGGAATCCTGATGTAGATCTTGCAAAAACTAAAATAAAGCTAAACAAATAAAATGCGAGAGGAATTACCCAAAGCAGAGGAATAGCTGCCAAATCTGTCGTTATATATGTCGTTACCGCAAGCATCAAACCTGATGGACAGAATGACAGCAAAAGCCATCTTATTCTTGTGCTTAATGCAGGAGCTGGAGATACCTCTGTTTTTGATGTATCTTTTTTAAAAAGCTTTAAATTTATATTTAAGAAAAGGTTCTTTAACCCTATCCCATTATTTTTAGCAATCAACAATCCGCATACAACAAGAAGCAAACAAAGGCAGACATAAAGAAATGTCCAAAAATATGTTTGTTGTGATAGCTTAAACCTTGGTTCAAAAAACAGTGGATAGCTAAGCAGTCCAATCATACTTCCAATATTACTGGAAGCATATAAAAAATAAGGATCCGCAGCATCTTTATGTGATGACAATGAAAACCATCTTTGAATTAAAGGGGAAGTGCTTGAGACCACAAAAAAAGGAACGCCTACTGCAATAAAAAGAGCACACAAAAGCCAAACAACAGGATTAGAACCGCCTTCTGGCACCCAATCAGAAAGACCTACTGGCAAAAACAAAGCACTAAGAACAAGCAACGCAATATGAATTAAAACCTGCCCTCTTAATTCAAAATACTTTCCTAAAAAATGCGCATAAAGATATCCTAAGAGCAAAAGCGTTTGATAGAACAGCATACAACCATTCCAAACCGCAGGAGCTCCACCTAAAAGCGGCAATATAATTTTGCCAAACATCGGTTGAACTAAAAACAAGAGAAAAGCACTCAAAAACATTGTTTTTGAGTAAACAAACATTAAACTAAAATTTTTGTCTTTGATGTTTTTTAAGATAGGCATAAGGTTAATTTTCCAATTAGTTTTCAATCATATAAAAATATTTGTGCAATTTATCACAGACTAATTTAGAATGTATATATACAATTATAAGAATCTGTTTTAGGTATTATAAATTATGAATATTAATCAAGGAAAAACTAACCTCAATAATCCCCAAGATTTTTACTTGGGTTTATTGTCTTTTCCTTTTAACAACCTAGAAGAATCTAACATCAATGACTCTGGAGAAGCCTTAGTTAATATCTTTAATCTATTCCATGAATTAAATGATAATAATAAACTTTATAATTTATATATAAACATAATAAAAAATCTTAAAATAGAAACAGATTCTCCAGCGTATCAAGTCGGAGCAACTATAGCGAAAAAGATTGATAATAAGTTATATTCTCAAAAGAATAACAAATATCATAATATGCAGCATACCGCTGAAGTTATGCTAACATCATATCATTTATCATTATTAAATAATGCGTTAAAACTTGATTATAATTTTACCAACTATGAAATAGGTTTAATCGTCTTAGCAGCACTGCTTCACGATGTTAATCACGATGGCTCTAACAATCAAAATATCCCATTTAGACTCGAAGAGCAGTCTTTGCATATTGTCGAACATGATTTAAAAAAGCTTTCCAAAGAAGATCGAGAAGCTATCCACGCCTTAGTTCTAAGTACCGATATTTTCAGTTTTCCAGCCTTTGTCAAAAAATATTATCTTAATCGAGATAAATTAAATATTTTATCAGATATTCCTGAAACTTTTAAAGAACTCCGGCTCTTTTTAACCAATGAACGAGCCTTTGCTATGTCTCAGATTTTACGTGATGCAGATGTTCTGCCATCTACTGGTCTTAGTGTTAAAAAAACGACAGCATTAAGCCAAAATCTTTATAAAGAACAGATGAACACTAATCAAACCCCTGACATCAAAACTATAACCGAAAATTTTGTGAATTTTGCTAATACTTTTTTAAAAAATGGTTTTAACAGTAAGGCGGGGAAATTATATAACGACAAATTAAAAGAAATTGTAAAACAGTTAGAAAATTAGAAATATTGTTTTATAAAAACACTTAAAGATTTAAGAATTAATCTTTTTGCTCATAATAATACCGTCCGCAGGAGCTTCTCCTTCAGGATTAAAAAATGATTTAGCCATAGAGATTTCTTCAAACCCTTGTTTATAATAAATCTTCTTAGCGGCTTCCCAATTATCTGCAACAATAAGAATTAATTCATTTACATTCTTATATTTTGCTACGACTCTTGATATAAGGGTATCAAACAAGAGACTGCCTTTTCCGCCGCCTCTTCTGCTCTGCAAAATTCCGATAGATGAAATATATAGCCTTGTGCCGTTAGGATTATGAACATCGCAAGGATTGTGCCCTATGGTAAAGGTCTTCTCAACTATTTCAACATCTTTAGACCAAATTTCACCGCAGGCATACCCTATGACATCATCGTCTTCTAACATAAGGATAAAACCATCAGGAAAAACGCTTATCCTTTGAGCAAAAACGTCAGGTTTTTCCCTAACTCCTATCTTGAAACAATCGACTTCAATTTCCATCAATTCTTTCAAATCATCGAGTTTAGCATTACGAAAACTAATCATTTTTTTTCCAAACAGGTTCGCCTAAATCAACATTTTCTTGCGGAACACTAGCTCCTGTTAGCGCCCCCATACCACCGCCTATTAACCCACCAACTAGCATACCAGCAGGGCCGCCCCACATACCGACAGTAGCACCAGCTGTAGCGCCTGCAGCCGCTCCACCTTGTGTTCTATCTTTAATATCTGTTCCACAAGCTGCTAAAGTTATTAACAACACAAAAACTAAAAAAAACTTAACTCTCATCTAGGCTACTCCGCAAAGAACTTTATTATTTTATATAAGATATAAATTTAATTATTAATTTCAGGTTAATTTCCTATAGCTTTATTAGTTATAAATGTATATAACCAGCTAAAAAACAGTTAGGAAAAAAAATGAGCTTTGATGTTACTTCTATCGGCCGTGTTTTAATGGATGTTATTGACTACGTTCCCCACAATTTTCTTGAAAAATATAACTTAATTCAAGGGCAGGGAAATGTCTTAACGGTTGATATTTTAAAGCAAATCAAAGATGAACTTCCTGAACCTAAACTGTTTGCGGGTGGTGCAGCAGGAAACTCTACCGAAGGCATTGCTTCCTTAGGAGGAAAAGCCGCTTTTTTTGGAAAAGGCTGCTCAGATAATATGGGACAAGCCTATAAAAAAGCTTTCACAGATAAAGGCGTCTTGTATGCAACTAAATTAATGGAACCTGATGCTAGTGCTAATCAAGCAACTGGAAGATGTATAGTTTTGGTTACCCCAGATACTGACCGCACATTTGCTCTAACCTTGGGAGTATGCGAGCATCTTATTCCTGAAGACATTGATGAAACGATTATCAAAGATTCTAAAGTGCTTTTTATTGAGGGGCAGATGCTCGTTGCAGAAAGTGCTAGAGAAGCCGTTTTAAAAGCTATCGATATTGCCCTGAAAAACGAAATAAAAATTGCTTTTAATATGCATGATTTAAATTTCAGAGAACACCGAGTTATTGATATTCTTCCTGTTATACGTGACAAATCAAATATTTTAATTGGCAACGAACGTGAAATTAGAAGCTGCTTTGATTTGAATGAAAATGATGATGTTAACGATCTTCTATCTCACCGCAAGCAAATTTTAGCAATGACCAAGGGTGGTCGTGGCGCAGTTATCCTTAATGATGAAAAACAATTTTTTATTCCATCAGAAAACAAAAAAAGAATAGTAGACTCAACTGGCGCAGGAGATCAATTTGCCGCAGGGTTATTGTTTGGAATTGCCAGAGGTTATTCGTTGGATAAAGCTGGCAGACTTGCTGCCACTGCTGCGGCAGAAGTATTGCAGCATTGGGGCGGCAGACCTGAAACTGACCTTTCTCAATTTGTAAACTAATTTAGCTGCCTTCTAACTTAAAGCCTCTAGCATTTAAACGTATTATTATTTGTAATTTTTAAAACATTTTAGTCATAACAAAACATAGTTAGCAAAAAAAAGCCTCCTTAAGATTAAAGAGGCTCTTTTTTTAAAATCGTTTTACAAGATACTTTTATGAATCAAATTCAACCCAGCCACCTGGAATTAAATTGTGATAATCTTCAACCGTACCATTATCCATAAAACATTCTAAGATTTGTCTGCCGACGTGTTCAAGTTTTGGACTTTCTAAGAACACTTTAATATTTTCAGCAAAAAACTTTTGAAGCTGTTTAGCGCCATCATCATATCCTTCAACTCCAACTTCAGATTGTCTCTCGACTTGAAGCAGCCATCTTGGAATACGAGTGCTTTCAATCGTCATATGATCAAGAGTAAATCCTAATAATGGGCACCTTGCTTTGTTAACTTGATCTTGACGGAATTTAGCGAGCCCACGTCTAGCCAAATATTCACGGCAAACCCATTCTGACATAAAGCCAACTTTCCAAGCTCCGATATAGCAGTTAGGGAAAATGGCATAATTAGTGTCAGGAGTTTCAGCAATCTGTCTTAACAATAAGTTAGCAAGAGAAACCTGCGTTCCTGTAGCAAAAGGCCAGAAAGAACCAACACCTTCACTCTTCAAGCTTTCAACACTTACAATACTAGGATTAGCGTGACCACGAGGAACAGCTAATCTCCAAAGCCAAGCAAGAGCTGGCGGTATGATATGCATCATACCCAAAATACCAAAAGTTGGATTCTCCTTAGTACAAGGAGGACAACGCAGACCTAAGCTTCTAACATCAATCTCGATTGCGCCCTTAACCGCTTCAGGCATTGATCTTCTAGGAAGAATAACTCTAGGATTAGGACAAGGTTTGCCTGGTTCATCTTCGGTATGCTCCCATAATAAGCAAGTAGAACCTGGAATTCCTTCAATATTTAAAAATAAGAATGGTTCATCAGGGTGCAAACAAAGTTTTTCAAGGTTAGGGTTAACACCATAGTGATTAATTTGGTCAACGCGCATAAACCATGCTTCCTCAGCATCACTAATAATAAGCTTTTTAGCTCCTTTTTTCGTACTTCCAGGGTAGCATAAAGCCATATCGTCAGAGATTGGGGTTAAGGTACAACCTTGAGACAGGGCAACAACTCGCTTTTCACCTGTCACCGTATTTTCTGCTAATTTTAAAAGACCATCAGCTTGACGATGAGGATATTCTAACATTTCACTCTTACCGCCGCCAGATGCACCTTCATGCATAATCGTAAAAATGTTATCGTATGGCGTCGTAATTTGAACAGCAGAAGCGTGAGCTGTAAGCCAGCCTTCTTGTTCACCAACGTCTAGCAACATTGAGTAAACGCCCTTTTTAGCACTTGGGCCCAAATAAAGATTTAAAGAAAACACTTCGTGAACATTGTCTTCACGATTATGAATTACAATCTGCTTACCTTCGCAAAGAGTTTCTCTAAAAGGAGGAGCAACAAAAATTATGCCTCTTGGAACAAAATATTTTTTTAAATCTGATGCTTTTAAAAAACCTTGGATATCAGCTAATGCTGTAGCAAAGAATGATGCATTGCTAGGACAAACCAAAAGAGCATCACAACCACGATCTTCTTGCCCCGCTCTAAAAGGCATAACAACCAATTCTTGCTTGCTAAGCCATTCTAAAATTTCAGAACGAACTTTTGGGAATGGTTTTTTAAATTTTTTGCTGTAATGAGGCTTGTCAGTAGGTTTGTCATCAGCAATAAGCATACTGTCAGGGTCTCTTCTTCTCATATAAGGATCTGGATAATTAACCACCACACCATTTTTACAACGGGCAACTGTTGCCGAAAGCAAGTCCTGTTTCCCTTTTAAATCATACCTAACTTCAAAATAGTCATTTTCTTTGCCACCAAGAGAAAGATCTATAATTTCTTGACGTTCGGAAGGTATTAAGATTTTAGGTGCTTTTTCAAAAACTTCTTTTATTTCTGGTGCTAAAACCCAGTTAGTCCAAGACGAGGAAGGTTCCATACGAGACAACTCCTTAAAAAATTTACAATTAATGCGCACAGGCTTCTTTAATAAAGCCTAATATAATGACTAAACAATAAGGATACAATAACAAAAAAGATATTTTTCAAAGATTAATTTTGTTAAGTTTCATAACAGATAAGAATTTATCAAGCCCCATTCCATCGCTTTGAATAAGAAGCAGAAAAACCGCATCTTTTATAATATCTGAAATCTCTGGCTCAACCAACCCCATATACTTATCAGGACTGCTTTTGGCTGAATTTTGAGGCGGCAAGTTTGGGGTATTATAATTATCAAATTTCATTTTAACCTCCTCAAAATAAACAAGCTGCATTTAACTTTCTTTTGGAACATTATACGCCATCTCAAAGACAAATAAAAGTATAAAATAGTATATATACAATACAGCATTTAGTTTTACTTCAATTTATAATTAAAATTATTTAAAATTTAATCTAATTTGTTTTTTTGTAGAATTAACAATAACTTTAAACGATATTGCTTGAAATTCTGGACATTTGTGTTAGCCTTGTTTTTATTGTTTTTAACCTTATTTCAACTAAGGATTACAAAATATGCACTATATTAATGAGCTTTCTGAAAACCAAATTAGAGATTTTTTAATAGCGTTATCCTTTATTATGAATGCCGACGGCGAAGCAAGTGAAGCCGAAAAAGAATATATCAAAGTCGCAGCTTCAGCTTATGGACTTGTAGACCCAGATTTTGAACTTATTATGAAAGAAAGAAGTCTTGGCGAAGTTGAAAGACAAATCAACTGGATTAGAGAAAAACCAGAAGCAGCACGCTATATGATTAGAGAAATGATTTCACTTGCCATATCAGATGGTGAGCTTGTCGATGATGAGATCAATACTATTTTCTATATTGGAAAACGCCTTGGAATTTCAGAAGACCGTATGAATGATATGACTAATTGGGCAGTTGAAGGCTATGAATGGCAAATTGAGGGCTTTAGACTAGTCGAGGAAAATGAATAATTTTAAAAAAATCGTTTGCTAACTTTTTGTTAATTATAATATTGTAAGTTAATATCAAAGAGTTACAATTTTTTGGAATAAAACTTTAATGAATACGATTACAAAAATATCGCTTACAATTATTACAGCTATAGGATTAACAGGCTGCGCTCCTAGTTATAATGTTGCTAACAACCTTAATGCTACAGACCAGAAAGTCCTTTTTGGAACCATTGGCGGTCTTGCTGGCGGTCTTGCTGCGGCATCTGTAACCGGAGGTCTTAATTTGGCAGAAGGAGCTTTAATTGGCGGCGTCGCAGGCGGAGCTATTCAAGCATTAACTAACCCCCAACCTGTAAGGCCTGTTACTTATTATAATCGTAATCGTCTCTCTAAACGTCAACTAGAACAAATTTACTTGCGTCCCAATCAGCAACAAGTTGTATACAGTCAAACAATTGATAATGAAAACGGAGCAAGAGCAACATTTGGCGGCATTGTTGGCGGAGCTATTGTAGGCGGGACAATCGGTTCTGTTGCAAATGGTATGACTTTTGGCCAAGGCGCTATTGCGGGCGCTGTTGTCGGCGGCGCTATTCAAGCTATAAGATATGCCAATAGTCAGCCTCAAATGATACCTGTTGCAACTTACTATCAACCAGCATCTTATAGACAACCTGGAATATCAGCTTATCGCAGAGTTCAAATGGCTAGAAATTCTCAATATGCTTTAACAAACCCAGAAAAAATCCAAACGGTACCTTACTATTACAGTAGTCAAGCAGGCGGTTATATTCCTGAATGGGGTTTTAGTTATTACTAAAATTTAGTTTTACAATCTATTCTAAGATTTTTCGTAATATTTAAAGCTGTGTTTCTTGCACGGCTTTATTTTTTATTATGATCTAATTATACCTATTTTTTACTATATAAAAAGTTTTGATTTTACTTTTACAAAAGAAATTTTTCCCTGTTAGCGTTGCCGTTAAGCAAAACAAAAAATACAACTAAATACTGCTGCTCTAATAAGAAAATTGTTCTTTTATTATTTTTTCTTCTAAATCGTATTTGGAATCAAACAAAAGCTTAACGATAAGTTTTCGTTCTTCAAAAACATCAACTGATATAACGTCTCTAACTTCCGTAAAATCGGCAGTAGCACTTAAAGGGCGCTTTTTACAATCAACAGCCGTAAAGTTAAATTTAGTTGTGTGAGGCAGCAAAGCTCCACGCCAGCGCCTCGGTCTAAACGGGCTTATTGGGGTAAGGGCTAACAAGTTAGATGTTATCGGCAGAATTGAGCCATGAGCGGAAAGATTATATGCTGTACTGCCAGCAGGTGTTGAAACCATAACGCCATCACAAATCAGATTTTTTATTCTAACTTCACCATCAACTTTTATCTTAATATGCCCAGCTTGTCTGGTTTGGCGGAAAAGAGAAACCTCATTTAATGCCAAAGCTTCATACTTAGTGCCGTCGACACCGACCGCGGTCATTTTTAACGGGTGGAGTTTCACAGCTTTGGCTTTAGCCAGTTTGTTTTCTAAGTCATCTAGCTCGGGTTCATTCATAAGAAAACCAATAGTTCCAGCATTAATACCATATATTGGTTTAGTTTTATTAATAAACTTATGAAGCGTCTCCAACATAAAGCCGTCGCCACCAACTGCGACAATAACGGTAGCTTCTTCTGCATCATAATTTTGATAACGGGCAGTAAGTTTTTGATATATTTTTAATGCTTTTTTATCTTCTGATGCTGTAAAGTGAATTTTAATATTCATTTTAATTAAAAATTAAAGTAAGTTATTTTTTTATTAGTGGATTATACAACAAGGTTTTTAAAAATGTTCATAAAAAAATTATTTTTAACAATTATTTTATCCTTATTTTTGACAATGCCTGCTATTGCCATTGAAAATCAATTAGAATACAAATCTGAGTTTGATGAAACTGAACTCAATGATTTTTTGACGGCATGGCCTTCTTATTTTAACTGGTCTCAAGAAAACAAGAGCCAAAACAATTCCGATTTGAACGAAAGCTCTGTTGAATATCCCAAGGCTGTTGTCGCTTTAGTCGAAGCAAACGGCTTTACCGTAGACCGCTTTTTTTACCTTGAAAACAGGGTTAATATGGCTATTAGATCTTGTTTAATCAAAAAAGAACAAGACAAAATAGCAAATGCTCTCCGAGCGAATCTTGAAAAGCTTGAAGAAGGCGACAGTTTTGCTGAAACTTTACAAGAAGAAATAAGCAAATCTGAAAAAGCTCATTTGATATACGGACTTACGGAAGATGAATTAAATATAGTCTGCCCTAACCTTAAACTAGTTGAGAAAATTATGTTTGGTGATAATTTTGAAGAACATACCAACTAAACTAATACGCCCCATCTTTTTTAAAAACAGCTGGGATCGTTTTTAGTAAAATAACGATATCATACCAAAATGACCAATTTTTAATATACCAAACATCTAATCTGACCCTATAGGAATAATCAACGTCGTTACGGCCACTTATTTGCCACAGTCCCGTAATCCCAGGTTTTACCTCTTTATAATATTTGTCATAATCCCCATATTTTTTAATTTCTTCCGCAACGACAGGTCTAGGCCCCACCAAACTCATCTCACCTCTCAAAACATTAATAAGCTGCGGCAGCTCATCTAAACTTGTCTTACGCAAGATTTGACCTATTTTCGTAATTCTTGGGTCTTTCTTAAGTTTAAAATCTTTCTCCCACTCTTTTTTAGCTTCGGGATCTTTTTCTAATAAATCGGCTAAAATTTTATCAGCATTAAAAATCATACTGCGAAATTTATAACAATAAAAAGGATTTCCATTCTGCCCAATTCTTTTATGTCCATAAAAAGCGTTGCCACCGTCTTTTCTAATCAAATAAATAAACAATAAGAACAGCGGGCTTATCGTTATGAGGATTGCGGTCGTCGCAACAATATCAAAACAACGCTTAAAAACTCTAGGAAAAAAACGGGCAAGATTATTTCTGGAGCGTAAAAGCAATATCTCACTGCCAAACATATGAGTCATATCTAAACCATAAAGAGCCATTCCCCGTACTGGAGGAACTACGTCAAGAGCATTGTGATAAATTGTTAAATCATCAATGATGTGAGAGGCTTGTTTTAATTCTTTTTCTTCCACAGCAATTACGACGTGAGGTCGTTTAATTTGAGAAAAAAATTCGCCGGCTTTGCCTTCAATTTTTAAAATTGGAAGTTTTAAATCAGCAATTTCAGAATAATCACTATCGTCTTTTTTATTAAGATCGATAAAAGCTCTGATGTCAAAACCTAAAATCTTTTGGCGAGAAAGAGCCAAATAAGTTAACTTAGCATTGTTGCCGATACCTACAATAACTGTTGGTTTTTGCCAAACACCAATAAAGCTTAAGAACCTCTTAGTTGCTTCTCTAGCAAGAAGCAACGCTAAAAATGTGATTACCCACTTTAACAAAGAAAGAAAATATATCATTCTAACAACATCAAAAGAGGTCAATGAAAGCGATGATATTGAAAGCATAAGGAAATCAAATATTGCCGCTAGCGATATGGCGAAGAAGGTTTTGGGAGCTTCTTCCCATAGTGTCTGCCGTCTCGTATAGTTTCCTGTAACCCTAAAATAAAAAATGCAGACCGCAAATGTGATATAGTGCCAGTCAAAAGTAAACAAAACATTCTTTTCAGGTTCTAAAGTCCCCATTTGATAAAAAATTATGCTTGATGGAATTATATAGCATCTTGATAAAATTAAAGCCGCTATAAAAACTAAAACATCAGAAAACATTAGAAAATATCTTGAAACAAGATTGTTTATTCTTGCTGGGTATCTCTGATAAAACAATCCTTCAGAATTGTTATGTTCGTCATTTTTTTTCATTTTCTGAGACATCATAATTTATATTATAAAAAAATAAAATGGTTACATTGAATTTGTTAATACTTTTAAGGTATAGTTATTTTTAACTATTTTAGCAATTTTTTTATTTGAACTGGCTCTTATGATAAAAAAGATTTTTCCATTATTACTTTTGGGACTTTTAGCTTCCTGCCTAAAAACCATCGATTTTCCTAAAACCTTTTTCACTAAGAAAGATTACTGCAGCAATATCAAAATTGTTGCCAACCCTAACTATCAACCATTTTCTATTCTTAATAACAACAATGAATACGTTGGGTTTGGAATTGATGCCGCCAATGTTATATTTGACAACTTAAACATTTCACACCAAATACTGTTAACCAAAACTTGGGAAGAATCTGTTAATTTAATTACTAGCGGTAAAGCTGATTTAATTATCGGAATTTATTATGATCAAAAGGCTAATTTTATAAACTATATCGAACCACCTTTTGTAAATGATGATTTAATTACTTTATATAATCAAAAAAAATTATCAGAACTTGATGATTTCCAGTCTTTAAACAGTGGCAGAAATTTATATTTTGCACTTTCATCTAAATATAACTGTCCCAATATGAAAGAAAAAATTGCCGCTAAACTAGTTAAAATAAAAACCAACAATCAATTAAATGAAATGATTGCTAACAGCATAAAAAATGATAATATCTCAAGTTCAAAAATAACGGAAATTGAGGCTAAACCTATTAATAATGACGAAAACCGAAAAAATGCTGTTTCAAAACCAATAAATATCTTAAATTTTTAAAAAAAATGTATTATTCTAACTTTTAATAAAAAAATGCATCTTTTGGAGAGTTAAATATATGCCAAAATTAAATTCAAGAAATCTGTTAAAGCTCCTGATACTTTGCTGTTTTATTTGTGTTGCCAGCAGCTTGGCTTTTGCATCAGAGGACGATGGAAGCTACCAAGTAGCACAAACAACATTTAAACGTAAAACAAGCACAACAGCAGAAGATGACAGCAAGAATTCTACGACAGATGCATACGCTCAAAAAAGAGCAGCCAGAGAAGAAGCGAGAAAAGCTAGAGAAGAAGCTCGAAAAGCTAGAGCAGAAGAAAGAGAAAGCCGCCGTTTGAGAAGCTCTAACCGAAATGACGATAAAACAGATGAAACTGCTCAGGTGCAAAAACCAGAAGAACCACCAAAGAGAGGCGAAGCTTTTAACCTAGAATCTCTTGGTAAAAATGCTGAAAAAGTGCTTTCCTTAGGTGCTGTTAGAGACATTATGGTTGGAAGACTTGAGCTTATGCGCAACGAGCGCTTTATTATTGGTATGGTTTTTGAAATTGATGACAGCAACGCTGCCGTTGAAATCAAAACTACAGAAGGAGCTCTTGTTCAATATATCGTTGTTGACCGTACGACAGGAGATACATTCTTCGCTCTTCCTGATTACAAACCTTCTGAAGTTAAATATGATCCTAATGCTTTCGGCAAAACAACAGAAGAAGCCCAAAATATGCTTCAAAGATTTAACGAATTTGAAAACCTTATTGAATTAAGATTTGGCAGCATCAAAAACTTAATTGAATCTGGTCAATACAAAAAAGAAAACATACCTGAAAATAATGTTATTGATCCCGCAACAGGGCTTCCAACAAAGATTGGTGAAAATCCTATTGACCCTGAAACAATTAAATTGCCAGAAGAACCAGAAGAAGGTGAAGTTTCCAGCGATGGAGAAGCTCCTGCTCGGTAATTTATAGCTTTATAAGAAAACGAAAAAAGCCCCTTGATAATTTAAGATATTTTGGGGCTTTTATTTTGCTCGATAAAATATTTAAGCTTATTATCTTGAGATCGGAAGAGCGACGTGTAGGG
>JBFXJJ010000014.1:0-67333 GCA_050175015.1 Alphaproteobacteria bacterium | reverse complement strand
GGTATGTTAGGGCAGGCACTATGCTGTGAATTGAAAGCCAAAAGACAAAAAGTTATTACGATTGATAAAAAAGAAGCCGACTTTAAAATTGATGTTACTGATGCAGCCAACCTTCTCAAAACTTTATAAGAAATTAATCCTGACATCATAATAAACACCATAGCTATTGTTAGTCTTGATTTATGCGAAACTCAACCAGAGCTGGCTTATATGTGTAATGCCAGAGTATCTAAAACCATTGCCGACTACTGTCAAAAACATAACAAAAAATATGTTTATATTTCTACCGACCATTATTTTACAAAAGACGGTTCTAAAAAGCATCTTGAAGATGAATGCCTAAATTTGTGTAACGAATATGCCTTAACCAAATTCTTAGGGGAAGAACTTGCTAAAAATGCTGATAAGTCCTTAATTGTCAGAACTAATATCGTTGGTTTCAGATGGTGGAAAGACAGCCCGACTTTTGTCGAATGGGCAATAGATGCTTTAAAAAAACAAGAAGATATTTCTTTATTTTCAGATTTTTATACTTCAAGCATTGATGTTAAAAGCTTTTCTACCGCTTTGTTAGATTTAATTGCAAAAGAAACAACTGGGATTATTAATCTTGCTAGCTCCGAAGTCTCCAGCAAAGATCTGTTTATTCAAGAGCTTGCGAAACAACTTGATTTATCTCTTGAGCATACCCAAATATCTTCTATCAAAACCCTAAATTCAAAAGTAAAACGAAATGAAAGTCTTGGGCTAGATGTAACAAAAGCCGAAAAAATACTTGGCTACAAATTGCCTAAATTAACCGAAGTCATAACCAATCTTGTAAAAGAATATAGGAGATGCCGATAGTGCCTTATAATGAACAAATTTTTATAAAAAAACGCAAAATTTCTATTGCGTCCCCTTCTTATTTTATAGCTGATATTGCCGCCAACCACGATGGTGATTTAGAAAGAGCTAAGGACCTAATTTATTTGGCGGCTGAAGCTGGAGCTGATGCTGCAAAATTTCAACATTTCAAAGCCAACACTATCGTAAGTGATTTTGGTTTTAAAAAACTTGGGTCTCAATTATCACATCAAAACAACTGGGAAAAATCAGTTTATGAAACTTATGAAGATGCTTCTTTGAATATTGACTGGACACCTGTGCTAGAAGAAACCTGCCAAAAAGCAGGCATAGATTTCTTCACTTCACCCTATTCTATTGACTTGATTGATGCCGTAGATAAATATGTTCCAGCTTATAAAATCGGCTCTGGCGATATAACCTTTATTGAGGTTGTGGAACATATTGCTCAAAAGAACAAGCCCGTTTTTTTAGCTTGCGGCGCATCATCTATGGAAGATGTAACAAGAGCAGTTGCCGCTGTTGAGAAATATAATAAAGATATTATTTTAATGCAGTGTAACACTAATTATACCGCCTCAATAGAAAACTACAAATACATCAACTTAAACGTTTTAAACAGCTTTAAAGAAAAATTTCCTAACATCGTTTTAGGATTAAGCGATCATACTTTTGGACACGCAACGGTGCTTGGAGCAATCGCTTTAGGAGCAAGAGTTATTGAAAAGCACTTTACTGATAATAATTCCAGAAAAGGTCCTGATCATAAATTCTCGATGAATCCTTTAACTTGGAAAGAAATGGTTGAGCGCAGCCGTGAGCTGGAAGCGGCTCTTGGCGATGGCATAAAAGTCGTTGAAAACAACGAAAAAGATACCGTTGTTTTGCAAAGGCGCTGCCTGAGACTGACGAGAGATGTCAAGGCTGGAGATCAATTAGCAAAAGATGATTTAGAAGCTTTGCGCCCTGCTCCAGAAGGTTCATTTGAACCTTATAAACTCGATGAATTAATTGGAAAAACAATGCTTACCTCCAAACCAAAAGGAGATGCTGTTATGGATAAAGATGTTAGATAAAGATATGCTAAAAGGAAACACAACATATTTAAGAGCAATAGAAAGAGCAGATTTACCTCTTTTGCTTGAATGGCGTAACAATCCTGATTTGCGAAAATATTTCAGAGAATTTCGTGAATTAAGTATGGAAAACCAAAACCGCTGGTATGAAAATCAGGTTATTGATAATCCCAACGTAAAAATGTTTGCCATCTTAGATGAAAACAAAAAACTTATCGGTGCCTGCGGTCTTTGTTATATAAACTGGGTAGATAAAAACGCTGATTTTTCAATATATATCGGACATAATGACATCTATATTGATGATTTATATGCCATAGATGCCGCCCAAACAATGATTAAATATGGCTTTGATGTTCTAGGACTACACCGTCTTTGGTCGGAAATATATTCATTTGATGAACCCAAGCAAAAAATGTTTAAAACTTTAGGTTTTACCCTAGATGGCGTTCACAAAGAAACGCATTGGCACGACGGCAAATGGAATGATTCCTTATTTTATGGTTTACTAAACAAATGACAGAAAACAAAAAACCTATTGCAATAATCCCCGCTAGAGGCGGCAGCAAACGAATTTTAAAAAAGAATACTAAATTTTTCTCAGGCAAACCTATTATTGAATATTCTATCGAAGCCGCTCTTAAATGTGATTTATTTCAAAAAGTTATAATAAGCACGGACTCTGATGAAATCGCATCTATTGCCGAAAAAGCTGGCGCCGAAATTCCTTTTATGAGACCGCCAGAGCTGTCTGATGATTTGACCACAACGGCTCCTGTGCTAGTTCACGCCGTTAAAGAAATGAATAAAAAAGGAGTGGATTTTCCTTATTTTTGCTGCATTTATGCAACAGCCCCTTTTATATTGCCTAAATACTTAATTGAAGGGTTTGAGCTTTTAAAAGAGAAAAATCTTGGCTCGGTCTTTCCCATAACCTCTTATCCTTTTCCCATTTTTAGAGCTCATAAAATTCAGGAAGACGGCACATTAGTTATGTTCTGGCCCGAACATATGAATACTAGAAGCAACACCCTTCCCCAAGCTTACCACGATGCAGGACAATTTTATTGGTATAATACGGAGAAGTTCCTTAAGGAACCTGTTTTATACAGCAAAGATGCCCAAGGAATAGTTCTCCCTCGCTTTATGGTTCAAGACATTGATACTCCAGAAGATTGGGAAACTGCGGAAAAACTGTTTCAAGTATTAAACAATTAGAATATTTATTTTGCGTTTATTAGGAATTGCTTCGCAAATCAAAGATTTTTTGTAAAAAAATCCTTAAAATTATTTATAAAAAAGTTTTATTTTTCTAAAAGAAACCACGTAATATCATCTTGTTTAAAATTGTTGTCCCTCTTATAAACAAATTTATAATCAACTAATTTTAAATCTGGATATTTTTCCATTAAATCACCTGCAAAATCTCTTTTAAAAAGCCTGTTCTCGTGTCCTCTATAAGAAATTTTTGTAGGAACTGGGTTATAATATTCGGCAACTAAAATATATTTTTTAGATGCATTATACATTTTTTCATAAACTTTATCCAATTCCTCGGGATTAATATGAATCAAAACGGTCTTAGTAAAAACTAAATCGAATTTTTCCTTAGTTTCAAATTCCAAAACCGATGCATTATGAGCTTCAACGCCGTCAATTTTAGCAAGAACATCATAAGCTTTTTTATTAATCTCAACGGCTGCAATTTTAGCTTCGGGAAGCAGATTTTTAATTGCGACAAGATTTAAGCCAACATTAGCACCAAACTCCATAACTGAACTTATCGTAGATGCTCTTTGTAAGATTGACGTAAAAAAAGAAATACTAGAAGCTAAAATCTTTGGACTTCTATTCCTGTCAATATAGTCATCACCAAATTCGGTTGCCCAAAAAGTTTCTTGTTCAGTTTTATATTGTGCCATACTTAAAAAAATCCTTATAAAAACTAAAAAAAACACCTTGCAAGTTATAAGAAAGATTACCTTAATAACCCGTCATTTAATTTCCTATATTAATGATTTTATCTTTGGTTGCCAGTGATTTTTTCATAAAGACACCTAAATTTTGTAAAAAATGCTAGATTATATCTACTTGCTCCTTGAGAGCGCTTCCGCATTATGATAGATATTAAATGTTTTCTTAAGAGTTTTTTATAAAATGACCTTATTAAGTTTAAAAGATATTACAATAAAATTTGGAGAAAAGCCTTTATTTTCAGGTGTGAGCCTAAATTTAGAAAAAGGCGAAAGGCTTTGTTTAATCGGGGCTAACGGCTCAGGAAAAACCACCCTGTTAAAAATAATGACGGGAATAGTTTCACCCGACAGCGGTGAAAAAGCCTTGTCAGCTGGAGCTAAAATCCAATTTTTACCGCAAGCTCCTGATTTTGGAGAACATAAAAGCATTTTTTCTTATGTTGCCTCAGGTCTCTCCGAAACTGAACGTTTAGAATCCCCTCATCTCGTGGAAGATATTCTTTCAAGATTTGGGCTTGATGGCAGCCTTGAGTTACAAACGCTTTCTGGAGGCGAAAAAAAACGAACAGACTTAGCAAAAGTGTTAATTTCTTCTCCTGACATTTTGTTTTTAGATGAACCAACGAACCATCTTGATTTACCCACGATTGATATTTTAGAAAAAGACTTAAAAAATTTTAGCGGCGCCATAATTGTTGTAAGCCACGACAGAGCCTTTTTATCTAATCTCACTAACCGCATCGGCTGGCTGCATAATCAAACCTTATGGTGGCACAATCAGGGTTTTGCTACCTTTGAAGAATGGTCCGAAAGCATTATGAATGCTGAAGAGCGTGAACTTGAAAGAATGCAGACCAAGCTTAAACAAGAGCTTCATTGGTTGCAGCGAGGTGTTACAGCAAGGCGCAAAAGAAATCAAGGACGCTTAAAAAAACTTCATATTCTTCGCAAAGAAACAGCTGAGCGCAAAAGGAAAACAGGCGATATGAAGTTAAATCTAGAAAACAGCGACCGTTCTGGTGTTATGGTTGTTGAAGCTCAAAATATAAATAAAAGTTTTGATTGTAAAAATGTAATTAGCGATTTCTCTATAAGAATAACTAGAGGCGAGCGAATAGGAATTATCGGGGCTAACGGTGCGGGCAAAACAACCTTACTAAAAATGCTCACAGGACAAATGCTCCCTGATAGCGGTTCAATAAGGCTTGGTGAAAATTTAAAAACGGCTTTTTTTGATCAACACCGCACGGAACTTAATTTAGAAAAGACTTTAAAAGATACCATATGCCCAGCTGGAGGCGATTTTGTTATTCTTCCAAGCGGCAGTCGTCATATCGCCAGTTATCTAAAAGATTTTTTGTTTGCCCCAGAAAAATTATTAAGTCCCGTAAAAGTTTTATCTGGCGGGGAAAAAAACCGCTTACTTTTGGCTCTAAAATTATCAGAACCTTGCAATTTAATGATAATGGACGAACCTACCAATGACCTTGATATTGAAACGCTTGATTTGCTCCAAGAGATGCTTGATGAATTTCCTGGAACATTACTAATCGTAAGCCACGATCGTGATTTCTTGGATAAAACGGTAACATCAATTTTAGCTTTTGAAGAAAACGGCAAAGTTACAGAATATGTTGGCGGCTATAGTGATTACTTAGAACAAAAACAAAAAAAAGAACAAAGCATAGCAACAAATAAACCTGCCAAAAAGGCCGTTCAACCACAAAAAACAATAAAAATCAAAACTAAACTAAGTTATAATGAACAAAGACTTCTGCAAGAACTGCCAAATAAGATTGCTAAGTTAAATTCTGAGATTAATCTTTTAGAAAACAAGCTTGCTGATGCAAGTTTTTATGAAAAAAATCCAGCTCAGTTTAATGAATGTGTAAAAACACTAGAACTACAAAAATCCGACTTAGAAAAAGCCGAAGAATCATGGCTGGAACTTGAGCTTTTACGAGAAGAACTTGAAGACAAATAACTTTTTAGTTAATTTATACTTGGTAATTTTGTGTTAAAAAAACTTTTACATAAGAGGGGGAGTAATGACTTTTATAAAAATTCCAACAAAATCTGAGTTTCAAAAAGAGTTTCCAAATTTTAAAACTGTCGAACAAAAGGAATATCTTATTGATGGCGAAATAAAAACTTGGAACGGCGCAATGCAGGAGGTTGAAGGTGCTATTTCATTAAAAAACGATAATGAATGCCACCGTTTAGTTTTAGGTTCCTATCCTTTGATGGATACGGAAGAAGCTTTAAAAGCCGCCGATGCTGCCTGCAAAGCCTATGACAATGGCTGTGGCGAATGGCCAACAATGAGCGTGAAACAAAGGATTAAATGCCTTGAAAAATTTACCTTTGCAATGAAAGAAAAAAGAGATGAAGTTGTTAATCTCTTAATGCTTGAAATTGGAAAAAATGCCGCAGATTCTGCCAAAGAATTTGATCGAACAATAGAATATATTGCAGATACTATAGCCGCATTAAAAGACTTAGATAGAGTATCATCAAGGTTTACGATTGAAAAAGGAATTATAGGTCAAATAAGACGGGCACCCCTTGGAGTTGTTCTTTGTATGGGACCATATAACTATCCGCTCAATGAAACATTCACAACCTTAATCCCTGCTCTTTTGATGGGAAATACCGTTGTATTTAAACCGCCTAAGCACGGTGTTTTGCTTCATTATCCTTTGCTTGAAGCCTTTAAAGACGCTTTTCCTAAGGGCGTCATCAATACCGTTTATGGCGAGGGCAAAGAAGTGGCATCGCCCCTTATGGCATCTGGCAAAATAGACGTTCTAGCATTTATCGGCTCCAGCCGTGTTGCGAATATTCTCAAACAGCAACACCCGAAACCATCTAGACTTAAATGCGTTTTGGGGCTGGAAGCCAAAAATGCGGGTATCGTTCTTGACCACGCCGATATAAAGCTTGCAGCTAAGGAATGCTTAAGCGGAAATCTTTCTTATAATGGTCAACGATGCACGGCTATTAAAATAACTTTTGTGGCACGTTCTGTGGCAGATGAATTTATAGCAGAATATCTTGAGCAATTTAAAAATTTAAAAAGCGGTATGCCTTGGGAAAAAGGAGTATCTTTAACCCCTCTTCCTAATGAGCAGAGCCTTGAGTTTTTAAAAGAACTCTTAAATGATGCTCTGCAAAAGGGGGCAAAAATTATTAATGAAAATGGCGGCAAAATAGATGGCTCTTATTTTCACCCAGCGGTTCTTTACCCTGTAACAAAAGATATGCGTATTTTCCACGAAGAACAATTTGGTCCAATCGTTCCGATTGCGGTATTCGATGATATAAAAGAACCCGTAAATGCTGTAATTGAATCTAAATTTGGTCAACAGGTTAGCCTTTTTGGAACCAATCCCGATAAAATTGCTAAACTAATTGATAACTTAGTCAATCAAGTTTGCCGAGTTAATATTAACAGCCAATGTCAAAGAGGTCCTGATACTTTTCCGTTTACAGGAAGAAAAGATTCTGCGGAAGGAACGCTGTCTGTAACTGATGCCTTACGAGTATTTTCTATCAGAACACTCGTTGCAGCAAGAAACGAAAGTATAAACCAAGAACTATTAACACAAATATTAAAAGAAAATAAATCTGCATTTCTATCAACCGATTTTATTTTCTAAGTTATTTCGATTTAATTTGGCTCATTACTAAATACAAACAAAGGCAGGACATTAATTTTTCCTGCCTTTGTTGCATATTTAGAGCATCTGGCGTTTAAATGTGTCCTGTTCTATTGCCTATTCGGCGAGGCAATCAGCAAGGAGAGATTTGCAAATAGACAGAGCTACGACACACCCTAAATGGCACCCCTTAAGAGACGGAATCAAAAAACGTTTAATCTAATTGAAAAAACAAAGCCTTCAAATAAGACATTTCAGGTAAGCTGATATGAACAGGGTGATCTGCTCCCGCTCCTGTTATTTTAATCAATTTTCCAGTGCGTCCTGTTTGTTTTATCCCTTGTGTAATTTGTTCTAAAAATTCACTGGAGTTAATATGGTGAGAGCAAGAAGCTGCTACTAAAAAGCCACCCTTTTCAACAAGTTTTGATGCTAATCTTGCCATTTTCTGATAGCCTTTAGCCCCTTGATTAAAGTCTTTCTTAGATTTAATAAAGGCAGGAGGATCAACCACAACAACCCCAAATTTCTGCTTTAATTCAGCCATTTCTTCCATCTTACTGAACGCTTCAGCTTGAACAAATTGGCACTTATCTTCAACCCCATTTCTTAAAGCGGCTTTTTGAGCAAGCTCAACGGCTCTTTCCGACCTGTCAACAGCGGTAACGCTAATCGCTCCATTTAAAGCAGAAAGCACGGAAAAACCACCAGCATAAGAATAAAAATCAGCGACAGTTTTGTCTTTAGCCAATTTAGCAACTAACGCTCTGTTATCTCTCTGGTCATAAAACCAGCCCGTTTTCTGTCCGTCAACAATATCGGCAAAGAAAACCGCGTCATTTTCTATAAGTTCAACTTCACCTGAAACATCTTTGTTATAATTTTTGATATACAACTCCAAGCCTTCAAGTTTTCGAGAAGCTGTATCATTTTTAAAAACGATTGATGCATCTGGAAAAAGTTTAAGCAAAACTTCAGCCATCATATCAGAAAGCATTTCGGCTCCAGCAGTATTTGCTTGGATACTAAAAATATCTCCTAATCTATCGACAACAAAACCAGGTAAATTGTCCGCCTCTGAAAAGACTAATCTATAATAAGGTTTATCAAAAAAAGCTTCTCTATATGCCAGAGCTTTTGAAACTTTCTTCTCTATAAAGTTTTTATTGATAACATCATCACCATTGCGGGAAAATGCTCTAAACGCAATTAGAGAATGACAGTTAAAGGTTCCAACGGCTATTTTCTTATCATCTCTTGTAAGAATAACAACCGAACCATCAGGGATTTCTTTAGCTTCGGCGCTCATTTCAATTTCATTGGAAAAAACCCACGGGCAGCCATTAATAAACCGTTTTCCACTGCCTTTTTTTAAATTAATTGTCGGAAGATTCATCATTTTTAAGATTGCTTTCTAAAAGAATAAAATTAAAGCTTTTTCCAGTTTATAAATGATAACACCAAAAAAAGCTCTAATTTTTTAAATTTTTTATTTCTATACGTTTTTACCAAAAGCGATAACGTCTTTAACCACAGCTTCAAGATCTGCAAAATTGCATGTACGGTATTTAGCCTCAAACGGCTCTTTTGGAAGCTTCCATTCCAAATCACTCATAGCATTTTGGATTTCCTTGGAAAAGCCATTTTTCCAGCCATAAGATCCGAAACAAAAACCAATTTTATCAGTTGGAGCAAGCCCTTTTAAATAGGTTAGCATCCAACCCATTGTCGGTAAAATTCCGCTATTAAGACACGGCGAACCAAATACCACATATTTTGCATCAACGATATCAGTAATAACATCTGAAATGTCATTAAGCTTCAGACTTCTTTTAATAACCTCAACGCCCTCATTTTCAAATGTAGCTTTAACGCAATCAGCCATTTTTTCTGTGGCTCCCCACATCGTATCATAAACCACAACGGCCTTACCTTTATTCTTTCCGCCAGCCCAGTTCTTGTACTCGTTTAGAATTGCGGAAATATCATCACCTCGCCACATCAAACCGTGACTTGGAGCAATAATATCAACATCTAAATCAAAACCTTCTACTAGTTTGGCAAGTTTTTTAGAATATGGATAAAGAATATTGGCAAAATATTTTTTTGCCTCCTCAATTACTATTTCATAAGGAGCTTCATCAGCAAATAAGAATTCACTTGCATAATGTTGTCCAAAAGCATCATTAGGCATAAGAATTTTATCTTCTTTAAGATATGTCATCATAGAATCTGGCCAATGGAGCATTGGAATAGTAACAAAAGACAGCGTTCTTTTGCCCAAAGAAATCTCATCTCCCGTTTTTACTACTTTAAATTTCCAATCAGAGGCATCATAATGTTCTTCCAACCCTTTCTTTCCAGAGTTATTAGTAATAATTTCAGCATTTTTAGCTATCTTCATTAATTCAGGCAAAGAACCAGAATGATCCATCTCAACATGATTACAAACAA
Source organism: Alphaproteobacteria bacterium (assembly GCA_050175015.1). GTDB lineage: Bacteria > Pseudomonadota > Alphaproteobacteria > JBFXJJ01 > JBFXJJ01 > JBFXJJ01. The sequence continues at coordinate 57,322 of JBFXJJ010000014.1, read as the reverse complement.
TATAATCAATTTTTGCAGGATCAATAATTGATGCTATACGGGAAAAAAGTTCATCATTAAGATAGCCCTTAACAGCATCAACCAAAGTAATCTTATCATCAATTATAAGATATGCATTATATGTTGAACCTCTTGAAGTTTTATATCCATGGAAGTCTCTTAAGTTCCAATCTTTGGCGCCTACCCAATAAATTCCTTGTTTAATTTCATATGCTTTCATACCTATTCCTCGCAATAATGTTATAAAAAATGCTTTGTTTTTAAGCTATTTTTATCTTTTCTATAAAACTAAGTATTTCTGACTTAAGAACATCTGTTTTATCTGCTAAATCTTTAGAAGCAACCAAAACATCATTAGCCGCCATTCCTGAATCTGATGCAACCTTAGTAATGATTACAATATTATCAGAAACACTCTTGGTTCCTTGCGATGCTTGATCTATATTCTTAGAAATTTCTTGTGTTGCAGCTCCTTGTTCTTCCACCGCAGCCGCAATTACAGCTGAAATTTGATCGATTTTATTAATTACATCTCCGATTTTGGTAATAGCAGATACGGATTTATCGGTTTTTCCTTGAACATCAGATATCTGACTTGAAATTTCATCTGTTGCGGTAGCTGTTTGGTTAGCCAAATTCTTAACTTCACTAGCAACAACAGCAAAACCTTTCCCAGCATCTCCAGCCCTCGCAGCTTCGATTGTCGCATTAAGAGCAAGAAGGTTTGTCTGGCTGGCTATGTCAGTAATAAGTTCTACAACTTCATATATTTTCTGCGCAGATTCAGCTAGACTGCCTATAACCTCATTAGTACTGTGAACTTCTTTAACTGCCTGTTGGGCAATTTCAGTTTCCTCTGAAACTTGTCTTAGTATTTCACTAATAGAATAAGAAAGTTCCTCAGCCGCAGAAGCAACAGTCTGAACATTAACCGCAGCTTCGTTTGAAGCTTGAGCCATTGCCTCTGCTTCCGTTGCTGTTTTTCTAGATATAACATTCATATTATCAGCTGTTTTATTAAGGTCTTTCGCTGAATTTGATAAAGTATTAACTATATCGAGAACTGATTTTTGAAAATCAGAAATAATATTTTCTAGTTTTTTTAACTTAAGCTCTTTTTGAATCTGTTCCTCGTGTTGTTGCTTCTCAAGCTCCTTATTTTTTATGGCGTTCTGCTTAAAAATCTCAAGAGCTCTTGTCATTTCACCAATCTCGTCTTTGCTGTCTGTCACCAAAACGTTAACATTAAGATCACCTGCCGCCAAAGATTTCATTAAATCGGTAGTGGCAACAATCGGCTTAGCAATAGAAACACCAACAGAACTAGCTATGATTATACCGATAAGCAGAACCAAAACCGTTACTAATAGAACATTATTCCTTACTCTAACAACCCCTTCTAAAATCTCCTTTTCAGGCATTGTTACTGCAATAATCCAGTTACTCTTATCAATTGAAGAAAAGCCTGCATACATAACCTTGTCAACAAAAAGATATTTTGAAAATTTCTGATTTCTATTTATTACTCCATAAAAAGATTCAGATAATTCCATATATTTGCTGTCTTTCTTTGCTTCATCAAAAACGTTAAATTGATTAAGAACCATATCTACATTCTTGTGGCTTACGATAGTGCCCTTATTATTAAAGATATATGCGTATCCTTCTTTTCCTGAAACAATATCTCTAATAAAACTAATAATGCTTTCACCTGTCATTCTAGCAATTAAAACAGATTTTATAGAACCATTGTCTTTAATTGGTACCGCCAACATTATAACTAGTTGATGATTAGCCCTAGATATTATCATATCAGAAAAGTTGCTTTCACCAGCAAAGGCTTTTTTAATATATTCCCTATCGCCGAGATTAAGTGTTGAACCATCGTTGTAATGAGCAATTCCATCTAGCCCAACAACTGCCATAGCCATAAAACCTGTTCTCTCCGTTTCTTCCTGTAAAAACAAAAGAATATCTTTATCGTTCTGATTTTTAGCGGCGTCGGTTGATGCGATAGCCTCAATTTCAGAAATTTTAGTATCAATTCTAGCTCTGAAAAGTTTGGCTAAATCATCTGCTTTTTGAGGAAGCACTTTTTCAGTATCTAATATCATTTCTTTCTTAGCGCTGTAATAAGAAACAGCGGAAAGTCCAACGCAGGCGACAAATAATAAAGAAGAGAAGATTAAAGGCAGCTTTTTCTTTATAGAAAAATTCGAAAACATTTTAAAACCTCTTGTTATTTTTTTATTAAAAATTATTTTTATTGAAGTTAGTTATAAGATATTTTAGATAAATTCTAAACAATTTCAAGTTTTATTTCTTTTTATAAAAACCATTACAAAGATTACCTCTGAAACTGCAAAATTTCCCTATTGCTTAGTTCAAAATATTAGAATATCCTGACTATTGCAAAAACATATTACGCAATATGCATCTTTTATGCATGTTTGTAATTATTTTTTTTAATTTTAAACAACTTAAAACAATATTTTTTAAAGATAAGGAATAATAAATGTTTGATACTGGTAATACAGGCTTTATGCTTCTCTCAACCAGCTTAGTTATGCTAATGACTCCGGGCTTGGCATTTTTCTATGGTGGTCTTGTTGGTCGTCATAACGTTCTAGCAATTATGATGCAAAGCTTTGTCTCAATGGGTGTGACTACAATTGTTTGGTATCTATTTGGATACTCTCTATGCTTTAGCGGTGATACTTTTTACGGCCTAATCGGTAACCTCGATAAGGCCTTTTTAAATGGCATTTCATTAAACGATAAATTCAATAACGATGCTAATATTCCGCTCTTTGTTTTCATCTCATATCAAATGATGTTTGCTATTATAACCCCAGCTCTTATCACCGGCGCATTCACCAACCGTGTTCGTTTCGGTGCTTATTTAATCTTTTTAGTTGTCTGGTTAGTTTTCGTATATTTCCCAGCTGTTCATATGGTTTGGGGCGGCGGCTTGCTTGCTAAATGGGGCGTTCTTGACTTTGCTGGTGGCATTGTTGTCCACGCTATTGCAGGTATGGCAGCTTTAGCATCTGTATTATTTGTCGGCAAACGTAAAATTGCAGATACAGCTCATAGTATTCCTTTGGTTGCTTTAGGAACTGGCTTATTGTGGTTTGGCTGGTACGGCTTCAATGCTGGTTCTGAACTCGCTGTTGATAGTGTTACCGCACAGGCTTTCATTAACACTGACGTTGCTGCATCTTTTGCTGCTATCACTTGGCTCGCTATTTCTTGGTTCCAAACTAAAAAGCCAACTTTTGTCGGTCTTTTAACTGGTGCTGTTGCTGGACTTGCAACGATTACACCCGCGGCTGGTTATGTTACTATTGGCCACGCAGCTATCATCGGTATTTTAGCTGGCACAATTTGTTACTGCGCTGTAAGTCTTAAAAATAGACTTAAATGGGACGATGCTCTTGATGTTTGGGGCGTTCACGGTGTAGGCGGAACTATTGGTGTTATATTCCTTGGTGTTTTTGCCACCACTGCTGTTAACTCAGCAGGAGCTGACGGCTTGCTATTAGGCAATACCGAATTTTTCATCAAAGAAACTGTAGCAGTTATCGCTATGAGCGCTTATGCTTTTGTATTTTCATACCTTGCTTTATGCATAATTAACAAGATTACTCCTGTTAAAGTTGATGAAAATGCAGAAAAAGACGTTGATGCTGCACTTCACGGTGAAACAGCTTATTTATAATTGATAAATAAGAAAACAAAAAAGAAGGGTTAGTGAAAACTAGCCCTTTTTTTATGATTTAAATTTTTTAACTTATATTGCCGAAAAGAAAACAATGAGATATAGTGTTTATTAAAAATTAAAGGAAACTTCCTGAGTTTTAATAAAAAAATGTTCCGAATTAGAAAAATTTTAGATGCAACTACCAGCGCCAATATCAGTACGATAAACCAAGTAAAAATAATTTTAAAAAGCCAATTTTCTAAAATACCAATAACCGATATTGAAAATTTGGAAGAAAAGCTCCTTAATCCTTTTAAATATCAGTTTAAAACAAACATCATTGTTGCTGAAAAAAATGATAAAGTTGTCGCTTTTGCTTTGGTATTATATGACCCTAAACGCAAATTTGCGTATCTGGATTATATCGCAACAGCGAAAGGCAAACATTCTAATGGATTAGGTTCTCTTCTTTATGAGAAGGTAAAGGAAAATGCCATTAAAGAAAAATGCAATCTCATTGCCTTCGAATGCCTTCCAGATACAGCCCTGCTCTCACCAGATGATAAAACCAGACTTCAAAACATTGCCCGATTAAAATTTTATGAAAGATTAGGGATAACACCTATTATCAATACAAAGTATGAAACACCAGTTAAACAAGATGACACGGATCCTCCTTATTTAATGGTTGATTTAATACAAACAGAGGCTTTGTCAAAAAAATATGCCCGTCAAGTCGTTAGAACCATATTAGAAAACAAATATGGCAATTATTGCCCTCAAGAATATACAGAAATGGTTGTCGCCTCTTTCAAAGATGACCCTGTAAAAATGCGCCCTTTTCAATACATAAAAAAGATACCAGCTAATACTGAAACTAAAGGACTAAACTCTTCCACAGTTGAAGATCCTATAATTTTGGTCGTAAATGACCAACACGAAATACATCATATTAATGAGGTTGGTTATGTTGAGGCGCCTGTCAGGGTAGAGATTATCTTAAAAGAGATAAAAAAGCTAAACTGTTTTAAAGAGGTTGCCCCGCAGTCTTTTTCTGAGAAATATATCAAAGCTGTTCACGACAAGTCTTTTTTTAGTTTTATAAAAAGCGTCTGTTCTCAAATTGAAGAAAACAAATCAATTTATCCTTACATTTTTCCAATTAGAAACACCGCAAAAATTCCTAGATATATGCCAATCAAAGCTGGCTATTTCTGCATTGATACCTTTACCCCTCTTACCAGCAATGTTTTCAAAGCAGCGAAACGTGCTGTTGACTGCGCCCTTACCGCAGCTGATGCCATTTTGAATGAATCATCTATTGCTTATGCTTTAATACGCCCCCCTGGTCATCACGCCGAACGCAAATTTTTTGGAGGATTTTGTTACTTCAATAATGCTGCGATAGCCGCTGATGCTCTATCAAAGTATGGAAAAGTAGCCGTTCTTGATATAGACTTTCATCACGGTAATGGAATTCAAGACATTTTTTATAAAAGGAATGATGTTTTAACAATATCCATTCACGGACACCCTGCAACTGAATATCCTTATTTTACAGGATTTGAAGACGAGCGGGGAGAAGCTGAAGGCTTTGGTTATAATATTAATTATGCTCTGCCTGAAAATACGACACCTGAAAAGTATCTTCAAACTTTAAAAAAAGCCTTAGATAAAATTAAAAAATTCTCACCTGCTTTTCTGGTTATTGCATTGGGATTTGACACCGCAGCTAATGACCCAACAGGAGCGTGGAAAAATGGAGAAGACGAATTTAGGCAGATTGCCTCTCAAATTGCAACGCTTAAACTTCCAACGTTAATTATACAAGAAGGGGGATATCTAACTACAACCATTGGCAAAAATGCTAAAAGCTTTTTTGAATCTTTATTTAAAACCTATCATAATTAAAAAAGTTTTATAGCATCATTTTTTGTAATAATGGATATCTGGTTTTTATTAAAACTGAATGCTCTAATGAACCTCAGCCGCTTCTTTGGTTGGATTAATAACTGTTATAAGAGGAAGAGCAATAAGAGATAGAATAAACATTAAGCCCATAACATAGAAAATATCATTAAAAGTCATAATTGATGCCTCTCTTTGTGCTATGCCATAAAGTATCTTAATTATAGCATCATCAGGCTTAACAACATTTAAACTCGAGAGATAGTCAGAAAAATTTTCAATAAGAGACAAAGCTTTTACTGATGTATCGGTAATATGCTCCCTTAAAACAGCATAATGCGACTTAGGCCAATCCTGTAGAAACGTTCCTGTCACTGCCAATCCAATAGCTCCACCTAAATTGCGTGTCAGATTATAAAGACCACTAGCATTTTTAACTTCTTGAGGTGGAAGAGTTCCCATAGCAATAAGATTAACTGGAATTATCGCAAACATTACGCCTACCCCCCTCACCATCTGAGGAAAGAAAAATTCCCAGTAACCAGAATCATAAGACAGCCTTGAATTCATAATGCAGCCTATGCCGAATACAGCCATACCAAACGCCGACATTTTTCTTAAATCAGCTTTTTTTGAAAGCCCAGCAGAAACAGGAGCCATCAAAAACTGAAACATACCCATAACAGCAACATAAAATCCTATCTGCTGGCTGTTTAAACCTTTGACCTGAGATAAATAAACTGGAGTTAAAAACACCACATTATAAAGCCCCCAGCCAAGAATAAAACTAAACAAGCAGCCTGCTGCAAAATTTCTATCCTTAAACGCAAACAAGTCGATAATCGGATGCTTACAACTAAGTTCGTGAACAAGAAACAAAAAAGCGCCTAGAGCAGAAACTGAAGAAAACATTATAATTTTACGGCTGTTAAACCAGTCATTTCTTGTCCCCTCTTCCAAAACATATTGAAGACAGCCAAGAAAAACTCCGACATATATTATACCCCAAATATCAATTTTCTTGATTAAAGACCAATCTGGTTCATCAAACTTGGCATAGAACAACGTTGTAAAGCAAACCAAAATTCCAGGAATAATATTAATTGTAAACAAAGCGTGCCATGAAATATTGTCTGTAATCCAACCACCTATTACAGGCCCTGTTGAGGGCGCCAACGTAACAACCAAACCTACTATTGCCGAAAGAGCAGGCTTTAGTCTCCTTGGGAAAAAGCCATAAATAACAGAAAAAACGGTCGGGATCATAGCTCCGCCAAAAAAGCCCTGCAAAGCTCTAAACAAAATCATAGAATCTAAATTCCAGGCAAAAGCACAGGCTATGCTCATAATAGTAAAACCGCCGCACGATAACAAAAACAGATATCTTGTTGAAAAAGCTCTCGCCAGCCAGCCGGACAATGGAATCATTATAACTTCAGCAATTAAATATGATGTTTGTATCCAAGTCGCCTCATCTGGAGTTGCAGAAAGTCCTGCTTGAATCTCATTAATAGAACTTGCAACAATTTGAATATCAAGAATAGCCATAAACATACCAACAACCATTCCCACAAAACCAATCCAATCGGCTGTAGTTGGAATATAGTTATCCGTAGAAAAAACCTTGTGATGACTCATTTAACAAAAACCGTTGTAAAGACAGACATACCAGCTTTTAATTTAGAGACATCTTCACCTTGCTTAAATTTAATTCTAACAGGTATTCTTCTAACTATTTTTGTAAAATTGCCCGTAGCATTTTCTGGAGGAAGAATACTAAACTCTGAGCCGCTAGCAGGTGCAAGGCTTTCAACTATGCCTTCAAAATCATCACTAGGATAAGCATCAACTTCAATTTTGACCTTCTGCCCTTCTTTAATATCTTCAATTTGAGTTTCTTTAAAATTAGCTTCTACCCAAATTTCATTATCGGGAACCAGACTAGCAAGAGCGGTTCCAGCCTTAACAAGCTGCCCTTCTCTAACGCCTTTATTACCAATATATCCCGACCTTGGAGCTTTTATTATTGTGTTTTCCAAATCAATCTTAGCTAGCTCTAAATCTGCCTTAGCCGTTTGAACTTGCCCTAAAGCAATCTTATATTCTGCTCTAATACTATCAAGAGATTGTTCTGATGCATTGCCTTTAGCAACTAAATTCTCTGTTCTTTTTAAATCTTTTTCTATTCGCTCTAATTCTGCATCTGCAACCAGCAAACTAGCATCGGCTTGAGAGACTTTAGCTTCAAAATCACGGCTGTCGATAATAACAACGACATCGCCTTCTGCAACCTTTTGATTATCTTCTACTAGAACTTTGGCAACATATCCCGTTATCTTAGGGCTTAGCACGGTAATATTAGTCTTAAGATATGCATTGTCAGTTTTCTCTAAACCACGCATAAAGAAAAACCACCAGAAAAAAGCAAGGCAAGCAACCGTTCCCAGCACAGTCAAAACGAGCCTGCGTGGCGAAATATTTTCACGAGCAAGGGATATTTTCTTCATTTTTATTGCTCCCATAAATAAAAAATAGACCTTATATTTTTTTACTTTTTATGAAAAGCTTTTTTTATAAAAATACCACGAGTTTTTATCTTTCAAGAGATTCTACTCTCTTGCCTTTATCTTTTATGGCAACAAATATATTTAAAAGAGTAGAAAAAAAGCTCACAAAAGCAACAAAAATAAGGAAAAAAGAACCAGAGAATGTAAACACCTCTTTTTTAGGCGCTGAAACAGAAATAAAAATCCAACCCATAAAAAACACAAGAACTGAAGAGCCTAAAAGATAAACTTTTCGCAAAAGACTTTCCTCATTAAAAACACTTTTTTCATATATCGGATTAACCAGATTTAGAGATAGTATTCCTGCGGCTATTACAGCATATAACAAATTAAAATAAACGTTAATATCCAAAGAAAAATGCTTTATAAAAATATGCTGTTTATCATAGCTGAAAAGCCATATTTTTTGAAAAATTTCTGTTATATTAATACAGCTATAGGAACCAACATAATAAAAATTAAGAATACCGTATGCAATAATAGCAACTAATATACAATAAAGATGGATATTATTTCTTATTAAATGGTGTTCTGTTGACCAAAACTTCTTCTCTCTCTTGGCAGGTCTGTCCTTAAAAAACGTTTTACCTATCACAATCAATGCAAGAGTCATTGGAATTGTCGCTATTGCATTGGGATTTTTTTGCCAAAAAAGAATTAATTGGAGCAAGGTTATATAACCAACGCCCAATATTACAAAACTGCGATAAATCTTGCCTGTTTCTTCTTTTGGATAAACATATTCTTCTACGGTTTTGCCTTCTATATCTTTAGCATCAGATTTAAGACCTGCTTTAACTAAAATTTTTATAACATTGCGACTGTTATCTTGCTGAGCAATAAAAAGAGCATTACGCCCTTTATTATCTGTTGCAGAAATATCAGCCCCAGCATCGATAAGAGCCTTAACAATTTCTTTATTGTTATTACTTGCCGCAATCATTAAAGGTGTTAATCCATCTTTGTCTTTGACATTAACATATGCCCCTTTAGCTATAAGCAGTTTTACACTTTCTAAACAACCTCGCAAACTGCCCTTATTAAATAACAAATTAAATGTACTTACGTCAGGATTTATTCTATCTGCGGCGAAATGTAATACGCCAAGCCCATTTTTGTCTTTGACATTAATATTAGCGCCTTTATCTAGCAATATTTTCAAATTAGCAACATTGCCTGACGCAAGAAATAATGGCGGACAACCATATGAATTAGTCTCGTTAACATCAAACCCCATAGTTAGGACCATTTTTAATACTTCGGGGTTTTTATTTGCTGCGGCAGGGTGTAAAAGATTTTCGTTACAGTTATTTTTAGCATTTATATCCGCTCCAAGTCTAATCAGCGTTTTTATAACTTCTAGGTTATCATTAACAGCTGTCGCAATTATTAAAGGAGTATTTCCTATAACCGTTTTCCATTCCATATCAAAAGCAAAGTTACAGGTTTCATCGAACCTGAAATTAATATCCTTAAGCTTAGCTGCTGCTTTTTCTACTTGCTTGGGAGTTCCTTTCATAACTGTTTCTAACAAATTTCTTTGAAACAAACTCGCAATAAACGCCAAAAAAGAGATAAAATTATAGCCTATAATAAAAATAGGTATGTTTAACAAAAACGTGTACTTGGTAAATTTTACAATACCCAAAAAAATCAATACGATATAAATGGAAAAACTAATAAGCAAAAAAATATTTTTAAGATTTAATGATATTAAATCAAACCCTTTTTTATCTTTCGAAAACCATTTTAATAAAAACTTACGCACCTTAATTCCTATTTTATTATCACAGAGAAATCATAAATTTACAGATTAATATTTTTTATTTATTCTTTAAGCGGCACGTTGTTTTTAACCATCTAAAACAAGGGCAGCCATTATATTTTTCATAAACTGCCATACAGGGGCAATTAAATTTTAAGCCCCAGATATTGAAAGCCAGAATTACATAATACAAGAAATAAAATTTAGGAACAGCCAAAGCTGCTGCATAAATAACAAATAAAAACAAAGACTTATTAAAATATGAAAATCTAACTTTAGCTAAGTTAGACGTAAGGCTTATTGTTATAAACATTATAAATAAGAAGACCAAACGTTCAAAAGTCATCTGATTTAAAACCACCGAATACCCTAGCAAGCCAATTCCGATAATTCTAATAATAAGAGATAGTTTTCGTCCGAGATGAGGAACAAGGATATTGGTTTTTTCAGAAAATGTAACAAAACTTGTTTTATCTAAATCTTGCAAAAGTTTATCTTCTGATTTTGCTCTCCATATCATTATTGGTGTAAAAATAATCAGGCTTAAAGCTAACCCGATATAATTAGCAAACATCAAAGAAACCGCCAAAAGCCATATTATCATAGATGAATACATTGGGTGCCGAACTAAGGCATAAGGACCTCTTGTAACAATTTTATGCCCCTTTGTAATTTCTATTTGATTAGACCAGAACAAACCAATTTCTTTTTTTGACCAGATATGAAGCCACGTTGCAATAAAAACCCAAAGTGCGCCCCATATTAATGCCATTAAAGCGGTAATATAATCTAGTTTGAATGAACCAAAATTAGCGACCAAAACATTAAAAATAACCACAACTAAAACCGTCATCGAAAACGTTTCGACAATATGTTTTTTATGTTTAACAACTTCTTTTGATTTTGAACCATATTCCATAAATTTATATGCAACACTAAAAGCTATAGCGGCAGCGGTTAACGCCATAATTCCCCAAGCGGATAAAAACAAAAGCGGGAATTCAGTTTTCATCTCTATTCTGGAATACAACTCACTGATAAAATCACTTGGCATTTCGCAATCTCCTAAAAAGTTCAAACATAAAAACAGGGACGAATACAATCGACATTAACTGGTAAACACTTAATCCTAAATAGACTTTGGGTTCAATTCTAATAAATTCTATTAAAAACCTAAAAATCATATAAGAAAGCAGATACATTAAAAACGCTTCTGGAGGCATTTTTGCCTTTTTTCTATAGTAACAATAAAAGACCGCCGCCATAAGAAACTCAAAAAAACTTTCATACAACTGCACAGGGTGGACATACTGCCCATGGACGTTTTGTATCTTTATAAAGAAATCCGTTTCAGTGCCACTGCAACAGCCATAAAAAAAGCAGCCTATTTTACCAATTCCAGCACCAACCGCCAGCGGAACAACTAGTCTTCCGCCGAAATGCTCTTTAATTTTATATACATATTTATAAATATTAATTGCGATAAATGCGCCAATCAAAGCTCCATAATAACTTTTCCCTGTTAAAAAAAATTCCTTATGCCAACCATAGCTAAGAATTACAGGAATTTTTGCCCCAATAATTGCTCCAACCAAAAATACAGGCAAAACATATTTAACTTTAACAATGCTTAAAGCTTCTTCTTTGCTTTGTTTTAATATAAACAATCCAACCAAAAAGCTCGTTAAAACAGCCAGACTGTAAATCCCCGAATTTAAAGGATAATGTTCATCAATCATTTAGCAACTCTTGTTTTTAAAAATATTATTAACGCAAAAAGGAATAATTTTATTATCTCCAGTAGCAACACCAATGCAGCATTTTTTAGCTCTCTCGGTATCAAAGGTAGAAGAGTCCATAAAATTTTTAACCAGTATCCTAAGAATTTTCATATTATGATTAACAGCTTTTCTACCTGCGGCAAATTCTCTAAATTTTTGAACAACGGGCAAAGCTTTGGTCATAAAACTAGAGCAGCAGGCACAGCCAAATTCTTCTTTAATATAATCCAAAATTGAAGCTTCAAAACCTATTTTATCTTTAATTATATTTTGATGTTTTTCATAATTAATGAAATCTGCTAATGAATAAATTTTGTCTTTAGTTACAAACAAAAAACTAATTGAGGTACAGTTTTCGTGAGAACAAGGAAGCGGAACAATATCTTGATATTTTAAATAGCCGCTATCACTTATGGCAACAAGCAAATCCTCTTGAACCAGCGCCTTTTCTTCTGACAAAGATGTCCCCTTGCCTGATTTGGTTAATCTTTGAAAAGTTATGCCCGTTACATTTTTAGTTTTACAAGCCAAATCTAGAATTTTTTTTAGCTCCGAAAGGTTGTCTTCAATAACAGTTACCGCAAAACTCATTCTAATATCTTCACTATCAAGCTTTGCAATCACTTTTGTTTTCACCTCAGATAAATCTAAACCTCTAAGTTTTAGGTTGGCGGTTTCGTTAAAACCATCAAACTGCAAATAAATTTCCAGCCGCTCTTTATTCTTTTTTATTACTTCAAACAATTTGTCATCTTCAAGCAGTTTAATGCCATTGGTGTTAATAACAACACGCCCAATGTTCTCAAGGCAAGCCTCACTTATAATTTCTTCAAAAAGCGGGTGCAGCGTTGGTTCACCACCAGATACCTGTAAAACATCAAGCTTGCCATTTTCTGTTCGCATAACTGTTGCCAGCCTTTTTTTAAACTCTGCAAGAGAAATATCCGAACCACCGCATTCTCCAAAATAGCAAACGGGACAAGAAAGATTGCACTTGTCAGTAATCTCAATCAATGCCGAACATAAATGCTGTTTATGTTCAGGACAAAGTCCGCAATCATACGGGCAACCTTTGGCAACTTCGGTTTGATTTTCATAACGCTCTTTTCCCGCAGAAATAAATCTCTTATCAAAAAAGCGCTCGGCATCTTTACTGACTAATGTCTTGAAAAAACCGTGTTTAGGACAATTCCTTTCTAAATATACTAAATTGCCCTCAACTTTTTTTACCGCAGGCAAAATTTCTAAACAAACCGGACAACAACTAGTTGTGTTATACACCAAAATTTATCAAACCTCTTAAAAAAACATTACAGATTATACTAAGAAAGTATCTGCAAAAAAATCAATATGCTTCAAAGTAATAATTACTAGAAACCCTTAAAAAACCACGTTGTTATTATAAAAAACATCGACAAGAATAAAATATGAAATACTCTTACCCATCTTTTAGTTTTTGTTATTCGATTAATTAAGACAAAGTAAAACTCAACTCACCCCTAAAGAAGGAATACAATAAAATTTCCACCCAAAATATATGCCATATTTTCCATCAACGGTTTAACCTTATTTGCTCAACCAAAGCACACTAAAGCACCCACCAGAACAAAAAAGAGCGATCAAAAATGCAACCAGAGCAAAACGAAAACTGGGCAGTTTTTTACAATCACCATCTTTTTTAGCCTCAGCTCGAATGGTGCGGACAATTACAACATACGAAAAACTTAAAACAGCTAAAACTGAAAAAACAACAGAAACCGCAAGACAAAATATTAAAAAACTAGTCATAAAATCACCATATAAAAAAATTAACCCAAATACAAACAGCCAAAAAAACTAAAAAACGCAATCAAGATAAGAATTAATGGAGAGCGAAAGCTTGGAAGCTTCTTTGGATCAGCATCTTTTTTAGCTATCAGACGAGCAATCTCGACATATATAAAGCCGATAATCGCAAACAAGATACAATAAGAAGGAACGATAAGGCTAAAAATTAAAGATTTAGTATACGTATACATAAAACACCAAAAAACATCTAATATTATAAATCATAAAAACGAAAAACAGCCGCCAAAACATAACAAAGCAATCAAAAGCAGCGTAAGCGCTCTTTTTAGTGATGGAAGCTTAGCATCTTCACCTTTTTTTTCATTATCCTTATCTTTTTTGTTTTCAGAAAGCTCTTTATCCCAAAAATGACCAGTTCCTATATCAAGCACCAGTCCTAAGCCTATAAAAACAAGAGATGGAACATAAAACTTAAAAACTAAATCCTCAGGAACTAAAAAGCCCGCTAACATAGCTGCTACCAAAAGCAATAATATATTTTTTGTATTAAAATACTTAGGTCTATTATCCATATTTTCAATACTTTTTAAAATTAATATTCACAACATACACCAAAAAATATCCTTTAGTTGTATGATATCAGATAAAAAAATTAAATACATAAATTATTTAAGAATATTTATGAAGAAAACTCTAACTTTTAGCTTGTACAGCTAGCAATTTTAGCGTTACATAATAACGAAAAAGTATAAAAACTACATAGCTGGGGGTAATGTCTATGAAAAAATGGGCTTTTTTTATTCTGCTCATAACTATTACAATAAGTTATTTATGGTTTTTTAACCAGCCATCAGCCCAGTCAAATGAAATTTCCTCAGGCTTAAAAGATGCTTCATCAAAACCGTCTGTAATAGTAAGCATCGCACCAGTTGAACGCAAAGACATTCCCATTGAAATCCAGTTGGCAGGAACAGTTTTTGCATATAAAACGATTGCTATTAAATCACGTTTAGATTCTCAAATAGCTGCTGTACACTTTCATGACGGTGATTTAGTAAAAGCTGGGGCAAAACTTTTCACCCTTGATAACAGAGCATTAAAAGCCACACTTGAACAACAAAAGGCTAACCTCCAAAAAGATGAAGCTCAGCTTATAAGCATAAAGTCCCAATATGAAAGGTCTTTAGAATTAACCAACAAGGGCTATACAACTGTTGCAAAACTGGAACAAGACAAAGCATCATTAGATGCTCAAACAGCATTAATCGCTGGGGACAAAGCTGCTATTGAAAACAGCAATGTTACGCTTGATTATATGGAAATCCGTTCCCCAATAACAGGACGCGCAGGAACCATTAATCAAACGACAGGAAATAATGTTAAAGCAAATGCGGACACTCCTTTAGTAACAATAAACCAAGTTGATCCCATTCTAGTTCAATTTTCTGTACCTCAGCGCTACTATCATTTAGTTAAAAACTCTATCAACGACAATGATGTTCAAATATCAGTAAATCTGCCAGAATGCTCTCATGCAATGATTGGTACACTTGACTATATTGATAATAATATTGACACCAGCAATGGAACTTTTGTTGCTCGAGCAAAATTCAATAATGCCGAAGAAAAACTATGGCCAGGAATGTTTGTTAATACAACTATTCAATTAGGACGTGTTAAATCAGCTATCGTCATACCGGCCTCTGCACTGCAAGGCGATGAGCAAAATCGTTTTGTTTTTGTTGCCGACCTCGCCAACAACAAAGCAGTTAAGAAAAACGTAACTTTGGATCAAATTATTAATGAAAATGCCATCATTAAAGATGGTCTTTCTGAACTTGATTTCGTAATTATGGACGGTTTATTAAAAGTCTTAGATGGTACCCAAATTGAAGCAAAGAAATAAGAATGAATATATCAGAATTCTGCATTAGAAGACCTGTTTTTACAACTCTTTTAACTATAGCTATTATTGTCGGAGGTATTGCGGGCTATCGAAATCTTGCCATAAGCGCCCTGCCTCAAGTTGACTTCCCAACAATTCAAGTATCAGCAACGTTAGCAGGAGCAAGCCCTGAAACAATGGCTTCTTCTGTAGCCCAGCCTTTAGAGCGCCAATTTTCCAGAATTGCAGGCATAACGTCTATGACATCAAGCAGTTTCTTGGGATCAACGCAAATCACTTTACAGTTTGACCTCAGCCGAGATATTGATGGCGCTGCTCTCGATGTTCAAACTGCTATTTCAGCAACACTGAAAAATTTACCGCCAGAAATGACCAACCCTCCATCTTTTTCAAAGGTAAATCCCGCAGACCAAGCAATTATTATAATATCAGTGTCATCTGAAACTGTCCCCATATCTAAAGTTAATGAATATGCCAATACTTTAATCAGCAACAGAATATCAACGCTTTCAGGGGTTGCTCAGGTAATAATATATGGTTCTCAAAAATATGCGGTAAGAATTCAGGCAAATCCACAAGCTTTAGCTGCTCATAACTTAAGTTTTTCCGAATTAAAAGAAGCCATAAGTGAAAATTCATCGAACTCGCCTACAGGTTTTATTAACGGCGATAAACAATTATTTAATATAAATATTTCAAATACAGCCGAAAAAGCAGACGATTTTAAATCACTAATTATAGCTTGGCGTAATGGAGCACCCATAAGACTGCAAGATGTTGCTAATGTCTATGATTCTGTAGAAGACCTCCACACAACAGCCGTAACCAATGGCAAAAAAGCTGTAAACATTGCAATTCAGCGCCAGCCTGATGCTAATACTATTGAAGTTGTAGAAAGCGTAAGAGCTATGCTTCCTAGGCTTAAAGCCCAACTTCCTCCGTCAGTAGAGTTAACCCCTATTTTTGACCGCTCAATAGCAGTTAAGGAAGCGGTTCACGATGTTCAATTCACTTTAAAATTAACAATAGTCTTAGTTATAGCTGTAATCTTTCTTTTTTTAAGAAAATTTTCAGCAACAATTATCCCTGCTATTGTTGTTCCATTATCAATCGTGGCAACCTATGGAGGTATGGCGGCTTTTGGTTTCAGTATTAACAACATATCACTTCTAGCTTTAACCTTATGTGTTGGCTTTGTCGTTGATGATGCTATTGTTATGCTAGAAAACATTGTAAGATACATTGAGCAAGGAGATAAACCATTTGAAGCTGCACTAAAGGGCGCTAAAGAAATTGGGTTCACTATTATCTCAATAACTCTTTCTTTGGTTGCCGTTTTTATTCCTGTCATTTTTATGGGAGGAATTGTGGGAAGGCTCTTTTTAGAGTTTGCGATAACTATAAGTTTTGCTATCTTAGTTTCAGGCTTCATATCTTTAACTCTCACACCTATGCTGTGTAGTCTGTGGCTTAAACCTCACAAAGAAAATGAAAAAGAAAACTTTTTGGGACAATTACTGGAATATGGTTTTGAACTTCTATTAAACGCCTATAACAAATCTCTGCTTATAGTTTTAAAATATAAGAAAACCACTTTATTTATGACCTTCTTAACATTGTTTGGCACAATCTATGTTTTTGCTATCGTACCTAAAGGTTTTTTCCCCATTGAAGATACAGGAATGATTATTGCTTCAACAGAAGGTGCCCAAGATATTTCTTATACCTCTATGCTTGATAAACAAAGGCAGGCCGCCGAAATTATTGCAAAAGAGCCAAATGTTGAAAAAGTATTTTACTTTTTAGGCGGAAGCCGAGGATCTATGAATTCAGGACGAATTCTTATTGGATTAACTCCTTACAATACAAGACCTCACGCTAATGAAGTTATGAAAAAACTAAAAAAGGATTTAAGTGCTATTGAGGGCTTTAACATTTTTATGCAGCCAATCCAAAACATTCAAATTGGAGGGCGCCCCGCTAAAAGCCTTTACCAATATACCCTGCAGGGAAGTGATTTAGATGAGCTTTATAATTGGTCTGAGAAAGTTGAGCAGACACTAAAATCGGAACCAATCTTTCAAGATGTTAATACAGATCTCCAACTAAAGAGTTTAGCCACTTTGGTTAATATAAACAGAGATAAAGCTGCGAGCTTAGGGGTCAGTGATTATGACATTAGGCAAACATTATACGCCGCCTTTGGCAATGCTGAAGTTGCAACCATATATAAACCCGATGACGATTATAAGGTAATTCTAGAAAGCAGCGCCGATAGCCAAAAATCGCCGTCCGACATAAAAAAACTTTATGTTAGAGGTAACCAAGGAGACCTTATCCCTCTCGATACAATTGTAACATTGACACAATCAACTAGCCCTTTGTCTGTTAACCATCAAGGACAACTTCCGTCTGTTACAATATCATTTAACCTAACACAAGGATTTGCCTTAGGCGATGCGGTATCTCGCATCGAACAAATAGAAAGAGAAACCGGACTTCCGTCAACAATATCTACAAGTTTCCAAGGGACGGCTCAAGCTTTTCAGGATTCTGCATCAGGTCAGGTGTTTTTACTTCTACTATCTGTACTCGTAATATACATAATCTTAGGTATGCTTTATGAAAGCTTTATTCACCCTATCACAATTTTATCAGGACTGCCTTCCGCAGGTTTAGGAGCAATTTTAACCCTTATGCTGTTTAAAGTCGAACTTAGTGTCATCGCAATGATTGGTATTATTATGCTCATTGGTATTGTTAAGAAAAATGCCATTTTAATGATAGACTTTGCTATAATTGAAAAAAACAATGGAACTCCAGCAGAACAAGCTATTTATCAAGCCTGTTTAATGCGCTTTAGACCAATTATGATGACATCTATGGCTGCTCTTTTTGGAACACTTCCCATTGCTCTTGGAATAGGAGCGGGCTCGGAACTAAGACAACCTCTTGGACTTGCTGTTGTTGGCGGACTTTTAACATCACAAGCTTTAACTCTTTTCATAACACCTGTAATATATCTCTACTTAGAAAAAGTATCAGAATGGCTTTCCAAACCAAACATTAATAATTGATAAGGAACTTAATAACTTGAATATAAAAAATGATGACATCATCAACATCTTACAAGAAGCTTCTCAAAAAATTATTATGCCGCTGTTTGGCAAGCTTCAAAATGATGATATTAAAACTAAAACCAACCCCAATGATTTTGTAACAACCGCAGATTTATTGTCTGAAAAATTTCTAAGTTCCGAGTTACTGAAAATAATACCAAATTCTCTAGTTTTTGGTGAAGAGTCCGCATTTCAAGAACAAACAAGCAAAGAAGTGTTTAAATCTGATAATCCGATATGGATTATAGATCCAGTTGATGGCACAAGAAACTTTGTTAATCAAAACCCTAATTTTGGGATTATATTATCACTCGTAATCAAGCAAGAAGCTGTTTTGGGATATATTTTCAAACCAACAACAGGCGAATATATCATTGCAGAAAAAGGCTCTGGCTGTATTGATGAAAAGCAAGAAGCCATATCATTACCAACCCCCAAAGGAGCTACGCCAACCTTAAACGGCATAGTTGGAACAATTACAGAAAAAATAGCCGCAACAGTTCCTGATGTTAACTGGTTTGGAAGTGCTGCTGGTGCCTATCTTGATTTTTTGAAGCAAAAGACCGACTTTTTAATTTTCAAGCCCCAAACGCTTCATTCTTGGGATCATATTGCTGGTATTTTGGCTTGCCATACCATCGGAGCCGAAGCCAAACTGGCTAATGGCAACGAATATACGGTTGCAGACAGTAAGGGTTGCTTAATCTGTGCAACAAACAAGGAAACGTGGCAAGATTTACAACAGCTTGCTCTCTAAGTTTTTTTTATAGTTTTAGAGCCTTTGCCTAGCGGTAAGCGTTAAACTCCAGCTCTTGCTTTTGTAAATATAAAATCAAAACTTTTTATAAAAAAGGCTTTAGATAAACAATTTTACAAAACATAAAATGCCAAGATACAAAGTTGCATATCCAATTTTGGCTCTCACAATCTCAGGAGGCACAACCTTCACCGTAAATGCAGCTAAAGGTACGGATAGTAAAGCACCTGTACATAAAGGCACAGCCAAGAACAAATCAATGTCGGTTGTTTTAAAATACAAATATGACAAGACACCAACCAAACAAACCAGCCCTTCGGCAAAAGAGGTAATGCCTATTGCCTTTTTTTCTTCAACCCCAATAATTACTTGTCCCCCAGTAACCAAAGGACCATAACCGCCGCCAGATATGCCCTTGTTAAAAGCCGCAACCAAACCTAAAAACACCATTTTCTTTCTAGAATATTTCAATGACAGCCTATTTCCAAGCATCAAAAATATTGCTATAGCTATAATCATAACAGCAATATAAGTTTTCACCATTTCTTTGGGCAAACTTACAGCACAATAAACCGCAAAAAGAGTTCCTAAAATAGAACAAGATGCCAGAATTTTCATTGCGACATTATCCTCACTGCCCTTTTTTAAATTAACATTTCCTAAGGCGTGATGGAACGCTCCTGCAAACAGTCCTGATAAGGTTTCTGATATTAAAAGACAGGGAACAACCTGCAAAGGAGAAAATCCTAGTATTAATAAAACTGGAGTTAATATTGTTCCAAACCCCATACCTAAAGCAGAATCAGTATATTCTGATAAAAATGATATAAAAGCTATAGCAAGAAAAACAGAAACGGTACTAAAAGAACTATCTGTTATTTTTATATCTTTTTGAACTGTCAAATAAAACAATATCACAGCAATAAATGTCAAAAATATGTTCCATAACATATTTACCTTTTTGATGTCAGGTTTGTTCATATTTAAGTCCTCCCTTTTACATTAAAAATGTATTTAGACTCTTTTCAAATTTTTTTTATTATAATTTATTTTTTATAACAATTATACAACTAAAAATTATATTGTATACTTAATATCAATCGAATAGATAACAATGCTATTGTTTGTTTTATTACCATAAAGTTATGGTTGCACAGTTAATACTTTAAAATGAATTTTAACAAAAACTTTAAAAAAAATCTGCAAAAAAACAAATAATCGTTATTTTTTTATTGTATCTTTTATTTTTTTATAATGTTTTGATAAAAGTCTTCGCCTTTGTTATTGACCAATATAAACACA
The DNA here is from genome assembly GCA_050175015.1 of Alphaproteobacteria bacterium. GTDB lineage: Bacteria > Pseudomonadota > Alphaproteobacteria > JBFXJJ01 > JBFXJJ01 > JBFXJJ01. Next base: position 36,726 of record JBFXJJ010000014.1, on the reverse strand, counting down.
GGAAAATCAACAACTTTTACTTCAAAGACCGCTTCCATTCCCAGTTCTTCATAAGCTATAGTTTTTATTTCTTTAATTTTAGTGGCAAGACTTGCTGCCGCCCCGCCGATTGCCCCTAGGTAAAAGCCGCCGTATTTATTGCAAGCTTTGGCGACTTGTTCACTTCTTAAACCTTTTGCAATACTTATCATTGAGGCGCCATTTTTCTGAAACTCATCAATATAAACGTCCATTCTGCCTGCCGTTGTCGGGCCGATTGCTCCACATAAGCAGCCTTCTGGAGTTTTAGCAGGACCAGCATAAAAAACAGGGTGCTTCCTTAAATAATCAGGCATATCTCCAGTTTTATCTAATTCAGCTTTAAACCTTGCGTGAGCAATATCTCGAGCCACAATTATGGTTCCTGAAAGATAAAGTAAATCACCTATATTATGTTTAGAAATCTGGTTTAAGACTTCAGTCATAGGCTTGTCTAAATTGATTTTCTTATCTTCGGTTATTTCTGGTTTGTTTTTTATGGTGAAAAACTTTTTAGGATTAGTTTCAAGTTTTTCAATAAAAACGCCATCTTGATTAATTTTAGCTTTTATCTGCCTATCTGCGGAGCAAGAAACCGCAATCGCAATAGGAAGAGATGCGCCGTGTCTCGGCATTCTTATAACCCTTGCATCTAAGCAAAACTTATGACCTCCGAATTGAGCTCCATACCCTGTCTTATTAGCCAGTTCGACAATACTTTTTTCGGTTTCCAAATCACGAAAAGCTATGCCTTTAGCGTTACCAGTCTTTGGTAAGCGGTCATAATAACGAGCAGATGCCATTTTAGCCGTTTTCAGGCATAACTCTGGCGTCATTCCTCCGATTGCTATTCCGATATGATATGGCGGACAAGCCGAAGTCCCTATTGTTAAAATCTTTTGATATAAAAAATCTAACAACTTTTCTTTACTAAGAAGCGCTCTAGTCTCTTGAAACAAAAAAGTTTTGTTAGCAGAGCCGCCGCCCTTAGCCATAAACAAAAACTTATATTCATCACCTTTAATAATTTTCAAATCAATTTCAGCAGGAAGATTGTTTTTGGTATTAATTTCATCATACATTGAAAGCGGAGCATTCATCGAATATCTTAAATTAAGCTTTTTATAAGCTTCACAAATGCCCTTTTCGATAAATTTGGCATCATCTTCGCCGCTAAAAACATTCTGTCCTTTTAAGCCGTAAACAATAGCAGTTCCAGTATCTTGACACAGAGGCAGAATTCCTTTAGCTGCAATGACACTGTTTTCTAAAAGCTCCCCTGCAACATACCTATCATTTAAAGATGCCTTATTATCTTTGCTTATCTCCGCTAAAGCTTTGAGATGATCGCTTCTTAAATAGTGCGAAATTTGGGCAAAAGCTTTATACGTTAGTTTCTCCAAAACATTTGGCTTAATTGTAATTAACTGATGACCGTTAATATTTTGAGTTTCTATTCCTTTTATCTCTAATTTTTCATACTTTGTTGCATCTTGACCCAACTCAAAAATGCCAGAAATAGTCCTGCCCATAACTCGTCCTTAAGATAATCTTTGTGAAAGCTTTGATATATACTCGACCTCGTCTTTAAATGGTGCTAGAGCAACCCCTGAAGAGATAGCCGCCTTTGCAACCGCCAAAGGAACTTCAACAATCAATCTAGGGTCAAACGGAGTTGGAATAATATATTCCCTGCCAAAACTTAAATTTTTGCCCGCATATATTTCCTTTACTTCTTGCGGCACTTCTTCTTTTGCCAGTTTTGCCAAAGCATAAGCTGCGGCAAGCTTCATTTCCTCATTAATAGCTTTAGCCCTAACGTCCAAAGCTCCTCTAAAAATATAAGGGAAGCCAAGAACATTATTAATCTGATTAGGATAATCTGAACGTCCCGTTGCCACGATAGCATCATCTCTAATTGCGGACACTTCTTCTGGCGTTACTTCAGGATCAGGATTTGCCATCGCAAAAATAATAGGATTGGAAGCCATACTCTTAACCATATCAGCAGAAAGCGCCCCTTTTGCTGATAATCCAACAAAAACATCGGCTCCTGCAATCACTTCTTCCAAACTGGTTTTATCGGTATCAAAGGCGTGTGCCTCTTTAAAAGAATTCATATTCTCTGTGCGTTTTTTACTGATTACACCTTTAGTATCACAAAGAATCAGGTTTTTAACACCTAAAAACTTAAACAATTCAACACAAGCAATTCCTGCGGCTCCTGCCCCATTAACCACCATTTTAACATCACTCATTTTTCTGCCCGTTATCTCAACAGCATTAATCAAACCAGCAGCCGCCACAATAGCGGTTCCGTGCTGATCATCGTGGAAAACAGGAATATTTAAAATCTCTTTAAGCCTGCGCTCAATAGCAAAACATTCAGGAGCTTTAATATCTTCAAGATTTATCCCGCCAAAAGTTGGAGCTATTAACTTGACACAATTAACAACCTCATCAACGTTCAGGCTGTCAACCTCAATATCAATCGCATCAACATCGGCAAAACGTTTAAATAAAACCGATTTTCCTTCCATAACAGGCTTGCCTGCCAAAGCACCAATATTACCTAAACCGAGGACAGCAGTACCATTGGAAACCACACCAACCAAATTGCCCTTAGCTGTATATTCATACGCTAGTTCTGGAGTTTGTTTTATCTCAAGACAAGGTGCCGCAACCCCTGGGGAATACGCTAAGGACAAATCTTTCTGCGTTTTAAGATTTTTGGTTGGTGTAACTTCTATTTTACCCTTACGCCCTTTGGTATGAAAGGCAAGAGCTTCTTCAAACAGCTTGGTATTGCTCATATTTTTTAAACCTTTTTGTAAAATCTTTAGGAAGAAAACATCTTATTATGCCAAGGTATCATTCCCCAATTTAACTTACAAGTTTCTTTAACTTTTATAAACAATGCCTTAAAGAAGGATATACCTCTCATCGCCCATTTTTATAAAAGGCATAAACCAATTATTTTCTTTTGATTATAGCTTTTTACCCAATACAAATTTTACAACACAATTAGACTTATGGTCTTTTCTATTAATTGTTTCAAGAAACGCCTCGGCTAATCCAAGAGGTAAATCTTCTTTCATTTTTGGTCTTTCAAAACGTTGAAACCACGCTTTCCTTATTTCTTCTGGAGCTTCTCCAGAAAAAGAGAGTTCTTTATCTGCAATGTTTTCGGCAGCAATAATTTCAAAACCTCCACTAATCATAGATTTTTCAAGTTTTTCTCCTGCTAAAAAATCATATCTCTGCTCTGCAAACGCATCTTTATAAAATTTTTCTACCTGCTTTTTATATTTATTGGCAAGCGGTTCGTGTCCCAATAAATCTGACATCTCAATCAAACACAAAAAACCGCCGTCTTTTAAAAAACTTTTCCAATAATTAATAATTTTTGATTGATCCATAAAATACGCTATTGAAAAACTTGACCATATTAAGTCATATTTTTCCTCTTGCAGCATATCCATATTGCCAAAATCAGCTTTGATAAATTGACTGTTGGCAATATTTCTTGATTTGGCAACAGCTAACAACTCTTGATTGCCGTCAATTCCTGTAACCAACGCCCCCATATCTGAAAAATCCTGCGATTGATCGCCAATAGCGCAGCCGACATCAAGCACTTTTTTCCCCGCAAGCGTAGGAAGTTTACAATATATTTTATCCCAGCTGCGCCAATTATATTGTTTTGAATACTGCTCTGATAGTTTCATAAATTACGACCAATTTTAGTTTATGATGTTAATTAAAATACAATAACTTTAAACAAACAACTTATGCAAACCCAAACTTTAGATTATATCCATAAGTATTGAACAACACGCAAACTTTATATAAATAAAAATTGAACTATATCTCTTTTAATATAAACTATTTAAACTAATTTAATATTATGGAGACTTGTATTGCTTAAAAATATATGTATTAAAAATAAAATTATTTTATCATTTTTCGCTTTATTATTTATAACAAGCATTATCTCTGGTTACATATTTCTATATGGTATGAATAATACTATTAAAAAAGCAGGGGAGCGAGAACTTAACAGCTATTACAAAACTTTTAAGTCTTTCATTAATCAGAGGGTAGAAGTTGGAAAAGCCTTGAGCTTGTTTATTTCAAATATGGAAACAACTCAAAAACTCTTTGCTGAACACAATCGAGATGCATTGTCTGATATGTTTTTATCTGCATACAAAGCCTCCAGCGAAGAAATTGGGCTTTCGCAGTTCCAGTTCCACACACCACCTGCAACATCTTTTTTAAGAGTTCATAAGCCATCAAAATTTGGAGATGACTTGTCATCTTTTAGATTTACTGTAGTTGAAGCCAACCAGCAAAAAAAAGTTATGCTTGGCTTAGAAGAAGGTGTTGCTGGATTAGGAATTAGAGCTGTTGTTCCTATGTTTTATCATAATGAGCATACAGGTTCGGTTGAATTTGGTATTAGTTTTGGGCAAAAATTTGTTGAAGAATTTAAAAATCTTTTTGGAGTTGATATTGGCATCTACTTAAAAAGAGGTGACAAATACGAAACTTTTGCAGAAACTTTTTCTTCTCCTCTTTCAAGCTCATCAGTAAAAAATGAAGTTTTTGGCAACAAACAAGAAATTTTATATGGCAAAACTAATAACAATCCGATAGCTACGCTTTTTGCCCCAATTTTTGATTTTTCAGGAAAAATAGTTGGGGTCTTAGAAATAACTATGGATACCAGTGATTATGAGAACCAGCTATCAAATATCCAAAAAATATTTCTGTTAACAGCTGCTTTTATACTATTCCTTGGAACTGTTATCAGCATGCTTTTAGCCAAAGCTATCAGCCAGCCTATAGTTGATACCACTAATATTATGAACGAATTATCACAAAACAATCTGTCGGTCGAAATTCCTAATATTAATCGTAAAGATGAAATTGGCGATATGTCCAAAGCTATAGAGATATTTAAAGAAAACACTATTAGAAACCACGAATTAGAAAAAAAGCAGCGCCTTATAGAAAAGGAAGCCTCCGAAAAACAGAAACTTGCTTTAAGAGAGGTTTCTGACAACTTTGAAGCATCAATCAAAAAGCTTGTGACCTCTGTTTCTGAAGCTGTTATTGAAATAAAAAATCTTATTATAAAAATTAACAAGATTTCCAATAATGTTGTTTCAAATATGACTGAAACTACCGATATTACAGAGAATGCTTCATCTAATGTTGCAATGGTTGCAGCTGCAACGGAAGAACTATCATCTTCAATTAATGAAATAAGTTCTCAGCTCAGCAGTGCCTCCGAAATATCATCTAAAGCAGTTACAGAAACCAACAATGCCAATAAGAAAATCCAAGGATTAAGCCTAGCTGTTAACAAAATTGGCGATATTGTTGGTTTGATTACTGACATTGCCAGTCAAACTAACCTTCTTGCACTTAATGCGACAATCGAAGCGGCTAGAGCTGGAGATGCCGGCAAAGGTTTTGCCGTTGTTGCTGGAGAAGTTAAAAATTTAGCCAATCAGACAGCAAAAGCAACCGATGAAATCGTTCTTCAAATCACAGATGTTCAGCAATCAACAAATGAATCTGTTGAATCTATTAAAGTGATTGCAAAAATTATTGATAATATCAACGAAATTACATCAGCCATATCTGCTGCTGTCGAAGAACAAGGAACTGCTACTCAAGAGATTTCTAAAAATATTCAAAATGCGGCTATTGGAACAAGCAAGGTATCCCAAAATATTACAAACATCAGTGGTGAAACCAGAAGAACCGAAAATCTTTCTAATGATTTATTAAAAGCATCAGACAACTTAACCTCATCTTTTAAAAATTTAGAAAATGACGTTAATCGTTTTATTACTTATTTAAGAGATAAGACTGAAAACATTTAAAGCAATATGCTTTAAAGCAGTGCAAAAATAAAAAACCCTTTGATGCGTTTATAAATACATCAAAGGGTTCTAATTGGCTCCGGCAGTAGGATTCGAACCTACAACCTATCGGTTAACAGCCGATTGCTCTACCATTGAGCTATGCCGGAATATGTTGGAGGCCGGAGCCGGAATCGAACCGACATACAAGGATTTGCAGTCCTCTGCATAGCCATTCTGCCATCCGGCCATATTGACCACCAAATTATTTCCAACATAATAACTAAAAAAAAATTTTACGCAAGCGATATTTATTAAAATATTTAATTTTTATTTTTTAAAGTTTAACTCGCAAAAAAAATCAAGCTATGGTACAAATTTTTTACAATATTTAAATGTGAATTATTTTTAAATCGGGTGTTATCTAAATATGCATAAAACTATTGCTTTCGCTGCGGATCACGGCGGTTTCGAATTAAAAAATCTCTTATTAAAAGAACTTCAAGATAAAGGATATCAAACCTTAGACTTAGGGACTAATTCTTCTGATTCGGTTGACTATCCAGATTATGCAGCCAAAATGGCTGGGGCAATCAAAAACAAGCTTGCAGATACTGGCGTTTTAATCTGCGGATCGGGAATTGGCATCAGCATTTCAGCTAACCGCTATCCCTATCTTAGAGCCGCATTAATTTATGATGGATATGGAGCCAAAATGAGCCGCTTGCATAACAATGCGAATGTTATTGTTTTCGGCGGAAGAACCATAGGAATTGAAACAGCAAAAGATTGCTTGAATATATTTTTAAATACAGAGTTTGAAGGCGGAAGACACCAGAAAAGAATCGATAAGATGTCTAATTGCGGCTGCTCTCTTAATGATGAGGAATAACTTTATGACTATTAATAATAAATTTTGGGAAGGCAAACTTGCCGATGTCGACAAAGAACTTTTTCTTGCAATTAAACAGGAAAAAAATCGCCAGCATAATCAAATTGAATTAATCGCTTCCGAAAACATCGTATCTCAAGCCGTTTTAGAAGCTCAAGGTTCGGTTTTAACAAACAAATATGCCGAAGGCTATCCTTCAAAACGTTATTATGGCGGATGCGAATTTGTTGATATTGCAGAAGCTCTTGCTATAGAGAGAGCTAAAAAACTTTTTAACTGCGAATTTATTAATGTTCAGCCTCACTCTGGAGCTCAAGCTAATGGCGCAGTCCTTCTCGCTTTGTTATCTCCTAATGATACCATTATGGGAATGTCACTTGCCGCTGGCGGACATTTAACTCACGGTGCCAAACCTGCCCTATCTGGTAAATGGTTCAACTCGGTTCAATACGGCGTTAGAAAAGAAGACAGCTTAATTGATTTTGATGAGATTGAAAAACTTGCTAAAGAAAATAAGCCGAAATTAATTATTGCTGGTGGTTCAGCATACCCTCGTCATATCGACTTTAAACGCTTTAGAGAAATTGCCGATGAAGTTGGCGCTTATCTTATGGTTGATATGGCTCACTTTGCCGGTCTAGTTGCTGGCGGTGTCCACCCCTCACCTATGGAATATGCCGATATTGTAACAACAACTACGCATAAAACTCTTAGAGGACCTAGAGGCGGTATGATTCTTACCAATAACGAAGAACTCGCCAAAAAAATTAATTCAGCCGTATTCCCAGGATTGCAAGGCGGACCTTTGATGCACGTAATTGCAGCAAAAGCTGTTGCGTTAGGTGAAGCTTTAGATCCTTCGTTTAAAGTTTATGCTCAAAATGTTATCAACAATGCTAAAGTACTAGCAGAGACCTTATCACAAAGAGGGCTAGACATCGTTTCAGGTGGAACTGATACTCATTTGATGTTGGTTGATTTAAGACCTAAAAATTTAACAGGAAAAGATGCTGAGCACGCACTAGAACAAGCTTATATTACCTGCAATAAAAATGGCATTCCTTTTGATCCTCAAAAACCGACAATTACGTCAGGTATCAGATTAGGAACCCCAGCAGGAACCACAAGGGGTTTCGGAGAAAAAGAATTTGCTCAAATTGGCGATATGATTGGTGATGTTTTTGACTTTATATCAGAAAATCCAGAAAAATTTGATGTTATTAAAGATATTGTTAAGGAAAAAGTTACAGATTTATGTGATAAGTTTCCTGTATACGGCGGTGCAAGCTGCTGTTGCTGTTGTTAACTCATAATTATTATGTAATATAAAGGAAAGAAAATGCGTTGTCCTTTTTGTGGTTATAGCGATACTCAAGTTAAAGATTCTCGTCCAACCGAAGATAATGCTTCGATTAGACGCAGACGTTATTGTCCATCTTGCACTTCAAGATTTACAACATTTGAAAGAGTTCAAATTCGTGAACTCACGATTGTAAAACGTAATGGTCAAAAAACAATGTTTGATCGTGACAAGCTAGCTAGATCTATCCAGATTGCAGTTCGCAAACGCCCTGTCGATATCGAAAGAGTTGAAAAAGTTGTAAACTCTATTCAACGCCGCTTAGAAAGTTCAGGAGAATCTGAAATAGCTTCAGAAACCATCGGCGAATTGGTTATGGAAGCCCTCGCTGATTTAGATTCAGTAGCCTATGTAAGATTTGCCTCGGTTTATAAAAACTTCAGAGAAGCAAAAGATTTTGAAGCTTTTATAGGTAAACTTGATGATGACAGCGACAACAATATTGATTCCTAAAAAATAAAGAATAAGAAACATGGATTATAAAAAATATACGTCTTCACGTTTAGCCGCAGTTCAAGCTACCTATATGATGGAATATGGTATGCCCGTTGATGAGATTGTTAATCTCTTTGAAAACGGCTCCCTAGGAGGAGAAGCTTTAATTGAAGATGAAGACTGTGGCTTTGAAGAAGTTGTTCCTTTAGTTAAAATGGATAATAAGCTTTTTGAAAGAATAGCAAGAGGGACAGCTTTTCGTTTTGAAGAGTTATCAAACATTGTTTTCAGCAATCTGTCTCGCAGCTGGACCAAAGAAAGAATCGAAAAAACCGTCAAGGCTATATTACTTTGCGGCGCCTATGAATTATCTTATGAAACAGAAACTCCTGTGCAGATAATTATTGATGAATATGTTGGCATAACATCTTCATTTTATAACAATGCCGAAGTCGGACTAGTCAATGCGGTTCTTGATAAAATAGCAAAAACAGCTAGAGATTTTTAAAAATATTAAGAGAAAATCTAAAACTGGAAACCTTTGATAATTTTATGAACCTACTTTTTTATTTCTAAAAAAAATAGCTCTAAAAATAAAAGAACTTTAAATATGTTAGTCTTTAGATTGTTCAAAACGACCTAAGTTTCCTAAAAGCTGCTCCATAAAGCCGATAGAATGACCATAAGTTTGGGTTTCTTTGCCTGCGATGTCAACGTTTACAGAATCGTTTTTATCATAAAAATCCATTTTGGATACAACATTATCATTGTCAAAGGTTATCGCAAGAACTTTACGTTCTAATTCCTCTAATTTATAAAAAGCAAAACGCTTTTGCTTACTTGAAATATAATACCAAACGGTATCTCCAAAAATGGAACGACTTGAGGGAGATCCTAAATAGCGTTCAACTTCAAAAGATGATGTTTTTCCAGGAACGATGTTAGTAATCTTATTATCATCTGGAAAACTGCCACGATTGTCCATCATAGGAACACAAGCTGCTGCTGATAACAAAAAACCAACAAGAGCAACTGTTTTTACTACTTTTTTTAAACAAGATAATTTCATAGTCATTAACACCTAAAAAACACCTACAACGGTAACTAAATCTAACTTATTTTTGATAAAAAACGCAAGTAATCATTCTATATTTTTTATAAACCCTAAAAAAACACTCTAATTTCTTTATCTAAAAAACCGTCTTTTGCATACTTAAAGCTTAATTATATTTCTTTTTTTCCTGCAAATTTTTCGTAATTAAATACCCAAGAATAACGTCATACCATATCAAACTATTTCTGCGCCAAAAGGCATTAAAAGAAGAGTTATAACCCACGGACGTAACTTCCCAGCAATAAAATCCAACCTCTTCTGCTATAAAAAAACATTTTAGTAAAACTAATAAATATTGTTTATAACGTGCATAACTTGGCTATTCTAAAAAAGGGCTGAAACATTAAGAAAACTCTTAAAAACACTATTTTCAAGACAAATATAAAAAAACTATATTTTGATAGATATGGCTTATTAATGCAAAAAGTGTTATTCTCTGCCGCAAGATAAAATTATTTGTTTTTATACTTTTTTAACAATTTAGAATTATTATAAAAAACGCTTGCACTAACTGATAATATAAAATATTTTTTATATAAAAGCTTTTGCTGTTTATTTTTTAAACCAAATTATTGAGGTAAAAAACTATGCGTATAGAGAGACTCTTCACCAAAGAAAATGCTTCTCCTTATGAAAAAATGACTTTCAGAGAAATGAAAAGTGAAATTAGAAACACTGATGGTTCGGTTGTTTTCAGCCACAATGGTGTTGAGGTTCCATCTTTTTGGTCACAAGTTGCCTGCGATATTTTGGCGCAAAAATATTTTAGAAAAGCAGGAGTTCCTGCAATCTTAAAAGCAGTTCCAGAAGAAGGCGTTCCGGAATGGCTTTACCGCTGTGAAGCTGATATGGAAGCTTTAGAAAAACTTCCTGAAGAAAGCAGATATATCGGTGAAAGAAGTGCAACGCAAGTTTTTAACCGTTTAGCTGGAACTTGGACATACTGGGGATATAAAGCAGGATATTTCGATTCGGAAAAAGATGCTCGAACCTTTTTTGATGAACTGCGCTTTATGCTGGCAATGCAGGTAGCGGCACCTAACTCCCCGCAGTGGTTTAACACAGGCCTTTTTTGGGCTTATGGCATTGATAAAAAATCAAACGGTCACTACTATGTTGACCCAAAAACTGAAAAAGTTATTAAGTCTTCAACTGCTTATGAACGCCCTCAACCTCACGCCTGCTTTATTCAATCCATTGATGATGATTTGATTAATGAAAACGGCATTATGGATTTACTTAATAGAGAAGCGAGACTTTTTAAATATGGCTCTGGTTCTGGAACTAACTTCTCAAATCTTAGAGGAAAGAACGAAAATCTTTCTGGCGGCGGCAAATCTTCTGGTTTGGTTAATTTCTTAAAAATTGGCGATAGAGCCGCTGGAGCAATTAAATCTGGAGGCACAACCCGAAGAGCTGCCAAGATGGTTATTGTAGATATTGATCACCCCGATATTGAAGATTTTATTGATTGGAAAGTCATTGAAGAACAAAAAGTTGCCGCTCTAGTTGCTGGTTCTATGAAAGTTCAACATCATCTTAAAAACATTACTAAGGCTTGCTTGTCCTGTGATGCTAAAGATGATATGGCAAAAATAGACCCTAAGAAAAATCAAGAATTAAAAAAAGCCCTATATGAAGCTAAAAAAGACTTCGTTCCTGAATTATTAATTCAAAGAACGCTGCAAATGATTAAGCAGGGCGTAACTGATATTGACTTTCCTGTATATGATACGGATTGGCAGTCTGAAGCATACAACACCGTATCAGGACAGAATTCCAACAACACCGTTCGCGTAAGCAATCAGTTTATGGACGCTATAAAAAATGACTTACCTTGGAATCTTATTGCAAGAACCGATAAATCAACAATAAAAACTATGCCTGCCCGAGAGCTTTGGGAAAAAGTTTCAAGAGCAGCTTGGCTTTGCGCCGACCCTGGAATTCAATTTGATACCACTATAAATGAATGGCATACGTGTCCTAAATCAGGCAGAATTAATGCATCTAATCCCTGCTCAGAATATATGTTCCTAGATGATACGGCTTGCAACCTTGCGTCTCTTAATCTTATGCATTTTCTAAAAGATGACGGCATTTTTGACGTTGATAGTTTTGTTCATACAGTTAGGTTATGGACTGTCGTGCTTGAAATATCTGTTTTAATGGCACAGTTCCCATCAAAAAGCATTGCTAAAAATTCTTATGACTTTAGAACCTTAGGGTTAGGTTATGCTAACCTTGGCGGCTTATTAATGGCTTGCGCTTTACCATATGACAGCACAAGAGGACGTTCTTTATGTGCCGCTATTTCTGCTCTGATGACAGGAACGGCTTATGCAACATCAGCCGATATGGCAGAAGAACTTAATCCTTTCAATGCCTATGAAAAGAACAAAGATGATATGCTCAAAGTCATTCGCAATCATCACCGTGCGGCTTATGGGCTGCCTACGGGATATGAAGACTTATCGGTATCGCCTCTGCCTTTAGATGTAGTCAACTGCCCGCAGCCTCAAGTAGCAGATGCCGCAAAAACCATGTGGGATAAAGCTCTTAAAAAAGGCTTAAAAAGCGGCTTCCGCAACGCTCAAGTTTCGGTTATCGCACCAACTGGCACTATCGGACTTTTAATGGACTGTGATACCACAGGCATTGAACCTGATTTTGCTATGGTTAAGTTTAAAAAACTTGCGGGCGGCGGATATTTTAAGATTATTAATCAGATAGTTCCTAAAGCTTTAAACAAACTTGGCTATACCGAAAATGAAATCAACAATATAACCCGCTATGCTTTGGGACACGGTTCAATCAAAAATGCACCTTATATTAATCATAACAGCCTAATAACAAAAGGCTTTGATGATGATGCTTTACAAAAAATCGAGGCCGCACTGGATAATGCGTTTGATATCAGGTTTGTCTTTAACCGCTGGATTTTAGGAGATAGTTTCTGCACTGAAGTTCTTAGAATCAAAACAGAAGATTTAAATAACCCCAGATTTGACTTACTTTCAGCCATTGGTTTCAGCAAAAAAGAAATTGAAGCCGCAAACAATTTCTGCTGCGGTACAATGACCTTAGAAGGAGCGCCGCACCTGAAAGATGAGCATCTTCCAATTTTTGACTGTGCAACCCCATGCGGTAGAATTGGCAAAAGATATCTTGCAACAGAATCCCATATAAAGATGATGGCTGTTGCTCAGCCTTTCATTTCGGGAGCGATTTCTAAAACAATTAATATGAACTCCAATGCCGCAATTAAAGACTGTGGTTCTGCTTATGAATTTGCTCACAAACTCGGTCTTAAAGCGATTGCTCTTTATCGTGATAGTTCAAAATTAAGCCAGCCATTGGTTGCTTCTATTTTTGAAGACATTGATGAAGAAGAATTTCTTGATGCTTCAAATACCAGCAAAGCTTCTATGCTTGCGGAACGAATTGTTGAAAAGATTATGCCTGTTCAAAGGCGCCATCTCCCTAACCGCCGCAAAGGTTATACCCAAAAGGCTCGCATCGGCGGTCATAAGGTATACTTAAGAACTGGTGAGTATGAAGACGGCAAGCTCGGTGAAGTCTTTATTGATATGCACAAAGAAGGCGCCGCATTTAGAAGTATGATGAACAACTTTGCTATCGCTATTTCAATCGGATTGCAATATGGCGTACCTTTAGAAGAATACGTTGAGGCTTTCACTTTCACAAGATTTAAACCATCAGGAATTGTTGAGGGCAATGACACGATAAAAATGTCGACATCTATTTTGGATTATGTTTTCCGCGAATTAGCAATTTCATATTTGGGACGTATGGATTTAGCCCATGTTGAACCAGCCGACTTTTACGATGATGGCTTAACTACTGGAGAAGGACACAAAGTTCGCCACGAAAATGCAGAAAAGATATTCAAGAAAATGACCTCAAAAGGGTTCGTGCGTTCTAAATTTTATGTCGTTGGTGATGAAGAAACCGAAGAATTAGAGCATATGACAATAAGCAGTGAAACCAGCGTAAGTTCATCATCACTGGCAGGATATGGCACTAACAACACCACCGTAACAGAAAGCAGTTCAGCCCATATCGAAAATTTTGCTGGCGATAGGGCAACCAAAATTAGAACCGCAAGAATGAAAGGATATGTTGGAGATTCTTGTCCTGAATGCGGCAACTTTACTCTTGTAAGAAATGGTACATGCTTAAAATGTGATACTTGCGGAACAACAACAGGCTGTTCATAAAAACTGTCACATTGAAATAATTAAGGCAGATTGTTTATCGATAATGCAATATAAGCCTGTCTTGAATTTGATGCCTGTGGTACAACAAAAATTGTTTTAAGGAACATTTTACGTTGTTGCCACGCATATGTTAGAGCCTTTTTAGCCCCAACCTAAAAGGGCTCTAATTTTAAAATAAAACACAAATATATTTTCAACCTTTAAATTTATTAGCACCTTCACAAACAACTACTCTCTGTTTCACTTATTTATTCTTTAGAGCATATAAAAAGAACAATATTAATCCTTACCTGACGGTCTTATTTTATATAACTTATTTTATATAGAAGATGTATTTTAGAAAAATCTTACCAACACAATAAAAAATATTATTGAACGTCTGGCTGCGGCGGAGGTTCTGGAAAAGAAACGGTAATAGTTTCACATCTAGGAGCAATCGCCAAAATGTTTCCCGCCCTATCATAGACATAGCCATTATTTCTAGCCCACCCTAGAATAGAACCGTCCTTAGTAATCAGAGGTCTTAAAACATTAAGCTCTTTGCTTGTCGGGCCATAATCAAAATCAGCATATTCTGCTTGCTCAGAATATTCACCCGAAAAATTAGGAATCAAGGTTCGCTCATTATCGCCTTGTCTGATAACCAAAAAACAATTTTTGTTAACATAGCCAAGATATTTCTCGCCAGGCGCAAGCATCTTACGGTTAAAAGCATAAACTGGCTCTAAAAAACCGCCAATAACCATTTGACTTGTAGTTACGATAAGCCCTTCGTCATTAGTAAGCAGCGCAACCTCTGCTCCCTCTTCATTCAAAACTTTTCCATTATCAACTATTTGGTTAACAATATCGTCTAAAAGATCGCTATTGCCTGCAGCGTTTGCCAAAACCGTAGAAACCCAAAGCGGCGGCAACTGAACTTTTATGGGGCCGCTTACATCTAAAAAACTATAAGGTATAAAGGTGTTTTTATTATAATACCCTTTCATTTCTTTATCTGCTTGCAAAATAAGCTTTTGATCTATGCGAGTTTTTTCGGGGTTTTTTATCGTAACAAATCCTTCTCCCTCTGCCCAAGCCTTAGAAGAAAGCATTAGGGAAGAGATAAGTATAAACATTGCAACAACAAACTTCATCATCAAACCTTTTATATAAATTTATACCGTCTTATAAACTTTTAGATGCTATAAATTTTAACACAATTCTTTAATAGTTTAAAAGTTTTTCATACATTTCTTATTTTATTGATAAACATTACTATTTCATATTTTAATTTTGCGCATTCTTTAGCAAACAATTCAAAAAAATCGCATCTAAAAACAATTTATTTGTACTTTTGAGACCGATTTTACTTGGAAAGTTGCAACAATGATAATATATAAAGTAAACAGCGAACGTTTGCAGAGCAAACAATTTTGATAATTTTAGCTAGGATAAATGCAGTGTCTAAGAAAAATATTAAATTTATGTGTACCGCTTTCCGTGATGGTTTTCAGTCTGTTTACGGAGCAAGAGTTTTAACCAAAGATTTTTTACCTGCGGTTGAGGCCGCAAGAGATGCTGGTATAAACTGGTTTGAAGCTGGTGGCGGCGCAAGATTTCAAGCACTGTATTTCTATTGTAATGAAGATGCTTTCGCTATGATGGACGCTTTCCGCAATGCCGCTGGAAAAGATGCTGAACTTCAAACTCTTTCTCGTGGAATTAATGTTGTCGGACTAGAATCCCAATCTTCTGACGTTATAAAAATGCATGCGGATTTATTTCACAAGCACGGAATATCTGCAATGCGCAATTTTGACGCTTTAAATGATATTAATAATATCAGATACAGCGCTCAGTGTATAAAAGATGCTGGTTTAAAACATCAAGTTTCAATATCAATGATGGGACTTCCTCCTAGCTGTTCAGGAGCTCATGATCCTGACTTTTATGAAAAAACCCTAAAAAACATCTTAGATGCAGAAATTCCTTTTGACTCAGTATGCTTCAAAGATGCCTCAGGCACAGCTCTTCCCAAAACAATATTTGAAACCGTAAAACGTGCCCGCAACTTACTTGGCAATGATGTTATGATTCATTACCATACCCACGAAAGTTCAGGTATGGCTATGCTTGCTTATATGGCAGCTATTGAAGCTGGTGCTAATGCTGTTGATTTATCATTATCGCCGTTATCTGGAGGTTCCTGCCAACCTGATATTGCAACTTTGTGGAACGCTTTGAGAGGAACGGACTTCTCACTTGATATTGATATTCAAAAGGTTTTAAAAGCAGAAGAAGTTCTTAACGACTGTATGGCAAAATATTTCTTCCCTCCTGAAGCTATGAGAGTTGAACCGAATATGCCTTGGAGTCCCCTTCCTGGCGGCGCTCTTACTGCAAACACTCAAATGCTTAGAGACAATGGCATGATGGACAAATTCCATGACATTTCTGTTGCTATGGGCGATGTCGTCAAAAAAGGCGGCTTTGGAACATCTGTTACACCTGTTTCCCAATTTTATTTTCAACAAGCTTTCAACAACGTTATTTTTGGAGAATGGCAAAAAATAGCGGACGGTTTTGGGAAAATGGTTCTTGGTTATTTCGGTAAAACTCCGGTTGAGCCAGATGCAGAAATCGTGAAAATAGCAGCCGAGCAGTTAAAATTGGAACCAACAACCAAAACACCATTAGAAATAAATGATGCTGATGAAACTAAAGGCTTAGATGCGGCAAGAAAACTGTTAGAAGAAGCAAGCCTTCCTATAACTGATGAAAATCTTTTTATTGTTGCAACCTGTAAAGACAAAGGTATTACCTATCTCAAAGGTGAAGCCAAGGTTATGGTTAGATATAAAGAAAAAGAAAGCGCGGCTTGTTCTTCTGACATTAAAACAATTTCAATAAACAACCAAAATTACTGTGTCAAATTTGTGCAAGATGGTGTTGCCGAAGTTAACGGCAAAACTTACAATTTTGACATTCAAGATGGCAAAAAAGAGACGGTCTCATCTTCGAAACCAACTGCCTCAGCAGGAGGGGCTTCTATTGTTTCTCCTATGCCTGGAACAATGTGGAAAATTCTCTTAAAAGCTGGAGATGCTGTTAAAGCTGGTGACGTCATAATGATTTTAGAATCAATGAAAATGGAAATTGAGATAAAAGCAACGGTTGATGGTACAATTAGCAAAATTATGGTCTCAGAAAGCCAGCATATCACAACAGGTCAAGAGCTCGCAAAAATAGGATAATTTTTATAGAACAAAGGTGGCAAGATATGGAACAAAACTTTTTTGATGTCGCAAGAATAGCTGAAGGCAATGGCTACACTTTATCAGCTGTCGGCATTTTGATTGTGTTTTTTACATTAACAATAATCAGCGTATTTGTCGGTTTAATGCCTCACTTTTTAACCATAATTGATAAATTAAGCAAAAACACAACTCCTACACATAACACGCTAAAGCAATCGTCTAATGACGAGATAGCTTTAGCTATAAGTGCCGCTTTAAATCATAAAAACAAATAGATTAAAAGCTAAAAAATTTTAATAACCATAAGGTTAATTTTAAGGGAAACCACTCATGGAAATCTTAGCAGATTTTTTTAATACAACCGCAATTGCTAATATTACCTTAGGCAATATTATAATGATTCTTATTGGTATGGGATTCATATATCTGGCAATAGTTAAACATTATGAGCCTTTATTGCTTCTGCCTATCGGCTTTGGAGCCATTGTTGGGAATATTCCAGGAATCCCTGGTATGGCTATCGGAGTATATGACCAAGGCAGTGTTGCCAGCTATATCTACTTCGGTGTTAAAGCTGGTATCTTCCCGCCTTTAATCTTCTTAGGAATAGGAGCAATGACCGACTTCTCCTATATGCTTTCAAACCCGAAATTAATTCTATTGGGAGCAGCTGCTCAGCTTGGTATTTTTGTAACCTTAATTGGAGCCTTAGCTTTGGGCTTTACAGGACAGGAAGCTGCATCTATCGGCATTATCGGCGGTGCAGATGGTCCTACCGCAATATTTATTTCGGCAAAACTCGCCCCTCACCTTATGGGCGCTATTGCGATTGCCGCATACTCTTATATGGCTTTGGTTCCTGTTATTCAGCCTCCTATTATGAAACTTCTAACAACTAAGAAAGAACGCCTAATTAAAATGAAAGACCCTAGAGTTGTAAGCAAACGTGAAAAAATCATTTTCCCTATAGGCGGCTTTATTATCGCAGCCGTTATTGCACCTGGCGCTATATCACTTATCGGTATGCTGTTTTTAGGCAACTTATTGAAAGAAAGCGGCGTTGCTGAAAGGCTAGCAAACACAGCCAGAAATTCTTTAATCGATATTGTTACAATTCTTTTAGGTTTTTCTGTTGGAGCAAGTACTCAGGCTCAAACATTTTTAACCAGCCAGTCCATTCTTATTTTTGTTCTTGGTGCAACCTCATTTGCGATAGCAACTGCTGGAGGCATTATTTTTGCAAAAATTATGAATATCTTTTTAAAAGAAAAAATAAATCCGTTAATTGGAGCTGCGGGTGTTTCTGCCGTTCCTGATTCTGCTAGAGTTGCTCAAATCGTAGGGCAGAACGAAGATCCCAGCAATCATCTTTTAATGCACGCGATGGCTCCAAATGTTGCTGGAGTTTTAGGTTCTGCTGTAGCGGCAGGTGTTTTATGGTCTCACTTTGTGCAATAATAAAATATGGCAAATGAACAACTAGATTATCTTTGGCAGTTATATGTTTCAGGTGAATATCAAAAAGCCTTAGAAGGTTATCATAGTTTAGTTGCCAAAAATGATGAAAATCTAGCCGATGCTTTAATTTGCTCGGGCTATTGTTATGATGCTTTAGAGCGAAAAGATAATGCTTTTTTAAGCTATCTTAAAGCTGTAGAAATAGCACCCAACAATCCCAATTCCCACTCGGCTTTAGCTTGTGCTTATTATGAAAAAGGGATTATAGACAAAGCAGAAGAACATTCTAAAGCAGCTTTGAGCCTTGATGAAAACTGCATTACCGCTCTTGTTAATATGGGGAACATTCTTGATTTACAAAAAAATTATGAAGAAGCCCTTAAATATTATCAAAAAGCTATCGAAATAAACAGTTCTTACTCTGATGCTTACTCCAATGCGGCAAGTGTTTTATTCAGTCTCGAACGTTTTGATGAAAGCCTTGATTATGCTCAAAAAGCTATAGAGGTTAATCCTAAAGACGTTAATGGTTATATTAATGCAGGAAATGCGCTCGATGCTCTAGGAAAACCGTATGAAGCAATAACAGCTTTTAATACAGCGCTAGAACTTGATAAAGATAATTTCATCGTGTTTAATAACCTTGCAGGGGTTTACGAAAAAACGGAAGACTTTGCAAAAGCTGGAGAATGCTACTTTAAGGTTATAACAAACAATCCCAGTGACAATGATAATCACCTTGCTCTAGGCTACCTTCTTTATAGTATGGTCACCAAAAAGCAAATAAATGAAGCTCAAGAACTTGCAAAAAAATGGATAACAGCCTTTCCGAATAATTCGGTTGCGCTTCATATGTCTGCGGCAATAGCTGTTGGTCAAATTCCCAAAAGAGCTGATGATGATTATATCAAAAAACTGTTTGACGCTTTTGCTCCTGATTTTGACCGCAGTTTAAAAGCCATTGAATATCAAGCTCCAAGTTTGATTGCAAAAGCTTTAAATAAAAAGATACCGATTAAAAACAGTAGCTATACCATTCTAGATGCAGGCTGCGGGACTGGATTATGCAGCCAATACTTAAAAGACTACACCAAAAACGGAGTACTTATAGGGATAGATTTATCTCAAGGTATGCTTGATAAAGCCAAAGAAAAAAATATGTATGATACGCTTTATCAAAGCGAGATTGTCTCTTTTCTAACTCAGCACAAAGATGAATATGATTTAATTGTATCGGCTGATGTCTTTACTTACTTTGGAGACTTAAAAAACCTTTTTGAAGGTTTGTTCTCAGCATTAAAAACAAATGGAACTATCTTTTTTACGGTAACAAGAAGATTGAAAAAATCGCCTCTTGGTTATATCCTAAATGCTTCTGGCAGGTTTTCACATAATATTGATTATGTCATCAAAACCTTAGAAGACTGTGGCTTTATTACAGTTGATTTTGAAGAAAAAGAACTTAGGAAAGAAGCGGGTGAAGCTGTTATGGGATATATTGTTAGCGCCGAAAAGAGTTAAATATGGCCAACTTTGAAAAAATATTTAATGATGCCTCAACGGCTTATAACAACAATGATTTAAGCACAGCCTCAGCTCTTCTTAATGATATTATCGCCGAAAAACCTTTTTTTGCTCCAGCTTATAATATGCTGGCTGATATTTTTTATCAGACAGGAAATAAAGACGAAGCTCTAACGCTTTATCAAAAATGCCTCGAACTTGTCCCTAAGGAAGCTTTTGGATATATCGGAACATCTAAAATTTTATGTGATTTTCAAAAGTATGACGAAGCCTTAAATATCTGCCTAAAATTTAAACCTAAAAAAAATCAATCAAGCAATGATTTATTGTTAAATCAAGCTAGGGCATTAATCGGTTTAAGCCTTAATAACAAAGCTTATGATATTCTAAAAACTTTTTCTAAAGACAACCAAGATGCCCAAACGTACATTGCTCAAATTACGGCAGCAACAGGAAAATATAAAAAAGCTTTAAAAATGTGCGATAAACTTATTGCAAATAACAATAAAAACAGTCTCGCATACTTAATAAAAGCTAGAATTTTTCAAGAACTTGAACATTTTGATGACGCTCTTGAATGCTACCGCATGGTTCAAAATATTGAACCTGATAATGTTCAAAATCTTATTGAACAATCGCAATTATTAATGTCTTTAAATAAAGATTCAGAAGCTTTAGTAATCTTAAAAAATGCGTTGGAATCATCTGATTATAATGTTGAAACAACTGCTCAAATTGCACTCTTAATTTATAATAACGGCTATATAAATGAGGCTGTTGATATGCTTGAGAAAGCTTTTTATAAAGATCCATTAAACTCTAAACTAAATATTGCTATTGGAAGCATATTAATAAATGTTTCTGATAATATTGCAGATAACTGTAAATATTTCAAAACAGCTATCGCCAATAATGACTTAAATGAAAGCGACATTGTTTTTATTCATAACACCCTTTTAAGCCTTATTGATAAAAACCTTGAAGCCGTTAAAGATATTATTGATTTTTGGATTGAGGCTAAACCTTTTGACAGCATTGTTCTGCATTTAAAAAATATTATTGATAATAGAAAAGTATCAGAATGCGAATTTGAATATTTAAAACGTATTTATAACCAAAGAGCTCTATATACAAACAAGCACGAAATGAGCCAAGAAACCGCAGCTAGTTATAATGCTGTTATAGGACTGTTATCTCAAACCGTTTTTGCTAAAAAACTTGGCAATATGGTTTTAGATATTGGTTGCGGCAGCGGCAGTTTAAGCAAGACGTTAAGACCTCTTGCTCCCTTTGGCAATTTGTACGGCATTGACATATCATCTCATATGGTTGAGCTTTGCCGCAATCAAGAAATCTATGATAATCTTCACAATATAGAAGTAACGAAGTTCTTAGAAGATACGTATGATTATTTCGACTTAATTATTGCCGATGGCATTTTTCAAACCAAAGGTGATCTGATACCATATCTGCAATCAATAAACCGAGCGCTGGTTCCCAATGGCTATTTTATTTTCACGGTAAAAGTAGGCAATAATCCTAAAGAAGTTTACAAATTAGATAAAGATGGACTATTCTGCCATTCGCTTACCCATCTCAAAAAATTGTTGTCTGACTTTGAGCTAGATATTTTATTTGAAAAAGCTTTTTCTTTTGAAAATTATTATGGTCAAAACATCAACTCAAGATGCTTTGTTGTTCGAAAATAGCAAGCTGTTTTTCTCCAATCTTTTTTTAATTGCTTAGCAAAATCAAAAAAGCTAATCGTTTCCTGATATTTTATAATCAAGTCTTTCATCATTTAAGCCGTGAGGTTCTTGATGAATAATAACTTGAGATTTTGGAAAAGCCTCTTTAATTTGATCTTCCACCTTATGTGTCAGCTCATGGGCTTTATCAAGAGTTAGAGAGCCATCTAGTTCTAAATGAAATTCGAATATTTCCTCTGTCCCCGTATCTCTGGTACGCAAATCGTGAAGACCAAAAACAAACGCATTATTTTTAATTATATCGTTTAATTGCAATCTAATATCTTCAGGAAGTTCGTGATCTAGAAGCATTTTAATTGCTTTGCGGGCAATGTTGTAAGCATTTCTAATGAGATATGATGCAACAATCATAGCAACTAGGGGGTCAAACCACTTCAAATTAAAATATTCGACCATAACTAGAGCGAATATAATTGAAAAATTAGTGGCAATATCACCTTTATAATTTGCGGCATCAGCTTCTAAGGCAAGCGAGCTTGTTTTTTTTGCTATGTACCTTTGAAAAAACACTAAAATGATTGTCATAATTATACTGAAAACCATAACATAAATGCCAAGTTTTCCCGAAACCACCGGCGCGGGGTTAAAAGCATTGCGGAAAACATCAAAAGCAATAAAAAACCCTGAAACGCCAATAAAAGCTGATTGGGCAAGAGCGCTTAAGGCCTCAACTTTACCTAAGCCATAACGGTGTTTTTTTGATGGTGGTTTTAGCGCCATCTTTACCGAAAAAAACGTAATGCTTGAAGCTACAATATCTGCCAAACTGTCAACCATAGATGACATAACAGCAAGAGAGTCGGTTAAAACCGTTGCCGCAATTTTGGTTACAGCGAGTGTAACTGCAACCGAGATACTAGCTACCGCACCTAGTTTTCTTAATCTTTCAATCTTATCTATATTTGACATAAAATACCCCTTTAAAATATTTTAAGGTATATATGATTATTAAATGAAATAAACTTCAAGTTAAAAATTTATTTTATAACCATGAATAAAAATCATAATATTTAGGTTGCTACATTTTCATTTTGAGAGAAGGTTTAAAAAGATGCCTGATTTTAGTATAGAAGAAACTTTTTTAGGAACGGTTGCTGGTCTTGATGAAGCTGGCAGAGGACCTTTGGCAGGACCTGTTGCCGCATCGGCTGTCATTATCGACCGCAATAAAATTGCACCAAGTTTAGCCGCAGCTCTAAATGATTCTAAAAAACTAACGGCCAAAAAAAGAGAAACTCTTCTCTTAGAACTTGAAAACTCAGAAGCCGTCACCATAGGCTTTGCCCTTGCCAGTGTAGCCGAAATTGATGAAATTAACATTCTGCAAGCTAGCCTGCTTGCGATGAAAAGAGCTTTTGAAAATTTATCTATAAAACCCGATTTTGCTATCGTTGATGGTAATAAGCCCCCTAAACTTATATGCCCCGTTACCACCGTTGTAAAAGGCGATGCAAAGTCGGTTTCTATCGCAGCAGCATCAATCGTTGCCAAGGTCAGAAGAGACAAGATAATGAGTGAGATTGCTCTGGAGTACCCTCAGTATGGCTTTGAAAAACACGCAGGATATGGAACCAAAAGCCATATTGACGCAATTGTAAAATATGGAATAACCCCTCATCACAGAAAGACTTTTGCCCCAATAAAAAATATGGTTTTTTAAAAAAAATTATTGTTGTTAATAATTTCTTGACTAAATCATGTGGATAATGACGTTCAGGACATAGAAAAATCAAAAAAACTAGGTTTTTCAATGTCGACTCGGAAATTAATAAATAGAGGACGTCATGGCAGAGACCACAAAAAATATAATAATTAATGGTGATAGTATCGAAGTTATGAATAGACTTCCTGAGAAGTCTGTCGATTTGGTTTTTGCTGATCCTCCATATAACTTACAGCTTGGCGGTGATTTAGTTCGTCCTGATAACACTAAAGTTGATGCCGTTGATGACGATTGGGATAAATTTTCCAGTTTTGCTGCTTATGATAGATTTACTATTGATTGGCTGAAAGCTGCCCGCAGAGTTTTGAAAGATGATGGAAGTCTTTGGGTTATCGGTTCTTATCATAACATCTTTAGAGTTGGGGCTGTTTTACAAAATCTTGGTTTCTGGATTTTAAACGACATAATTTGGAATAAATCCAATCCTATGCCTAATTTTAAAGGAACCCGTTTCACGAATGCTCACGAAACGTTAATTTGGTGTTCAAAATCAGAAAAAGCAAAATATACATTCAATTATGAAGCGATGAAAGCTTTTAATGAAGGTCTCCAAATGAGAAGTGATTGGACACTTCCGATATGTAATGGCTCTGAACGACTGAAAAATGATGAAGGAACTAAAGTTCACCCAACTCAAAAACCAGAATCTTTACTTTACAGAGTCTTATTGTCATCAACAAACCCAGATGACGTTATCTTGGATCCATTTTTCGGCACAGGAACAACAGGTGCCGTTGCTAAAAAGTTGGGAAGAAAATTCATAGGCATTGAACGAGACGAAACTTACATAAAACAAGCTCAAAAAAGAATAGACGCTATTACCGAAACTATAGATCTGGAAGCTCTTGATATTACAGCTAAAAAGGTTGAACCCAGAGTTCCGTTTGGAACCGTCGTTGAAAGAGGACTTCTCAATCCTGGAGCCGTTTTATACAATCACAATAGGAAATATGCCGCTAAAGTCAGAGCCGACGGTACTCTTGTTTGTGATAAGATTGAAGGCTCAATTCATAAGGTTGGAGCCGCTGTTCAGGGGCTCCCTGCTTGCAATGGCTGGACTTTCTGGCATTTTGATGAAGCGAACCAAGGTTTGGTATCTTTAGATGTCTTAAGACAAAAGGTAAGATCTGAGCTTTATCAAGCAAGCTGAACATTCTTATCAAATAGTTATCTTTTTTGAAGTCTTTTATTTGAATCCTTTAAGCAACATTGCTATAAATGAATCAATCAAATAAAGGATTAAAAGAATATGCGTCTTGTTGACATTTTTGAATCGGTCCCTAAAAATAAAAAACCTTATGAAACTAAAAAGAATCAAGGTTTGTCTCGGGCTTGGATTAGATGTCCATCAGGGCGCAGGCTAGACTTATTAGATCCGTCTCCTGTAGATGTCGAAATTTCAGATATAGCATTATCGTTGAGCCGAATTAGCCGTTGGGCAGGAATGACTGCAACCGACTATGGTTTTTCTGTGGCACAGCATTCTGTTCTGGTTACTGATATTCTTGAATGGAAGATTAATGAAGCTGGAGCATATCAGGACGACATTGAGAAATCTAATCTATCTGCCAGAGAATGGCTTCTTGCAAGTTTGTGCCACGATGCTCCCGAAGGTTATCTTGGTGGTGATTTATGCGGTCCAGCAAAAGCTGCTATGGTTAATGATGATTATCGTAATATGGAAAAAAGATTAGAAGCTGCAATTCATATTCGTTTCGGGCTTCCAGCAATTCTGCCGCTTGAGCTTCATCACGCCATAAAAGATGCGGATAGAGCCAGCGCCTATGCTGAAGCGGTTTTAATTGCAGGATTTTCAAAAAAAGAAGCTGACCCTCTTTTTGGAATTGCAACTCCGCTTAAAGAAAATGCCACATTAGTTCCTTGGTCTCCCAAAGTTTCAGAAAAAGCCTTTATTGATAAATTTAATCAACTTTATAATTGTAAGTAAAAACAAAAATGCCAAGTAAAAATTACATCAATAAAAACACAGCAAAGGCTATAAATTGGTCAAAGATTTATAACGAAGCGCCAGAGAAAAAACTTGTGCCTGATCCTTTGGAAGTTGATGAAAACAAAAAAAATTATATCTCCAAAAGAACTATGGCAAGAAAAAGGGGAACTTTTGCCACAATTGACTTGGGAACCAACAATTGCAGAATGTTGATAGCTCAACCAACGCCTCACAGTTTTCAGGTTGTTGAATCTTTTGCTAGAGTTACAAGGCTTGGAGAAAGCATTATCGAGACAGAAAAGCTCTCTGATGATGCTATGGCTAGAACAATTAAAGCTTTGAAAATATGTGCTAATAAAATGTCTAAAAGACCTATTTCACAAGCAAGATATGTTGCAACCGAGGCTTGCCGCAGAGCAAAAAACACTAACGATTTTTTAAATTTAGTTTATAAAGAAACTGGACTCACTTTCGAAGTTATCTCAGCCGAAGAAGAATCTCGTCTAGCCGTTACGGGCTGTGTTCCTCTGCTTAACCGCAATATTTTCCATACCTTAGTTTTTGACATTGGCGGAGGCTCAACAGAAATATCTTGGGCAAAAGTTAACCCTAAGGGAAAAACTGAAATAGAGGGAGCGGTATCTCTTCCTTTTGGCGTTGTAACTGTTTCTGAAGCCTTTACAGGGGTTGATTTAGATAAAAATGCCTATCAAGCGGTTTGGAATAAAACAAAATCAATTCTAACCGAATTTGAAAAAAAACATCAGATAACTAAGCTTATTGAAAGCAGTAAGGTGCAAATTATTGGAACATCAGGCACAATCACAACAATAGGCGCTATTCATCTTGAATTGCCAAGATATAACAGACAAGCTGTAGATGGTATGAATTTGAGAATTCAAGAGATTCATAAAGTTCAAGAAATGATAAAGAAAATGACTAAGATTGACCGCATAGCACACCCCTGCATTGGACCGCTTCGTGCCGATTTAACCCTTGCCGGCTGTGCTATTTTTGAAGCAATTTGCAAATTCTGGCCGATTGAAGAAATTACAGTTGCTGACAGAGGTCTTAGAGAGGGCGTTTTGCTTGATTTGATGCAGCGCAATTCTGACAGAGTGAGCAGTAAAGAAACTTGTGCGAGGGCGGTAAGATGAAAGCAAAAACTACTAACGTAAGATTACAACATCAAAAAGTAAAAACCGCGAAAGGAAGAGATCCCAAATCTACAAGATGGCTCCAAAGACAGCTTAATGATCCTTATGTAGAAAAAGCTCATAAAATGGGCTTCAGGTCAAGAGCCGCATTCAAGCTGCTTGAGTTGAATGAAAAATTCAATTTTTTGGATAAAGGAAAGGTTGTTGTTGATTTAGGCTCTGCACCTGGCGGTTGGTCACAAGTTGCATCTCATATTGTTATGCCTCACGGTAAAATCGTAGCGATAGATATTCTACCAATGGATTCTCTGGCTGACGTTGATTTTGTTCAAATGGATTTCACTGATAATAAAGCGCCCGAAAAGCTTATAGAAATGCTTGGGGGCAGGAAAGCTGATGTCGTTTTGAGTGATATGGCTGCTAATACAATCGGGCACAAAAGCACAGACCATCTAAGAATAATCGCTATTTTGGAAATGGCTTTTGACTTTGCTAAACAAATTTTGAATGAAGACGGCGTTTTTGTTGCTAAGGTTTTTCAAGGCGGAGCAGAAAGCAGTCTATTAAATGAAATTAAGCAGAATTTTAAATCAGTCAAACATTCTAAACCTAATGCCAGCCGAAAAGAATCTCCAGAAACTTATATTGTCGCTCAAGGATTTAAAAAATGACACCACAAGCAAGAATATTAAGTGTTATTGAAATCTTAGAAAGTTTCTTAGATACCAAGCAACCAGCTGATGGCATTTTAAATAATTATTTGAAAACAAGACGTTATATTGGTTCTAAAGACAGACGTTTTATTAACGATTTTTTTTGGAAAATCATACGTAACTTAGCAAAAATTTGTTTTGCTTCAGATCTTAATCCAGAAAAAACTTTCAAATCTGATGCCAGATTGATTGTGATAACAGCTCTTAAGGCTTTAGAGAATTACAGCATTGAAGATATTACAGCGGTTTTTTCTGGGCTTAAATATGCGCCTGAAGCTTTAAAAAATGAAGAATTGCAATTTTTAGAAAAGCCTTTGAATTTCGATAATTTTCCTGAGAACATAGCTTTAGAGATGCCTTTATGGCTTTATGAAAAATTGCAAAAGGTTTTTGGCTCTTCCTATTATGACGAGATGAAAGCGCTGCTTGATGAAGCTAATCCTGTTTTAAGAATAAATACTATTAAAACCAGTGTTGATGATTATATTGCGCAACTCGATAAAGCCGAAATATCTTATCAGAAATCACAAAATGCACCGCTCGGGATAATTCTTGATAAAAGAATAAATACTGGAGAAATTCCAGGATTCAACGATGGTTTAGCAGAGTTTCAAGATGAAGCTTCGCAACTTATTGCTTTATTATGCCAACCTCAAAAACAAGCTAAAGTTTTAGATTTTTGTGCTGGCGCTGGAGGCAAGTCTCTAGCCTTAGCCGCCATTATGAAGAATGACGGGGAAATAGAAGCCACCGATATATCTAGGAGTAAGCTTAATAACATTTATTTAAGGCAGAAAAGAGCTGGGGCAAAAATTATTAACCCGATAAGTTTTGAAAAATATGAAGACTTACCCGATTGGTTTAAAAATTATTTTGATGTTGTCCTTGTAGACTCTCCATGCTCAGGAACTGGTACTTTTAGAAGAACACCTGATGCAAAATGGCGCATTGAAGAAAAAAGGATAGAGACTTTGAACAACCTGCAAATGGAAATTTTAGAAGAAGTGCTTCCGATGTTAAAAACGGGCGGAAGACTTGTTTATGCTACGTGTTCTATGCTTGCTGATGAAAATGAAAATATTATAAATGAGTTTTTACGCCGTCATAAAAATCTAAAACTTGTTAACGCTAACCAGATATTATATCAAGCAACTCAAAATAATCTTTTTAACAAAGAAAATTATTTTTTAAATATGACACCATTTAAAAATAAAACTGATGGTTTTTTTGGTGCCGTTATGGAAAAACTATAAAAAAACAGCAGTTTAGATAAAGCTAAAACACAGCTCCCTAGTATTCCACTTGATAGGCAACAAAAACCTAAAATATTATCTGAATCCAACTTCGGCAAAACTGCGTAATTTTCGGCTATGAAGCCTACCGCCGCCCTCTTCTCTCAAAATTTCCATAGCACACACACCTATTTTTAGGTGTTGCTCTACCTGATGATTATAAAAATGGTCTGCCATTCCAGGAAGCTTTAATTCTCCATGAAGCGGCTTATCAGAAACACAAAGCAGCGTTCCATAAGGCACTCTGAATCTAAAACCATTTGCCGCAATCGTTGCACTCTCCATATCAAGAGCGATAGCACGGCTTTGACTGAAACGGCGGAAAAACTCTGTATAATTTTTAAGTTCCCAGTTTCGGTTATCAACGGTTGCAACCGTTCCTGTTCTAATAATATTTTTTAAATCATAGCCTGTAAGACCTGTTATCCTAGATGCTGAAGTTTGAAGTGATTGCTGTATTTCCGCTAAGGCAGGAATAGGAATCCACATTGGCAAGTCATCATCAAGCACGTGGTCTTCTCTGATATAAGCATGAGCCAAAACATAATCACCCAATTTCTGAGAATTACGAAGCCCTGCACAATGCCCCAACATAAGCCAAGCATAGGGTCTCAAAACGGCAATATGATCCGTAATGTTCTTTGCATTAGAAGGACCAACGCCAATATTAACCATCGTAATTCCTGTGCCGTCAGAACGTTTAAGATGGTACGCCGGCATTTGAGGAGCACGGCTTTTTTTTGTCCCTTCTGGTTGTTTTGATGAAATGTTCTGATTATAGGTAATATAATCGCCAGGTTCGACAAAAGATTCGAAACGGGAACGTCTTTCAGCTTCGTGCAAATCGTCTGTTTTCTGCATCATTTCATAACCGAATTTTATAAATTCATCGATATAAAACTGGTAATTGGTAAAAAGCACAAAACTTTGAAAATGTTTTGGTGATGTTGCCGTATAATGGAGCAGACGATGCAGAGAAAAATCAACCCGTGGAGCTGTAAAAAGCGCCAAAGGAATGACGTTGGAATCATCTACCTCAAAAAAGCCATTAGCAATACTGTCATCTAAATACGCCAAGTCTGGAATATCAAAAAAATAAGGCAACTGAGCCATCCGCTCAGAGGACTGATTGCCGTCAACTCTAATACCGCCAGGAAAAGCAAAATGAACAGGTATAGGACTTGAACTAACACCTATTTCAATCGGAATATTATGATTTTCGATTAAAAGCTTAAACTGCTCTTTGTAATAATTAGAAAAAATATCTGGCCTTGTAAGCGTGGTTTCAAAAACACCGTTTTCAGAAACAAAGCCATAAGATAAGCGTTTATCTATCCTAGCTACCTTATCAACCCTTATTCTGGCAAATGGGTAATAAAAACTATTACGGTGGAGCTCTTTTCCTGCTACAAAATCTTCAAAAGCGCTGCGGAGATTAGATGTTGCATAATCATATATTCTCGCAACCTCTTCGACTGCGGCATCTGCATTATTAAATTTTTTACCGATTTCAAATGTTTTTAACGATCTGCGCTTAACCATATACTTACCTAAAATGTTTCTTTTTGGTCACTGAATTTACATTAAGCTTAAACAAAATACAAACATATTGTTTTTTATAACTTTTATTTAAAAATCTAGTTCACACCAAACTGGAGTATGATCTGATGGTTTTTCCATAGCTCTTGGATTTTTATCAATACCTGTCTTAACCAATTTATCGGCAGCTTGAGGCGATAGCAGCAAATGGTCAATTCTAAGCCCAAAGTCTTTTTGCCAAGCTCCTCCTTGATAATCCCAAAAACTATATGCAGGCAGAGAAAGGGTCTCCCCGATGGCATCGGTTAGACCAAGATAAATAATTTCTTGATATTTTTTTCTAACATCAAGATTAGTTAAAGCATCACCTTCAAAAAGTTTAGGATTATAAACATCAATATCTGATGGGATAACATTAAAATCGCCCCCAATCACAAAACCTGTTTCATTGTTTTCTAACAGTTGTTTTGCCCTATCCTTTAATAACGATAAAAACTCGAGTTTTGATTTTAACTTTATATTGAATTTTTCTTCCGATTCGCCGTTGCCATTTGGAACATATACTGAAGCAACAGTTAAACCACTATCAAGTTTAGCTTCAATATATCTTGCCTCTTCATCTTCTGCTCCCGATAATCCCTGCTTAATTTCCAAAAGAGGTTCTTTAGATAAGATTGCAACGCCGTTATAAGCTTTCTGTCCAAAAGCATACGATTTGTAACCCAAGGCTTCAATATCAAGCAAAGGAAATTTATCTTCCTCTGTTTTTATTTCTTGAAGCAAAACAATGTCAGGTTGAAAGCTTGGCAGCCATTTTTGTAAAACAGGCATTCTGGCGTTAATTGAATTAACATTAAAACTTGCAATTTTTTTCATAAAATACTCTAATTTCTAGGTTTACTTAAATTATATGATATAACAATAAAAAAATATCTTTTACAACTAGATGATAACAGTTAAATATTTCTTATGAAAAAAGAAAATTTATCAAATTGTGCGAGCTTACCAGAAGCATCTTTAGGAAGACTTTTTGAAGAAGAAGAGTCTAAAGATAGAACTGTGTTCCAACGTGATAGAGACAGGATTATTCATTCTTCGGCTTTCCGCCTTATGAAGTCTAAAACTCAAGTCTTTGTAAACCACGAAGGCGAAAGCTTTAGGACTAGGCTTACTCACAGTCTTGAAGTTGCGCAAATCGCCCGCTCAGTAAGCCGAAACTTCGGACTTAATGAGGATTTAGCCGAGGCTCTTGCCCTTGCTCACGATTTAGGACACCCGCCTTTTGGTCATGCTGGAGAAGTTGTTCTCAAAGATTGTATGAAGCCATACGGCGGATTTGACCACAATGCCCACGCTTTGAAAATTGTAACCAAGCTTGAAAAAAGATATGCGACCTTTGATGGTCTTAATCTTACTTGGGAAACCTTAGAAGGGCTGGTTAAGCATAATGGACCCTTGGTTATAGACGGTGATGACAGCAATCTTTTTTGGTTTATAAAAGAATATAACCAAAAACATAATCTAAAACTTGATACTCTTCCTTCAGCGGAAGCTCAACTAGCTGCGGTTGCAGACGATATTGCCTACAACAATCACGATATTGATGATGGTTTTATGGCAGGTCTTTTTACAATAAAAGAACTTAAAGAAGTCCCTCTTGTTGGCGAAGTTATTAATTCTCTGCAAAAACAATATACCGATAT
Source organism: Alphaproteobacteria bacterium (assembly GCA_050175015.1). Lineage (GTDB taxonomy): Bacteria > Pseudomonadota > Alphaproteobacteria > JBFXJJ01 > JBFXJJ01 > JBFXJJ01. Next base: position 4,725 of record JBFXJJ010000014.1, on the reverse strand, counting down.
TGAAGACAAAGTATTGATTCACGAAACCTCTCGCAATCTAATCAAAGTTATGATTAAGGACTTAATATCTGAGACCTTTGCCCGCTATAAAGATTTAGGAAGTCCCAAATCTTCTGAAGAAGTAAGAAACTTAAAATCTCCCGTAGTATCTTTTTCTGAAAATATGCAAAAAAATGATAAAGAGCTGAAAAACTTCTTATTTCCTCATATGTATCGCCATTACAAAGTAATGCGTATGACAAACAAAGCAAAAAAAGCTTTAAAAGATCTTTTTAATTTATTCCTAAGTGAACCAAGACTTCTCCCTCAGGAATGGCAGAAAAGAACCCGTAAAAATGAAAACAATGTTAATGCTGAAGTTGTCTGTGATTATTTAGCAAGAATGACTGATGCTTTTGCTATTGAAGAATACAGCAAATTATTTGATTTAAAGACTCTAATTTAAAAGGGCGTATGATATGAACTTTTTTAATGATATTAAAAACAATTTAATAACTATTATTAACGAAATTCAAAAAGAAGGAAAAATTCCTTCCGATTTAGACTTAGGCAATATTGCCGCCGAGCCTCCTCGTGATATTAAACACGGAGATGTTGCCACTAATGCGGCAATGGTTTTAGCAAAATCAGCAGGAATGAAGCCTCGAGATCTTGCCGAACTTATTATTGAAAAGCTCAAAAGTAATCCTAATTTTACCGAAATTGAAATTGCAGGTGCAGGCTTTATAAACATCAGACTTTCTGACAGTTTTTGGTATAACCGTTTAAAATATATCTTAAAGCAAGGAACCAAATTTGGCAAAGTCGATATTGGCAATGGTCAAAAAATCAACGTTGAATATGTTTCGGTCAACCCAACGGGGCCTATGCACGGCGGACACGCTAGAGGCGCTGTTTATGGTGATGTCTTAGCATCTCTTATGGAAAAAGCTGGTTATTATGTAACAAGAGAATATTACGTTAATGATGCAGGTGGTCAGGTCGATGTTTTAGCCCGCTCGCTTTTCCTGCGCTATAAAGAAGCTCTTGGTTATGATATTGGAGAAATTCCTGAAGGACTTTATCCTGGAGACTATCTTGTCCCAGCAGGTCAAAAAATAGCAGAGAGAGACGGCAAAAAATGGGAAAATCTTCCCGAAACAGACTGGCTTTCAGAATTTAGGAAATTTGCTGTTTCTGAAATGCTTGACCTTATTAAAGATGACCTCAAAGCTCTAGGAATTAAGCACGATGTCTTTTTCTCAGAAAAAGAGATGGTTGACAGCGGCGGCGTAAAAAAGGTTATTGAATATCTTCAAAGCAAAGACCTTATTTATCGTGGAGTTCTGGAACCACCTAAAGGCAAACTTCCTGACGACTGGGAACCCAGAGAACAGCTCCTTTTCAGAGCTAAGGATTTTGGTGATGATGTTGACCGTCCCTTACAGAAAGCTGATGGCAGCTTTACTTATTTTGCCTCAGATATAGCTTATCATCTTGATAAGTTTAACCGTGGTTTTAATTATATGATTAATGTTTGGGGAGCGGATCACGGCGGCTATGTTAAACGTATGCAGTCGGCTATTAAAGCAGTAACAGGCGGCAAAGCTAAACTCGATGTTAAGCTTGTAAGTATGGTTAATTTAATGGAAAATGGCGAACCGATAAAAATGTCGAAAAGAGCAGGAACTTTTGTAACCCTGCGTGATATTATCGATGCCGTAGGAAAAGACGTTATCAGATTTATTATGCTTACTCGTAAAAATGATGTCGGACTTGATTTTGATTTAGAAAAAGTTAAAGAACAATCAAAAGACAACCCTGTGTTTTATGTTCAGTATGCCCATGCTAGGTGCCAGTCAGTTATCCGCCACGCCAAAGAAATGTTTGGCAACATTAATTTAGAAGATGCTGATTTATCTATTTTAAAAGATGAGTCTGAATTATCATTAATAAAACTTATGGCAACGTGGCCAAAGATTGTTGAAAGCGCAGCCGAAGCAGCGGAACCACACCGCATTGCTTACTATCTTGGCGATTTGGCTGGTGCTTTTCATAGTTTATGGAATAAAGGAAGAGATGAAACTCATTTACGTTTTCTTTATCCTGATGATGTAGAAACATCAAAAGCAAGACTTGTCCTTGTTAATGCTATAGCAACCGTGATAGCATCTGGTTTAGAAATTTTCGGGGTAACCCCAGTAGAGGAGATGTAATAATATGTCAGATTATAATAATTTAGATAACCATGATGAATTTGGAAGCAATCCAAATGAAGAAAAAGAAGATCTTATTCCTAAAATTTTAGAAAAAGAGCTTCCTAAAAACCCTAAAAATCAATCAGTATCACTAGCTGTATGGTTTGGAATTGTTTTTGGCGTTGCCGCTTCTGTCTTTGTTGCTTGGAATATTATTGCACCAAAACTTAACAAGTCTGAAAAAACGGAAATTCCATTAATAAAAAGCAGTACTGCCCCCATAAAAGTACGCCCATCTGAACCAGGTGGTATGGAAATTCAAAATGTTGACCGCCAAATTTATGGACGCATTGAAGCGGGCGAAGATGAGCCTGTTGTTGAAAATATTCTGCCTCCTCCAGAAGAACCAATGAACCCAGAAATCAACGTCGTTAATAATGATGAAAAAGAATATATTTTTGATGACAAAGAAACCAGCTTTGAAACCGAAAAAATAGAAGATGATGCGGTAGGCAAACTTATTGAAGAAGTTAAAACTGATTCGGAAGAAGCAAAATCAGAAAGCTCCGCTATAGCAGAAACTATGCCCACAACAGAAATTAAGCCTATTGAAGTTCCTGAAGGTGTAAAAACTGTAACGGAAAACATTAAGAATCCCGCTCTTCCTCCAGAAAAAGAACTAGCTGCAGTTAAAACAACAGAAACCATTGTTGCCAACGTCACCCAACCTGCTGAAGTAACCGCAGTAACACCCAAAACAGAAAATGTTGCAGCTAAAACTGAAACCGTTAAAAACGTTGCATCTTTAGAGACAGGCGCTTGGAAAGTTCAACTTTTATCGGTTAAAGACAAAAATGCCGCTCTTAAAGAATGGGAAAACATATCAAAAAAATATCCTGAAATTCTAAGCGGAATTGCTTTTAATGTTGAAGAAGCTGACTTGGGCGCTAAGGGTATTTTTTATCGTTTAAAAATCGGCGGCTATAAAGACAGAACAGCAGCTGAAAATCTTTGTTCACAATTAAAAGAGAAAAAGCAAGGGTGTTTTGTTGTTAAATAATAATATAAAAGCAGGAATTTTTGGTGTTTCGGGCAAAGAATTAACTAAAGAAGAAGACGTCTTTTTCAAAGAACTTAACCCTTTAGGATTTATTCTTTTTGCTCGCAACATTGAAAATAAAGAACAAGTAAAAAAACTGGTTGCAGATTTGCGTCAAACCGTTGGCAGAAATGATGCCCCTGTACTAATCGACCAAGAAGGCGGCAGAGTGCAGCGTTTACGCTCTCCTATATGGAGAGAAGCTCCAGCGGCTCAAATTTTTGGTGAACTTCTTATCAAAAAAGATACCGCAACGGCAATCAAAGCGGTAAAGCTTAATACAATGCTAATTGCATTAGAACTGCAAGAACTTGGAATTAATGTTGATTGCCTTCCTGTTTTAGATGTTCCTGTAGAAAATGCTCACGATGTTATCGGCAACAGAGCTTTTTCTAAAGACCCGCAAGTCAATACCGTTTTAGGCAAAGCCGTCATTGAAGCTTTACTAGAAAATGGCGTTTTTCCTATAATGAAACATATCCCTGGACACGGCAGAGCGGCAGTAGATTCTCACGAAAATCTTCCCCTCGTCGATACCGATATTGAGACTTTAGAAAAAACGGATTTTATCCCTTTTAAAGAGCTAAATTCCACGCCTTGGGCAATGACCGCTCATATTGTTTTTTCTAAGCTTGATGCCAATAATCCTGTAACAACCTCTTCCTATATAATCAAGAATATAATTCGTGAATATATTGGGTTTGATGGTTTTTTACTCAGTGATGATTTATCTATGAAGGCTTTGGGCGGAAGTTATGAAGACCGTACGATAAAAAGCTTAAATGCAGGGTGTGATGCAGTTTTACACTGCAATGGCAAAATGGAAGAAATGAAAGCCGTAGCTTCAGTTTTGCCGAAATTAACACCAAAATCATTAGAACGCCTTGATAAATCTGCTCAAATTATGGCTGATTTAAGAAAAACAACGCTATCTAAGGACGAAGCCTTAAGCCAACTTAATGCCTTGATAGCATAATTACTTTATTTGGTACTATGAATATTTATAAACTTATCACTGCCTCAACTTGGATTCTGCCTGTTATAACAGCTGTTATTCTGCATGAATTAGCTCACGGTTATGCCGCATTGCGCTTAGGAGATGATACCGCTCTCAAACAAGGCAGGCTTTCATTTAACCCCTTAAAGCATATCGACCCTTTAGGTACAATTATTCTGCCTTTATTTCTTGTAATTGTTAATTCTCCGTTTATCTATGGCTGGGCAAAACCCGTGCCTGTTTCGCTGCTGCGTTTAAAAAAACCGAAAACATCAATGGCAATCGTTGCTGCCGCAGGACCTTTGGTTAATATTTTCCTTGCCTTTAGTGCTGTCGTACTTTTGAAACTGGCATCAAACTTTTCTCTCCCTGACAATGAATTAATTGGCTGGGTATTAATAAATATTAGAAACGCTTTTATTATTAATTTAATTCTTGCCGCATTTAATTTA
>JBFXJJ010000013.1:0-75445 GCA_050175015.1 Alphaproteobacteria bacterium | reverse complement strand
CAGCGATGGAGAAGCTCCTGCTCGGTAATTTATAGCTTTATAAGAAAACGAAAAAAGCCCCTTGATAATTTAAGATATTTTGGGGCTTTTATTTTGCTCGATAAAATATTTAAGCTTATTATCTTGGTATGATTTTATTGGCTATATTATCAAAATTCATAATTCAAACTATTTCCACTAAAGAGAATATTTTAATCTTCAAGTTTTATCCTAACTGTCTTTAAAAATTCTTTTTTATTACAGCTATTGCCTAACTTTTCTAAACCATAATCTATTGCTCTCTCAATTTCGTTAATTGTTGCATTTTCATAGAGATTTCTAAGTTCTTTTTTAAGGCTTTCTCTGTCTCTTTCATTATTTATAACCATAATTTCAGATGCATCTTTTTCCCTGTCTTGATTTTCTATTTCCTTAATTTTCTTTTGAGCATCATCTAGCCATCCCATCGTCATATTCTCCTTTTTTTTACTTTGTATTAAATTTTATACTTCTATAATACTTAAGTAAAATAATTATATAAAGCAGGTTTTTTATGTCATTTAAGATTATAGAAGTTTCAATTCCTGAAGAAAAATCCTTAATTGTTACCAGTATCATGCATTCTCTTCCTGACTGGTTTTATCTTGAAGAAACTATTATTAAATACCAAGAAGAAGTAAAGCCTTTACCTTTCTTTGCAGCTTTTAACGAAAAGAATGAAGCTGTTGGTATGATGTGCCTAATTGATTTTAAGGCTCCAGACATAGAAAGTATTGAGATAAAAGTAATCGGCGTAAAACCAGAATATCATAAGCAAAAAATAGGATATGCCTTGATAAATAAGGCCTCAGAATTTGCAAAAGAACATCAGAAAAGATATTTAACAGTGAAAACCTTATCTTCCAAAAATCCTGATGTTTTTTATCAGAAAACTAGAGAATTCTATAAACACTGCGGTTTTATTAGTCTAATGGATATTGTTGAGCTTTGGGATGATGTTAACCCTTGCCTTTTAATGGTAAAAGATCTTTACATATAACATTAAAAAAATTGTTTTAGTTATTATTTTTAACTTTAAAAAACTTTGTGTAAACCATTCTTTATCAATAGTATCAACAAGTTAAACTGCCATAATAACCATTATATAACAAGATTACCAAACAAGTCGTGTTCTGAATAATCTTCTATTTTCACTTTAACAATATCGCCAGCGCTTAGTTCCTGTCCATCATCAACAAAAACATAACCATCGATTTCTGGAGAATCACCAAAAGATCTTGCAACAGCACCATCTTCATCAACACTATCAACAATGACATCAATAATAGTACCAAGTTTAGATTTTAATTTGGCTTTGCTGATGCGTTCTTGAAGTTTCATAAATTTTTTAACTCTTGCCTGTTTTACTTTTTCAGGAATTTGATTGAGCATTTTGCTCGCATCAACATCATCTACTGCTTCAAAAGCAAAACATCCAACTCTGTCTAACTGCGCTTCTTTTAACCAAGCGAGCAGCATTTCAAAATCTTCTTCAGTTTCTTCAGGAAATCCCACAATAAAAGTTGAACGAATTGTTAATTCCGGACAAATTTGGCGCCATTTAGCGATACTTTCAAGCATTTTATCTTGAATACCTGGGCGGCGCATTTGCTTCAAAACTTTAGGACTTGCATGTTGAAAAGGAATATCGAGATAGGGCAGAATTTTACCAGATGCCATATATGGAATAATCTTATCGATATAAGGATAGGGGTAGATATAATGTAATCTAACCCAGACATTAAGCGAGCCAAGAACCTCGCATAAAGCAAAAACATCAGTTTTATATTCTTTGCCGTCAATCTCTGCGGTCTGATAATTAATATCACGTCCGTAGGCTCCTGTGTCTTGAGATACAACAATAAGTTCCTTAACTCCAGAAGCGACAAGGTTTTTAGCCTCTTGAAAAACATCGTCAATACGGCGGCTTTTAAGACTGCCTCTAATTTTGGGAATAACACAATAAGAACAGTTGTTATCGCACCCTTCTGATATTTTTAAATAGGCATAATGCGGCGGCGTTAAATGCAGACCTTCGGCTGGAATATCGCAGCAAAGCCCTTTTTTTGTCCTTCCTGTATGTTCTAGAACAGCATTAACAACCTCATCATATTGATGAGGCCCTGTGATTGCTAAGACTTTAGGATTTTGCTCTTTAACCAACTCTGGATAAATCCCAAGGCACCCAGTAACAATAACTTTGCCATTTTCAGCAATAGCTTCAGCTATTGTAGCTAAAGACTCTTTTTTAGCGCTGTCAAGAAAACCACAGGTGTTTACAATAACCAAATCAGCGTCTTCATAAGACATTGAAAATTCATATCCCAAGCCATAAAGCCTAGTCATTATCCGCTCTGAATCAACTAGAGCTTTAGGACAGCCTAAGCTTATAATTCCAATTTTAGTCTTTTTTATAAAATTCATTTGTTGCCTCATCATTTTTTGACGTATTATGATGCGATAAATAATTTATGAAAAGAAGAAAATAATGACTGAAGATGAAATTCAAGAAAGAATTTTATATCGTGACGGCTTAATCCTAATTATTAATAAGCCCTCAGGAATTCCTGTTCACGCTGGTTCTTATGGCGGAGATAATCTTGAAAAATATTTTCACTTTCTGCAATTCGGGTTAAGAAATCCCCCTGCTCTGGCTCATAGACTTGATAGAGACACTAGCGGCTGTTTAGTTTTAGGTCGAAACCATAAGGGACTAAAGAAAATGGGACAGCTTTTTTCAAGTGGTAATGTTCATAAAACTTATATCGCTCTTGTTGCTGGAGTTATGCCTCAAGACGAAGGCATAATTGATTTGCCATTAAAGAAGAAAAATTCTAAGTCAGAAGGGTGGAAAATAATTGCTAGTCCTGATGGTCAACGAGCTGTAACCAAATATAAGGTTATCGCTAGCAATGGTAAAATATCTTATGCTGAATGTTATCCGCAAACAGGAAGAACCCATCAAATACGAGTACATCTTGCCGAAAATGGCTGTCCGTTATTAGGTGATATGTTTTATGGCAAACCAGTATCAGGATTTGATGTTGAGCATATTCAACTTCACTCAAGAGCTATCGAATTTTTACTATATCCTAAAAAAGATATTATAAAAGTTGAGGCTCCCATTCCAGAAACAATGATGAAAATAATCCAGAAAATTTAAGGAGATATAAAATTGTTTACGCTAGCACTGATATCTATGACTGTAGGACATTTATATACCCTGTATCCTTTTATTATCCTAAAAATATTTGGACGTATTTGTTTTCCGATTTTTGCCTATGGCATTGCCGAAGGTTTTAGGAGAACAAGAAGTTTTAGTAATTATGCTTTGCGCCTTTGGTATCTGTCCTTAATTTCTCAAGTTCCTTTCTATCTATACCTTGAAGATACGCAATTAAACATCTGTTTTACACTGCTTGCAGGACTATTCTGTATAAAAATCTTAAACCTAAATATTCCTAAAATAGTTAGATATATAAGCGTTGCAGCGATTGCTGCGATTGCTCAGTTTTGTGCGTTTGACTCTGGAGCTTATGGCGTTGCTCTTGTTCTAATGTTTTATCTATTAAGAGAGAGAAAGCTTGCGCTCTTTATTGTTATGAACATTCTTGATGTGGCTTTTATAATATTAACGCACTACTACGTAATAACGTATCATCTTTCTTATGCTTTCCCTTATCAGATTCAAGTTTTTGCTATTTTTGCTTTACCTGTAATTTTCTATCAAGAAAAATTTTCATTTTTAAAAATTACAAGACCATTATCAGATAAAAAAAAGCGGCTAATAAAACTATTTAAATATATGTATTATCCGCTGCACTTAGCAATATTGTATGTGATTAAGGTCTCTTTCTTTTAAAAGGAAAAGAAATGTTAGCATTCTATTTTAAGTGAATTTAAGACACTAAATTATGAAATATAAAAAAGCTCTTGCTAAGAAAACAAGAGCTTTTGAATTATAAGCTAAAACAAAACCTTATTCAGCTTCTAAACAAGGACAAAAGGTCAGTTCTGGACTTCTTGCTGCCAAGGTTTCATCTAGACGTCTTCTTGGTGTTTTTCTTGGTGCCTGTTTAAAGAATTCGGCATCACCATCTTTTGCTTTTTGATGAAGCTTTTTCATAACATCAATAAATTCATCAAGCGTTTTTTTGCTTTCAGTTTCTGTCGGTTCAATAAGCATTGCTCCGTGGACAACCAAAGGAAAATACATTGTCATCGGGTGATAGCCTTCATCGAGAAGAGCTTTGGCAATATCAAGCGTTGTTACCCCTGTATCTTTCAAGCTTTCATCATCAAATAAAGCTTCGTGCATACAATACCCGTCTTTAACAAAAGCGGAGAAAACATCTTTTAAGCTATGAAGAATATAATTAGCATTTAATACAGCATCACCAGATGCCTGCTTCAAACCATCAATCCCCATTGTTTTGACATAAGACAAAGCTCTAACAATCACACCAAATTGACCGTGGAAAGAACGCATACGACCAAAAGAACGATTAGTTTCATCATCTTCAATCAAATGATAATGCTCACCGCTTTTAATAACTTTGGGAAGTGGTGCAAATGGCGCTAGTTTTTCAGAAAAAACCGTGGGACCTGAACCAGGACCACCACCACCATGAGGTGTAGAAAACGTTTTATGAAGATTGATGTGCATAGCATCGGCGCCTAAATCAGCAATCTTAACTCTGCCCATTACAGCATTAAAATTGGCTCCATCTAAATAAAACAAAGCTCCGGCATCGTGAATTGCTTTTGATATTTCAATAATATTATTTTCAAACAAACCGCAGGTATTAGGATTTGTAAGCATCAATGCCGCAACATCTTTGCCCTTGGAACCAGCAAGTCTCTCCTTAATTAAACTAACGTCTAGTTTACCATTAGCTAAAGACTTGATATTTTCTACAGCATATCCACAAAGAGCCGCTGTTGCAGGATTGGTGCCATGAGCAGAATCTGGAACTAAAACAATTTTGCGGTTTTCGTCCTTTTTATAATCGTGATATGCCTTAATTGCCATCATACCACAAAGCTCACCGTGAGCGCCTGCGGCAGGTGTCATCGCAACTTCAGCCATTCCCGTTAACTCTTTAAGCCAGTTGCCAAGCTCATAAATAGCCTCTAAAGCTCCTTGAACTGTAATCTCAGGTTGAAATGGATGAACATCTGCAAATCCGCAAAGCCTTGCCATTTTTTCGTTAACCCTAGGGTTATACTTCATTGTACAAGAACCAAGAGGATAAAACCCTGTGTCTATACCATAATTTTTCTGCGACAATCTTGTATAATGACGAATGACTTCTGGCTCAGAAAGTCCCGATAAGCCTAATTCATCTTTTCTTAAAAAACTATCACAGCAGTCTTTAACATCTGGAAAACTTTTAATATCTATTGCCGTTTTACTCTTATCACCTTGCTCAAAGATTAAAGGTTCTTCAATAGTAAGACCATTGTTAGCCGTTATATTTTCTGTCATTTTTTAAAGTCTTTCAAGCTTGCTTACAAAATTATCAATTTCTTCTTCGCTGTTCATTTCTGTAACAGCAATTAACAAAACATTTTCTAAAGATTCTTCTTTATAAAATCTTGAAAGAGGAACACCCGCAAAGATGTCTTTATCCAAAAGATTAGCAACAGCTTCCTCTGCTGGTTTAGAAAGCTCAACCGCAATTTCATTGAAAAAGCTTTTGTTAAGAACTTTTAAATTAGCAAGACTTTTTAATTTGCTTACTAAGTATGATGTCAGCTTATGGTTAAGTTTAGCCAGCTCATAATAACCTTTTTCACCAAGCATTGTCATATGAATAGAAAAGGCTGTAGCCATAAGACCTGAGTTCGAGCAGATGTTAGACGTTGCTTTTTCTCTTCTTATATGCTGTTCTCTGGTTGCCAGTGTTAGCACAAAACCTCTTTTGCCATCGGCATCTTTGGTTTGTCCGACAATACGGCCAGGAATATGACGCATATACTTTTTAAGTGTGGCAAAAAGACCAACTCCAGGCGCTCCAAAGCTAAGCCCTGCACATAATGACAGTCCTTCACCGACCACGACATCAGCTCCCATAGAACCAAGCGTTTTGATATATCCAAAAGCTAAAGGTTCGGTAAATACTCCGATTAACAAAGCCCCAACTTCGTGGCATTTTGCTGCCACATCGGTATAATCTTCTAGACTTCCCAAAAAGTCAGGATATGCAACAACAACGCAAGCCGTATCTGCCTTTATTTTTGATAATAAATCAACTTTGGTTTCAAACGGTTTGCCAATATCAAAAGAAATACCAATATGTTTTACGAAAGTTGTTGAGGTTTCAATATAATGAGGATGAAGATTTCCCGAAACGACTGCCTTCGTCTTTTTGGTAATGCGGCAAGCCATCGCAATAGCTTCAGCGCAGGCTGTAGCCCCGTCATACATTGACGCATTTGCAATTTCCATACCTGTGATAGCAGCAACTTGGGTTTGAAATTCATAAAGAACCTGAAGCGTGCCTTGGCTTACTTCTGGCTGATATGGCGTATACGCAGTTAAAAATTCTCCTCTTTGAATAAGATAATCCAAAGCTGCGGGAGTATGATGATGATATGCTCCAGCCCCTAAAAATGAAGAGGCTTTACATAAACATAAATTTTTAGCCGCCATCTTAGATAGTTCTTTAGAAACCTCGATTTCACTAAGACCAAAAGGAAGGTCTATTGCGGTATGGGTATTATCTTTAACTAGAGCAGCTTTAGGCACATCTTTAAAAAGATCGTCAATAGAAGACGCCCCTATTTTGGCAAGCATCTCCTCGCGATCTTTCTCTGAAAGAGGTAAATAGCGCATTTAATGTAATTCTTTTAGGAATTCGTTATATTGTACTTCATCAAGAAGAGCAGAAAGTTCTCCCTGATTAGTTAATTTAATTTTATAAATCCAGCCATCACCCATAGCATCAGAATTAATCTTTTCAGGAGCATCTTCTAAAAGAGAATTAACTTCTGCAATTTCGCCCGATACAGGGCTGTATATTTCACTAGCGGTTTTCACAGATTCAACAACAGCAACCTCATCACTAGCCTTAAAGTTTTTTCCAGCCTCGGGCAAACTTACAAAAACCACATCTCCCAATTGAGATTGAGCATAATCTGTAATGCCAACAGTTGCCCTGTCACCTTCCAACTTTATCCATTCGTGAGATTTAGTATATTTTATTTCTGTCATCAAATTCTCCTTAAAGATTATTTCATATAACGATGAGGAACAAACGGCAGCGGCACAATTTTAGCACTGACATTATTTCCTCTAATATCTAACATAAGCTCAGTTTCAGGCTCACTGTAATTAACTTTAACATAACCCATCGCAATAGGTTCTTGCAAAACAGGGCTAAAACCTCCAGAAGTTACTTCACCAATAACTTCGCCTTCTTTATTCAAAATTTTGGTATGCGCTCTAGCAGGAATCTTAGAAAGAGGCTTTAAACCAACCAATTTTTGTTTAATGCCATCTCTTGTTTGTTTTTCAATAACTGGAAAACCTATGAAATTGCCTTCTTCTTTACGCCTTTTACCAAATACCCAGTCAATTCCAGCTTCAAGAGGAGTTGTAATTTCATTAATGTCTGAACCATAAAGACAAAGTCCAGCTTCGAGTCTTAATGTGTCTCTGGCACCTAACCCCGCAGGTTCAACTTCAGGCTGATTCAAAAGAAGTTCAGCCAAAGCAACAGCTTGATCATTTCTTACTGATATTTCAAAGCCGTCTTCACCTGTGTATCCTGAACGTGAAACTAGGCATTCAAATCCACTAATATTAACGGCTCTAACGTCCATAAATTTCATTGACGCAACATCTGGAGCTATACGAGTCATTACTTTGCCCGCTTCCAATCCTTGAAGAGCAAGAAGAGCTCGGTCTTCCAACATTTCAACCATTGCTTTGCCATCAAGCTCTATTCTCAAAATAGCAAAATCGTTTTCTTTACAAGCAGCATTTACTATGAATATGAAATAATCGCCATAATTGCTAATCATTAAGTCGTCAAGAATTCCGCCTTTTTCATTCATTAGAATAGAATATCTTTGTTTTCCAACTTTTAGTTCTTTAACAGGCGATGGAACGATTGCTTCCAAAACTTCAGGCAGATTTTCACCCGTTATCTTCACCTGCCCCATGTGAGAAACATCAAATAATGCTGCTCTAGTACGGCAATGATTATGCTCATGAATAATGCCTTTAGTATACTGCAAAGGCATTGCATACCCAGCAAAAGACACCATTTTTGCGCCAAGCTTTTTATGAAGTTCGTATAAGGGTGTTTTTCTTAATGAAGAATCTGTCAAAGTCGCCTCCCATAAAATTTATATTGAATAGTAGTTTATATCTTAGACTAGCAAGGTCAAATAGTATTGTAAAAAAAATAACAAATTTTGTTGTAGTATATCATTTTATAATATATCATTTTGATATATCGGTTTGAAATAATGTTAAGGAAAAATACAATGGATGCAAAAACTCTTTGTCTTGGAGTTTTAATGGCTGGAGAGGCCTCTGGCTATGAAATCAAACAATTTTGCGAAAAAGGACCAATGAGTTCTTTCCATCATATTGGTTATGGCTCAATTTACCCTGCTCTTAATTCTTTGTTAAAAGAGGGGAGAGTTTTATGCACCCCCACTACCCAAGAAAACAAACCAGATAAAAAAGTCTATACTATAACTAAAAAAGGTGTGGAATTTTTCACAAAATCCCTTATAAAAGTACCTGTAGAAGATAAACATAAATCAGAAATTCTTTTTATTTTGTTTTTTGCAGAATTTTTAACTGCTGAGCATGTTGATGTGATTCTTGATATTTTTGTAAGTAATATTAGTAAAAAACTACAAAAGATTAAAGATTGCGGCATATTTGAAAACAGCGCAGGAAAACGATTTGTTAAAGGTCTGGGCGAAAAAATTAACGCTACAATAGTAGAGTACATTAAAGAAAATAAAAACGATTTAATCAATGAGCTGAAAACTAAAACTCTAGAAGAGGTTTAAAATGCGTAGAAATATTAAGCTAAAAGGTTCTCACAAAACTGCAATTTTAATTTTTATTTTTAGTGTACTCTGGATTACGTCTGGGGTGGTCTTTAAATCAAATGGCGCTATAGGTGAGCCTGCAGAAGAAGTCTCACTATATCGAGTCAAGGTTGCCGATTTAAAGTCTCAATTTGTTAATGCTGAACTTGTTATCAAAGGCAAAACTAACGCTGATAAAAAAGTTACAATTAAAGCCGAAACATCTGGAACAATATCACAGATTGTAAAACAAGAAGGCGAGCGCATAACTTCAAATGATACTTTAATAAAAATATCATCTGATGACCGCCCTGTAAAATTTGATGAGGCTAAAGCTCTAGTTCAACAACGCCAGTTAGAATATACAGCCGCTAAAAATCTTTCTCAAAAGGGATTTAATTCACAAATTAGACTAGCTGAGGCTTTATCACAATTGAATTCTGCTAAAGCTTCTCTTAAGTCCGCCGAGCTTGATTTACAAAGAACCAGCATTAAAGCTCCTTTTGATGGCTATCTTGATAAAAGATATGTTGAAGTTGGAGACTACGTAAGTGTTGGAACCGAAATTGCTACAATTGTTGACTTAGATCCTATAAAAATAACTGCTGAAATTCCAGAAAATAGCTTTTCGGCTATTGCTGAAGGACTGCCAATTACCGCAACCCTAATTGATGGAACAGTTTTAGAAGGTGAGATTACCTTTGTCTCTAAAATAGCAAATGAAACCACAAGAACTTACACCGTTGAAATGAAATCTCCCAACAAAGACGGTTTTGTTGCTGAGGGTATGACAACAGAAGTTAAGTTTTCATTAGCTCCAGTCAAAGCTTACAAAATTTCTCCCGCTATTCTTGGTTTAAATGATAGAGGCGAAGTTGGGATTAAAACCGTTGATGATAACGATGTTATTCAATTTCATACCGTTAATATTGTAAAACACGATTACGATGGTATGTGGATTAGCGGTTTGCCTGACCATATAAGACTAGTCGTTGCCGGCGGAGATTTTGTTAAAGAAAACACTAAAGTCATCGCTATTAATGAAGATGAAACTAATAGCTAACTGGTAAAATAATATGAATTCAATAATAAACGAAGCTTTTGCCCGTAAAAGAACGGTCTTAATGACGTTCTTTTTAATTCTGATTTCTGGCTTAATATCATTTATCGATATTCCAAAAGAATCATCTCCTGATGTCAACATTCCTTACATTATTGTAGGTATGACATATAGAGGTATTTCCCCTGAAGATTCGGAACGCCTACTTATTAAACCTATGGAACAAGAACTCAGAGCAGTTGAAGGCGTTAAAGAAATGACGGCTACTGCTTATGAGGGCGGCGCTCAAGTTGTTCTTGAATTTAATGCCGGCTTTGATTCAGACAAAGCCTTGACTGATGTTAGAGAAAAGGTTGATACTGCCAAACCAGACTTGCCGTCCGAAACAGATGAACCAACAGTTGATGAATTAAACTTTAGCTTGTTCCCAATTATTGTAGTTACCCTAACGGGAGATGTTCCTGAACGTTCCCTGATAAAAATCGCTCGTTCCCTGCAAGACGAATTAGAGGGACTGCCTGAAGTTCTTGAAGCCGATATTGCCGGCGATAGAGACGAGCAAGTAGAAATAATTATTGACCCTGCAATGGTTGAAAGCTACGGCATATCAGCCTCAGAGCTCTCTTCATTTTTAATCCGCTCTAACACTCTAGTTGCGGCGGGTTCATTAGACACGGGCAAAGGACGTTTTGCCATTAAAGTTCCAGGTCTTTTAAAAGAAATTCAAGATATTATGGATCTACCTGTTAAAGTTAATGGCGACGCTGTCGTTCGTCTATCTGATATTGCAACAGGACGCAGAGCTTTCAAAGATGCCACAGGATACGCCAGAGTTGGCGGCAAACCATCTGTTGCTCTTGAAGTTTCGAAAAGGACAGGTGAAAACGTTATTAATACCGTTGAGAAAGTTAAGGAAATTGTTGAAAGAGAACGAAAATACTGGCCTGAAGGAATAAACGTCACTTACAACCAAGACCAATCAAAAGACATTAAAGATATGCTTAATGATCTTCAAAACAGTGTTATTTCAGCAATTATTCTTGTTATGATTGTTGTTATTGCGGCTCTAGGTGTTAGAACGGGTCTTCTCGTTGGAATTTCTATTCCCGGCTCTTTTTTAATGGCTATTCTAGCAATATACATTATGGGTTATACCATTAATATGGTTGTTTTATTCGCATTAATTTTAGCTGTAGGTATGCTGGTTGATGGCGCTATTGTTGTCACCGAATATGCTGATAGAGAAATGAACGAAGGAAAAAACAGAGAAACCGCATATTCTGATGCCGCCAAACGTATGGCTTGGCCAGTGATAGCCTCAACAGCTACAACACTTGCTGCTTTTGCTCCTCTGATTTTTTGGACAGGTATCGTTGGCGAATTTATGAAATATCTCCCAATAACATTAATTGCAACATTGCTGGCATCTCTAGTAATGGCTATCATATTTGTCCCAACACTTGGCGGACTTATAGGAAAACCTGTAGAACAAGACAAAGAAGTAACCGAGGACTTAGAAAACAGTGAGCACGGAGACATCACTAAAATACACGGTTTTACAGGAAAATACGCTCGAATATTATCTAAAGCTTTAGACAACCCTGGAAAAATAATTATTGCCGCATTAATAATGCTTTTTGTCGCTCCAGTAATATACGGAATGTACGGCAGAGGTCTTGAATTTTTCCCCAATATCGAACCAAGTCAGGCTTTGATAAGAGTTCACGCTAGAGGAAATCTTTCGGTAGAAGAAAAAGATGCCTTTGTTAAAGATGTTGAGAAATTTGTATTAGGAATGGACGATTTCAAAGCTGTTTATGCTCGTTCTGGCTATTCAGGAAATGATGCTGCCGAAGATGTTATTGGTGTTGTAAACCTTGAATTCAAAGAATGGGACGAAAGACGACCTGCGGCGGTAGTTATTGAAGAAATTAGAGAAAAAACTAAGGATGTTGCTGGATATTATATTGAAGTTCGAGAACAAGAAGAAGGTCCTCGCCAAGGTAAACCTATTAGTGTTGAACTATCTTCAAAAGATCCAACATTATTACCTGAAGCAGCAAACCATATTGAAAAAGCTATGGAGGAACTAGGAGGGTTCGTTGATATTGAAGACACACTTCCTCTTCCTGGTATTCAATGGAATATTAATGTTGATAGAACTCAAGCCGCCAAATTTAGCGTTGATGTAAGTTCCGTTGGCGATATGGTCCAGCTCATTACTAACGGCATCAAGTTCTCTTCATACCGACCAGATGATTCTGATGATGAAATTGACATTGTTGCAAGATATCCTGAAGAATATCGCTCAATTTCCCAAATCAACCGTCTTAAAGTTGCAACCTCCTCAGGCATAGTTCCGATTTCAAGTTTTGTAACCCTAACACCTGAGCCTATGGTTAGTAACATATATCGTACCGACTCAAAACGTGTCATTACAGTTAAATCTGATGTAGCAAAAGGCGTTTTGGCAAATGATAAAGTTGTTGAATTAGGACAATATTTACAGAAAAACCCACTTAATGAAAATGTTACGTTTAAGTTTAAAGGTGAAGATGAAGACCAAAAAGAGTCACAAGCTTTCTTAAGCAAAGCCTTTGGTATAGCGTTGTTTATTATGGCAATTATTTTGGTAACACAATTTAACAGTTTTTATTCAACGTTCTTAATTTTAACCGCTGTTATTCTATCAACTATTGGCGTACTCCTAGGTCTTGTTATATTCCAGCAGCCGTTTGGCGTCATTATGACGGGCATAGGCGTCATTTCGCTCGCAGGTATAGTGGTTAACAATAATATTATTCTTATTGATACTTATGACTTGTTGAAAAAACAATATTCTGACCCTAAAGAGGCTATCGTTAGAACTGGAGCTCAGAGGTTAAGACCTGTTTTGTTAACAACGACAACAACAATACTTGGACTTATTCCAATGATGATTGCCCTCAACATTGATTTTGTGAACCGAAATCTCTCAATTGGAGCTCCGTCTATGCAATGGTGGGTTCAATTATCTACAGCTGTAGTTAACGGTCTCGCTTTCGCAACGATTTTAACTTTGATTGTTACGCCATGCGCTTTGATGCTTCAAGCAAAATTTATGCAGTGGTTTGATAAAAAGTTTTTTTCAAAATAAGCTCGACGACAAGCTAAACTAATAACCATAAAATCTTATATTACAATTTGATTTTATGGTTATTTTTTGTGTTTGTTATTATAATTATTTATCTTTTTGAGCTTTTACTATATTAATAAATATACTTTAATCGTTTCTTTTAAAAAATTTTTTAGGTTTTAATATGGTTAGAAGAATACATAGACAGAAGATTTTAGATACTAAAACAAATGAAACTCCAAATGATAATACGGTTGAAACAAAAAAAACTTCTTTAGTGCTAAATCTAGCTACCAATATTGAATTTGAAGAAAAAAAAGAAAACCCTATTGTTACAAGTCTTTTAAAAAGAGGCAGCGATTTTTTTGATAAGGGTGATTTTAAGAATGCATATAATTGCTTTTTTGACATTATTCGATATGAACCTAATAACTATATTGGTCTTCATAAAATAGGCTGTACCTGCTGGTTAAAAGGAGAGCACGACCAAGCTTTAAAGTATCTTGAAAAAACCGTAGCCATAAACCCTTATTTCTTAAAAGCTCAGAGAGACCTTATTTTTGTTGCTAAAAATATGATGCTTTGGAACAAAGTTATTAGCGTCTATGAAAACCTCTTAAAAATTGAAAAGAACAATCCTTCTATTTTAAATGATTATGCTTCAGATTTAGCATATATGGGAAAAAATCACGAAGCCATCGCTATTATTAATAACCTTATAGCATCTAACCAACAAAAAAAAGCACTCGAAATTACTTTAGCAAAATGTTACGAAGCTGTTGGAGAAAATGAAAAAGCAGTAAAAATACTAGAAAATTTGGCATCATCAAATGGCGAGCTAAAAGACGAAGCTGCTTGGTTTTTATCTAGGCATTTGCTTCAAAACGGACAAGACTTAGCACGAGGTTTTGAATTATACGAACAGGGGTTAAACACAAAATTTAGAAACCCTAAGTTTATTCATAATGTAAAAGTTTGGAATGGTGAAGATTTAGCTGGAAAAACCATTGTAATCTTGAACGAACAAGGAATAGATGAAACGGTATTATTTTCTGGAAATATCCCAGAAATAACCGCATCTGCTAAGAAGGTATTTATTGAATCTGATGAGCTTTTACATCGTGTTTTTAAACGCTCTTTCAAAAAAGCAGAAATTATTAGTGATGCATCAGAGTTAACAGGCATTGACTATCAATGTCCTTTTGGATCTCTAAATAAAATCATGTTTAATAAAAAGCAGAAAATTGATTTTCCTAAAAGTTATATGCTTCCCAACCTGATTAAAGCCAAAGATTGGGAGATATCTCTTAAAAAAGCAGACCAAGAAAAACCTAAAATCGGTATTTGCTGGAGAAATGCCAATAGCAGCAATCTTTATCAAAGCGGCGTTATTGATATTTTAGATTTTGCGTCTTTTGCCGATATAAAAGATGATGTCTTTTTTATTAATTTACAACAAGATGACAGTTTTGCCGAAACCGCTCTTTTAGAAGCAAAATACGGCATAAAAATTAAAACTATCACTGCATCTAAAAACGACTTAGACGATCCTTTTGACGAAGCCTTATCATTATTAACAAATTTTGACTTAGTAATATCAATAAGAAGTGGCTCGTCATTATTATCTTCTAGTTTAGGAATCGAAACTTGGCTCCTTGAAATTGGATATGATGATAATGATAATAAAGAGCGCCTTCCCTTAGACTTACCTAATGTTAAGCGCTTCATAAAACACCAAAACGAAACTTGGGAAAGTGTAATAAAAGAACGTCTGTTTCCTGCTTTTCAGAAAAAATTAGCGGCTGGTTTTGAAAATAAAAAAACGCCTATAATTGAGCCTTTGCCAGCTAAAGAACTTGAAGAAAAAGCAAAAAAACTACTTCTAAATAACAAACTCACGACTCTTGATATTTATAAGAACATTCATAACGAAGCGTCTCTATTAAATATTGATGATGCCGAATATTTATTAAAAGCTTTTCTAGAAAATTTTCCTAATTTTATTGAGGCAACTTCATTTCTTGGAAAAATAGCTTTCTATAAAAAAGACTATATTCAAGCAAAACAATATCTTCAAAGCATCACCGTCAATAATAGTAAAAAAGATATAAAACCTTATTTAAAATATCTTGCTGAGATTTTGCCAGAAGACAATCAAGAAAACGAAGAAAAATCGGCATTAAAAGATGAAACAAACCGCGATAGTGTCCAAGAAGCTTCTAGTTCTTATCTTTTAGATGACATTGAAAAAAACTTAGCTGAAGAAAAATGGACCGCAGCATTTAATATCGCCAAAGATTGTTATCAAAAATCACCTGATAATGAAGATGTAGTAATTTCTTATATAGAAATCCTTCTTTTATTTGGAAAAGCTGGCGCTGCCCAAACCATTTACCAAAATTTCACATCAAAAAACAAATCAGGACATAAGCTAAGCCGCTTAGCTGCAAGAATAAATTTCTTAGCAAGTGAAAACGATAACTATTTCAGCGAAACTGTCTTCTTTGACGATGATAATATAGATTTACCCTTGTGGCAGGGAGAAGACATTTCCAATCAAACAATCTATGTTTCAAAATCCTTTAATTTAGGTGATGAGATAAAAGCTTCTAATTTTTATAATTTTGTTATCAGGAGTTCAAAAAAATGCATTATTGAATGCTCACCTGAGCTTCTTTCTGTGTTTGAACTAAATTTTACAAAAGCTGAGTTTGTTACGTCCTATGAAGCCTCAAATATTAAAGCTGATGTAAAAATTAATGCCGACAATCTTATAAATATTTTTTATCAAAAAGAAAAAAGCATCTCATTTAGAAATAAATTTATAAAGCCGTCGTCAAAAAAGGCTTATTACTGGAAAAAGAATTTCACAAAAATAAATAAGCAGCCCAAAATCGGCATTTATTATGAAGATTGTGATAACTTCACTAGGTTTAATTATGACAATTTAGAAGACCTGCTAAAAATTGAAGGTTTAACTTTTATAAACCTGTCAAAAAACGATTTAAAAGATATCCATAAACTAGATATAAATATTATGGACGATTTGGAAGAATGCAGTTCAATTTTAACCAACTTAGATTTAATAATTACAACAGATAATCCTATAGCAGAATTTGCAGCAGCTCTTGGTGTTGAAACTTTGATTATCAAAAAGAGTAATTTATCAAATGATGATTTAGCTAAGCTTAAACAACTTTACCCTGAAAACGTTACGATATTGCTTAGCCACACATCAAAGCCTTCCAAAAATTTTGTTACAACCGTTCTAGCTAAAAAAATTGAAGAAGATCCGCGTTTTAGAGGTTTTATTATTACCGCTAATAGAAAACGGCTGGAATTAGATAAGCCAAACACTATAAGCCAGCTTTATCAAAAAGCTTCAGTTCTTAAAAATGGCAATGAATTTAAAGATGCCAAAATTATTTTAGATGTTATTCTCAGTTACAGCAAAGACCAGCCAGAAAGCCTTCTTCTTTATGCCAGTATAGCAAAAGAAGAGCGAGACTTTGAAAAACAAGAAGATTATCTAAAGCGAGTCCTTAAAAATTACCCTGACAATATTACAGCAATATCAGAAATAGCCGTCTTATATGCTGAAAAAGGACGTTTTGAAGAACTAGGACCTTATATAACCAAAATTATCAATTCTGGAGCTAAAGACTGCAAGTATTACCATGATGTTTCCGCTATTTTAACTGAGGCTGGAAGGATTGATGATGTCCAAGCATTGCTTACAAAGTGCTTAGAACTTAATCCTAATCATTACGAAACCTTAGTTAATCTGGCAACACCTTATTTTTATTCTGGTAATATTGATAAAGGCAAAGCCTTGTTAAAACAAGCTCACAACCAAAATTCTGCTGATATAAAAGCTCAATGGAATATGGCAACGAAGCTTATTTATTATGAAGATTCTATGGCAGAAGGTCTTAAATATTATGAAGCAGGACTAGGAACTAAAGCAAGACAACCTTATCGAACATTTGGAGTCCCCCAATGGAATGGCGAAGATATCTCTGACAAAAAGCTTCTTGTTTGGCGTGAACAAGGTATTGGAGACGAAATCTATTTTGCGGTTTATTATAACGAAGCTATTAAAGCTGCCAAGGCTTGTATTCTTGAAGTAGAACCACGTCTTGTTTCATTATTTAAACGCTCTTTTCCTGAAGCTGCTGTTATGGCTCAGCCTTTAGACCTATCTAAGGACATTTATCGAAGAGACTTTGATATTCATTGTCCAGCAGCCAGTATCCGCTATATTCATTATAAAAAATTTAACCGACTTAATAACTACGAGCCTTACCTAATTCCAGACGAAGTTGAAAAACAAAACTGGAAAGAAAAGTTAGAAAGTATCAGTTCAAAACCAAAAGTTGGAATATGTTGGCGAAGTGGACTTCTTAAATCATATAGAAGTGTGCTTTATGGAACAATTGAAGACTATGCCGAACTATTTAAAAATGATAACGTCGACTTTGTTAACTTACAATATGATGATTGTCAGGAAGAACTTGACCTCATAAAAGACAAATACGGCGTCACAATCTACAACCCGGAAGGCATAAATCAAAAAAACGAAATTGATAGAGTCGCATCTCTGATGTCAAATCTCGATCTTGTGATTTCTGCCCAAACAGCTGTCGATTCTATTGCTAATGGCCTAGGAATCCCAACGTGGAGCGTAACGGCATACGTTAACAATCAAGTCCCAACGTTTTCTAATACGCCTTTATACTCTAAATCAAGGTTTACATTCCAAAAGCCAGCAGAATCAACCTACTCTCAGCTAGTGTCAGATTATATAAAGCCTCAGCTTGATATATTTTTAAAAAATTTAAAAAAGTAAAAAAAAGATGAATATTAAACAAAAAAATTGGTAATGAATCTTAATTTACTTTTATTGTGACATATAATTTAGATTATTGTTTTCTTTATTTAAATTATGAAAAGCATAAAATTTTATAGTTTTTTTAAAAAAATATTATTATATATCAATGCATTATTTACATCACCGAAAGATATTTTTAGCTTGTCTTGTAGCTAATATTGTGCTATGTTTCTTAAATGGCTTAGAAAAACGAGCCATTATTTTAGAATTTAACCCATAGAAATGGAGAAGAAAAATGTCAGGTGGAATTTCCCTAACAGCGAGTATGAGATCTAACCTTCAGAGTTTGCAATACACTCAGGAGTTATTCAACAGTGTTCAAGAACGTTTATCAACAGGTAACAAGGTTAACTCAGCTCTTGATAATCCAAACAGTTACTTTACCGCAGCATCACTTAATAACAGAGCTAACGATTTAGACTCTCTTATGGACTCAATGGGTCAAGGTGTTCAAACCCTTAAGGCTGCTGACCAAGGTATTGAAACTTTAACATCTTTAGTTGAACAAGCTCAATCCTTAACAACAACCGCTCTTGATGCTTCTATTATTGATAGCAAAGTAAGCGGTACTTTAAAGATTGAAGACTACACCGATATTAAAGAAGTTACAGGCATCACCGCTGGTGATAAGTTTGTTATTTCTTCAAAAGAAGACGGTGAAAAAGTCGAAAGTAATATGAATCGTGCAGTTTCTAAAGACACATTACTTTCAACATTAAGTGACAGCCTTGGAACCGATCCAAACTCTTATCAGTTTGAAATCGTTACCAGAGGCGGAGATAATGGCGACAAATCAGCCGTTATCAGCATTGATAAAGACTTAGCAACAGCAACAGTTGGCGACTTAATGGACGCCATCAACAACAGCACATCTGTTGATGTTACAGCTGCCCTCGATGATGAAGGTAACTTAGTTTTATCTTCTGACGATAACTCTATTGTAACTATCAGAGATGCTGACTATGCAGGTAGAGCTCAAGGAACCGTTGACCTTTCAACTGGCACCCTTGATGACAGCACCGATGGTACCGTTGCTGCTGGTTCAAGTTATACCGTATATGTACGTAACGCTGAAGATAATGCTGTCGTAACATCTACAATTGCAGATGCAACCGCAGGTACAACATTCAACTCTTTAAGTGGTGTTACGGCTTTGGCTGGGGCTACTGCAACTATCAACTATATGTTGGGCGGCACTTCTGCAACACTCGATATAGTTGGCACTTCTGCTGCAACTACAGCATCAGGTATCACCCTTCAGAATATTGCTTCTGCATTTAATAGTGTTGCCGGTATTACCGCAACTGTTACCCAAACAGGAAGTGATGTATTCTTAAGCATTACCGACACCAATGGTGATTCTGTAGTTATAACTGGTGGCACTACCAATGGTGCAAGTATTATTGCAGGTCTTGGCTTAAAAGACGACGTCTTCTCAGCAACCATTACAGGTGGAATGACAGCAGGTTCTTTAGCAACAGCTCTTACTAATACAGCTAATGGCGTAACCGCAAGCATTTCTACCAATGGTAAACTTGTTGTTTCACAAGACGGCGTTGAAAAAGACTTAACTATCGTTGGTGGCGCAGCTGGTGGTAAAGCCGCAGTTGATGCCTTGTTTGGCGATACCGCTGGTGCAACAGCTGGTGTTGACGAAAGCAAAGGCACGTCTACGATGGCAAGCACTTTTGGTTATGATGATTACAATATTGAAATCACTATGCCAACAGCAGCTCAAACCGCAGATGAACTTGTTACTGCTATTAATACCGCAGCAACCGCAGCAAACCTCGACATTACCGCTTCAATCGTTGATAAAAAACTTGTTATTACCGATAACCTCGGAAACGACTTATCAATCTTTGACGTAAATGGCGGCGAGACTGCAGATGTTCTTGGTATTGCTAAAAATGATACCACAGGTACCAATGCTCGTGCTGAATATGCTCAGCAGTTTGATGACTTACGTACTCAAATGAACGAACTCGTTCAAGATACAGGTTACAAAGGTGTAAACCTTCTTAAAGGTGACGACTTAACGGTTATCTTTAATGAATCCCGTACCAGTAAACTTGAAATTAAGGGCGTAACATTAGATGCGACTGGTCTTGGAATCCAAGCAACAGAGAACAGCTGGAAGACCAATGACGACATCAATGCTCAGCTTGAACAAGTAGAAGCAGCTTTAGAAACCTTACGTTCACAAGCTTCAACTTTCGGTAATAACTTAGCGGTTGTGCAAACCCGTGAAGACTTTACTCAAGGTATGATTGACACGTTAACGGCAGGTGCAGATAAGTTGACCTTGGCTGATATGAACGAAGAAGCAGCTAACATGCTTGCTCTTCAAACCAGACAGCAATTAGGTACGAATTCTTTGTCATTGGCTTCACAGTCATCACAGAGCGTTCTCAGCTTATTCTAATCAAGCTAAGATATTTAAAAGGCTTAAACCTTTTAATATCAGTTATCAAAAAGGGAGCAGAATTAATTTTCTGCTCCTCTTTTTTTGTTCAATAACAGCATAATCTTTTATTTTACTGCTCTCTTAAAATTTATAATCAAAACATATTGCTTAACCATCGAGTAATATTTTTATAATCATATTTAAAATTTTTAATTTAATATAAAAAATTCAACCAAAAACTTTAAATAAAAATACTTATTCATGTTGAGAGCTTAGAGCATATTTTTGTTTTCAACTTTTCTTTTTTTCCAGCTTAAAATTAATAAGAAAAACTAAAATCTTAAATTTACTATTGTCTAAAAAAAATTTTTTTTAGTATTTTTATCCCGTCTCCAGCAAAAAACATCCCCACAAAAAATCTTTAATAATCAATTTGTTAGATTAACATTTCTTTCTTTTTAGAGTGTTTCCAAAAAAATTAACCTTTTTTACTTTTTATTAATACAGATAAGACATACTGGAATTATGAAGATAAAGACGTGAGTCTTTTGTTTGAAGAACAATTTTTTTGAAGTGGAACAGAAAAATGTCAACAAGAATCTCTTTAACTGAAAGTATGAGATCTAATCTATTAAGTCTCCAGCAGACTAATGATCTCTTCGATATTACCCAAGAACGCTTAGCTACAGGTAAAAAAGTAAACTCAGCATTAGATAATCCTGATAACTATTTTACAGCGGCGTCTCTTAATAACAGAGCAAACGACCTTGAATCGCTTATGGATTCAATGGGACAAGGTGTCCAGACTCTTAAAGCTGCAGACCAAGGTATTGAAGCTCTAACCGATTTAGCAGAACAAGCGAAGTCACTTACAACAACCGCTCTAGATTCATCTATTGTCGATAGCACAATTAGTGGAACTTTAAAAATAGACGGCTATGATGACATAAAAGAAATCACAGGCATTGAAGCTGGTGATACTTTTGTAATTTCTTCTAAGGAAGATTCAGCCGAAGTTAAAAGTGTTATGAACAGAGCTGTAACAGAAAACACTTTGCTTTCTTCTTTAAGCGAAGATTTAACAACTGATCTTAACGCTTACCAATTTGAAATCTATACCAAAGATGGCGATAATGGCGATAAAATGGCGACCATAAAACTTGATGTCGACCCAGCCACAGCTACAGTTGGTGATTTTATGTCTGCTATTAACAGCAACGAAACCATTGACGTTACGGCAAGCATTGACGAAGACGGAAATCTTGTTTTAAAATCTAACGATAACTCTCTTATCACTGTTAGAGACAGCAACTATGCTGGTGAAGTTACAGGTTTAGCTGACTTAAGCCCAACTAGCGGCGGCAGCACCGTTTTAAGTGATATAACTGGCGGTTCTATAGCTAATGGTACAGCTTACACTTTCTTTATCCGCAATGGTGAAAGAAGCGATCAAATAGCAAAAACTATTCAAGATGCAACCGCGGACACAACATTCAATTCACTTGACGGTGTAACGACCTTAAATGCAGGCAGTGGCGCAACTATTAACTATATGTTAGGCGGCGTTTCGGCTTCAATCGAAATCGTTGCCAACTCTAGTGCAACTACCGCTACAGGCATCACTTTAGACAATATTGCAAGTGCTTTTAATTCTATTGCTGGAATTACTGCTTCTGTTACGGAAAGCGCAGGAGATGTATATTTAAGTATTACAACTGACAGCGGAGAATCCATTGTTATAACCGGCGGTACCAACAATGGCGGCAATATCGTTTCTGGTCTTGGCTTGATGTCAGATACATACACGGCAACCATTTCTGGTGCTATGACGGTTGGCGATTTGGTTTCAACCATCTCAGATACTGCTCATAATATTACAGCATCAATCACAACTAATGGCAAATTATCCATATCTCAAAGTGGAACCGACATTAAAAACGACTTAGCTATTGTCGGCTCAGGAGCGGCCTCAAAGACGGCACTTACAGATTTACTTGGAACAAACGCTGACGCTACAGCTGGTGTCAACGTTGCCAATAACACTAGTACCTTAGCAGCAACTTTAGGATATGATACTTATAATTTTGAAATAACAATACCTCAAGAAGTAACAACCGCTGAAGATTTGGTTGATTCTATCAATGCTGCAGCTACAGCTGCCAATCTTGATATCACAGCATCTATCGTTGATAAAAAACTTGTTATAACCGATAACCTCGGAAACGATTTATCTATCTTTGACGTAAATGGCGGCGAGTCTGCCTTAGTTCTTGGTGTGGAAACCAATGATACAACCGGCGCTAATGCTAGAGCCGAATATGCAGAACAGTTTGACTTATTACGTCAGCAAATGAGTGAGTTAATCGAAGATACGGGTTATAAAGGTGTTAACCTTCTTAACGGTGATGATTTAACTGTTATATTCAACGCAAATCGTACAAGTAAGCTTGAAATTAAAGGTGTAACTCTTGATGCGGTTGGACTCGGAATTTCTGAAACTGAAAACAAGTGGAAGACTAATGAAGATATTCAAAAACAGCTTGAACAAGTTGAGCGTGCTCTTGAAACTCTTAGATCTCAAGCTTCTGTTTTTGGTAACAACTTAACAGTTGTTCAAACGAGAGAAGATTTCTCAGAAGGTTTAATCGATACTTTAACAGCCGGCGCAGACAAATTGACAATCGCCGATATGAACGAAGAAGCAGCAAATATGCTTGCACTTCAAACCAGGCAGGAGCTTGGTACAAACTCGCTTTCACTGGCTTCACAGTCAGCTCAGAGCGTGCTTAAATTATTCTAACAAGTATGAAAAGAATAATTTGTTCCATCTTCAAAAAAAGAAACAGCGGTCTCTGACCGCTGTTTTTTTGTATCAAAATACCTTTAACTTAAAATATTTTGAATTATTTATTTTTTTTAGCTGGTGGAACAAAAATTTCAGGTCTTTCTCCTAAGATTGGCAAATTTTCCAAATAAACAGACTGGCTTGGAAAAGCAAAAGATGTTTTCTCTTCTTCTACAATCTTTTTAATCTCTAACGCTAAGTCTTCCTTTATTTTAAGCCAATCTCCCCAAATTTTGGTTTTAGTAAAACAGTAAAGCATTATATCGATTGAAGAATCATTAAAACGATCAATTCTGACAAACAATGGAGCATCTTTAGATGGAACAAAGTCTGAATTTTTAGTTATATAGTCTTCGATTCTATCTCTAACGTTCTGTAACTGCTCAATTTTTGTGCTATAAACTAACCCTATATGAAAAAATATTCTGCGATATGTCATTTCACTAAAATTAGTAACAGCTGTGTCTGCTAAACTAGCATTAGGAACAAAAACTGGAGCTTTGTCGAATCTTCTAACTAACGTAGAGCGAAAACCTATTTGTTCAACTGTCCCCTCAACAACACCATCAACCAAAATCCAATCTCCAATGCGAAACCTTTTTTCTGCAATAATTAAAATACCTGATATTAAATTCTTAACTAAATCCTGAGCACCAAGCGCACCTGCTATACCAAAAAGACCTATACCTGCAATTAAAGCCCCAACATTAATACCCCATATTTCCAAGACTGTTGCCACATTAAAAAAGATTACAAGAAACTTAATTGTTTTAATAAGCCATTCAACCGCTTCTGCTGTAACAATCTTCTTTAAAGGATCAAAAATTTTGGTAATTGGGGCTATCGATACATAAAATGCCCAAAAGATATTACAAGAAATAAGAGTTCTAACTGTTCTATCAGCAATAATTTTGAGTCCGTTATCATCAAGATTTAAATAATCTATCGCAAAAAAAGTTCCTAAAATAACAGGTATCATACGAAGAGGAGCTCTTAAGGTTTCAAGTATTTTCGCTGCCGTTTCCGAACCTATCTTTCTGACAACCCTTTCAGAATGAAACAAAATAGTATTGGTTATTTTGTTTCTAAGCGCAAAAAACAATGAAAATATTATTATAGATACAACAATACGACCAATATCTATTCCTAAAAAACCTTGTTGCCAAACTTCCATGACAACATTAAAGAAAGACTTCAACATAAAAAAATATCCCTAACATTCAGATAGTTAAAACAAGTCAATAAAACTTAAGGTTTACTTTTGTTTAAAACTACTAGCCATATTTACGAAAACCTTACTTTTCATATAACATCTTATTTACGTAAAAAAAAGGGGGATTAAAAATGAGTATAATTCAAAAACTATCGAAATTTAAGGTCGGAACCAGAGTTTATAGTGGCTTTGGGATTGTTGTGATTCTTTTGGCCTTTATGTCTTACCAAGCTATGCTGGGAATGAAGAACATTGATAAGAACTTTAAAGAATTTGCAACAGTTTCTAACAACGCTCAAAACATTATAACCATTGACCGTAATATAACAGAAATGAGGCTCAACGTTCTTTATATTTGGAATCAAGGTTTAGAAACTGCAAAAAAAAGAGTTACTGATTTAATTGTCGCTATTAATGCTGATTTTACAAAAACTTTAGAAAACATAAGAAGTCCAGAGAGACGGAAAAAAATTGAAAAAGCACAAGAATATTTTTCTGGTTATCAAGAATACTTTAAAATTTTAATTGAATCTCGCAATCAACGAGAAGAAACTATTAAAAATGGAACCGATGTTTTAGGAAGAGATAGTTCTAATCTCCTAGATGAAACAGTTAATTTAATTAATCAGAATGAAAGCAGCAAAATTATTGCAATAATTAGTGAGGGACAAAACCACTTTAGTATGGCACGAGTTGCGATGTTGCGTTATCAAGGTCGCTATGAAGACAAAGATGCCGAAGCTGTTTTCAAAAATGTTGAAGTTTATAAAAACAATTTGGCAACAGTTATTAACTTAATGCAAAACAGCCAAACGACAGTAAAGAGCACCATTATTAAAAATTTAAAAACGCTAGCTGATTATGTTGAAAAATATAATGAAGCCTTTACGACTCAATATAATTTATCTAAAGAATCTTTTGAGATTCTTCAAAAAATGGCAGCATCAGGACTCGAAATTGCTAATATTTCGAATGTTTTAGCTAATGAATATATTAACAGAACGCTTGAACTATCTGAGGAAAGTGCCCAAAGTATAGCTTCAGAAATTCAAAAGCTTATAATTCAAGTTATCATAGCTATCATTTTAGCAATAATTGCGGCATATACAATATCATTAAGCATTGTGCCTCCAATCAAAGCTATGACCAATGCTATGGAAGAGCTTGCTGATGGGAACCTTCAAGTTCAAATTCCAGCAACCGAGCATCATGACGAAATTGGTCAAATGGCTGCGACCATGGAAATATTTAAAGAAAATGCCATAAAAACCAAAGAAATGGAAAACAGACAGAAAGAAATTGAGAAAGAAAATGCCGAAAAACAAAGACTTGCATTCCTTGATATTGCTGATAACTTTGAAGCATCTATTAAAGGTATTGTAAACACGGTATCAGCATCAGCTGTTCAAATGAAAAACACCGCTGAAGAATTTGGCGAAATTTCTAATGACCTCGTTTCAAGAATGGCGACCGTTGCTGCGGCAACCGAAGAAGCTTCTTCTAATGTTTCAACCGTCGCATCTGCTACTGAAGAGCTTTCTTCCTCCATTTCTGAAATTAGCGCTCAAGTTTCTCACGCTACAGAAATTTCAGCAAATGCTGTTCATGAAGCCAAAAAAGCAAATGAAATGGTTGGCGGCCTGACATCTGCCGTTAACAAAATTGGTGATGTTGTAGGTATAATTACCGATATTGCCAATCAAACCAATTTGCTTGCTCTTAACGCTACCATTGAAGCTGCCAGAGCTGGCGATGCTGGTAAAGGTTTTGCTGTTGTTGCTGGTGAAGTTAAATCTCTTGCCAATCAAACCGCAAAAGCTACCGATGAGATTGTAACTCAAATTAATGAAGTACAGCAATCTACAGAACAATCAGTCGAATCTATTAAAACTATCACCGAAACCATTGGAAGTATTAATGAAATAACCTCAGCTATTGCCGCCGCCGTTGAAGAACAAGGTGCTGCAACACAGGAAATTTCAAGAAACACTCAAGAAGCTGCGGCTGGAACTAACGAAGTTTCACAAAATGTTGTAACCGTTAACGAAGCAGCGAAAAGAGCTGGCAATGCTTCCGCAGAGCTTTTATCTGCCGCTCAAGGACTTGCGGATTCTTCTGATAAACTTCAAATAGACGTTGACAGATTTATCGCTCATCTGCGAGAAAAAGCAGAACTAATGAAAGTTTAATTTTTGAAAGGTAAAACAAATCATGGAATATAAAGTTAATCGCACAGGTTATAGTGGAGAAGTCGTAATCTCAGGACAAATTACTTATCGTGATCATGATGACTTTTTTGAAGCAACTTCTTTTATCAATGATAACAAAACAAAAGAATGTATTGTTAATCTTGCTAGTGTTGACTTCGTAGATTCAGCTGGTCTTGGAATGTTTTTAATTCTTAACGACACCGCCCAGAAGAACAATATGAATTTGATTATAAAGGGAGCTAAAAATAAGGTTAAAAACATTATCGAAGCGACTAAACTTAATGAAGTTCTTATCGTTGAGTAAAATGTAATATATTCTAAACAAATCAAAAAGCTTCCTTATTCTTTAAGGAAGCTTTTTGATTTTTGATAAATATTTTTATTTAAGGGCAACAATAGCAAACTCTTCAGCATTTTCAACAAATGATGAACCTGCAACGTCCCCATATTTAGCCGTAACTTCGAAACCGTAACTTTCAAACTCACGCTTTAAACCATTAAAATCAAAATATTGAAGCCAGTTATAAATATTTTTTATCTTGCCTTCTTCAACAATAGTATATTTATCTAAAATAACTTTTTCCTGTTCATATTTAAAGACATTCAAAAAGCCATAATACTTATTAGGGGACCAAAAACCATTTAGTAAATTGATCTCATAAATGCTCTGCTCTTCTCTTCTTGCAAAAGCACAAAGAGAATAAACATCCAGCAAAACAGCTCCTCCTGACTTTAGCAAATTATAAAATTTTGTTAGAATTTGTTTTCTTTGGTTAGGACTTAGAACACAAAAATCACACATAATCATTATTATTAAGTCAAATTTATCTTTGGTTTTAAAGTCTAAATAATTTTGATTAACGTAATTAATATTAATATTATTCTTTTGGGCAACATCTCTAGCATATTGTAAAGAATTCCTAGAAAAATCGATTCCTGTAACCGCTGCCCCCGTTTTTGCCAACCGAGATGTATATAAACCTGGACCACAACCAAAATCGGCAATACTACTTTGGTTACTTATTTTAAATTCATCTATAATCCAAGCAACAGACTTATCAATAAAACTATGATTGCGAGAAGCCGCATCAACATCTTGGTTAAGATGAAATTTCATCATCTGCTTTGAGGTATATTCATCATTCCATAAATCTTGAGTAGTATAAAATTCAAAAACTTTAGGCTTATTATTAATATCTTCTAGTTCTTTAAACATTGCTTTCATATTCCATTCTCAATTTTTCTTTAAACAGCCTAAATAAATGTAATATATTTTAAACAAATCAAAAAGCTTCCTTATTCTTTAAGGAAGATTTTTTGTTTTCAAACAACCAAAAAACAATGATTCCAATTGTTTGTTACAAAAATAATACAATAAAATATTTTTAATTTGTGAAATTTATTAATATAAATATCTAAATAAGAAAACATCACTATAAATTACTTAATATAAAATTATTATTTTTTAGGAAATATTGCGACATGAACACTATTCGTTCCAAAATGTATTTCGTTGCCTTAATGCCTTTTATATTGTCTTCTATATCACAATTAGTAACTGATTTATGGGTTTTAATTAATGCAACAGATAACAATTATACTACCATAGCATCTCAAAATGCTGCATCTGGAGACAATTTTTTAGTACAGGCCGAAAATCGAATTGCCGTTTATACTGATATGCTTTCTCGTAGAGAAGACATTGCAGAAGCGGTTGCTTTAGATGATGCTTCAACTTATGAAAAACTCATCAAAGATGAATATAAAAAAATAAGCTCATTAGATCCTGTGGTTCGATCTATGGAAATTACCAATGACAAAGGAATTATTCTTATAAGAGGACATAATCCCTCAGTTAAGGGCGATGACAAGTCAAAGCATAAAATGGTAGTAAACGCTCTAAATAACCAAACAACCAGCGCCTTGACAGTCTCTCCAACTTCCAAAAAAACAGCTTTTGATACCGTTGCCCCTTTGCATTATAAGGACAAAATAGTTGGAACATTAAAAATTGGGGCATATATCTCTGAAGAACTGGTAAACTATATATCCCAAAATAGCAATGCTGATATAAGCCTAATGGTTGATGATACTTTTATGGCTGGATCTATGAAAGGATTTACTGACTTCAAGCTTTCTAATGAAGTAAAAGCAAAGTTAGCTAGAGGCGAAACCGTTAATATGATAGAAAAAGTTGGCACCAACAATTTCAATATGGTTTACACTCCACTAGCTGACGAAAATGGAGAATATCACGCTGTTATCGTAACCAAATATGCTAGAAATGCATTAGAAGCAGAAAGAAAAACCGCCTTTTTAAAATCTCTTGGAGCTGTATTATTGCTGCTCTTACTGCTGGTACCTCTTGTTACTTGGGCAACCAAAAGCATTTCTGGACCTCTTCTTAGCTTAAACAAATCAATGGAACAAATTTCTAACGACAATCTCAAGGCTGAAATTAAGCATCTCGATAAAACGGGAGAGATTGGAGATATGGCTCGTGTTATTGAAATCTTTAGGAAAAATGCTATTAAGACTAAAGAATTAGAGCAGAACAGACAGGTTGAAAGCCGCAAACAAGAAGAACGTCTTTTTTCACTTGAGGGAATTATTAAAGACTTTGAATCTAAAGCAATGGCTATTGTCGATGCCGTCAGTTCTTCTGCCAGCGAACTTAATAAAACAGCCAAAAGCATGTCTCATATATCCCAAGAAACTTCTGAAAAAGCCACGACCGTAGCTTCAGCGTCAGAACAAGCATCAATTAACGTTCAAACCGTTGCCTCTGCGACTGAAGAACTTTCTTACTCCATTGCCGAAATTGCAAGGCAGGTAGGAGAAGAATCTCATATCGCAAGGCAAGCTGTATCTGAAGTTAATGAGACTAATCAAGTCATAGGAAGCTTGGCTCAAGCCGCTAGTAAAATTAATGAGGTTGTATCTCTTATTACTGATATTGCAAGTCAAACCAATCTCCTTGCCCTTAATGCCACGATTGAAGCCGCTCGTGCTGGTGATGCCGGCAAAGGATTTGCCGTTGTTGCTGGCGAAGTTAAGTCGCTTGCCAGTCAAACAGCGAAAGCAACTGATGATATTGCCAATCAAATTACCGATGTTCAAAGCAAAACGAACCTTGCGGTAATCGCTATTGAAAAAATCGGCAATGTTATTAATAAAATTGATGAAATATCAACAACAATAGCTTCATCAATAGAAGAGCAAGAAGCTGCAACCCAAGAAATATCAAGAAACGTTGAAGAAGCCTCTAATGGAACTACTGAAGTTTCAAATAATATTGTAAACGTAACAGCGGCAGCACAACAAGCTGGCGTAGCTGCCAACCAAGTGTTATCATCTTCAGAAGAACTCGAAAGCAAGGCCTCTCAATTAAAACTGGAAGTTAATGGTTTTATCCAAAAAATTAGAGCGACCTAAAATATTATTCAATCTAAAAAGGATTAGCCGAAGATGAACCTAACGCCAGAAAATCTTTTAACAAAAATGTTTTTTGCTGCGGTCTCTGAAGCTGATCCTTTTAAAAAAATTCCTCAATATCTGCCTCAGAACCTAAAGGCTGATAATATTTATGTCATTGGAGCAGGAAAAGCTTCGGCAGCAATGGCAAAAGCTGTCGAAAATTATTATAAAGACATTCCTCTTTCTGGGGTGGTAATTACACGCTATGGACATAAAACCGACTGTAAAAATATCAACATAATTGAAGCATCGCACCCCGTCCCTGATGATAACGGTCAAGAAGCTGCTCGGCAGATTTTAAAAATCGTAAAAAATGCTAATCCCAACGATTTAATAATTGGTCTTTTTTCTGGTGGGGGCTCAGCTCTGCTCGCATTGCCAAGCGATGGCATATCTTTTGATGAAAAAAGAAATATAACCAAAGAACTTTTAAAAAGCGGTGCCGATATTGCATCAATGAACTGTGTCCGCAAACATTTATCCGCGATAAAAGGTGGTCATCTAGCTGC
Source organism: Alphaproteobacteria bacterium (assembly GCA_050175015.1). GTDB lineage: Bacteria > Pseudomonadota > Alphaproteobacteria > JBFXJJ01 > JBFXJJ01 > JBFXJJ01. The sequence goes on along the minus strand of JBFXJJ010000013.1, from coordinate 44,643 downwards.
TTTTTGCAAAGCTCCTATGCTTAATTTATTTATTTCCGATGTTACTGGCAATGACTTATCCGTAATTGCTTCTGGACCTACTGTCCCTGATACTACAACCTGCGATGATGCCTTAAAAATTATCGATAAGTTTGATATCAAGATCAACAATACTATTCGCCAACAGCTAAAAGATGGGAAATTAGAAACCCCTAAAGCTGATAACATTTGTTTTAAAACCGTTAAGAATCAAATTATAGCTTCTCCTTTTGCCTCACTTGCCAGCGCCGCCAAAATTGCGGAAGAACAGAACCTTACGGTTATAAATTTGGGTGACTATATTGAGGGAGAGTCAAAAGATGTTGCTAAAGTAATTGCGGGAATAGCTCTATCTATAAAATTTAATTATAACCCAATAAAACCTCCCTGCGTAATTATCTCTGGCGGTGAAACCAGTGTTACCTTAACAGGCAGCGGCAGAGGCGGACGCAATTCCGAATTTTTAATCTCACTTGGAAATCAGATTATAAAATATCCCGAAATGGTAAACTCTTTCTATGCTATTGCCTGTGATACCGATGGAATTGATGGCTCTGAGAACAATGCTGGAGCCTTATGGACACCAGAAACATCAAAAAAAGCATTAGATAATTATAGCTTTTTTTCATCAAGCATTATAAACAATGATTCTTATAGCTTTTTTAAAAATACTAATGATTTAATTATAACAAATCCAACCTTAACCAATGTTAATGACTTCAGAGCTGTTTATATCTGTTAAATAGTTCTTAGCAAAATATCATAAAACTAAAAAAACATTTGTTTTTTTCCTATATTTCGGATTAAAAACGTCTCAATCAGGGCTATTCATTTTCTTAGGGAGGGGAAAAATGCAAGAAAATATTCCATCAGAAATTTTAATATCTTTTTTAAATGCTAAAGATGGCAAAGGACTAAGAGAGTATTGTGCAGAATATCACCCTGCTGTTATTGCTGACGCTATGCTGGATTTAGATGAAAGCCAATCAATTGGACTTTTAAAACTTTTGGGAACAGAAGAAAGCGCAAGCGTCTTTTGTAACTTTGATGTTTCTTACCAGATAAAACTAGCAGAAACCTTTGACCGTAAATTTTTAGCTGGCCTTATTGCTGAAATGTCTTCAGATGATAGAGTTGACCTTATCAAAAAAATTCCCGATGAATATCGTGAAGCCTTAATGCCTGCTCTTGCCCATGCTGAAAGAGAGGATATTAGAAGGCTTTCTTCATACACTGAAGAAACCTGCGGTTCAGTTATGACTTCCGAATATGTAACCTTATCTCAATATCTTACGGCCAGCGAAGCTATTGCTAAACTGCAAAGAGAAGCTCCCGATAAAGAAACCATTTATGTTTCCTATGTTGTTGATAAACAACGCAAAATTGAAGGATTTGTGTCTTTAAAAGACTTAATTGTCGCCAAACCTAACCAATATGTTAAAGATATTATGCAAACGGAGGTTATTACTGTTTATGTTACAGACGACCAAGAAGAAGCCTCTAAAAAAATTGCTAAATATGGACTTTTGGCGCTGCCTGTTGTTGATGCTAATGAAGCCTTGGTTGGAATTGTTACTTACGATGATGCTATCGATATTATTCATGAAGAACACACCGAAGATTTAGAAAAATTTATGGCTATTGTTAACCATAACGAAGAGTTTGGCTACCTAAACACTCCTGTTTTTACTCATTTCAGAAATAGAGGAACTTGGGTTTTTATCTTAGCTTTCCTAGGATTTGTTTCGGGGGCTATCATTCATCTTTTTGAAGGGACTTTATTTTCTATGATGATTTTAGCCCTTTATATGCCTATGATTGCCGATACTGGAGGAAACACAGGAAGTCAGTCGGCCACTCTTGTAATTAGAGCTCTTGCAATGGGCGAAATATCTTTTAAAGATCTTCCTAAAATTATTTTCAAAGAACTCAAAATATCAATATTGCTTGGTTTCACTTTAGGTGCGGTTGCTTTTGCTAAGGTTATTTTCTTATCGCAAGGCACCGATACAGGAAATACCAGCCTGCTGATGATTGGCGCCGTAATTGCCATCGCTGTTGTTCTTCAGGTCATAAGCTCCACAGTAATAGGCTGCGTGCTTCCTTTAATCGCATCTAAATTAAAACAAGATCCTGCTGTCGTCGCAAGCCCTGCAATTACAACGATTGTGGATATTTCTGGTTTAATAATATATTTTAATATAGCTAAGCTTATGCTGGGGATTTAAGCAATACTATTAACAGCCAATAGTAATTTGATTGCAAAAATACTTTTACGAGTATATTTTTTAGGAAAACAATAACAAAAAAAATTACAACATATTTCTTATGGAGGTTCAACGTGTCTGTTTACGATATATCTTGGCGTAAGTATATTTTACCCCCTATTCATTCTGAAGGCTGGCGCTTCATTGCATCTTTTGCAGCCGTATCTGCCCTTTTAGGCATTTTATTTAAGCCGTTAGCTTTAGTGGGATTAGTTGTCACTATATGGTGTTTCTACTTTTTTAGAGATCCTGAAAGAGTAACTCCTGAGGGTGAAGACCTTGTTATAAGTCCAGCTGATGGCATCGTCCAAATGATAACAGAAACAGCTCCCCCCAAAGAATTAGAAATGGGTGATGAACCTGTTAAAAGAGTCAGCATTTTTATGAGTGTCTTTAACGTTCACGTCAACCGTGTTCCTGCAACAGGAACCATTATGAAAACCGTTTATGTTCCTGGCAAATTCTTCAATGCAACATTAGATAAAGCCAGCGAAGATAACGAAAGACAATTGCTTTTGTTAGAAACCAAAAAAGGCAGTAAAAAAATTGCCTTTGTTCAAATTGCAGGACTTGTTGCCAGAAGAATTCTTTGCGAAGTTATGGAAGAGCAAGAAATGAAAGCTGGTGAAAGATTTGGCCTAATTCGCTTTGGAAGCAGACTAGATGTCTATCTTCCTAAAGGAATTGAACCAAAAGTCTGCATTGGTCAAACTGCCATTGCTGGAGAAACTATTTTAGCTAATTTGGAAGGCAAGCAGGCAGAAATTAAAGGAGAAGTGCTTTAATGCTTAGAAAATCTGCACGAGAGGTTCCTGTTCGTCTAAAACAGCTGCCTTTTAAACATATTATACCTAATATGGTAACCTTATTTGCGTTAGCTTCTGGTATTACATCTATAAGATTTGCGGCACAAGGTCGCTGGGAAGCTGCGGTAATTGCTATTTTTATTGCTGCTGTGCTTGATGGTCTTGACGGCAGAGTAGCCAGAATGCTTCGTGGAACCTCAAAATTTGGAGCCGAGCTTGATTCACTATGTGACTTCCTCAGCTTTGGTGTTGCCCCTGCTATTATACTATATTTTTGGACACCTTGGGGCGGTGTTTATCCTGGTTGGGTCATCAGTATTCTTTACTCAATGTCTTGCGCCTTAAGACTCGCAAGATTCAACACTATGCTGGAAGATGAAAATCCTCCTCCTTATTGGGGGTCATTCTTCGTAGGTGTCCCTGCTCCTGCGGGTGCGATTCTATCTTTAACTCCAATTATGCTTTATTTCCACTTAGGTTTCGAGTTTTTAAGAGCTCCCGTTGTTGTTGGAATTGTTTTAATAGTATGTAGTGGACTTATGGTAAGCCAAATTCCAACCTTCTCAGTTAAGAAGCTTAAAATACCAGTATTTCTAGTAATACCTCTATTTCTTATTACAACTATCGTTGCAGGTTTCATTATAAGCCAGCCTTGGGTTACGATTAGCTTATTAGCTTTAGCTTACTCTTGCAGCATACCTGTAAGTGTCATTGTATTTATGAAAAAGAAGAAAAAGTTTGAAGCTTTAGAACAACAAGTCTCTGAATTGGAACAAACTTCCGAAACAGTTAAAAGCTAGAACACATAAAATAAAAAAAGCCGTATAGTTTTCTATACGGCTTTTTTATGACTATATAGCAAATAAAATATTCATTGCTATACTTTTTAATTTCTATGACTTAGCTAATGTAATCTTAACAGCACCATCATCTTTAAGTTCTTTGTCTTTTACATTCCAACCATTATGCTTTGCTGCACGTTCAACATTTTCATCGCTAACGCCGCAATCAACAACAATTGAAAATTCACTTACTTTGCCCTCTTTAATTTTTTTTGTGGCAAGTAAAACAGGTTGAGGACAAGAAAGACCTCTTGCATTAATTTCATCTGTCATTTTATTACCTATATCTTTCTTATATTAGTTAAACCAATCACAAGCCCGATTGCAATCACACAAACCGTTGCGGCAACACCATAAGCGCCAACACCGGCAGGAGAGCTTGCAAACATCATATTGTGAGAAATAGCCGCTCCAGCAAACATTCCTAAAACGAATACTCCTGCATCACTATCTCCTTCTGCAGATAAAACTAATTGTCTTCCAGGGCAGCCGCCAGCTAAAGCAAAAGCTAAACCTGAACCTACCATTCCAAGGAAGTTCCATAATGAAGCGGTATGGGCAACAGGTTGTCCATCAAATCCCATATGAAAAAGACCTAAAAGGTTATTAGCAACGAATGCAACAACTAAAAAACTTAATAAAGCACTTAAAAGGTGAACCTGCCTAAACATTAACAAGTCACGAACGGCACCCATAGTGCAAAAACGACTTCTTTGGCAGATAAAACCAATTAAAATTCCAGCACAAACGGAATATGCTAATGGTGCAAAACTAGCACCTGGCCCCTTTAATGAATAGAAAAGAAGTCCTGATTTATCAGCTCCTTCAATCGGAGGATAGATAAATCTAAGTGCTAATAAAAATAATGCTATTAAAGGCATAACTAAACCTGATGCTTTTGATGCTTTCTGTGTAGCCCCTAAGCTGTAACCATTTCTAATGAAAAGAGTTCCAACAAAAACACCAACTACAAGACCTGCTATTCCATATAATGCATTTAAATCGCCGCCAGCTAGTCTTAAAAAAGCTCTCCAAGGACAACCCAAAAAGACTAAAGCTCCAATCATAGCACAGGCGCCTAATACAAAACGAAGAATTGGAGATGAACCCGATCTTGATTTAAATTCTCCAAAAACAACGGAAGATAAAAAAGCACCTAAAATCAAAGCTGGGATTTCTGGTCTTAAATATTGAACAACCGCGGCTCTATGAAAGCCCGTTGCTCCAGTAATATCTCTTACGAAACAAGCCATACAAATACCCATATTTGCAGGATTGCCATAATATTGCAATAGAACCGCAATTATCCCGATAATACTGCCCGCAAGAATAATTCCTAATCTTGATGACAGAAAATTTTTTATACTATTCATAAAATCTCCTTGAAATATTTAATTTTATAATTAATTTTTAGTTGCAGCTTTTTTAATATAAAGCATATATTCTTAAAGTCACCTTAATTTTTTTAACTAAAAAAGCCTCTTGAAATTGTTTTAAAAAATGATATTCTGTTAGTTTGTCGAATGAATTATCATAATTTTTATATTCATTTTTTTCGTGTTATAACTCGATTATAACTCTGGGTTTTTTTATGGCTTTTTGGGAGAAGATTAATGCAGTTTGTCACAAAGTCGGTTTCACTTTTTAGAGGTACCAAGGTTTTAGAAAATCAGATTGATGAATTTCTTGATGGCATATCCGAAGCGGGTATTGTTTTCAGAAAAGCAATCAGCCTTTATCTTGATAATGGTGTTAACGAGGAATTTTTATCTTATGCTGGTCAATTAAATAAAATTGAAGGCAGGGGCGATAGATTACGCCGCAAAATTGAAATCCGTCTTTATGAACAAAATTTAATCCCAGACCTTAGAGCTGATGTTTTATCTTTAGTTGAGAACTTAGATGATCTTCTTAACACCTACGATGCCAATGGTTTTCGTTTTACAATTGAAAAACCAGACTTTAGACCTCTTGAAAAAATGGAAATGATGAATCTTGTCGATGCCGTAACAAACTGTGTAGAAAATGCTATTTTAGCATCACGAGCATTCTTTAGAGATTTCTTTGCCGTAAGAGACCATAACCACAAAGTTATGTTTTATGAACACGAAGCTGATAAAATTGGAAGTGAATTAAAGAAAAAAGTTTTCGATTCTGATCTTCCTCTCGCTTCAAAGATGCACATCAGATATTTTATTGATTTAATTGATCAAATTGCCGACGATGCTGAAGATATAGCTGATCAGTTAGCCATCAATGTTATTAAACGTGATATGTAATCTTGTTCTTTAAGACAGAACAATCAAAGGGAAAGTGTAACAAACAATGTCTCTTACAATTTTAGTATTTTTAAGCAGTGGTCTATTTTTGGGCTGGTCTCTTGGCGCTAATGATGCGTCAAACGTTTTCGGAACAGCTGTCGGAACAAGAATGGTCAAATTCTCAACGGCAGCTATCGTATGCAGCATTTTTGTTATATGGGGAGCAACCGTAGGCGGCGCAGGTGCAGCACACACTTTAGGACAACTAGGTTCTGTAAATGCTATTGCTGGTTCTTTTATGGTAGCGTTAGCTGCTGCAATAACCGTTTATTGGATGACAACTCTTGGCATACCTGTATCTACGACCCAAGCCATTGTTGGAGCAATTATCGGCTGGAACCTTTTTTCTGGTTCTATTACTGATTTATCAGCTTTAATCAAGATTTTTGGTACTTGGGTTGCGTGTCCTTTACTCGCAGCCTTAATCGCTATGCCAATATACAAACTAGTAAAAATCATACTTTCTATTTCTAAATTGCATTTAGTCAGACTTGATGCTTTAACAAGAATAGGACTAATTCTAGGCGGAGCCTTCGGTTCTTATGCACTTGGAGCTAACAACATATCAAACGTTATGGGTGTTTTTGTCCCTGTTTCTCCTTTTACTAACTTTAAGATTTTTGATACCTTCCAAGTAACGGGCGTGCAACAGCTATTCTTCGTTGGTGCACTTGCTATCGCTGTGGGCGTATTCACATATTCTAAACGAGTTATGGTAACAGTTGGCGGCGGACTTATGCCCCTATCTCCAATTGGCGCTTGGGTTGTTGTGGTAGCTCAATCGGTTGTCCTTTTACTTTTTGCTTCCGAAGGATTGGAACACTGGCTTGCAGTTAGAAATCTTCCAACTATTCCGCTCGTTCCTGTTTCAAGCTCACAAGCGGTTGTTGGCGCTGTTATTGGTATCGGACTTTTAAAGGGCGGTAAAGGTATTAGCTGGCGTGTTTTAGGGCGTATCAGCAGCGGCTGGGTAACAACCCCTGTTATTTCAGCATCAATCTGCTTTGTATCTTTATTCTTTCTGCAAAATGTTTTTAACCAAGCTGTATACAACAAGGTTTATTATAACATTAATGCCCCAGTTCTAGCTAAATTGGAAACTGACGGCATAAAAAAAGCACAACTTAAGAACGCTGTTAATAAGAAATTTGATAACGCTGTTGAATTTAGAAAAAAACTTATTTCTTTTAATACTATGGATAGAGATCAAGTTGCCAAAGTTATTGAGCGCTCTGAAATTTATCCTATATACATTGATGAGAAAAAACTAAAACTTACTGATTTTTCTTGGTTTAATGAAGATGATATTGCAACACTTTATCAATTATCAGGCAGCACGTTTGAGCATAAATGGCAGTTGAAAGATGCTTTATCTGCTCTTTCTGAAAGTTGGAAACCTCTTCCTAATATTAAGAAAAATAAATTAGCAAACAAATCTATTAACCAGAAACTTTCTTATGTTATTAGAACGTTCCACGTTAAAGACTAATTAGAAAAACATAACAAAATGTTTTAGCTACAAAAAAACAGAGGTTTAAAAATTTAAACCTCTGTTTTTGATTTTGTTTATACCTAAATAGGCATAGCTCTAAATTTTATAATAGTCTCGGTACCATTTAACAAAGTTTGCAACCCCGACTTCAACACTAGTATCAGGTTTATACTCCGCATCTCTAATCAAATCATCAACGTCTGCCCAAGTTGCAGGAACATCTCCCGCTTGAATAGGAAGCATATTTTTTTGAGCTGTTTTTCCTAGTTCTTTTTCTAAAACTTCGATATAGGTCATCAAGCTGACAGGCTTGCTGTTACCGATATTATATACTCTCCAAGGAGCAACGCCGCTTGTTGCATTATCAGGATTATCACTATCCCAATCATTATTAACTTCGGCGGGTCTATCTAAAAGACGAATAATGCCATCAACAATATCATCAATATATGTAAAATCTCTCTTCATTTTACCATAGTTAAAAACATCAATCGGCTTGTCTTTAAGTATGGCATCGGCAAATAAGAAAAGAGCCATATCAGGGCGTCCCCAAGGACCATAAACGGTAAAAAAACGAAGTCCTGTTGTCGGGAACCTAAAAAGATGACTATAGCAGTGAGCCATTAACTCATTAGCTCGTTTAGTTGCAGCATATAAACTTACGGGGTGGACCGCTTTTTGATGGGTTGAAAACGGCATTGCGGTTTCCGCACCATAAACCGAACTGCTTGAGGCATAAACTAAATGCTTAATTCCAAAATTACGACAGCCTTCCAAAATATTAAGAAAACCCGTTATGTTGGAATCAATATAATCTTGAGGCTTTTTTAAACTATGGCGAACGCCTGCCTGAGCGGCGAGGTTCACAATTTTTTCTGGTTCTCTAGTTTTAAAAATACGAGTAATTTCTTTAGCATCTGCCAAATCAACTCTTTCTTCTGTAAACCCAGCAAAAGCTTTTAATCTTTCCAGCCTTGCTTCTTTTAGATTGACATCATAATAGTCGGTAAGACAATCAAGCCCAATTACCTCGTGTCCTTGTTGCAAAAGTTTTAGTGCGACATGGTTGCCTATAAAGCCTGCGGTTCCAGTTACTAATATTTTCATTTTACTTTATTTAACCTCTTCCTTTATTTTTTACGATTTTCCATCGTTTTTATAATGTGCGTCGCAACGTGCTCGGCATAGGTTCCTCTTCCAAAACCTGCATCATAACCTAACTCCAATGCTAACTTATGACTTATTCTAGGACCTCCTGCAACAAGAATAAACCTATCTCTTAAATTTTCTGCCTCCAAAAGCTCGACCATTTCCGTCAAATTTTTGATATGAACATCTTTCTGAGTAACAACTTGAGAGATGATTATCGCATCTGCGTTTTTGTTTTTAGCAAACTCTATCATCGTTTCATTAGGAACCTGCGCTCCTAAATTATAGGCTTCAATCATAGTATAACGCTCAAGTCCATAATGATGATTGTAGCCCTTCATATTCATAATAGCGTCAATTCCTACGGTATGGGCATCTGAGCCTGTACAGCCGCCGACGATAACAACTTTGCGCCCTATTTTTGCCTTAATGAACGCATTAATTTCATCAAAACTCAAATATTCTTCGGTTGCAACTTCAACCTTTATCGTATCCAAATCGATGCTTTTTGAAGTTTTGCCATAAGCCACAAACATCGTAAAATCATCTGAAAGATTCTGAGAATCAACGACTTCACAACTATCAAAGCCCAGTTTTAAAACAAGCTGTTTTGCGGCTTCCTGCCCTTGAGCATTATTAGCAACAGGCAGCGTGAAAGAAAGCTGAATTGAACCATCGTTTAAAGTGTCGCCATAAGGTTTTATTATCATTTCAAACCTCCAACTTGTTTTCTAAAAAGTCCATTACAGGGTTATAATAATCAGGCGCTTTAGGAACAACCCCATTAAATCCTTTGCCGCCATCACGAGGGCGTTTAACATCGGCAAAAAGTCCTTTGGCTATCGCTTCAAAAAGACCGATTTTTTCTATTTCTTCCATAAAATCGATTGCTTTATAAAAGACCTCAAAGGCTCTTTTTTTAATGATTCCGTCGTCTTTAAAAACAATATCATCTCCGAAAGATTTCATATTATTCATAACATATTTGGCATTTTTAATTGCCAAAAACCTGTCTTGCATAAACGGAGTATGAATGGCCTCGGTAAGCATACCTAAAAGCAAAATTGACTGCCCTGTTGCCTGTGCCACAAAATTAAACATCGCATTCATAATATACCCTTTAAAAATATCGCCCGTCATATGTTTCGTTGGCGGCATATATTTTAGAGGACTCTTAGGAAATATTTCTCTTGCCATTTGAGCTTGAGCCAGCTCAAATAAAAAGCCGTCTTTAAGTGAGGGATCCATCTCAAAAGCGTGTCCAAGTCCCATAAACTCTTCTTTAAGCCCCGCATTAAGCGCAAATCTTTCATTTAAAAGCTGTGAAGCTAAAACCGTATGCGCAGATTCCACAGCATCAGAAGTTGTTAAGTAGTTATCTTCGCCTGTGTTAATAACTATTCCAGCAAAAGAATTTATCATACGAGAAAAGTTTTGATCCACAAACGTCCGATACATATTAATATCACGAAACAAAATACCATACATTGAATCGTTAAGCATCATATCAAGACGCTCTAAAGCTCCCATTGCCGCAATCTCAGGCATACATAATCCTGAGCAGTAATTAACCAAACGGATATAGCGATTTTGTTTTGCCGAAACATCATCTAACGCCGCTCTCATAATCTTAAAGTTTTCTTGCGTCGCATAAGTTCCTCCAAAACCTTCGGTTGTTGCCCCATACGGAACATAGTCTAAAAGACTTTGGGCGGTTGTTCTAATAACCGCTATGATATCAGCACCTTGTTCAGCCGCAGCTTGTGCCTGCTTGACATCTTCATAAATATTTCCTGTAGCAACAATAACATATAAAAGAGGTTCGGGCTGGTTAGCTTTAGTAAGCTCAATTTTTTCCTGACGATACGCTGCATTTTGACTAACTTGACGGCTAAATGCCATAACTCTATCTTCTGCAACCACCTTTATCTTTGCCATATCCAATAAAGGCACAGACTTAATGTCATATCCTTTAGCAAGAGCATCGTTTAACTTTTCAGGATTGTTATCAAATTTTGTTAACGCCGATAAATAATATCTAGCAGCTCCATATTCTAAATTGCTGCTTTGAGCATCGACAACCAAATTAGGTACAGGAATGCCATTTTCATCAGCACCATCTGCCCCAAGTAAGCGCAAAGTAGCTCTTTCGACCGTCGTTGTGGTATGCTTTTTAATATATTCTTGCACAGGATTTGTGATAGTCTGCGCTAATTTGCGAGCATATTCTATTTTATCCTGAGGTAAGTTGATATTAGCCATTACCTAATCCTTTTTTAGCATAGTTAATTAAAGACATATCGGCACCTAAAATTTCAGCAATTTTCAAAGCTTCGCCAGAAAAACCACTGGATTTATCTTTTTCAGGAACGTATTCAATATACTTTTGAATAAGATTAATCCTGTTTTCCTTATCATCTATTTCTGCCCTTTCCAAATCCTGCCACTTTATTCCCTTCATACGGAAAAAATCGACTTCACTATGACGGGCAATAGAATCATAATGGGTTGATAACAAGGCATTAAAATTAGCATTATGAATAAGATATTCTAAAAGACCATTAAGCAGCGAAACGGCATCTGTACTGTTTGTTGTTCTAGCAAATTCATCAAAAAGAATTAAGGTTCTAAGATTTTTATCAGAAACAGCCTCATTAAGAGCAACTATTTCTCTTCCAAAGGCGCTTAAGCCCTCCTGCCCATCATCATAATCAGTAACCAGCGCTATTTTATCAAATAACGGCGCCTTAAAAACTTTAGCTGGAACAAAAAACCCAAACTGAGCCGTTAGTTGAAGAAAAGCTATAGTATGCAAAACAACCGTCTTGCCACACATATTAGAGCCATAGAGCATAATATTCTGCTTATCGGTCTCTAAATCTAAAGCCCAGTATTTAAGTTTTTGCTCGGCACAGTAATCTTCTACGCTAAGCAATCTGCCGCCTTTTATCTGGTAACTTCGGATTTCTCCAATTTCGGGTCTCGTTAATTTTAGTTCTTTAACTAAAAAAGCCCTAGCCAAGGCTAAATCAAGAGACGTTACGTCTTTTTCTAATTGTAAAATCTTTTTTTCTTCTTGCTTTATGTGAGACGTAATTGTTTTTAAGACCTTATTTTCTATCTCTCTTTCTTGTTTTATTTTTGCGGAACGTTTTCCTAAAAGTTCAAAATAATCCTTAGAAAAAACGGGTTTTAAAATTATTTTATGACCATCATAAGATTCGATATTAAGTTCATTTTGATTTACTTTAGACGCAAACTCTGACGGCATTAATAAAAAATCGTGTCCATCAAAATCAAGCCCATATTTTTCTTTTGCCAGCTCTAAAGTCCTTTTTTTGCTTTCATTTATAAGCACATCAACATTAGAAATTTCATCACGAATACTTTTTAGTTTGTTGTCATATTTACTACTTAGATAAAACGTTTCTTCGCCCATATTATCTCGGTCTAGAAACTCTAGTAAATCGCTTAAGTTAAAACCAAAGTTATAACTTCGGCAAACAGCTTTAGTATTAATCAAAAATTTTTTAAACAGAAAAATATCAACCGCAGAAAACACCTTACTATCAAATGATGGAATTTTAGGAATACGTTTTAAATGCCACTTTATTTTATCAACCGCCGCTTCATTTTCATTAGAAAACTTTACTGCCGCCTCAGTTTCATCATAGATATGCCGCAAAAGCTCTTTATCATTTATAAGTGTTAAATTGTTTTTAGCACTCTTTCCCTGCGGTGTCAGAGGACTAAACTTTTGCAGCAAAACATCAAATTTGGTAACTTTTTTTATTTTTTCCATTAAATATATTCTTCCAAAATTTGATTTTCATACGGATTAAACTTTATTTTTGATAATAAGTTTTTGTTTTGAAACTCTTTTATTATTTTGTCTTTAGAAATCTCACTGTCAATAATAATAAAAGACTTTAAATCATATTGGTTATTAACTGATACCGTCCGCTTTTTTAAAAGGATTTTAAGTTCGGCAAAACTTAAAAAAACTTTAGAAAAATCATTTATTACAATTTCTTCGATTTCATCTTTTAGCTTATTTATTTTATTGCTGGTCAGCGCCCCTTCTATCTTAACCCTTTTTTTGCCGTCTTTTTGCTCTCTAAATAACGGCAGGCGAGACAATGCATCTAGTTTTTTGATATTATCAACAGCACTATAAAAATTAGCATTACTTATTTTAACGACATAGTAAAACGCTGTATTTTGAGATGACGCCACTTGAGTAATTCTATCTGCTGCCCCATCAACAAAAATAAAATCGGGCGCAATATCTTTTTTTATCGCAGAAAGAACATCAGACAAAACCAAATTATCACCAGAGGCCACAACTTCAATGGCACTCAATCTCTTGGCTTTTGCTAAAACGGATCTTTCATTTTGCTGATATTTATTATTTTCAAAAACATTCAAAATATCAAAATCGCCTTCAGAAAGTTTTATTGCCTCTTCTGAAGTTACGACCATTTCGCCTTTTTCTAAAACTATTTGCGGCTTGCTGTTACCATAAACGGCATCGGTTTTTTCACCATCAATCCCGACAGATGAAACCACAAAATTTTTGCCCTTTGTCCTCGCCTCAAATAATAAATGTTTTAAAAAAGTTGTCTTGCCTGCGTTTTTCTGTTCTCCCGTAACAAATATTATTTTGGTAATATCTGCCACTTCTTTATTCATGCCTATGCCTTTGTTTTCTCTTCATATCAGAAGGTTCTAAAACTAATTTTTCGCCCATAAGCAACTTAGCAACGCCATCTTCTGGACCATATTCATTATTTTTGCAAAGCTCGCACCAGCAATTAGAATAGATATTTTCTGGCTCGGTATAGGTTGTAATTACCCCTTCGTAATTGCGCAAAATCATATGCTTATCTGAACGAGAAAGCGTATATTGAGGCATTACAGGAATTTTGCCGCCGCCTCCCGGAGCATCGACCACAAAAGTTGGAACCGCAAGTCCGCTGGTATGACCACGCAGGCTTTCAATAATCTGAAGACCTTTAGCTATTGAAGTTCTAAAGTGTCCTATCCCTCGTGATAAATCACATTGATAAATATAATAAGGGCGAACTCTTATCATCAAAAGCTCGTGTACCAGTTTTTTCATAATGCGTGGGCAGTCATTAACATCACGCAAAAGCACACTTTGATTGCCGATAGAAATTCCCGCATTAGCCAATTTTTCACAAGCCTCCTTGGATTCAAGAGTAACTTCCGAATAATGGTTAAAATGAGTGTTTACATAAATAGGGTGATATTTTTTAAGCATATTAACAAGGTTATCCGTAATACGCATCGGCATCACAACAGGTGTTCTCGTCCCAATACGAATAATCTCAACGTGTTCAATCGCTCTGATGCTTTTAATAATATACTCTAAACGGTCATCATCAAGCGTGAAAGGATCGCCGCCGCTAATCAAAACATCTCTAACTTCTTTATGATTACGGATATATTCAAAACCCTTTTCTAAATCTGATGTATTAAGATGTTTATCCTTTTGACCAACCAATCTGCGTCTTGTGCAGTGGCGGCAATTCATTGAGCATATATCGGTAACAAGAAACAACACTCTGTCAGGATAACGATGCGTTAAACCTGGCACTGGAGAATCTTCATCTTCAGACAAAGGATCGTCCAAATCACTTGAGCTGTCATTAAGTTCTCTGGCATCAGGAACAGCCTGAAGCCTTACAGAACATAAACGATAAGCTTTATCCATTAATGACGCATAATAAGGCGTGATTGACATTTGAAAACGAGATAAACACTTATTTAAGTCTTCTTCTTCCTTATCTGTTACCTCAATAATCTTTTTTAATGTTGCAACATCACGCACGACATTTTTGATTTGCCATTTCCAATCGTACCAATCTTTTTCAGAAACATCTTTAAAAAGCGGAACTCTTTTATAATCAACAGCAGCATAAGTTTTCATACTACTACCTACTTTAAATATTATTTTTAATTTTAAACATTGTTCTTACATCATCTGGCGTTGCCACGAGATTGCCGCAAGCGGTTATCATTTTTGCCGCCCGCTCAACCAGTTCTGCATTACTTTGAGCAAGAACACCCTTGGTCATATAGACATTGTCTTCAAAGCCTACTCTAATATTTCCCCCCATAGCCAAGGCTCCAACCGAAGCCTCAAGAGCAGCTTTTCCCCCTACTCCTACGGCCGTCCAATTTGCTCCTTCGGGAAGCCTTTTAACAAAAAAAGATAAAGTCTCAGCATCATACCGAACAGCAGATGGCACATTAAAAACTAAGCCATAATGCAGTGGAGCTTCAATTAATCCTTCTCTTATCAATATCTTAGATGCATCAATATGAGAAATATCAAAACATTCAATCGTTGGACGAACCTCATATTTATTCATTTCTTTGGCCGCATCACGCATCATCGGCATTGTATTGATGATGTAGTCATCGCCAAAATTGACCGTTCCACAATCGAGCGATGCCATTTCAGGTTTTAACTTTAACGGCATAAGCCTTTCTTCAAGGCTCATACCAACAGCCCCGCCCGTGGTTACTTCTATTACTAAATCGGTTAAATCCCTAATTTTTTTGATAGCTTCTTTAAAAACTTCAATATCCTGCGTTGGCGAACCATCGTTTTTTCTTACGTGCAAATGTAAAATAGCGGCTCCAGCCTTTCTAGCTTCCAAAGCTGCTGCGGCTATTTCATCTGGCGTAATTGGAAGATTTGGGTTTTGCTCTCTGGTGGTTTCGGCTCCGCATACCGCACAAGTAATAATCGTCTTATTCATATTAACTGCCTCAAAAATCACACAAAGAGTTTCTCAAAAACATCTCTTAATTCCTTAGATTCCCTTAAAACATCTAAGGAAATATTACCGTGATTTTCGGCAAATCCGTTCCCTATAATCATATCGACATCAAAACCGTAACCCTCAGCACCTAGCGCCGCTCTGGTAAAACTTGTTGCCATACTAAAGAAATAAACAACACCACGTTGACGCACAGGAAGAATAGTTGCCATTTCGCTTCCTTCAATGTTAACGCAGTTAATAGCAACATCAACCATTTTACCATCAGTTAATTCATAGATTTTCTGATAAATATCAAGGGGTTTAGTACAGTCTGCGGCAAAAACGTAATCGCAGATGCCAAGTTTTTTTAATCTTTCTGTCGAAGATGGGGAATGGGTATTTCCTATTACCAAACCTTCTTTGCCTGACATCTTTTTGGCTACATAGGAACAGAGCATTCCAGACTTGCCGCCAGCTCCTAGAATTAATACTTTATCGCCTTTTTTTACTAATCTTTCGACTTGAGCTGGAGCCCCAGCAACATCTAAAACTGAAAGAGCAATGCCTCTTGGCAGATCTTCTGGAAGTTTGGCATAAACGGTTTTTTCAAATAAAATTGCCTGCCCTTTAACATCTACTTGATCCATATCTTTACGAACGCATAAAGTTTCATCAATTCTAAGGGGTGTTAATGACAAAGAAACCAGCGTAACAATAGTATCGCCAACTTTTACTTTAACTTTGCCTTCTAAATCAGAGCCGATTTTAGCAACTTTTCCAATTAAAACACCGCCTGATCCTGTTACAGGATTTTGATGTTTTCCTTTGGTTGCAACTATTTCTTTAACTCTTTTCATAATAAGAGCATCATCACCGCCAACCGATTCGGATATTTGATGAAAACTTGCAGAATCAATATTAAGAGTTTCAACATCAATCAATATCTCATTAGAGTAAATCGTTGACATATCATTATTAAGCTTCACTGCTGCCTGCGGCAAAAGACCTTTAGGCTCTAAAACACGGTGTGAACCGAACGGACAGCCGTTTTTTTTCTCTGTAATATTGTTCATATATTTCCTCTTTAGATAATTAAATTTAATGTTTGATGCTATTCTCTTCAAAAGCAGGATTCAAGAAAGATTTTTTAAGCCTCTTCAGCTATTTTTACTAAAATATCGTTTCTTGTGGGAAGAGCTTCTTGGGCGCCTAGACCAAGACAAGCAAGCGAGGCTCCAACCGAGGCTCTTTTTAAGGCATCTTTTAAATTAAGCCCCTCATCAACCGCCGCAGCAAAAATGCCGACAAAAGCATCGCCAGCCCCCGTTGTATCAACAGGTTTTATTTTTATGGCTTCAACTTTTATTTCTTCCTTATCAGAAACCGCTAAAACACCATCGCCACCAAGAGTCGCTATACATACGCCTTTAGAAACCTCTGATATTTTCTTTAAAATCACAGCAATATCACTTCCTTTGATTTTAAGGCTTTTAGCGACCATCAAAGCTTCAACCTCATTAACTATCAAGTAGTCAACGAAAGGCAGAATATCATTAGGAAGTTCCGCAGCGGGAGCAACATTCAAAATGGTTTTGGCGCCTAACTTTTTGGCTCTTTTTAAAAGTTTAAAATTTTCCTCTTTAGAAACTTCCATTTGCAAAACCAAAACCTTGTCATTGCTCAAAGCTTCATCTGGAACATCTTCGGCTTTTGATAAAAGATTAGCTCCAGATGCCACTACGATTGAGTTTTCACCCTTGCTATCAACCATAACTATCGCAACCGCTGTTGGCGCATCACCTTCCTTAATGTTAGAAATATCAACACCTTTATGAGCCATTTTTCCTTTTGCAAAACTACCAAAATCGTCACGGCCAACAGTTCCAAACATTTCAACACTTCCACCAGAAAGAGAAGCTGCTGCCGCTTGATTAGCACCTTTTCCCCCAATTTTTATCTCATATGACGGGCACAAAACCGTCTCTTTAGGGGCAGGAAAATCTTTAAGAGCCAAAATAAAGTCAGCATTTATAGAACCAAAAACCGTAATCACTTTGAAAGCCTCCGTATAAATTAAAAAAATATATAGAATTTTATTGAAATAGCATTTATTGTAGATTGAAAAATTTAGTAGATTGAAAAAATTATAATAACAAATTATTGTGCTTAAAAGATAATAAAACTTTAAGTTTGTGGAAATATATTTTTATGACTTCTGGGTTAAAGAAATACTCAAAAAAATTATGTGTTTTAGTTCTAGCTTTGATAATGGCTTCCTGTTATCAGGCTCCTTATGGTTACGATGATACCGCGGTTTTTCTTGATGAGGTTCACTCAAGTTTACCCCCTTCTCCCATTTTTTCCAGAACCCCTGACGCTATAATGCTTTGCCGTTCACATCAGTGCGTTGCAACCAACAAACTAAACAATCGTGAATTTATCTTTAATACTCTATGGTATTTCTTTGATACTAATGTTTACTCCACGGTTTTGCTTTGCGAAGCTGATGAAATTCACCATAAATGTTATGATAATTTTATTTCTTATCCCGTAAAAGCTGGAATAACCCCAGGAAACATCTTCGTAGATTCAGCAGATTTATCAGATGTTAGACTTCTTCGCGCTGAACAAAAAATTGAATTAATAATCGGTTACAAATACTATTTTAACGGTATTACTCCGAGCTGCAGACCTTCAAAAACTGTAATATCTGTTAATTCTCCAGATCAAATTATTATGGAAGATGCAACAGGACATGAATGCCGCTTAACAACAGTTGGCAGCTCTGTAATGACAACCGTTTACAGTGTTGATTTCATTGATTTAGATTATGGTCTTATTGGAGCTCACTACTCTATAGGAGCTTCAGGAACTGCTTATGGCGGTAAAGTTGGTTATATTTTAATGCGCTTTGTTAAAGATGGTTTATCACGCAATAAGATGTTCAAAGCTGATCGCAACCTTAACTATGTTACACAGCCTAAAGAATGCGATGAAACGGGAACAGCAACCTGTGCCCTGTGTCCAGAAGAAGCCCCTTACTGGCGTGATGGCTTCTGCAGACCTTGTAATGCTAAAAAAGGTCTCAGTCAATTCTGCAAGGCTGATGGTCATTATTGCGGCACAGACTATGAATGCGTTGAATGTGAAACCATTGGAACCAATACTTGCCCATTATGTCCGAAAGATGCTCCTTACTGGCGTAACGGCGAATGCAAGCCTTGCTATGAAAACACAGGTGGCACAAGCGATTTCTGCCATAAAGAAGGCAATGCCTGCAACAAGAATTATGATTGCGTTAACTGCGATATAACTGGTACCAAGACCTGTCCATTATGTCCGAAAGATGCTCCTTATTGGCGCAACGGTTTCTGTAGACCTTGCCACTCCGCAAGAGGAACAAGTGATTTCTGTAAGTCAGCAGGACGCAACTGTAACTCAAATTATGAGTGTTCAGAATGCGATCGCAATGATACCGCAACCTGTCCTTCTTGCCCTGAAAATATGCCTTACTGGCGTAATGGGGCTTGCCGTCCTTGCCACTCTCCTATGGGCGTAAGCGATCACTGCCTGCGTGAGGGCTACCAATGCAACGGCAACTTCGAATGCTCGGAATGTGATACTAGAGGCGGTGCAATTTGTGCTTCTTGCCCAGAATACTTGCCTTACTGGCGCAATAATGCGTGCAAACCGTGCCATTCTATTGGATATAGTTCTATGTTGTGCTTGAATCCTAACGTTTGTGATCAAAACTTCAATTGTATTCCTCACGAAAAAGCACCAAGACAATTAATGCCGCAAAAGGTAAAACCAAAAGAAGTTCTGCCTCCTGGAAAAGTTTTATTTATGCCTGTTCCTGAACCTAAAATCACTGGAAGTGAGCCTTTAGTTGATGATGAAACCAATGAACCCGATTCAGGCTTTGTAACAACGCCGGTTGTTAATCCTGATGATGCAACCTTTATTAACAATGATTCATCAGCTGGTTCCGATGTTTATAACACAACAGGCGCAAACAACTCTGGAACAGCGGCAACAGAACAAACAAATGGCAAGACTTCGACAATGGAAACTGATAAAAATCAGGCTCAACCTTCTGAGTAGTCTTAGACTGGCATCTAATCGTTACTTAAATTTTCTTAACTAAATCTCTTATTAATTAGGAGTTTAAAATGCTCGAATTTCCAAAATTAAATCTTAATAAATCTCTGACGACTTACGAAAATGCTAAAAAAATTATTCCAGGAGCGGTTTTAGGAATTAGACGGCCTTATAACTTTGTTGAAGGCGAATATCCTATTTATTTTGAAAGTGGTAAAGGTGGCAGAGTTATAGATATTGATGGTAATGAATATATTGATTTTCTGTGTGCTTATGGTCCAATTATTTTAGGATACCGTGAAGAAGAAGTTGATGAAGCGGTAATTAAACAAATAAGAGATAAAGGATTTTGTTTTTCTCTTACTCAAGAATATCAAAACGAATTAGCCTCTATTCTAAAAGAGCTTATCCCTTGCGCCGAAATGACCATATTTGTTAAAACGGGTTCTGATGCGACAACCTGCGCTGTTAGAATGGCTAGAGGGTATACCGGAAAAACAAAAATTCTCAGGTGCGGCTATCACGGCTGGCACGACTGGTGTGTTGAAGTTAAAGGCGGCGTACCAGAAAAGCTTTATGAAGATGTGTTTGAGTTTCATTATAACAAGCTAGATGAACTAGAAAATCTTCTTAAAACCCATAAAGATGATACCGCAGCCATTATCGTTACACCTTACGGACACCCGACAGCTCTTCCTATGCAAGACCCTAAAGATGGCTTTTTAGAAGGCGTTAGAAAACTTGCCGATGAATATGGGGTTGTTTTGATTTTTGATGAAATCCGAACAGGTTTTAGAATGTCTCTTGGCGGAGCCCAGAAATATTATGGTGTAACCCCTGATTTATCCACATTTGGTAAGGCTATGGCAAATGGATATGCCATAGGAGCTCTATGCGGTAAGCGTGAAATTATGATGAAAGGAGAAAAAGACGTTTTTATATCTTCAACCTTTTTCCCTAACAGTGATAGCTATGTTGCGGCATTAAAAACAGTTGAAATTTTGCGCCGTGATTGTGTTCTTGATAAAATGTGGAACACGGGCAAAGATTTTTATCAAAAGATACAAACCGTTATAGATAAACATAATTTAGGAGCAAGGCTCAGCGGTACAGGTTTAATGTTTTATATCACCTTTGATAAGACTGAAGATGGCATCTATAAAAAACGCCGTAACGAATTTTATACCCAGCTCATTAGACAAGGAATCTTTTTGCAACCTTATCATCACGGGTATATCTGCTACAGACATTCTCAAGCTGAACTTAATAGAACTTTGCAAGCAATTGACAACGCTTTCTTAATAACAAAATCCAAAATCGGTTAAAAACTAGAAAGCCTAAATTAAGAAAACTTTTTTTACTGGCAAAGATTTTAAAGCATCTTTCATTTGTTTATATGAAAATTAACGTTCATAACTTTGTTTTACGGCAAAAGCAAAAGTAAAACTTTTTTAAAAATAATTTTAAGGATTGTTAAGAATTTTTTGAAAAAATTCTTAATCTGTAAAGCATTATCTTGTGCTTAGAACATATAAAAAAGCAGCCTGAATATTATCAGACTGCTTTTTAAAACATTATTTAACAAAAAAAGTTATTTTGTTGAAGCTTTAGGAGGCACATTAATCTTAATGTGAAGTTCTCTTAATTGCTTTTCCGTAGCTTCTGAAGGTGCCTGCATAAGCAAATCTTCAGCTTTCTGATTCATTGGGAATAAAATAACTTCTCTAATGTTAGGTTCATCGGCTAACAGCATCACGATACGGTCAATACCTGGAGCAGAGCCACCGTGTGGAGGAGCTCCATACTTAAAGGCATTCAACATACCGCCAAATTTGTTTTCAACAACTTCTTTGCCATAGCCAGCAATTTCAAAAGCTTTGTACATAATTTCTGGTAAATGGTTTCTAATCGCACCAGAAGAAAGCTCAATGCCGTTACAAACAATATCATACTGATATGCCAAAATATCCAAAGGATCCTTGTTCAAAAGAGCGTCTAGTCCGCCTTGTGGCATTGAGAATGGGTTATGGCTGAACTCAATAGCTCCAGTTTCTTCATTCTGCTCAAACATTGGGAAATCAACAATCCAACAGAATTTGAAAGCATCTTTCTCGAGCAAATCAAGGTCTTGGCAAAGCCTCGTCCTAACTGTGCCAGCAAAACTTTCAGCCTTTTTCTTCTCTCCACATATAAAGAAAAGAGCATCGCCATCTTTAACACCTGTTAAAGTTTTAATTTGGTTGATACGGTCTTCATCAAGGTTTTTAGCAATAGGACCTTTTGCCCCATCAACAGCAAAATTAATATAAGCTAAACCGCCATTGCCAGTTTCTTTAGCCCAATCATTTAATTTATCAAACCAGCTTCTTGGTCTGGTTGAAGCATCGGGCGCTGGAATAGCTCTGACAATATGTCCTTTTTCAACAGCATTTGCAAAGAAACCAAAACCTGAACCTCTAAAGATTTCTGAAACATCAGAAATAACCAAAGGATTTCTCAAATCAGGTTTGTCACTTCCATATTTAAGCATTGATTCTCTATAAGGGATTCTAACAAACGGTGGTTTGGTTATTTTTTTATCTTTAGAAAATTCCTCAAAGATACCAGCTAAAACAGGTTCAATAGCTTCAAAAACATCGTCTTGAGTAACAAAAGCCATTTCGAAATCAAGCTGATAGAATTCACCTGGAGACCTGTCCGCACGGCTGTCCTCATCACGGAAACAAGGAGCAATTTGGAAATATCTGTCAAAACCAGAAACCATCAAAAGCTGTTTAAATTGCTGTGGAGCTTGCGGCAAAGCATAAAATTTTCCAGGATGCAAACGGCTTGGAACCAAGAAATCTCGAGCGCCTTCTGGTGAAGATGCGGTGAGAATAGGAGTTTGATATTCCATAAAGCCCTGATCTATCATTCTCTTTCTGATAGAAGAAATTACTTGAGAACGAAGAATCATATTTTTGTGAACTTTTTCTCTTCTCAAGTCTAGAAAACGATAGCGGAGTCTCAAATCTTCTGGGAAGTCGTGTTCACCAGAAACCTGGATTGGAAGCATAGCAGCTTCAGATAACACCTCAACTTCATCAACCTGAATCTCAATTTCCCCTGTTGTAATCTTAGGATTGATATTGTCACCAACACGAATTACAACCTTACCTGTAACACAAATCACACTTTCTAAGCGGATATGTTCCAAAGTTTTAAAAACATTAGAAGAAATATCAATAACACATTGAGTTATACCATAGTGATCTCTTAAATCGATGAAAAGCAAATTTCCATGGTCACGCTTACTGTGAACCCAACCTGATAATTTTACTTGTTTGCCAGAATCTTTGGCTCTTAACTCATCACAATTATGACTTCGATAGCAATGCATCATTCTTTCCTTAAATTTTTAGTTATAAACTTTTTATTTGACTATTTTTAAACTAAATAAAACAAGACAACAAGCAGGAAACAAAAAACTTTTCTTATTGTCAACAAATATTCTTACTTGCGATTTTTATTATGAGGTTGTATAGCATAGAATTATGTCTTTGATTAGTAACACAAAAGAGCTTGAAAGTTTCTGCCGTAGAATTGAAAGTTCGCCTTATATTACGGTAGACTTAGAGTTTATGAGAGAAAAAACCTTCTTCTCAAAACTTTGCCTGATTCAGGTTGCTAATAAAAATGAAGCTGTCTGTATTGATGCTTTAGCTAGCAATATTGATTTATCAAGTTTATTCGATATTATGAAAAACCCTAATATCGTTAAAGTTTTTCACTCTGCTCGTCAGGACATTGAAATTTTTTTCTATTTAATGAAAGAAATTCCCTCTCCTATTTTTGACACCCAAATTGCAGCAATGGTTTGCGGCTTCAGCGATTCTATCAGCTATCAAAAACTGGTTTTTGCAGTTACAGGAAAAAACATTGATAAGGGAATGCGTTTTTCAGATTGGTCAAAACGTCCTCTTTCTGAAAATCAGCTTAAATATGCCTTAGCTGATGTTACTTATTTAAGAAATATCTATGAGCAAATTAAGGAAGAAGTTGAAAAAAACAACCGCACAAGTTGGCTTGATGAGGAAATGGCAATAATAACCAATCCTAAAACCTACCTTATTAATCCCGAAAAGGCTTGGCTCAAAATTAAGACGAGCTCAACTTCACCAAAACAGCTTGCCGTTTTAAAAGAACTTGCTAAATGGCGTGAAGTTAAAGCCATTGAGATTGATAAACCACGCCGCCACATCTTAAAAGACGAGCAGCTTCTTGAAATTTCAGCAGCTCAGCCAACAAGTTTAAGTGAATTAAAATCTTTGAGAGGAATTCCAAACGGCATTGCCGATGGAAAATTTGGCTCAGATATAGTTGACGCCGTAAAAAAGGGCTTAAGCTATAATGAAAAAGATATGCCACAGCCTGAACCATTCCACAAGAAAGATAAATCACTAGAACAAATTACCGAACTTTTAATGATGCTTTTAAGCATCAAGTGCGGTATGCACAACGTTGCTACCAAAATGATAGCTGTCAAAAATGATATTGAACTTATTGCCGAAAACGATAGTGCCGATGTCCCCGCCCTTAAGGGCTGGCGCAGAGAGTTGTTTGGCAAAGATGCTCTACTCTTAAAAAAAGGAAAGATTTTAATTGGTTACGACGCTTCTAAGAAAAAAGCCTTTATTGAAACTTTTGATAAAAAATAACCGATTAAACTAAAAAAATGCAGCCCTCAATTCTAGACCATTATTTAAATTTCAGCTTATTTACATATCCTGGCTTATATTGTGAAAAGCTAAAAAAAGACCTTCCAAACAGTATTGAAGAAATAGGTCTATTGGTACGCAAGCAATGTATCCATAGAGCAACGTTAAGAAATGGCAACACAGGTACGAATAAAGACTTGCGTTATGGCGATATGAACAAAGTTCCTTGGTTCAGACAGCCAGAAGATGACAACCTTCCATCTGCTTCAGCTATGATTTCGGAACTATACCGCAGAGATGAAAAAGGGTTTACATTAAACCGCAAAGAAGAAAACAAAATTATCGTAACTTGCAGGTTTGTTGCTATTTTAACCGCATCAATCTTAAAATCCAAAGGTATTCCAACAAGAGTCCGCTCTGGTTTTGCGCCCTATTTTATGCCCAACAAATTGAATAAAAGCTTTGACCATTGGATAAATCAATATTGGTCATATCAAGAAAAACGCTGGATTACCATTGATGTTGATGGCAGCTTAGAAGATTATATCAGTTTTAATCCTTATGATATTCCTGATGGAGTTTTTGATTTTGCAGCCGATGCTTGGATCAAAAGCCGCAACCAAGAAGTTTCGCCCGAAAGATTTTTTAATGCTGGTAATTTTGAAGGGCTAATGCCTATCGCGTGGGAACTTTTTTATGATTTCCACTCTTTAATGAACAGTGAAATAATCTATTTGCACGTGCCGCCAATGGTCAACTGTGAGAATTTTCCTAAAATTAGTGAGATGGATTTGCACAAAATCGATAAGCTTGCAGAAATGATGCAAAAACCAGATGAAAATTTTGATGAATTAAAAAAAATGTGGAACACCACAAAGGAATTTAGAATTTTAAGCGGAGCCTTGCTTTAAAATTAGAATGTGTTGCTTTTTTTACCTTACAAAAAATGCCTGCAGCAACTTTACTTTTATCAAAACTTTCACAGATCAACATCAAATCTCCAAGCATTTGTGCGATAGTATTTATGGGACAATGCAATTTTTTTGTTCCGCCATAATAGCTTCTTTTAATAATGGTATAGTTATCGCTCGTTTAGATGCTAAGGCTAATTTATCGGCTTTTTCTACAGTGTCAGCTATCGCCAAAAAAGAACGCTCAATATTTTTAATCAAAAAACCAAGAGCTTCCTTACCTATTTCAAGCTGTCTATCCGAAAACATTTTTACTATAACCATCGCCATAAGCTCATCACTAGGTGATTTAATATCAATATTAACAACCGAAGACAGTCTAGATTTAAGATCTGGCAGCACAGTCTGCCATCTTGCGGGTGGGTTTTGAGATGAAAGAAGCATCGTTTTGTTTTCTTCTTTAATCATATTAAAAAGATGAAACAAGTTTTCATCGTGGCATTTTTCGGCATTATCAATTACGATACACGGCTTCAACGAAACAATTTTATCTGGCTGTTTTAAATCCTCACCATTCAAAAAAACAACATCTTCTGCATTTTTTGATGCAAATCTTTTTAAAAGATGGGTTTTACCACAGCCTGAAGCTCCATATATAATTACTACAGGACTTTGCCAGTCTGGCCATTCTTCTAAAAAGAAAACGGCATCTTGATTTTCCTTTGATACAATAAAGTCTTCTGCTAAATAAGACGTTTCACACTGAAAATTAAGAGGAATCTGCTTTACATTCATTCGCCAAACCTCTTATGACTCTTCTAAGTAAAAATTACTTTTGTAATAATTATCGATTAAATATCTGACGACAACCCCGACTGTTGCTGCAACGGGAATTGAAATTAGAACGCCAAGAAGACCTAAACAAGCACCGCCAGTCATAACAGCAAAAACAATCCATACAGGGTGCAGTTTGGTCTTATCTCCAACAAGATTAGGCGTCAAGAAGTTGCCTTCTAAAATCTGACCTATTCCAAACAAAACAATAACAACTACGATATTAATAAAGCTGGAAAACTGAATAACCGCAAAACTTACCGCTAGGGCAAAGCCTACAAAAGGACCTACGAATGGTATAAAAGTAAACACCCCTGAAACGAGACCAACAACGAGACCAACATCAAGTCCCGCTAAGGACAGGGCTAAGGCGTAATAGACCGCCATTGCCAAGCAGACATATGCCTGTCCTTTAATATAGCCAGATAAAATATTATCAATATCTTTAAATACGATTTGAATATCCTTGCGGTATTTAACGGGAACAAAACCATTCAGTTTGCTAATAATCTTATTCCAATCACGAATAAAATAAAAAGCAACAAACGGCGTAATTGTTACGAAGGATATAATATTTACGAAAAACATACTGCCGCTTATAAAACCTGAAAGGATATTTACGATCCATTTTATTGCTGAAGAAAGATAGTTTCCAGCAGAAAGAGCCGCTTTCATCGGATCAAAGTAATGATCTTGAATCTTATTTTCTATTGAATCAAAAAGCGGTTTAAGCTTATCCAAAACAGCTTCAAATAAAACCGGAAAATATTTCATTAAAGAAGCCATTTGGGTTTTAAATACAGGATATATAAATAAAACAATTAACGCCGCTATCAGTGCAACCAGAGCAAATGCTAAAAAAGTACCAAGTCCCCTTTTTACTTTGTGTCTTTCAAGCAACGCAACAAAAGGCGCTAAGAAATAAGCAATAATCATCGCCGAAGCAAAAGGAAAAATGACACTTCTAATGTAATAAAGAGCAAAAAGAAAAAGTCCTAAAAATATGACACCAAGATAAAACTTAGGCTGCTGCGTAGAATTTCCCTGCATCGATACCAAAACCTTTATTAATATATTTAATTAGATGACTGCTTTTTTAAGATCCAATAGCCGCGATTAAATTCGGCATCATAACCATTTTTAGCAATGTTATTTATAATATTAGAAATATTTCCAGCAAAAGATAAGTTGAGCTGAACTTTATCTTTAGTTGTGGCTTGAACCTGCAAGTTTTGAACAAGTGGTATTTTTTCAAGCATCTTAATAATCTTATTAAGATTTGCAAGGGTCTCTGTTTTAGCTATCAGAATCATATTCGAATCAATAGAAAAGAAAACTGACTTTTCTTCTTTCCACTTATTTTCAATTTCATCTATTGTAAGGTTTAAAGCCTGCTTTAAGACCTGTTTAAAGTCATCATCAGGTTCACGGTATATGGTTATAGGTTGCTCAAAAACATTCTTTTGCTTTGTTTTCACATTATAACTTGAAACCTCGACCTCAACCCTTGCCTCTAAGCCTTCATAAGAAGTTGCCCTTACAATAAAAATATTATCTACGTTATAATTTTGAGCAATCGCAGTTAAAGCATCATCGTCATATCTTAGAGCCTTTGAAGCACTGAGGGTAGAAATGTCTAAAAGTTCGCCATATGGCATAACCATTGGAACAACAACGGCTTGAGAAACATTATCACTCCAAAGCTTAAACCAGGGGTTGCTTTCTTCCCATAGCAAAGAACGCTTCCCCGAAACACTGTAAATAGGAAGTATCAATGAGGGATTACTGGTTTCAACAATAAAAGGAACAAACGCCTCCGAAAGCATTTTCTTTATAGCTTCACCATCAAAAGATATGCTTAGTTTCGCAATATATCTAACAGCAGATGTTTTTTCTTCGATAACCGTTACTTCCTTAATCATTGAAAAAATCTGCTCTGGTAAAAACTCTGGCAGTTTTACTAAATCTTGGGGCAACAAAATTCTTTTCAAAATTTTATTAAAAGCATTTACCCTGACATCATTCATAGCATCATCTCTAGCTTTCGATGCTGTATCTGCGGTAACATCTACCGCTATATTAGATACGGTGAATAAATCAGCCTCAGAATCCGCATAGGACAATCTGATATTACTAAAACACAAAACAAGCCCTAAAATAAGCATAAGGCTGTATTTCAGAGCTTTATTTTGACTAATTTTTAAAATTTCATTTTTCATAACGTGAATATGTTAAACCAATTTTTTAAAAAAATCAGCCTACAATTTCAGTTTCGCTAAAAAAGAAAGATATTTCTCTTGCGGCATTTTCTAAAGAATCGGAACCGTGAACTGAATTAGCTTCAACAGATTCAGCAAACAGCGCTCTAACTGTGCCTTCTTCGGCAACAGCTGGGTTGGTTGCACCCATAATTTCACGATTCTTAAGAACAGCACTGCGTCCTTCAAAAACTTGAACCACAACAGGACCAGAAATCATAAACTCAACTAAGCTTTGATAAAAAGGTCTTTCTTTATGAACTTCATAAAACTGTTCTGCTTGTTCTCTTGTTAATCTAATTCTTTTTTGAGCAACGATTCTCAAACCATTTTCTTCAAAAACAGCATTAATTTTACCAGTTAAATTACGTTTTGTAGCATCAGGTTTAATAATTGATAATGTTCTTTCCATTAGTACTCTCTCTTAAAAAATTATTTTGATTTTAGGGTTTATAACCTGAGTATCAAAAACAAGCAACATTAACTTGCTAATTTTTGATATTATTTATATGTATGTTCTATGATTAATATTGATGACATAACATTTAGAATAGGCGGCAGAGTGTTGTTTGATAAGGCGTCAGCCTTTATTTCAGACGGACAACACATTGGCTTAATTGGCAAAAACGGCTGCGGCAAAACAACCTTATTTAAAATTATTAATAACTGGCTTCAAATTGATTCTGGAAACTTAAGTATATCATCGAATCAAACCATAGGTTTTCTTCCCCAAGAACCGCCGTTATCAGAAACAAGCGTTATTGATTATGTTGTCTCCTGCGACACCAAAAGATCTTCTTTATTAGAAGCATTAGAAAATATGCCTGATGATGATCTTAGAATTTCGGATATTCACGAAAAATTAAATGCCATTGACGCCAACAGTGCCGAAGCTAGAGCTTCATCAATTTTAACGGGACTAGGTTTTGAATTTTCAAAACAGCAAGAGGCTTTGAATAAATTTTCTGGCGGTTGGCGTATGCGAGCCGCTTTAGCCGCAGTTTTATTCGTAAAACCAGATGTTATGCTGCTTGATGAACCAACAAACCATTTAGACTTTGAATCAGCAAAATGGCTGGAAACCTATCTTGCCCGATACAGCGGCACTATTGTTCTGATAAGCCACGATCGCAATCTTCTAAACAAAGTTGCCAATCGTATTATCCATATTGATAATAAAAAACTGGTTTCATACACAGGCAATTATGATGAGTTTGAAGCAACCAGACAGATGAAAATGGCTCTTGCTAACAAGGCTTACGAAAAACAGCTTGAAGAAAAAAAGCATATGATGAAGTTTGTTGACAGGTTTCGCTACAAGGCAACCAAAGCAAAACAAGCCCAAAGCAGGTTGAAAAAAATTGAAAAAATGCCCCCATTAATGCCTGTTGTAGAAGACAGGGCTTTTAATATTAACTTTCCCGAGCCTAAAGAGCTGCCACCACCATTAATCACCTTAGAAAACTGCTCGTGCGGCTATGGTGATAAAACAATCTTGTCTAAGCTTAATTTAAGAATTGATATGGACGATAGAATTGCTCTTTTAGGAACAAACGGCAACGGGAAATCAACTTTTGCCCGCTTAATTTCACGAAGAATTAAACCAATGTCTGGCAGCATTAACATTTCTCCCAGCCTCGAGATTGGATATTTTTCACAAGAACGAAGTGAAGAATTAGATGTTACATTAAGTCCTTTTGAACATATATCTAAGCTCTTCCCTGATAAGAACGAAACTTTTGTAAGATCATATTTGGGCAGATTCAGTTTTGGAATAGATATTGCTGACAATCAAATAAGCAAACTCTCAGGCGGAGAAAAAACAAGATTAGTTCTAGCAACCATCTGCCACACTTCGCCTCAGATTCTAATTTTAGACGAACCAACCAATCACCTTGATATCGACACAAGGAATGCTTTGTGTGAAGCAATCAACAATTTTAAAGGCGCCGTTATCCTAATAACCCACGATGCCAGTATTATTGAAATGACAACCGACAATCTCTGGCTGGTTGACGAGGGAACCTGCAAACCTTTTGTTGGTGACATTAATGATTACAGCGATTTTTTAAGCAATAAAAACAAAACTGCGGAAGACAGCTCGTCTAAAGCAAATTTAAAAAAACAGCTGCGCAAAGAAAAAGCTGAAAAACGCTTAGAAATTGCCCCGTTAAAAAAAGAACTCAAGCAAATTGAGCATAATCTTGCCAAGCTTAATTCTCAAAAAAATGAACTTGAGAAGCTCCTCGCCTCACCTGAAATTTATGAACAGAAAACCTCTTCCGACATAACAAAAATTCAAAAAGATATTGGCTATATTGAAAAAGACATTAACCAGCTTGAGGAAAC
The DNA here is from genome assembly GCA_050175015.1 of Alphaproteobacteria bacterium. Classification (GTDB taxonomy): domain Bacteria; phylum Pseudomonadota; class Alphaproteobacteria; order JBFXJJ01; family JBFXJJ01; genus JBFXJJ01. The sequence continues at coordinate 13,804 of JBFXJJ010000013.1, read as the reverse complement.
TTGGCTTGAAATATCAGAAAATATTGAAAGAAACTCTTAAAGATATTTTGACAAAACCAAACATCTTTCATTTAAAAAAGCATTTTACCCAAAAATAAGAATTTGAACTTTTTGTATAAAAAAGCTATAATAAACTATCTTTTTTAAAGAAAAGGAGGCGGCTTATGAACCATCGCATCAATTCTTTTAAAGAAAAAAACGCCAAAACTTTTTCCTGCGGAGAGAAAGGTCTCTGGGAAAGTCTAAAAGAACAAGGTATGGCTTTTGTTGAAACTCTGAAAAAAGACGTTTCTCTAAAAGATCTTAACGGCAAAACGCTTTATAGTGGGAAAGCTTGGAAATGGCAAACTGATGATGAAGCTTTTCAAAAAGTTTTTGAAACAGCCGTAAAAGATGGAAAACCGCTGCCTAAGCTAGATGCCAGCAATAGGATTTTTAACGGTTTAACTATTCCTAATGCCAAAATATCTGGCGCCAGTTTTGAAAATTCTGAAATTAATCCTTACCCTGTTTATTCCTGCAACCCTTATGGACCTTGCTATGTTCATTTCCAAGAATCTGATTTATCAAATTCTGACTTAAACGGTGTCTGCTTTAAAAATACCGCAATAGCGCAAGGAACCAAACTTGAAAACAGTGATGTGACAGGAGCCGTCTTTGAAGGTGAGTTTAATGAGCTTCGCAAAACTTATGGTTTTCTTAATATAAAAAATTTAGATAAAGCCAAAGGAATTAAAGACAAAGATTTAAAAATATGGCAAAAATCTAAAGAGGCTAAAGCTAAAAAAGCATCAAGAAAAACACCTGTTAATATTGCTCAATTACGAAAACAACAGACTCTATAACTTAACATTTGAATAATTTCTTTTAATTCATTAATTCTTTCGAATAATGAAACTTGTATTTTTTTGTCTTTAATATTTATATAAAAAAACACAAATTGGCTTTACCACCAACAAAACAGCCAAAAAAATTTTAGAAAAAATACAAAAAAAGTTGACAACTTTTGTTTTTCAAGATATATTAAAACAAAAAAACACAAGGGGTAATATCATGGATAATCGCGTTACTGCATTTAAGTCTAAAAATGCCAAAGTTTATGCTTGCGGTGAAAAAGGCCTATGGGAAACCATAAAAGAACAAGGCAAAGCTATAATTGAACGTCTCAAAGAACCTGTTGAGCTAAAAGATTTGGACGGTAAAGTTCTCTATGTAGGCAAAACTTGGCGTGGACAAGGAAAAGATCAAGCTTATCAGCGAGTATTAGAACAAGCCGTTAAAAGAGGCGTTGCTCTTCCTCGCCTTGACGCTTCAAACAAAAAATTTATCGGTTTAAAAATAGCTGGAGCAAAACTTCAAGGTGCGAGCTTTGAAAAAGCTGAAATTATGGCTAAACCTGTTTGCGTTACAAGCGTTACCGCTGGCTATTCTCAAATCCTTTTCGAAGATTCTATTATTTCAAACGCTGATTTAAGAGATGTAAACTTCAAAGATGTTGTTCTTTCTAAAGATACTTTTGTTGAAGGCAGCAATGTTGCTGGTGCTAATTTTGAAGGCGACAAGAGTCTTAGATACACAAATGGCTTTACGTCTCTCAAAGGCTTAGATAAAGCTGAAGGCTTAAGTGCTGAAACTTTAAAAGCTTGGAGCAAATCTCAAAAAACAGCTCTTAATGTTGCTAATCTTAAAAGCAATGCTAGATAGACTTTAGTATTTACAATAAAATAAACAAAAAGAGGGAGAATAAATCTCCCTCTTTTTTTATAAAAAATAGCAATATCTAAGATAAATTTTTTACCTTAGTGCATATAAAATTAGACTGTTTTGCTTTTATTTGGAATTATATACTTCACAAATAAGGATTTTAAAAACTTTTTTGATTAATTTTTTGTTATTCAAAAAACAATGCTTTATTCCCAAGATTGGGGGAAACATAAAAGTTTTACTCTTGCTTTTAAAGCAAGAACGTACTTGTTAAGGCTGCCATAAGGTAAAAACATATAGCAGTAGACTACATCTAAGCAATAAAAAACGAGGAAGCAAAATTGTTTTAAAAAGCTTCCTCGTTTTTATCAGGGTTTGTTCTTGCAAAGTTTTAGGCCTAGATTAAATCTCAATATTCCAAACCTATTATTTTCTTTAATTTCCTCCTTTCAGTTAGCTTCTATATAAATCACACTAAATCATTTTCAAAAAAACCAACTAGGGAAAAACTTTATTTCCTTAAGTTGTAAGTCTTATCATATTGAAATTATTACTCACTTTCCTTATCAGCTACTCCAGCATAAGCGCTTGATGTAATCCGATTCATTTTACGTTTAATCCTGTCATAACGACTTTCTGGGGTTTCTGCCGTTGACGTGCTTTTGGTATCAATAACGCCATGACTTGAAATTACACTTTTCTTAGAACACGTATTGCTTGATGAGTTCCATATCTTGCCGTCAATACATAAACATATTCCGCTATGATAACTCGAACCGCTTGGACAACTTTCACAAGTACCATCGACCCAAACCTTGCTTGAAGCACTGCAATTAGAGCAAAAAGCATCATAATGTGCCGCATTGATACATTTATCTACTCCGCAATCTCCGTCATCAAAACAGACAGGTTCAATACAGCCACCAGCGCCATCAGCGACAAAACCATCATCACAAGTACACTGCATATTAGCAAAACAATTTACGCAGTCATAACTTGAATTACACATCATACCTTTTGTTGTGCAATTACCTGAAAGTCCACTAGTTGCTGAACAAGCTCGGCACTCACTGCTACGCCAATAAGGAAGTGTTAAAGCACAGCAAGATAAAGTTGAACGATTGCAGGCAACACCAGAAGGACATAAGCTGTCACTATAACTACAAGAATTAGCACCAGTTGCCATATTGCACTCACCCGCACAGCAAGAACTATCATTCATACAAGTTCCTGTTCCTGTTGGCTTTTGTGATGTCCCGCAAGCACAAGCTCCACAGCCGTCAGAACTTTCACAATCGGTACAAGTTCCAGAAGCTGAACAACTGCGTCCTGCCGCACAACTTGATGATGAACATTCGCAAACCCCGTCATTATCAGTTACAACACAGTTGGGGTGTTCACCTGAACAACTATTGCCAGCAACGCAGACCGAACCACTCAAAACAGCGCACCCAGTACACGTTGGCTTACAATTACCAAAGTAATATAAAGACGGATAATAAACATCGTCAATCATACACCAAACATTTTCAAAATCCCAATTTGTAAAAGTACTTTCTTTCTTCATTTGAGCCGTAGTTTTACCTGTACCGCCCGAGCTGGTTGTAAGACCTGAGGTTTGAATATCCCAATAACTGCTTACTACCGTAGATGAGCCAGAACCAATTAGTCCGCCAACACTGCTTGAACCGTTAATATCACCTATAGCATATGTGTTGGTAATAGTTGTCGTTCCCGTTATTTGACCAACCAAACCACCATCATAAGAACCTGAACAAGAAATTGAGCCTTTAGCAAAACTGTTGGTGATTGATGCACCATTATAAATTTTGCCAACCAAGCCCCCTGCCTTATCTTCGCCTGACCCTGAGCAAGTAATTGAGCCTTCAGCATAACTGCCTGATATAGTTGTTCCACTTATCTCACCAACTAGCCCGCCTAAAAAGTCATCGGCTCTAACATTTCCTGTAGCATAACTATTGGTTATTGTCGTGTTATAAGCCATACCAGCCAGCCCGCCGTCATAAAAACCTGAGCAAGTAATTGAACCTGTAGCATAACTTCCCGAAATTGATGATGGCGAATTGCTGATTTTGCCAACCAAACCACCCGCATAATCATCGCCAGAACCTGTGCAAGTTAAGTTGCCTGTAGCGTAACTATTTGTAATTGAGGTTTTTTGTGCTTCTCCAACTAAACCACCAAAATAGTCATCACCTCTAACATTCCCCGTAGCGTGGCTGCCTGAGATACTAGAACTATCCGTGCGCCCAACTAGACCTCCAATCCTAAATCCTGTTCCAGAAACAGCACCCGTTGCATAACTGTTAATAATTGAAGAGCTCGTATAAAGCTGACCTACTAAACCACCGGCACAGTCAATTTCACCGCCGCCAATAGAAGTTACCGCCCCTGTTGCATAGCTTTCCTTTATCGTTGTTGTTACCGCAGAACCAACAAGACCGCCAATATAATCATCGGCATAGATTATACCCGTAGCATTACTGTTATTGATCGTTACATTAGATGTATAACCAATCAATCCCCCAGAATAAAAGCCTGCTTTACTGCTGGAAGTACCAATATTGCCCGTGGCATAACTGTTTGTAACTGTTGAATCCGTGGCATATGAAACCAAACCACCAAGATAATTAACACCCTTCATTGTACTAGATGAATAACTTCCTATAATTGAAGAGCCTTCATAGATTTTGCCAATTAAACCGCCAGCAAAATCATTGCTGCCGCCAGAACTAGTAACCGCTCCTTGCGAATAACAACTGCTAATATCAGAATTTTGGGCAACACCCCCAAAACCTCCGATATAATCATCAGCAACAATATTACCGACAACATAGCTGTTATTAACGGTAGAATTTTTAAGATAACCAGCAAGACCACCAATATAATCATCGCCTCTTATATACAAGCTCTCGAGACCAACATTTTCAACCGTAGCCCCACTTAAATAACCAAAAAGCCCCTGATAAGATGTACCGCTGCGGTTAAAATAAAGTCCTGTTATTTTATATCCCTTACCATCAAATTTTCCCGTAAACGGTGTTGAGCTGCCGCCAACTGGAACAAAGCCTTGCCCCGAATTCCAGCTTGAGGTCGCACTACAGTCAATATTGCCAGATAGATAATAATTACCTGCCAAATTACTGCTCATTGCCTGCAACTGCGTACAATTCGTTATTGCTGTCTGAGCATAACCATAGTTAGGATACAGTGTCCAATTAAAGGTTTTTAACTAGGAGTATATGCAAAAAAATATATAAATATCAGTTACTTAAAAAACTTACTTTTTACTAAAATTTTTGTTTTAAGCTGTTTTCAGCTTGAAAATGCTACCTATTTGCTACCCATAAATTGATAGCATTAATTATAATAAAATATTATTTATCAATATATTAAGCAAAAAAATATTAGCTTTTTAGCCGCATTTTTACAATCTGATTGTTACCCTTTTGTTACCCGATAAAATTAAAAAATAAAATATCAAGTTAAATCAACAAGTTATTTTTTTGATACTTTTAGTCATTTTTGCCTAACATCCCTTGCTAAACATCCTTTTTAGGGTCATAAAGCTAAAAAAAGATACTATCTTCTTATCTATTCCTCACTAAAACCTTTATAAGATATATTATTTTTTCTTCTTGCAATAGCGTTGAAACTAATGCAAAATAAAGATAAATAAAAAACAAATTTTATTTAAAACACTTTATGAAAGGGCAAGACTATGTTTAGTAATTATAAAATTATAGGTTTGCTGTTTTTGACAATAACTCAATTATATCCTAACTATGGTTATTATTATCTTTCATAAATACCATAAAATACTGTAAAATAGTGTTTTTTATTATTAAAATATTGTAACACTATTCCGAGTCTTGTTGCTGTTTTGTAATAAACACCATCTTAAAATATCCACTTATATGAATTTTATTTTTTCAGCTTAATAAAATCGTAGGAATTAGAATTTTTTGTGTTTAATTGTATCTTTTATAATTGATGTAAAAAAAATTTGATTTTATCCTTATAAAAGCAACAATCGTCTGCTAAAACTTGCCGCAAAGCAAAAGCAATAGCGTACATCTAAAACAATGACGCACAACTAGATAAGATACGCTCGATAAACTTATTGAAAATAAAGTGTTTATTTTTGCCTTACGTTTAAACCAAAATGGCAAAGTTTAAATCTTGCCGTCTTCCAACAAGTACTTTTGAGCTTCTTTTGATGTTTGGGCGGCAAAAATATCAGCACCAACTTTTACCGTGAAGAGATGATTATGCGTAAAAACCATTGTGCTATTAATCGCTGATATAATTTTTCGAGCTCGCATTTCTGGATTATTGCAATGCGCCTCTTCTAACAAAAAGACCAATTTGCCGTTCTCGTCCAGACAACATTTATTTACAGCATCGATATGTGTATAGGCTATTTCTACCACTTTTTTCAAAACATAGTTAATCGCATTCTGACCAAAATTTCGTCCTAAAAAATCAAGCCCGTAAACATCTAAGGTAAGAACTACAAATTGACCAGAAACGTGGTTTAAATATCTGCAAAGCTCATCAAAACTTATTAAACCTATGTTTTTATTAATATCTTTCTTGTTTTGGTATTCGGCAAAGCCAACCATCTCCTTCATAATGTTATGAGCAAGTTCATAGCCATTGCTGAAGTCATCGTGATAATAAAAATTGTTATTATGGCAGTAGTTTTTTCTAAGAATCGAAACTATTTCTTCCGTAACTAACGATTTATCTATTTTTTTTGAGGCAGCACCCATCTTACCTATACCTATAAAAAAGCCTTTGTAGGTAAGTTTATTTGCTGTTTATTAATATATCGTTATTTTTTATAAATTTAATTCTGCCACAACCACGCAGCGCCTCTAACACCGCTGGAATCACCGTGAAGCGATTTCTTTAAAATGGTATCAACCTTATCAGAAAAAACATATTTCGGCCAAAGCTTCGGCACAGTGTCATAAAGTCTTTCACAATTTGACATGCCGCCGCCTAGAACAACAACGTGAGGATCAATAACATTTATTACAGATGCCGTAGCTCTTGCTAAGCGATCTTCATATCTCTGTAAAGCTTCGTCAGCAGCTTTATCTCCACCTTCAGCCAATTTAACAATTTCAAAAGCCTTAAGTTTTTTATCATTATGCTTTTCATAGTCTCTTTCTAAACCAGTGCCAGAAATAAAGGTTTCATTACAGCCATGTTTGCCGCAGTAACATTTAGGCAATGGTTGATCCTCTTCGGTCTGCCAAGGAAGTGGATTATGCCCCCATTCACCACCAATAGCATTAGGACCAGTAACCAGCTTGCCGTAAGCTGTGATGCCGCTGCCAGCTCCTGTGCCGATAATAACAGACCAAACAATATCATAGCCTTTGCCTGCGCCGTCGGTTGCTTCTGAAAGTGCTAGACAATCAGCATCATTGCAGATTTTAATCGGACGATTAAGAGCATTGGATAAATCTTTGTCAAAAGGCATACCATTAAGCCAAGTTGAATTAGCATTTTTAACAAGACCAGTAGCGGGAGAAATTGTTCCAGGAATACCCATTCCAACCGTCCCTTTGGCTCCAAGCTCTTTTTCGGCATCAAAAACCAGTGTACAGATACTTTCTACTGTTTTTTGATAATCATTTTTAACTGTAGGGATTCTTCTTCTTAGAAGTTCTTCACCTTTACTGCCTAAAGCAATGATTTCAGTCTTAGTGCCACCAAGATCTATACCAAAACGAATATTCAACTTATTTCTCCACTGTTTTTTGATAATTTTATTTTAAATATCGACAAGCTTTATATAATTATCTTATACATAAAATAAGAACAAAATAAAATATTAAATCAGGATATTTTTAGGGAAAAAATATGTCTCCGAACCAAAACAAAATTCTTTCAGAAATTAAAGCTTTAAGTTTTGAAGATTCTCTAACTGCTCTTGAAGATATTGTAAGACAGTTAGAAGGAGGAAGAATTAAACTTGAAGATGCAGTTGATGCCTATGAAAAGGGCATTCTTTTGAAGAATCACTGTGAAGAAAAATTAAAAGATGCCTCTCTTAGAATTGAAAAAATATCGGTTTCAGAAGATGGTGAAGCCATTACATTAGAACCTTTTGAAACCAAACCTGCCGATTAAGCTCTAGGAAATAATTATGAATAATTTAAAAGAAGCTATGAATGAAATTGCCGAGATGGTTGAGGCTGAACTTAAAGAACTAATCTTCCTGCCAGAAACGCCTGAACGAAAAATCAAAGAAGCTATGCGCTATGCGGTTTTAAATGGCGGCAAAAGACTCCGTCCCTTTCTTCTGATAACCTGTGCGAGACTATTCAATGTCGATGATTCTTTATCAGTAAGAGCAGCGGCGGCTTTAGAAATACTTCACAGCTATTCTTTAGTTCACGATGATTTGCCTGCTATGGATAATGATGATTTAAGACGAGGCTTGCCAACTGTTCATAAAAAATATGATGAAGCAACGGCTATTCTTGCTGGAGATGGTCTTCTAACTAAAGCTTTCGAAATTCTTTCAGATAAAAAAACCCATCCTGATGCTAATGTCAGATGCCGCCTTGTTAATGATTTGGCTTTAGCAGCAGGCGGCAGAGGAATGGTTGCAGGGCAAATGCTGGACTTACTTGCAGCAGAACTTTCTGAAATGACCCTTGCTGAAATCACAAGATTACAGCAATTAAAAACAGGGAGACTGATTTCTTATGCCTGCGAAGCTGGTGCCGTTATGGGTGGCGCCTCACGTTCAACCTTTATGCACCTTAAAGCTTATGCTAGAGATATTGGTCTCGCCTTTCAGATTGCTGATGATATTCTTGATGTAACTGGAGATGAAAAAGCTGTCGGCAAAGCTCTGGGCAAAGATAAAGATCACGGCAAGGCAACCTTTGTCTCTCTATTAGGGCTAGAGGAAGCTAAGCAAAAAGCTCAAGATTTAGTTGAACAAGCCTGCTCTAATCTTGATATTTTCGGAGAAAGAGCATACTTGTTAAGAGATGTCGCTAAGTATATTATTGAAAGAAAATCTTAAACTTCTAAAATTTAGAGATTTTCTTGAAGGAGAATTATTTTGGATTCAGTTAATGTCCCGTCAGAATCTAAAGAGTCCTTTCTTGATAACATCAACACCCCTGTTGATTTAAGAAAGCTTAAAGTTGAAGATCTACCTATCCTAGCGCAAGAAATTAGAAACGAAATTATTAATTCGGTTGCTAATACAGGAGGGCATCTTGGTGCCAGTTTAGGCGTAGTTGAACTCACTTTAGCCTTACATTATGTTTTTAATACCCCCAAAGATAAACTTATATGGGACGTTGGACATCAATGCTACCCTCATAAAATAATCACAGGACGCAGAGATGCAATGCCTTCTCTACGTCAAAAAAACGGTATCTCAGGTTTTACCTGCCGCAGTGAAAGTGAATTTGACCCCTTTGGAGCAGGACATAGTTCAACTTCAATTTCTGCTGGACTAGGAATGGCGATTGCTCGAGATTTAAAAGGCGATGATAACAATGTTATCTGTGTTATCGGAGATGGCTCTATGAGTGGCGGAATGTCGTTTGAAGCTCTGAATAATGCTGGTTCAATGAATACCAAACTAATTGTAATTCTAAACGATAACGATATGTCAATAGCCCCGCCAGTTGGGGCGTTAAGCGCCTATCTCTCTGAACTTATTTCATCAAAACCTTATTTATCCTTCCGTCAATTTGCGATGGATATTGCTTCCAAGTTCCCTAAGTATTTAGAAAAAACCGCAAAAAAAGCGGAAGAATATGCTAGAGGACTGGTTACTGGCGGTACTCTTTTTGAAGAACTCGGTTTTTATTATGTCGGTCCTATTGATGGCCATAATTTTGACCATCTTGTTCCCATTTTAAAAAATGTTAAAGAAGCTAAAGGTCCTGAAGCTATCTTGATTCACGTAGTAACGCAGAAAGGTAAAGGCTATACCCCTGCGGAAGAAGCTCCAACCAAATACCATGGGGTTGCAGGGTTTAATGTTGAAACTGGAAATATTATTTCTTCAAACAACTCAAACAATCCAGATTTCACCAGCATCTTTTCTCAATCTTTGATTAAAGAAGGGGAAAGAGATTCAAAAATTGTTGCTATTTGCGCCGCAATGCCTGAAGGCACTGGACTTGATAAATTTGCTAAACGTTTTCCCGAAAGGTTCTTTGATGTCGGAATAGCTGAACAGCATGCCGTAACTTATGCCGCCGGCTTGGCATGTGAGGGCTACAAACCCTTCATTGCTATTTATTCAAGCTTTTTGCAAAGAGCTTATGATCAAATTGTTCACGATGTTGCTTTGCAGCATCTTCCTGTAAAATTTGCGATAGACCGAGCTGGATTTGTTGGCGGAGACGGAGCAACCCATCACGGTATGTATGACACCTGCTTCTTAAGCAATCTGCCTGATATGGTTGTTATGGCACCATCAAACCAACAAGAATTAATTGATATGGTAGCAACTGCTGCTGCCTATAATGACGGCGCTATATCCTTTAGATATCCTAGAGGATTTATTGAATATTCTACACCATTAAGAGAGGGCAGAATCTTAGATATCGGCAAAGGAGTTATTCTCAAAGAAGGCTCAAAAACAGCTATTATTGGAATCGGCACTATTGTGGCAGAATGCCTAAAAGCTGTGAAAATTTTAAAAGAAGAAAATATCACGCCTACTGTTGTCGATGCTAGATTTGCCAAGCCTATTGATACGCAACTAATTTTAGATATCGCAAAAGAACATCAAAATATACTTTTAGTTGAAGAAGCCGCTATTGGAGGATTTGCCTCCCAAGTTTGCCAATTTCTCATAAAAAACAAGCTTTTTGAAAAAAATTTAAAAATAGATATTTTAACAGCACCAGATGCATTCATAAAACACGACACTAGAGAAAACCAAATTATTGAAGCTGGTTTAGATGCTCAAAACATTGCCTTGGCTGTTAAAAATTTGATGTCTTAAAAAAAATTAATATAAACTTTAGTCTATATTAACATATATTTTAGTATATATTAAAATGTATACATATTGCTTTTGCTTGGCTTTTTTATAAAAATGCAAAAAAATCCTTAAAAAATAAACACTTCATCAAATATCTTGATTGATTACCAGAAATCTGTTATTATTGGTTGCATACAAAAGGATAGTAACAACTATAAATTATATCCTTATGTAAGGGGGGGAACACTTAATAAAATCAAAAATATTTTTTTGGTTTTTTATTTTTTCCTGATTCTATAAAAAAGCAAAACATCTATTAAATGTTCTATTTTTTGTTTTGTTAAATTTATTGTTCTTTGGAATATGATAAAAAGTAAAAAAGCAGAAATAAACATCAAACCCATACCTAAGGCTGATCCTAAATTAAAAGCCCTTTTAAATTTTAGTATGGAAACCATTATCCTTATCAACAATGATGGAATTGTTGAAACTATAAATGATGCTGGTTTAAAAACTTTTAATGTGACAGAGAAACAAATTGTCGGTGAAAATATAGACTTTTTTCTACCTTCTGAAACAAGTAAAATTCACCAAAGAATCTTTAATATTATAAAGAGTTCCAAGAAAAAATTTACCATAAACTACTTTTATAAAAACAAATGGTTTGATTGTTTATACAGCCCAATCATAAACGATAATGATGAAATAGATGGCATTGCAATATATGCCAGAGATATAACAAAAGACAAAAACACAGCTGAGGTTTTAAGAAAAACTATTGAAAGACTAACAACAGCAGAAAGAATAACCCATTTAGGATACTGGGAATGGGATATGCTTAACAATAAAATATTCTGGTCACAAGAAATGTTTAATATTTTTGAGTTAAGCCCCGAAGACTTTATTCCTAATTACAAAAAAACTCTTTCTTTTATTCATCCAAACGACCTCCTTTATTTTAAAAACTCTATTAAAAATTTACCAGAACAAAACAACAAACAGTTCTTATTTCGCATAATTACAGCAACCGGTAAAATCAAGCATCTACAAAGCAACATAATATCAGAAATAGAAGATAAAACAAAAAAACAGCTTATTTTTGGCACATTAATAGATATCACCAACCAAAAAAAAGAAGAGATAAAGCTCAAAAAATCTAAAGAAGAATCAGAAAAAGCAAACAAAGAAAAAACTAGATTTTTAGCCAGTGCCAGCCATGATATCAGGCAGCCTTTACACGCAATGGAACTTTTAATAAAAACTCTCGCCGAAACTATTCTGGAACAAAAATCTCAAAATATAGTATCTAAACTTTCAATGTCCTTAAGTAATCTTGCAACTTTAATTGACAATCTATTAGATATTTCCCAAATTGATGTTGGCAAGGTAAAACCTAATAAATTTGTTTTTTCTTTAGATATCATCAAATCTAGTTTGGCTGAAGAATTCAGGGTTTTAGCCTCTCAAAAAAACATTATAATAAAGAATATACCTTCTAGCGCAACCATTTACAGCGATCCTATTTTAATTGAACGAATTTTAAGAAACTTGGTTGGCAACGCTGTAAAATATACGGATAAAGGAAAAATTATAATAGGGTGCCGTAAAAAGGGCGATAAAATACGAATAGAAATTCACGATTCTGGGCAAGGAATTGCCGAAGAAAAACAAAACTTAATATTCAAAGAATTTGAACAAATCAACTTAGGTGAGATTCAAAAATCAAAAGGATTTGGGCTTGGTTTGTATATCGTGAAAAATCTTGCCGATATTCTCAAAACCGAAGTAAAAATAAAATCAAAATTAGGGCAAGGAAGCTGTTTCTATTTTGATGTTGAAACCAACCCTAAACAATGCACAAAAAGTAATTGTTAAATACTTTGAGTACAAAAAACAAGTTGTTATCAAATATGCTCTGGTATTTTAACAAATAGTCATCAATAACAAGCATAATATTAACAAAAAAATATATTGAATATTACTGTATCAGTGATAGCATATAATTGCTATTTCTAATAAAAGATATTTTAAATGATAATTTTATTAGAAATGCTTAGAGCCTATTCGAGGCGTACCCAACATAACACAAGAATAGGCTCTAAGTTCTAAAAGGAAAAAGTCCTTTTAGAAGACCTTTGCAAGAAAACCATTTTATTAGAAATACATCTGCAAAACCCTGAATACGATGTATTTCGTTTTCTAGCAACTAGATATCCAAAGCAAACAAGTCTAATTAACTTTAATATAATTCTATAACAAGCCGTTTTTTTGCGCAATCAAAACAGCCTGCGTACGATTGTTTACTCCTAAATTTTTTAGCAACGCATTAATATGCAGTTTGATGGTCGCCTCAGAAAGCTGCATTTTGTATGCAATTTGCTTGTTAGCTAAACCTTCGCCTAAAAAATATAAAACCTGTTTTTGCCGTTTAGTTAATCTGGCATCTTCAAGCTTTTCATCAGAAATATGGTAATTATCACTACTATGTGTTCTATCTACCCCACATAAAATTGTCGGCGGAATATATTTTCCACCGTCCAAAACAAGGTTAATAGCACTTAGTAAAACTTTGGTAGCTGATCTTTTTGGAATATATCCTGCAACACCAAACTCCAAAACTTTGTTAATATTTTTATGATTTTCTGATGCCGATATGATTATAATTTTGCTCTTATCAAAGTTTTCACAAAATTTTGACAGCCCCTCAAACCAATCCATTGTGGGCATATCTAAATCAAGTAAAGCCAAATCAAAAGCCGCATTTTTTCTAGATAGCTCTATAAGGTCTTTATAATTTGAAACCTCGGCAAAAGTTGTTTCAGAACTCATAGATTCTATTTGTAACCTCAAACCATCTCTAAATAGAGCATGGTCATCTGCTAATAATACTTTCATATGTCCCCCCACGCTTTTGTTATAATTAAACTTTTGTTTTTATTATAATTACAAGCAATTTTAATTATAATTTAGGCTCTTGACTAGTATCTTTTTATTTTTTCAAAAAAGATACGGTTCATAAATAGATAAAAATTATCTTTTCTGTGATTAAATCTACACTCACATTCTTTTAGGTGCAATAAGAAATTTTCATCTGTT
>JBFXJJ010000012.1:0-86548 GCA_050175015.1 Alphaproteobacteria bacterium | reverse complement strand
TCTGAAATGATGGGAGGACATATTGGGGTTCACAGTGAGGAAAACAATGGCTCCTCTTTCTGGTTTGACATCATTTTAGAAAATCAAAAGAATGTTAGGCAAACAATGAAGCCTGATTATAAAAATATTACTAAAGACACCAGAATAATCGTTGTTGATGACAACCTTACTAATATTGAAATTCTAAAAACATATCTAGCTGAGTTTCAAATAAAATTTGCAACTAATGCAAAAGATGCTTTGAATATAATAAAAGACGCACAGCAAAGAGACGAACTTTTTGACCTTGCCTTAATTGACTTATGTATGCCTGATATCGATGGTTCTGAATTAGGAAAATTTATCAAAGATGATAATAAACTAAAAACTATGAAACTTGTTATGATGACTTCCCTAGTTAATAAAGGCGATGCTAATAAATTTCAAAATATGGGATTTGACGGTTATCTAAACAAACCGATAAGACAAGAAGTACTAATTAATACCTTATCTTTAGTTTTAGGAAAACCCGATAAAGAAGAAGGCAATCTTCAAGAGTATCACAATGAAATTATTACCCAGCACAGCGTTAAAGAGTTTGCTAAAAAAACGGTTAAAATTTTGATTGTTGAAGATAACTTTATGAATCAAGAACTTGCTAAAGCTATGATAGAAACCCAAGGCTATTTTGCTGATACTGCTAATGATGGTGTTGACGCCTTAGAAGTCCTAAAAAAAACGGAATATGATATTGTTTTTATGGACTGCCATATGCCTAATATGGACGGCTTCAAAACAACCGCTATGATTAGAGAGCCAAAAACAAAATGCTTAAATCCAAATATCCCTATAGTAGCAATGACAGCCAACGCCTTAAAAGGCGATAGAGAAAAATGTCTTGATGCCGGCATGGACGATTATATTTCTAAGCCCATTAACATAAAAGACATTGAACAAGTTTTTAAAAAATTTATTATTAAAAAATAGTCTATTGTAATTATGGGGGTAATAATATGACTACAAATAATAATATGCTAGATGATGCTCAAACTAGGCATGACATAAAAGCAAATCTTAACTCTATAATGGGGTTTGCTGAACTTATAAAAGAAAATGCCTTTGGTAAAATAAACAACCCAAGATATCAGCATTATATTAATTTCATTTACGAAAGTAGTTTGAAAATTAATGATATTATTACTAATCATAAAGCATCTTTAAATGGCACTGAAAAAAGCTCCTCTGCTGAAAAAGAGCCTATAACTGAAGACTACTTCGATAGTGAAGAAGCTTTTATTCAAAGGCTGTGCCAAACCAACTACTTTATAGAAAAGATTGAAGGTCATTCTTTCTTTGCTAATCACTCTTTTGAAATAAAAGACGAAAATCTTATCTTTTTAGCATTGTCAACCAAAACCGCCTACAACACTGATTTAATAAATATCATTCCTAATATTATAAAAGCTAAAACTAAATTATCTGATGAAAACAAAGATAAACTGAAACAAATCTTAGCCGAAATTATTCCAAACGCTATTATTCACGGCAACCTTAATGTTAACTCCCTAAAAGGGAATGATTTGGAATCTTTTAAAAACTATCATAACTTAATTAAAGAGCGGCTTGAAAACAAAAAATATGCAGATAAGTTTATCATTATTAAACTTTTTTGGAACAAAGGTTTTCTTCTTTGCTCGGTTTTGGATGAAGGCCAGGGGCACAATAAAACTTTCGAAATGCCAGATTTGACATCTAGTAGTGGTCGCGGGCTGTTTATCGTCTCATCGCTATCAGATGCTACTTGGTTTGATTTTGGCGGCAGAGGAATTTGTTTTTCTCTCATCTTAAACAGACATAACAAAAAAGTTTTCAATTACAACAAAAAAGATTTTGAATACGCCAACAGCCTAACCTCTATTCCTAATATTTATAAAAGCAAAATTTTGGTAGTCGACGACGATCAAAACACCCGTTTTTTAATAAAAGACATCTTAAAAAAATCAGGCTTTAAAAACATCTTAAAAGCAAGATCTGGTCTTGATGGCATAAAACTTGCGATATATTTTAAACCCGATTTAATAATATTGGATCTTGATATGAAACCTTTAAATGGTTTTGATACCTTAAGGCATATCAAAAATATCGAATTTTTAAAAAATATTCCTGTTTTAATTCAAACTGGCTTTGGCTCAAAGAATGTAACCGAAACGGTTTTCAAAGAAGGAGCTTCTGACTATATTTCTAAACCAATTAACAACAAAGAGTTAATATCTCGCTGCAAAATTCATCTGCAAAACAGACTGCTCATAAAGACTTTAGGATATAAGTTGAGTAATATTGAAGCCGATATATCAACTGCCTCACGAATGCAGCAAGCTCTTCTTCCGATGAACAGCGTAATTGCTGACATTGAAAATCAAGTTAATTTTAATATTTTTCATCACTTTGAACCTTCGGCATTTTTAGGTGGCGATTTATGGGACATTATACCCTTATCAAAAAACAAATTTGCCATTTATCTTGTAGATTTTGCAGGTCATGGCGTTTCTGGTTCTCTTAACACTTTCCGCCTAAAATCAATTTTAAACCAAATCTCTTTAAAACACTCTAAGCCATCAGAAGTTTTAAATCATATTAACAAAGATTTATCTGAGCAGTTATCTTTAGGAAATTTTGCAACCTTTATTTATGCGGTATTTGATAAGGATAAGGAAACTTTAACTTATGCTTCTGCGGGAAGCCCTTCAGCATTTATCGGTATAAAAGAAGAAACAGGATACAACTTTAAATTTTTGGAACATAAAGAATTTCCTCTTGGAATTAAGAAAAAACACAAATACAGCGACCACGAAATAGACTTTCCTAAGGGGTCATTTTGGCTTGCATATAGTGATGCATTATATGAAAGTTCAACTATTGACGATACTTTTATAGAAAAATGTGATTTTTTTAGTGCCTTTGAAACAATGCCTCCAATTGATGCTGTTAATAAGCTAAAAGACTGTCTTGCAAGGCCTGTTCCCGATGACCTAACTGTTATTCTTGCCCAAAGCCGATTAGTTTAAAATATAATAATAAACAAAGTATGCACCCGTTATTATAAAAATTACTCCTGTGATTTTTCGAGCATATTGCTCAAAAACAGATACTTTATTAAATATAAGCCCTAGCTTTTTAGTACTAAAGGCAATAACAAAAGCAAAAATCAAAACAGGAATGCCTGTTGCTACGCCATATACGGCAGGAATGAAAAATGATGACTTATGCTCTATTGCAATCGGAATCAGCCCTCCAAAGAAAAGAGCTGTAGAGACTGGGCAAAAAGAGAGAGCAAAAACAAAACCTAATAAAACGCAGCCTAGCAATCCCATTTTTTCAACAACTTTTTGCAGCTTATTTCCTGCCCCCAAATTAGGAAAAGGTAACCTCAGAATGTCTAAGATTACCAAGCCCGTTATAATCATCAACGGTCCTAAAATGCTATTCATATAAAGCTGCAAATTCAAAGCTAGAATTTGGCTTCCTATAATACTTTTAACAATAAAAAAACCAATTAAAATATAAGCTAAAGCCCTGCCCAAGGTATAAAAAACACCTGATATAAAAACTAAATAAGGCTTTGTTATTTTTTTCCCGATAAAAGAGACCGCCGCAATATTAGCCGCTAACGGACAAGGACTAATTGCCGTTAGAATTCCAAGCCATAAACTAACGCCAAATAGCGCAACATTATCCATTTGCTTTTATCCTTTTATAACTTTCATAAATTCTTCTGCTAAATATTTATCAAAGCTTTCCTTGTTATCAAAGAACTCCCAGACTTTATCTAATGATTTCCATGTTTTCAACTCACCATCATAATATTTAGCAACAACAACGGTAGACATATAAATACCAAATGTTTTTACGTAGTTTTTATTTTTATCCTCTTGATAATTAAAAGAAGCAAAACCCATTTCTTGAGCTTTTAGTTTATCCTTAAAACTCGTATCAACATATTCTTTAGTATAATTCTCAATTGTATGACAAACAGAACATCTTGCTTTAGAGTGAAAATAAAAAACTTGAACAAATTCACCTTTTTTAGGAATAACAAGTTCATCTTGAGCTTTGGTTTCTTTCTTAACACTAGATTCAGAACTTTTAAGATTGTCCCACGCAAAAAAAACTGCGGCTACAAAAATAAAAAATGTCAACGATATGGTAAATATCTTATCCTGTTTCATTGAACTTCTCCTAAAATTTGTTTTAATTCATTAACAGAGGCGGCTTTCCCTGAAACAACTATTTTATCGTTTACAACCAAAGTTGGAACCGACATAACACCAAAACTTATAATTTCATTGATATCCGTAACTTTTTTAATTTCACAATCAAGCCCCAGCTCTTCAGTAGCCTTGGTTACGTTCTCTAAAAGTGTTTTGCATTTAGGACACCCCGTACCTAAAACATTAATCTTCATCATAATACCCCCTTATAAATTGCCAAAAACGAAACCACTTACAGTCGCCATAATAACAACCAAAAGAATAAAAGTAGCTGTTTTCCTAAAACCCAAAACCTGATTAACAACTAAAACACTAGGCAGGCTAATGGCAGGTCCCGCCAGCAGCAAGGCTAAAGCTGGTCCCTTATTCATACCGTTACCCATCAATCCTTGCAAAATAGGAACTTCAGTCAGTGTCGCAAAATACATAAACGCTCCAACAAGAGATGCTCCCAAATTCGACAACAGCGAATTGTCTCCCGCAATTTTAATAATCCAAGAAGTTGGAATTAAGCCTTCGTGTCCATTTCTGCCTAAAAGCATTCCCGCAATAAAAACACCCAAAAGTAACAAAGGCAATATCTGCTTAGCAAACGACCACGTTTGATACAGCCAATCATTAATCTCACCTTTATCTCTTTCTGCAAACAAAGAAAAGACGATTACAGCATAACTAAAAGGAATTATCGGATTGAATGAGAAAAAATATGCAACAATGGCTGTTGTTAATATTAAAAAACCAGCTTTTAAAACTTTAAAATCAAACCATAGAACTAAAATTAAAGATAAAACAAGCGCAAAAAATGATGTTATATACCATTTCAAACTATAAATGCTCGCCCATACACCTTCCTGCATTTGAGGCTTTCCCCAATTAGCAAAAACTAAGATGCCAATCATTGCTAGAAAATAAAAACCGCTTTGCCAAAGATTACGCTTGTTAGCAACATCGGTTAGCATCATTTGCTTAGCTTCTCGATTTTTTTCTTCTTTTCTGAAGATAAAAGCCATAGCAAGACCAATAACAACACTAAAAAATATAGCGCAAAAAGCCCTTGCTATTCCCATTTCTGCCCCAAGAATTCTAGCCGTTAAAATTATTGCCAGAACATTAATGGCAGGTCCTGCATATAAAAAAGCCGATGCCACACCAAGCCCTGCTCCCATTTTATAAATGCCTGCAAACAGGGGGAGAATTGTACAAGAACATACCGCTAAAATCGTACCTGAAACCGAAGCTACACTATAAGCTAAAACCTTGTTTGTTTTAGCCCCAAGATACTTCATAACAGTTGCCTTATTAATAAAAACACCAACAGCGCCCGCAATAAAAAATGCTGGTATTAGGCATAAAACAATGTGTAGTCTTGCATATTCTTTAACAAGATACAGCGCTTCAAGGATAGACGCATCAAAGCGAGGAACCCCTACCGGCAGAAAAAAACTGATAAAAAAAACCAAAACGATTAAAGCCAGCTTGCGCCATTCACTAAACCAAAACACCTTAAATTACTCCATTATTTTTATTTGTTCTGTGGTTTGCTCTTTTAATAAAGCAGCTAAACACCTTGAAAAATTAGAAACACAGCAAAACTTCAATTTATAAAAAACCTGTTTTCCTCTCTTATCATCAGAAATAATTCCAGCATTTTTAAGAACAAGCAGATGTTTAGATATTGTAGAAAAATCTAAATTTGTAGCATTTACAAATTCACACACACATTTTTCTCCATTTTCTAGCTCATCAACAATCCAAAGTCTTATTGGGTGCGCCAATGCCTTTAGAATGCTTGCTTTTTTTTCATAAAACGCTTTGTTTTCCATAAATTTCACCTTATTTGCTTATTTGGTATAATAACCAAATATTAATTTATTGTCAATGATATTAAAAATTTTTATTGCTTAACCATTTCATATTCAAAAGTCATACAACAATTTAAACTTATTTCCGTAGTAACTCTGTGATCTTATTAAAGGTCATTTAATGGAATTTTTAGTTATAAAAAAGCCAAAAAAGCTCTCAAAATCGCAGTTGAAAAGTTATAGAAAGCAAATACACATCTATATAAATAAAAAAATTACATTATGCACTTGATTCTAAACATTTCTTTATTTTAAATGATAAGCGTTCTATAATGTAAAATGTATTTTAATTTTGAGTGGAAAAAATGAGAGCTTCTGCGGTAAATTCTAGCTTTGACGTCGCCTACTGGTTTGTTGATAAGGCTCTAAATGATATGGAATATATCCAGCCTGAGAAGCTTCAAAGGCTTCTTTATCTGGCACAAGCATATTTTGCAGTGGCAAACAATAATCAAATGCTGATGCCCGCAATATTCATTGCTGAAGAAAACGGCCCCATCGAACCTCACGTGTTTTGCGTCTTTGAAAACAGCAAACCTCTTTTAAAATTAAAACCTCTGCCTAAGTCAATTCAAGATTTTTTGGACAGTATCTGGCGCAAATTCGGGTCTCATTCTGGGGCATATCTTTCAAAAGTTATAAAAAACCACCCTCCATATTATGAAGCTCGAAAAAAAGGAGCTAGAACCCCTATTTCTATTGAAGCTATGGTTGAATATTATGAGAATCCTATCCCTCAAAACACACAAGAAAATACTTTGCCGACGCCAAGGCTTGACCAAGTTTTAAGACCAAGAGTTATGCGTTCACAAGACGGCAAGCCCGTAAGCGTTTCTAAATGGATACTTAAAAAAGTAGATAAAAAATAACCATCTCTACTTAAAAAACATTTACATAAAGGCCGCTTATTATTTTTTAAAACCTTTAATAAAAAAGCTTAAAATTAAGCAACAAAGAAATATACTGCAAAAAACAGAAAAGCCATACTTGTTGTATGGCTTTTCGATAAAAATGCTGAAAACTTGAGGGGGGGGTGTTAAGCTTTCAACATCAACTATATGATATATATCTTATTTCCGAAATTCAATATATTTATAGCTATTTTTTATAATAATAATAAAATTAATATCATATATGAGCTTAAGTTATTAATATTTTAGGATAAAAAAAATGAACCAACGAAAAAAACTTTTTTATATCACTGTTATTATAATGCCTTTTATTTCTTTGCTTGTTATAAACGCACTTGAAACACGCTCAACAAACGCAGAAAACCTAAACAATAACGTTTTTGATAAGACGACTATAAGCATTATATCTGGAAATGAAGAACACAACTTTGTAGTTGAAATAGCTGATGATCAGGAGAAAAGAGCTCAAGGATTAATGTTCAGAAAGTCTCTTGGAAAGAAAGAAGGTATGATTTTTGACTTTGGCATTACAACGCCAATTAAGATGTGGATGAAACATACTTATATTCCGCTTGATATGGTTTTCATTTCTGAAAACGGAGATGTGGCAGATATTATTCCTGACACGATTCCCTTTTCAGAAGCAGTTTTAGCCCCTAAAATTGATACTAGATACGTCTTAGAAATTTCTGGCGGGATTTGCAATGAGCTTAAAATAAACATCGGAGATAAGGTTAAGGGCGACTTTTTTAATAAATAGGGCTTAAAGTTTAAAAAAAATTGCAAAAAAACAATAAAAACGCTTGCAAGTGTGAACATAACAACGTATTTTATTGTTCTCGTTCGGGGCGTAGCTCAGTCTGGTAGAGTGCTTGCTTTGGGAGCAAGATGCCGTTGGTTCGAATCCGACCGCCCCGACCATTTGCTGTTTATGCGCTCTTAGCTCAGCTGGATAGAGCAACAGCCTTCTAAGCTGTGGGCCAGAGGTTCGAGTCCTCTAGAGCGCGCCAGTTAATGGGCTTTTATAATAAAATCTCAAAATAATTATAAATGTTTTTTAAAAGTTTCTTAAGCTTTGAAACTTTTTTGTTCACTAGCATATTTTTCATTTTTAGTGGTTTTTAAAGAATTTATCTCATTTATTGCTTTTCATAGAGCGTCTTTTATTTATATAGAATCCCTGTATCCATAAGAAATTTACTTTTGCTTTTATTAAAAACAAATCCTTTAACTAAGATTTTGATTTAAAGTAAAACCAAAAAATACTCTAGATATAAAAAATTCTAAAATCTGCCAATGTTAACATCGTCAGGATTGGCACCTGCTTTTAAAAGCTCGTTTTTTATTTCTTTTGACGATGAACGAGCATAGTAATATGCCGTATATCCCATATCTGTCTTAGCATTAATATCGGCTCCTGCGGCAATTAGAGCTTCTATTACCTTTGGGTCTGGATTGTATTCTGCCGCATACATAAGAGGTGTTTCTTTGGAGTTATTTATCACGAAGTTAACCGGCACCCCAGATTGTACTATTTTTGTTATCTCACTTGGAGTACCAAAGGTTGCGGCTTCCAGTAAATCACTTTTTTGAGGCTTATAGTTTTTATCTTTAGTTTTAGAGACATATTCTTTTAATATGTCATAAGATTTTTTACGTCCAAAAATATATGTAACCATCAAAGGGGTTCCCATATAGCCCATATCTCTCGGATCAGCCCCAACGTCAAGCAATGCTTGGACAACTTTAGGTTTGTCTCCTATGTCTATAATTGTTGCGAGAGGAGACTTTTCATTTATCTTTTTGGTATTGGGAGATATTCCATAAGATGTAATTTTTTTAATATTTTCAATGTTTTCTGTTATAGCAGCTTCATATAAATCAGTTTCGTTATATTCGTTTTTCTCCGTTTTATAGCTTTTAAGTAACGCTATAGATTTAGTCCGTCCATAATTATAAGCTACAATCAAAGGTGTTTGATTCCTATTATCGGTGATTGTTACATCGGCTCCAGCATCTATTAACATTTTCAATATGTCAGGATTATCTTCTGTGTGCAGCAGAGCTATTACTAATGTGTCGCCATTGTTTTTTTTGTTTACATCTGCTCCATGTTTTATAAGAAATTCAAGCTCTTGACTTTTATTAGTGTAATGTGATGAACGCATAACATTAAAAAGAGCCTTGTTAATATCGTCATCGTAGGAATTATTTTGATTAAGAACTTTTTTTAATAACTGAGTATCCTCCGTCTTTATAGCATAATATATGTCAGGTTGAGGAGATGATTTAAAGAAATGTCTGTATTCTAGCGATATTACTAGCAATGGAAACATAAAAGGAAGTAATATAAAAATTATACTTGAACCAAATTTCATAAATACTTCAGACATCATATAATATACCATTAAAAAGGCACAAAATAACAAACTTATAAAATAGATAGTAGCTGACAAGATGCTAATTTTATGTATTTCAAGCAACATCATTAACAGCAATACAGATGACGCCATCGATATAAAAGTTAAGATAAAAGCAATATTTACATTAAATCGATTTTTTATTACAGAATATAATACATAGAAAAAACCAATAAATAATAATAATAAAAATGTTACCACAGAAGAGAACGCAAACATAGTCGCACCATGTTTTATTGCTATATAAACATTTACAACTACAAGACATAATATAATTTCTGTTAGAAATATTATTTTATTATTTTCATAAGAAAATATTTTTGTTTTTTTAGAAAAAATCCATTTGTCGACTTGTCCTATTTTTTGTAGCAATGAATTAATCATAGTTAACTCGCCTTTACTTCCTAACTGCATTAATAAATTACGTTCTATTGATTGTTTTGTAATTTTTTAAAGCCTTCGTTCCTTCCACATCTTTTCCAAAATCATTGCAAATACAAAATTCTATTATGATATATTAAAAATACAAAAAGATAGTTTCATCTGCAATTACGGTTGTTCTTTTAAACTGGGGCAGAAGGTTGAATCATCTACAGCACACTAGTTAATAGGCTTTCAAAACAATCTCTGCTCTAAAAAGTTATTTTTACTGCTGCGAAATAAAGCTGTTAATTGCTTCTGAAAATTCTTTGAATGATTTAGCTCCCACTATTTTTATCGTTTTATCATCGCTTCTTTTTAAGATAATTGTTGGAGTTGAGGTTATTTCATATTCTAAAGCATATTTCTTTCTACTGTCTTTTATTTTTGCTTCTAATTCATTATCAGAAAGACATTTTTCGACATCGGCATCATAAAGCCCAAAATTCAAAGCATATTTTTTCAAGTAAGATATGCTGTCTTGAGCAAACAAAAATTCTCTTTGGTTGTTCATCACAAGGCTGACAAAATCATAATAAGCATCACGGGCAACACATTTGGACAGCACTGAAGCTTTCAGCCCCGTTTCTCTTAAAGGAAAATCCTTAAAAACAAAAGAGACCTTGCCGGTATCAACAAAAGCTTCTTTAATCTGCGGCAAAATTTTAGTGTGAAATTTACTACAAGCAGGACAATCAAATGATGAAAACTCATAAATTGTTACAGGAGCATCTTCTTTACCAAAAATATTATCTGCAGCCAAACTTTTGGTTTTCTCACTCCAATCGCTTCTTTCAACATATGGTTCTGGTTTTTTAACAACATATGAAGACTCTTCTTTAATAATATGCCCCTGCCTAAGCCCAAGCCTGCCAAGGACATCAAAACCATCACTATAAATATGATTTTTGGATTCCAAATAAAAGAGACTCATAGTTGCTCCAACAATAAAAATTGATATTGTGCGGCTGATTATTCTTACAATTTTATCTAAATCCATAACGATAACACCTTAAAAAACTAATGTTCTTTTTTTATAATCGATAAACTAAGTTCTTCCAAAACTTCTGCTAATTTTTCATCAGCAATCCCTTCGGTTAAGTTCTTTATTTTTAGTTTATCTTCATCTCTACTTTTTTCTTGTGATATTTTTTTTAAATTTTCTTCAGAATCGGTTTTTGAATCATCAAAAAATCCCTGAACAATACTAATTTTTTCAATAGCTTTATAGCCAAAGAACGCATTTATTTTTTCGATTACTATTTTGCCTCTATGCTGGAGTAAAAGAGCCTCGCCTCCTCCATTGGTCATAATATGTAAAACGCCTCCATCTCTGCGCCCTCTAGGAAAAGATATCTTCTGTGGTCTAGTTGCTTTAGCTAGCTCTGCACCTACAATATCCTGCCATCTCATAATAATATCGGTCTCAACAAAACCTCTCTTTCCTAAAATAGGCTTTGCGATGTGAGATAACATATCTCCAAGGGGTTTTAAACCTTTTGTTCTATTTTCTTTTTGATCTCTCAAGTTATCAAGAACCTTTCAATATAATCTATTTGTAGTATTGCCTTTTTTTTAATTTTCGTCTATTCGATATTATATTAAAATTATAAAAAAACGAATATATGTGAGGACGTTATGCCAGGGAGGAAAATCTTCTCGGCCGAAAAGGATTTAATCAATCGTATAGAAAGCAAAAGCCTTAATGGTTCGCTTACCTTACACGATATTAATCAGCACGTAATTGATTTAAAAAGCGACATTAAATCCATCGCCAAAATACTTTCTCAAAGAAATGACTGCAATGACACCGTCATAAATGCAGAAAAATCTTTAGCATCGGAATTAGAACAAATTATTGTTGATAAAAAAGCATTTGAGAAACAAAAAGCTGAATTTGATAACTTAAAAATTGAACTAAAAGAAATTTCTGACGCTATTGAAAAAACCAAGAATGATATTGCGGAATTAGCCCCTATTGCTAGAGCTAAAGATGACGGTATTGATGCTGTCACCTCTGAATTGGACTCGATTACAGATGCTACCGAAAAAGCTGCTGATGAAATTTTAGAAATGACTGAAAATATCGAAGCTGTCGTAGCCTCTATTAAAGCCGAAAATACCAATTCCCATCTAGGACAGCAAGCTGACGAAATTATTCACTTTACCACTGCTATCTTTGAAGCTTGTAACTTCCAAGATTTAACCGGACAGCGTATTACAAAATCAATTAAAACACTTAATTTTGTCAGTGAGCGCATTAACCACATTATTGAAGTTTGGGGCAGCAAGGACTTAATTGAAGCCAAAGAAGCTCCTCTGATAGGAATTAGAGAAGACTGTGGTGTCACGATTTCTGGCCCAGCCGCTGTCGGTGAAGGTATTGGTCAAGACGATATTGATAAACTTTTCGATTAGTTCTTAAGTTTTATTTAGATTTCTGATTGTTTTTACGTGCAGTTTGAAGATTACGTTTAAACCGCAGAAAGCCGATTCGTTTTACTCCCGTGCCTTGAAACAGTTTGTTAAATTCACTTTCATCTATTTGAGCCAAGTCATCTAGCCTTAGATTAAAAAGACGAGGCTCCAACATTGTACCTGGCTTTTGATTAAATTTATTAAATGGACAGACTTTAGCACAAGCGTCGCAGCCATATATTCTGCTGCCCATATCTTTTGATACTTCATCAGGAATATCGCCTTTATTCTCAATCGTATGAAAGGCAATACATTTTAGAACATCTATCCCCGAATCTATAGAAATAGCCGCTGTAGGACAAGCATCTACACATCTTTTACACGTTCCACAGTGATTTTCGGAGGGGCTGTCTGGTGTTATAGCGATATCAACAAAAAGCTCTCCCAACATATGAAGAGTACCTAATTTCTTTGAGACAATCAAAGAATGACGTCCCTGCCAACCGATACCAGCTTGCTCGGCCAAAGGTTTTTCCATAACGGGAGCCGTATCAACAAAAGCTTTAAAATCAGCTCCTGTTTCCTCTTTTATAAAATGACCTAACTTAATCAGACGTTTCTTTATTACTTTGTGATAATCTTTTCCTTGGGCATGAAAAGCTATTTGCGCAAAATCTGAATTTTGAGAACATATTTCCTGCTCACTATTAGGCTTTATATTAACCGCTAAGCAAATAACCGATTTAACATTTTCCCATATTTTTTTAGGATTTGAACGTTTATCAATATCATCTACCAGCCACGGCATTTCATCACCATAGCCTTTCTCTTTATAACGAACTAAATGCTGCCGATTTATATCTGACAGCTCAGGAATAGTAAAACCAATATCATCGAACCCAAGTTCATAGGCTTTTTTTATAATGTTCTGCTTTATAGTAAATGTCATTTAATAGAATTACTTTTGTTATGTTATATAAAAATTTCTTTATTTTGCTAACCCAGCATCTTTTCTAAAGATACATTTTTATTATTTATCCTTAATATCGAAAAAAATTAAGAACGAATAATGTCTCGATTTTATTGTTTCAGCAAAAAGTTTGCCATAAGAGGATTTGCTATAAAATTAAAGAAAGCCCAAGTTCCATCTTTTATCGATTATATTTCATCAATATCGCCGCCAGCCCAACCTTCATACAAAGACTTTGCGTGGTTTTCTAAATTTTTCTCAGCTATAGCTTGGCGAATACCAGCCATTAATCTTTGATAATATGCTATGTTGTGCCACGTTAATAAAACTGCTCCTAGTATCTCTTCCGCTTTAAACAGATGATGGATATAGGCTCTTGAGTATTTTGTGCAGGCAGGACAACTACACCCTTCTTCTAACGGTCTAGGATCTTTTTTATGTCTTTTATTCTTTAAGTTGACCGTGCCTCTTGCCGTAAACGCTTGGGCTGTTCTTCCCGACCTTGTCGGCAGAACACAATCAAACATATCAACTCCACGCAAGACTGAACCTAAAATATCATCTGGCTTTCCAACACCCATTAGATAACGAGGCTTGTTTTTTGGTATAAACGGTTCTGTTGCATCAATAGTTTTAAACATCAACTCCTGACCTTCACCAACAGCAAGACCACCAATTGCATAGCCGTTAAAACCTATTTCAACTAATTTTTTAACCGACTCTTCTCGCAAGTCAGGAAAAACACTTCCTTGAATTATACCAAAAATGCCGTAGCCTTCACGCTCCCAAAAAGCTTCTCGAGAGCGCCTTGCCCATCTCATAGAACGCAGCATAGAACTTTCAGCAACTTCTTTAGTCGCAGGGTAAGGCGTACATTCATCAAATGACATCGTTATAGTCGAGTCTAATTTTCTTTGAATATCTATTGATATTTCAGGATTAAGAAGATGCCTTGAACCATCGATATGAGAGTTAAAAACCACACCATCTTCGGACATTTTTCTAAGGGCAGTCAAAGACATAACCTGATATCCCCCAGAATCCGTTAAAATAGGTCCCGGCCAATTTATAAATTTATGAAGTCCGCCCATTTCCTCAACAATATCAGCCCCTGGGCGAAGCATTAAATGATAGGTATTGCCTAAAATAATTTTGGCTCCAGTTGATGCAACATTTTCTGGAAGCATACCTTTAACCGTACCAACGGTACCAACAGGCATAAAAACAGGTGTTTCAATTTCACCGTGAGCTGTTGTTATTTTTCCTAATCTAGCTTTGCCGTCTTGGGCAGTAACAGTGAAATCAAAAATCAAGCATTGTCTCCTTGTTTAGAATTATTAGACTTAGGAAGAGCAAGATATTCATTATCAAACAATGAGCGCCTCGCAGAAATATAATATGACGGTTTATACGTTATTTTTTCTTTAGATAAAAAGTTTTTCTTGGCAACGTCCTTTATATCCTCAGGATGAATTAGAAAATCAAGAATCAGCCTTGATTTATGGCAACTCCAGCCTGTAAAAAATTCTGAATTCATTTTTTTATTGGCAACAAGATATGCTGATCCTAAGAAAAAGGCTCCGATTGCAACACAAAGCGCCACTATTTTTGCGACCACAAGCGGTGGAAAGAACATCAAGCCAAGACCAGCAGTTAGAGCCGTTATAAAAACTTGAAACAAACCTATAATGGCAACCGAACGACCGTCCAAATTGGAAAGCAGTCCTTTATGATATAACGGCTTATTGTGCCAACGTTTTCTATCAGTAGTAAACGTTAAGTTATACCTAAACTTACTATATTTTACTTTATTATTATCAAATGAGGAAAATCTTCCCTTTCTTTGATAGCAA
Source organism: Alphaproteobacteria bacterium (assembly GCA_050175015.1). Taxonomy (GTDB): domain Bacteria; phylum Pseudomonadota; class Alphaproteobacteria; order JBFXJJ01; family JBFXJJ01; genus JBFXJJ01. Next base: position 71,447 of record JBFXJJ010000012.1, on the reverse strand, counting down.
TCAAAAAAAGAATCAAGAGATTTGTAAGGCATATTATTTGTCTTCTTTCTGAATTCCGTATTGTTTAATTATTTCAGGAGGCAATTCATCTAGCTCTCTTGATAGAGCAGCGTGCAAATTAACTGCCATACGAGGTGTTAGTCTTAATGAAACCTCTTGGATTCTTACTGGTTTTTGTTCGATTACAACACTTTCATCAAACTGAACCATACTTTCTCCGTTCCACTCTCCGCAAAGAGTCTCAGAAACAACATTAATATCATTTCTCATAACCAGCATTTTTATGTAATAACCGTTAGCATCACTTAGCTGTGTTGCTAGAAAACTATCTGGCTGAACCTCACGATAAAGATTTGATCTTACGTGTTTTATAACTAGTTGTTTCTCATCACCTTGTTGTTCCACGTTTTCTTTTGCCAATTTAGAGCTCCTTAAAATAAATAATCTCTTGTTTTAGTTAAAAAAATATATAATAACCTTTCTTATAAAGCTTATATTAACTATAATAATTGTATTATTAAACACAAAAATAACAGATTTTTTATTTTTAGATTTTTTAAACCATAAGCTGTTTTTCATTCTAGGAGAAAATTTTGGTATGTTGCATAATCGCAAAACAAGAGTTTTTACTGATGTCAGTAATACTCCCAAACAACCAAAAGCGGTTATTATTGCCAAAGTTTTTATTGGCTCTAGTATGATTTTTTATGGTCTAATTATTGTGGGTTATTTTCTAATTAATAGTCTATTTATTCCTGCGGGCTTTTGCTCTATGCTTCCTATCTTTGGAATCAAAATTATGCAAAAACCAGATCCCAACAAGCAATTAAAAAAAGATATGAAAAAACTGGACAGATACAACTCTCTTACCTAAAAGAAAAAAGGAACAATCAAACGTGTCGGTTGAACTAGCTAATTTTGCCCTTGCTCTGACTATTTTCTTGTCATTGGGAATTTTTACAACATCTATTATTGGCTTAAAACAAAAAAAACCTAAGTTTATGGAAGTTTCTTTTTCTGGACAGCTCGCTTTTTTAATAATAACAACCTTCATTAATTTTGCTTTTATTCGTGCCTTTGTTGGGCTTGATTTTTCCGTCAAAGAAGTCGTTTTTGGAAGTGCGTTAAACCTCAACTTAATTTACCGCATTATGGCAGCTTTTTTATCTCCTAGCGGCTCATTTATGCTTCTTTTGCTTTTTCTTAGCATTATAAGCTACTTTAGTTCTTTCGTTTTTAAAAAGCTTGATTTTTTTCTAAGCACAAGAACTTACAGTATTATAAGCTTTTTAATCTTTATTATAAGCTTATATACTTTTTTCTTTGCTAATCCCTTTGCTAGAAGTCTGAATCTTCCTGATAACGGCATAGGCATAAACATTAATCTTCAAAACCAAATAACCATTTTTATTCCCCTATTTCTCTACTTTGGATACGCTCTAGGCTTTTTTCTTTTTGCTTTCACGGTTTCTTCCCTATTTGAGAAAAGCAAACAAGAGTGGCAAAAAATATCCTTTCCTATAACCCTTTGCCTAACTCTAATCTTTTTAAGCGCTCTTATCTTACTAATTTTGTGGAATTATAATAATATTGGTTGGTTGTCGTGGTGGAATTGGAACTCTATAGCTACTTCTATTTTAACCATAGTTACAGCTCTTCTTGCCTTAAGCCTAATTTTATATGTTAATATTACCAAAAACTGTCTTTATAAATATTCTTTGGTTTTATCTCTAACCTCTTTCTTTTTTATTTTATTCAGCCTCTTTTCGTTAAAAGTAAAAATTTTTGCCAGCAACCCGTTTCAAATCTACCCTTTAAGCAAAACTCCTCTTTTAATTTTATTATTATTGCCAGTTTTAATCGGAGTTATAACATTTATAAAAAAACAAAACCATTTTGTTAAAGAGGATAAAGATATCTATATTTTCTCCTATCAAGGCTTGGCTGTAATATCTTCTTTTTCTCTATGTACGATTGCAGGCATTTTGTTTTTTGCAGCTGTTTATCCTTCAGCTTTAAGTTTTATTTTGAAAACTAATATCGGCTATTTAAGTGATGATTTTTATAATTTTTCGTTGGCACCATTTATTGGCATTATTGTTTCAATAATATTCTTCTTCAATATCCAAAAGCCAACGTTAACTGCCAAAAAACTTATTCATAATGAGAGCATAATCTTAGGGCTATCTCTACTAGCCGCGGTTATCGCCGCCAACTTCAGTCCTCATAAAAGCTTTATTAAAACTTTGTTTTTTTCTCTTGATATTTTTCTATGCCTTGCTGCCTTAGGTGCTTGCTTAAAAAACATTGTTAACAAAAACTACAAACTTAATAATGACAAGAATATAGACACTTGGAGGCTTTTTATTTCCATATTTCAATCAGGGTTAGTGCTGGTTATAATATCTGGAACCTTAATGGCTTCATATAAAAAAGAAGCCTTGTTTTCAATCGACTTAACCGATGATATTAAGTATGAAAATCTTTCAATTGAGCTTAAAAGTATTACGCCATTAAAAAACAAAGATTATCTTGGATCAGCCTTCAATTTTGAACTTACCAATCCTTGGGGTGCCGCGCAAAAGGTAACCTCCGAACTGCGTTTACATAAACAACTTAAACAAATATCTCATAAAGCCGCGATTTATAGGGGATTTATAGGGGATATAAAAATTTATGCAACCAATCCTGATAGTTATGGCAATATTGAAGTAAGACTAATGTCAAAACCGTGCGCTCTTTGGCTGCATCTTGGATTAGTTTTAATGCTAATTAGCGGCTTATTAATTTTTAGGAAGACTTTATCTTTAAAATGAATCAAGAACATTTGACTGAATTATTTTCTAATTTTATATGCCAAGCCTGTGGTGATGTTTCCTTGCTTGAAACTAATATTCCTATTGCAACAGAATTAAAAAAAATTATCACCACCTTATATAATAAGGGTGCTAGTGATGACGATATCACAGCATATATGCTGCAAAACTATTCTGAATTTATTTATCTAAAAGCTGATAATTCTTTTGAAATTTTTTCTGGTTTAATTTGGCTTGTTCCTATTCTCGTTTCTTTGTTTTTTGCTTATATAATCTTAAGAATTTATAACAAAACGCCCAAATCTAATTTTAAGTAACAAGGTTTTTCAAATATGTTTTTTATTCTTGCTTTAATTATATTCGTTTTAACATTAAGCACTGCTTTTGCTCCATTATGGACAACATTTATTGCTGACGGCGGCTTTAAAACCTTTTGGGAAGAATTAAAAGACCATACTCCACAGCTTTCTTTAAGCATCAAAACCTCAAAAAAAGAAACCTTTATTACTTTTATCAAACATAACATTAGTCATCAGGCTCGTTTTTTAACCATATTAATCTCTTTTATCTTCATTGGCAGTTTCTCAGTTTATCTTGCAAACGGCGATTATAATTATGCCAATCAGCCCTTAATCAAGCGTCTTGAAGCTAAGAAAAACCAAAAACAGCAATATCTTCTAATCGCTTCTATGCTTATGGACAGAATTCAAAAAAATTCAGAAAATGGCAAGGACTGGAAGTGGCTGGCTCAAGTTCTTTTTATGGCTGAGGATTATGATGCTAGTATTGACGCTTTCCATAAAGCTATAAAGTTTAATGAAAATGATGCTGATATCTATGCTGATTTAGGAGAAGCTCTTGTTATTAAGCAAAACGGCAAAATAACAGCCGAGGCAATCAGAAATTTTATGTCTGCCCTTAGAAAAGACAGAGACAACCTAAAAGCGTCTTATTTTATGGCATTAGCAAAGTGGCAGCGTAATGACGAAAGAAAAGCGATTGCAATTTTTAAACAAATCATAAAAAAAGCTGATAAAGACAATAAATGGGCAAAATCTTCTAAAGAACATATTAAGGAAATTGTGTCTCTTTCTGGAATCGACACGTCCAGAATAGATGCTCTTGATATATCTATTATAGCAAGAGGATTTCAACCTTAAAAACAAGTTTACCTACCCACAATCTTTTAATATAAATAAATAAAAACAAATTAAGGCATCAAAAAACGATGAGTCTCTCCCTAAGAAACAAAATTTATAATATTGTAGACACCAGTGACCCCTCTAAAAGAAGAGCATCATCGTTTAACCGCTTTATTATTTTTACAATTATCATTGATGCGATATCAATGATTGCCGCAACCCAAACTGACTTATCAAATAATGCTAAGATAATTTTGAAACTGACAGATGTTGGCGTTGTTGCAATATATACTTTTGAACATTTCCTTAGAACTTGGGCTTGCATAGAAAACCGCAAAGATCGTTTTCAACATCCGATAAAAGGACGAATAAGGCATTTGTTTTCATTATTTGGCATTATTGATACTATGGCTATACTGCCTTTTTATCTTAAAATCATTTTGGGAATAGACTTAACACTCCTCCGCCCTTTTCGTGTTTTTAAAATGCTGCGTTATTCAACGGCTCTTTCAACTCTGACTGATGCTATAAAAGCGGAAAAAAGAGTTTTAGAAAGCGCTGGCATTTTTATGCTTATCCTACTTATCTTCATCTCAACTATGCTTTTTTACTTAGAAAAAGATGTTCAGCCAGAGAAACTTAGAACAATTCAAGATGCTTTTTGGTGGGGCATAGTTACCATAACAACGGTTGGTTACGGTGATATCGTCCCAGTTACCGAAGTGGGAAGAGTACTTGGAGGCATTGCAACAATGATGGGTTTTTGTATGTTTGCCATTCCAGCTGGCGTTTTAGCCTCCACTTTTGCTCAAGAAGCTAAAAAACGTGACTTTGTTGTTACCTGGAACCTTGTTGCCAGAATGCCTCTCTTAAGCCAATTAGATGCCGCTGTTATTGCTGAAATTGCCAGTGTTTTAAAACCAAAATTTGCTGGGGCTGGAGAATACATCGTTAAAGAAGGTGATGTTGGCAGAAGTATGTATTTCATTGTTGATGGCTCGGTTGAAGTTAGAACTAAATTCTACCCTGTACGTCTTAGAAGCGGCAGTTTTTTTGGTGAGATGGAAATGCTTGAAGAAAACAAGAAACGCAATGCCGATGTCCTTGCAATCGCCAACACGCAATTATTGATGTTGGAAGCTGAAGATTTTCATAAAATTCTTGATGAAAACCCTGAAATAGAAAAATCCTTGAGAATTATTGCCAAAAGACGACAGATAAATACTCAGAATTTAGCAAATGCTGCTATGCAGTAAACAATTACGCAGGGGTTAAGTATTTTTTAAAAAAGTTTTGATTTTACTTTTACAAAAGTAAAAACTTACTTGTTAAGATTTGCCGTAAGACAAAATAAACAAAGTATGATTAGAATAATGTATGTAATTTAATTATTTGAAATTGCTTCGCAGATTAAGGATTTTTTGAAAAAATCCTTAAAAATCCTTAAAGTTCTTTTTTTAAGAACGTTAATTTGCAGATAAATAAATGAAATATGTCCTAGTCTACCCGGCTAATCAGCTGCATCTTCAATGACTTCATCGTCATCAAACCCTTCATCAGAATTGCTGACAGCATCGTGATCGATAGAATAACCTGTAGCTCTAACTGTTCTGATAACATCGGCTTCTCCTTTTTCATTAAGAGACTTTCTAAGACGTCTAACGTGGACATCAACCGTCCTTATTTCAACGTGAATATCAGCTCCCCATACATAGGTTAAAAGCTCTTCTCTTGAGAAAACGACACCAGGTCGTTCCATCAAATATTGCAAAAGACGAAATTCAGTAGGTCCAAGATGAATATAACGGCTGCCTCTTGTTACTCTATGCGTTGTTAAATCCATAACAATATCATCAAAAACAAGCTCGCCTTTTTGAGCGACGTTTTGTGTTCTTCTAAGAACCGACGTGATTCTTGCCAAAAGCTCTGGAACAGAAAGTGGTTTGGTCATATAGTCATCGGCTCCGACGCTAAGACCTTTTACTTTATCAGCTTCCTCGCCTCTTGCTGTAAGCATAATAATTGGAATATCTTTGGTTTCATTACGCTGTCTTAATTTACGGCAAACATCGATTCCGCTAATACCAGGAAGCATCCAATCCAGTAAAATGATAGATGGCTTTTGAGCAACTGCCATAGTAATGCCTTTTTCGCCATCTCCCGCAGAGATAACCGTATAATCTTCTTTTTCCAGATTATAGCTAAGCATTGTTACTAATGCAGATTCATCTTCAATTATAAGCACTGATTTTTTCATAAATAACCTCTTTAAAGAATTTAAACTCTCAAAGCATCGATGTTTACTTGGTAATTTCCACCTTTAAAAACAGCATTGCCTGCGACAAGAACATTTGCCCCTGCCGATATACATTTAGCTGCGGTAAAAGCATTGATACCGCCATCAACCTCAATATCAATATTTCTATCACCAATAATATCTTTAACAGATGCTATTTTTTCAAGCTGGGCTTCAATAAATTCTTGACCGCCAAAGCCTGGATTAACTGTCATAATTAATACTAAATCAATTTTATCAAGAACATATTTTAAACAAGATTCTGGTGTTGCAGGGTTAAGTGAAACTCCTGCTTTTTTTCCTAAAGATTTAATCTTTTGCAGACACCTGTCTAAGTGATGCCCTGCTTCAGCATGAACAGTTATAATATCAGCTCCAGCTGAAGCAAATGCATCAATAAAAGGTTCAACAGGCTCAATCATTAAGTGAACATCAAAAACCTTTTGAGTATAGCGTCTTAATGACTTAACTACATTGGGACCTATTGTTATATTAGGAACGAAATGACCGTCCATAACATCGATATGAACCCAGTCACAACCAGCTTCATCTATTGCCCTAACCTCTTCTCCCAATTTGGAAAAGTCAGCTGAAAGAATACTTGGTGCTACTTTGACGGTCATAATATATCAAAACCTTTCGTTTAAATTTTATTTTTTGGCATCAGCGTAACGTTTTGCCATATCAGCAAGAGAAATTGATTTAATCTTAGACGCATTTCCTGCTGAACCAAACTGCTGATATCTTTCTTCACAAACTTTCTGCATAGCATCAATTGAAGGAGCAAGATATTTTCTTGGATCAAATTCACTTCTTTTGGTTGCAAAAACTTTGCGGATAGCTCCAGTAATAGCCATACGACTGTCGGTATCAACATTAACTTTGCGAACACCGCTTTTAATGCCTTTTACGATTTCTTCAACTGGAACACCAAATGTTTGAGGCATATCACCACCGTATTCGTTAATGATATCAAGAAGTTCTTGAGGAACAGAAGAAGCTCCGTGCATAACAAGGTGGGTGTTTGGAATTTTTTCATTAATTTTCTTAATAACATCAATAGCTAAAATATCGCCTGTTGGTTTTCTTGTGAACTTATAAGCTCCGTGTGAAGTACCAATAGCAACAGCTAAGGCATCAACTCCTGTTTGTTTAACAAATTCAGCAGCTTCATTAGGATCGGTTACGAGTTTTTCTTTATCAAGTTTACCTTCAAAACCATGACCATCTTCTTTGTCGCCTTTACCCGTTTCAAGAGAACCTAAAACGCCGATTTCACCTTCAACAGAAGCACCAACGCTGTGAGCTAATTCGACTACCGATTTTGTAACTTTGGCATTGTATTCAAAACTAGAAGGTGTTTTGCCGTCAGCTTCCAAAGAACCGTCCATCATAACAGAAGTAAAACCGTGGCATAAAGCGCCAGCGCAGGTTGCTAAGCTGTTGCCGTGATCTTGGTGCATACAGATTGGAAGTTCTGGATACATCATAACTGCGGCTTCAACCATTTTTTGCAACATAATATCACCTGCGTAAGTTCTTGCACCTCTGCTGGCTTGTAAAATAACAGGCGAATCTACTTTTTTAGCAGCTTTTAATACTGCAAGCATTTGCTCCATGTTGTTGATATTAAAAGCTGGTACGCCATAACTATTTTCTGCGGCATGGTCTAAAATCTGACGCATTGTAATTATTGCCATTGTTTTTTTTCTCCTTAAAAGTTTCTAAATTATTTTATTTTTTTAACCCTGAAATAGCTTCTTCAGCTACAACTTCAGGGGTTATCCCAAAATGCTTATAAAGCTCGGAAGCGGGAGCAGATGCTCCAAAACTATTCATACCAACAACTTTATCGGCATATCTTTCCCAGCCAAAGGTCGAAAGAGCTTCAACAGCAACTTTATATGTTCCTTTGCCTAAAATCTTTTCACGATATTCTAAAGGCTGCTCCGCAAAAAGTTCCCAAGAAGGCATAGAAACTACAGAAGCACCAACGCCTTTGCTTTCTAAAATTTCTTTTGCTTTCAAAGCCAACTCAACTTCTGAGCCTGTTGCAATCAAGGTAACATCGTGCTTGTCAGAAGCTGCTCTTACTTCATATGCTCCTTTATAAGATAAATTTTCGTCAATAGCATCTCTAAGAAGAGGAAGATTTTGACGAGAAAGAACCAATACCGAAGGTCTGTCTTTGCTTTGCAAAGCTATTTCCCAGCATTCTGCGGTTTCAACAATATCACAAGGACGCATAACAAGCATATTAGGAACAGCACGAAGAGCTGCTAATTGTTCAATTGGCTGATGGGTTGGACCATCTTCTCCAAGCCCAATAGAATCGTGTGTTAAAACATAAATAACTCTCTGTTTCATTAAAGCCGAGAGTCTCATTGAAGGCTTCATATAATCAGAGAAAATAAAAAAGGCGCCACCATAAGGAATAAAACCTTTGTGCAGAGCCATACCATTCATTAATGCTGCCATACCGTGTTCTCTAATGCCGTAATGGATATAACGACCAGAATAAGAACCTGGACGAACAGGCTGCATATCTTTAGTTTTGGTAAGATTTGAATGGGTTAAATCAGCCGAGCCACCGATAAGTTCAGGAATAGCAGGAACAATAGCTTCTAAAACCATTTCTGAGGCTTTACGAGTTGCTACTTTAGGTTTATCGGCTAAACATTTCTGTTTGAAGTTAGTAATTGATTCCTGCCAATTTTCAGGAAGCTCTCCCGACATCATTCTTAAAAATTCAGTTTTTAAAGAAGCATCAAGTTTAGCTAACTCTTTTTCCCAAACATCTTTTTCTTTTTTACCTCTAGAGCCTGCCTTGCGCCATTCTTCAACAATATCTTCAGGAACTTCAAAAGGAGCGTGTTCCCAGCCCAGCAATTTTCTGGTTGCATCAATTTCCTGTTCTCCCAAAGGTGAACCGTGGGTTTTTTCGGTGCCAGCCAAATTTGGAGAACCATATCCAATAATGGTTTTGCAAGCAATAAAACAAGGGCGATCAGAATCTTTTGCTTCGGCTATAACTTTTGCTATTTCTTCAGGATCATGACCATCAACTCTAAACGTTTTCCAGTTAGAAGCCTCAAATCTCTTTAATTGATCGGTAGATGTTGCCAAAGAGGTAGAACCATCAATGGTTATCCCGTTATCGTCCCACAAAACAATAAGTTTGCTGAGGTTAAGATGACCTGCAAGCGAGATTGCCTCTTCACTGATGCCTTCCATCAAACAGCCATCGCCACAAATAACATAGGTGTGGTGGTCAACAATTTTTTCACCAAAACGAACAGCAAGCATTCTTTCTGCCAGAGCCATACCAACAGCTGTTGCAATGCCTTGTCCCAATGGACCTGTGGTTGTTTCAACACCTTCAACGTGTCCATATTCAGGGTGTCCTGCTGTTTTGCTTCCAAGCTGCCTAAAGTTTTTTAAATCTTCCAATGTTATATCTTTATAGCCTGTGAGATATAAAAGGCTGTAAAGCAGCATTGAGCCATGACCTGCGGATAAAACAAAACGATCCCTATTAAACCAATGGGGATCTGAAGCATCAAATTTCAAAAATTTTGAAAATAAAACAGTTGCAACATCTGCCATACCCATAGGCATACCAGGATGTCCAGAATTTGCTTTTTGAACACCATCTATTGCTAAAAATCTTATCGCATTCGCCATTTCTCTGTGAGATATCATTTTTTAATCCTTTTCCTTCAGCTTTTCACGATTATATTTTAATTGATTTTCTGTCAGCTGAAGCCCAAGAAAAATGCTTAAGTCTTTGTCTTTTTCGTCTTGTGGAACAGGCAGGGTTATTTTGATTTCATCATCAAGGTGGCTTAAGTAATAAACCCCTTCAGGAAAATCTAAACTAACATTAAAAACCTGTTTTCCTTCTTTTGCAGGATAAAAACTAGGCACTGCTATGAAATAGCTAAAGTCGACTTTTCGACTTTTAGCAGCACCGCCAAGAACGGCGTCAAAAACAGCATTGATTCTTACTTCAACTTTTTTTAAGTCCTTAGAATAAGTGCAATAGCCATCATACCCTTTGATTTCTACTTCCAAAACTTTGTCAGTAATGTCTTTACCAACCTCATCTTTGAAAAAAGTTCCTGAAACGGTATTCTCTTCAAGATAAACGCCAGGACATGGAGGTAAAGGCTTTTTATTCACGCAAGAATTAAGATTCAGAACAGCTGCGAATAAAAAAAGAATTTTAATTAGGGGTTTTTTTAAAAATTTTATATTCATTACATTATAAAATAAGTTTGATTAGCTAATAATTGTCTTTAAGATAATATCTTTCTAACGGATTAAATGTCTAGTAACTTAATAAAATATACTGAAAAAATTAACAATGCTAAATAAAAAAAAGAAACCTAAAATTACCATTATGCTTGCTAAACCAAGAGGTTTTTGCGCAGGCGTTACCAGAGCGATTAAAATTGTTGAAAAAGCTATCAAAAAATTTGGCAAACCAGTTTATGTCCGACACGAGATTGTTCACAATCGTTTTGTTGTCGAATCGCTCAAAGAAAAAGGGGCTATTTTTGTTGATGAACTAAGCGAAGTTCCCGCTGATCGTCCTGTAATTTTTTCGGCTCACGGTGTATCTAAAGCTGTAGTAAAAGAAGCCGAAGACCGTAACATTCATTTTATTGATGCAACCTGCCCGCTTGTTGAAAAAGTACATCTTGAAACTATCAAAAACTTTAATTTGGGCAATGACGTTATTTTAATCGGACACAAAAAACACCCTGAAATTATTGGGACAAAGGGGCAGATTCCTGAAGAAAACATCATCATTATTGAAGGCGAAGATGATGCCAAAAACTTTTCTCCTGATACAAAAAAGACCTATTCTTATGTTACCCAAACGACTTTATCTTTTGATGAGACCGAAAAAATTATCAAAATCTTAAAAAATAAAATTCCTAATATTGGACAGCCAAATAAAAACGATATCTGCTACGCCACTACCAATCGTCAAAATGCTATTAAAGAAATTGCCGCTATCTGCGACACTATTTTTGTTATCGGATCTCCCAATTCCTCTAACTCCCAGCGTTTAGTTGAAGTAAGCAAAACCTCAGGCTGTATGAAATCATTTCTTATCGAAAGTCCTGATGAAATAAACTGGGGGGCTCTTGAAGGAATACAAACCTTAGGAATAACAGCTGGAGCATCTGCCCCAGAAATTCTGGTTAAAAAAGTTATTGCTGGAATCAAGAAAAGATATAATGTTAAAATAAAAGAGACGACTTTTACCAAAGAAAAAACTATTTTTAAACTGCCTATTGAATTGAAAGAACCTTAGCATGGGACGAGCCGAAGATATTTTTCAAAAACTGAAAACTCTTCAAGAAGATGCGATTGATGAATTTATTATCAACCATCAAACCGAAGAACTTTTTCTTGACTTCAAGCGTGCTAATCCTAGCGGTAACGGTAAAGGAACCGCTATGCACCACGATGACAGAAAAAACCTTGCTAAAGCTATATCGGGGTTTGGCAACTCTGAGGGCGGCGTCATACTTTGGGGCGTTGACTGCGCCAGAGATGTTGAAATAGGAGATGTGGCAAAAGCCAAAGTAAGGATAGAAAATGTCAGACGCTTTTTAAGCTGGATTGAAAATTCGGTTTCAGGCTGCACTCTGCCAGCGCACAAAACCGTACAAAGCACCATAATTGGTGAAAAAGATGATGAAACCGGTTACATCGCAACTTTAATTCCTAAAAGCAATTTTGCCCCTTTAATGGCAAGCGACAGTAAATATTATATCCGGGCAGGCTCCAGCACTCAGAATGCTCCGCCATCTGTTCTGGCGGGTATGTTTGGCAGACGTCCCCAGCCGTATATCTTTGTTGATTTTGTTTCAAGATCTTTCAAAGTTTATCAAAATACGCTTGAAATTACCTTTATGATTCAAGCTATAAACGACAGCAATTTTATAGCAAGAGAGCTTTACTTTACTTGCAATGTAATTGAAAGAGCCTGCGAAAAATTTGGACTGCACTTTTCGCCTTCTGATGGAATGCAGGTTATGAGTTATATTCCTAATCACTACAGTTCTGTTTCCAGCGATGACTTTAAACTGCCGCCTCAAGGTAAAATAAACCTTGCAACCATTTCCATTAAAATAGATCCTCCTGTTACGAATTCTTTTGTTTTTGAAGGCGTGGTTGGAGCTGGTAACTCGCTTCCTAAAAACTTTAGATTGCGGATTGAAAAAGATGCTTTAAGACGTCTTGTTGATGATGCTATAACTTCTAGATTAGATATCGAGCGAGGTTCTGAATACCAAAACTTCTTCCTTGAGCAGTTCTTTAAAAATCTGGAGATAAGTGTCTAATGGCGGTATATACTAAAGTTTCTGACGATGAAATGGAGGACTTTTTTAGCCAATATAATATTGGTGAAGTCGTATTCTACAAGGGAATTGCAGAAGGAATTGAAAACACTAACTTTCTAGTTCAAACCAGTGTTGATAATTTTATTCTTACTATTTATGAAAAACGAGTTAATCCCAAAGAACTCCCTTTCTTTATTAATTTGATGCAGCATTTGGCGACTAAAAATTTTCCGTGTCCCGAACCGATCAAAGATAAAAAAGGTGCAATTCTTAAAGAAATAGCGTCTAAACCAACAATAATATCTAGTTTCTTAAAAGGGATGTCTCCAAAAAAAATTACCGTAGAGCATTGTGGTGAACTTGGAAGCGCTATGGCCAAAATGCATTTAGCTCTGGAAGATTTTACAATGATACGTCCTAATTCTATGAGCATTGAAAGCTGGCACGAACTCTATCAAAAAACTAAAGATGATGCTGACAAGGTGGCCCCCAATCTTGCCGCAGAAATTGCCGATAATTTGAATGAAATCGAGAAACTTTGGCCTCAAGATTTGCCCAAGGGCATTATTCACGCCGATGTTTTCCCTGATAATGTTTTCTTCCTTGGAAAAAAACTTTCTGGAATTATCGACTTTTATTTTGCCTGCACAGATTTTCTGGCTTATGAACTGGCGATTACGCTCAATGCTTGGTGCTTTGAAGATGATTTTTCCTTTAATATCACCAAGGCACGAAAAATGTTCTCGGAATACAACAAGATTAGAAAGCTGTCAGATGCAGAAATCAAAGCTCTTCCAATTTTAGCGAGAGGCAGCGCTTTAAGGTTTCTTCTAACTAGACTTTATGACTTTATTAACACCCCAAAAGATGCTTTGGTTAATGTTAAAGACCCAACGGAATACTTAATGAAACTAAGGTTTCACCGTGCTGTTATGACCCCAGAAGCTTACGGCATTTATTAGGAGCTGGCTTATGAATGTTTTTGTAATTATGCCTTTTATACTCAATACTTTCTTTATTCTTTTTGTAGTGATTTTTATTATTAGAAGAATTAAAAACGTTTTTCACAAAGTAAACATTAAAAACATTGGGGAAATTATCGACAATGTTGATCCCGAAAAAATGCAGGCAATCATAAACGATTTAGCTCCAAACTCAGAGCTTGCATCTAAATTAAAAAAACACCAAAACAGCAAGCTGAAAAAAAAGATTGGATCAAAATACAGTCAAAGTGAGCCTGATCCTTTTGAAGATATGGAAAAACCAAACTCAAATATTATTAATATAAGTTCAACCTCAAAAATGTGTCCAAGATGCGGTACTGAAGCTAATATTATTGCTAAACGCTGCTCCTTTTGTAATTATAACTTTGACTATGAATAAAAACTAAAAAAATATGTCACCTGAAACTTTAGACTTTGTTGAAATATTTACTGATGGCGCTTGTAAAGGCAACCCAGGGGCTGGCGGCTGGGGAGCTATTTTACGCTGCCGAGGTAAAGAGAGGGAACTTTGCGGCGGTGCAAAAGAAACGACCAACAATCGTATGGAATTAACAGCTGTTATTGAAGCTCTTAAAGTATTAAAAAGAAAATGCCAAATTACCATATATACAGATAGTTCCTATGTAAAAAACGGCATTACTTTATGGCTGCAAAACTGGAAAAAATCAGGCTGGAGAACTTCAAACAAAAAAGAAGTCAAAAACATTGAACTTTGGCAAGAACTCGATGTCTTGGTCGAGGGGCATCTTATTGATTGGCAATGGGTTAAAGGGCATAATGGCCACCCAGAAAATGAACGTGCCGACAAATTAGCTTCAGATAAAGCTAAAACATTTTTAGATTAATCCTAAAAAGCCACCGACGTTTTAGAGCATATTTAGCTAAGCTGCGGTAAAACAAATTTAAACTTTAAGAAAAATGCAGCCCAAACATCTTTAACTTAAATTTAAAAAAAGCTTTACTCAAAATCCTTTTTTACCAAATCCCCTATTATTTTTTTCATAACATCAACACCTATTGCCCCCTCAATTACAAAGCCGTCTGGATATTTAGGCGAGAAAAAGGCATAAAGTGGTTCTTTGGTTTCAGCAAAACGTTTTAAAATGAGTTTGCCTTCATTAGGTTCACTTGATAAGTCTGAACGCATTCTAACAACTTTATTAGCATCAAAATATTTTTTTACACTCTGACTCTCCATAACAAGAAAATCAGCAATATTACACATAAGACAATATTTAGAGCTAACCTCAAGAAAAACTATTTTATCCTCATTTACAGCTGTCCTTATCTCTTCGTCATTATATTTAGCCCAGTCGTTAACCGTATAAAAAGATGACAGGTAGCTAAAAACCGATACACCGAAAAACCAGCAAACTAAAAGAAAAGAAATGAAATCGCCTCGGTTTTGCAAATGTGTAAAAGAAAGATGCATTGATATATTCCTAGGATTGTCCCAAATTTTCATAACAAACCAGATATGAGGAACTATGAAACCTAAGGCTATTGCAAGGAATATACAAAAAGACTGTCCCATATTGCCATAGAAAAAAGCAAAGTTAAATTTGTCCTCGATAAAGTATGAAATTAAAACCACACTCAATAAAGAGACGATAAAACCTTTTAAAAATTCGAGATATAATGAGACTTTTTCTTTTTTAGCAAAATAGCCAGCACGATATAAAAACCATAACAACATCAAAAAGCTAGTGACAACTTGCAGTCCGATATTTTGAAACCATAAACTCCAAACCACCGTAAATCCAAAACAACTCAAAACGGTGCCTAAAAGCCAAAGCATCGGAAAGAACAGAGCGGCTCCCAAAGCTCTTAATAAAAATCTTTTCTTTAACTCTATATTTTTAAATGCTCCAAATGACCTCGAAAGCATAAAACTATCTAAATTAAAAATAAAAAACGGCGGATAGATATTAAGCAATAGTCCTGTAAGAAATGCCCAAATCAAAAGATGCTTCGAAAAATTAGGATAAAAAATATCAAGGCTGAAAGTTTTTTTAACTTCAAATTCTTTCTCTGACCAAAAAATATCATTTGTTGCTGTGAGCTTTATTTTTTGACCCGTTATGCCTGTCTCAGGAAGGGTATTTTCATCATAAGGAATTCTATAGAAAATATCATCGCCCTTAACCATAACCGTTGGTTTTAAAAATTTGATACCACTTTCGTTTTCAACAAAAATATCCGTATTGTTTTTATCTTGCGTTGAAGAAGCCTTAACAACCAATGACTTTGTTTTTTCATCTAAATAAAGGTCTTTTAAATCTAAATATTTTGTTTTGATATAAGTAACATCTTTAGCATATCTTTCAATTATGGTGTTAAAACTTGAAGGCGCAGAAAAACCGCTTGTTATTGTTATTTCCGAAAGGCTGCCCTCAAAACTTTGACAGTCATCACCACAAACATCAAACTTAATTTTAGCTTTTATAACAACATCTTTATCCCTTTGTTCTGGTTTTATTAACACAGGAACCACTAATTTATTCTTATATCCAAATGTTGTTTTTCCTTCTTTTTCAAACCTCTTAGGTGCAGGCCATTTAATTTGCCAAGATGCAATATTTTGAGAACCACTTAAATCAAGCTCCATGGCTTTCCCTAGGTCTCCAGGAGATTTCCACAGAAAAACATCATCTCTATTTTTAAGCATAATATGAAGCCCGATAAAAAATGGGCGGGGTTCATTAAAACCAGTTCTGGTCGAAAGCAGCCTGATTTTTGCCTTATCTGTATCAAGCCATTCGCCAAAACCTCTTCCTTTTTGATTCCGTTCTAAGGGATTATAAGCAAAAAAATCATCAAGACCTACCCCATCAAAAAAACCTTCCATTTTTTGTTGATGATCTTGTTCTTTAAACTTAAGTCTTTTTGCTTTTTCTTGGCTTTCTTCATATTTTTCTTGGGAACCAAGTCCAAAAGCATCTTGCAGTTCTTGCTGCACTTTAGGTAAGATTCTGATATATGGATTTTTAATTTTTCTTTCTTTAATCCCTTCATTTTTAAGATATTCCTGCTTTAACTCCTCCATTTCGACATAAAGCCTTGTTAGAATTTCAGCTTTTTTTATTTCTTTTAAAATATCTTCTTCTGTAGCTTTAGGATTTTCAGCTAAAACCTTTTTACGAATAAATTTAACAGGATCATCAAACAGTTCTTTGTTTCTGTCATTAAAATGCTGATTGATTTGCTTAATAATATCATTTGTAACTTGTTTTATTTTTTCTTCACTTTCATTAGGCAGCTCTTCCCTAACTTCTCTTTCGATAACGCCTAAATCATCTTGAAAAAAGTTGGTATAATTATCTTTTAAAAACTTGGCAAATTTTTCATTATCATAAAGATCTTCATCTGCAAAAATCTTATTATCCCATATACTACTGTTCTCAGCGTGTGAACTTAGAATGCAACTAAAGCTCAGCAAACAAAAAATAAAAAATATTTTTATTGCTTTATTAAGCTTGCTTAAAAGTAATATTTTGTTCATATTTATATCGAAACCTTTAATAATAATCTTGCTTACTTACCAATTTATGTAAAAAAATGAATATAGACAATAACAATAACAGTTTTTTATCAGGACAATGCATCGTATCTACTCCTAATATGGAAGATTCTCGCTTTGAACATGCTGTAATTTTTGTTTGCGCTCATTCCAAAGACGGCGCAATGGGAATTATGATTAACCGTAAGATTGAACAGGTTACATTTTCTGACCTTTTAGAGCAGCTTGAACTTTTTCCTTCCAAAGACATATTGATTAATGATGTTCTTTATGGGGGTCCCGTTGAAACAATTAGAGGTTTTGTAATCCACAGTTCTGATTACCGCCAAAGCGGAACCCTTCTTTTAAATGATAACATAGCCCTAACCGCAACAATTGATATTTTAAAAGAATTAGCCAACGGCAAAGGTCCTAAGAATGCTTTAATCGCATTAGGTTATGCTGGCTGGGCTCCAGAACAACTTGAAAATGAGTTAAAACAAAACTCTTGGATTTCCCTTCCCGCAGATCCCGAACTGCTGTTTAACACCCCCGTTGATAAAAAATGGGAAACAGCTTATTCCAAAATAGGAATAGACCCTTCGATGTTATCATCTTCGGGCGGTAACGCTTAGGGGCAGCATATAGCACTCTAATTATTCAAAAATACTTCGCAAGATTAAGAATTTTTAAAAACGTTTTGCTCTTGTTTTTAATAAAAGCAAAAACTTATCCGCCAAGACTTACCATAAAGCAAAATTAAAAAATCTAATTAAGACTAAAGCTCTGTGCTTTTTCAGATTCCTTAGGAGCAATCATAGCGACAGATGGTTTAGATGAAAAAACCTTTTCTGCGAAATTAATCAAAGCTAAATTATCTACCGCCTCTATCTTAGCAACCAGTTCTTGAGGCTCGATAATTCTCTTAAAAATCATAAGCTGCCTTGCTGATTGTTCACTTCTTGAAGATGTACTTTCAAGCGACATCAAAATTGAAGCTTTTATTTGAGCTTTTGCTCTTTTAATTTCTTTAATATCAAAACCTTTAGAGGTTTTTAGAATTTCGTCCCTGACGACATCTAGCAGTTCTGTAACTTCTTCAACCCCGCAGCCAGCATAAATCGAAAAGAGACCGCAATCTTTTTGAGCTGAGGTATTCGAGAAAATAGTATATACCAGACCTCTTTTTTCCCTTACTTCTTGAAAGAGTCTTGAAGACATACCGCCACCAAAAGCCGTTGAAAAAACCGATGCTGTATAATAATCATCTTCCATACAAGAAACGCCATTAAATCCAACTACGACATTAGCTTGCTCAATAGGACGTTTTTCAAAGAAATACCCTCCTTGATATTGAGGCGTAGTTAATATAACTTCTTTGCTAGCGGTAAGCTTTTCGAAATAAGGCTTAACCATTTCTACAACTTTTTCATGCTGAACATTACCAGCAACGGCAAAAACCATACGGTTAGCCTTATAATTTTTTGCCATAACATCAAAAAGATTATCTCTAGTCATCTTTCTAACAGTATCAACCGAACCTAATATCGGCATACCTAAAGAGTGTTCGGGATAAGCCAATTTTTGAAAATGGTCGAAAACCAAATCATCAGGATCATCAAAATTCTGCATAATTTCCTGCACGACAACTTCTTTTTCTTTATCTAGCTCATCTTGAGGAAAAGACGAATTAAGAAGAATATCGGAGATAACATCAATGGCTGTTTTAACATTTTCTTTTAACACTTTAGCATAATAAGCCGTAACTTCTCTTGAGGTATAAGCATTGAGCCAGCCGCCGACATCTTCAATCTCTTCCACAATCTGTTGTGCAGTTCGGCTTTCTGTGCCTTTAAATGCCATATGTTCAAAAAGATGCGAAATACCGTTTAATTCAGATGTTTCAAATCTTGTTCCCATATCAACCCAAACGCCTAAGGTTGCGGTTTCAACGTTGCCCATATATTCGGTTACAATACGCATACCGTTTGCAAGGGTTGTAATTTGTGTGTTCATTTATTCGCCTCTAGTTACACGAGAGTTACTGATAATAATGCTTTTCAGTTTATCAATATTTTTATCAAGCGTTATATATTTTTCTTGTTTTATGAACAAATCTTTTAAAAAGGGAGGAAGCTTTGGTTCTTTTCCCGTCGCAGCTTTTACCGCATCAGGAAATTTTGCAGGGTGAGCCGTAGATAAAACCACAAGAGGTTCTTTGAAATCTCTATCCTTTAACTTTTTAGCCGTAAAAACTCCAACTGCGGTGTGAGGATCTATCAAAACGCCTGTTTCTTGATACACCCGCTTAATTTCCTCTTTTGTTTCGTCATCACTGCATCTGCCGCTAGCAAAAAGGGTTTTAGTCTCGCTTAAAACCTCTGATTCAACTTCATATTTTCCGCTTAATGAAAACTTCTCCATAACCGAACAGACTTTTGATGAATCACGATTAAAAATCTCAAAAAGCAATCTTTCAAAATTTGATGAAATTTGAATATCCATTGACGGACTCAATGATGGAACGACTTGATGCTTCTGCATAACCGCCGTTTCAAAAAAACGGTGCAGAATATCATTAGCGTTTGATGCCACAACTAGTTGGGATACCGGCAGACCCATTTTATGGGCGGCAAACCCCGCAAAGATATTGCCAAAGTTGCCCGTCGGGACAACGAAATAAGGCTTCTTGTCTGGAGCTCCAAGTGCGGTTCCCGCTCTAAAATAATAAACAATCTGAGCCATAATTCTTGCCCAATTAATAGAATTGATGGCAGAAAGTTTAAGTTTTCTGCGAAAAGCTTCATCACCAAACAGAGCTTTAACTAAATTCTGGCAATCATCAAAATCGCCTTCTATCGCAATATTAAAGACATTAGCACTATCAACTGTTGTCATTTGTCTGCGCTGGACATCAGAAACACGACCTTTAGGGTGCAGGATAAAAATATCAACGTTTTTACAATTTTTACAAGCTTCAATGGCTGCGGAACCAGTATCCCCAGAAGTTGCCCCAACAATCGTAACTCTATCCTTTTTATCTTCTAAAATAATATCAAACAACTGTCCAAGAAGCTGCAAGGCGTGATCTTTAAACGCCAGTGTTTTGCCGTGGTATAGTTCCATAATCCAGTCATTATCACCAATCTGAATCAAAGGTGTAACCGCTTTGTGATTAAAGCTTGATACCGCAGAATAAATAGCCTTTTTTAATTTGTTATAGCTTAAAGCAGGCGCAACAAACGGCTGCATTATCTCAAAAGCTAAATCTTGATATGAAAGTCCTTGCAAATTTTTAATTTTATCAAAAGAAAAATCTGGCCAGTTAACTGGCATATAAAGACCGCCGTCTGTGGCCAGTCCTTCAAGTAAAACCTCACAAAAATCTAGCTGTTTGGCTTTGCCTCTTGTGCTGATATAATCCATTTTCAAACACCTGTTTTTTAAGTATCTATGTTGTTTTTTAAATAATCTTTTCGTGAAAGCAAATAGCTTTCCATTTTTTTTATCTGCTCATTAAGATTGTTGATTCTAGCTATTTTTGCTTTGCGTTGGTCGCTTATAATCTTGCCAATACTTCCGCTTACAAACCATGTAAGACCTAAAAACAGCAAAAAAGCTCCAGTTGCAATCGCTGCAACCGCAATCAAAATTTTAGGCATATTGCCCCAAACCACGCCAATTCCAAGAAAGCCTAAAGTCGCACAGCACGAACCCGCAATCATTAAAAATGCTTGTATCATTCTACTGCTTTTAACTTCATCAAGTACGGCGTTTCTTATGGCATATGCAATCTCCACTTTAGCTGCTTCCTGCCATTTTTTATACGATATCCCCTGCATCATATGGACAGACTGATCAGGCATAACTACTTTTTTAGCCGTTTCATCACGACCTTTGCGAATTACCATTTCAAGCTTTTTAACAACAAGCTCGGCTCTTTCTTCTGGTGTCGGATAAAAACTTTTCAAGAACTATGCATCTCCCAAATAACGCTGTGTAAGATATTCCTTATAATGGTTGATATTTAAGTTTTCGCCTGTAACTTCTTGAATTAAATCATTCTTGAGAAGCAATGACGCTCTTCTATGAACTTTATCTCTAAGCCAAGACATAAGTGTTAAGAAATCACCTTTTTTAATTCTTTCCATAATATCGGGATAATCTTTTAATATTGCCTTAAATAGCTGTGCCGTATTAATTGCGCCTAAACTATAGGTTGGAAAATAGCCAAAGTCTCCAGCATACCAATGAATATCCTGCAAACAGCCTTCTTTATCATTACGAGGAGTTATCCCTAAAAGTTTTTTCATATTCGTATTGAAAAATTCGGGAACATCTTTGGTTGTTATTTGATCATAAATCAGAGCTTTTTCTAACTTATAACGCAAAATAATATGCAGTGGATACGTAACTTCATCAGCTTCAATTCTGATATATGATGGTTCAACCCAGCGGTAACAACGGCAAAGATTTTCGGTACTCCATTCAGGACTGTTGTCAGCGTTCAGATACTCCTTAAATAGTGGTTTGGCAAAATCCATAAACTCTTTGGAATAAACAATAAATCTTTCAAGCATTAAAGACTGGCTTTCGTGTATTCCTTGGCCTCTAGCTTTTCCGACGGGTTGTGTCCGCCATTTTTCAGGCAAATCAGATTTATAAATGGCGTGGCCAACTTCGTGCATAACGGCGGTCAAATTCTTAGTAAAATCACCAGTATCATAACGAGTTGTTATTCTTAAATCTTCTGGCGCCCCTCCACAAAACGGGTGCATAACAGGATCTACTCTGCCGTGATTGAAATCAAAACCAACAGCCTCCATTAAGCGCATACCTAAATTTTTCTGAGACGTTTCACTAAAAAATCCTCTAGGTTTTTGGGGCTTCATTCCATTGTTTTTTTGATTCTGATAAACTTTCACTTTTTCAATAAATTCTGGGAGAAAAACCTCTAAATCACCAAAAATATGGTCAAGGTTTTCTTCACTGCCGTTGGGTTCAAAAATATCATATAAAACTTCATATTTAGTAAGATTGAATTTTTCAGACTTAATTGTTGCCATTTCTTTTATAACATCAACTAATCTGCCAAAAGTTGGCATAACATCGTTAAAGTTACCGCTTTTTTTAGCGTTATACCACAGGCTTTCTGTCTTGGAACAAACACTTGAGAATTCTCTTGCTAAATCGGCAGGAATTGAAGAGGTATGGAGCCAAAGTCTTCTCATCTCTCTTATATTTGCTTGTTGCCATTCATCAAAGCTAGATTTCTCAGCCTCAACTTCATCAAGCCATTCCTCGACCTCTGGCTGTGAAAGCATCTCGGCAATAACTAGTCTTATTTCTGAAATATGTTCGGTTCGCCTTCTTGCTCCTCCAGGAGGCATCATTGCTGACCTATCCCATTTTAAATAAAGTTCTGCCTCTTCAAGATTATTAATTCTATCAAATATTTTTTCTAAACGAGCGTAGGATTCCCCTGATTTCATATTATTACCTTCTATTTTATTGTAGCCATCAGACAAAAACTTCATTTTCTTAAAAACCTTAATTTATTATTTTTCCATTATTATCTTTCTGTTATTCTTATTTACATCTTAAAAGTCAATAATTTCTAAACAAAAAATAGGGAGCAATGTTTTTATGGAGAAAAAAGTTAAACTTGCCGTAGTTTTATCAGGCTGCGGAGTATTTGACGGCAGTGAGATTCACGAAGCAACACTGGCTCTTCTAGCTATTAATAAGCTTAAAGCGGAATATCAGTGTTTTGCTCCTGACATTGAACAGCATTTTGTCAAAAATCATTATTCAAAAAAAATAGAACCTGTTTCAAGAAATGTTCTATCCGAGTCGGCAAGAATTGCTAGAGGCGATATAAAACCTTTAACCGAATATTCTGTTAAAGATTTCGATGGTATAATTTTTCCTGGCGGCTTTGGGGCAGCCCTAAATCTTTGCAACTTTGCGGTAAAAGGTGCTGATTCTAATGTTAACGATGAGGTTCAAAAAGTTATCGAAACAACTTTTGATGCCCAAAAACCTATTGGGGCTCTTTGTATTGCACCAGCATTAATTGCTAGAGTTCTTGGCCACAAGCATATTACCGTAACAATCGGAAATGATGAAGCAACAGCTATAGAAATCGAAAAAACTGGCGCTAAACATAAAGAATGCTCAGCCACAGAAATATGTATTGATTATAAAAACAAAATCATAACCTGCCCTTGCTATATGCTAGCTCAAGGAATTTATGAAGTAGCGGTTGGAGCAGAAAAAACAGTTGAGGAAATCATAAAAATCGTAATTGACAAGACCACGGAATAGGCGTCAATCTTAATTTTTAAATTTCTAAATATAAATTAACATCATTCTTTTTATGGAGTTCACATGAACGCTATCGAGCTTGAAAACAAATACGGCTGTTTTAACTACAAACCTCTGCCTGTTGTGCTGGCAAAAGGAGAGGGAGTTTGGCTTTGGGACGAAGACGGCAAAAAATATCTTGATATGATGAGCGCATATTCTGCGGTAAGTCACGGTCATAGCCACCCTAGATTAGTTAAAATCTTTCAGGAGCAAGCTGGAAATTTAGCTATTGTTTCAAGAGCCTTTTATAACACTCACTTAGGACCTTATGAAAAAAAACTATGTGAAATAACAAGGCTTGATAGAGTTCTGCCTATGAATACAGGCGCTGAAGGCGTAGAAACCGCAATTAAAGCTTCAAGATTGTGGGGCTATAAGGTTAAAAATATTCCCGAAGGCAAAGCTGAAATTATTACGGCTGAAGGCAACTTCCACGGACGTACAACTACGATAATTGGGTTTTCTTCTGATTTTGGAACAAAAGATGGGTTTGCACCGTTCACAGACGGCTTTAAAACCGTTCCTTTCGGTGATGCTGAAGCTATTGCAAAGGCTATTACTCCCAATACTTGCGCGGTTTTAATTGAACCTGTTCAAGGTGAGGCTGGAATCATCGTTCCACCTAAAGGATATCTCAAAAAAATTCGCGAAATTTGTGATAAAAATAATGTCCTAATGGTTCTTGATGAAGTTCAATCTGGTCTTGGCAGAACAGGAAAATTGTTTTGCTTTAACCACGAAGATATAACTCCTGACCTCGTTATTTTAGGCAAAGCTTTAGGCGGCGGTATGATGCCTGTATCTGCTGTTGTTGGTAAAGATGCGGTCTTAAAACTATTCACACCAGGAAGCCACGGCTCAACTTTTGGCGGCAACCCTCTTGCAGCTAGAGTAGCATTAGAAGCAATCAATGTCCTCCAAGAAGAAGGTTTGGTTGACAACAGCGCTAAGCTTGGCAAATATTTTGTTGAAAAACTTAAAGCAATAAAAACTCCGCTTTTCAAAGAAATTAGAGGTATCGGACTTTGGATTGGTGCGGAGTTTTATGCTGACAAAGCTGACGCTAAAGATGTCTGCTTAAGACTTATGAAAAAAGGCATTCTTGCTAAAGAAACCCATAAAACAACCATACGTTTTGCCCCTCCCTTAGTCATAACTAAAGAACAAATCGATTGGGCTGTTGAACAAATAGAGAGCGTTCTCAAAGAAGTTGAAAACGCCTAAAGAAATATCTGCATAATATTATTAACGATAAAGTCTCATAGAAGTATGGGACTTTTTTGTTTCTATAATAACTAAAAAAATTACGCTAAAATGATTAACTAAAAACATTTCATGCCGTCGACCATTTTGTCTCAAAACAAGCTGAACACACTAACATAAGGTTCTTTTTTAGTTAACTGTGGCAAAAAAACTATAGACATATTTTGTCTATATGGTAATATTAAACACAAAGTATAAATATGTCTGCTTACTGTATGGAGCATAAAACTATGGAACAACAAAATAACAATAACGATTTTGACCTGTTTACTCTTAACGAATTGTTAGAAGAATTAAATTCTGTAGAACAAAAAAAAGAACCAGCAAAACAACCTTCTAAGAGTTCTGGGTTAGATTCTATTGTTGATTTTTACCGCAATCAGCTTGAAAATCCATCAAAAGAAACCGCTGTTAAAACTGAAAAGAAACAGGAAGGCGGCGAAAAAGTTGCAGAGTTTCTTAATAAAGAAGGCTTAAGCGTCGTTGAGAGTGGAACGAACCAGAAAAAGCCTGAAAGAAAAGGACCTTTCTTTAAATTAGCTGATTATGTTGATAAACAATCCGTATCTTATGCTTTGAAAAATGCCGCCATCGTAGGCGGTGCTGTTGCTGTTGGTAAAGCTGCAACGGAATATGCTTTAACCGCAGGAGTTGCAGCATCAACTGCAGCTTATATAACTCCTGGAGTTATGTTGACGGTAGGTGCAGTTAGAGGCGTTCTTGATTTAAGAAAAGAATTAAAAGAAAAGAAAAACAATAAAATTCTTTCTGATCTGGCTAAGCTTGAGATATCTAACCGTAAGTTTCCAAATGTTAAAGAAATAGAAGCCATTAGCGCCTTAAGAAAACAAGCATCTGAAAGAGGACTTGATAAGGTTATTGCTGAAAAATTAGAACCTTTCTTGGCTAAAGGTCTTGATGAATCAAAGCTTCCTACTGAATTTGTCGATAAGCAAGGAGCTTTTAAACCTTGGGTTAAATTTGCAAGCCGTGTTGCCTTGCAAGGTGCTGTTATTGGTGCTTCAGCTATAGCTGGACCAGTTGCAGGTATGGCAATAGGCGGTGCCGCATTGCTTTATAAGAGTGGTGCTTTAGATAAAGTTTATAAATTAATAACCGGCAAAGAAACCAAGCGGGCAGAAGAGAAGCGACTCGCTTTAGAAAAACTTTCACCCGAAGAACGTGCAGCCAAGAAGAAAAAACTTATTGGCAATACAATACTGGCTCTTGGCACAACAACCGCAGCAAGTATTCTTGGTGGTAATTTGGGCAAACAATTTGGTGTCAGTGAATTCATTAGCGATAAAGCAACCGAAATGGGAAATGCTTTAGGTATTAATGAAACGGTTGAAAGTACTAAAGAAACTTTCAATAATATGAATGATAAAATATTTGGCACAGCTCACGATCATAGTGGCTTAAACACTCCTGCTGACGGCAGCCTTGATCATAACAATATTATTGATGCTGGTAGAAACGCTAAAGATTTAGCGGATAATGTTATTGGCTCTGATGGGCATTCTGCTGGCGGTGTTCTTCCTGTTTCAGGTGGACATGGTGGAAACGGCGGTGCAGATGTTGACACAGGTGCTAATACTGGTGGTGGTCACGATATTATTGCCGCAGCACAGATTCCTGGCGGGTACGATAGTTATTCAGATATTTCTGATAAAATTACCGATTACTTAGGTGACGAATATTTCAACCATAGCACTCATTCAAGCTTTGTTATGACACATAATGGTGTTGAAGTTGTAAAACTAGATAATTTTAACCCTAATAATCCTAATGATGTTATTGACCTTATGATTAATGATAGAAGTACCTTTAATCGAATCGTCGAAAACCAAAAAGAAATGAATGATATGATATCATCATTCAGAGAACCGCAGCCAACACTAGAAGATGTTGCAGGTGAGGCCTTAGCTAAAGAAGCTTCTGTTTTACACCAAGCAAATCCTGGACTTACTCCTGATGAAGCTTTAAATGCAGCGGTTAAACATCGTATCAATATGCATACAACTGATAATGCTGTTACCTCTGAATATGATTTTGCTAAAGGTACCGTTAAGACAAGTTATGGCAATGCATATAATCATACTGGGGCTGCGGCCGTTGATCATAGTGCCGCGGTAGACCATACTGCTCAAGCTGATGCTGTTAGAACGGCTCCTGTAGAAAATCACTCTCAAACCAGTGGAACATCTGTTAAAGATGTTAACCAAGCTGTTAGAGATACTAATCGCTCGGTAAGTGATGTTTCAAAAGAAGCTACTCAAATGGGCAGAGATATCGGCGCTAGAGTTAGAAACGCTCAAAGCATTAACAATGACTGGGGCATCAGTGACAAAGGCGGAGAAGTTCTTGGTGATGCTAGAGATGCAGCTTATAAAGCAGCTAGAACTGGACGAGCAATGACAGAAACTTCCGGCGGCGTTGATAGAATGACAGCTGGGGTTGAAAAAATCCAAGATGGAAATGTTACTGATGGTGCTCAAAAAGTGGCTCAAGGTGTTGAGCAAACAGCACGCGGTGTTGACAAAGCCATTAGAACGGTTTCGGGACATAGAACGGGTGGTTTAAGCGATGTTATTGACAATGCAGCAAAAAGTAGTAGAACTATTAATAGCCTTAAACGTATTTTTGGCAGTTCTCGTTAACCCTAAATTACTGGACTAAATATGCAAATCGTAAACGAAAGCTCTTATGACTTTATTGTCAATAAAGACGGAGAAGTTATGTTGGTTATAAATGCCTATAATGGCGAACCTGAAAACTCTCGCTTATTATTTGACGGCAAAAGTGTTGCCTTATTTTATCGCAAATCTGATATGCCAATTAAATTGACCGATGTTCCGCAAAATATTGTTGAAAATCTAAACAGCAATAAAGAGCTCCTAGTCTGTGAAATGGGTGATGACGGTGATTTTGAAAGAGCTTATTCTGTTCCTATCGTAGGCTTTGATAAAAAATAACTATTATGAGCAATCTTACCGTTGTAGAGAATTTTGGCGGCTATCAATTATGTCGCCAAGATGAGACTGATGAATATCTAAGAGTTTTTCGTTCTTCCTACATTATCAAAACGCTTACTGGGCAAAAAGTTGGAAATGTATATCCCACACTTGAAGATGCTCAACGTGTTTTTGAAAAAATAAAACAAGATTTATAATTATTAAATTTTTGCCTGTTTGCCTTATGATAAAGGTCTTGCGGGGTATGTTTTTGTTTTGCCTTTTGGCTAAAACAGTTCTTGCTTTTTTACGCACATAATATTGGCAATAAAACACTATCTTTTGAACAACAAAAAACAATCTAGGAAAATTATTTAAAGAGCCAAAAGACAGTATTGCTATTTAATAAAAATAATCATATTTTTTATATTCAGTAGTTTAATCTCTAAAACAATTAAAAAGCTCCCAACAAGCTATATTTTTATGTTTGTTTTCGTTGCAATTTGATATTTTTTTAACTTTTATAAGGACAATCACCCCCATGGAAAGAACCAAAATAAAAAAACTTTTAGATGCCCCCTCTCCTATTAATGAAGTTCTTATTAAAGGCTGGGTTAGAACTAAACGTGATGCTAAAGATTTTTCCTTTATCGAAATAAATGACGGCTCCTGCCTTAAAAACATTCAGGTAATTGCAAGCGGAAACCTTTCTAATTATGAAAAAGAAATAAAAAAGATTTCAACGGGTTCGGCTGTAGCCGTAACAGGAGCCTTAGTTGCTTCAAAAGGCGGAAAACAAAAGTATGAAGTTGAAGCCAAAGATGTTGTTATCATCGATTTAGCGCCAGACACATTTCCTTTGCAGAAAAAAGGACATACTGATGAATACTTGAGAACAATCGCTCACTTACGTCCTCGCACCAATAAATACGGAGCAGCTTTTCGAATTAGATCTGAAATGTCTTATGCTATTCATAAATTTTTTAAGGAAAAAGAATTTCGTTATGTTCATACTCCAATTATAACTTCGTCGGACTGCGAAGGTGCTGGAGAAATGTTCAGAGTTACCACTTTAGACCTTAACAATATTCCAAAGAATGAAGGTAAAATTGATTTTACCAACGATTTTTTTGGCAAAGAAGTAAGCTTAACTGTCTCGGGACAGCTTGCAGTAGAAATGTTTGCTCTGTCTTTAGGCGATGTTTACACTTTTGGCCCAACTTTCAGAGCTGAGAATTCAAATACCAGACGCCACGCCGCAGAATTTTGGATGATTGAACCCGAAATGGCTTTTTGTGATCTAAATGGCGATATGGATTTGGCTGAAGAGTTTATAAAATATCTGGCAAAATATGCTCTTGAAGAATGCGCTGATGACCTCGAGATTTTTGCAAACTTTGTTGATAAAGAGCTTATTGAAAGGTTAAAAGTTATTGTTAACAATGATTTTGTCCGCATTACTTACGAAGATGCTATGAAAATTCTGGAGGAACACAAAGATAAATTTGAATTCCCTGTTGGCTTTGGCAAAGACCTCCAATCAGAACACGAACAGTTTTTAACGGGTGAATACTTTAAAAAACCTGTGATTGTTTATAATTATCCTAAAGAAATTAAATCTTTCTATATGAGACTTAACGATGATAACCGTACAGTTGCAGCTATGGACGTTTTAGTTGCTGGTATCGGAGAAATTATTGGTGGAAGTCAAAGAGAAGAAAGGCTTGATGTTCTAAAAAATCGTATGACTGAGTGCAAACTTAACGAAAATGATTACTGGTGGTACCTTGATTCTAGAAAGTACGGTTCTGCCCCGCACGCAGGTTTTGGGCTGGGCTTCGAACGTCTTTTGATGTTAGTTACAGGCATCTCTAATATTAGAGACGTTATTCCTTATCCAAGAACACCAAACAACATCGAATTTTAATTAACTTATTGAAATGCAGGCAGTTTTGATTAACGCTAGGATATCCCTCCTAGCGTTATGACGGCAATGTTATAAAAAACTGCCATTCAAACTATCTATTTTGGTTATATTCAGTTAATCATACTTTTCTAGTTAGCTAAAATAACTTTTTTGCTGTTAAAGCTCTAGACCTTCAAATAAGGCACTTGAAAGATACCTCTCTCCAGCATCAGGTAGAATGACAACAATAAGTTTGCCCTCATTTTCTGGTTTAGCGGCAAGCTCAAGAGCCGCAAAAACCGCTGCTCCAGATGAAATTCCGCAAGTAATACCTTCTTCTAAATGCATTCTTTTAGCGGTATTTATAGCATCATCATCACCAATGGCAGCAATTTCATCAATCAAATCTAGGTCTAGAACATCAGGTTTAAATCCCGCTCCAATGCCTTGAATTTTATGAGTTCCTGCTTTAGGTTCATTCCCATTTTTTATAGCAGTAAGTACCGCAGAACCAGATGGTTCAACTCCGACAGCATAAATTGGTGTGTTTTTTTCCTGTTTAAAATATTTAGTAATGCCTGTAATTGTACCGCCAGTACCAATGCCAGCTACTAAAATATCCATTTTACCATCAGTATCACGCCAAATTTCAGGTGCTGTTGTCTTAAAGTGAATTTCAGGGTTGGCAGGGTTTTTGAACTGTTGCGGCATAAAATATTTTTGAGGATAATTATTAGCAAGCTCTTCAGCTTTAGCGATAGCTCCTTTCATACCTTTAGAACCTTCGGTAAGAATAAGCTCTGCTCCAAAGGCTTTAAGCATTTTACGGCGCTCTATAGACATAGTCTCTGGCATTGTAATTATTAAAGGATAGCCTTTAGCCGCACACGTATAAGCCAAACCAATACCCGTATTGCCGCTTGTAGGTTCAATAACTGTTACGGCTTTACTGCCAGGTTTCAGCCTGCCTTCTTTTTCTGCTGCCGCAATTAGAGCGGCTCCGACACGGCATTTAACAGAGTACGCAGGATTTCGACCTTCTACTTTAACAACAATCGTTGCTTTAAGGTCTCTGCTCAATTTGTTTAATTTTACTAAGGGAGTATTGCCGATTGTCTGGGCATTGTTTTCAAAAATTTGAGCCATTGTTTTATCCTTATATTTTATGTTAAATAACCAAAATTATTTTAATCATACTTTAGTTTTTCTTTTAGTAAATAATTTTAATAAGATACGCTCATTCAGCAAAGACTAGACGGCTTTATATCTTTGGGGCATAATGCCTTACAAAATTAATTAAGAAGTTAAAATCACAAAATGTCAGAAACAAAAATCTTTTCATATAAAAAATACTGGGCCAAACGATTTGGAACCGCCCCATTTCTTCCGATGTCAAAAGAAGAAATGGAAAAACTAGGCTGGGATTCCTGTGACATTATTATCATCAGCGGCGATGCTTATGTTGATCACCCAAGCTTTGGTATGGCAATTATAGGAAGAATTTTGGAAGGTCAGGGTTTTAGAGTTGGAATTATTGCTCAACCTAACTGGCAAAATCCCGATGATTTTAAAAAACTTGGGAAGCCAAACCTGTTTTTTGGCGTAACCTCAGGTAATATGGACTCTATGGTTAACCGCTATACAGCTGATAAAAAGCTGCGGCACGATGATAGTTACACACCTAACAACGAAGGCGGAAAAAGACCAGATAGAGCAACGATTGTTTATGCTCAAAGATGCCGTGAAGCTTATTCTGATGTTCCTATTGTTCTTGGCGGCATCGAGGCTTCGCTTAGAAGAACCGCTCATTATGATTATTGGTCAGACAATATTAGACGGTCTATTCTAGTTGACAGTAAAGCCGACATTTTGGTTTATGGCAATGCCGAACGGGCAATTATCGAAATTGCGCATCTTATAGCCAATAAGCATGATATAAAAAAGAAAGCCGATATTAGAGGAACAGGGATAATTGTTTCTGAAAAGCCTGAAGATAATAATAGTTTTGTTGAACTGCCGTCCTTTGATGACGTGAAAAACGACAAGTTCTTATACGCTAAAGCTTCACGTCTGACTCATTTAGAAAGTAATCCTTATAACGCAAAATCTTTATTGCAAAAACACGGTGATAAATATGTCCTAATTACGCCGCCGCCAATTCCTCTTGAAACCGATGAGATGGATTATGTTTTTGACCTGCCTTACGCTAGGGCGCCGCACCCATCATATCAAGATGCTAAAATTGCCGCTTGGGAAATGATAAAGTTCTCTATTAATATTATGCGGGGCTGTTTTGGCGGCTGTGCTTTTTGCTCAATCACGGCTCACGAAGGCAGAATTATTCAGAACCGTTCTGAAAAATCGATTTTAAACGAAATTGAAAACATAAAAAATAAGACTAGCGGATTCACGGGCATTATCTCTGATTTAGGTGGTCCTTCTGCCAATATGTATCGCCTTTACTGCAAAAATGAAAGGGCAAGAAAATTATGCCGCCGTTCTTCCTGTCTTTATCCTAAAATTTGTAAAAATCTTAATACTGATCATTCGCATCTAATCAATTTATATAAAAAAGCTCGTATGGTTTCTGGGATTAAAAAGATTTTTATCGCATCAGGAATAAGATATGACTTAGCCGTAAAAAGCCCAACCTATATTAAAGAGCTTGTCAGACATCACGTTGGCGGCTATCTGAAAATTGCTCCTGAGCATACCGAAGAAAACACGCTTTCTTTAATGTTAAAACCAGGGATTGCCTGCTATGATAAGTTTAAAAGTATGTTCACAACTTTTGCCAAGGAAGCAGGAAAAGAATATTACCTGATTCCATACTTTATCGCAGCTCACCCAGGAACAACCGATGAAGATATGCTTAATCTTGCTTTGTGGCTTAAAAAGAATAATTTTAAACTAGATCAAGTTCAAAATTTTATCCCCTCGCCCATGTCTCTTTCTTCAACAATGTATTATTCTGGCTATAATCCAGCTAAAAACTTAAAGAAAGATGCCAAATTAATTTTTTCTGCTAAAGGATTAAAGCAAAGAAGGCTCCACAAAGCATTTTTGCGTTATCACGATCCGCAAAACTGGCCAATGCTTCGGGAAGCCTTAAGAAATATGGGGAGAACAGACTTGATTGGAATGGGAAAACGCCAGCTTATTCCCGCTCACCAACCTCGTAATTTATGATACGCCGTCAGCATTATCTCCAATTTCACTCTGCCAAGGAATTTTCTTTTCTAAAAAGTAAAGTCCTAAAAATATAACGCCAGCTATCGGCAGAGCTAATGCGGCAAAAGGTATTCCCGTTAAATCTGCCAGCGTGATTTTACCCAATGATTTGTAAAATATTGTTTGGGTCAGACTTGGCTCTAAATAAATATATACCGCAGCTCCTGTTAAACCACCCAAAAGGCTGAACCACGCATCTTTATAACCAACGCCGACTTGAGCTAAAATAGTTCCTGGGCAAGCTCCCGCAATCGTAACACCTATCCCAAGCAATAAGCCGCCAATAACATCGGCTCCCCACATTAAAGCCTTAGGGTGGAGTTTAACAAGACCAAAACTATACATTATCGAAATTACGATTAAACCTGTTGCTACAGCGGTTAAAAAAACTTTGAGCATAATAAACTTACGCAGCTGCATCTGACCAACAATATATCCAGGTTCAAAAATACGCCCTTTTTCGATTAAGAATCCGAAGGCTATCCCCATTAGAATTCCAACAACGATTGATGAAAATACTGTCATTTCTGCCTCCATTATATTTTATTAAAGAATTTGGCTGTTATAAAACCGCCAACAAACATAAAAACGATTGCAACGGTAGAACCTATTGCTAGTTGAGCTATGCCTGAAACTCCGTGTCCACTCGTACAGCCATCGGCAATTCTTGACCCCATAAGCACAACAAAACCGCCAATAAATGCCATCAAAAATCTTTTGCCTTTGCTATAGTTTTTAAGAGCTTTATTCCATACTGGCGAATTTTCCTTTTTCAGTGATTTAGAAAAATAAGCCGAAATAAATGCGCCTAAGGCAATGCTTATAACCATAGTCAACTGCCAAAAGTTTTTTCCGCCATCAAAGTGCTTGGCAGCATATTTTATTTCACCAACCGCAGGATCAAACACTCTTAAAATATCTGCCGCAGCGGTAACAAATGAAGATGATGCTCCAAGCGCCGTATGAATTAGCATAAAAGCTGGAATTTGAAGCAGTCCGATTAAAACCCCGACGACATAGGGCGACCAGGCTTTATTGCGAAAAGACAACTGACAATCTTTACTCATTTTATTTCCTCCTTAACGTTTTTATCGGACAAGAGCCGATACATTCACCACATTTAATACAATCAGGATTGGCGATAGTTCCATCTTCTACTTTATTAACTATCTCCAATTCCATAGGACATCTTTTTTCACATAAGCCGCAAGATTTGCAAACCCCTTTTTGTGAAACTATCGGCTGTTTGTTGCCGCCAATAGCAGCTTCGATTGTTCCCATAGGACAAAAAGAACACCACGTTCTAGGCTTATACAACACGGCTAATGTAACCCCAAGTAAAGATGTCGCAAAACACATCTGCCAAAAAACCAGTCCGATATATTTGGCATCAAAAGGATTAATCGCAATTTTATATGTCATTAAAGACAACATAAAAACAACAACGCCATAACGAAAAGATTTCTTTTTTAAGAATTTAGGAATCGGGCGGCTTAAAGTCAACCTAGACATAAGTCTATCAAAAAAAGCCCCTCTAGGGCAGTAATTGCCACAAATGTATCTTCCTTTAAAAAAGCTTACAGCAAACCCTGCTGCCATAGTAACTGGAGCCATATATCCCAAATATGGGTATTTCCAGCCAAGAGCTATAACCAATATAAACAAAGGGGTAAAAAACCATTGCCTAAGCTCTCTTGATGTCATTTTTTGCTTTCTCATTTCCCTATCCTGTTGCTATAATAAAGATGATATAACTAATTTAGATAATTCTAATTTAGTTTACTCTAAACAAGATGTCAAGAGGTAAAAAAAATAATATGGAAGATTTACCATTTAAAAAGGAAAGCCTTGAAAAAGCATTGGGTTTAATTAAAGCACTTGATAACGAAAAAAGGCTTATGATTTTGTGTATGCTTTGCAGTAAGGAAATGACAGTATCTGAGATGGCAGAAGCCTCTGGATTGTCTTTATCTCCAATGTCGCAGCATTTAGCCGTTCTAAAAAACCTTGATCTTGTTGAGTATGAAAAAAATGGTCTCAATGTAATATACCGCCTCAAAGGCGATAACATCAGAGACATAATAAAAACCTTAAAAAATATCTGTTGTAAATAAAACACTAGACTTTCTTTTAGAGATAATCTAAAAACTAAGACCTCAACCGCTTGTCTCAAAGCTCTAAAAATAATCTTTTAATGCAAATGTTTTTTCTTAATTTGTGCCTAATATCAAATTATAACCTTGTGTTTTTCACAATTATCTTTTAGTGTCAAAAAGGTTTGCAGATTTTGCAAACTGGGGCTTCGAAACCCCTTTTAGAAAGCGGTCAAGCACAGACCGAAAGATAACGTGTTAAACCTCGGCTTTTTCTTTTCTGGTCGGGGTGATAGTTGTGTATGTTCAGGCTTTGGCTAAAGACAGCTATGCCTTAATCTTTCTATAAGGTTTCGAACACCCTGACCACCGAGTTCGCTCGGTGGCTTTCTAATATTTATCACATTAGGAGGTGTTCTTATGCTTAAACCTTTAAAAAAAATTATTAATGTTGACGCTGAAAAGTGCGTAGGCTGCAACAAGTGCATTGCTGCCTGTCCGACGCTTGAAGCCAACTACAGCGCCATTGAAAACGGCAAGAGTATCATTAAAGTTGATGATACTAAATGTATTAAATGTGGAGCTTGTATTGCAGTCTGCGATCACGAAGCTCGCTATTATATTGACGATACCGAGGAATTTTTTGATGATCTAAAGAAGGGCAGACGCATTTCCTGCGTTGCAGCGCCTTCTGTTTATCACAATTTTAGCAACTATAAGAAATTATTTGGCTATTTAAAGTCGATCGGCGTTAATGTAATTTATGACGTTTCCTTTGGCGCTGACATTACTACTTGGGCCTATCTTAAGGCTATTGCAACTAAAGGACTGAAAACGGTCATTGCTCAGCCATGCCCTGCGATTGTTAATTATATTCAAAAATATAAACCAGAGATTCTTTCTCAGTTATCCCCAGTTCATAGTCCTATAAGCTGTACCGCAGTTTATATGCGCAAATATATGGATATTTCGGAACCGATTGCTATTCTTTCTCCTTGCATTGCTAAATACGATGAAGTCAATGATCCTAATACGAAGAATATTCTGCAATATAACGTTACTTATGCTAAAATTCACGAATATTTAGAAAAAAACAAAATCAACTTAACCTCATATGAGGAAAAAGACTTTGATAATATTCCAACCTGTGGTCTAGGCTTAACTTATAGCCGCCCTGGTGGTCTTAGGGAAAATGTTGAGCATTATGTTACGGGCGCTTGGGTAAAACAGGTTGAAGGTTTTGAACACGCCTATCACTATTTAGATAACTATGCTGATAGAATTAAAGAAGGTAAAAAAACACCGCTTTTAGTCGATATTTTAAATTGTGCGCAAGGCTGTAATCTTGGTACAGGCACGGGTCGCGATATTGAAATTGACGATATTGATTATCGTACTAATGTTATGAAACAGCAGGTGATTATTGATAAAACCGAAAAAAAGCGTTTTAAGGAATCTATTTATACTATGGAAAAATGGTGTGAAGAGAACTTAAAATTGGAAGATTTTTTAAGACGTTATTCTGACCATTCTAGTGAAATTAAAATATCTAATCCTAATTCTACAGAATTTGATCAAGTTTTTAATAGTTTACATAAAGATACCAAAGAGTCCCGTGAAATTAATTGTGGAGCCTGCGGTTATGGCAGCTGTAAAAGATTTGCAACCGCTGTTTTTAAAGGTCAAAATCACAAAGAAAACTGTATGTTTTATAATAAAAAAGAGCTGGAATATGAACAAAATATTATCTTAGCCAAAAATGATGAGCTGGTTAAGAATATTGAAAAAATTGAAGCTTTTAATGAAGAGAGAAAAAACAAATTTATAACAATCAATAACAATGTTGATAATATTTTGGGTCAGGCAAAATATTTAAGTCAAATTACGGGCAGCAATGCCGAACATTTTGATGGTTTACGGCAAAATTTAGAAGAAATTTTATCCGTATCAGGAAATCTTAACAATGTTATTGATGGTGTTAAAATCAATCTTAATGAATTTTCTAGAGTTTCTGAAGAAATTGTGGATATTGCAGCTCAAACCAACTTGCTTGCTCTTAATGCTACTATTGAAGCAGCAAGAGCTGGCGATGCTGGTAAAGGGTTTGCTGTTGTTGCTGAAGAAGTTAGAAAACTTGCGGGAGAGTCAAAGAAAGTTATTGAAACTACCAAAGAAAGTGAACAAGCAATCAACCATAAATTAGATGATGTTTCGGTAATTTATGAACAACTGCAACTTAATATTCATTCGATTGAACAGCGTTTTAATTCTTTGGAAGAAGCTTTTAACCAAAGTTCGGCTCAATCTGGAGAAGTTGTTAGCAGTATTGAACTTACTGCTAATGAAATAAAAAATATGAACTAGAATAAGACAGAATCAAAAAATAAATAGGGGAGTTTTTCACAAGAAAACGCTCCCTTATTTTATTTAGATTCAAAAAGCAATATTAAATAAATTTTTTAAATTTTAGCCTAAACAATATTACAAAATATCGTTTATAATCAATCTATTAGATATAGTGTACCAAAAGGTTAACAAATAGTTAAAAACAAAGGATATACAACAACTTAAAGTCTTTATAAAAAAATTTTCAACAAAGTTATCCACAACCATATGCTTAACTTGACTATGTTTATTGTTTAAAAAAATTTTCTTTAAGATATAAAATATTATTTTAACACTTAAAAAATCTTAATTTTGTAAAAAACCTTGATTAAAAACGAATCAAAAATTAGCTCCGCAGGAATTCGTAGCGTTAAAGAAAAAATAAAAAATGCACCAGAAAACCCTGGTGTTTACCGTATGCTAAATCAAAATGGCGACGTTCTTTATGTTGGCAAAGCTAAAAATTTAAAAAAGAGGCTAACATCATACACTAGATTTAATGCGCTCTCACCCCGCATAAAACGAATGATTGCCCAAACATATGACATTGAAATAATTGTAACCGAAAATGAAACTGCAGCTTTGATTTTAGAAAATGATCTTATTAAAAAGCTGCTGCCTAGATACAACATTCTTTTGCGTGATGATAAAAGCTTTCCTTTTATATTGATTAATAAGGAACATAATTTTCCTAAAATTACCAAACACCGAGGACGGCAGAATATAAAAGGCGTTTATTTTGGACCTTTTGCCGCCGTAAGTGCCGTAAACCAGACTTTAACTATTTTGCAAAAGGCTTTTCTACTGCGAAGTTGTTCCGATGTCGTTTTTAAGAGCAGGTCTAAACCTTGTTTGTTATATCAAATAAAAAGATGTTCCGCTCCCTGCGTTGAAAAAATATCTCATGAAAACTACCAAGAACTTGTTCTTGAAGCCCAAAACTTCCTATCTGGCAAAAACCAAAATTTACAAAAAGAACTTACCAAAAAAATGGAAGACGCCAGCAAGAATTATGATTTTGAGCTAGCCGCCAATTTTCGAGACCGCATAAGGGCGTTGAATTTGATTCAAGACCATAATCAAGCTTCTCTTAATTTAAAAGATGCCGATGTAATTGGAATTTTCAAGCAAGATAGCTTGGTATGTATTGAAGTGTTTTTTTACCGAGCTGCCACAAGCTGTGGCAACTATGCTTATTTCCCTGCCAACATTTCAGATTTTTCTTTAAGCGAAATTTTGGAGGCCTTTCTAAATCATTTTTATGATGAACGATTTCCACCTTCAGAAATTGTTTTATCTATGCCTATCGCTTATCCTGAAGAATATGAAAAATTCTTTTCAAAACAAAAAGGAAGCAAAGTAACAATTACGGTTCCTCAAAGAGGAGTGCGGCAAAAAATTGTTCAAAATGTGATTAAAAATGCTCAAACAGCCTTAGCTCGCAAACTCTCTGATAAGAATTTTAAAAAAGAGATATTTAAAAATCTGGTTCAAATCTTTAACCTCGTCCATATACCCAAGAGAATTGAATTTTATGATAACAGCCATTTAAGCGGCACAAACGCCGTTGGTGCATTAATCGCCGCCGATGAAAATGGAATCATAAGAAGAGACAAAAGAAAGTTTTACATCAAAGACAGCTCTATTACTGCAAATGACCCCGCAATGATGAAAGAAGTAATAACGAGGCGCTTTCTTCAAAAAAATCACCCCATTACAGAAATGCCGGATGTTATTTTTGTTGATGGCGGTAAACCGCAATTAAATGCAGCTTTATCTGTTTTGTCTGATTTAAATATAACAGGCATAACAGTTATAGGAGCAACAAAAAATGATAAACACGAATATGAAAAGTTTGTTTTAGAAAATGGGCAAACCGTAACTATCGATTCTTTTAGTTCTGTATTTCATTTTATCCAAATGTTAGGGCAGGAAGTCCATAATTTCGCCTTAGGAATAATGACTAAGAAAAAGAAAAATGACACCCTTCGTTCTGCAGTTGAAGACATCAAAAACATAGGAAAAATAAGGAAGAAAGCTCTAATAGCACACTTCGGTTCGGTTAAGGCTATTGCGGACGCCAGCCTTGATGATCTTGTTAAAGTATCTGGGATAAATAAAAAAATTGCAGAAATTATCTACAAACACTTTCATTAATTATTAATTAACGTTAAATATATATATGAGTAAAATAATCAATAATGTCAAAATAAGGCTGCCATAACGTGTTTAATCTACCAAACATACTAACTATCTCTAGAATCTTGCTAATTCCTTTGGTTTTTTCAACAATGTATATTGATTATAAATATATACATTGGATTGCTTGCTTTATTTTCGCAGTAGCTGCTCTTACTGATTTACTCGATGGCTGGATTGCCCGTTCAACAAATCAAGTTTCCTCTTATGGCAGACTTCTTGACACTATTGCCGATAAGCTTCTTGTAGCAGCAACAATATTAATGCTTGCCGCAACTTCAAGACTTTCTAATTTGGGTCTAATCCCTGCTGTTTTAATTGTATGCCGAGAAATTATTGTTTCTGGACTGCACAGCTTTTTAGCCAAATATAATACAGAATTAAAAGTTACCAAATTGGCAAAATGGAAGGCGGTTACCCAAATGATTGCTCTTCCTATTTTAATTGTTGGTAAAGACGAAATAACAGGCTTTGATTTTTCTCATATAGGTGAAATTGTTTTGTGGTTTGCTGGCTTTTTGACAGTTATCACAGGATATGACTATTTAAAGAAAACAACCTCGGTTATTATGGCTAACGAAAAATAAATTATATTATTTTTTAACGAATTAATAATTTTTACTGTTTTTGATATTTAAAAACCTGTTTTTAGATTTTCTAATACTTTTTATGCTTAAAATTAGCTAACAAGAAAAATCTATACTGTAAAATAAGATAAAAAACATTATACTTGTTAAATTATGAATCATATACATAAAAAAAAGCAGCATATCCTAGTGATTGACGATGATAATCGTCTCAGAAACTTATTAAAAAAATATCTTTTAGAAAACGGTTTTTATGTAAGCACCGCAGAAGATACTAAGAATGCCGACAAAATGATAAGTATCTTCAACTTCGATTTGCTTATTGTTGATGTTATGATGCCTGGAGAAGATGGTTTTTCATTTGTTCTTAGGTTCCGCAAAGAAAATATGACCCCGATTTTAATGCTGACGGCAATGTCAGAAGTAAATGAACGCATCACAGGTCTTGAATATGGTGCCGATGACTATTTGCCCAAACCTTTTGAACCAAAAGAGCTGCTGTTAAGAATTAACAATATTCTCAAAAGAATCCCTAAGAATGAAAAACCTCGTTACCAAAATATCAAGTTTGGTGATTCTTGTTATAATCCTAACACTGGAAAATTAACCTATAAAGACGTAGTTGTTCACCTCTCACCAGTTGAAAAAACGCTTCTAAAAATTATGACCGATAAGTTAGGACAAATAGTTTCTAGAGAAACGCTTGCGGATTTAACATTTTCAGGGCAAAACTTAAGAACAGTAGATGTTCAGATTACACGACTTAGAAAAAAGATTGAGCCAGACACTAAAGAACCAAAGTTTCTACAAACAATTAGAGGCAAGGGATATATTCTGTTACCAGAATAACAATATAAGATGGCAGAAAAGCAAAAGATTAGAAAAAAAACATTTTTACAATATTTTAAGCAGCGTTTTATTCCCAAGAGTCTCTTAAAACGTTCTCTTTTAATCATCGTTACGCCTTTGCTGCTTTTCCAATTCACAACCGCCTATTTCTTTTTTAACCGTCACTGGGAAACCGTATCTCGCCGTTTAGCGACTGATCTTGTTGGTGATATCACCTTTATTATTCAGCTTAAGAATCATTTTAATGACGATGACATTAACAGCACACTCTTTAAAACGGCAAAGCAGCGCCTTCTTATGGAAATTTCCTTCCAAAAAGATCAAAAACTTCCCCAAAAAACAGAATCTATTCCAACAACGGTCTTAGTTGAATCTTTAAACGAAATATTAAAAAGCAATATGAGCTATCCTTACACCATAGGAGGTTCAAAAGATGATAAAAAAATTAATATCTTTGTACAGTTAAATGATGGATTATTAATTATTACAACGCCAAGCAAGCGTTTCTTTAGCTCTACAACATACACTTTTATCGGCTTTATGATTATTATTTCTATTTTATTGTTTGGAATAGCTACAATTTTTATGAAAAACCAAATACGCCCTGTGTACCGTTTAGCTCAGGCCTCAGAAAATTTTGGTAAAGGACAAGATGTTTCCAACTTCAAACTTGAAGGAGCTTCAGAAATAAGAAAAGCCTCTCAAGCTTTTATCTTAATGAAAGAGCGCATAAAAAGACAGATATCTGAAAGGGTTAATATGCTTGCAGGCGTTTCTCATGATTTAAGAACGCCAATTACACGAATGAAATTACAATTAGCTATGATGTCGTCGAATGAAGAAATCAAAGAACTTTTAGCCGATGTTGAAGAAATGGAAACTATGATTGAGGGTTATTTATCATTTGCGAGAGGCGAAGGTGAAGAAAAAGCTGTCAAAATTCAAGTTGAAGACATTATCAACAATGTTGTGAATAAATTTAAAAAAACCGAAAAAAGCTTTAATCTTGATATTAACAGCTCAACAACAATGGTACTGCGTAAAAATGCTTTTGAAAGATGCTTAACAAATATTATTGCTAATGCCGTAAAATATGGTAACCATAATATTTCTGTTGCAACCTTTGCGACTAAAAGTAATTTTAAGATAACAATTGATGATGACGGAATTGGCATCCCTAAAGAAAAATATGATGAGGTATTTAAAGCCTTTTCCAGAATTGACAACTCTAGAAACAAATCAACAGGAGGCGTTGGTTTAGGACTAAGTATTGCAAAAGATATTATAACCTCTCACGGAGGCGAAATATCTCTTGATGAAAGTCCAATTAATGGCTTAAGAGTTTTAATAACATTGCCAATATGATATTATTTTTTATTTAGATATTTTAGGTGTTTATATTTATGGAAAGCTTAATTAATAATCAAAATCATACTAATAACTCCAAAGTAATCTCTTGGATTAATGAAATTGTTGACTTATGTAAACCTCGTGATGTTGTCTGGTATGATGGTAGCGAAACGATGTTTAACAGCCTTTGTCAGTCAATGGTTGCCAAAGGAACGTATATTAAGTTAAACCAAGCAAAAAGACCTAACAGTTACGTTTGCCGTACCCATCCTGAAGACACTAAAATTCACAATGAACATACTTACCTATGCACAGCTAAAGAAATTGATGCAGGACCAACAAACAACTGGGCACCTCCTAGAGAACTTCGAGAAAATATTTCAAATTTATTCAATGGCTGTATGGCTGGAAGAACATTATATGTTGTTCCATTCAGCTTAGGAGCTCTTGATTCCTCAGATTCTTTAGTCGGAATAGAAATAACAGATTCACCTTATGTTGTTACGCATCTACATATTTTAACCAGTACAGGACAATCGGTACTTGATGCTTTAGGTTCTTATGGCGATTTTATCCATTGTGTTCACTCTGTTGGCTGTCCTTTAAAAGAAAATCAAAAAGATGTTTCTTGGCCCTGCAATCTTGAAAGCATATGTATTGCAAGCTTCCCAGAAACTCAAGAAATATGGTCTTTTGGCAGTGGATATGGCGAAAATGCTATTTTATCACGTTATGCAGCTGGGCTTAAAATGGCTTCATATATTGGACTCAATCAGGGATGGTTTCCTTTGCATATGTCTCTGCTTGCTGTTGAAGATGACAAAGGTGAAAAAAGCTGCATTGCTTTTGCTTCACCTGACAACGGCGGCAAAACATCAATGGCAACACTTAACATTCCTGAAAAATTCAGTGGATACAAAATCTATACCATTGGTGACGATGTTGCTTGGATTAGACCTAATGATGATGGTTATTTTTATGCAACCAATCC
The DNA here is from genome assembly GCA_050175015.1 of Alphaproteobacteria bacterium. Taxonomy (GTDB): domain Bacteria; phylum Pseudomonadota; class Alphaproteobacteria; order JBFXJJ01; family JBFXJJ01; genus JBFXJJ01. The sequence continues at coordinate 28,151 of JBFXJJ010000012.1, read as the reverse complement.
CGAAAAAGGATTTTTTGGAATTTTATCAAATACTAGTTTAAAAAATAAAAACATTATTGAAACCATAAAAAAATCGACCATCTTTACCAATGTTGCGATAACAGATGACGGCGATATTTGGTGGGAAGGGTTAGATACGCCTCCTCACCACCTTGTAGATTGGCAGGGACACGACTGGATTCCAGAAAATAGAAAAATTGCAACCCATCAAAGTGCACGTTATGCCTCACCTTTAAGCAACTGTCCTTCTTTTTCTTATGAATTATATGCCGATAAAAAACTTCCTATCTCAGCATTTGTATTCAGCAGCCGAGGCAGCAGCTCAACTCCTTTGATTTTCCAATCCTTTAACTGGAGCCACGGAGTTTATCTCGCCGCAACAATGGAAACGGAAAACTGCAGTGATTTAAATGCCAAATGTGACACCTATATTAAAGATCCTATGGGTATGCTTACCTTCTGTGGTTCTAATATGGGAGACTACTTTGCCTTATGGCTTAAAGCAGGATATAATATATCAGCTCCTCCTCCTGTTTTTAGAATGAACTTCTTTAGACGTGATCAAAATGGCAATTTAATTTGGGTTAATGGTGAGAACAATTTCAGCTTGCTAAAATGGATTATAGATCGAGCAAAAGGAAAGAACTGCGCTATAGAATCTCCTTTTGGTATGGTTCCGAGATATCAGGACATCAACTGGGCGAACCAAGAAATAAACAGAGAGCGCTTTGATTCTCTATTCACCGTTGACGCCAAAAAAACTCGCCAATATGTCATTGAACACAAAGAGTTTTTAAGGCCTTTCGCTGATTTGCAACGTCTGCCTCGCGAATTTATGCATGAATTAGGATTATTCAGCTTAAGAATAGAGCGATTAAAGAAAGATTGGACACAACCTAAATAAGGATTTACGGCAAATAAATTTTTGATATCTGATAATTTGTATTGTATCTTATAACTTTATAATAATTCTTAAAAATGGGGAACTTCTTTTATGAATGAACAGCAAAATCCTACTAAACCTGCAACTCCAACAGCGGTTAATCCCACACTAGCAAGTAAAGCCCCTGCTCCTGAGGAAGTAGTCGAAGAGGTTGTCGAATACGTTGAAGAGGACGCGCCAGTTGCCGAAGGTGAAGAGGTAGTCGAGGAAGTTATTGAGTACGTTGAAGAAGATGCTCCCGCTGCCGAAGGTGAGGAAGTAATTGAGGAAGTTGTCGAATACGTTGAAGAAGATGCTCCCGCTGCCGAGGGTGAAGAGGTAATCGAGGAAGTTATCGAATACGTTGAAGAGGACACTCCAGTTGCCGAGGGTGAAGAAGTAGTTGAAGAGGTTGTAGAATACGTTGAAGAAGATGCTCCGGCCTCCGAAGGTGAAGAGGTAATCGAGGAAGTTATCGAATACGTTGAAGAGGACACTCCTGTTGCCGAAGGTGAGGAAGTAGTCGAAGAAGTTATTGAATACGTTGAAGAAGATGCGCCAGTTGCCGAAGGGGAAGAAATAATCGAAGAAGTTGTCGAGTACGTCGAGGAAGAAGCTCCAATCGCTGAAGGCGAAGAAGTAGTTGAAGAGGTTGTAGAATACGTTGAAGAAGATGCGCCAGTTGCCGAAGGTGAAGAAGTAGTCGAAGAAGTTGTCGAATACGTTGAAGAAGAAGCTCCCGTCGCCGAGGGTGAAGAGGTAATCGAGGAAGTTATCGAATACGTTGAAGAAGATGTTCCAGTTGCCGAGGGTGAAGAAGTAGTCGAAGAAGTTATTGAATACGTTGAAGAGGACGCTCCAGTTGCCGAAGGTGAAGAAGTAGTCGAAGAGGTTATTGAATACGTTGAAGAAGATGTTCCAGTTGCCGAGGGTGAAGAAGTAGTCGAAGAAGTTGTCGAATACGTTGAAGAAGATGTTCCAGTTGCCGAGGGTGAAGAAGTAGTCGAAGAAGTTGTAGAATACGTTGAGGAAGACGCGCCAGTCGCCGAAGGTGAAGAAGTAGTAGAAGAAGTTATTGAATACGTTGAGGAAGATGCTCCGGCCTCCGAAGGTGAAGAAGTAATCGAGGAAGTTATTGAATACGTTGAGGAAGATGCTCCGGCCTCCGAAGGTGAAGAAGTAGTCGAAGAAGTTATTGAATACGTTGAGGAAGATGCTCCGGCCTCCGAAGGTGAAGAGGTAGTCGAAGAAGTTGTAGAATACGTTGAAGAAGATGCTCCGGCCTCCGAAGGTGAAGAAGTAGTCGAAGAAGTTATTGAATACGTTGAAGAAGATGCGCCAGTCGCCGAAGGTGAGGAAGTAGTTGAAGAGGTTGTTGAATACGTTGAAGAAGACGAGCAAAAGATGGAAGAAGTTGCCGCAGCATCAACAAGCGATGCGGCACCACAAACTCCTATTATAACTCAAGTTCAAGCGCCTATTGCTAGCACTGATGCATCAACAGAAACAATTGTTAAAATATCATCTGATCCAAAAATCAAAAGTTTAAAAAATGAGGAAATCGACGCTTATCTTAATCAATCCTTTGTTTTTGGTTCAAACGAGGGAACAAAAACTTTTGTTGCTGATGAAAACAAGCCTTACATAATATTAAATGATAATGCTCAAAGTTTGTTAAATTGGCATTTAGTTATTAATGTTTTATCAATTATCCCTATTAATGAAAAAACGGGGCAGACAATAACTCTTCCTGGTCAAACAATTCCTCACGGCAGAAGTGGGGTTCTTCTTGCTAAAAATGGGGCTAAGGCCGAATTTAGAAATATTGCTAAAATAACAGTTCCAAGTTCAAAATTAGATATTGCATATGAAAATGAACACGGTTTTGTGCTGAATCATCTTGGACTATCAGGAAATGATGACTGGGGACTAGTTCTATCTGACAGCAGAGTAATTTCTCTAAACGATAAAGCGGGAAGCTTCATAACTTTCCCTAATGCTAACGGTATGCTTGTAGGATCCAACAACGATATTTTATATTTCCATAACTTAAAAGGAGTTTTTGTTCGAACCTCAAATGAGAAACAATCGGAACCAAGCTTTGAAAATGAGCCAGAAGCTTTAACTAATGTTTTTAAGTTCTCAAGTGATATGGGTGAACAGACCTTCTTTGGCAACGAAGAAACTAATGTTATTTTAGTTGATATTGGAGCAAGCACTTATGGTTGGAATGTTGATTTTCAAAATGGACTTCGCATGAGCCTGCAAGATGTTAGGGAATTTCAATCAAGACATAACCAAATGCCCGATGTTAGCGGTGTTTTATCACGAGGCGCAACCAAACTTACGTTTACTAATGTCTCTAAAATTTTGATATATAACCCGCCTAAATATTGCGGCTATGGTGTAACTGGTTCAAAATAAAAATAATAGGACTACAAACTATACGTAGCTTTGGTTATTTTATTAAGGTCTACAATTAAACTGTTTTGGTATGGATTATAACCAAAGCGTTTTAACCTTTTGGGGCTGGCGTTTGCCATATTCCAGTATCACTTTTGCAAGCCGTACCTTTTTGGGTTGAAATCCTGCCTCTTACTGTTAATTTTTGTTCATAATCACGGCAAAAATAACCCTTATCAGTTTGATATGTATCATAAGGTTTAACTTCAATTAAAAGCTCTCCGCTTTTTTTAGTAATGCTTACACCAGAAAGTCTAGTCTCCAAGGCATATTGAACGAAACTTATCAATTCTGCCTCAAGCTTCTTAGGCATAGCACTAGGCATCAAACCATAAGCAACAATGTCTATCGTTTTAGCAATATCATTTGGATAACTAACACTAGATACTCTGGCAAATTTTCCTACCTCTGGAGCATAATAAAAAATCTGCTTCTCATAGGACATTCCATATCTTTTTTTGTTACACTCAACAACAAAAGTGTCAAACTTATTTACGGAATTATTTATAGTTTCATCACCAACAACCAAGCATTCCCACTGATATTTAAAGTCCTGTTTGTTGCCATCGCTGACAACGGTTTCCTTAACATCAACCTTGTCATACAGCCCAACCCTTATCGGCCATAAAAAGTTTTTCTTGATATCAAAATCATTTTCAATCGTTATCGTGCCGCCGACACCATCGTTAATAACTTTTTTAATTGCTGGTAAAAAAATATTTTTGCTCGAAATATAAAAACTGCCATCAAGTAACTGCCACTTGATATAATTAGCATCAACATCTGATACAACCTCAATATAGCCGTCGCTATAAAGAAAAGCATCGCCGACGTCATATTGCGGAATATCGTCCGTTGAGTATATAACACCATCAAGCGTATAATTGCGAAAAACTCTGTGAGACTTAGGATAAAGCATTTCGGATTCTTGGTTTATTCTATCACCTTGATGTTGACAGCTGGCAACAACAAAAGAAAGAAGCACCAATATCCATAAATTGTATTTTTTTAATATCTTTTTCATAATAACAATATTGCTAAATATTTTTAGTTAAGCCAATATAAATTTATGAAAAAATTATTTATTGCACTAAGTATCTTTTTTATATCTATGCTTGAAGGGTGCTCTTCTGCCCCTCAAGTCGATATTATTGAAAACAAGACCGTAAATTATAATGCCGAATTTAATGCGGGCAGAGTAGAGGGGCTTCAAGCTCCTAATGCATTCCCTGACTTTGGAACAAAAAGCAAAGATATTTCAGCAGCAGAAGAAGAAATACTAATAATAAACAAATGGCAATCTTTAGAAGAAAAACCAAATTCTAAGAACTAATCTAAACTTCTTGCACAAGAAACAACGATAATAGGTACTCCATCTTTGATAGGAAAAGCAAGTTTTGCTTCGTCACTGATTAATTCCTGTGCTTTTTTATCATATCTAAGAGGTCTTTTTGTTATCGGACAAGTAAGACTTTCTAATAGCTTAGCTTCAACATTCTCCATTGTTTTATCCTAAATTATTTTTTTTTACATTTTATCATTTTTTGCTTGCAAATTTATAGTTTTATTTTATTATTTTGCGAAGTTACATTTTTTGCGGGCGTAGCTCAGGGGTAGAGCGCAACCTTGCCAAGGTTGATGTCGAGGGTTCGAATCCCTTCACCCGCTCCAATTTGATGCTTTAAAAAACCGTCTTTATGGCGGTTTTTTTATGCCTATTTTTCATAAAATTTATAATCAGAGTTAGAGCACAAATTTCTCAAGAGGGTTATTCTTTTGAATAAACGAAAAAATTGCTTCGTAATTTAGAGCATATTTCATTTTGTTGTATGGAAGTTTAGCTTTTCCTTGTCTTAGCGGTATCAAAACATTTTTAAACAATTTCAATCATTTATATTATGTCCATAATCATAAAACTAAAAACATTGATAAACATCTCTTTTTTTATATAACATTTGACAAAATTATTTACAAACAAGACAAAATGGGTTATAAATAATTAATATTTTTTATTACCTGCTATTTCAAGGAGATAAAGCTAATGAGCGAGACTAAAGAAGCTCTTCCTAATTGGGATCTAACAGATCTTTACCCAAGTTATGATTCACCTGAATTTAAAAACGAACTTACTAAAGTTGCAACAATGGCAGAAAGATTTGCCAATAGATATCAAGGAAAACTTGAAAGTCTTTCAGGTGAAGATTTTGCTAAATCAATTGAAGAATACGAAAAAATTTCAGGCATTTTAGGCAAGATGGGAGCTTATTCTTATTTGTTACGTTCAACTAATCTTAATGATGAAAAAGTAATGGGCTTTTATCAAGGATTCGAAGAAAAATCTACCGACATTGGAAGTAAAACTCTTTTTTATGGCCTAGAAATTAATCGTCTTTCTGATGAGAACTTGGCTGAGAAACTCTCCGCACCTGAAGTTGCTCATTACAAACCTTGGATTGATAAAATTAGAGCTTTTAAAAAACACGATTTATCTGATGATTTAGAAAAAATGTCACAGCAAAAAGCTATGACTGGTAATTCTGCATTGATTCGCTTATATGACGAAACTATGGCTGATTTACGTTATGATATTGATGGCAAAAAATATACCGATGCTGAATTAGATGCATATCTTTGCAGTCCTGATGCCGCAACCCGCAAAAAAGCTGGCGAAGCTTTAGGTAAAACTACTAAAGAAAACGCTAAACTTCTTGCTTTTATCACCAATACCCTTGCTCTTGATAAAAAAGTCGATGACGAATGGCGTGGTTTTAAAACTCCAAGTGAATCAAGAAATCTTAGCAATGATGTTGAAAATGAAGTTGTTGGTGCCCTTGTTTCCTCAGTTAAACAAAATTATGAAAATACGTCCCATCGTTATTATGGTTTAAAATCAAAATGGCTCGGCGTTGATAAAATTGAATATTGGGATAGGAATGCCCCTCTTCCAGATGTTCCTGAAAAAATCTATTCTTGGGAAGATGCCAAGAAAACCGTTCTTAAGGCTTTCGGCGAATTTTCACCTGAAATGGCAGAGATTGGCAAAAAGTTCTTCGACAATAATTGGATTGACGTTTCTCCTAAAGAAGGAAAACAATCTGGTGCTTATGCTATGCCAGGCGTAAAAGAATCTCACCCATATATTCTTTTAAATTTCCAAGGCAGAGCTCGTGATGTTATGACGCTTGCCCATGAATTAGGACACGGTGTTCACCAATATCTTGCCAAAGAACGCGGTGATTTAATGGCAGACACACCTATCACTCTTGCCGAAACAGCTTCTGTTTTCGGCGAAATGCTCACCTTTAAATCTATGGTTAAAGAAGAACAAGATCCTAAAAAGCGTTTTGCTATGCTTGCTGAAAAAACTGGTGATATGCTTAACACCGCTGTACGTCAGATAGCTTTCCATAATTATGAAACCGATGTTCATAATGAAAGAAGAGAAAAAGGCGAACTGTCCGTAAGTCGTTTAAATGAAATCTGGACTAAAAATCAAAAAGAAAGTTTAGGTCCTAATGTTAATTTAGATGAAAGCTCTCAAGCTATATGGGGTCAAGTTCCTCATATGATTCACACTCCATTTTATGTTTATTCATACTCTTTTGGAGACTGCCTTGTTAATTCTTTATACAAAACATATGAAGAAGGCAAAGTTCCTGATTTTCAAGATAAATACCTTGAAATGCTTTCAAAAGGCGGTACCGAAAAACATAAAGAAATGCTTGCTCCTTTTGGCTTAGATGCTTCTAAACCTGATTTCTGGAGCAAAGGTTTAAACGTTATTTCTGGTTTTATTGATGAATTAGAAAAACTAACCGATGAACTTGGTATGGATAAAACAAAAAAGCAGCCAACTAATACTGCGACTAACACCGCAACGGTTAAAGCTGCTAAAACGAAAGGACGTTAGAGAAAACATTAAGATTGTTCAAGGTACTCATTATTTCTTCGTAAAAAACATACCCCTTTCCCCCCTTGTTATAACGGAGAAGTATAAGAAATCTAAACTTTCTTAAATAATCTAAAAAATAGATTACTCTAACTACTCTGGAAAAGTTCCATTTTCTTCTAGGGCTTTTCCAGACAAGTACAAAGAGCCGCAGATTAAGATATGCTGTGGCTCTTTTTCTTTATGACAGCAAGCCAAAGCTTCTTTTATATCAGCACAGGAAAAAACGTTATTAAATCCTAAAGACTTTGTTTTTTCTACAAGTTCTAAAGATGAAAAACTGTTTTCATTATCTGGAATTTCAGTTACAAAAATTTTTTTAGCGAACTCTATGATTGAACTTAAAAAGCCTGTCGCATCTTTGGTTCTAAGCATTGCCATTATGACATAGACATCTTTTCCTTGCCAGAATTCACTAAGAACTTCACCAGCACCGGGATTATGCCCTCCATCTAACCATAAATTAGTACGCTCGCTAAGACCTTCTTTTAGCCGTCCTTGCTTAATAAGTTGCAGCCTTGCAGGCCAAGCTGTTTTGCTAATAGCGTTTGCTATAATTTGATCATCAATTTTAAATTTCCTGTCAACTTTTCCCATAACTTCTAAAGCTGCAATCGCAACTGAAGCGTTGTGAATCTGATGATCTCCTTCTAAATTGGGCTTAGGAAAAACGCTTTTTCTGTCTTTGGAGAAGAAGATAAAACCCTCGTCTTCTATCTCATAACGCCATTCATAACCACATCTAAAGACTGGGGAATCAACGTCCTTGCAATGTTCCAAAATCAATTCATTAACAATACTTTTTTGTTTACCAACAACAGCTCTCGACCTAGGTTTTATTATGGGGATTTTTTCCCCTGCAATCTTTTCTAAACTGTCACCCAAAAAGTTTTCGTGATCCATAGAAATCGGCGTCAAAATTGATACTATAGGATTAACAATAACATTAGTCGCATCAAACCTGCCGCCAAGACCTGTCTCTAGCAACAAAACATCGGCTTCTTCTGCGGCAAATGCTTTCATAGCAACCGCGGTTGTGATTTCGAACAGAGTTATAGGCTCGTCTTTATTAACTTTTTCAACATCTTCTAAAATGTTTAAAAGTTTGTCTTCCGCAATGAGTTTTCCTGCCAGCCTAATTCTTTCATTAAACCTAACCAAATGAGGCGACGTATAGGTATGAACCTTAAGACCTGATGCTTCTAAAATATAACGCAAAAAGGCAATAGTTGAGCCTTTACCATTAGTTCCCGCAACGTGAACCACTGGCGGCAGCTTATTTTGAGGACAACCCAGCTTTTCTAAAAGTTTTAAAATCCTGATTAAGGAAATATCTATGACTTTTGGGTGAAGCTTTGCAAAACGTTTTAAAACTTCATCTGTTGTCGCCAATTATTTTTTCCTAGAAGACGATGCTGGCAAAAATGATGGTTCTTCTTTGGTATTTTTCAAAATACCAATAACCTTAATTATGGTTTCTCTAAGATTATTACGGTGAACAACCATATCAACCATACCATGTTCTAACAGGTATTCAGCTCTTTGGAAGCCATTAGGAAGCGTCTCACGAATAGTCTGTTCAATCACTCTGGCACCAGCAAAACCAATAATAGAACCGGGTTCTGCGATGTGAATATCGCCCAACATAGCAAAAGACGCCGTAACGCCACCTGTTGTAGGATCAGTTAAAACATTAATAAAAGGAAGTCCTTTTTCTTTAACTTTATCAACTGCAATAGTTGTTCTTGCCATTTGCATTAAGGAGACAATGCCTTCCTGCATTCTGGCGCCCCCAGATGATGGGAAAATAATCAACGGTGCTTCTTGGGTTACAGCCAATTCTGCGGCAGTTACAATACCTTCGCCAACAGCAGCTCCCATTGAACCACCCATAAAGTTAAAATCAAAAACAGCCGCAACAACTGGAATTTTGCCCATAGTGCCATAAGCCACAATAATAGCATCTTTTTCACTCGTTTTTTTACGAGCATCTTTTATTCTATCGGCATATTTCTTTATGTCTTTAAATTTAAGAGGATCGCTGATAACCTCTGGAACTTCAGCTCTATTATATTCACCGTTGTCAAATAACAACTCTAATCTTTTTTTAGAACCTAAACGCATATGATATTCACAGTGATGACAAATCATATTATTTTGTTCTAATTCTTTTGCAAAAAGCATTGCCCCACAGCCGGGACACTTAGTCCACAAATGGTCAGGAATATCTTTTTGTTTCACAATTCCTTGTATTTTAGGTCTAACGTAATTGCTAAGCCAGTTCATATAAAATCCTCTTTTTTAAATTTATATTATTTTGGATTATCGTTATTTTTTACTGAATTTGCAAGCTCAGAAACAAAAGCTAAAGCATTATCTATAACTTTTTGATGATTATCGTGATTTTGAACTTCCGCATCTATTTTCTCCACAATAGCGGTACCAACGACAACACCGTCAGCAATTTTAGCAATGCGTCCAGCCATTTCTGGAGTTTTAATTCCAAAGCCTGTTACAATTGGAAGTTCTGTTTTTTTCTTAATAATATCAATTGCAAACTTAACCTCATCATCTTTAGCAAGCTTAGTTCCTGTAACACCTGTTATTGCAACATAATAAAGGAAACCCTTTGCTTTTTTTAAGATTGTTTTAAGTCTCTTATCATTGGTTGTTGGAGCCATTAAGAAAATCAAATCAATATCATTGCTGTCAAGTTCTGTCTTCAATTCATCAGCCTCTTCTGGAGGCAAGTCAACAACCAAAGCACCATCAACTCCAGCTTCTTTAGCTTTTTCAGCAAAGTTCTTTAACCCCATAGCTAAAATTGGATTATAATATCCCATTAATATAATAGGTGTGTGGTCATTTCCCTTGCGAAATTCTTTTACCATATCAAAGACATGGGCTGGAGTAATCCCTTGTTTTAAGGCTCTTTGAGAAGCTTGTTGGATTATAGCTCCATCAGCCATAGAATCTGAAAAAGGGATACCTAGTTCAATAATATCAACTCCACTTTGCGGTAACAGCTTTAAAACTTCTAAAGATGTTTCAAAACTAGGATCTCCCGCAGCTATAAAACTAATAAAAGCGCTCTTGTTTTTTTCATTAAGTTTTTCGAATGTATTTTTTATCCTTACACTCATAGCTTTACTCCTTTAATTGTCGCAACGGTTTCTAAGTCTTTATCGCCTCGTCCTGACAAATTAACAATAATGCTTTTAGTTGGATCCATATCTTTCGCAAGTTTCATAGCAAAAGCCACAGCATGAGAAGATTCCAAAGCAGGTATAATTCCTTCTGTTTCACAAAGAGCTGAAAAGGCGCTAAGAGCTTCGTCATCATTAATAGTCTCATACTTTGCTCTGCCAATATCTTTAAGATAAGAATGTTCAGCGCCAACTCCAGGATAATCAAGTCCTGCAGAAATTGAATGCGTTTCTAAAATCTGCCCATTTTCATCTTGCAGAACATACGATTTAGAACCGTGCAAAACTCCGACTTTGCCCTTGGTTAAAGATGCTGCGTGTTTGTCTGTTTTCATACCTAAACCACCAGCTTCAACACCGTATATTGCAACTTTTTCATCATCTAAGAAAGGATGGAACAATCCAATTGCATTAGAACCTCCGCCTACACAAGCAACCAAAGCATCTGGAAGTTTCTTTTCCTTCACCAAAAACTGCTCCCTAGCTTCTCTGCCTATAACTGACTGAAAATCTCTAACCATTTCAGGAAATGGGTGCGGACCAGCAGCGGTTCCAAAAAGATAATAAGTGTCATCAACATTAGCAACCCAGTCCCTCATCGCCTCGTTAATTGCATCTTTGAGTGTTTTCGAACCTGTGGTAACAGGACGGACTTCTGCGCCAAGAAGTTTCATACGGAAAACATTAGGTTTTTGGCGCATAATATCAACCTCACCCATATATATTATGCACTCTAAATCAAACAAAGCACAAACTGTGGCGGTAGCTACACCATGTTGTCCGGCGCCAGTTTCTGCTATAATGCGGCGCTTATTCATTCTACGAGCAAGCAGAGCCTGACCAATGCAGTTATTGATTTTATGAGCTCCGGTATGATTTAAGTCTTCTCTCTTTAAATAGATTTTAGCTCCACCAACTTTTTTAGTAAGTTTTTCTGCTAAATATAGAGGACTTGGTCTTCCTACATAGTCTCTAAAGTAATAATCTAAATCTTTCATAAAAGAAGCATCTTTTCTTGCTTCCTGATAAGATTCTGATACTTGTTGAACAATCGGCATTAGGGTTTCGGCAACATATTGTCCGCCATAAATTCCAAACCGACCAAATTCATCTGGGAAAATTTCTTTTTTCATTGCAACCAATCTTTAATACTTAAAAATAATAAAACAGAACCAATAAATGTAATTAATGAGGAGCTAGTATAGCCTATTATTTTGCTAAAGGTTGCTTTTTTTTCTAATTTTGTTGTCGCCATTAGTAGATCAAAACCTTCAATACAAAATATGCCTATCGCCGACAAAGTAACCGCGATACCTAGTCCCAAAGCTGTTACAAAAAATATGCCTTCAATCAGCACATCATATGACATTGTGAACAGCAGAATCAAAAGTGAACCTGTGCAAGGCACAAAACCAACACTAACTGACAACAGCCAGTTTGCCCTTGAGTTGTCTGATGAAACCTTGCCGGAGACGCACCCACAAGCTTTATTTGCTTTGTATGTTTGATAGAGCATAAAAAGCCCCACAAGAAAAATCAACGTGTAGCTGACAATTTTAATTAAAACAAGCTCTTTAGACGGGTGCATACTAATAGCTATACTTTTAGCTATTTTATCTGTCAAAAGAACCAAAACTATAGCTGACAAAGTATGAAAAAATGATATTTGAAACGCCATTAACGGTGCGTGCCATAACTTACTTTTTTTAGAAGAAAAGTATGAAATCATTATAAGTTTGCCGTGTCCAGGACCTAATGCGTGAAGAACGCCATAAATAAATGACAATAAGAGTCCATAAATAAAAATTTTAGGGCTTTTAGTTTCTTTTAATTGTTTAATCTGGCTTTTTATTTTTTGGTTGAGATCTCTTTGATGCATCACAATCCAAACCCAAGCTTTAGTCAGAAAAGATGGACTTTCTGCCTTAGCAGCAACCGTACTTGTTTCTTGAGGCATCGTAGTATTACCAAAAGGGCTAGCCATTGCAGGAGTTATACTCCAAAGCAAAGAGCTTATGATAAAACTAAACAAAAATGTTTTCATTGGCACTCCAAATATATTGTTTTAGGTTTTAATGTTCCCATAAATATAGGATTATCCCCATCTTCGTCTATTTTATAATTGCAAGCCTCATTCCCTGTAATTGTAACAGGATTTTTTTCAACATATATCACATCAACAAAGAATTCGGTATCATAAATCCCGATTGAAACCTTGCTCGTTTTAGGGGTTATAGGTTCTTTTAAATTAACTTTAAAAGTGTAAATTAAATTTTCACCGTTAATTTTGGCGCTAAAATCACTGTATTCTAAATTTTCAATTTTTTTCTTATCAAAAAAGATGTTATTAAAGAAATTATAATTTCTTAAATTTTCAAAAGCCCCGCTTTTGAGCTTTTCCGTTTCATCTGGACTGAAAACTTTATCTTGATCGGCATCAAATTCATCAATAATGCTCATACTAAACATTTCATCAAATGACCACGTCTGCTCGATTGAGGTGATATTATCACCATCAAATATAACGTTGACAGATGAATCCACAAAAACGTGAGGGTGAGCCCAAACAGCTTTAGAATAAAAAAGCATTACAAAAAGAAAAAGTAACTTTTTACGCATTTTTCGCTTCACTAATAAACCTTGCAATCAAAGAAGTATCTTTTACACCCCTTTTTACTTCAACACCAGAAGAAACATCAACTAATTCCGCACCAGTTGTTCTTATAGCCTTTCGGACATTTTCGGGACTAAGCCCCCCTGCTAACCCCCAATTAACTTCAGGAGGTATCTTATCCTTAAGCAGTGACCATTCAAAGCTTACCCCATTGCCTCCAAGATTCTGTTCTGTAATAGGAGCCTTAGCATCAAATAAAATAATATCAGCAATATTAAAAAAATTTTTAGCTGTTTCTATATCTTCTGACTTTGCAACAGAAACAGCTTTTATTATTGGCTTGGAAAACTTTTGCTGTATCAAAAAAACATCTTCAGCTGTTTCATCTCCGTGAAGTTGAATAACATCTAAATCTATAGACTTAAAAGCATCTTCAATATCACTTAATCTAGGATTAACAAATAATCCTGTTTTTAAAATCTTATTATTGAAATGACAAGATAACTCTTTAGCAAAATCGTAAGAGATAAAACGTGGAGATTTTTCAACAAAGACAAACCCTACATAATCAGCCCCATAATCATTACAGGCTATGGCCGCATCAATAGCATTTATTCCGCAAATTTTAACAGTTGCGGTCATTTTTGTTCATCCTTACATTTGTTTTAATTATTTAAAAAACACGGTTTTAGTTTTAGACGCTTTAGTGCCTTCTGTGCTTTCCACTTTTTTTTGCAGCGTTTTAACTTGCTGTTCGCTGTCTTCTACTTGCTTTTTCATCGCCTTATTTTCCTTTTTTAGCTTAAGACGATCTGGAATACCGCGAAACCAAGAGAATAGATAACCTAAGATAAAAAAGAATGAGGCCAAAGCCACAATTAATGCAACCAAAGGCATTGTAACTTCAAATGGAGTTGGCCATAACGAAACCGTAACGCTCTGCCGATTAGAAACAGCAAAGGAAATCGTAAGCATAGCTATAACTAAGCCAAGCCCTGCGGTTATTAATTTCACGTGTTTTATCCTTTCGAACACTTTTCGTAATCTTTCCTTAAATTTTATATAAATATAACGAACTAATTATTTATTAATTCTCTAAGTTTTTTGCCAGTCTTAAATGCTGGAACATTTTTTGGTTCAACCTTGACCGTTTTACCGGTTCTAGGATTTCTGCCCACTCTTCCTTCTCTTTTCTTAACAGAAAAAGCGCCGAAACCTCGAAGTTCAACTCTTTTGCCTTCAATTAAAGCTTCTGTAATTTCTTCAAAGACTGTTGAAACAATACGAACAACATCTTGATTACTAAGATGAGGATTTTTTTGAGCTATAATTTCAATAAGTTCTGATTTGGTCATAATATAAATCCTGTTACCACTTTGTTTTGCAAGAGCATATTTTAAAACAAAAAAAAGCCCGTATCAAGTTAGTATTGTATACGGGCTTCTTTAATTTAGAATAACAAAAGATAAAGTTCTTTATTTATCTTCATTTTTCTTAGCTTCTGCTTTGTCTTTAGCATCTTGAAGAGCTTGACCTAAAATATCGCCAAGAGAAGCTCCAGAATCGGTAGAACCAAATTCTGAGAGAGCTTGTTTTTCATAAGCTAATTCTAAAGCCTTAATCGAAAGATTAAGTTTTCTAGTCTTTTTATCAACTGATGTTACTTGAGCATCAAGTTTTTCGCCAACAGCAAAACGTTCCATACGCTGTTCTGCTTTTTCTCTAGATAAATCAATTTTTTTGATAAATCCTTCGGTACCATTAACATCAACTTCAATACCTTTGTCTGTTACTTCCTTAATTGTGCAGGTAACAACAGAACCTTTTTTGAGTTCTGCAACAGCGCCAGCAAAAGGATCTTCTTCAAGTTGTTTAATTCCGAGGCTGACACGTTCTTTTTCAGTATCAATATCAAGAACTTTAGCTTTAACAACAGAACCTTTTTTGAATTCTTTAACAGCTTCTTCACCGTTTTCACCCCATTTGAGGTCTGAAAGGTGAACCATACCGTCAATGTCATCAGAAAGAGCAATAAACAAACCAAATTCGGTAATGTTTCTAATTTCGCCTTCAATAACAGAACCAACTGGATTCTTTTCAGCAAATTCCTGCCAAGGATTTGAAGTGCATTGTTTCAATCCGAGAGAAATACGTCTCTTTTCGGCATCAACATCAAGCACAACAACTTCAACTTCCTGAGATGTTGAAACGATTTTTCCTGGGTGGATATTTTTCTTAGTCCAGCTCATTTCAGAAACGTGTACTAAGCCTTCAATTCCAGGTTCAAGTTCAACGAATGCGCCATAATCTGTAATGTTGGTAACAACACCTTTGAATTTAGCGCCAACTGTGAATTTGTCTTGAACACCAGCCCAAGGATCAACTTCAAGCTGCTTCATACCTAAACTAATGCGTTGATTGTCTGGGCTGAAACGAATGATTTGAACGTTGATTTTCTGACCAATAGAAAGAACTTCTGATGGGTGGTTAACACGACGCCATGAAATATCGGTAACATGGAGTAAGCCGTCAACTCCGCCCAAGTCAATAAATGCACCGTAATCAGTAATGTTTTTAACAATACCTGTTACTGCCTGACCTTCAGCAAGCTGGCTAATCATTTCTGAACGCTGCTCAGCTCTATCTTCTTCAAGAACAGCACGTCTTGAAACAACGATATTGCCTCTTATCTTGTCCATTTTTAAAATTTGGAAAGGCTGTGGCTGACCAATTAATGGAGAAATGTCACGAATTGGACGAACATCAACTTGGGAACCAGGAAGGAATGCAACGGCACCGCTTAAATCAACGGTAAAGCCGCCTTTAACACGACCAAAAATAGTTCCTGTAACTCTTTCGCCTTTCTGTAATGATTTCTCAAGATCATTCCAAGCTTCTTCACGTCTAGCTTTCTCTCTTGAGAGAACAACCATACCGTCTCTATCTTCGTAGCGGTCAACGAAAACGTCGATTTCATCGCCTTCTTTGAGTTTAACATCTGTGCCAAACTCACGAAGCATTACTCTGCCTTCTGATTTTAGACCAACATCAACTAAAGCAAAATCTGGGGTAATTTTTAAGATAGTACCTTTAACAACGGTACCCTCTAAAGTGCCTTCTTTACCAAAACTGTCGTTAAGAAGGGCTTCAAAATCTTCCATAGGAGGGACTCCCTCTGGAAGGTTAAAAGAAACTTCATTCATATGTATATTTTTCCTTAAAAAAACTTTTTTTAGTTTTATATTTTTATTATCCCTGCCAGCTGGTTTTCTCCAGCGGTCTTGTATGAATTACTACATTAAAATGTCCTTAAAAATATAAGTCATACCCCTTATAACTTTAAGATTGTTATTTTTTTTGCTCAATAAAAGCAACAGCTTTAGCAAAAACTTCATCTGCATTAAAGTCAGATGTATCTAGTACTAGAGCATCATCTGCTGGAACTAAAGGAGCAACACTTCTTTTTGAGTCTCGCTCATCACGTTCCTTCATATCTTTTAGAACCTGTTCTTCTATAACCTTTTCTCCGCGTTCTTGCAACTCTAATAATCGTCTTTTGGCACGAATTTCAACTGATGCCGTTACAAAAAGCTTAAAATCGGCTTTAGGACAAATAACGGTTCCAATATCTCTGCCATCTAAAACCGCTCCCTTAGGCTCAGGATTGTCCTCTGTTTGCGGCGGATTGATGGCAAAATTTTGCTGTAAATCAAGCAGCGCTTTACGAACAGCGGGAATAGCCGAAACTTTAGATGCCGCCTGCCCAACATTTTCATTTACTAACTCTGGTCTTTTCAAAAGAGCAAACAAATCAGACGGTTTAAGACCATTAGCAATCTTAGCAGCAAACTCTGAATCGCTTGGATCTCCGCCAGCATTCAAAACATTGAAACCGACAGCCCGATAAAGCTTGCCCGTATCTAAAAAAGATAAGCCAAAGTATTTAGCTATTCTTTTAGCCAGAGTTCCTTTACCAGCAGCAGCAGGTCCATCTATGGCAACCACTATTTTTTTATCAAATGTTGTCATTATTCTTAAATCCTTTGTTTTATTAAGATATTTTACTAAACAATCTTTGCTCCCAGCTGTTTCATTAAATTTTCAAACTCTGGAAAACTTGTTGCTATGGGAGAAACATCATCAACTTCAACCTCTTTTTTGGAAGCCATTCCCATAATCAGAAATGACATTGCGATTCGGTGGTCTAAATTGGTTATAATTTGAGCATCTCCATTAGGAGCTTCGCCCGTTCCATAAATGATAATATCATCATCTTGGGTTTCAACCTTAACTCCGCAAGCAGTGAGTCCTTTTACTATCGCCGTAAAACGATCGCTTTCTTTGACCCTTAGTTCTGATAAACCCCTCATTGTGGTTTTACCTTTGGCAAAAGCAGCAGCGACTCCGATAATAGGATATTCATCAATCATAGATGCGGTTCTATCCTCAGGAATATCAACCCCAGCAAGTTCTGATGTTGCCACCACAATATCGCCCACAGGCTCACCTGCAACCTCTCTTTGATTCTCAATTTTTAAATCCGCCTGCATTTCTAACAACGTCGTAATAATGCCTGCTCTTAATGGGTTAAGACCAACATTTTTAATTATTATTTTAGAATCTGGAACTATAAGCCCTGCGACAATAGGAAATGCCGCCGATGAAATATCACCTGAAACAAATATATTTTGAGCTTTAAGCTCTGCTCTGCCATTAAGTGTTATATAATTTTTGCCCTCAATCTCTTCAGAAATAATCTTAGCACCAAAACCTTTAAGCATACGTTCGGTATGGTCTCTAGTTTTTAGTTTCTCAATAACAGTTGTCTTGCCTGATAAATTCAACCCCGCCAAAAGAATTGCAGACTTAACCTGAGCCGATGCGACAGGAAGTTCATAAGTTATGGGCTTAAGATTAGAAGAACCTGAAATCATAAGCGGCATTTTTTTACCTTCTCTTGCCTTAAAAACAGCTCCCATTTCTGACAACGGATCGATAACTCTTGCCATTGGTCTTTTTCTTAAACTAGCATCACCTGTTAAAAAACTAACAAAAGGATAGGACGCCAAAACTCCCATAGCAAGCCTTGCACCTGTTCCAGCATTACCAAAATCAAGCACATCATCAGGCTCTTTTAAACCGCCGACCCCAACGCCGTTGATATGCCACAGTCCATCACGGTCTCTGTTAATATCAGCGCCTAACAGCCTAAAACATTTAATTGTAGAAAGAATATCTTCACCTTCGAGCAAACCAGAAACAACGGTTTCTCCCTTAGCCATAGCCCCAAACATAATTGATCTATGAGAGATTGATTTGTCTCCTGCAACGGTTATGGCTCCGTTCAAACCTTGTACCCGATATGAAGTTTTTGGGGTTAACATCTTATATTTATTTCCTTTGAAGTAAAAAAGTTTAAAATATATTAAAACAAATGGAGATTCAAAAACAAAATGTCGTTAATTACCTTAAAAAGATTATTTATCAACGAAAGCTTTAGTAATAGTGAAAACATAATCTTAAACAAAGATCAAACCCACTATTTGATTAATGTTATGCGCCTTAAACCTAACAATGAAATTAAAATATTTAATGGTATGGACGGAGAATGGCTGGCAAAAATATCCTCAGTAAGAAAAAGCGAAACCGTTATTATTCTTGAGGAACAACTTCGTGAACAAGAGGATCTGCCTGAAGTTGAGTTGATGTTTGCGCCCTTAAAAAAAGACGAGACCGACTTTGTAATTCAAAAAGCAACCGAGCTTGGCGTAACCAAAATATCTCCTATTATCACCAAAAGAACCAATGCGGCTAGAGTTAATATTGACCGCTTAACTGCCAATGCCATTGAAGCCAGCGAACAATGCGAGCGCTTATCCGTTCCTGAAATTGTAAGGGAACGCAATTTAGACACCGCCGTAAACCGTATTTCTAAAGATGCAACTTTATTTTTCTTAGATGAAAGAGGTGAAGGTCTGCCTATTAAAGATGCTTTTAATAAAACGGCAAATTCACCAGTCTTTTTAATTGGTCCCGAGGGCGGTTTTGACGAAGTCGAACGAACTTTTCTGCTTAATCAAAAAGCGGTTATTCCTATAACTCTTGGCTCTAGAATATTGCGGGCAGAAACAGCTTGTATGGCAGCGCTTGCCTGCTGGCAGGCCATTAGCGGTGATTGGCAGTAAAAACAACTTTGATAAAGCAAAAAAAACAGCTTCACTTTCTGTATATAGATAACATTATGAAAAATTATAACATTATCCACCTAAATGATATTAATAAGCTTAAGCGCATTGAATTGCACGATCAGTTAAATCTGACCAGCTCTGAAATATCAATCAATCAAATAAATGCTGGAGAAAGCTTACCTTTCGTCCACTCCCACAAACAGAATGAAGAAATATATTTTATCTTAAACGGTGAAGGTCTGCTTTATATCGACGGCGAAGAAATAATAATAAAAAAAGACGATGTTTTTAGAATCTCCCCTCAAGGAGCAAGAAGCATAAAAGCTGACGACAATAGCTCGTTATCTTATATTTGTATTCAGGCAAAAGCTAACAGTCTTGAAAACTTTACGTTAAAAGATGGCAAGCTAGAAGATTGCAAGCCCTCGTGGCTGCAACAATAAGGTTATAACTTAAGTTATATTTTAATAACGTTTGGGCTTTTATATCGCAAATTGTAAGTTTTTAATTTTGCTTTATGGTAGCCTTAACAGGCAGATTTTTAGAGCATATTTCATTTGTTTATATGCAAATTAACGTTATGACCTTGCCTAACGGCAAGTGCCTACTGGCGGCTTTACTTTTGCAAAAGTAAAATCAAAACTTTTTTATTTTCGTTGGAATGGATAGGGCTAAATAAAATATGCTCTAGGCATTATCAAATATTTTTTTACTCTGTTTTGGTACCGCCAACTGTGATGCTGTCAATCTTAAGTGTCGGCTGCCCAATACCAACGGGAACGCTTTGCCCAGCTTTACCGCAAACGCCGATACCGCCGTCTAGTTCCAAGTCGTTGCCAATCATATTAATCTTATTCATAACATCAAAACCATTGCCGATAAGCGTTGCCCCTTTTATTGGAGAACCAATTTTACCATTTTCTATCTCATATGCTTCGGAACAGCTAAAAACAAATTTACCTGAAACAATATCAACCTGCCCGCCTGTAAAATCTACCGCATAAATTCCTTTTTTTACTGATGATATAATCTCATCTGGAGCGCAATCACCTTTTGCCATAAAAGTGTTGGTCATACGAGGCATCGGCATACAATCATAAGATTCTCTCCTGCCATTGCCAGTCGATGAGCAGCCCATAAGCCTAGAATTCATACGGTCAAACATATAGCCTTTTAAGATGCCATCTTCGATTAAAACATTTTCCTTGGTTGGAGTACCTTCATCATCAATGTTAAGACTGCCTCTTCTTTCGGGAATAGTTCCGTCATCAATAATGGTAACGCCTTTGGCGGCAACTCTTTCTCCTATTTTACCAGAGTACACCGACGATTTTTTACGGTTAAAATCGCCTTCTAAACCGTGTCCGACAGCCTCGTGCAGCAAAACGCCAGGCCAGCCTGAACCTAAAACAACAGCCATTTCACCAGCTGGTGCAGGTTTAGCTTCAAGATTAAGCGAGGCCTTACGGAAAGCTTCTCTTGCCATCGCCTGCCAACTATCATCTTGTAAAATCCGTGCAAATTCAAAACGACCGCCAGCCCCTTTGTTGCCAGCCTCGATTCTATTACCGTCTTTAACCATAACCGAAATACCGATTCTTGTAATGGGGCGATAATCAAAACCAACGAATCCATCAGGTTTAACCACAGCAACCGCAGCATAAGATGCGGTTAAACTCGCTGTTACTTGAAATATTTTAGTATCAAGACTTCGAGCATAATCATTGATTTTTTGTAGTAATTTTATTTTATCGTCAAATGATGGTGAAACAATGGGATTAATAGGCTTATAAAGCAGCTCTCTGGTATTAATTTCAGGATTGGGAGCCATAACCCCTGTTCCTGAAAGTGAAGCTGATTTTAACGAGCCGGCTAGGCGAACCAGAGCTTGCTCTCCCAGCTTATTCGAGTGGGCAAAAGACACAACATCGCCGCTTACAACTCTCAAACCATAACCTTGACAAACATTATATGAGGCATTTTTTATCGTGTTATCGTCAAGAGTTAGAGTTTCACCCTCTCCATATTTAAGATAAAGCTCGCCGTCATCGCTTGACTTAAAAGCGTCTGCTATAAGATTTGAAGCTTTGGCGTAATCTATTTGAAAGGCGCTTGCCAGAGAGTTTGCGGTTAATAAGTTTTCGTTCATTATTTATTTTCCAAATGCTGCGTTTACTTTTTGCCTTAAAACTAGGATCAGGAATAATGTCTTTGCTCTTTTTATTTTTAGTAACAAAATAAAGATTTCTAATATAAATAAAAAGACCTAATCCTTGCCCTAAAATAAAAACAGGATCTTTTTGATAAAGCGCATAGATAAACAGCACCGATCCACCTAGCAAACTAAAATACCAAAAAGCAACAGGAACAACTGATTTTTTAGCTTTTTCTGACGAAATCCATTGAAGAATAAAACGCATAGAAAAGAAAAACTGTCCTAAAAAACCAAACACCACCCAACCGTTTATCTCAAAATCCATAATATACCGCCCTGTCTTTATTTTTTTGTTTTAGTCACAATTTCAACTTCAGGATTGCTGGAACGTTTCATAAGCCAGCAAACACCAATAATATCGAAAGCACTAGCTCTGAATCTATCCCAAAAACCATATTTAGAAACACCTTTTTCACGAAAACGGTGATTTACATGGACAGATTTTACACGCCCGCCGCCTCTAATCATTAGAGCAGGCAGAAAGCGATGCATATTATCAAACCTTGGCATATCCATAAAAGCTTCCCTCGGAAAAAGTTTGCAACCACAGCCTGTATCAGGAGTGTCATCTTTTAAGAGTCTTTTACGAATAGCATTAGCTATTTTTGATGTATATCTCTTACTGGTCACATCTTTTCTTTTATGGCGATGCCCTGCTATCATTAGTTTTTCAGGATTATCTTCGGCTTGATGCACCGCATACATATTAGGAATATCAGCAGGGTCATTTTGACCATCACCATCTAATGTTGCAATAACTGGAGCCTTAGCATATCTGACACCTGTTGCCACAGCTTGACTTTGACCACAGCTTTTTTTGTGCCTGATAACTCTCAACTCAGGAAACTTTTCCATTGCTTCTTGCAGCTTGCTATAAGTTTTATCCGTTGAACCATCGTCAACATAAACAATTTCAAATTTATATTTGTCTTTAAGTGCGTCCTTAATTTCTGTGACTAAAGAAAAAATATTATCTTCCTCATTATGAACTGGGACGACCACACTGATTTCTAATTCTTTTGCTTGTGCCATGTTTTGTAAATTCTCTAAAAATTTATGACTTTATGTTTATATGATATTATTTACACGTCATTAGATTTAATCTCAACAATGAAAATAATAAAAATGTATTAATTAACAAGTAACATTTTTTTTGATATAGAATAATATAACGTTAAAAGCTTGGGAGAAATTTAGTTGCATATATTGCTGGCAGATGACCACGAAATGTTTTTAAGCGGTTTACAACTCGCTCTGCAAGACCTTGGAACCGATATTTCTTTCGATCTTGCCAGAGATTATCGCGAATTAATATCTTTTGTTTTTACCGATACCAAATATGACTTAATCCTTACTGATCTTGCTATGCCTGGAATGAATTGGATTGATGCCATAACAGAAATAAAACAAAAGATGCCCCAAACTCCAGTTGTTATTCTCTCTGCCGTACACAGCAAAGACATTATAGACAAAGCTTTAGAGCTAAAAGTTAATGGTTTTATCCCCAAAACATCTTCTAACAAAATTATTATAAATGTAATTCAAAAAGTGCTGGCTGGCGGAATTTATATTCCTCCAGAAATTTCAATTTCTAACGAAGAATTTGAAAATGATATTTTAGACAATCAAGGAAGCACAAAAACGAATCCTAATTTGGAAGAAACCAGTTTGACTCCTCGCCAAAAAGAAATTCTAACTTTAATCGGGCAAGGAAAATCTAATAAAATTATTGCTCACGAACTAGGACTTTCAGAGGGAACCGTTAAGCTTCACGTTACTTCTATTTTAAAAGCACTTAAAGTTTCAAACCGGACTGGTGCTATTATGACCGCCATTAGTATGGGGTTAGTGAAACCTGAAAACATTGAAAAATAAGATTTAAGGAATTTTTATGTCTTTAAAAGAAACAAAAAAATACAAAGATGAAAAAATCGTTAATGATGCCCTTTTAGCATCTGCATTGATATGTGATGCTGATGAAGCCTGCCTGTATTTAAAGCAAAATGAAAGCAGTTATCAGGCGGCTTTTAATTGGAGAAAAAATGACATTGATAAAAATGCCGAGCTGCCAGAAATCATTTCCCACAATCAGCTTTTTTGGTGTCTTAATCAGCTTGTTTATGACAATGAAATTTTTATCGGCAAAATCGGCGACTTAAATGAAAAAGCGCCTTCAGATTTAGCAACATTAGAAGCCTCAAGAGTTGGGGCTTTTGCTATGTTTCCTGTTTTTTGCAATAATAGCTTAGATGGCGTTTTTGCTCTTTATAAATATGGCAACGTTAAAAATTGGAAAGAAGGCGAAAAGTCTTTTTTGCGTATGGTTGCATCGGTTTTTTCTCTTCAAGCCACCAAAAACAATGCCGTAAGGCAACATCAAAAACTTGAAAAGGAACTAGCTCAACAACAAAAAATAACCAACAACATATCTAAATATTTCGAACACCTGAAAATGGCGGTTATTATCACAGACAGGGACGGTTACATAGAATATGTCAACCCTGAATTTACCCAAATTACAGGCTATACTTTTGATGATGTCGAAGGTAAAAAACCTTCCATATTAAAATCTGGAGGTATGGGAGATGATGTTTATCAAGAACTGTGGCAGACTATTAAATCAGGAAAATGCTGGCGGGGCGAATTTCTTAACAAACGTAAAGACGGCAATTTCTTTTGGCAGGACTCTAGAATCTCTCCCATCTTTGATGAAAAAAAGAACTTAACCCACTTTATTGCTTTTAATGATGATATTAGTGAAGTTCGAACCCTTCGAGAGAAGCTTCAAAAAGATCTTAATGAAAAAAGTGAATTTATATCTTTTATCAGCCACGAAATACGAAACCCCTTAAATGGCATTTTTGGTCTTGCTAATACTTTACTTGAAACCAAACTTGATAATACACAAAAAGACACAGTCGATACGATTATTGCTTCTTGTAACTCTCTGGAAAAAATTCTATCCGATGTTTTAGACTTATCTAAAATTGAATCTAAACAAATGAAAGTTGATCAGGTCGATTTTGATTTAAAACTTCTGCTTGAAGGCATTTTGAAGCTGATGAAGCCTTATGCCAGTCAAAAGAATATCGGACTTGCAATTAATATTAAAAATGACGTTTACCGCTTTCTTAATGGTGACCCGCATAAAATCAGACAAATTATTATAAATATTATTAATAATGCTATTAAATTTACAGAAAAAGGCGGCATTACCATCACAGTTGAAAACTGTGAACAAAATAATAAGGGACACACTCTTTTATTCAAAATAAAAGATACTGGGATTGGTATGGTTGAAGAAGAAGGGGCTAAAATCTTTAAAGCTTTCTCTCAAGCTGATGCTGCCATAACCAGTAAGTATGGCGGAACGGGGCTTGGACTTGCAATATGTCAAAACCTTATAAATATTATGGGCGGCGAAATTGGTTTTGAAACCAGTGCTAACAATGGCAGTTTTTTCTGGTTCAAACTTCCCCTAAAAGAAGCATCATCAAAAGTTAAATTGGTTGTCGAAAATGATTTTGACACTCCTGAACCTTATATCAAGCCTTTAGAGATTCTTTTAGCGGAAGATGACCCTATAAATGTTAAAGTCGCATTAAATTTCTTAGGCAAGAGAGGACATAATATAACCGTTGTTCATAACGGAGAAGATGCCGTAGGAGCTGTTTTTTCTAATGATTTTGATCTGATTCTTATGGACGTAAATATGCCTCTTTTAGATGGTTTTGAGGCCACGCATAAAATCAGAAAATTAGATCCGCCCAAAGCAAAAACTCCAATCATAGCTCTTACAGGAAGTATTTCTCCTGATGAGAAAGAAAAATGTCTTGCATCTGGTATGGACTGGTATCTTACAAAACCAGTATATCTTCCCGAGCTCCTAAATGTTTTAGCTAAATTCGCACCTGAAGCAAAAGTTGATAATAGAGGTTATGCTTTCAAATACAAAGAAGCAAAACCAAACAAAGAAAATCTCTGGCTTGATATGATTGCTATTGAAACGTTAGTTTCTGAAATTGAAAAAGATGATATTCTAACTTTATTTAAGGACTTCTTTGTATATGCTGAAGAGCTGATTATAAAGATTAAACAGTCTGCTACAGATTGTAATTATGAAAAGGTTAGGATTCAGACCCACGGTTTTAAATCTTCATCTGCCAGTGTTGGTTTAATAAAATTTTCTGAACTTAATGGCAAAATAGAGTTGGAATGTAAAAAACAAAACTATAAACTTGTAAAAAGTCTCTGCTTACAGCTTGACGATGTTTACCAAAAATCGATAACCGAGCTTATTAAACAGTATCTTATTTTTATTTGTAATTAAAAAAGGTTGCTTTAAATGTCAGACAATAATTCTTCCGTTTCTGTTGAACTTCCTGAATATATGAAGAAAATACACCACTGGGCATATTTAAACCCGACTATGGTAAGTTTTCTTAACAACATTATGATTGTTTATCTCAAATCTTTTTTTTATGCCGGAAAGCTTGCTAAGCTAGCCGCAAATGAAGTTAACCCTAAAGATGCAGTGCTTCAAATGGGAACAACTTATGGCGACCAAATTTACGCTATTGCCGATAAAGTTGGCGATGATGGCTTCTTCGATATTATTGATATTTCTAAAATTCAATTAAAAAAATGGAAAGACCAACTAGGAGCTTACCCTCAAACCCAAGTTTATAATCTTGATGCAGAAAACACACCCCCGACCGATAGAAAATATGATGTTGTGCTTTCCTTCTTTTTATTGCACGAACTCCCTGATCCGAAGAAGACCAGAGTTATTGATAATATGCTTAACTGCCTGAAAAATGATCCCCACGCTAAAGCTGTTTTTATTGATTTCAGCAACCCAGCAAAAATGAACCCGTTAAAATATCTTATCAAACCTTTTGCCTTTTTATATTCACCTTTTACCGAAAGCTTATTTGAAAAAGATATTTCTTCATTTGCATCTAATGCCGATGATTATATATGGCGCAAAGAAACCTTTCTTGGCGGGGTCTATCAAAAAACAATTGCTATGAAAAAGCCATAACAAATTATATATAAGTTTGGATTGGAAATAGCTATTAAGGTTTACTAAAAGGCAAAATTATAACTATTAATTTGCTTAAAACTAAAGGCTAGTCTCTAGGCTTCTTTTTCTTCCACTTCTTTTTGATAATCTTTAACTAAAGACATTATATGGGATCTTTGGTCTTGGCTGTTAGTGTTGCTAGGAATTAAAATTCCATTATCTTTAAGAATTTCCTTAATATCTTGCTTCATTTTAAATGCCGATTCTTCCATATTATGGTCATACATTTTATCACAAAAAACAAGGCAAGAAGATACATTCCTGCGAGTTACGTTTTCTTCCAAATTATGAATTAGCTGAGCACTAACATACTCTGCTTTATCTAATCTATCAAAAGTAATGCAAGCATCGCCATAACGCACCAGTTTTTCATTATTGCGAATATCTAAATTAAGCGCTTTTTCAAAATTAGTAATAGCTTTGGTAGAATTTTGAACCATCTGAAACTCTGCGGCATTCATATAAAAATCTGATGCTTTTTCAAGAATATCTATTCTTTTAGGCCCGTCTTTCATATGACTGGCTGTTCTCTCTACAATATCAGCCTCTTTTTCAAACCAATTAGAAATCGTACGGAGATTAATATTCTGCCCCTCTTTTGAAGGATTTTCTTTTAAATAAAGCTTTGCCGCCTCAATCATACCTGTAAATTCATTATCTTTGCCCGTTTTTGCCAAGGCATCAAAAAGATGGTTGATATCATTATCTTTTTTGCCCGCAACCATTGCATCAACAATTCTTTTAAAAATATCATTGGCTTCAGCCAAACGCTCCGCAGTGTTTTTCTTGCCCATTAAAGAAGCATCACCTGTTTTAGAAACCCCTTCTTTTTCTCTTTCCGATTCGTTTTCTTTTTCTTTCTTTTTAGCTTGTTCTTCTTCTAAACGCTTTTCTTCTTGTTTGCGCTCTTTTTCTCTATTTTTTTCTTCCTTTTCTCGGTTTTCTCTTTCTTCACGTTCTCTTTCTTGGCGCTCTTTAATCTGTTCTTTTTCAGCATCATGCCCGTCTTCTCCAGCCTCAGCCTTGGCCTTATCTAAAGCCGCATTAAGCCTGTCTTCTATCCCGTCGAACAAGGGGCTGTCATCACTTCCAGAAGAATTATGAGAAGCAAAAAGCAGCATTAAAAGACCTCCGATAACAACAGCAGAAGCTCCCAAAACCATACTCATATCTACGGATAGAATTTGGACATTTCCCAACAATGAACTTAGAACATCTTTAACGAGAGAAACGAAGTCTGCATCCGAAAAAGATGTATTTTCCACAATTAAGTTACTGTTATACATTAAAAAAATCCATTTATAGTGTTTTTTTGTTTTCCATTATCATATACTTGTTTTAGAAGTAATAAAAGACAAGTTTATTTTAACCGATTTTTTAAAATATAAAAAGAATATAACTATGGGATATATGGCTCTTCGCAAACAAAAGAAAAGAGAAAATTTTTTATTCTCTTTCTTCCTAATTGTTTTAACTATTTTAAGTGTTCTTCCATTTGCCGAGAAACT
>JBFXJJ010000011.1:0-88569 GCA_050175015.1 Alphaproteobacteria bacterium | reverse complement strand
TGCTTATCTTGGCATCGTCTCTGGCATAGCCAACCAGACCGCCAACCGCAGAGCCGCTGCCGTTAACACTGGAAACCGAAAAACTGTCCGAAATCCCTGAGCCGCTGTATAAATAACCTACTAAACCTCCAACGTTGCTGCCGCCGTTTACCGTTCCCATAGCGTAACTTGAACTTAATGTCGAGGTACCATTAACATAGCCTTCCAAACCTCCAACATTAGAATTGCCCGTAACTGTTCCTGTGGCGTAACAGGAGGAAACTTCAGTTTTATCGTTTCTTACTCCGACCAGACCACCGACATTATCCTTTCCAGATACAGATGCTGTGGAATAACTGTTGCTTATTTTAGCTTTAGCATAAGCATAGCCAACTAAGCCGCCAACATTGTTTGTTCCTGTAACTGTTCCTGAGGCATAACTATTTATAACTGATGATGCTTCTGTAATGGTGCCAGCAATACCACCGACAGATGCTCCGACACCATAAACGTTAACGTTAGAATGGCAGGCATTTACAGTCGACTTGCCATCAAGAGTACCTACTAAACCGCCTAGACTACTGCTGTAAGGATTGGTTGCCTGGTCTTTTAAGGTACCAGAAACCGAGCAGTTATATATAGATGTTTTAGCGTGAGCATATCCTACCAATGCTCCTACGCCTCTGCCTCCGCCATTGATATTTACATTATTAAGTTTTACATTCTGAATGGTTGCTCCGACTGTTATCATAAAAAGCCCGCGGACATAGTCATAATTAGGGTAATTTATAACAAGATTGTTAATAGTATGGTTTTTACCATCGAAATAGCCACTGAAAGCATTAGGAAAACTTTGTCCGATAGGGTCAAAATTTAAGCTGCTGCAATCAATATCATTCGCGAGTTGATAGTTAGCAGAGAGATTGTTGCGCATATTTTGCAGTTCATTGCAATTTGTGATTAAATTCCAAGAAAAAGAGGAGCAGAAATTAGGATAAGTTATGCCCTCTCTAATACACCACAAACTGTTATCAAACCCCCAGTTTTCAAAGGTTGTTTGTTTTTTCATTTCTGCGGTGGTTTTGCCCTCTCCTAAGGCTGAGGTCGTCTGTCCAGATGCTTCCATATCCCAATAAGTGTTAATTGCGGTAGAATTAGAAGCATTGCCAGCAAGCCCCCCAACGTAGGCTCCATCACCAGATACTTTGGCTGTCGAATAACAATTTGTTATTGTGGTATTTGAGATGTTGACCGCAAATCCTGCTGCACTTAAAACTGAGGAAACATTGCCGGTGACGTAACTGTTTGATATGTTTGAACTGGAAATATTAGCTGCAAAAACTGCCCCGTTATTTAAGCCTGAAACATTAGCGTTAACAACTCCCACATTTTTAATTTCGCCACCAACAACACTGCAAAATATACCTGTATGCCAATGGTTCATATTATTTATAGTTAGATTGGAAATACGGTGGTTTCTGCCGTCAAATATACCTGAAAAGTGTACTATTCCGCTGCAAGCTATTGGTTGGAAATTAGAAATAGAGCTGCAGTCAATATCGTTTG
Source organism: Alphaproteobacteria bacterium (assembly GCA_050175015.1). Classification (GTDB taxonomy): domain Bacteria; phylum Pseudomonadota; class Alphaproteobacteria; order JBFXJJ01; family JBFXJJ01; genus JBFXJJ01. The sequence continues at coordinate 87,024 of JBFXJJ010000011.1, read as the reverse complement.
CTAGATAGTAATTTCCTGCCAAATTATTGCTCATAGCTTGAAGCTCAGAGCAGGTTGTAATGGCTGTCTGACTATAACCATTGTTAGGATATAACTTTAAATTTAAGGTTTTTAATTATGAGTAGTTATAAAAAAATTAATTAATATCAATTATTTATAAATACTAGTTTTTACTAAAATTTGTTGTTTAAGTATAAATATATAAAAAAAGATACCTATGTGTTACCCAAATTGTATTTGTATTTAATAATATAACTTTATTTATCATATAGTTATAAGAAATTAGATTCGTTTGTTATATTTTTTTGATATAAGTTTGTTACCCATAAGTTACCCATAAAAAAACTAAAAAAATATATCAATAAAATCAATTAGTTAAATTTTTAGTGTTTTTCTAAAAAATGGGCTAAATAAAACCTCTAATCTGGAGTTTTTATGCTTTTTTTACGTTATAAAATGAATCCAAACTAACAATGTCACCTTAAAAAAGGTACAGTTTTTATCCTTGCAATATGCTTAAAACTATAGCAAAATAAAGATAAATAAAAACAAATAATATTTAAAGTTTTTTATGAAAGGGCAAGACCATGTTAAAGAAAACTAGTTTTATTTGGTGCTTGTTTTTGATAATAACCCAGTTATATCCTAACAATAGTTAATCTTATGTCTATTTAATATCATATTTTTATGTATAATAGTGTTTATTATTGTTAAATTACTTTAACACAATTCCGAGTCTTGTTGTTGTTGTGTAACAAAAGAAGCGTTTGAAAATGCAGGATTTAAAATTTAGATATTTTAAGCATAGAAAATTCTTTTTTTTAATGATATTTTGCCAACAATAAGTTAGTTTATTGAGGTCGAAATCTTTTAAAGAAAGTATCTTTGTTCCTATGTCTAAAATCTTGTTTGTTATAGGTTCTTTATCAACAGGCGGTGCTGAGCGGCATTTGTGCCTAGTTTTACCCTATCTCAGAGCAAAAGGTTTTGATGTTTCTGTTTTTTGTTTGACCCAAAAAGGCGAACTTAGTCATCAATTAGAGGAAGTGGGAATTAAGGTTTACGCTCCTGTTTTGGGAAAAACTAAGGGCAAAGTTAGAAGATTTTTGAAACTTTTTAAGGTGTTTTTCAGTTTAAAAAGTTATATAAAAAAACATAATCCAGATATTGTGCATATGTTTTTGCCTGAAGCATATATTTTGGGTGGTTTTTGCTGTTTTTTCTATCCAAAAATAAAGTTTGTAATGAGCAGACGCAGTTTAAATAATTATCAGAAAAAATATCCGTTTATTACCAGAATTGAAAGTTTTCTTCACAAAAGAATGGCCGCTGTCAGTGGCAACTCCAAAGCTGTAGTTAAGCAGCTTGAGGAAGAGGGGGCTCCTATAGACAAACTCAATTTAATCTATAATGGGGTCGATCTTGATAAGTATGATTTAAAACAAACCAAATCAGAAATAAGAAAAAAAATCGGAATAGATGATGATTGTTTAGTGCTTACAATGATTGCCAACTTGTTTCCTTATAAAGGACACGCTGACCTGTTCCAAGCTCTTTCTCTTATTAAAGATGAGATGCCAGAGGATTGGAAACTTCTTTTGGTAGGAAGAGATGAGGGGACGGAGGTTTCGTTAAAGAAATATGCCAAAGAAAATGATTTTTTAAATCATATTTATTTTATGGGTATGCGAGAGGATATTCCTCAAATATTAAAAGCATCAGACATAGGCTTATCTTGTTCTCACGAAGAAGGTTTTTCAAACTCTATTTTAGAGATGATGGCGTCTTCATTGGCTCTTGCTGTTACCAATGCTGGTGGCAATGCTGAGTCTGTGGAAGATGGAACCTCAGGATTTATTGTTCCTGCTAAAGAGCCTTCAAAGATGGCAGAGGCTATTCTTAAGTTAAAAGATAGTGACCTGCGCCAAAAAATGGGTAAGGCTGCTAGAGAACGAGCCGTAAAACAGTTCTCTTTACCAAAGTGTATTGATACATACGAAGAATTTTATAAGAAAGTCTTATAAATCATTTTTGTTTATTATATTTTTTTCTTTAATTTCTATTGTTTGATCGGCCATATCTAAAAGTCTGTGATCGTGAGTGACTAAAATAATAGTCATTTTACTTTTTAGTTTTTTTAATGACGCAATCAAAATTTCAGTGGAAATGCTATCAAGGGCACTTGTTACCTCATCAAGCAGAAGAATCCATGGTTTGCGGTATAATGCTCTAGCTAAGGCTATACGTTGTCTTTGTCCGCCTGATAATCTAGAGCCTCTTTCTCCCGCAATGGTATTAAACCCTTCGGGCATTTCATTAATGAAGTCAAGAGCTCCCGCAAATTCAGCAGCATCTTTTAAACGCTTATCATCAATTTCGCCATAACCAAAAACGATGTTTTCAGCAATGCTGGTATTAAGAATAGGGTTTTCTTGCAGCACCATTCCAATATGAGACTGCCATTTATCAAGATTTATATCTTGTAGATTGATATCATCAATTTTAATAGAACCCTCTTTGGGAGTAATTAGTCCTGTAATCAAATCGAGGATAGTGCTTTTACCTTGCCCTGAACTGCCGATAATAGCTAAAGCTGAATAAGCTGGAAGTTTGAGCGATACGTTGTTTAAGACAGGCTCATCAGTATTAGGATAGCAAAAAGTTAGATTGTTAAAGGAGATTTCTCTTAAAAAGGTTGGTGATAAACTTCCGACTTGGGAGCAGACATTAGCTTTCGCTTCCTCATTTAATTTTTGCCAAGTTTCTAACCAACCGCTGTTAATTGCTGTTTGATATAAGGCGGTTTGAAATTGTGCTAATCTTGGTGCCAAGCGGTAGAAAACCATAAGAAAAACTAAGGTTAAAGCGATAGGCTGTTTCTGGTACCACAAGGTAATCAATAAGAAAGTTGCGACAAAAGAGGCTGCAGAAAATTCGAATATAAACTTAATTAAGGCATTTTGATTAGATTGTTTTACAAGTTCGGTATACCAGCCTAAATTAAAGAAACTGAAGCGGTTTTTTGCCATTTGGCGCATACCTTGGCAAAACAATAGTTTCGAATTCATCAGCATTTCGGTTGCTTCTGCTCCTAATTTTTCCGCAAAGTCGCTTGCCGAGTTGCCAGATTTTTGCCCTTTTTTTAAAATTATAAGATAAAGAGGCATCGATATGGTTATGAAAAGCAGAGTTATTAATGTCATCTTAAAAGAAAGGATTGCCGCAAGGAGCAACAAGACAACAAAAGTTATAAAATAGCTGGTAGCAAACAGAAGATACATAAATCCAAAACCTGCAAGGTGAGCGTCTTGCAAGAGAGATTTAATAAGATAACCTGTTTTGTTACGAGCTAAATAAAGCCAGTTAGAGCTAAAAAGATTATAGAACAACTCTTTTTTGAGTTCTCTTTCGGTAATAATTCTAAACTTGCCTGTGGCATAGCCCGAAATGTAGTTAGCAAATGCCGATAAAAACGTGAAAAACATAAATATCCCAACGATTGTTGGAATGTTCAATTTTAAATTGAATAAACCTATAGCTTTAATTAGGTATGTTATTAATATGGAAACATCTTCTGTAGAGTTGTTGCTTGATATTTGAATGAGTGGAATTAGAACAATAATCGCCATTCCTTCACAAAAAGAAGCAATAACATTGCTTATAATTACAGATAAAACCATAGTTTTCTGTTTGAGCAAAAAGTATTTATAAAGTGAAAGATTTTTCCAGATTTCGTTGAGTTTTTTAAAAATATTCATTGTTTTTTAAGATGTCTAAAAAAGCTAAAGAGGTTATCAATTTTTTTATTAAAGCAGATATTTTTTATATTACAAGAAATATAGCAAAATTGCTTAAAAATGATGTCAGAATAATATTTTATACGGAACGGCTTTTAGTAAAAACAGAGCGGGGGTTTATAAGGAAAGTTTTCAAGGATTATTAAGTATTTTTAAATTCCTTAATTTGCGGCGCAATATATAAGGTGATTGTATTTAAACGTTGCTGTCATTTTTAAACTAAAAAACCCTCAAAACTATTAAGTTTTGAGGGTTTTAATTTGGTGAGCGCGGGAGGTTTCGAACCTCCGGCCCTCTGATTAAAAGTCAGATGCTCTACCCCTGAGCTACGCGCCCGTAACCAAAGAAACCTTAACATATAAACTTATGACGATAAAATCAATACAAAAAATGAAAAAAATGAAAAAAAGTTAATTTTGACTTTTTTCTATGTCTGATTTTATCTTTTTATTAAGGATTTCTTTCACTGTTGGGGTTACGAAAGAAGACACATCGCCACCAAACCGAACAATTTCTTTTACAAAAACCGAAGAAACAAATTGATTGTTTTCTGATGCCATTAGAAAAACAGTTTCAATGTCAGAGTTTAATCTGGAGTTCATAACAGACATTTTAAATTCATAGTCAAAATCTGAGACCGCCCGAAGACCTCTAAAAATAGTTTTTGCTCCGATTGATGATGCAAAGTCGATCAAAAGGTTGTTAATAGGCATAACAACGACTTCCCCATCGTCTTTTCCAAATTCAATTTGAGACAATTCTTGTCTAATCATATCAATCCTCTCTTCTGTGGAGAAAAGAGGTGTTTTTGATACATTAACGGCGACACCAACGATAAGTTTATCGACTAACTTACAAGCTCTGGTGATAATATCAATATGACCATTTGTAATCGGGTCAAAAGTACCAGGGTAAACAGCTATTTTTATACTCATAGTATCATCTTTTTCTAAAAATTAGATTCATCATCAATAATGTTTTCATCTTTAGGTTCATCAGAGTTTGAAGAATCTTCATTTTCTACAGCAATTGGCATCTCGTTATCGCTGTCTTCATCTTCTGTTTCTTCAATCCATGTTGCGGAAACAACATTTTCATCATCGCTCGTTCTAAAAAGAATAACGCCTTGTGTTTTTCTTCCTGCGACTCTGATGTTATCAACTGGCATTCTTATTAATTTCCCAGAATCTGTAACCAGCATAATCTGATGGCTGTCTTTAATAGGGAAAGATGCCACAACATCTTTGTTACGTTCAGACATTTCAATGTTTGCAATACCTTGACCACCTCTGCCAGTTACACGGTATTCATAAGATGACGAGCGTTTGCCATATCCTGTTGACGTTACGGATAAAATAAACTCTTCATTTTCAGCCATATTGTTAAATTCTTCTTCAGTTAGGAGATTTAACAGGCCTGTTTCTTTAGCAGATGTCGCGCTAGTTTCGTTATCTGAAGAATTACGCTTTAAGGCACTTGAGACCTTTAAGTATTCATCACGTTTGGGCGTATCAAAATCAATATGTTTTAACAACGACATATTCACAACAACGTCATCACCTGACAATCTTATTGCTCTAACACCTGTTGAGTTACGACCAACAAAGACTCGAATATCTTTAACTGGGAATCTTATGCACTTTCCGTTTTTGGTTGTGATAAAGACATCATCATCTTCACTACAGGTTAAAACGTTTATTAAACGGTCATTATCGTCGAGCTTCATAGCTATTTTGCCGTTGGCCATAACATTTACAAAGTCAGCCAAGCTGTTTCTTCTAACTGTTCCAGTCGAAGTTGCAAGCATTACAAACATATCATTGCATGAGGCTTCATCTTCAGGCAGAGACATAATCGTGCTAATGGTTTCTCCTTCTTGTAAAGGCAGAAGGTTAATAAACGGTTTGCCTTTTGATTGAGGTGAACCAAGCGGCAGTTTGTAAACTTTCAGTTTGTAAACGATGCCTCGTGAAGAGAAGAATAGAACAGGGGTATGAGTATTAGCAATAAATAACCTAGAAACATAATCTTCTTCTTTAGTTGTCATTCCAGATTTGCCTTTGCCACCACGTTTTTGAGCGCGGTAAGATGACAGCGGAACACGTTTTATGTATCCGGTATTGGTAACCGTAACAACCATTTCTTCACGTTGAATCAATGCTTCAAGGTCTTGCTCAAATTCAATATCTTCAATTTCAGTTTTTCTTGGGGTTGCAAAGGCTGTTCTTATTTCCGTTAATTCAGTGCGCATAATATCAAAGACTCGTTCACGAGAAGAAAGAATGCTTAAATATTCTTTGATTTGCTCACCGATTACTTGTAATTCGCTTTGAATTTTCTCGCGTTCTAAACCTGTTAAGCGGTGGAGTCTTAAATCCAAAATAGCTTTGGCTTGAGTTTCAGAAAGAGAATACTTGCCATCAATAACAATATGTTCAGGTTCATCAATCAATTTGATTAAAGGTTCAACGTCTCTAGCGTCCCAAGCGTTTGCCATTAATTTATCTTTAGCAACAGTTGGATTTGATGATTCTTTAATAATTTTGATAACAGGATCAAGATTAGTTACAGCGATAGCCAAACCAACCAAAATATGAGCTCTAGCTCTTGCTTTATCTAACTCAAATATGGTTCTTCTTCTAATAACTTCTTCACGGAAATTTATGAAGGCTTTAATAATATCAAGAAGATTCATTTGAATTGGACGGCCGCCTGAAAGAGCGAGCATATTAACGCCAAAACTTGATTGTAAAGGTGAAAACTTATAGAGCTGATTTAAAACAACATCAGGCTGAAAATCTCGTTTAATTTCAACAACGACTCTAACACCTTGACGGTCAGATTCATCTCTAAGATCGGCAATACCTTCAATTTTCTTTTCTCGTACTAATTCTGCCATTTTAGTAATCATAGCAGCTTTATTAACTTGGTAAGGAATTTCGGTTGCAACAATAGCAAACCTATCTTTTCTAATTTCTTCGATATGACATTTGCCTCGAATAACAATAGAACCTTTGCCTGTGAAGAAAGCTTCTCTGATTCCTCTTGAGCCAAGAATAATACCGCCAGTAGGGAAGTCAGGGCCTTTAACAATTTCACAGATTTGTTCTGTTGTTATTTCTGGGTTATCAATATATGCACAGCAAGCATCAATAACTTCCCCAAGGTTGTGAGGAGGTATATTGGTTGCCATACCAACGGCAATACCGCTGGCACCATTGACTAAAAGGTTAGGGAATTTAGCAGGAAGAACAGCAGGTTCTTTGACTGTTTCATCGTAGTTTGGCTGAAAATCGACGGTTTCTTTATCAATGTCATCAACCAGAAAGCTTGTAACTTTTTGCAGTCTAGCTTCGGTATAACGCATTGCGGCGGCTTTGTCACCGTCCATAGAACCAAAGTTACCTTGTCCTTGAACTAAAGGAAGGCGCATAGAGAAATCTTGAGCCATACGAACCATGGCATCGTAAATTGCAGCGTCACCGTGAGGGTGATATTTACCCATAACATCACCGACGATTCTTGCCGATTTACGAAAAGGCTTATTATATTCGTAGCCATTTTCATTCATAGAATAAATGATGCGCCGGTGAACTGGTTTTAAACCATCTCTAACATCAGGCAAAGCTCTAGAAATGATTACGCTCATAGCATAATCAAGGTAAGAGCGCTTCATTTCATCAATAATTGTTACATTTCCAATTCCAGATTGGTTAATAGAAGTATCGGTCACTTTAAAAATTCCCAAAGATATTCAAATAGGACAAATGTTTAGCAGAAATACAATCTGTTAAACGATCTTGGTAAGCGTAATAAAAAAGTATTTAAAACGGAATGTCATCATCAAAGTCAGGTGGCGGAGCGTCCCAGCCACTGCCTCCAGAAGCTTGAGAATCGTCATAAGATGATGGCGCTGCTGAATAAGAAGATGAACCTTCGTCCATGGATCTGTTGTCAAGCAGAGTAAGGTCTCCACGATAATTTTGTAATACTATTTCGGTAGAATATTTATCCTGCCCACTGGCGTCGGTCCATTTTCTGGTTTGAAGAGAGCCTTCAAGATAAACTTTAGATCCTTTTTTTAGATAGCGTTCGGCAACTTCAGCTAAGTTAGGATTGAAGATAACAACGCGATGCCATTCAGTTTTTTCTTTTCTTTCTCCCGATTGGCGATCTTTCCAGGTTTCTGAGGTTGCAATAGAAAGATTCACAATCTTAGAACCGTTTTGGCTATGTCTAACTTCAGGGTCTCTGCCTAAATTTCCTAACAAAATAACTTTATTAACACTGCCTGCCATAAAATAATCCTTTCGTTCGTAATAACATTATAGGGACTAACATAAACGTTTTAATTAAAAAATGGAAACTAGTTTTAAAAGTTTTCCGCAACTTCTGTATAATTATTGTTTTTCCATTCATAAACTGAAGGCATAACTCCAGTAATTTCACCCGAAATGTTAAATCCAATTTTTCCTACACAAGTTTCAAATTCTTTATTTTTTAAGATATTGGCTATGTCTTTGATGTTTTTTATTTTGGATAAGCTATAAGCTTTAGTAAAGGCTTCCAGCGCAGCTAGGGCGTACAGTGTTAAGCCTTCTGGTTCGATTCCCGAAACTCTAAATCTGGAGACAGCAAAGCTTGCTTCAGGGATTTTTCTGGCATCGGGCATAAAAGAAAAAAAGATACGTCCATCAAAGTCGGGATTAAAACTGCCGTCATTAAAAAGTGGGTTAGATGAAAGATAAACAGCTTTAAAATTTTTACCTTTCATTTGATTGAGAATATTTTGGGCATCAAATAAGCTGGTTGCAAGGTAGACAACATTAATATTTTTTTGCGATAGTTCATTGATTAAGGCGGTGTAATCCGTTTTCCCAGATAGAAATGAGGCAAAATAAACTGGTTTGTTTATATTTTTATTAAAATCATCATTTACAAAATTAGCAATTTTTTCCGAGCTGGTATTGTCATCATAAATAACAGCGATATTATCATCGGGGTAGGTGTTTTTTAAAAAAGAAGAGGCGGTTCCTGCTCTTCGTTCAATATTGGCTCCCATAACAAATATCTTTTTGCTGTCCAAATCTTCAAGGTTATCAATATAAGAGGGGACAAAATGGAGCATATCAGCTTTAGCATAAATGGGCATTGCAATTTGAGTTGAGGCAATACACGTATGTCCAATAGCCATAAGAACCTTTTCTTTGGAATTTTTGCCGTCGCTGGCAACGATTATATTGGCCATTTTTTCAGATTCAGTTGGATCGCAGCCGTCATCATAGCTTAGAAGCTTAATTTTTTTCCCTTTAATACCGCCAGCCTCATTAACAGCTTTCACTCCAAATCTGATGCCTTGTCTCATTTGCTCACCGTATACGCTGGTTTTGCCTTTGAAGGCAGCGATATCAGCAATTACAAGATAATCCTCTTGTGACGGTTCCTCTGTTTGGGAGATACTAGCTTGCTCTTCTACTTTTAAAAGCTGCGGTTGCTCTTTTGTCTTTGTCCCCTGCGAATCATCTTCTGCTTTAGCAAAAACAGAGAAAAGCAAAGCTAAATTTAAAATTATAAAAAAAAGTGAATGCTTCATTTAATTAACTATTGTATAAAAGATGTTCTCGTTTTATTCTATCAAAAATAAAGATACAAAGAAATATACAGGAAAAAAACAATGGTATCAAAAATAAAAATCAGAGGTGCAAAAGAACACAACCTTAAGAATGTTTCTGTAGATATACCGAAAGAAAAACTTGTTGTTATTACGGGGCTTTCGGGTTCAGGAAAATCGTCCCTTGCATTCGATACCATTTATGCTGAAGGACAGCGTCGTTATGTTGAAAGTTTATCAGCATATGCTCGGCAATTTTTAGAAATTATGAATAAGCCTGATGTAGACTCGATAGAGGGCTTATCACCAGCTATTTCTATCGAACAGAAAACAACTTCAAAAAACCCTAGGTCAACCGTTGGAACCGTCACAGAAATTTATGATTATATGCGCCTTTTGTGGGCAAGAGTTGGAACTCCATATTCCCCAGCAACAGGACTCCCTATTGAAACCCAGACCATATCTCAAATGGTAGATCGGACGTTAGAGCTTGAAGAAGGTAATAAACTTTTGTTGTTGGCTCCGATTGTTCGTGGTCGAAAAGGTGAATATCGTAAAGAACTGCAGGATTTACAGAAAAAAGGCTTTCAAAGAGTAAAAATTGATGGTGAGGTTTATGAAATATCAGAAACGCCACAACTTGATAAAAACATAAAGCACGAAATATCTGTGGTGGTAGACCGTATTGTCGTTAAAGATGAAATCAAGAGCAGGCTTGCAGAATCTTTTGAAACAGCGCTTCATTTAGCTGATGGCTTGGCTGTAATTGAGCCTCTTTCAGGAGGAGACAGCATTATTTTTTCAGAAAAGTTTGCCTGTCCGGTATCTGGATTTACCATTGAAGAGATTGAGCCTAGACTTTTTTCATTTAATAATCCTTATGGGGCTTGCCCTGTTTGCGGCGGGCTTGGGGTTGAATTAAAAATTGACCCAGACTTGATTGTGCCTGATGATAGTTTATCAATCGCACAAGGCGCGATTGCTCCGTTTTCGGGAACAACATCTCATTATCATTTGCAGACAATGCAGAGTGTTTGTGCTCATTTTGGCTCAGATGTTCATACCCCATTTAAAGAACTTCCTGAAAAATTGAAGAACACTATTTTATATGGTTCTAAAAATGAAAAGATTGAACTTGTTATTGATAATGGGCTTAGAAAATTAACAGATAAGCGTCCTTTTGAAGGTGTTATCCCTAATATGGAACGGCGATTTCTTGAAACAGATTCTGCGTGGATAAGGGAGGAGTTTTCAAAGTATCAAACCAGCACGCCTTGTTCTGCTTGCTGTGGTATGCGTCTAAAACCAGAGGCTTTAGCTGTTAAGATTGGCGGGCTTAACATTAGTGAAGCCGCAGAAAGTTCTATCTTACAGTCCAAAGAATGGTTTTCAGATGTTTTAACAAAACTTACCCCGAAAAAACAGGAGATAGCGACTAAGATACTTAATGAAATTAATGAAAGACTGGATTTCCTATGCAATGTCGGGTTGGAGTATTTGACTCTTTCAAGGGCATCGGGAACCTTATCTGGCGGAGAGAGTCAAAGAATTCGTTTGGCATCGCAGATTGGCTCAGGTTTAACCAATGTTATTTATGTTTTAGATGAACCGTCGATAGGGCTGCACCAGCGAGATAATACAAGGCTTCTTAAGACCTTAACTAAACTTCGGGATACAGGAAATACCGTTATTGTTGTGGAACACGACAGCGAAGCCATCTTAGCTGCTGATTATCTAATTGATATGGGCAAAGGCGCAGGAGTCAATGGCGGGACGATTGTTTCTAAAGGTGATGTTCAAACGGTTTTGAATGATGAAAATTCGCTAACAGGACAGTATGTGAGCGGTAAAAAGAATATCCCTATTCCTGAAAAAAGAAGAAAAGGCAATGGTAAAAAGTTAATCTTGAAGGGTGCTAATGCTAATAATCTCAAAGATGTAACTGCTAATTTTCATTTGGGGACATTTACTTGTGTAACAGGGGTTTCTGGTGGTGGAAAGTCATCTTTAATCATTGAGACGCTTTATAAAAATTTAGCGAAAATAAACCGTCACACAAAAGGTTTAGAGCATTGCGCAGAAATAGTCGGCAGTGAAAATATTGATAAAATTATTGATATAGATCAATCACCTATTGGAAGAACACCCCGCTCTAATCCAGCGACTTATACGGGGTTGTTTACTCCGATTAGAGAATGGTTTGCGGCACTTCCTGAAGCAAAAGCCAGAGGATATAAACCAGGAAGGTTTTCTTTTAATGTTAAAGGCGGGCGGTGTGAAGCTTGTTCTGGTGATGGCGTTATTAAAATTGAAATGCATTTTTTACCAGATGTTTATGTGGAATGTGATGTTTGTAAGGGGCAGCGATTTAATCGTGAAACGTTAGAAATTACGTGGAAAGGCAAAAATATCGCTGATGTTTTAGCTATGACGGTAGATGAAGCCGCGGTCTTCTTTAGTGCCATTCCTTCAATTATGAGCAAGCTGGAACTCTTACAAAAGGTTGGAATGGGCTATATAAAGCTTGGGCAGCAGGCTAATACGTTGTCTGGTGGTGAAGCCCAGAGAATTAAGTTAGCTAAAGAGCTTTCTAAACGCTCGACAGGTAAAACTATTTATATTTTAGATGAACCGACAACTGGGCTTCATTTTGCTGATATTGAGAAACTTTTAGAAGTCTTGCACGCCTTAGTGGATCAAGGAAACACCGTTGTTGTTATTGAGCATAATTTAGATGTTATAAAAACCGCAGACTGGATTATTGATATTGGCCCTGAGGGAGGAGACAAAGGTGGTCGAATTATTGCAGAAGGCAGACCAGAAGAGATTATAAAAAGTAAAGAAAGTTATACTGGGCAATATTTAATTCCTTATATTTTAAGGTAAAAGCTGGCTTAGAGCATATCTCATTTAATTGTACGCAATTTAAGTTTCTCAACAGACGAGACAATCTGCAAGGAGTGTCTCGCGGATAGTATTTATAAATATACGGTCAAGAGACACAACGTAAGTTCTAGTGCCTGCCAAGAGGAAACCCCAAAGGGACGACCAAAAAGCTTGGCTTGTCCGGCAATTTTTTTGACATAGCTATAATATGCCTACAAAAAGATTTTTGACATCAGGGCTTTTTGGTTTCGTCATAATGGACACAGCTAAATGAAATATGCTTTAAAATAGCAAAAAGCTTTGCGACTAAATTAGTTTGATTAATCCAATTAAAAACCGTTATGACTCCAGCATAAATAAATCAAAATGGGTTCTAGCTATATAAAATCAATAGGCTTTAAGTGAAAAAATATAATTTATCTAATCATAAAACCAGTTGCGTTTGCGAATATCTGCAAAAACTTCAGCTAAATAATCAAAAACGGCTCTAACTTTAGGGCTTTTTAAGCTGTCCTCGTGGGAAGAGAGCCAGAAATCAGTTGCCATCGATCCTAAATTTATGTCTAGGCGATGCAAGGTGTTGTCAATTTCTAGGGCATAAGTTGGCAGCATTCCGATTCCTAGTCCCATTCTGATTGATTGATGCAGCGCACTTGTCGTGTCAACTTTTGTTACCGCAGGTTCTTTAGGAAGCCGCTGTTTAACTATTTGATTCCATAAAATCATACCGGCATCTTGGTCATAAATTTTATGATGCACCAAAGGGTGTTCTTTTAATTCGTCTTTTGTTGTCGGGAGTTCTTTGCCATTTTTTTTGATAAGGTCAATATATGCTTGTCCTGCAAAAGGAACAAAATTCATACGTCCTAAGCGCATAACTTTAAGACGTCGCCCTTCTGCGGGAATGCCGTTTGGTTTTTCTGCCAGAAGGGTAATATTTACGTCGTCCTCATCATTCGTGATAAACTGAATACTGATTTGAGAATATTTTTGCATAAAAGATGCCAGCATAGGCATTAAAAGATATGAAACAACGCCTTCACTTGCCGAAATCTGGACAACGCCAGATAATTCTTGGCTTGCTCCCATCAAATGACGATTCCATTCTTTGGCTGCAATCTGCATAGCTTTAGCTGATGCCAATAAGGAAACGCCAGCTTCTGTTAGCTCTGCTCCTCTTCTAGATCTGGAAAACAAAACAGTTCCAATTCGTTGTTCTAGATAAGCTATGCGCCGGCTTATTGATGACTGATTTATTCCAAGAACTTTGGCTGCGGTTGAAAAATTACCAGCTTCTGCCGCCGCAAGGAATAAGCGGGCATCGTCCCAAAAATTAATGGCATCATTAGCGCTGGCAGCTGTTATGCATTTTTGCATATTAGTTTCCTACTATCTACTGATTATTTAGAAGCCCTTTTAAAATAATATAGAAATATAAAAACGACAACAATTATTGATATATAAAGGGTCGGCTTATGATAGACAAAGTAGATGATATAAAAATTAGTGTAGTTCATAGTTTTGATGAAATGCAGCAAGCCTTAGCTATTAGAGCCGCAGTTTTTATGGGGGAACAAGGTTCCTATTATATGGAAGAGTTTGATGGCAATGACTTATGTGCCACACATATTTTAGCAAGCATTAATGGCGAACCTATCGGGGTAATGCGGATTAGATGGTTTTATGATTTCGCTAAGTTGGAAAGAATGGCTGTTTTAAAAAAACATCGCAATTTTTCTGTACTTAGGCGGCTGGCTAGATATGCCGTTGAGTTGTGCCGCAATAAAGGATACTTGCGTGTCTACGGTTATGCGGAAGAACGTGTTACGGCAATTTGGCGCCGGCTTGGCTTTGAAATTATAGAAAACAGACCTGAAAAATTTTCTGAAAATGATAGTCATATTTATTTTCCTGTTGTCGGCATTTTGTCGCCATCAAGCAGTCCTATAGACCATTCTTGCGACATTAAAACCATAAATCTTCCCGAAGGTGAATGGGGTTTGGAAAGTTAATTAAAAAAACGTTTTTTTAGGAGTCTTTAAAATTATGAGAAAAACATCAGTAATAAAAAAAGAAGGACCAAAGACTAATTTACGCCAAGATGTTGATGTAATGAATATTTCAGGGCAGGTCGGTATTATGGTTGAGAGTTTGGGGGCAGAAGCAATAGCAGAGAGGATAGGAGTATCTAAGACCACAATTTTGCGTTGGTCTAATGCCTCAGATGATTATTTGCCAAATGCTAAGCAGCTTTTAGATTTGGATTTGTTATGGAATAAGGAAACTGGTGGTAAGCCTTATCTTATTCCATTTTTAAATAAGAAACTGACAGTCATATCTGAGCCTTTAGATAAAGTTATGGAGTATGACTTAGAAGAAGAAACACTTTGTTGTGCGAAGCTTTCAGTTGATGTCGCTATGAAAGCTTATACAATTCAAAACACTCAAAATGAAGAGCGTGAGAGAAATATCAAAGAAGCTATGATGAGTCTAATTACGCTGAAACATAAATTTGAGGCTGTAGAAAGTAAAATTCTGGCGCATAAAATTCATGGTATAGAGCTATCTAATAAAAAGAAGATTTGTAAGAAAAAGAAATTGCACTCGCAAGATGAATTTATTGAAGATTACTTAGTACACCTGCAAAATACTGAAAAAGATCTCTATTTTTTGATAATTAATATTTATAAATTTTTAGAGAATAATGTCGTTCCGACTAATAAGAAAAATGCTGTTTTAGCCGCGGATATTCTAGAGGATATTGCTAATAAATTGATTGATATGGCTGATGATTATCGCTATTCAGCCTGCAATAAAGATAGAATTTCTGTTGTAAAATAAACAGTAAATAAAAAGGGGGGGTAAGCCGTCTTTTCTGGGGGGAAGGGCGGCTTATTTTTTTGTGGAAAGACAAACAATTATTCTGCAACAAACATAGTTAATATTGGGAGCTTGCTCTTGTGCGTTTTTCGTTTTTTTTATGATAAATTATTGGACAATTATGATTGTTGTTGTTAGTAATTACCCATTGTCGAAATTTTTAGTTTTTAATTCAAACGTGGACAACAAATAATGGTCAATAATAACTTTATGAACTCACTTTTTGAAAAAGCAAAAAGTGCTAATGCGACTATCGTTCTCCCAGAAGGCAAAGATGAAAGGGTCCTCGAAGCTGCTAATACAATAATGGCCAAGAAAATTGCTAAGGTAATTTTGCTTGGTGACGAAAAAAAGATTACCGATTACTTTAAACAAAAAAGCTATAACTTATCTGAAATTCAAATAATTAATCCTGAAACCTCAGAGTTGCAGCAAAGGTTTGCATCAGAACTGTATGAGATGCGCAAAGACAAAGGTATGACAGAAGAAAAAGCTGCGGCAATGGTCAAAACCTTTAACTACTTTGCAACAATGATGGTTCATGACAATATGGCAGATGGACTAGTTTCTGGAGCTATTCAGTCAACAGCTGATACCGTTAGGCCAGCTCTTCAGATAATCAAATCAGCTAAAAAGGGACAATCTGTATCAGCTTTCTTTATTATGATATGTAATGGAGAGCCGTATTTCTTTGCCGATAATGGTTTGGTTGAAAATCCTGACGAAGAAACTTTAGCAGCAATCGCTGTAGAAAGTGCTTTGTCTGCAATGAAATTTGGCATTGCTCCTAAGGTTGCGATGTTATCTTACTCTACGTATGGTTCAGCATCTAGTCCTATGGTTACTAAAGTTGCTAATGCAACCAAAATAGCTAAAGAAAAATTAGCAAAAGATTATGCTGATCTTCCTATAATTCTTGATGGTGAATTACAGCTTGATGCGGCAATCGTGCCAGAAGTTGCAAAATCAAAATGTCCAGACAGTCCGATAAAAGGTGAAGCTAGAGTTTTGATTTTCCCAGATTTGAATGCCGGCAACATTGGTTATAAATTGGTTCAACGCCTAGGTGGAGCCGAAGCTTATGGTCCTGTTCTTCAGGGGTTAGCAAAACCTGTTAATGATCTATCTCGTGGTTGTAAACCTGACGATATTGTCGGTGTTGCAGCTATTACTGCTATTCAAGCTAAGAAATAAAGGTTAGTTTTAAAATGAAAATTCTTGTTCTAAATTCCGGTTCATCTTCTATTAAATATAAGCTTTATGATGTAGCCGCAAACGAATATAAATCTATAGCTAGCGGTGGAGCAGAAAGAATTGCTATTTCTGGTTCATTTCTAAAACATTCTCCTGTTGGCAAAGACACCGTAAAAAAAGAGATGCCTCTGCCGACGCATAAAGATGCTATTGATGAAATTATGAAGCTTTTAGTGGATCCTGTCTGCGGGGTTCTTAAAGATATTTCAGAAATAATTGGTGTGGGGCATAGAGTTCTTCACGGAGGCAGTGATTTTACAGAGTCCGCTTTAGTAAACGAAAAAGTTGAGAAGGCTATTAAAGACAATATCGTTTTAGGACCTTTACATAATCCTGCTAATTTAATGGGAATTGATGCTATAAAAGAAATTATGCCGTCTGTTCCTCAAGTTGCAGTTTTTGATACGGCTGTTCATCAAAGTATGCCTCCAAAAGCTTATTTATATCCGCTTCCTATGGAGCAATATACCAAACACAAAATTAGACGTTATGGCTTCCATGGCACATCGCATTCTTTTGTTTCTAGCAAAGCTGCCGAGATATTAGGTACGCCTTTAAAAGATATAAAACTTATTTCTTGTCATATCGGAAATGGCGCATCTTTGGCGGCATTTCAAGATGGTAAAGTTCTTGATACCTCAATGGGGCTTACTCCGCTTGCAGGTTTAATGATGGGAACTCGTGCTGGTGATATTGACCCTTACATTCCTCTCCACATAATGAAGACACAAGGGCTCAGCGTTGATGAAGTAAACAATCTTCTTAATAAACAAAGCGGTATGCTTGCTATTGCTGGTCACAGTGATATGCGAGATGTCGAAAATGGTTATTTCGAAGGAAAGAAAGAAGATGTTGAAGCTTTTGATATGTATATCTACCACATTGTAAAATATATAGGAGCTTATTGTGCTGCTATGAATGGTGTTGATGTCATATTATTTACAGCAGGGGTTGGAGAAAACAGCCCGCTTCTTAGAGAAAAAGTGTTGGAAAACTTCAGCTATATCGGTTTAGAGCTTGATAAAGAAGCTAATAATACTAGAGGCACAACATTCATTAGCACCAAAAATTCTAAAGTTAAGGCAATGGTTGTTCCAACAGATGAAGAGCTTTTAATAGCAAAAGATACGGTTAGATTAATCAACAAATAAAATTTGTTAAGCAATTTAAAGAAATCAGTTTGACTAAGGGTTTTTAGGTAAATAAAATCTAGTTAAACTGATTTTTTTATGCCTGTTTTTTCAAAAGGCTTAAGTTAATTCAGACTTGTAGAATTTATTTGACAATTAGACAAAACAAACTAAAATATAACTCTATAATATTTAAGGATATATTATGAAAATAACTTGGGAAGATTACGACAAAATAGCGGATGCTCTTGCTGAAAGATATCAAGAGGTAGATTTAGTAAATATTACAGACGATGAAGTCATAGAGCTTGTTCATTCATTAGAAGATTTTGAGGGTACTGATAGACCCGAAGATATGGACGTGATAGATGCTATAGTTAATCTTTGGGCACAAATCGCAGATGGCACAGGTTATGACGATAGTATGTTTGATGCTTATGCTTAGGAATAACTAAAAAAGGGTTTTGATATGGCAAAAGATAATAATAAAGAAGGCTTATTTTGGACTCCGCTTGGTGGTAACAATATTGATCAATTTAGTGGCAACTGCCATTACTACAACGTCGTTACATCTGATAAAGAAGGGAAGTCTCAGGATGACGGTGTTATTATTGATCTTGGTATTTTCGATAATTATGACGGTTTAGGAAAAGACAAAGCTGAGGCCGCTTTTGCGGATGTTCGAGACCTTATAAAAGAGAAAAAAGCTGGAGCTATATTACTTACTCACGCCCATATTGATCATATTGGTGCGGTTGCGGAATATGTAAAACTCGGTTATGACCTGCCTCCAATTTATGCGGGCAGTTTTACAATATCAATGCTTAAAAGATCTTTTGCTGATAAAAAGATTCCTCTCAAAAAATGGCCTAAAATTGAAAAAATTGATGCTGGTTCCAAAATTAAAATCGGAAAAATGTCTTTAGAGGCAGTATCTGTCAGCCATTCGGTTCCTGATGCTTTTGGTTTCTTTATCAAAACAGAAAAAGGCAATATGTTCCATACGGGTGATTTTAAAGTTGATCAAACCACTAAACTGGGTAAGGGATCAGATTTAAAACGTTTAGAGGAAATCGGCAAAGAAGGCGTTGATGCTATGGTTGCCGATGCTACGACGGTGTTCCAAAAAGGCTACGCTAGAGAAGAAGAAAAAATTGAAAAGGCGTATTTTGAATTAATCAAAAAAGCCGAGGGACGTCAGGTTATTGTCGCCGCTTCTGGTGGTCATATGGAAAGATATGCTTCTATTTTTAGAGCAGGAGGGAGTTGTGGCAGAACGGTTGTTAATGCTGGAACGCCTTATCAAATATCGCATCTTAGAGGGCTAAAAAAGGCTGGCTATGATATTACATTTGGCGGCAAGCTCTCTCTTTGTGATGTTAAATCATTAAAAGCCAAAACAACGTCTTCTGATAAGAAAATGATTGTAACTTCTGGAAGTTATCGAGAGAGTTCTTATTTAGATAAAGCATTGGCAGGGAAAAAAGCTCCTTTTGAAGTTGAAAAAAATGCCTTGATTTTAGTTGAGTCTCGCCATGTTTCTGATGAAATGCGCAAGAATGCGGCTAAGTTTGGTGCCGAAATTATAACATCGCAGGATTTTGAGAACATTTCAGGCAGTGGTCACGCTCAAAAAGAAGATATGCTTGTGTTTGCTAATCTTACCAAAGCCAAAATGATAGCTCCAACTCATTGTCATCAGGATAGAGGACAAAGCTTTGTAGAGACTATGACTGCAGCAGGCTTTAATGTTTCATCTGTCCCATTAAATGGAATGACATTTAAGCTTACTGATAAAGGCTTAGAATTATATGAAGTTAAA
Organism: Alphaproteobacteria bacterium; assembly: GCA_050175015.1. Taxonomy (GTDB): domain Bacteria; phylum Pseudomonadota; class Alphaproteobacteria; order JBFXJJ01; family JBFXJJ01; genus JBFXJJ01. The sequence continues at coordinate 67,644 of JBFXJJ010000011.1, read as the reverse complement.
ACTCCTAATTGGGTTATTTCTAATAAAAAAGAAGGAAGCAAGTGGGAAGCGGAAGAAGCTGTTGTTGAGCAGAAGCCTTCAAGGGGCAAGGGCGGCGTTCCTTTTCGCCGAACTGAACGCAGTGCAGAAGCCAATGTTGAGAACAGAGATGAACATCTTAGTAATGTTAAAAAAGTTATTGAAGCATACAAAACAAAGGTAAAAAAAGGACAAGCTAAAAAGGCTGTTGTTGCCGAGGCAATTAAGAAGCAGATGGGAAGATAATTTTTTTGTTTTTTTTAAAAAAAACTCTTGCCAAGTAATTAGTTTAATTGCTATATATTTTAAACCAATGCGGGGGCGTAGCTCAGATTGGTTAGAGTGACGGCCTGTCACGCCGTAGGTCGCGGGTTCGAGCCCCGTCGCTCCCGCCATTTAATTTAAAGAATCCAGATAGCTTTTTAGCAGTCTGGTTTTTTTTTGCCTTATTTTATCTTGAGGCAAATCGAGCCCATTTTTTTAAGAGTTCTTAAAAAGCAAAAACTTGTAGTGCTTTTGATTAGCAAATTCATTTTTACTTGGATATATATGCTAAATTATTAAGCTTCATAAGGCTAGCTTGGTCGGTATCTTAGTTGCGGCATATCATCATCGTTCTGATATGAGCATCATATAAATTTTTTGATTGTTAATTACGTTTAATAGAGCAAAGGCTTTATAAGCTTTATGTGGTCATAAGGTTTGGCTAAAACACTAGTGCATATAATGAAGCAAGGAACAGGCTTTTTTTGCTGTTCCTTGTTTTTATAATTTTTTTATTTTTTGGTTAGTTTTTTTCGTGTTTTTTTAGAAGAACTCTTATTTTGAGGTTTTTTAGTTTTCGGTTTTTTATTTTTCTTGGTTGAACTCTTTTTTTCTTGGAGTTCAATCTTTGAAGAATTGGTATCTAGGGCATCATTATTGTTGGATTCGTTGTTTCCCTCATTGTCATCTAAAGACTTGGCTGAGACAAGTTCTTCTTTATCTAGTTCTTTAGTTGAAGACGTTTCTACATTATCGATAACGGCGTCGGAACGAGGATCTAATTCGCTCATAACAGGTGTTGTGTATTGAGGCAGAGCATAAAATGCCGTTGTATCATCTGGCGTTCTTTTAGCATAATACATTCGATAAAAACAAAGCCCTGCAAATCCCAAAGAAGTAATAGCCATATGCCAGAAAAAACCATTGTTTCCAAGATAGCGCATAAATAATGAAGCTATTATTGGTCCTCCTATAGCTCCAACACTATACGCTAACATCAAACCGCCGCTTGCCGAGACAGATTCTTCCTTTTTTATGAAGTCGTTGGCATAAGAAATACTTACTGGGTAGACGCAGAAAAGTGTGCCGCCAAAAAGCACAAGTAGCCATAAAAGAGTAGCAAAATTATTAACTCCTATGAGAATAAGAGCAAAAGAAATAATCGCAACTAAAACGCTTATGATAATCAAGATAATTCTTCGGTCTTTATAATCAGAAATTTTTCCTATAGGCCACTGTAAGAGGAAACCGCCACAAACTGTTGCAAGCATAAAATATGATGTTTGGTTTAAGCTAAGACCAGAGCTATAAGCAAAAGTTGCTCCTAAGCTGTAAAAAGCTCCAGTTGTGAGACCGCAAGATATGCAACCCATAACCCCAATAGGAGAAATTTTCCAAAGTTTTTTAAATGGCAGTGGATCTGGACTTGATATATCTGGAGCTGAAACTTTTGTTAGGACAATAGGCACCAAAGATATTGAAAGCAATATTGATGACATAATATAAAAAGTGAATCCAGAGGAATCTGGGGTAGTCAAAAGATATTGTCCCACCGCAATGCCTATATAATAGGTAATCATGTAAAAAGATAAAATAAGACCACGGGTTTTGTTTTCTGCGACTACGTTGAGCCAGCTTTCGATACAAGTCAGAAGTCCAGCAATAGAAAAACCTTCAACAAAACGAAGTCCCGCCCAAGAATAAGGTTCAACCCTAAAGCCGTGGATTAACGTTACGGCTGAAACTAATGAGGCAAAAGCGGCAAAAGACCGGATATAGCCTACCCTTCCAATAATTTTATAGCTATACATCGAACCAAGAGTTAAGCCGATAAAATAGCATGATTGAACCAAACCAGAAACAGTTACGACAAGTCCAGCTTGTTCCATTTTTACGCTTAGAGAAGTATTAAGAAGACCAATCCCAACTGTTACAAAAAACACGCCTAAGAGTAAGGCGGCAATAGACGCCAAAATATTTTTAAGCACTTAAATTATGCTCCTGTTCTTTTTTTTATTTTATTCACACTTGTTTAGAATATAATACTAATAAATTTAATCAACGAAATACGAACAAGGATAAAAAAAATGGAAGGTATGACTTTTCTATTAATCTTTCTTTTCCTGATGTCCTTATCAGCAATACTTCCTCAAATAGCGAGAATGGTACATATTCCATCGGTTGTTTGTATTTTGCTTATAGGTATGGCAATAGGTCCAAATGCTTTTGATTTAATATCATTTTTAAATCGTATAATGGAAAGTGGTTCTGATACCGAGAGTTTTTATTTCATTATCGATTCTATTGGACTCCTAGGTTTGGTTTTTCTGATGGCACTGGCTGGTATGGAAGTTGAAGTTGATATTATAAAAAGTGAAAAAAAGGCTGTTTTTTGGTTAAGCTTTTTAACTTTGGCTATTCCTGCGGTTGCGGGTTATTTTGTTTATGGCGCATTTATGCCCAAAGATAATATCGGTAAACTTGTTTATGCTTCGTTGTTTGCTTCACACGCTGTCGGGTTAGTTTTCCCAATTATTAAGGAACTAAAAGTCGTTAAGACAAGATTTGGTATAAGTGTTCTCGCTTCAACGGTAATTACAGATATTGTTAGTTTAGTTCTGCTTGCCGTATGTATTCAAATGAAAAGACAAAGCATAACAAGTGATGTTCCTAACAGTATTTCCTTATTTGATAAACTTGATCCCAAACTTTTAGGCAATTATTTTATTCCATTGTTTATTCTCGTTGTTACAGCATTCATTGGGCTTACAATCTGGATACTTCCTAAGCTAGGGAAATATGTTTTTGAAAGAATTTCTCCTCACGATGACAGCCGATTAACCTTTTTCCTAGTTGGGGTTATGGTGGTCGTGCTTATTGGTGAGCTTTTAGGTATCAGTGTTATCGTTGGCGCCTTCGTTGCTGGTATGGCGCTTACAAGAACCGACGGCTTTCACGATTATAGCTCAATTCTTCACAAAAAAATTGAAGGTATGGGCTATGGAATGTTGATTCCGTTTTTGTTTTTATCCATAGGAATGAAAACCGATCTTCCCATTTTGTTTTCGGCAAAAGAAAATTTTGCAATAGTATTGTTAACGCTAGCAGCATTGTTAACAAGCAAAGTTGTATCGGGCTGGCTTGCTATGAGAATATCAGGTTTTGATAACAAAAAAGGGCTTTGTGCAGGGCTTATGACCGTGCCGCAGTTATCGGCAACTCTTGCGGCGGCTTCAGTTGCTCTCCAACTCCAAATGATCGATGTTAGATTTTTTAATGCGATTGTTTGCCTTTCAATATTAACAACAATTCCTATTCCGACCCTGATTAAATTAATCATAGTTAAGGGCGAAATAGAGTTTGTTAAAACTGATGTTGAAGAAGAAACCGAAACTGAAGTTAAATAAATTATAAAAAAAATTTTTGTTTTTGCTTTTTAAAAGAAGGCTGTCGGCAGACGTTTGCTGTCAGGCAAAATAAAACATTATGACCAAAGGCTAAACGCTCTATTTCAGCAATAATTGAGGTTAAATAATTAAAGAGCTTCTTTAGCAGCTTTTATTAGAGCCATCGCTTTATTGATTGTTTCTTGATATTCCATTTCAGGATCGCTGTCGGCAACAATTCCTGCGCCAGCTTGGGCATAAATGGTGTTGTTTTTAACGAGCGAAGTTCTCAAGGCAATGCAGGTATCCATATCACCATTAGCAGATATATAGCCGATAGTTCCAGCATAGAAACTGCGTTTAATATTCTCTAGCTCATCAATAATTTCCATAGCGCGAACTTTAGGTGCGCCGCTTACGGTACCAGCAGGAAAGCCTGCCATTAGAACATCTACGGCATCAAGACCTTCTCTGATTTCACCTTCGACATTAGAAACAATATGCATAACGTGAGAGTAATATTCTATAATCATCTTCTCTGTTACTTTTACAGTTCCTACTTTTGAAGCTCTTCCAACATCATTCCTGCCTAAGTCAAGCAGCATAAGATGTTCAGCAAGCTCTTTTTCATCTTGCAGTAAATCTTTAGCAAGGAAAGCGTCTTCTTGAGGTGTTTGTCCTCTTTTCCGTGTACCTGCAATCGGTCTGATAGTTATTTTCTTATTCCGAAGTCTTACCAGAATTTCAGGACTGGAACCAATTAACGCAAAATCATCAAAATTTAAAAAGAATAAAAACGGAGATGGATTAGTTCTGCGTAATGCCCGATAAAGTCCAAAAGGATTTTTGTTAAAAGGAATTTTGAAACGTTGAGATAATACAACCTGAAAAATGTCGCCAGCGTTTATGTATTCTTTTGCTTTATTAATCATATTTTTGAAAGCTTCCAATGTCATATTCGATTGGGGAGCAATCTCAGTTGTTGTGGTTTCTTCAGGGTGAGAAACTAACTTTTGATCAAGTTTAACAACCGTTTTTGATAAACGGCTTAAAGCATTATCATAAGCTGTCTTGGCATCATTCTTTTCATCATAGTAAACAGGGGTTACAATATGAACAATATTTTCAATATTATCAAAAACGATGGTAATAGTTGGACGGATAAAAATGCTGTCAGGAATGTTAATTTCATCAGGATTCTTGCAAGGAATTTTCTCAATCATTCTTATCGCATCATAAGTCATATATCCAACCAATCCCGCTGACATAGGTGGCAGATTTGCGGGCAGGTTAATATAAATTTCTTTGATTAGCTGTCTTAAGGAAGCAAGGGCGTTGTTGTCGTTGACTTTTACAAAAGCATTTTTATCATTTAGAGCCTGACGGTTGATTTCGGCTTGATTGCCCTCACAGCGCCAGATTAAATCAGGTTCTAATCCTATAAAAGAATACCTGCCTTTAAAAGCTCCGCCTTCAACGGATTCCAAAAGAAAACTGTTAGGAAGACCTTGGGCAGCTTTTAACATAGCTGACACGGGTGTTTCGAGATCTGCAATTAAACTTTGCCAGATAACCTGAGATTCTTTTTTGTTATATACATTACAAAAATTTTCAAAATCAGGGTTAATACTCATTGCAAAGTCCTAAAAAGTTTCATCAATCTTATCTTGTTTTATTTTAATTGAATATTGTTGGCTGAAAGCTGAAATTAAGGCGCTTCCTAAATCTTCGGCAATATTACTGCCTATAGTTTGAGCTATTTCCTCAACGCCTTTGGTATCTTTTGCAGGATCGGCTTCAATAACGTTCTTTAAAGTAATTACAGCAAAATCATTATCAACTGTAACAAGTGCGCTTTCGCCTTTATTTAAGATGAAGCTTCTAGCAACAATAGTCTGCGGCAGCTTTTCCGTTTCTGTTCTGACAAATGCAGGACTTACAATATAAGAAAGACCAAATTTTCTTGCGGCATCTGAAGCAAGTTCTCCAGAATTTAGGCTTTCTAATACTTTGCCAGCTTTATCTCTTGCTGCTTCTATTTTTTTATCGGCTTGCCAAAGATTTAAAATCTGGTTTTTTATTTCTTTAAGCTCTTTAGGCTGAGCGGCAATAACCTCATCAACTCTAACAACAAACATACCGTTGTCAGTTTCTATTAAGAGACTGTCTTCACCGTCCATTAGCTCAAAAGCTTTTTCTAAAAATAAAGGAGAAATAATTTTGCTTTTAATTTCGGAGCCTTTATCGGATAAGCCTTTGTCATCAATTTTTTTAAGAGTGATTAGTTCATATCCCCCTGTTTTGGCAGCATCTTCTAAAGATGTACCTTTTCCAAGAATATCTTCAAGGTTTCGAGCGTCATCATAAAGACGGTCTAGGGCTCTTTCATTTTTTACGTTAGATATTATTTGATCTTTAACATCTTTAAATTGGGTTACAACTTTAGCTTTAATGTCGTTGACCTTCATAATGTGATAGCCGAATTGGGATTTTATCGGGCCAACAATTTCACCTTTTGCCGCAGCAAAAACAGGTTCAGTAGCTTCTGCCAGCAGAGTTTCGGTCGTAATCCAGCCTAACTCGCTGTCTTCTTTGCTTTGATTGGCAAGCTCTTTGGCAACATCAAGAAAGTCTTTTTTATCGTTAAGCATCTTTTGTGCTTTTAATGCGGTTTCTTCATCATCAAAAACCATTTGTAAGATGTAGCGTTCTTCAGGAACCGTATAAGCACTGATTTCATTGTCATAAATTTCTTTAGCTTCAGCGTCTGTTACCTCTATTTTAGCTCCAATATTGGCTGGTGATAACCATATGGCTGTTAGAGAGCGGTATTCAGGGTTCATAAAGTTGTCTTTGTTCTTTTCATAATAATCCTGAAGTTCCTCAGCGGTCGGCTTTGCAGAGATGTTAATGCTCGAAGTTTTGATGTTGATAATATCAACAATTCTTTTCTCTTTACGGTACTTATATAAATTTTCGGCAAGAATCTTTGGTGCTTCTGGGTTGGCATAGGCTCCAGAGAGCAGATGTTTTCTAGCAATATCGCCTCTTAATGTTTCAAAATATTGATTTTCAGACATACCAGATAAGCGCAGCATCTGATTAAACACAGCTTTATCAAAACTGCCATTGTTACCATGGAACAGTGGAGTATTAAAAGTTTCTTTGCGTAAAGACGAATCGCTGATGCTGATTCCTAAATCTTCTGCGGTTTTATCCAAAACGGTTCTGGAAACAAGTTTTTTGATTAAAGAGTTTAAAACACCAGATTTAATAGCATCTTCCATATCAACGTTGTCACCGTACATATTGCTAAGACGTTGGACCTCTTGGCTAAGATCTTTTCTTATCTCTCCAATAGAGATATGCGTGCTGCCAACAGCAACAACTGTGTCTTGCTCAGGATTTGGGCTTAAATAGCTGCTTACGCCGAACAAAGATATAAAACTTAAGGCAGTAAGCGCTAAAATAATTTTTATAAATATAGAGTGTTGTATGTTTCTGAAAAATGAAAGCATGAGGTTTGTTCACTATAAAAAAATAAAAGTTATTGTAAAAAAGGTTATTAGTTGTATAACCTTTTAATCAAAGCTAAACAATATAGAATTAAAAAAATATACTAAATTTTATAGCAAAGGAAAAGATAGATGAGAAAAGCTTTAATAGCAGGTAACTGGAAAATGAACGGTTTAACTAAAGATGGCGAATCTTTAGCCAAAGAAGTTGCACAATTTTATTCACAGAACCAAAGTGAAAAAGCTTCAATGTTGGTTTGTCCTCCATTTACTCTTTTGAGCAAGGTTTTAGATGCAGTTAAAGGTTCTGGCGTTAGTGTTGGTGCTCAAGACTGCCATACTAACGAGTCTGGAGCATATACCGGAGACATCAGTGCTAAAATGCTTAAAGATTTAGGTTGTGATTATGTTATTCTAGGTCACTCAGAAAGAAGAACTTATCACAAAGAAAGCAATGAGCTAATTTGTGCTAAAGCTGAAGCTGCTATCAAAGAAGGATTGAAAGCTGTTATTTGTATTGGTGAAACCGAAGCTGAAAGAGATGCAGGCAAAACAATTAATGTTTGCGAAGAACAGTTTAAAAAATCTGTTCCAGCCGTATCTAATGGCGAAAATACAGTTATCGCTTATGAACCAGTTTGGGCAATCGGCACGGGTAAAACCCCAACAAATGCCGATGTCGAAGAAGTTCACGCAGCCATTAGAAAATTTGCAGTTGAAAAAATGGGTGCAGAAGCAGACAAGCTTCAACTCCTTTATGGTGGTTCAGTAAAACCATCAAATGCTAAAGAATTGCTTAGCATTGCAAATGTTGACGGCGCATTGGTTGGCGGCGCAAGTTTAAAAGCAGATGATTTTATAGCTATTGCCAAAAGTCGTTTATAGAGTTTATAACTATCAAAAATTAAAATTTTAGGAAATTTAGTAATGCAGACAGTTTTAATTGTAATACATCTTTTCGTAGCCTTAGCGATGGTTGTTGTAATTTTATTGCAGCGTTCGGAAGGTGGGGCTTTAAGCGGTTTAGGCGGCGGCAGTGGTCCTATGGGACTTGTTACTGCAAAAGGTGCTGGCAACATTTTGACTAGGCTTACCGCAATTTTTGGAGTTATCTTTATGGTAACAAGTTTAACTTTAGCTCTAATGTCTCGCCAGACCGTAGTTGAGGTTAAATCAGTTTTGGATCAACCTGTAGCTCAAGAGCAAAGCAGCGAAGCTCCTGTCGCTCCAGTTGAGGTTCCAGCTGCTCCAGTATCCGCAGAATAATTTAAGATAAAGTTTAAAAATCAGGTTTTTTTGATGACTAAGTTTATATTTATTACAGGTGGTGTTGTTTCTTCATTAGGTAAGGGACTGGCATCAGCTTCTCTTGGCGCATTGCTTCAAGCTCGTGGTTATAAAGTTCGTTTGCGCAAGTTGGATCCATATCTTAACGTTGATCCAGGTACGATGAGCCCTTATCAGCATGGCGAGGTTTTCGTAACAGATGATGGTGCGGAGACCGATTTAGACTTAGGACATTATGAAAGATTCACAGGTGTTTCTTCTTGCCGTAATGACAATGTAACGACAGGCAGAATTTACTCCAACGTTATTGCTAAAGAACGTAAAGGTGATTATTTAGGAGCAACAATCCAAGTTATTCCTCATGTTACTGATGCTATTAAAGAGTTTGTTCGTTCTGACTTACACGATGAAGATTTTGTTTTGTGTGAAATAGGGGGAACGGTGGGCGATATTGAAAGTTTGCCCTTTCTTGAAGCTATAAGACAGTTTGCTAATGATATTGGTCGTCGAAATGCAATGTTTATGCATTTAACCCTTTTGCCATATATTCCAACCGCAGGCGAACTTAAAACCAAACCAACACAGCACTCGGTAAAAGAGCTTTTGTCTGTTGGAATTCAGCCTGATTTGCTTTTATGCCGCTGTGATAGAGACATTGAAGAATCTGAGAGAAGAAAAATCGCCCTTTTCTGTAATATCAATGAAAAAGACGTTATTATGGCAAAAGATGTTGATACTATTTATCAAGTTCCGACGGCATATCACGAAGAAGGACTTGATGTCAGGGTATGTCACTATTTTGGGCTGGACGATGCCCCTAATCCGGACTTAACTAAATGGGAAAATATTGTCAACAATATCAGAGCTCCTGAGGGCGAAGTTAATATCGTTGTGGCAGGAAAATATACTTCTTTGCTTGATGCGTACAAATCTTTGGCAGAAGCTTTAAGGCATGGCGGTATTGCTAATAAGGTAAAAGTCAATATCAAGTGGATAGACTCTGAGGAATTTGAAAAAAGTGATAATTTAGAGTTTTTGAAAAACACCAATGGCATTTTAGTTCCAGGCGGTTTTGGTCAACGTGGAACAGAAGGCAAAATTGCAGCGATAAAAATTGCTCGTGAACTCAAGATTCCTTTCTTTGGCATTTGTTTTGGTATGCAGATGGCAGTTATTGAATATATGCGCAATGTCGTTGGGGATAAAAGTGCAACTTCAAGCGAATTTGGCAAGTGCGATAATTCGGTTGTTGGTCTGATGACGGAATGGGAGCAGGGCGGTTTCGTTCAAAAACGTTCTGATAAAAGTAATCTTGGCGGAACAATGAGGCTTGGTGCGTATGATTGTGTTCTGAGTAAAGATTCCAAAGTTTTTGAAATTTATGGTTCTAAACAAATTTCAGAAAGACATCGTCATCGTTATGAAGTTAATCTAAATTATGAAGATGGATTAGCAAAAAGTGGTATGGTGGTTTCAGGCAAATCTCCAGATGGCAGACTTCCTGAAATTGTTGAAATTCCTGAACATCCTTGGTTCGTCGGCGTCCAATTTCACCCAGAGCTTAAATCCAAACCATTTGATCCGCATCCTTTGTTTAGATCATTTATAAAAGCAGCGATTGACAATTCAAGAATGGTTTAAAAAATGACTGAGATGAAGCATATATCCGTAGGCAATATTACAATAGGAAATGATCTTCCTTTTACGTTAATTGCAGGTCCTTGTCAGATGGAAAGCCGCAATCACGCTTTAGAAATGGCTTCGGCTTTATACGAGCTTACACAAAAGCTAGGCATACCCTTTGTTTATAAAACATCTTTTGATAAGGCTAATCGTAGTTCTATTACAGGGAAAAGGGGCGTTGGTCTTTCGGCAGCACTTCCTGTTTTTGAAGAAATTAAGGATAAATTTAAAGTTCCAGTTGTTACAGATGTTCATGAAATTGAACAATGTACAAAAGTTTCTGAAGTTGTTGATATTCTTCAAATTCCTGCTTTCCTATGCCGTCAAACGGACTTGCTTCTTGCTGCGGCTTCAACAGGAAGAGTTGTTAATGTAAAAAAAGGACAATTTTTAGCCCCTTGGGATATGGCTAATATTGTTGCTAAAGTTGAGAGCTGCAATAATTTTAATATTCTTCTAACTGAAAGAGGTGCATCTTTCGGTTATAATACTCTGGTTTCAGATATGCGTTCGCTTCCCATAATGGCTTCTACGGGCTATCCCGTGGTTTTTGATGCTACGCATTCAGTTCAAGAACCTGGAGGAAAAGGAACTTCGACAGGAGGAAAACGAGAGTTTGTTCCGCCTCTTGCTCGAGCTGCGGTGGCAGTGGGAGTTGCTGCGGTATTTATTGAAACCCATGAAAATCCAGACACAGCTCCTAGCGATGGCGCAAATATGGTTCCTTTAAAAGAAATGGAATCATTGTTAAAAACGCTTGTAGCTTTGGATAAAATAACTAAAATAACTAAATCAATATAATTTTTTAAGGAGAAAAAACACAATGTCTGCAATTATCGATATCAGAGGTCGTGAGATTCTTGACTCAAGAGGCACCCCAACCGTTGAAGTTGACGTTACTCTTGAATCTGGAGCTTTTGGTAGAGCAGCTGTTCCATCTGGTGCTTCAACAGGAAGCCACGAAGCTGTAGAACTTCGTGATGGCGATGCTAAACGTTATTTAGGTAAAGGCGTTCTTAAAGCTGTTGAATCTGTTAACGGCGAACTTGCTGATAAATTAATTGATATGGAAGCTGACGATCAAATGGCAATCGACCAAACTATGATTGCTCTTGACGGTACTCCAAACAAAGGTCGTCTTGGTGCTAATGCTATTCTTGGCGTATCTTTAGCTGTTGCTAAAGCTTCTGCTGAAGAAGCAGGACTTCCTCTTTATCGTTATGTAGGTGGCTCTATGGCTCATGTTTTACCTGTGCCAATGATGAACATTCTTAACGGTGGTCAACACGCTGATAACCCTATTGATATTCAAGAATTTATGATTATGCCTGTTTCTGCTGGCAATATTCGTGATGCTGTACGTATGGGTTCGGAAGTTTTCCAATCATTAAAGAAAAAACTTAAAGCTGCTGGTCACAACACTAACGTTGGTGATGAAGGTGGTTTTGCTCCTAATCTTAAGAGTGCAGATGAAGCTTTGACTTTCATTATGCAAGCTATTGAAAGCGCTGGATACAAGCCAGGTGAAGACATTATGCTCGCTCTTGATGCTGCTGCTTCTGAATTCTACAAAGACGGTAAATATGTAATGGAAGGCGAAGGCAAGACCTTAAATTCCTCTGAAATGGTTAAATACTATGAAAAATTAGTATCAACCTATCCAATTTTCTCTATTGAAGACGGTATGTCTGAAGACGATTGGGAAGGCTGGTCAGCAATGACAGAATCTCTTGGTAACAAGATTCAAATCGTTGGTGATGATTTGTTTGTAACCAATCCAAAACGTTTAATTATGGGTATTGATAAAGGAATTGCTAATTCAATTCTTGTTAAAGTTAACCAAATTGGTACTCTTACCGAAACCTTAGAAGCTGTTAATATGGCACACCGTGCTAAATACACCAGCGTTCTTTCTCACCGTTCAGGTGAAACCGAAGACGCAACCATTGCAGATATTGCTGTTGCAACTAACTGTGGACAAATTAAAACTGGTTCACTTTCAAGATCTGACCGTATTGCAAAATACAATTCATTAATCAGAATTGAAGAAGAACTTGGTAATTCCGCAGTTTATGCAGGTAAATCAATTTTGAAATGCAAATCAAAATGTGGTTGCTGTGGCTGCTAGTCATTAAAACTTGTAACAAAGTTTAATAAGAAAAGGCGTTTTAATTAAATTAAAGCGCCTTTTTTTTGTTTTTTAATTTGAACTTTTTAAACGTATGCTTCTAGAATAAGAGTTAGTTTTAATTCTTTATATGGAAAGAGAGATATGAAAACAATCAGAATTCAGATGTATAACCCTAAAACGTTAAAAGTAAAAAAGGTAAAAGTAGGGCTTAGTTGGGATATACTCTTTTTTGCTACCTTTTTTGGCATTCCATTGTTTTTTAGGAAACTTTACAGCATAGGTTTTTGTTTTTTCTTAATTCTGCCCGTTTTTTTTCTTATATCTCTTAATGAAAATTTTTCTTTGTACCTTGAAGAATACGACAAATATATTAGGCACGGTTTAAATGGTCTCAGCACAGCTTTGGCTCTTTTTGGAAATGAGCTTACGGCTAAAAAACTTTTAAGTCTTGGTTGGCAGTTTGCTGATCCAGAATCGGAAGAGGTGAAAACAGCTAAAATTAAATGGAAGATTAAAGATCAAGAACTAGCGCAAGACTAAATAAGGTATAATATTTAAAATATATTAATAAACGTTGTGGTATTATTTTTTTAAAACTAAATTTGCGAAAAAAAGTTTGAATTTTTTTGGTTTATTTGCAATCCTCGAATCGAAGTAAGTTAAAGAGAAAAAGAAGAATGCAGTTGTTAGCCGAACTAAAAAATAGAATAAGAAGCATAATTGCTCCGTTTTTTTGCGGAGTTATGTTCGTTTATTTTGGTTATCACGCTGTGAGCGGCGATAGAGGGCTTTTTCGTTGGTTGGCATTAAGGCAGGATTTAGCTCAAACCCAAAGAATCGCTACAAATGTTTCTAAAGAAAAGCAGGATTTAGAAAAAAAAGTTGCTCATCTTTCTCCAGAAAGCCTTGATTTAGATATGCTAGATGAATGTGCTAGGAAAATTCTTAATTTAAGAGGCGAAAACGAACTCGTCATAATTGAGGATAATAACTAATTATTTCAAATAGTTAATAGCTGTTTTATAACAATTAACCTTGTTTTGGTTAATTGTTTTTTGTTTTTTAGCCTTACAATTTTTTTTAGGTAATGTTATGCTTTTTTCCTAGTTAGTTTGAATGTGAGGTTTTTTTTGAACAAAAACAATCAAGAATCTAGTTTCAAAGATTTAATTAACAACTACCGAGATATGCTTTTGATTCGAAGATTTGAAGAAAAAGCAGGGCAGCTCTATGGTATGGGGCTGATAGGTGGCTTTTGCCATTTATACATTGGGCAGGAAGCGGTTGTTGTTGGAATGCAGTCTTGCCGTAAAACTCAAGATACGGTTATTACAAGTTACAGAGATCACGGACATATGCTGGCTTGCGGAATGGAAGCCCGAGGCGTTATGGCAGAGCTTACAGGGCGGATAGATGGTTATTCTAAAGGCAAGGGCGGTTCTATGCATATGTTCAGTATCGAAAAGAATTTTTTTGGCGGGCATGGTATCGTTGGCGCTCAAGTTCCTATCGGTACAGGGCTTGCCTTCGCTCATAAATATAAGAATGACGGCGGAATAACTTTTTGCTATTTGGGTGATGGCGCTGTCAACCAAGGGCAGGTTTATGAATCCTTTAATATGGCGTCTTTGTGGGGACTGCCTATAGTTTATATTGTTGAAAACAACCGTTATGCTATGGGAACTTCTGTTGAAAGAGCTTCTGCTAATACCGAGCTTTATTATCGTGGTGAAGCTTATGGCATTAAGGGCAAAGTTATTGATGGTATGGATTTGCTGGAAATACGAAAAACGGGTGAAAAAGTTGTTGAGGAAGTCAGGGCAAACCAAAGACCTTATATTCTGGAAATGAAAACTTACCGTTATCGAGGGCATTCTATGTCCGATCCTGCCAAATACCGCACGAAAGAAGAAGTAAGCAAAATTAGGCAGGAAAATGACCCTATTGACCAAGTAAAAAGCTATATACTTGAGAATAATCTTGCTTCTGAAGATGAATTTAAAAAGATTGATAGCGAAGTTAAAGAGATTGTTTTAGAGGCTGTTGAGTTTGCTAAATCCAGCTCGGAACCAGATGCTTTAGAACTTTACACTGACGTTGTGGCGGAGGCTTGATATGGAGATTACCGTTAGAGAAGCTTTGCGTGATGCTATGGCGGAAGAAATGAGAAAAGATGAAGCCATTTTTCTTATGGGTGAAGAGGTTGGCCAATATCAAGGTGCTTATAAGGTTAGTCAGGGGCTTTTAGAAGAGTTTGGCGAAAAAAGAGTTATTGACACGCCGATAACCGAGATGGGTTTTGCAGGACTTGGGGTCGGAGCAGCTTTTTCTGGGCTTAAGCCTATTGTTGAATTTATGACTTTTAATTTTGCAATGCAGGCGATTGATCAAATTATTAATTCAGCAGCTAAAACGCTTTATATGTCTGGCGGAAAAATGACTTGTCCGATTGTCTTCAGAGGACCTAACGGTGTTGCATCAAGGGTTGCAGCTCAGCATTCTCAGTGTTTTGCCAGTTGGTATGCGCATTGTCCTGGGCTTAAAGTTGTTGCTCCTTATTCGGCAGAAGATGCCAAGGGGCTTTTAAAAGCAGCGATTAGGGATCCTAATCCTGTTGTTTTTTTGGAAAACGAGCTTCTTTATGGCGAAACTTTTTCTATTCCTGATAAAGATGATTTAGTTTTGCCTATCGGCAAGGCTAAAATTGAGAAAGAGGGAAGCGATGTTACGATTGTTGCCTTTTCACGTATGGTGGGGCTTGCTCTTAAAGCTGCGGATAAATTAGCTGCGGATAATATCAAAGCCGAAGTGATTAATCTTAGAACCATAAGACCGCTTGATTTTGATACGATTGCCACATCAATCAAGAAAACAAATCGCATTATAACCGTTGAAGAAGGTTGGTCGTTTTCTGGAATTGGAGCGGAAATAGCTGCTCAGATTATGGAAAAAGCTTTTGACTGGTTAGATGCTCCTATGGTTAGAATAACAGGAGAGGACGTACCTCTTCCTTATGCTTCAAATCTTGAAAAATTGGCTTTACCTGATGAAGCAAAAATTATAAAAGCAGTAAAAAAACTTATTAATTTAGAAATTTGATTGGAACTTACGAATATGTCTATTGAAATCTTAATGCCCGCATTATCTCCAACTATGACAGAAGGCAAACTTATAAAATGGTTAAAAAAAGAAGGTGATAAAGTTGTAAGCGGTGATGTTATTGCTGAAATTGAAACTGACAAAGCAACAATGGAGGTTGAGGCGGCAGATGAGGGTATTCTTGGAAAAATTATCGTAGCAGAAGGAACTGATGCGGTTCCCGTTAATTCTCCAATCGCAGTTCTAGTAGAAGATGGCGAGGATTTTAAAGAAAATGAAGCCAAAAACGAAGACGATTTTAAAGATGAAGAAAAAGGTGATGAAATGACAGACGCATCTTATGAACTTGATGAAGATTTAAACGACGATATTGATGATGATTTTTCAGATAATGATGAACGGGTTGTTATTAGTCCGTTAGCAAGAAAAGTAGCACAGGAAGCAGGGGTGGATATTGCTGATATTCAAGGCACAGGGCATAACGGCAGAATTACTAAAGCCGATGTTGAACGTGCGGTTGCCTCTAAACAAAACAGTTCTTCAAGTGCGGTGGCTATTTCAGATGAAAACAAAATGGGACTGATTTCAAGTGTGGAAATGCCTTCTTACAAAGATGTTCCTCTTACTGGTATGAGAAAAGTTATTGCCCAAAGAATGCAGGAATCAAAACAAAATATTCCACATTTTTATTTGACGATAGACTGTGAGCTTGAGAATTTGGAAAAAGCAAGAAAAGAGCTTAATCAAAAAGCTGAACAGTTAGGTCTTAATTATAAGCTTACGATTAATGATTTTGTTGTTAAGGCTGTGGCTATGGCAATGCGCAAAGTTCCTCAAGTTAATGTTTCTTGGAATGAAGATTCTATCAGAATGTATAACAATGTTGACGTTGCTGTTGCGGTTTCAACGCCTGGCGGCTTATTTACACCTGTTATTAGAAATGTTGACCGCAGAAGACTTCCTGATATTTCTCGTTCAATTAAAAATTTGGCAGAAAAAGCAAGGGCTGGGAAATTGGTTCCAGAAGAATATCAAGGAGGAAACTTCACAATTTCTAACTTAGGTATGTATGGCATAAAAGATTTTTCTGCTATTATTAATCCTCCGCAGTCTTGCATTTTATCAATCGGTAAAGCTGAGCAAAGATTGATAGTTAGAGAAGGTTCAATCGCTGTTGCTAATATGATGACCTGCACATTATCGGTTGATCATCGTGCGGTTGACGGAGCAACTGC
Organism: Alphaproteobacteria bacterium; assembly: GCA_050175015.1. Classification (GTDB taxonomy): domain Bacteria; phylum Pseudomonadota; class Alphaproteobacteria; order JBFXJJ01; family JBFXJJ01; genus JBFXJJ01. Next base: position 51,026 of record JBFXJJ010000011.1, on the reverse strand, counting down.
CGCAGAATTCTTAGCTAAATTTAAGCAGATTCTTGAAGAACCATTGGTTATGATGCTTTAAAAAAAACAATATAAAATAGATAAGGTCTTAAGTTAAATGACAGAAAAAAACTATGATGTCGTTGTAATTGGTGCAGGTCCTGGAGGATATGTTGCAGGGATTAGAGCAGCTCAATTAGGTATGAAAACAGCGGTTATTGAAAAAGATCAGGTTGGCGGCGTTTGCTTAAATTGGGGTTGTATCCCAACAAAAGCGCTGCTTCGTTCGGCGGATATTTATCGTAATATGAAAGAGGCTTCTGATTTTGGTCTTAAAGCTGAAAATATTGATTTTGATTTAACGGCTGTTGTTAGACGTTCTAGAAATGTCTCTAAGAAACTTAATGCGGGCGTTAAATATCTTTTGAAAAAGAATGAAGTGGATTTAATTGAAGGAACAGCAAAAGTTTCAGGTAAAGGCGAAGTGCTTGTTGAAAGCAGTAATAAAGACGTTTTAACGTTGCAAGCTAAACATATTATTTTAGCTACGGGTGCAAGACCAAGAGCTCTGCCTAATATTGAGGTTGATGGTAATATTGTTTGGACTTCAAAAAATGCGCTTGTTCCAAGAAAGATGCCTAAATCACTTCTCGTTATCGGCAGCGGGGCTATTGGGATAGAATTTGCCGATTTTTATCATACTTTTGGAGTTGAGGTTACGGTTGTTGAAATTCTAGATAAGATTTTGCCGTTGGAAGATGACGAAGTTTCGGAGTTGATTTTCAAGAATCTTAGCAAAAGAGGGATAAAGTTTGAGCTTGGTTCTACCGTTAAGAGTGTCGAGGCTAAAGAAACCCACGCTGTTGTTGCTATCGAAAAAGATGGTATTACCAAAACCTTGAGGTTTGATAATGTTTTAGTCGCAGTTGGAGTTGCACCTAATACGGATAATCTCGGTTTAGAAAACACCAAAGTAAAATTGGACAGAGGATATGTTTCTGTTAACGAATGGTGCGAAACTGATGAAGCTGGAATCTATGCGTTAGGAGATATTACAAAGCCGCCATTTTTGGCTCATAAGGCTAGTCACGAGGCTGTTATCTGTGTTGAAAAAATAGCGGGCAAAAAAGATGTTGAACCGCTTGATCCTTTATCTATTCCTTCCTGTGTTTATTGTTATCCTCAAGTTGCTAGTATAGGTTTGACGGAGAAAGAGGCCGAGAAAGAAAACCGCAGTATTAGAGTTGGAAGATTTCCTTTTTCTGCTAACGGCAAAGCGATTGCAATGAAAGAAACTGAAGGGTTTGTCAAAACTATTTTTGATGCTAAAACAGGAGAACTTTTAGGGGCTCATATGGTTGGAGCTGAAGTTACAGAGTTGATTCAAGGTTTTGCTATTGCGAAAAAGCTGGAAACAACTGAATTAGAATTAGCTCATACCGTCTTTCCGCACCCGACTTTATCAGAGATGATGCCGGAAGCTGCTCTTGATGCTATGGATATGGCAATTAATTTTTAGAATATTTCAGAGATAATTAATGGAAAATGAAGTCTTAAGAAAACCTTCTTGGATTAGGGTTAAAGCTCCTACCAATAAAGAATGTGCAGAAGTAAGGCGTTTAGTAAAATCAAAATGTCTGCACACTGTTTGTGAAGAGGCAAGCTGTCCTAATATCGGGGAATGTTGGTCGCAAAAGATTGCAACCTTTATGATAATGGGTGATGTCTGTACTAGAAGATGCGCTTTCTGTAATATTAAGAAAGGCAAACCGCAACCGCTTGATGTCGAAGAGCCACTTAAAATAGCTGAAAGCGTAAATGTTATGGGGTTGGTTCACGCTGTAATCACCTCAGTTGATCGAGATGATTTGGCGGACGGCGGAGCTGAGCATTTTGCTAAAACAATTACGGAAATCAAAAGGCTTAATCCCAAAGTTACGATTGAAGTTTTAACCCCTGATTTTAAAAACAAAGAGGGTGCTTTAGAGAAAGTTGTTATGGCAAAGCCAGATGTCTTTAACCATAATTTAGAAACTGTTCCTTCGCTTTATAAAACAATTAGACCAATCGCTGACTATCAATTTTCTTTAAGTGTTTTAAAACGTTCCAAGGAAATAGATTCGTCAATTTTTACAAAATCAGGAATTATGGTTGGCTTAGGCGAAACTAAAGAAGAAGTACTATCTCTTATGGACGATTTACGTAACGCAGGTGTGGATTTTATAACCATAGGACAGTATTTAAGACCATCAATGAAAAATACTGAGGTTGTACGTTATGTTACGCCTGAAGAGTTTGCTGATTATGAGAAAGAGGCGTATGCCAGAGGTTTTTCAATGGTTTCCGCGACGCCGCTTACTCGTTCATCTCATCACGCCGCAAAAGACTTTTTTAAATTACGGCAAAATATTTTAGCGAAAAAAGAATAGCAGCCGAGTAAACACCTGCAATTAAATCATCAAGCATAATTCCAAGACCGCCTCCAAGCTCTTTGTCCGCCCAAGAAGCAGGCCAGATTTTGCTGATGTCAAAGAAGCGGAACAAGGCAAACCCTATGGCAAAAGATAGCGGATCTAAAGATGCAGGGAGTAAAGCCAGCCATTGACCAAGAACCTCATCAATAACTACTTGTTTAGGGTCTTTCTTGGCTAAGATTTTTTCGTAAATAGAAGCTGTTTTTATGCCAATAAAAAAGATTAGAACAGCGGCTCCAAGCAAAAAAAGCCAGTTGGAATATTTTAATATAGCAAAAGCAAAAGGCAGCGCAAAAAACGAACCAAAAGTCCCTGGTGCAAAAGGGATTAATCCCACACCAAACCAAGTTGATAAAATTACAGCGGTTTTATTTTTGAGGTTTTCTATCATAATAGTTGCGTACCTTGTTTTATGTTAAAAAAAATTAATCTATTTTATCCCAAGTTATGTATTATAATATAATAAGATAACTTTTTGGTTGCTAGCTTTTCCTGTTGCAGGTATAAACTTAAGTTGTATTTTTATCGTTATTTTTCTGGATTTTTGTATGTCTCAGTTTGACCCAAAAGAAAAGAATAAAACAGTAAAAAGTTTATATAACTTTTTATTTAAAGAAAGGCAACTCCTTGTACGTTCAGGGGGTGGGGTCAGACACGTTATTTTAACGCCTTTTAAACAAGTTGCAGTCTTTACTCTTGTTGTTTCTTTTGTGGTCTGGACAAGTTTTGTTTCTTATATGTTTATTTACAATAATAATATAATTGAAAATAAAAACCGTAATATCAAAGAATCAAGAAATGCTTATTCAAGGCTTTTAGAAGAAGTTGCGGTTTATAAAGAACACGTTTCTGACTTGTTTTCGGAGCTTGAAAAAAAGCAAAAAGATTTTGCTAATCTTTTAACGCAAGATGCTCAATATGATAACAAATCAAAAAATACTAAAACCCAAGTTGCATCTTTAAATAAAGACAAACAAAAATCAAATGAAGCCGAAGCTGATAAAGCTGCAGATCTTATTAATGAGACTAATTTAGTTAAAAACGAAATTGATTTTATAGATTCCCGTATGGACGAGCTGTCATCTAAAATGTCTTGGGCTATAGTAGACCAGCAGTCGCTAGAATATGAGCTGCGTAAAGTCGTTTTGCAAAGAGATATTGCCAATTCTGAAAGTGATACGCTTAAAAATAAAGTTAAAGATCTGGAAACTTTAGTCGCTGAGATGCAAGAAGCCCAAATGCAGGTTATCGAAAGAATGGCAGTTTTAGCTGATGGCAAAATAGATATTATAGAAAAAAGTTTGAAAAGTTTAGATAGTGTTCTAGAAAAATCAGGCATCAAAATCGAAGATTTACTAAAAAGTACTAAAGAGCTTTTTGGTCAAGGCGGTCCTTTTGTTCCCGCCGAACTTCCTGATTTAAGAAATAAGCAGCTTAATAATAGTCTTGAAGAAATTAATGACAAGTTAGACGAATGGAGTATGCTTTATAATCTGCAGGAAAAGATTCCTCTAGGCAAGCCAGTGAAAAGTATTAAAGTTACATCTGGTTTTGGTTATAGAATAGACCCATTCAATGGCAAGAGAGCTAGGCATGAAGGCGTCGATTTAGCTGGGCATGAGGGCGAAAATATTTACGCTAGAGCTAATGGTAAAGTTTCAAGAGCTGGTCCTTGGGGCTGGTATGGTAATATTGTTGAAATAGACCATGGCTTGGGATTTAAAACAAGGTATGCTCATTTGAGTGAAATAGATGTCAAAAAAGGCGATTACGTTACAACACAGCAAGTGATTGGGAAAATGGGCAGTACTGGCAGAAGTACAGGCAACCATCTTCATTATGAAGTTAGAATTAAAAACAATCCTGTTAACCCAATCGATTTTATCAAGGTGAAAAGAGATGTTTTCAAAGGATAAGAAAAGTAAATCTGGTTTAGATAATCATAATTTTGAAAAAAACAATGTTAAAACAACCCCATCAATTATAAGTGAAGATTTAGTTATTTCTGGTGATTTAATTGGAGATGGTGAAGTTCAGGTTGACGGTAAAGTTGAGGGCGATGTTCGCTGTAGAACATTAATTGTTGGCATTACTGGTATGGTTGTCGGCGCTGTTAATGTTGATGAAGCAAGAATTTATGGCTGTATCAAAGGACAGCTTATTGCTAAGTCAGTGTTCTTTGCCAGCACAGCTAGAATGGACGGTGATGTTGCTCACGATAGTATTGCAGTTGAACCTGGCGCTTTTATCGAGGGACGCTGTCATCGTATTACTGACCCTATTCCTGCGGAACAGGGCGCTGTTGACTTAATGATTACAGATGGAAGGCTTCAAGCCAGAACTAAAAAGTTGTTTGAAGCAGACCCTGTTGAAAATACAGAAGAAATAGAATAAAAGACAGCTTAGAATAAATTGTTTTCGTTAAACATAAAAAACTGCTTTGCAACTTTAAAAGTAAAGCCGCATATTGGCACTTGCCGTAAGACAAAAACAAAATAGTAGAACTAACCGTAAAACATCTAGGTTTAAAAGAACAAAATAATTCTTAAAAACGTTATTTTTTAAAGCTGTTTCGATTTTTATTTTTACAAAAATGAGAAGGTTTTACTAAAGCTTGTAGCAAAGCAAAAATGTACAAGTTAATTAGAAATTATAGCTGTAATTTTTAAATCAGCCCTTTTCCCTCATAATTCTTGCCTTTTGCCTATCCCAGTCTCTATTTTTAACCGTTTCACGTTTATCATAAAGTTTCTTTCCAACTCCGAGCCCAAGCTCAACTTTAGCAATGCCTCTGTCGTTAAAGTATATAGCTAGAGGAACAATGGTTGCACCTTTACGACTAACTGCTTCAACAAAAGTATTAAGTTGTTTACTGCGCAGCAAAAGTTTGCGTTTACGGTTGGTTTCATGAAGAGAATAGCCATCACTATGGCTATATTCGCCAATATGACAGTTAATTAGGTATAGTTCACCTTCTTCTTGAGAAGCATATGCATCTTCAATATTAACTAATCCCATTCTCAAAGACTTAACTTCTGATCCCGTAAGCATAATTCCTGCTTCAAGCTTTTCATTAATTGCATAATTAAATCTAGCTTTACGGTTTCTTGCGACAATACCTTTAGAGATAAAAGTTTTCGTATTCATTTTAAGATAATATCCCTATATTCTTCATAATTTGGGCGATTTTAGCTTTTGAAGCCTCCGATATTCCATAAAGCGGGGCTCGGCTAATCCCAGAACAAATGCCTAAAAGGCTTGCGGCATATTTTACAGGTCCAGGATTACTTTCAACAAACATAGCCTCGTGCAGAGGCATTAATTTATCTCTAAGATTAAAACACTCCAAAAATTTTCCTTGTTGCCAAAACTTTTGCATATCAGAACACATTTTAGGTGCAACGTTAGCGGTTACTGAGATGCAGCCGTGTCCACCCTGTGCTAAAAAAGCAGCGGCTGTTGCATCTTCTCCTGAAAGTTGGCAGAAATCACTTCCTGCTAAAATCCTTGTTTTCAGTGGACGTTCTAGGTTGGCAGTAGCGTCCTTGATTCCTATAATATTTGTTATATTTTTTGCTAGCTTGGTGACTGTTTCTGGCATTAGGTCAACCCCTGTGCGGCTAGGAATATTGTAAATAATTATTGGAATATTGGTTTTGGCAACATCTGAAAAATGATGATAAAGATTATCCTGCGATGGTTTGTTATAGTAAGGGCAAACAACCAAACAAGCATCGACCCCTGCGTCTTTAGCCATTGCGGTCATTTCTATTGTCTTTTTCGTAGAGTTGAAACCTGTTCCTGCTATAACTGGAACTCTTTTTCTTGTAACTTCTACGCAAGTTTTAATAACAGCAATTTGTTCTTCTGAAGACAAAGTTGGGCTTTCGCCAGTTGTTCCACAAGGAACAAGACCTTCGATGCCTTCTGCTATCTGCCATTCTATTATTTTTGCTAGAGCATCAAAATCTATAGTTGCATCGTCTTTAAATGGCGTTATTAAAGCTGTTATCGCACCCTTAAACATTTTTTTCCTTTTATATTTTATTTTTAAGTCAAAAAATAAAAAAATATACTGACTTTTGCTATTTAAATTAGCATTATACAGAAAATCAATCAATTTAATAAAAACATTTGAGATTATGGTCTATAGATTATATTTAGTTTTTTGTCTTTTAGTTACTTTCTTTAGCTTTACAGCTCAAGCTAGCGATAGGATTTTATCTGAAAAAGATGTTAAAATTTATCAAGCGGCTATAAAAGAATCGAGAAAGATGCATTTTGAAGAATCTCGAAAATTGGCAGCAACAGTTAAAAATAATATTCTTGTGCCTTATCTCGAATGGTTAAGGCTTCTAAAAAGCAGTAACGATTTTAAAGAATTATCGGAATTTGTTTACTTAAATCCGCTTTTTCCTAGGCTCTATCAGATAAAAGAAAATGCCGAAAGCGCAATCAGAGATACCACAAGCGAAGAATTGGTTAGACAATGGTTTAATGACTATCCAGCATCTTCGACCAAAGGAAAAATGATTTATGCCGAACTTTTACAAAAAGATGGCAAAGATGATGATGCTTTTAAGCTGATAAAAAGCGCATGGGAGGATATTAATTTTGATGATAAGTTAGAAAAAGAATTTCTAAATCAATATCACTCTTATTTATCTCAAGAAAACCATAAAAACAAAGTATCAAACCTTTTGTGGGAAAGGCAAACCAGCAGAGCAAAGCACTTATTAAACAAATTAACTCCTAATAACAAATTATTAGCAGAAGCAAGAATCGCCCTAATAAACAAAGCTCGTAAAGTTGATGCCGCTGTGAGTAAAGTTCCGCAATCATTAGCAGATGATCCTGGTTTGATTTTTGACCGAGCCTATTGGCGGCGCAAGAAAGATCGTTTGAAAGATGCCTACGAAATGCATATTCACCAATCTGCTAATTTAGAAAATCCTGAAAAATGGTGGTTTGAACGCAATATTCTTATTAGAGAATTCATAAAAAAGAAAGACTACAACAAAGCTTATAATCTAGCCTCTAATCATATCTTAGAAGCTGGAGAATCCTTTGCTTTAGCCGAATGGCTTTCAGGATTTATTTCCTTGAAATTTTTACATAATAATGAGCAGGCATTTTTTCATTTTGCTAAAATGTATGATGCGGTAAAATCCCCCGTAAGTCTTGCGCGAGCAGCATTTTGGTGCGGAAAAGCTCAAAATCTTTTAGGTCATAGTGATGACGCTAAAAAATGGTACGAAAAAGCAGCTCAGTATCAAACTACTTTTTATGGTCAACTAGCTGCCAAAACTATTAACTCAAAGCTAATTAATCAAGATATAAAAAAATCTCGTATTAGTAAAAACATAGTGTCTTCTTTAAAGTCGCACTACGTTATTAAAATAATAAAAGCTCTGGCAGAAATAGGAGAAGACTATGATGCAAGTTTGTTTTCCATTGCCTATTTTAATTCTCTAGAGCAAGAAGATGCTATTAGAGCTTTTTTAAAAGTTCTTGATGAATATGTTGGTAGACCTGACATCGCTGTTGCGATAGGTCGCAGGGCAAGATATATCAAAAACCTAGAAATTATTGATTACGCTTATCCTAAAACGAATTTCGATTTTGTTGAAAAAAGCAATATACCCTTAATCCTTGCTATATCCAGACAAGAAAGCAATTTTAATCCTGAGGCTAAAAGTCCGGCAGGAGCAAGGGGGCTTATGCAGTTGATTCCAGCAACAGCAAAGCGCATTGCTAAGGAACTCAAGCTTAAATTTCACTTAAGTCATTTGACAACAAATACGGATTATAATGTTCGTCTAGGCAATCATTATATTAACAAGCGTATTAAACAATTTGATAACTATGCACTTGCTATTGCAGCATATAATGCTGGTGCAAGTAATGTCAAAAAATGGCTTAAAGATTATCAAGATCCAAGGACGGATAATGTCGATATTATTGACTGGATTGAATTGATTCCTTTTTCTGAAACAAGAAATTATGTGCAGCGTGTTTTAGAAAATTATGAAATTTATCGCAGAATGCTTAAACAGCCGACTGTTTTCTCCGAAAATTTTAATGCCATTACTGATAATAAAAAAGACTGATGCGATAAAAGGAGACTCGTTTATAAAAGCTTTTTATCTCGTACTTTTGGGGTTTATTTTAGCAGGCACTAGGCTTGCATCTTGTATATTTAATACATTTTAAACAATCTTTTTAATTTGCTCTGTCAAATAAGAAACAGAACCGACGACATTTATTTATATTGCTCTAAATAGTCCGTAATTTAAGGTTTAACGTCGTTATCTGTGCTGTCTTTTGATTCGGCAGGTGTTTCAACGTTTCCATCAGAAGAAATACTGCTGATTTCTTCACTAAGATTATCTACGTCATTTTGTTGGGCATCTATCAAATCTTCATCTTGCCAAACAACCTCATATAAGATCGTAGGTTCTTTTATTCCTTTGAGAGGAGTTGGTCCCAGATTATAAAATTGTTTAATCTTACCAGCACTAAGCTCCTTAACCACGTTGGTTACGAGTACCTGTTCTGGATTAGCAAAATCGCAAACCCTAGCCGCAACTTGAACGGTTGTTCCAAACAAATCATCTTCTTCAACGATAGGCTCGCCAGCGTTTATTCCTATTCTAATTTTTATTGGAACTTCTGGAGCCTCAAGATTATATTTTTCAAAAGATTTTTGAATTCTAACTGCGGCCTCAAGAGCGTTGGACGATGATGTGAATGAGGCCATTATTCCATCGCCGGTATGTTTTACTTCTTTACCTTCAAAATCGCCTAGAACGCTGCGGACAATTCTATTGTGGGTTCTAACAAGTTCTTGTGCGGCTTCATCACCTAAGTTTTGGGTCGAAGCTGTAGAATTGACCATATCAGTAAACATAATAGTCATAATTCCTGAAGGCTTTTTATCTTGAGATGTTTGCTCTGGTTTATTCCAATTTTCAAGAGCATCAAGGATTACTTTAAAAGGATCGGCCATTTTTTGCTGCATTTTCTCCATCGAATCCATACCAGAGTGAAGCATCGTAAGATATGCAGGCTCCAAACTATATTCTTCAAGTTTTTTGCAGAAGGCTAGAGCTAAGGCTTGGTTTGTTCCCAGAAACTCTATCGTCTCACAGACGAGCTTATTATAATTTGTATCAGAAATTTTATCTTGCTGTCTTAGATTATCGACCGCACCAGCTAGAACTAAATTTAAACCAAACTTATTATAAGCATCAATTTGCTTATATTTAGTTTTGTAAGCAGAAATCACGCCACCTAGAAACTTCATCATAATTGTTCTGCAGTTCTCAAGTTCTTCATCTAGTGGTTCAGGAGGTTTTTCTTGTTGTTCAGCTTTATTTGTTTTGGCTGTTTCTTGAGCAACTTCCTTTATTGCTTCCTTAATCTCCTCTTTTAAAGTTTTATCTTTTTGAGGTGGATTTTTAGGTTGCTGTTTGTTTTCAGGTTTTGGTGAGGATTTAACTTCTTTTTCTTCTTTATCATTTTTGAATAACTCTTTACCGTCAGTTTTTGTTGCTTCTGCCGTTTTTAATGCTTCTTCCGCTTTGGATTTAGCTTCTGATGCTAAAATAGGGTTTCCTTGAAAGTTGTTTTCTTCTTTTTTTTCTTGCTCTTGTATCTTTCCAAAATCTAAGTTTATTTCTGGCTCATTAATAGAAGAATTAGAAGGATTGTTTGAGTTGTTTTGTTTTTCGACATCAACTTTATTGTCGAGCCTAAAAAGCCACATAATAAGAGATGATAAAGGATTCAAACCATCTTCTTTTTTATTGAGAAGGGAAGATAGTTTCGAAGTTCTATTGGGATTTTCTTTTTGTTTAGAAGGGGCATCATCTTGTCCAAAAGCTTGCCAAGGAACAAAGGCTGATGCTAGCGGTACGGAACTGAAAATAAACACGGCTACAAATACTGTAACAAAAATTTTACCAGGGTTAGTTGGTGCGATAGAGCCTTTATGAGATAAATAACTCACTAGAAAAGTGATAACAACGGCGAAAAATACAGCTAAAAGAATACTTATACCTATAACAGATACAAATTTTATGCTGGCATCAACTGCTGGAGATTTTTTATTGTCAAGCAACCTATCTTGATTACTTTGTCTTATGCTATCCCAGAGAGTTCCTCCCGATGACGACATCGATTGTGGGCCTCTGGAGTATTGTTGAGAGCGTATTTTGGGACTAATATAAATAACAACTTCTTCAACCTCGCCGCTTGAGGTTTCATATAATTCTCTAATCACTTTAGATGGACAAGAAAGGGCATCTTCGGTATATCTTGCATCATCTATCGCTTGCTTTTTTTGATTGCTTGAATATCTGCCATGCAGCTGCCAGCGTCCGTGTTGATATAAATATACTTCGTAATGAACTATTGATACCAAGACAATCTAACTCCAGAAATTGATAACGTTATTATTATAATACAACAATATCTGGAGCTGCAAGAACTCCAGATATTTTAATGTCGTTTATAATCAAAAATTTATAACTTAATTTTTGTTTAGGCTTTAATTCCAAAGCCAGAAAAACGCTTATTAAATTTAGCAAGCTGACCTCCGCTGTCAACCAATCTGTGAACGCCAGTCCAAGCTGGGTGAGATTTTGGGTCAATGTCAAGGCGAAGAGAATCTCCTGCTTTTCCCCAAGTTGAGCGGGTTTTAAATTCAGAACCATCTGTCATAACAACAGTAATTTCATGGTAATCTGGGTGAATATTTGTTTTCATAACTATGCTCCATCAGAACCAAAGTGCTAGTATTGTTCAATAAAGGGTAATGTATATACTAATTTATAAATTAACGCAAGGGGCAATAACAAATTTTTAACGGTATATTTTATAGATATCCATACGGTCTTCGTTGTTGCCTTCTGGAGTATTTCCTAAAGCTCTTACCTCAATACGCGTACTGCGGATACCGTAATCCATAAGCTTGGAACGAACGGCTAAAGCACGAGTTAAAGAAAGGCGGCGAGAACGGCTTATCGAATTCTCATCTCCCTTAGCATAAGACATTAAACGAAGGGATATATTTTCTTTACCTCTAACGGAAAGAGCCAAAGTTTTAATTTGGTTCTCTAAACTTTCAGAGATAGAGGCATCATCTTCATCAAATGTTAAAGAGACCTCATAAGTACCATCTTCTAAGTTCTTAACTGGAGCATATTCTTTGTCGTTTACAGTTTCAAATTGATTGGCGCTATTAGACGATGTCATCGTTGCATCTGAAACATTGTTTTTTGCATCTTCTGTATTTTTGACATCATTTGATGCTGAATTAGTATCATTTTGTGATGAGAAAACTGATGGAGCTTTTTCTGAATCCGTTTTGCTTTCTGTTATGACTGCAGGTTTGCTTTCTGCTGAACTAGGTGATGAATTGGTAATGTCTTTGTCATTAGATGTGGCTTCTTTGTCAGAAGAAGTAGTGTCAAAGGCGGGAGTTGCCGTTGTATTTGGATTTGCTGATTGGTTTGCAATGGATTCTTTACTTCTATCGGTCTCATCTTCTGGCGCCTGAGGTAAAGTTGAAACAGGTTCTTTTGTGGTTTCAATTAAATCAGGTTTCTTTTCTTCTGGTGTTAAACTGGTATTAGTTTCAGGGATAATTGTATCCGTTGCTATCTTTGGTGCTTTCTCTATAGAATTAACATCTGAAGAACTAGTGTAAGATGGGGCTTTTATGTCTTTTTCAACAAGAGTATTTTCATCTTTAACTGCTTCTTCTTCTGTTGCAACTGGCTTTTCATTAAGAATATCCGCGGCTTTTTCGGCTTCTTCTTCTAAAAGATTTTCAGGGCGTTTTTTGGGAACAGGGTTAACCTTAGATATAGGTTTTAGTTTGATTTTACTCTTATTTTTGTTTTTGCTGCTACTAGCTTCGCTAGTGTCTTTAGGAGGAGTTAATTTTATTTTCTTGTTAGCTGTTCCTTGTTTAGTGTAATCAGGGAAAAGTAAAACTCTATCGTCATCATCTGAAGGCGGCTGTTCTTGTGAACCGTTAAGAGCGTCTAAGTTAACCTCAATTTCAGGTTCGAGATTATATTGATTGCTATAAGTGTTAAAGGCATAAGAAGAGTTTGGCGATAATATGAATACCGCTGAACCCAAAATAGTAAAAATTGGAAGCTTCATTATAATTTTTCCTGAATCATCAAATAACAAAAATAATTACTTTACATTACTTTTAAAACAAAAAGCAGAATTTTGCAAACTAGCAATTAGTTTAATTCAAAATTTTGTTCAAAGCTGCGTGCAAAGCTCCGTTAGAGGCTAAGATATTTCCCGTTTCTAATATTTTTTGAGTATGATCGCCACGGATATCGGCCGCTGTTGACTCTGTCACCATACCACCAGCTTCTTTTACAATAAGTAAGCCTGCGGCAACGTCCCAAGATTTTAAGCCCATTTCCCAAAAACCATCATATCTGCCAGCCGCAACCCACGCTAAATCTAAAGATGCCGCTCCAAATCTTCGAACTCCAGCCGTATTGCCCATAACTTTGGTTAATTGCTTTAAGAAAAACTCGTGATCGCCGTGTCCTAAGAACGGAATACCTGTTGCAATGAGAGAGCTTTTAATGTCTCTTCTTGAAGAAACTCTTAAACGCTCATCATTACGGGCATTTGCTAAGTATGCGCCATTGCCTTTTTCAGCAAAGTAAAGTTCGTCTAAAACGGGATTGAAAATAACGGCATCAATAATTTCATTTCCCTTCGCAAGAGCAACAGAAATAGCAAAATGGGGAATACCGTGAAGAAAGTTAGTGGTGCCATCAAGAGGATCTACAATCCATCTCATATCAGGTTCTGAGCCAATTTCTTCTTTAGATTCTTCCATCAAAAAACCATAACTTGGTCTAGCCTTTGATAACTCCGCCTTTAAAGCTTTTTCACATTTTAAATCTGCGGTGGATACGAAATCATTCGTACCCTTTAGCGAAACTTGTAGTTTTTCAATTTCTCCAAAATCCCTAAGCAAGCCTTTAGAAGCCTTGCGTACAGCATTTATCATTACGTTTAAATTTGGAGTTATAAAAGCCATTATTCTAAAACCTTATTTTTATTTTATTTTTGTTATTTTGCACGTTCAACATAAGAACTGTCTTCAGTGTTTACTACGATTTTTTCACCAACACCAACAAACTGAGGAATCATAACTCTTGCACCATTATCAAGTTTGCCAGGTTTATAAGATGATGTTGCGGTTTGTCCTTTGATTACAGGTTCGGTTTCTACAACCTCAAGAATAACAGTTTGTGGTAATTTTATAGCCACAGGTCTGCCTTCAATGAAGTTAACAGAAACGTCCATACTCTCTTTTAAGAAGACAGAAGAATCTCCGACACTGTCTTTATGGATAGAAAATTGTTCAAAATTTTCTTTATTCATAAAATAGAATAAATCGCTTTCTTCATAAAGATATTGTGCTTCTTGTTCTTCAACATTAAGTTTTTCAACGGTATCTGCGGTTCTCCAGCGTTCATTTGTTTTGTTGCCAGTGTTAACATCTCTCATTTCAACTTGAATAAAGGCGCTGCCTTTTCCTGGTTGAAGAATGTTAATTTTAAGAACAGACCATTGTTTTCCTTGGTGATCAATAACCCAACCTGGTCTAATTTGATTTGCTTGTGCTTTCATTTGAAACCTTTAATGTTAAAATATCTTAATTTGTATATAGTTAAGTTCTATAGTTGAGCAAATTATCAGTTTGCTTTAATAAGAGCAAGATGTTGAATATAAAAAAATTATTTTGAGGTTAATATCGTGGAACATCAAGTGATGTGGTGGCGTAAAGAAAATTTTGCTAAGAAGCTTCCGTTTCTTAAGAAAAGAGCGGGAGTTGTTGACAATATAAGAGCGTTTTTTAAAGAGAAAAATTTTTATGAAGTAGAAACTCCAGCGCTTCAAGTTTGCCCTGGAATGGAAGTTCATACTAACTTTTTTGAAGTTTTATTGGAGTCGCAGTTTGATGCTGCTAAAAAAAGATATCTTCATACCTCTCCAGAATTCGCGATGAAAAAACTTCTGGTTGCGGGTTTAGATAACATTTTCCAAATTGCAAAAGTTTTTAGAAATGCCGAAGTCTCAGACCATCATAGCCCTGAGTTTTCTATGCTGGAATGGTATAGAAAAGGTGCCGACTATACGGCATTGATGAATGATTGCGAGGAATTGGTAAGAAAATGCGCTATTCTTTGTGACGATGGCATTCTTAAGTTTAAAGATAAAGTCTGCAATCCTAATCAAGAATGGAGGAGATGCTCGGTTGCGAGTCTATTTGCGGAATATGCTGATATTGATTTGGAAAAAGTAGTAGGTGATGGTTTAAATCCTGATGTTAAAATTATAGAAAGTGAAGCTAAAAGAATAGGTATTCATATTCCTGAAGGATATAATTTTGATGATATTTTCTTTAAAATTTTTATGGAAAAGATTGAACCAAATTTGGGAATGGACGTTCCTACAATAGTTTATGATTATCCTTTGTGTATGGCAGCTCTTTCTCGCAAAAAGCCAAGCGATGGCAGATTTGCTGAAAGATTTGAGCTTTATATTTGCGGTTTGGAATTGGCGAATGCTTTTTCTGAGCTTACAGATGCCGCAGAACAAAGGTCACGATTTTTTAAAGATATGGAAGAGAAAAAGAGACTATATGGAAAATATTGCAATCCAGATGAAGATTTTTTGCAAGCATTAGAGTATGGTATGCCCGAAAGTGCAGGAATTGCTCTCGGGGTTGATCGTTTAGCAATGCTGGTTTGCGGGACTGATGATATTGAAAATGTTCTATGGGCTCCGATTGCTTTATAGAAAAGAGCCTCTTAAACGGGTAGTTTTAAGGATTTATGGTTGACGGATTACAATCCGCAGTCCATATTTTTTAAAAGATTAATTTTAAAAATGATAGGTTTTGAAACGTGTCTGACAACTTGATTGATAAAATGCCTAACTTGGCACAAGCTTTGACTAATTTAGATAACGCTTTAATAAAACTAGATGCAAGCAATAGTTTGCTTGAAGAAAATCATAAACGTAAAATAGACGAAGCTTGTGATTTGATTCAAAAAGATATGGCGGAAAAATTGGTACAAATTGAAGCAGATAAGCGCTCAATTGAAGAACATACTAATTTTAAAATCAGTCAGATTGAAGCTGAAAAATCTAATATAATTGCAGAACTTGAACAAAAAATTAGATCTTTTGAAGAAAACAGCTCGCAAAACAATGATAATTGGAGTGAACAGCTAAAGTTTTTTCAAGAAGAAAATGAAAAATTAAAAGCCCAAATTGCTGAAAAACAGGAAGAGTTTGAAAAAGCCAAAGAGGTATCTCAACGCACATCTTTAGAGCAGCACAATCAGTTAGAGCAAAAGCTTCAGTTATCTGAGAATGATAATAATAAGTTGAAGACAACGATTAAAAACATTTCAGAAAAAGTTGATAATGTGATTGCTCAAGTTGAAAAATTGGCGGGAGCTTAGAAAATGGCATTAGTTGAATTAACCATTAGCGGCAGAATATATAAAGTTGCTTGTGAGAATGAAGAAAGAGAACATCTTTTAAATCTGAGTCATTACGTTAATGAAAGAGCAGAAGAGTTGACTGATGCTTTAGGGCATATCAGTGAGCCGTTATTATTGGTTATGACTTGCCTACAAATTGCTGATGAACTCCAAGAAACTAAAAGCAAGAAAATCTCAAATGGTGACGAACCAGCTGTCGATGTAGCACAATTAGAAAACCAAAAACAAGCAGCCATAGAGGAATTAGTTGCAGGCATAGATAACGACATTAGCAGCAAAATAAATAATCTTGCCGAGAAAATATATTCTATTGCTCAAAAGATTGAAAAGCCTTAATATATTAATTGAGGTGCTTGCTGCTGGGTTCGTATTTCCGCACAACGTCCGAGAACCAATGTGTATATATAGGGAGCTGTCACTGATAAGATCCTGGTCTTATTATACGGTGCCCACTTTTTGAGTGTGGGTTCACGAGACTTTCGCATTACGGCTTTGGTGGGGGTGCCTCATTTTTATAGAGCTTCGCTTCTTCTAATCTCTTTCTAATCTAATTTTGTAAAGTTTTGTATTTCGATTTAAATTTTTGATAAATCATATAACAGAAACTTGTCTTAGTTATGGGCTAAGAATTGGGACTGTAAAAAGTTTTTCCGTATTTGTTAATCGTTGTTATTTTGCCGTCTTGGAGCAACTTTTTTAAAAGTTCTTGTGTTTCATTATAATTAATCCCTAATCCTTTGGCGATATCAATATCAGAACTGGCATGACGCTCGATTAGGTCAATAATTAAATCTTCAGAATTAGATAGGTGTTTTTCCTCATTTTTTTTACTGTCAGGAGTATGATAAATGATATCTACTTGGCTGTTAAAATAAGATTTTATTGTTTCTAGGTGCTCGAGAGATGATGGTTTTAGATTGCTATCCGCAGGAGGTCTTGAAACAGTACTTATTTGAACACGGTCTGGGTTAATTTTATTTGAGGCGGCAGCAATTCTTTTCACACTGTCATGGGTATCGGTTATTTCGGATAAAAGAAGAACTTCGAGCCAGACTTGTCCGTTAAATTTTTTAGTAAATTCAGCAATTCCATCTACCATAATATCAAAACTTAAATCTTTATGAGGTTGATTAACCTTAGAAAACATCGCCTCATCACCGACATCAAGAGAAGGGATTACTAAGTCAGCTTGCATAAGCTCGTTTCTTACTTCTTCTAAGTATAATAGGGAACCATTGGTAATAACCGCAACCGGCACGGCAGATATTTTTTTTATTTCAGCAATAAGTTCTCCAATTTTGCTGTTAAGTGTCGGTTCTCCAGAACCTACGATGCTGATATAGTCAGGGTCAGGACAGGTTGAAAGTTTTTGCTTTAGCTCATTTAAAACATCTGAAACATTGACATATTCTTTGCGGATATTTGTTTTTTCTTTTGTAAAGCCTAATTGACAGTAGATGCAATCATAAGTACAAACTTTAAATGGTATAATATCAAGACCGAGGGATCTCCCTAAGCGTTTTGATATTATTGGTCCATATACGTGTTTAAAAGTACGAGACATCATAAAATTTAACCTTCATTAAGAACATCAAAATGATTTTAGAACAAAAAAAACAAATAAGAGCCGATATGCTAAAACAAAGAGTTTCATTTGCAAGCAAATCAGGCAGTAAAGCGTCTTTGGCTATTGCCGAAAAGATATTAGAACAATTTATAAAAGGACAAAAGCATAAAGTTTTTTCTTTATATTTTCCTATAAAAGGTGAGGTAGATATTTCCTCTTTAATGTTTGATATTGAAGATGAAAAAAGTGAAGCTGCGCTTCCTGTTGTTGAAAAAAAAGGGGAACCTTTAATTTTTGCGAGATGGTCGTTAGATACGGTTTTGACCACAAGAGAGTTTGGCATTTTGGAACCAAGCAATGTTGAAAATGTTGTTCCTGATGTTATGTTTTTGCCATTAGTTGCTTTTGACAGACAGGGAAACCGTTTGGGTTACGGCGGAGGATACTACGATAAAACAATAGCAAAAATAAAAAAGATTAAACCTCAAGTGAAAATTGTTGGGGTTGGTTATGCTATGCAAGAAGTTGCGACAATACCTTGTGAAGAAGGTGATGAAAAAATGGCTTATATTGTAACAGAGAAAGAAGTGATCAAAATCACCTAAAGATTATTCAAAGTTAACAAACTTGAGATTCATAGCTCATTGTGTTAAATAGTAAATTAATGTGTAACCAGAAGGATAAAAATAAAGCAAAAACTTAAAATATGAAGCCTAAATATGACTAGGGGCAAAAAGTTGAAAGCTTTTCTTTTATCTTAATAAATAACTTTTAGAGGTTTAATGAAAATCCTTTTCTGTGGAGATGTTGTCGGGCGTTCTGGTCGAGATGTTATTATGGGCAATATGCCTTATTTAAAAAAGAAATTGTCTTTAGATTTTGTGGTTGTTAATGGCGAAAATGCGGCTCACGGCTTTGGAATTACAGCTAAATTTTGCGAAGAGTTCTTTAAAATAGGCGTTGATGTTATTACGCTTGGTAATCACACTTGGGATCAAAAGGAAATCATCTCTTATATAAATACGCAGCCCAAATTAATCAGACCTCTTAATTATCCTGAAGGCTTAGAAGGTAAGGGATATGGTGTTTTTGAAACATCTAGCGGCAAAAAAGTTCTGGTTGTGCAAGTTATGGGACGATTGTTTCTGGATCCGATTGATTGTCCATTTAAAACTATTGAGAAAATTTTTGAAAAGTATCCTTTGGGGCGTAATGGTATCTCTGCGGTTATTGTCGATTTTCACGCTGAGGCAACAAGTGAAAAAGTTGCATTCGGACATTTTTGTGATGGTCGTGCTTCATTGGTTGTTGGAACGCATACTCATATTCCTACCGCCGATTTACATATACTTAGTAAAGGTACGGCATATATGACTGATGTTGGTATGTGTGGTGATTATGATTCTGTAATAGGTATGCAAAAGGAAGAACCAATTAATCGTTTTGTTAAAGGGGTTAAACTAGGAAAGCTCGTTCCTGCTACTGAGGAAGGAACTTTCTGCGGAGTTTACGTTGAAACTGATGACAAAACAGGCCTTGCAACTAGAGTGAAGCCCATAAGAATAGGTGGTAAGCTCCAGCCTACAGACTAAGCGATAAAATCAAATATTGATATCTGTTTTTCTATCCTGTATTTCTGTAGGACAAAAATATTGACTTTTTTGTACATTAGGCTAAAATGTAAGTTCAATATTGCTTTTAAGGTTTATATTTTATGACAGATTTTAATGATATAAAGGCTGTAATCACTGATCTTGATGACACATTAATACCATTTGCATATTCTTATTCACATTATGTAAATACTTTGGTAACGGGTATAGCAAAAGCTGCCGGTATGTCAGAGAGTGAAGTTGCAAAAGGATTTAATGAGCTTTATTTGCAAAAAGGAATATTTCAATTTGAGGATGTTTTAAATCTTCATAAAGGGCTTGCAAATAAATTCCCCTATGAAGATTTAACTAAAAAATTCGAAAAAGAAATAGCTGCTGCCAAAACGGTTCTAAAGAATACCTGTAAACCCGAGAAAGAAACCTTGGAAACACTGCAAGGTTTGAAAAAACAAGGAAAAAAACTGGTGTTGTTTACGGCAGGGCCGGCATCATTTACCGTTGATAAGCTTAAAGCGGCAGGTTTAGAAGGTTTGTTTGATACTATTTATGCCGTTAAAGATAATAGAGATGGCGGGCAGCAAGAAGCTGAAGCCAAACACCCAAGTTCCGAGTGGGCTAAGATAAAATTGTTAGAAAGATTTCCGAAGTCATCAGCCGATACATATTCTAAAATTGTTGATGATTTAAAAATTGCTCCTAAAGAGGCGGTAATGATGGGAGATAATATTTACCAAGATATTTATTTTGCTAAAAAAGCCGGACTTAATACGGTTTTAGTTGAAGGACATAAGAAGCAGGATAAACCACACGCTATGTTGGGAACAGTTCTAGCAAAACACCAAATAAATAAAATAAAGATTTTAATTCAGAAAATAAGGTTAAGCAGCTTTTTTAATGGCAAAGGACGATTTGCTGATGCCGTTGTCGATTATCCATCGGGATTAAAAAAGTATTTTACTCAAACAACAGCTTGGTTAGGTTTGACCAAAAGAATGAAAGATACTGGTAAAAGTTTTTAAACCTATAAATTTTAAGTATAAGGAGACGCGGTTTTGCAGCAAGAACAAAAAGATATACCTGTTACTAGAATGTTTCCTGTTTATGGAGAATTAGATAAAGTCTTATCTTTTTTTAAAGAAAGTAAGTCTTTTGAAGAGAATAAGTCTCAAATTTCTAAAAGCATAGCTAATGCGCACGATGTTGTTAATGCTGTTTTGATTGATATTATGCCTTTTATCGCAGGAATTGCTGGGGCTGGAGATGTTGTTGCTGAGATTAATCAGGCGTTTGAAAGTATTAATACGGTCATTGTTTCTCCAGCTAATGATTTGCAAAAAAAATCACTAATCAAAGAAAATGTTTTAAAAATTCGCAAGCTTTTGAGCCTTATAGATAATTAAACACCACGATATCTTCCTTAAATTTGCCATTTTATTGATAAAAACTAGCTTTTTTGATGTTTATTTTTTGCAAAGCCTCTAGACCTTATAAATGAGATATGGTAAAAAACAGTACAAAAGTACAACATAGCTGCTCAGCTGTGTTTTTTATGTTTATTAATTCATTATAAGTTTTCATTTTTTTGGAGGTTATATGTCCGGTCATTCACAGTTTAAGAACATTATGTTCAGAAAAGGGGCGCAAGATAAAAGGAAAGCTAAAGTTTTTTCAAAATTAGCAAGAGAAATAACCGTTGCAGCTAAAGCAGGTATACCTGAACCGGATAAAAACCCTAGACTTCGTGCTGCAATCCAAGCTGCCCGTCAACAAAATATGCCTAGGGATAATATTGAAAGAGCAATCGCAAAAGCCGATCCATCTCAAGGTTCTGAAGATTATCAAGAAGTGCGTTACGAGGGCTATGGTCCTGGCAATGTTGCGGTTATTGTTGAGGCTTTAACAGATAATCGTAATCGTACAGCTTCAGTTGTGAGATCGACTTTTGGTAAATTCGGCGGTAATCTTGGCGAAAGCAATTCGGTTGCGTTTAACTTTGAGCGAATCGGATATATTTCATATCCTAAAGAGGTTGCTAGTGCTGAAGCGATGTTCGAAGCCGCATTAGAAGCTGGTGCTAATGATGTTATATCTGATGATGATGACGGTCATGAAATTATGACTTCACCTGACGATTTGAATAATGTTAGAGACGCTTTAGAAAAACAATTTGGTTCCCCTTCGGCGGCTAGACTTGATTGGAAACCTAATGTAACAGCTCCTCTTGATGAGGAACAGGCTAGAAAATTCTTTAACTTTCTTGAAGTCTTAGAAGATGATGATGACGTTCAAAGAGTTTGTGCCAACTACGATATTTCTGATGAAATTTTAAAAATCATTGAAGGTTAAAAATTAGATTTAATGCGTTTTTTGGGAATAGATCCTGGTCTTAATAAAACTGGCTGGGGCATTATTGATTTTGCAAATAGTAGATTAAAATATGTCTCTGATGGTGTTATCAAAACGAGTGCCGAAGATTCTATTTCCAAAAGATTGCTTACAATTCACAATGAATTATCAGATGTTATAAGCCGATTTGAACCGCAAGAGGTCGCAATCGAGGAAATATTTATTAATAAAAATCCCGTTTCAACGCTTAAACTATCACAAGCTAGAGGAGCGGCTATTTTATCCTCGGCTCTTCACGGTTTGCAGGTGTTTGAATACTCTCCTAACGAAATAAAAAAAACTGTCGTCGGAACAGGACACGCAGCCAAGCAGCAAATAGCAATGATGATTAAGGTTCTGCTTCCTGAATATAAGCATAAATCTCCCGATAGCGCCGATGCTTTAGCGGCAGCAATTTGTCATGCTCACTCTGCCATAGGCAAGATAAAGAAAAGCGGGGTCAGAACTTTGGTTGATAACGTTAAAGAGGCTAGATAGCTAACAGGTTAAGTATTCTTTAAAAAAATTAAAGTTATGAGGTTAAAAAATGATTGCGAAGTTAAAAGGTATAATTGATAGTATCGGCGATGATTTCGTGGTCATTGATGTGGGCGGCGTCGGCTATTTGGTCTTTGCTTCTGCCAAAACTTTGTCGCAGCTGCCGTCTAAAGGTGGGGCGGCTTCACTCTTTATTGAAACTCACGTTAGAGAAGATCATATTCATCTTTATGGTTTTGCCAAAGAAGAAGAAAAAAAGTGGTTTTTAATTTTAACTAAGGTTCAAGGGGTTGGCGCTAAGGTCGCTATGGCGATTTTATCGGTTATGACGCCAGATAAGATTGCAGAAGCAATTATTGCTGCGGATAAAAATGCAATATCTAAAGCCGACGGCGTTGGTGCCAAAATTGCCTTGCGCATTATAACCGAACTTAAAGACAAGCCTGAAGTTGCCGCTTCTGCTAGTTATGTTATGCCGCAAGCTCCTGCGGGACAAACATCTTCTGCTAAATCCAGTGTTTTTGATGATGCGGTTTCGGCTTTGGTTAATTTGGGCTATCAACGCTCAGAAGCATATATCTATGTTTCGAAAGTTTTGAGTGAATCTAAAGAAGATATTAAGGTTTCTGCGTTAATTAAATTAGCATTGAAAGAAATAGGAAATAAAGAGTAGTTGATATGAATAAAGAACGCCTTGTTTCACCTCAAGAAAACGATAACGACTTTGAAGGATTAAGTTTTGATAATCCTGCAAGTAATGCTTTACGTCCTAATCTTTTATCAGATTTTATCGGTCAGGATCTTGTTTGCTCCAACCTCAAGGTTTTTATTGATGCGGCGAAAAAAAGAAATGAAGCCTTGGATCACGTTTTGTTATATGGTCCCCCTGGATTAGGTAAAACAACGCTGGCTAGAATCATATCGCACGAGATGGGGGTTGGTTTTAAATCAACTTCTGGACCAATGATTTCTAAATCAGGTGATTTGGCGGCTATTTTAACTAATCTTGAACCTAATGATGTGCTTTTTATCGATGAAATTCATCGGCTTCCTTCTCAGGTGGAAGAAGTTTTATATTCTGCTATGGAAGATTTTCAGCTTGATTTGATTATTGGTGAAGGTCCAGCCGCTCGCTCTGTTAAAATCGATTTATCTCCGTTTACGTTGGTTGGAGCAACAACACGTTCAGGGCTTCTAACAACACCGCTTAGAGAGCGTTTCGGCATACCATTAAGACTTAATTTTTATGAAACATCTGAACTTGAAAAAATTATTTTGCGTGCCAGTGCTTTAATGAAGCTTGAGATTAGCTCCGAAGGGGCAAGAGAAGTTGCCAAACGCTCAAGAGGTACACCTAGAATAGCAGGCAGACTTTTAAGAAGGGTTAGAGACTTTGGCGTATCACTTGGCGAAGGTGAGATTAATGCTCAAATAGCCGATGAGGCGTTGTTGCGTTTGGAAGTTGATGCCTTAGGGTTAGATGCGATGGATCGCAGGTATCTGTTTTGCATAGCTGATAATTATAAGGGCGGTCCAGTCGGTGTTGATGCCTTAGCGGCAGTTCTAGCCGAAGAAAGAGATACCATTGAAGATGTTGTCGAGCCATTTTTGCTGCAAATAGGTTTTCTTTTAAGGACATCTCGGGGCAGAATGGTTTCTGATAAAGGATTCAGACATCTTGGTTTGGAGCCTATTCAAAATTCTAAATACCAATTAAGTTTAAAGATAGATGGTGATGGCTTAGATGAGTAACGAAAAAATATATCCTTCTTCAGGAAAAATTTACCAAAAATTACATAATTATCCTGTAAGAGTATTCTATGAAGACACTGATGCTGGCGGGATAGTATATTATGCGAATTATCTTAAGTTTGCAGAAAGAGCAAGAAGTGAACTTCTTAGGACGTTGGGCTTTAACAATAGCCGCTTATTTAATAGCAATGGAGAACAAGTCGCATTTGCAGTTAAAACTTGTGAGATTGACTATAAGCAGCCGGCAAGATTAGATGACGCTTTAAATGTTTTTACCAAAGTCGTTGAAATAAAGGGCGCATCTTTAACTATGGAGCAAAATATTTTTAAAGATGAAAATTTACTAGTTGTATTTAAAGTGAAATTGGCTTGTATTAAGTTGAATGATGGCAAACCTTCAAGGCTTTTAGATGATGTAAAAAGTGCATTAGAAAAGTTGATTTAGAAAAATTAAGGCAGAAAAAATGGAAAATATGTTAAACACGGTTACTTCAAATGATTTATCAATCACGGGGCTTTTTGAACAGTCTGATTTTTTGATGAAGCTTGTTATGGTAGCATTAATTGGTGCTTCAGTTTGGTCTTGGGCAATTATCTTTGACAAGTGGCTTAATTTAAAATCATTAAAGGCTAAAGTTAAAAGGTTTGAAGAGCGTTTTTGGTCAGGTGGTTCTTTAGATGAATTATATGACAAGATTAGTATCAGACCAGATGATCCAATGTCTGTGATTTTTGTTTCGGCAATGAAAGAGCTGCGCAAAACTAATTTTTTCTCAGGTGATGAAAAATCCAATGTTCAAGGGGTTAGCTTGCAGCAGAGAATAGAAAGAGCTATGCAGATAGCTTTGGATAGGGAAATTGAAAGTATCGAAACACATATGACTTTCTTGGCATCAGTTGGCTCAACCGCTCCATTCGTAGGTCTTTTTGGAACTATTTGGGGCATTATTAATAGTTTTCAGGCGATAGGTGCGACGCAAAACACGTCTTTGGCGGTTATAGCACCTGGTATGGCTGAAGCTTTATTTACCACAGCTTTGGGGTTGATTGCCGCAATTCCTGCGGTTTTGGGATATAATAAACTCTCAACCGATATTGATAGATTTTCCCGAACACTAGAAAATTTTTCAGGAGAGTTTTCTTCAATTTTATCAAGGCATATTGATGAAACTTCAAGCAAACAAAACAAGCAGAACAAGGAATAAGTAAGAGATGTCAGTATCATTAGATTCACTCTCTAGGCAGGCAAGAAGAAGAGGGCGCCGGCGCCGTACTATGGGTGATATTAATATTACTCCGATGGTAGATATTATGTCTGTTCTGCTGTTTATCTTTATGATTACAGCTCCGCTTTTAACCACAGGAATACCGCTCACGCTTCCTAAGGCTAAAAGTGAAAATATTCAAGGCAGCGATAAAACATTAAACATAAGCGTTGATGCTGAAAATAATATTTATATTGGTACCGATGTCGTGGCTGATGATGAATTAGTGCCTAAGATTATTGCAATCCAAAACAATAATCCTGAAATAAAAATAGTTATAAGCGGCGATAAAGACGCAAGTTATGGTCGTATTATTGAACTTATGGGATTTTTGAAATCATCTGGTTTTGAGAGTGTTGCTTTGCAGACAGAGGCTGCATCTGTAAAAAAAGATAATAACCAGAAAAATAACAAGAATAGAAAGTAAAATTAGGAGATAACGCTTTGGGGCGGGGGCTTAGATATTCATTGATTTTGCATGCCGCAGTCTTTGCGTTATTTCGCTATGACTTTTTTGGTTTTGTTCAGCATCAAATAGCACCGTCAACGGCACCTTTGATTGTTGATTTAAGCAAAGTTAAAATCAGCGAATTTACAAATCTTCCTCCTAAGGCTGAGAAGAAAAAAGAAAATGTAAGCAAAGAAACGGAAAAGAAAGAACCACCTAAAGAAGAGAAAAAAGCTGAGAAAAAGGCCGAACCTAAATTTGTCCCGCCTAAAAAACCCGATCCTAAACCAGAGGTTAAAAAAGAGCAGCCTAAAATAGATGACAAAGCGGCAAAGTTAGAAGAGGTTGAGGCTAAAAAAGAGGATAAAAAAACAGAGCCTAAGAAAATAGCAGAAAAAAAAGTAGCTCCAACGCCTCCCAAGCCCAAAACCACGCCCAAAAAGGAAACCAAAAAAGAGCCTGAGCCAAGCTTGAAAAGTCTTTTAGCGTCGGTTGAAAAGATTGAAAAGTCGATTCAAGAAAGACCGCAAGATGAAAAAGAACCAGATGAAACCGAGGACGAAGGCATAGAGGGCGGAAGTGGCGGTTTCTTAGGGCGAGAATTAACAATTAGTGATAAAGATGCGCTTGCGGCAAAAATCAGGCAATGCTGGAATTTTGATGCTGGTTCCAAAGGCGTTGAAGATATGGTAATTGAAATAAGGGCATACTTAAATCAAGATGGTTCAGTTAGAGATGTTGCTATTTTGGATATGAGCCGATATAACAACGATGGTTTTTATCGTTCTATAGCAGAAAGTGCAAGAAGGGCGGTATTTATTTGTTCGCCGTTTTCAATGCTGCCAGAAAGATACCCAGATAAGTTTGATGACTGGAAAACCTTGTTTTTAAGATTTAATCCGATGAATGGTGGAGTTTTTTAATGTTTTTAAAATTAGCAAAGTTGTTATGTATAAGTTTTGCCATAGTTTTTATGTCTCAAACTCCCGCAAAAGCAGAGTTAAAAATAGATGTTGCCGGTGTGCAGTCTAACCCGTTGCCCATAGCTATCCCTGATTTTATTGGCGGGACAGAAGAAGATACGGATTTTGGGGCAAAAATTGCAGCCGTTGTTGAAAACGATTTAGCAAGTTCTGGCCTGTTCCAGCCTATGGATCACACGGCATTTATTCAAAAGTTTGACTCAATTTCGGTTCAGCCGAGATTTGCAGATTGGCAGGCTATTAATGCTCAAGCCCTAATCCAAGGTCGAGTCGTTAAAGAAACTGGGGATAAATTAAAAGTTGAGTTTAGGGTTTGGGACGTTTTTTCCAATTCTCAGCTTAAAGCTCAAGCTCTTACAACCAAGCCAGAAAACTGGCGCCGTATTGCTCATATGATTGCTGATTCTGTATATGAAAGAATAACAGGTGAGGGCGGCTATTTTGACACTAGAATAGTTTATATTGCAGAAACAGGCGTCTCTACTAAAAAAGTTAAAAGACTAGCGATTATGGATCAAGATGGTGAAAATCACAGCTATCTGACTGATGGTGCCGATTTGGTTTTAACTCCAAGATTCTCACCGACAATGCACCAAATAACCTATCTTTCGTACTATAACAATATTCCTCGGGTTTATCTGTTTAATATTGAAACCGGAAAGCACGAAAGTATAGGTGATTTTCAAGGTATGACTTTTGCACCAAGATTTTCTCCAGACGGTAAAAGGCTGGTTATGAGTTTAGCAAAAGACGGCGTTACAGATATTTATGAAATGACTTTGCGCAATCATAAAATGAAGCGCATAACTAATCACCCAGCGATAGATACTTCTCCTTCATATTCCCCAGATGGTGATTATATTACTTTTAACTCTGACCGAAGCGGGACACAGCAGCTCTATGTTATGGACAGCGATGGCGATAATGTTAAAAGAATTAGTTTTGGCAAAGGTCGGTATGCAACGCCGGTGTGGTCTCCTCGAGGCGACTATATTGCTTTTACAAAAATGGCAGATGGTACATTCTATATTGGTGTTATGAAACCAGATGGTTCAGGAGAAAGGCTTCTTGCCGAAGATTATTTAGTGGAAGCCCCAACGTGGTCTCCTAACGGCAGAGTTCTAATGTTTTTTAGACAGTCACAACCAAAAAGAGGCAAAGAATCAGAGACTAAACTTTTTACGATTGATTTGACTGGTTATAATGAACGCTTGATTATAACTCCAACCGAAGCATCTGATCCTGCGTGGTCTCCTCTTTTGCCTTAGAGAATATAAAAAAATAACACTTGCTTTAATTGTTAATAATCTATAAAAAGTATTTATAGAAAAGTAGATAATTGGGAAAATTTTAGTTTATAAATAATGATTTATAAGAAAAATATAGTTTAATTAAATTGATTTTTTGGGGTAATAAAATATGAAAATGCGTTTGTTAAGTGTTTTAGCTGTTCTCTTAGTTGTTACAGGTTGTGCTGGTTTAAGAGACGGTTCCGTTTTACGTACAGCTGATGGCAGAATTATTAAAGCTGGCACAGCAGAAGATTTTGCAGCAAGAGCTCAAGACAGAGTATTCTTTAGCTTTGATCGTTACAGCTTAGATTCTAAAGCTAAAACAGCTTTAAAAACTCAAGCAGAATGGCTTGCAAAATATGCTGATAAAAAAGTTACAGTTGAAGGTCATGCTGACGAAAGAGGAACAAGAGAATATAACATTGCTTTAGGTGAACGTCGTGCTAACTCTGTTAAAAAATACTTAATCTCTTTAGGTGTTGCAGCAGACCGTATCTCTACCGTTTCTTATGGTAAAGAACGCCCAGCAGTTATGGGTTCAAACGAAGCAGCTTGGGCTCAGAACCGTCGTGCTGTTACCGTTGTAATTAAATAATTTTTTTAAGTAATCTTAAAATAAATTTTGTTAGGGCATTCTTTAGTTTAAAGAGTGCCCTAATTTTTTATTGTTTTTGAAAACTTGACGTTGTTTAAAGTTTGTTGCATTGTTTTGGTAGTTTAAAGCTCAAGCTGTAAAAATAAGAAGGTATTAAAAAGATGCTTTGGAAAAATAAATTAGGTTTAACGTTAATCATCAGTTCGATTTTCTGCGTTCTATCTCAACCTGTTTGGGCTATAGAAGATGAAAATAGTGGAGTTGATATTAGCAGTGTTTTATCTAGGCTAGAGGCTGCTGAGGCTGATTTAGCTGTTCTCCAGCGTCAAGTCTATCGGATTAATTTATCAGAAGAGCCTAGTGATATTCCAAGCACCAATAATAAAAAGGAAGTAAAACCTTCATCTTCTGATGTTCCTGAGAGCTATTCTGATTATTTAACATCTCGAATGGATTTAATTGACCAAACGTTAACCAGCCTAACAAATCAGGTTGAAGAACTGCAGTTTAAAAACAATAATATAGCTGAAAGATTGGATAGAATTGTTAAAGACGTAGAATTTCGCTTAAATGAAATAGAAAATAAGATGGCCTTACAGCAGTCTTTAGCATCTATGCCGCCTGCAAAAGATGTCAAAAAAGAAGAAGTCTCTAATGTTCCAGATAATAAAAAAACGCCAGAAGATTTGTACAATCAGGCTTATGAGGAACTAGGAAAATCAAACTATAGCAAAGCTGGCGAATACTTGAGCTTGTTTCTAGATAAATACTCAAAGCACGAGTTAGCAGGAAATGCACAATATTGGCTTGGAGAGACGTACTATGTCCAGGGTGATTATGAAAAATCAGCGGTTTCATTTGCTAAGTGTTATGAAAAATATGGCAAAGGTAATAAAGGTCCTGATTGTCTTTTGAAACTAGGGCTTTCAATGGTAGCTTTGGGTAAAAATCAAGATGCTTGTATTGCATTTAAGAGCCTTAATAAGGAATATCCTAAGGCGCTTGACCGTATAAAGAAAAGAAACGAAGCAGAGTTAAAAAGGCTTAATTGTAAGTAAAAATGTCTACTAATATTTATCAAACTTTTGCAGCATCAATGCAGCAGTTTGAGCATATTTCTGAAAGAGAAACTATTGCAGTTGGAGTTTCGGGCGGCAGCGATAGTATGTTTCTTATGCTTTGTTTAGCAAAATGGGCAAAAACTAGAAAAAATAAAATCATTATCTTAACTGTAGATCATAAACTCAGGACAGAATCTGCCGAAGAAGCGCAGAAAGTTAAAATTTGGGCTGAGGGTTTAGGCTTAGAGCAAGTTGTTTTAACTTGGGAAGGAGAGAAGCCTAAAACAGGAGTTCAAGAGCAGGCAAGAAAGGCTCGTTTCAATCTTTTACTTTCTTACTGCCAAGATAATAACATCAAGTTTTTAGCTTTAGCGCATCATCTTGAAGATCAGGCAGAAACGTTTTTAATCAGATTGGGGCGAGGCAGCGGCGTTGATGGTCTTGGAGCTATGAGGCATATTACCAATATTGATGGTATAAATGTCATAAGACCGCTATTAAACATCAGCCATAATGGTTTTAAAAAATATCTGAAAGAAAACCAAATGGAATGGGTTGAAGACCCATCAAATCAAAATGACCATTATCAAAGAGTAAAAATTCGAAAAATACTTCCGCTTTTAACCGATTATGGAATATCTCCAGATGTTTTATCCAAAACAGCCGAGCAGATGCAGCGAGTTAGGAGCTTCCTTGATAAGATAACTAAGGAAGAAATAGTAAAGCACACCAAATTATACGAAGAAGGGTTTATAACGGCATCGCCGAATCTTTTTATCTGCAATGATGACGAAATAGCTTTGAGAACATTAAAAAAGATAATAATGGGTGTTTGTGGTTTGGAGTATCCTTTGAGGTTAGAAAAATTATCAAGACTGCTTGATTGTTTAAGAAATCCAGACAGTTTTAAGGGGGCAACATTAAGCGGTTGCCAAATTTTAAAAAATAAAGTCAAAGACGAATGCGGCTATCTTTTTGTTAGAGAAACAAAAAAAGTAGAACAAAGCGTTTGTGTTAACCAAACGACAAGCATTTTATGGGATAAGAGATTTATTATTAATATCAAAAATAATTCTAATAAAAACTTAATAGTTAGGCCTTTGGGGGCTAAGCTTTGGAAAGAGATGGTAAAGGATAAAAAAATAAAAATAAAAAAAGATATCCCAAGACTTGCCGGAATCGTACTGCCGACACTATTTGATAATAAAGATGTTTTGCTTATTCCTCATTTAAGTTATAAAAAAGAAGATATAAATTGCGATGTAGAAATGAGTGTAAGTTTTAAAACAAGCTTATATAATTTTTAGTTTTGTAAAATAAGGAAAATAAAAGTGAACTCTAGTAAGAGCTTTCTAATTTGGATTTTGGTCGCCGTAACCCTGATAGCATTGTTTAATGCTTTTAATGAAACCAGTGTCAGCACACGCAGTTCTAAGGTTGCGTTTTCTGATTTTATGGATAAAGCAGAACAGGGTTATGTCCGAGAAGTTGTAATCAAAGGAGCTTCGGTTAACGGCATTATGGCAGATGGGACAAGTTTTAATACCTATACTCCATACGACCCCGAATTAGTGCCAGTATTAAGAAAAAACAATGTAAAAGTTACCGCAATGCCTCTTGATGACGGCGGTTCAACTTTTTGGAACATTGTTATTTCTTGGTTCCCTATGATTCTTCTGATAGGTGTTTGGATATTCTTTATGCGCCAGATGAGCGCAGGCAATGGCAAAGCAATGAGTTTTGGCAAGTCCAAGGCTAGGCTCTTAGGCGAAGGCAGTGAAAAGGTTACCTTTGAAAACGTTGCAGGAATTGATGAAGCCAAAGAAGATTTAGAAGAAATTATCGATTACTTAAAAGATCCATCAAAGTTTCAAAGACTGGGTGGTAAAATACCAAAAGGTGTTTTACTAGTCGGTCCTCCAGGTACAGGTAAAACCTTGCTTGCTAAAGCGGTTGCTGGTGAAGCCAAGGTTCCATTTTTTTCGATTTCAGGTTCCGACTTTGTTGAAATGTTTGTGGGTGTTGGTGCCAGCCGTGTTCGAGATATGTTTGAACAAGGCAAAAAGAATGCTCCGTGCTTAATTTTTATTGATGAAATTGATGCGGTTGGACGTCATCGTGGAGCAGGACTTGGCGGCGGCAATGATGAAAGAGAACAGACTTTAAACCAGCTTTTGGTAGAGATGGACGGTTTTGAAACTAACGAAGGTGTTATTATTGTTGCTGCGACCAATAGGCCAGATGTTTTGGATCCAGCTCTTTTGCGCCCTGGACGTTTTGACCGTCAGGTAACGGTTCCTAATCCAGATTTAAGCGGCAGAGAACAAATTTTAAAAGTTCATATTAAAAAAGTTCCAATAGCTCCCGATGTTGATGTTTCGGTTATAGCTAGGGGAACTCCTGGTTTTTCTGGTGCCGATTTAGCCAATCTTGTTAATGAAGCTGCGCTTTTAGCGGCAAGACGCAACAAGCGCTTGGTAACAATGAAAGAATTTGATTACGCTAAAGATAAAGTAATGATGGGTGCTGAAAGGCGTTCGATGATGATGGACGAAGCTGAGAAAAAGCTCACTGCTTATCACGAAGCAGGACACGCTCTTTGTTCAATGTATGTTGAAGAAGCCGATCCTATTCACAAGGCAACTATTATCCCTAGAGGAAGAGCTTTGGGTATGGTTCAACAACTTCCAGAAAAAGACCATTTGTCTTATTCAAAACGTAAATTAAAATCACGTTTAGTAATTCTTATGGGCGGAAGAATAGCGGAAGAAGTTGTTTTTGGAAAAGACAGTATTACTAATGGCGCATCTTCAGATATTTCTCATGCAACTAAGCTGGCACGCAGTATGGTTACTGAGTGGGGCTTTAGTGAAGAACTTGGTGCTATGGCTTATGATGAGCCAGATGGTGAAGTCTTTTTGGGGCATACTGTTACACAGCGTAAGAATATATCTGATGAAACAGCAAAGAAAGTTGATAACGAGATTAAAAGTTTTGTTGATGAGGGCTTCAATAGAGCCAAAGAAATTATTAGTGAACATAAGGAAAAGCTAATAAACATTGCCGAAGCTTTAATTGAGTTTGAAACCTTAACAGGGGACGAAATAAAAGCTATTATTAACGGCGAAAAAATAGAGCGCAAAGATGATAAGCCTAAAACAGGAATAAGAGCATCAGTTCCAACTACAGAAGAGGCAGAAAACGTTGAAGATGTTTCCGTAGATGAAAGTCCTGATAATGATCAAAAAAGCGAGCCTGAGAATAACGAAGAGTAGATAATTATGAGTGTAAGAAAATTATTTGGTACAGATGGCGTTAGAGGGCATGCCAACACTTGGCCGATGACTGCTGAAGTTGCTCTTAAAATAGGGCAGGCAACTGGCAAAATGTTCACGAGAGGTGAGCATAAACATAGAGTTGTTATTGGTAAAGATACTAGGCTTTCAGGGTATATGATTGAAGCTGCTCTAATGGCAGGCTTTACATCAGCAGGAATGGACGTTTTGCTGCTTGGTCCTTTACCGACCCCAGCTGTTGCAATGTTAACCGTATCAATGCGGGCTGATATCGGTGTTATGATTTCGGCTTCACATAATCCTTTTGAAGACAATGGCATAAAAATATTTGGTCCTAATGGGTATAAGCTGTCTGATGACATTGAGCTTGAGATAGAGGATCTAATTGAAAATCATTTAGATAAAACTTTTGCGCCATCGGATAAAATAGGACAAGCAAAAAGACTTGATGATGCTGTCGGGCGCTATATTGAATATGTTAAAAGAAGCTTTCCCAGTGATTTAAGATTGGACGGTTTGAAGATTGTTTTAGATTGTGCTAATGGAGCATCATATAAGGTTGCGCCTACAGTTTTGTGGGAACTTGGAGCCGAAGTTGTTAAGGTCGGCGTAAATCCTGATGGTAAAAATATTAACCGAGGCTGTGGTGCTACAGCTCCTAGTTTTATGTGTGAAGAAGTTGTCAAACACGGCGCTGATTTTGGTATTGCTCTTGATGGTGATGCCGATAGAGTTATTATTTCAGATGAAAATGGTAAAGTAATAGATGGCGACCAGATTCTAGCTCTGATTGCCAACCATTTGCAGCAGAAAAACCAGCTTAAAGGCGGTGCTGTTGTGGCAACGGTTATGTCTAATATGGGCTTAGAACGCTTTCTTGCTGAAAAAGGACTAAGCTTGGTTAGAACGGCTGTTGGTGATCGCTATGTGGTCGAAGAGATGCTTAAGAGCGGCTACAATCTTGGCGGCGAACAGTCTGGTCATATTATTCTTTCAGATTATGCTACAACGGGAGATGGCTTAATGGCTGCTCTTCAAGTTTGTGCTGCCTTATCGGGCAAAGATAGACCTGTAAGTGAGCTTACTAATATGTTTGCGCCATTTCCTCAGGTTCTCAAAAATATCAGGTTCGAGACGCGAGAAAAAGCAAGTGAAGTTCTCGCCTTAGATAATGTTAAGAAAAGTATTGCAGAAGCAGAAAAAGAACTTGCTGACAATGGCAGAATTCTCATAAGAACATCGGGAACCGAACCTTTGGTAAGAGTTATGACCGAAGCCGAAGACGAGCAGCAAGTTAACCAAATAGCTAATCATATTGTTTCAATCATTTCAGAAAATTGTTAAAAAGTTATGTCTCATTCAAAATCAAAAAGTTTTCAGTCGCTTATCTTGTCTTTACAGCAGTTTTGGGCGGATAAGGGCTGTGTTATTCTTCAGCCGTATGATATGGAGGTTGGAGCAGGAACGTTTCACCCCGCAACAACATTAAGATCTTTAGGCAAAGATGCCTGGAAAGCTGCCTATGTTCAACCGTCAAGACGTCCCTGCGATGGCAGATATGGTGAAAATCCTAACCGTTTACAGCATTATTATCAATTTCAGGTAATTTTGAAACCATCACCAGAAAACTCTCAAGAACTCTATTTAGAAAGTCTGAAACATTTAGGCATAGACCCATTAAAACACGATATTAGATTTGTTGAAGACGATTGGGAAAGCCCAACTCTTGGGGCTTGGGGGCTAGGCTGGGAAGTTTGGTGTGATGGTATGGAAGTTACCCAGTTTACCTATTTTCAACAAGTAGGTGGCTTTGAATGCAGTCCTGTTTGTGCCGAGTTGACTTATGGCTTAGAGCGATTGGCAATGTATATTCAAGGGGTTGAAAACGTTTATGACCTCGACTTTAATGGCGAGGGGGTTAAATATGGTGATGTTTTCTTGCAGAATGAAAGAGAATACTCTGCATATAATTTTGAATATGCTGATACGGAATTATTATTTAAACACTTTTCTGATGCGGAAAAAGAATGCCAGAATCTTTTGGGAAAAGGCGTTGCTCTTCCTGCATATGACCAGTGCATAAAAGCCTCGCATTTGTTTAATCTGCTTGATGCTAGAGGTGTTATAAGCGTAACAGAAAGAGCTTCTTATATTGGAAGAGTTAGAGCTTTAGCTAAAGATTGTTGTGAGGGCTGGATTAAAAGCCGAGAAAATATTGCAGGAGAAGTTAAATGAGAGAGTTTTTTATAGAAATATTTTCTGAGGAAATTCCAGCTAGAATGCAGCTTGAAGCTTCAACAAATTTAGAAACGATGATTTTAAAAGGGCTTAATGAAAATGGCGTAACTTATGGTGAAGCTAAATCATTGGTAACACCTAGAAGAATCGTGCTTGCGGTTAATAATCTTCATGAAAAGCAAGAAGATGTCAGTGAGGAAAGAAGAGGCCCTAGAGCTGATGCTCCTCAGGCTGCAGTCGAAGGTTTCTGCAAGGCGAATGGGATAGAAACCAAAGATTTGGAAGTTAGAAATACCCCTAAAGGTGATTTTTTCTATGCTGTAATTGAGAAAAAAGGGCGGTTGACAGCCGAGATTTTAAAAGAGGTTATAACAGGAGTTTTAGCGAATTTCCCTTGGCCAAAGTCTATGCGCTGGGGTGAAGGCAAAACTAGATGGGTGCGTCCATTACACGGAATTGTTTGTTTGTTCGGCGGTGATGTTATTGATTTTGAGTTTGCAGGAGTTAAAACTGGCAATCAAAGTATGGGACATCGTTTCTTAGCTCCAGAGCCATTCGAAGTTAAAAGTTTTGCTGATTATCAAGATAAGTTGGCAAAGAGATTTGTAATTTTGGATAGAGAAGAAAGAAAGAGCATCATTTTAAAAAGAGTAAAGGAATTAGCTGCTGAAAAAGGGCTGGTTTTTGATGAAGACTTAAAGCTTTTAGAAGAAGTTGCGGGACTTGTTGAATATCCTAACGTTCTTATGGGCAGCATAGATAATAAATTTATGAGAGTTCCAAAAGAGGTTTTGATTTCTTCTATGGGCAAGCACCAAAAATATTTTTCTCTTAATAATAAAGATGGTTCTCTTGCTCCATATTTCGTTGTTGTTTCTAATATGGTAACGGAAGACAATGGGAAAGCTATTGTTGCAGGAAATGAAAGAGTTTTAAGAGCAAGGTTGTCTGATGCCGACTTTTTCTTTGAACAGGATAAAAAAGTAAAACTTGAATCCAGAGTCGCAAAATTGTCGGCGAGAGTATTCCACGCCAATCTTGGAACAGACAAAGAAAGAGTTGATAGAATCGTAAGCCTAGCGGAAGAAATTGCAAAACATATAAAAGGGGCAGATTGTTCTTTAGTAAAAAGGGCAGCACTGTTATGCAAAGCTGATTTAACAACGGGAATGGTTGGTGAATTTCCAGAGTTACAAGGACGAATGGGGCAGTATTATGCTGAAAATGATGGTGAAGCCAGAGAAGTTGCTGAGGCAATAGCTGAGCATTACTCTCCTTTGGGACCAAGTGATAGTTGCCCTAAATCTTCGGTTAGTGTGGCGGTAGCATTGGCAGATAAAATAGATATGCTAAATGGTTTTTGGCTAGCTGATATGAAACCAACAGGTTCCAAAGATCCGTTTGCTCTGCGCAGGGCTTGTTTGGGCGTAATCAGACTTGTTTTAGAAAATCAGTTAAAACTTTCTTTGGCAGAAATTTTTGCATTTTCTCAAAAACTTTATATCGATAGGTCTTGCGGAATCATTCCTGATATACTAAATGAAAAGGGGCAAGATTATGTCTTAAATCAACGGAATGATTTAATTGTATTTTTTGCTGATAGATTGAAAGTCTATTTGAAGGAAAAGGGAGTCTCTCACGATTTAATTTCGGCAGTTTTCTCATCTCAAAAAGGTATCGAAGATGATTTGATGAGATTAATAGCTAGAGTTAAGGCCTTAGATAACTTCTTAAAAACTGATGATGGCCTAAATTTATTAACAGCATTTAGACGTGCAGCTAATATTGTACGCATAGAAGAAAAAAAGGATAAAACGAATTATGAAGCAATGCCTGAAAAGACATTGTTTGTTCAAGAAGAAGAAAAAAATCTTTTTGATAGTTTATTAAAAGTTATGGACGAGAGCGAAAAAAAATTGGATAAAGAGTTGTTCGAAGATGCAATGGTCATTCTTGCAGATTTAAGAAAGCCTGTAGATAATTTTTTTGAGCGTGTGACTGTAAATTGTGATGACAAAAATCATCGCAGCAATCGTTTAAAGCTGCTTTCTTATATCGGTAATGTTATGGGCAAAGTGGCTGATTTTTCAAAAATAGAAACAAGTGAAGGACGATAAAATAATGAGTAAATGGGTATATTCTTTTGGTAATGGCAAAGCTGAGGGAAAAGCGGATATGAAAAATCTTCTCGGTGGTAAAGGTGCAAACCTTGCTGAGATGAATTTGGTAGGAGTTCCAGTGCCTCCAGGATTCACAATCACCACTGAAGTTTGTACATATTTTTATGAAAATGGTAATACATATCCTAGTGAATTAGAACAACAAGTAAAAGAAGCTTTGGCTAGTGTTGAAAAAACAATGAACAAAAAATTTGGCGATGTAAGTAATCCATTGCTGTTTTCTGTTCGTTCTGGTGCTAGAGTTTCAATGCCAGGTATGATGGACACCGTTCTTAATTTAGGTCTTACTGATGAAACCGTAAAAGGCCTTGCTAAAGTAGCGAATGATGAACGTTTTGCTTATGACAGCTATCGTCGTTTTATTCAAATGTATTCAGATGTTGTTTTAGAAGCAGACATTGATGAATTTGAACATGCTCTTGAAAAAATGAAAGAGAAAAAAGGCTGCAAAACAGACAACCAGTTAAAAGCAGAAGATTTAAAAGAATTAGTTGCTGAATATAAAGAAATTGGTGCTAAACAAGGTAAAGTAGTTCCTCAAAATCCTGTTGAACAACTTTGGGGTGGCGTAGGCGCTGTGTTCAAGTCTTGGATGGTAAAACGTGCGATTACTTATCGTAAACTTAATAATATTCCAGAAGGCTGGGGTACAGCAGTTAACGTTCAAGCAATGGTTTTCGGTAATGCTGGTGATGACTGTGCAACTGGTGTTTGCTTCTCAAGAGATCCTGCAACAGGTGAAAATGCTTATTACGGTGAATATCTTAAAAATGCTCAAGGTGAAGACGTTGTTGCTGGTATTAGAACTCCACAACCTATGTCTAAAGAAGCAAAAGCCAAAGCAAAAACAGATCTTCCTTGCTTAGAAGAAGAAATGCCTGCTCTTTACAAAGAACTTTGTGATATTAGAGAAAAATTAGAAAAACATTATCATGATATGCAGGATATGGAATTCACCATTGAACACAACAAACTTTGGATGCTCCAAACCCGTAACGGAAAAAGAACAGCCGCTGCAGCATTAAAAATTGCTGTTGATATGGCTAATGAAGGCTTAATTGATAAAAATACAGCTGTTCTACGTTTAGATCCATCTTCATTGGATCAGCTTCTGCACCCAACTTTAGATCCAAAAGCCAAAAAAGAAGTTATTGCTAAAGGCCTCCCAGCTTCCCCAGGTGCGGCTTGCGGCAAGGCTGTTTTTAGTGCTGACGATGCTGAAGCTTGGGTTGCTAGAGGCGAAAAAGTTGTTTTAGTTCGTGTTGAAACAAGCCCAGAAGATATTAGTGGTATGCATGTTGCAGAAGGTATTTTGACAGCTCGCGGCGGTATGACTTCTCACGCTGCTGTGGTTGCTCGTGGTATGGGCAAACCTTGCGTATCTGGTGTTGGCGAATTAAAAATTGATTATACCGCTAAAAGTTTTACAGTTGGCGGCGCTACCATTAAAGAAGGTGAAATTGTAACTCTTGATGGTTCCACAGGTGAAGTTATTAAAGGTGCTGTTGCTATGAAACAACCTGAAATGACAGGCAATTTTGGCGAACTTATGGGCTGGGTTGATGAAATCCGCAAGCTTAAAGTTAGAACCAATGCTGAAACTCCTGCTGATGCTGAACAAGCTAGACAGTTTGGTGCTGAAGGTATTGGTCTTTGCAGAACAGAACATATGTTCTTTGATCCAAAACGTATTTCAAGTATGCGTCAGATGATTCTTGCAAAAGATGAAGATGGCAGAAGAAAAGCTTTAGCTAAACTTCTTCCTTTCCAAAAACAAGACTTCGTAGATCTTTTCACAATTATGAAAGGTCTTCCTGTTACCATTCGTCTTTTAGATCCACCTCTTCATGAATTCTTACCTCACAAGGAAGAAGAGATTAAAGAGATTGCAAAAGAATTGGGCGTAGATGTTGATCTCGTTAAAGCTAGAAACCATGAACTTCACGAAGCAAACCCAATGCTTGGTCATCGTGGTTGCCGTTTAGGTGTAACCTATCCTGAAATTTATGAAATGCAGGCAAGAGCTATTTTTGAAGCTGCAGTAGAAGTTTCAAAAACAACAGGTGAAACCGTTGAACCAGAAGTTATGATTCCTCTCGTAGGTAAAAAGAAAGAGCTTGATTTAATGAAAGACGCTGTTGTTAAAATGGCTAATGAAGTTTTCAAAGAAACAGGCACAACCTTAACTTATCACGTTGGAACAATGATTGAGCTTCCAAGAGCAGCTTTAACAGCAGATCAAATTGCTGAAACCGCTGAATTCTTTAGCTTTGGTACTAACGATTTAACTCAAACCACACTTGGTATGTCTCGTGATGATGCTGGTGCATTCCTTGGTTTCTATAAAGACAAAGGAATTTATGAAACCGACCCGTTTGCATCTATCGACGTTGAAGGTGTTGGTGAACTCGTTAAGATTGCAGCAGAAAAAGGCCGCAAAGTTCGTCCTAATATCAAACTTGGTATTTGTGGTGAACACGGTGGCGATCCAGCTTCTGTTGAATTCTGTCATGAAGTAGGTCTCAGCTATGTTTCCTGCTCACCTTTCAGAGTTCCAATCGCAAGACTTGCAGCAGCACAAGCTGAAATTAAAAACCCTAAAAAAGGTAAATGTGGTTGCTGTGGTTGTCATGCCTAATTAGGTTAGACGATTAAAACCTAAATAAAAAAAGCCGGAAGTTAAAAAACTTTCGGCTTTTTTGCTTTTAATTTTAAAACTTTATAGTATCTTACTTTTATGTTTAAGCATATTGACACAAATAAAATGGATATAGAATTGCCTGAAAAGAAAAAGGCAAGGAATATCTTGTTTATCACTTCGACAAGAATCGGCGATGCCATTCTTTCGACAGGTATTTTAAACCACTTAATTACAGAAAATAAAGGTGCAAAAGTTACGGTTGTCTGCGGTGAAGTTGCAGAACCGCTATTTGCAGTTGTGCCGAATCTGGAAAAAGTTATTGTTATGAGAAAGCAAAAATTTTCTCTTCATTGGTTTAAACTTTGGCGCAAAATTGTTTTTAGAAAGTGGGACATTGTTGTTGATTTAAGACGATCCTTGATTTCATATCTAATATTATCAAAAAAAAGATATACTCTAGCTAAATCTAAAGAAAAAAAGCATAGAGTTGAAGAAATTGCTGGCGTAATAGGTATGAAAGATGTACCTCCAAACCCTTTTATTTGGCTGGCAAAAGACCATAGGTATGCAGCCGAAAAAAGAATGTATAATGTTAAAAATGTTTTGGCCTTAGCTCCAGCATCAAATTGGAAAGCAAAAACCTGGGATATTGAAAACTTTATTGCAATAGCTAATAAAATTACCGGAAAAGGTGGATTTTTAGAAGACGCTTATGTCGCAGTTTTCGCCGCAGAAAGTGAGCGCAGCAGTATAAAACCATTGTTGAAGGCAATTCCTAGCAATCGGCTGATAGATTGTGCTGGTGGTGCCAGTTTGCTTACGGTTTGTGCTTGTCTTGAAAAATGTGATTTCTTTATTGGCAACGATTCTGGTTTAATGCATATGGCAGCCGCAACAGGCGTTCTAACTCTAGGGCTGTTTGGACCCACTGATGAAAGACTTTATGCTCCGTGGGGAGATCGTGCGGCTATTGTTCGAACCAAGACGCCTTTTGCCGAGATTTTTCCTGAGAATTTTAATCATAGAACATCGGGAAGTTTAATGGATAGCTTGACTGTAGAAATGGTAGAAGATAAAGCTTGGGAGCTTTGGAATAAATATCACAAAAAACCTGTTAGGAGTTTTAGTTAAATGACTAAAAAGATTTTGTTATCAGCATTGGTTGTTGCTAGAAATGAAGAAAAACGTCTTCTGTCTTGTTTAGAAAAGCTTCAGTTTGCTGATGAGATTGTTGTTGTTTTAGATCGCAGTACCGATAAAAGTGAAGAGATTGCAAAAAAAGCTGGAGCCAAAGTTCTTAATGGTGCTTGGGAGATAGAAGGTGATCGGCGTAATGATGGAATTGCTGCGTGTTCTGGGGAGTGGATACTTGAAGTCGACGCCGATGAACATATTCCGTCTTTGCTGGCAGAAGAAATATTAGCAACCATAAAAACAACCAAATTTGATTGGCACGAAATTCCTATACATAATTATGTTGGCGAAAGGCTTATTAAATACGGTGCTGGTGCCAATTTTACGGCAGCCGCAAGTCCTAGGCTTTCTAAAAAAGGAGTTAAAATTTGGGGGAAACAGTATGTTCACCCAGCTTTGACGTGGAAAGGCGAAAAAGGGGCAATGCTTAAAAATGCGATAGACCATTATATGGATCGCAATATATCTGATATGATAATAAGGCTTGATAAATATACGACAGCGAAAGCAAAGGATTTAAGGAAAAGCGGTAATATTGGCTCAGGTTTAAATAATTTTCGCAGAATTTTTTCAAGATTTATTAAGTGTTATTTTTTTCGTAAAGGTTATAAAGAAGGCGGTTATGGTTTTTTGATAGCTCTCTTTGCAGGGCTGTTTCCAATCATTTCTTATTTTAAAGCTAAGTATGAAAAAGATTAATTACAACAAAAAGATGGATTTTAATTTTCATAAAAAAGTAATATATTTGTTTTAGTGATAAGTTTTTTTAAGGAGAGTAATCTTGCGAGTGCTTCAAGCAATGGCAGGGGCAGAGCACGGCGGTGCCGAAGCCTTTTTTTCTAGGCTGGTTTGTGCTTTGCATGAATCTGGTATTCAACAGCATATCTTAACAAGACCAGATGAGGTCAGGATTAAAGCAATGCGAGATGCTGGACTTATGCCGATAGAAGCACCTTTTGGCGGGATTTTTGATTTTTCAACTAAGTTTAAGTTTAATCACGAGATAAATCGTTTTAAGCCTGATATTATTCTTACTTGGATGAACCGAGCAACAAAGTTTTGCCCGTACCAAAAGAAAGCTATCGTGGCGGCAAGAATGGGCGGTTTTTATAATCTTAAATATTATAAAAATTGCGATTATATCGTTGGAAATACTAAAGATATTGTCGATTATGTTGTTTCTAACGGGTGGGATAAAGAAAGAGTTTATTACCTGCCGAACTTTGTTGATGGCGCTCAAAGTGAGCCTGTGAGCAGGGAAAAATTGTATATTCCTAAAAACGCTAAAGTAATTTTTGCTCTCGGGCGTTTTCACGAAAACAAAGCTTTTGATGTTTTGGTTAAGGCTTTAGCTAAACTTCCTGAAGTTTACTGTATTATTGCAGGAGATGGTCCTTTACGCCAAAAGATAGAAGAAATAGCCAAAGATTATGGCTCAAAACCTAGAATTCGTTTTATCGGCTGGCAAGAAAATGTTGCATCTTTTTATGCAGCTTCAGATATTTTTGTTTGTCCTTCAAGGCACGAACCTTTAGGAAATGTTGTTATTGAAGCTTGGGCGCAAAAACTCCCAGTTATTGCATCTGATGCATCGGGTCCTGTTTCGCTTATTGAAAATGGTAAAAATGGAATCCTATTCCCTGTTGATGACGATGCGGCGTTAGTAAATGCGATAAAACTTCTTTTATCAAATAAAGAAATGGCATCAAATATTGCCGAACATGGGTATAAAT
This sequence comes from Alphaproteobacteria bacterium, assembly GCA_050175015.1. Classification (GTDB taxonomy): domain Bacteria; phylum Pseudomonadota; class Alphaproteobacteria; order JBFXJJ01; family JBFXJJ01; genus JBFXJJ01. Next base: position 8,264 of record JBFXJJ010000011.1, on the reverse strand, counting down.
CTTTTGCGCAAAACTATAAAAAAGAAGTTGTCGTTAAAAAATATAAAAACTTTTTTGAAGAAATTTTGAAAAAAGGCAAAAGACCAAGAAAGGGTTAAAAGCTTTGTGCGGCATAGCAGGAATTGCGACAAAAAACTCAAAAACACCTGACGACAAGGTTTTGCTTTCATTAAAAAATGCGTTGTCTCATAGAGGACCTGACGGCAGTGGTCAGTTTAAAGCTGAGGGTATAGGACTTGTTCAGACAAGGCTTTCAATTATCGATTTAGCAGGTGGCAGTCAGCCAATTTATGAAACAGTTCCTAATGGTGCAGTGATTGTTGCTAATGGCGAGATTTATAATTATCTCGAATTAAAAAAAGATTTTCCAGATTATCAATTTTCTACTAATTCTGATTGTGAACTTCCGCTTGCTTTGTGGCGCAAATACGGCACCGATTTAACTAAATACCTTAGAGGTATGTATTCTTTTGCAATTTGGGATAAAGATACTTTAGTTATAGCCCGAGATGAGTTTGGAATTAAGCCTCTTTATTATGCTGAAACTGATAAAGGTTTTGTTTTTGCCTCTGAGCCTAAAGCTATTATCGCAACGGGTTTGGTTGGGAATAATATTAATGATGAAGTTACTTTGGAATTAATGCAGCTTCAGTTTACAACGGGCAGAAAAACCGTTTTTAATGATATAAAACGTCTTCTTCCTGGAGAACTTTTAGTTATCAAGAATGGCGAAATTCAAAGTAGTACGGTTAATAACATTTTTCCCGAGAAAGTTGTTGCAGATTTAAGCGAAGAAGAGGCTCTTTTAAAGTTAGATGAAATTCTTTTGGAAAGTGTTGAGTTTCACCAAAGAGCCGATGTCCCTTTTGGAATGTTTTTATCTGGGGGAATAGATTCAACATCTTTGTTGTGGCTTATGTCTCAGCTTAACGATACTCCTGTTCAAGCCTTTACCGCAGGTTTTCCGAAAACCTCTGTTCACGATGAAAGAGAGCAGGCAAAACTTATAACTTCGATTGTTGGAGCTAAGCACGAAGAAATAGAGATAACTTCAAAAGATTTTTTTGATATTTTACCTTCTGTGGTTAATGCTATGGACGATCCTTGTGCCGACTATGCAACCATTCCAACTTTTATGCTGGCTAAAAAGGCAGGTTCATCATTAAAGGTTATCCTTTCAGGTGAGGGTGGTGATGAAATTTTTGGCGGCTATGGACGCTATCGTTCAGCTATTAGACCATTGTTTGCAAAACAAATGAGGCGCAAAGGCACTTTTAATGGTTTGGAAAATCTTTTTAAGAAAGAGCATCAACTGTTTTTAGATAAAACTTGGCGGCAAGGTTTTGCGGCATCTGAAAGATATGTTTCGGACAAGCATTTTTCCAAGCTTCAGAAAGTCCAAGCGATTGACTGCCAAGACTGGCTTCCTAATGATTTGCTTAACAAACTTGACCGCTGTCTAATGCGCAATGCTGTTGAAGGACGAGTTCCTTTCTTGGATAAAAATGTTTTAAATTTTGCGTTTTCTCTACCAGACAACCTCAAGATAAAAAGAGGTAAGGGCAAATGGCTTCTCAGAAAATGGCTTAATGACAGATTGCCGCAAGCTGATGCCTTTGCCCATAAAAAAGGTTTTACCGTTCCTGTCTTCGACTGGATTTTTACAGAGAAAGATAGGCTTGGTAAGTTGGTAGCAGAACAAGACGGTATAAATAAGCTGTTTGAGCCAAAAGCGGTTCAGGAACTGTTTGCAAATACAGATAGAAAAAACGGATTTGTTCTTTGGTCTGTCTTGTTCTATGCACTGTGGCACAAGATTCATCTTCAGGGGGCAGAATGCCAACAAGATGTTTTTGGTGTTTTGGCAGATTCTCATTAAATTCTTTTAATTTAGTCATAGCCTGTACTCCTAAAATTATTGAATGTTTATATAGGCATCGGCAAAGCGAAAGTCTGAAGGAGTTATCAATTCTTTTCCTGCTACTTTTATTGAATGAAGCGAACCTTCAATGTTTTTGCTCCAAAAATCTAAGAATTTTTTTAGTCTTGGATAAGACGGGGCAATGTCATATAATTGCCAGATAAAAACTTGCAAGATGTTTGGATGGTCTGGGAGATGGTATACAATTTCAACGGTTGTTAACCGATAGCCTTTTAAAGTGTCTTCAAAATCACTCATAATAACCTCCTTTTAAAAATGGGGTCTAGAAAGGGGCTTATTTATGTGTTATGCAACAAGTATGCCAACTATTATTTTTGCTTAAAAAGGTTAAGAATTGTTTACAATAATAAACGGAATATTGCAGTATAATAAATCTTTCAGGCCAAGTATTTTTGATTTTGTGCCTCGTGGAAGGTACAGTATTCTTGCTGTAATTGCTGATATTGTTATTGTAAATTTAGTTCTTTTTCTTACAGACAAAATAACTTTTAATGGTTTGCTTAGTGTAGCTGGCAGTATTTTTATTTTACTCTTGTTCGTTTTTGTTGCTTTTTATGTAAATGGCAAAGAACTTGAAGATGCTAGGGACGATTTAGCTAAAGCTCGGGCATTTAACCGTGAACGTGGAATGTTCGATGCTGAAAAGGAAGCTCATATTGCTCGTACTGAAATGGAGCTGAAAGGGCTTAGGGCAAGAGTAAAGAGACATAAAGACAGTGTTGATTTGCTTGTGTCAGAAAATAATAATTTGAAAAAAGTCTGCGAAATGTTAAGACGAGAAAAGCTAAATTTAGCAGAAGAAATAGACAGGGTTAGGACTGAAAAATCTTATTTTGATGATGCCGATTTTGGAGCTGAAGATGCTGTTTCTAAGGTTCTGCTTCAAGAAAATGAGCAGTTAAAGAATATAAATGAACAACTAAAAAAATTGGTTGATATTCAAAAAATCAGAAATGATGATTTGCTGCGGAAACAAAAACAATATCAATTGTCTCCAGACAATGAGTGGATGGCATATATTCCGTATGCTAAAGGTGATACGATTGAAGATGTAAAAAAAGCTTACCGCAGCCTTGCTAAGGCAATGCACCCAGATAGTGGTGATGGTAATGAAGAGAAAATGCGGAAAATCAATGAGGCATGGGAGCAAGCTCAAAGATGGTTTGCTCAGGATTTTGAGAATGATATTTTTAATGAATATGGTATTTAATTAGGTGATAAATTAAAGGAATTTGTTTTTCTAAAACTCTATATAATTTAATAATATTTTTTAGTTATTATTGGCAGTTTGGAAAATAAAAATTGTATTTTGCCAGTTGCATAGACTTTTCTTGCATAAACTAGTAAACAGAGAAAACGAGGAAGTAATTAAAAAGCTTCCTCGTTTTTTCGTCAGGGTTTTGTTATTCTTGCAAAGTTATAATTAAGGCACCTCCTTTCTTTAAATATTGTTTAGCTTCACCATTAGTTAGGTGTTTGCTCTAATTTGTTAAATGTATCTACATTTTCATTATCATCTTTCCTAAAATGTCCTCATTATCTGGCCACACCTTCATAGGCACTGTTTCTGATACGGTTAATTTTGCGTTTGATGCGGCTGTATCTTTCATCAGAATCTTCTTCTGTCGATGTTAGCTCATTCATATTTATAGTTTTCCCTGATGAAGTTGATAAACCATCACGTTTTACGGATGTTACACAAGAGTTAGTGTAGGTATTCCATATTTTATTGTCAGAACAGATACATATACTGCCAATTTTGCTGGAACCGCTTGGGCAGTCTTGGCAGGTTCCATTATACCAAATTTGATTTGTTCCACATTCTATCGTTTCGGGTGTTTTGCAGGTATAATTTTGACAGATATTAGAAGCACATTGGCGATGTTCAACACATTCAACGCACCCCGAACCATTCCAATAAGGATTAGTTGCAGGGCAGCAAATATGACCACTGCTGCATTGTCTTATATTGGGACAATCAGCATTAGTATAACATTCAATACAGCCCGCATCAGAGCTGGTACAGCTTACACAGTCATAATTGCTGTTGCACATCATTCCTGGGGTGTTGCAAGTTCCAGTATGACCACTGGTTCCAGTGCATGGTTTGCAGGCACTATTGCGCCAATATGGCGTATACGCATTGCAACAAGTTCCAGCGTTTATACCTGATGTTTGGCACTGTTGGATTCCAGAGCATGCTAGGTCACTATAAGCACAAGAACTTTTGCCTGTTGCTACGTTGCAGGCTCCTGTGCAACAGTTATTATTGTTAACACATTTTCCCGTACCGTCAGGCTTTTGAGACGTTCCGCAGTTACAAGTACCGCAACTTTCAGATGTTGAACACACAGCGCAGTATTTAGGATCTCCTGTACACTTAAAACCTTCTCCGCAATCACTGTCATAGGTACATAAATCAGGAACCTCTGCCAGAACCTTACATTCGTAATCGGCATTGCAGGTTGAACCTGTTGTTGGACAACCATTTTGTTCACCAGGAGTATGGCATTCTGCGCATAGGTATTTTCCCTTAGAGGTAACTCTATAGTATGGAGCATACGAAGGGCAAGAGTTGCAGGTATTGTCAGCTCCATCACTTGTGTCACATATAGCACCACATTTTTTCCAGCTAGTAGTCATTTCATCCACAATACCAACAGGACAGCGATATATTTTGCTGCCATCTCTTTTTTGATGGCAAGCCCAGATACTTCCTGGGTAATTTCCCGGCAGGCTTGAAGAGCCAGACCAGCCGCAGCGTCCTCGGCAGCCAGGCAAATCGTCACTGCTTTGGTTGTAGTTTACGTTATCGAAAGGATAATAGTAGTATCTGTAAGTAGTTGAATCGTTTGATATATTTCCTGTGCTTTTCGGAGAAGAGCAAGGAACACAGCCCGAAAATTGAGTCCAATTGGTTCCAACAGGGCTGCCTTGAGTCGCAATGTGAGCGTGGTCATCATATCTCCAAAATGGGGCGTGAGGAGGACAGGTTCCACAGGTTTTTTCTCCAGTATGATCAATAATACCGCCTCTGCTATTACTTAGTGTCCACGTAGTACTGCATTCAACGCATTGTTTATCAACACATTCATAGCCACTTTGGGCGCCGCAGTCATAATCATCATTACAGCTTTTGCTCCATTCGTAATCGGTGCATTCTCCACCTTCAGGACAGGAACTGCCATCTGTTGAGCTAGATTTACGGCAACAAGTGCAGAAATATTGATCTACTGGCCCCGTTGATTTGGTTGTTGCCTTTTTACGATAATAAGGTTTGTAAGAAGGACAGGTTCCGCAGCCTCCTGTATCATCTTCAGTTTGGCACAGAGCTGTGCAGTCAGTCCACGTAGTCGAAAAAGGAGACGGTGGAACAAAACCAACAGGACAGCGTGTTATATTGTGATAATTGTTAAAATTATAGGCATATCTTCGGCATTTATATTTGTAGCAGTAACCTCTACAGCCAAGATTTTCGGGCTGAGTTAACGCGTTTCTTGCTTGATAGACCCAATAACCCGCGCTATTGGTTGAGCAAGGAACGCAACCCCGACCACCAGCTATCAGAGTATTTACTCTGAAAAATGGGGAATGACTGGGGCAAGTACCGCAAGTTGATGCTTTTACAGCACTAGTTTCGTGGTATCCTGCAACATTAGCACTAGGGCAATCGACACAAACGCCGTCGACGCATTGTTTGCCGCTTCCCTCGTTTCCACAGGCAAAGTGGTTGGAACATTTACAACCTCCTTTTCCGTCTGAAACAAAGTTCTCAGGACAGCTAGTACATACATAATTTGCATCACAAGTTCCGCAATAATCACTGCCAGTGTTGGGGGTATGACAAGATGAACATAGGTACTCACCATTAGATTTAACTCTATAGTAAGGCGTTGTTGCAGGACAAGAGTTGCAAGTGTTTTCTTCACCATCTACTGTTGAGCAAAGTGTTGTACATTTAGTCCAAGAGGTTGGCATAGTAGATGGTTCTTGATAGCCAACAGGACAGCGGTAATTTTTACTGCTTACTTTGCCATAAGAGCAAGCCCATTGACTGCCTGAATATTGCCCAGGAATGCTTGCTCCAGAATAACCGCAACGTCCACGGCAGCCTGGCAAATCATCATCGCTTTGGGTTAAAGATGAATTGTTAAATGGATAATAGTATGCATAATAAGTGCTTGATGTTCCTGTGCTTTTGGGCGCTGAGCAAGGAACACAGCCTGCAAAATTGCTCCAAGCAGAATGAGAATGATCGTCATATCTCCAGAATGGAGCGTGAGGAGGACAAGTTCCACAGGTTTTTTGAGCAGAGTGATCTATTATAGAGCTAGCTGTGGTTGTTAATGTCCAAGATGTATCACAATCAACACATTTGCCATCAACACATTCATAACCGCTTTGAGCGCCGCAATCATAGTTGTTTTCACAGTTTTTTACCCATTCATTGTTAATACAGCTTCCTCCAGAAGGACAGGCTGATCCTTTGGTAGAGCTCGCTTGACAGCAAGTGCAGAAATACTGATCTATTGGTCCTGTTGATTTTGTTGTTGCTTTTTTGCGGTAATAAGGCTTGTGAGGAGGACAGGTTCCGCATACTGCAGAGTTATCTTCTGTTGGGCAAAGATTGCTGCACTCCGTCCACGTGGTTGTCCAAGTAGCTGGTGGCTGAAATCCAACAGGGCAACGCATTAGAATGTGGGCAGAGGTGTCATTATAGCTTTTTATTTTACAAGCCCAAGAATAGCAATATCCTCTACAACCCCTAACATCAGAAGGCGGCATAGAATTGTTATCCGTAATAACGATAAGGTTTGCGCTATTTGAGCAGGCAGAACAGCCTCCAAAAGCTGACCTATAATATGGCTTGTGACTAGGGCAAGTTCCACAAACAGAAGCTTTAACTGCGGCTAATTCGTGAAGTCCAGCGACATTGCTGCTAGAGCAATCAACACATTTACCACTAACGCATTCTCTGCCGCTGCCTTCGGCACCACACGCAAAATGGTTGGCACATTGACAACCACCGTTACCATCAGATTCAAAATTAGAACCACAAGTTAAACAGACATAATTCGTACCGCATTCTGAACAGAAATCGCTGCTGCCATTTTCAGAGTGACAAGAAGAGCAAAAATATTCACCCGTAGATTTTACACGATAATAAGGTCTGTTATCAGGGCAGGTGCTGCAAGTGTTGGCCGCACCATCTCCTGTTGAGCAAAGCTCGGTGCATTTAGTCCAAGAAGTCGGTAAGGTTGACGGCAGTTGATAACCAATGGGACAGCGATAAATTTTACTGCTTACTTTACCGTAAGAACAAGACCACTGACTGCCTGCATATTGTCCAGGAATGCTTGCTCCAGAGTAGCCGCATCGTCCACGGCACCCAGGCAAATCATCATCGCTTTGGGTTAAAGATGAGTTGTTAAAAGGATAATAGTAGGCATAGTAAGTGCTTGATGTTCCTGTGCTTTTAGGGGCAGAACACGGAACACAGCCTGCAAATTGATCCCACCCTGAATGCGAGTGGTCATCATATCTCCAGAATGGAGCGTGAGGCGGACAAGTTCCGCAGGTTTTTTCTCCTGTATGATCTATTATAGAACTAGCTGATGTTGTAAGTGTCCACGAAGTGTCACATTCAACACACTGATTATCAACACATTCATATCCATTTTGGGAACCGCAGTCATAGTCGTCTTCACAAGATGGACCGTTATAGATAAAATCTTCGCACGTCCCTCCTTCTGGACAAGTGCCATCAGTAAGTTCATCTTTCATATTGCAACAGGTACAGAAATACTGGTCAAGAGGGCCTTTGGAATTTTCTTCTGATTTTTTGCGGAAATATGGCTTGTGTGGAGGGCAGGTTCCACATTTGGCAGAGCCTTCATCTGTAGGGCAAAACTCGCTGCAGTCAGCAAGTGTCGTCGTCCAAGATGATGGCGGTTTATAACCAACAGGACAACGAGTTAAAATATGAGCAGATGTATCGTTATAGCTTCTAACTTGGCAAGAATAACTTTTGCAGTAACCTCGGCAGCCAAGGACGCTAGGGGGAGAAATGGTATTGTTGTCAGTTGTTGTCCAATAGGTGGTGCTGTTAGAGCAAGGGACACAGCTTGAACCACGATAATAAGGCGCATAAGATGGGCAAGTTCCACAAGTAGATGCTTTCACGGTATCCGTTTCATGCAGTCCAGAGACAACCGTCGACGGGCAAGCCACACAGGAGCCATCATAACATTGCATACCGCTGCCTTCTGCCCCGCATTCCCAATGTGTGGTGCAAGATTGAGAATAACCTTTATTAGGATAT
>JBFXJJ010000010.1:0-89576 GCA_050175015.1 Alphaproteobacteria bacterium | reverse complement strand
CGCAAGTGCTAGATGAACATTCGCAAAGTCCAACCCAGCCCGTAACATTACACGTCGGGTGTTCACCAGAACAACTACCACCCGCTACACAAACCATACCATCTAAAACTGCACAGCCTGTGCAGACAGGTATCTGCCATTTGAGCTTCGGATATTCGCCAGCAAATAAGGACCAAACATCAGTAAAATCCCAATTAGAATACGTGCTTTGCGTTTTCATTTGAGTCGTTGTTCGGCCTATACCAGTACAAACCAATCCCCCACCACAACTCGCAGTTTGACTTGTTGTTTCAACGTCCCAGTAGCAACCATTAACCGTAAAAAGCGCTGGCGTTCTAGTGTGTCCTATCAAACCTCCCGTATAACTGCTTCCGCTTACTTTGCCCACAGCATAACTGTTGATAATAGTATCATTGGTTGAACCAGTATATTCGTCACCAACCAAACCACCAACAGCATAGACTCCCGTAACATTGCCTGAAGCATAGCTGTTTGTAATAAAAGACCCACTTCCAAAATGTCCTACTAGCCCCCCAACGCCTCCATAGTTTGTATAATCTGTTGCGATCACAGTTGCTGATGAATAACAGTTATTGATAGATGAGGCTCCCGATACGCCAATTAAACCACCAATTAAATCTCCCGTACCTAAAACTGAACCTTCGGAATAACTATTATAAATTGCCGAATTACTTGCAGTCCCAATCAAACCGGCGGCTTGGCTCCTAAGCCCATCCCCACCATTTAAAAAAGTTCCTTTACTTGCGATTACAGAGCCAGAAAAAGAAACTTTATTGACATAAGAGTATTCCATAGCTCCAACTAAGCCGCCAACATTGCTACGACCACTAATATTGCCCTCAATCAAATCAACGTTTTCTATTGTTGAATATTTTACAAGGCCAAATAAGCCAATAGGTTCTGTCGATGGGCGGTTGATATATAAATTAGTAATTTTGTAGCCTTTACCATCAAAGTTGCCATAAAATGGGCTGGTTTCGGTACCAATCGGAACAAAGCCTTCACCACCATTCCAATTAACGGTATCGCTGCAATCAATATCACCAGTTAGATAATAACTGCCATAAAGATTACTATTAATCTTTTGCAGCTGCTCACAAGTTGATATTTCTATACTGCTGCGAAGCTTAGGATAGCTTCCTTCCGTCATTTTCCAAACATTGTCAAAGTTCCAACCAGAAAAGGTACTTTGCATTTGCAACTCAGCGGTAGTCTTGCCAACGCCTCCAGCACTAGAGCTTTGCCCTGAAGTCTGTATGTCCCAATAACTGTTTGAAATCGAAACATTAGATGATTTTCCAATTAAACCACCCGTAGATGAGCTATCTGGACTTTGCACCTTACCTATAGCATAGCTATTAGTTATATTTGTATCTGCGGCAAGTCCTACAAATCCACCAGCTATATTTTGGTTAGATGTTACATCGCCTAAAGCATAGCTATTTGATATCACAGAGTTTCCTTCTGCAACCCCAACTAAACCGCCAACACCACTACTTGTGTTGTTATAACCTAAAGAGAGCGTATTAGAATAGCACGTATCCATATTTGAAGAATAAATGGAGCCTATTAAACCTCCAACTCTGGCTCTACCGCTACTATTACCAATTGAACTACAATTTATAACTCTAGAACTAGAGGCATATCCAATTAAAACACCAACACTTTCATAACCCACTATGTCTCCTGTAATATTCGTATTTTTAATTATAGCTCCACTTGTATAACCGAAAATGCCTTGATATTTACTAGATGGTCTATTTATGTATAAATCTTTTACAGAATAGTTTGCTCCATCAAATATACCAGTAAATGGTGAGGCATTATTTCCAATCGGAACAAAACCAGCGCCGCTGTTCCAATTAACAGTATCACTGCAATCGATATCGTTAGCAAGATAGTAGCTTCCTGATAGATTGTTGTTCATTGCCTGCAATTCTGAACAGGTTGTGATGGCTGTTTGAGAATAACCGTTATTAGGATATAACGCATTTTTATGGGTTTTTACTACGTACAAATATAAAAAATATACAATTAAAACAATATGTTAATCATATAAAATTTTAGTTGTTTTTTAGTTATAATCAAAAAACAACTAAAAAAGATACCTATGTGTTACCCAAAAAACTTAAATGCTTTGTAAAAAACATATTTTTATCAATGCGTTATATCAATGTAGATTCGCTTTGCCGCTTTTTTTATAAATGAATCTGCTACCCATAAGTTACCCAAAAAAATGCCTTAAAAAAATATATAATAAATTCAAGATGTTACATTTTTAGATTTTGATTATTTTTGAGCATAAAAACGATGGCAAAAACACAATTAAGAGCTTGTTTTAATACAATTTAATATAAAATTTGAACTAAAAAATCCCCTTACAATTACAATTTGGCATCATTTTTTATTCTTGCAATCACGCATAAACTGTAGCAAAATAAAGATAAATAAAATTTTGCTTTTAATTGATTATTTTATGAAAGGGCAAGACCATGTTTAGTAAAAATAACTTATTTGGCTTCTTGTTTTTGATTATACCCCAGTTATATCCTAATAACAGTTACAACTATTCTATTTAAATATCATAAAAAAATGTAAAATAGTGTTTTTTATTGTTATTTTATTATAACAATACATTCGAGTCTTGTTATAATCTTGAAACACTTTGCTTTTCCATAGCAATTTAAAATAATACCTTTAGCTCTTACCAGACCAATAACGATTACCGATAGATTCTTTTACATTTTTGATTCTAATTTTACCGTCATCAGTTATTGTCAAACTATAAGTTCCGTTTTTATAAAAATTCCAAAAATCAATATACTTTTTCCCTTTACAAATCTTGTTTAATGAAAACGGACTGATTACCAAATCGGCATTATCGCAGTCTTTCTTCACATCATCAATCTTCTGCAAAACAGCTATTTGCTTTCCATTTTTACGGTAGACACAGCCATAACTATCACATCTAAGATTAGGGGTGCTTTCACGATTTTCAGGAAGCCAAAACTTGTGATTGCCTTTAACTTCCGCAACGGAAAGACCCGCTCTATCAAGCCATACCTTACTAACAAAACTAGTTTTACTTGATGAAAGAGCAATCGTGCCATCGTCAAGTTTAACCGCAGCTAGTTTACCATTTTCGCCCACAATAACATCGGGAATTTTAGTTATGCTGTGGCACAAAGCACCAATCATAACTAGAAGCAAACCATAATAACGCCACTTTAACTGCCATAAACAAACCCATAGCAGCCCAATAGTTATAAGAACCAAAGAACCGACGGGCATTGCCTTAACCAACAAAACAGAATGAGGTAACGAAGAAACCCATAAAACAATATGATTAATTGCTTTAATACCTAATCCTCCGATTTTAAGCGCAGGATATTCCAATCCAAACGGCATCATAAGCAAGGTAAAAACCACACAAGGCATAACAATAAAACCAATTATAGGAGCCGCTAAAAGGTTGCATAAAAGGGTATAAACCGCAATTCTGTTAAAATGATATACCGCAAACGGCAGTGTTGCTAAACTGGCAACAAAGTCAGCCATCACAACCCCTGTTAAATAGAAGAATATTTTCTTAAAGAAAAGAGAGGTCTTAGAATCTTCCTTATTAAACTTAGGTCTTAACAGCTTAGGATTAAAGCTTTCATAAACGGCGATTAAAGCTATTACAGCGGCAAAAGACATTTGGAAACTTGGACTAACAAGCGATTCAGGATAAATCAGCAAAATCAGAGCGCCAGCAAATCCTACTAATCTCATAGAAATAGCTCTGCGATTAACCAGCACAGCGATAAACACTATTGTTGTCATAATATATGCTCTCTCGGCAGGAATTCTAAATCCTGAAACGATGAGATAACAAGTTGTTGTAAAAATTGCCAGAACCGCAGCCAGTTTTTTAATGTCATATCTCAGAGCTATAAAAGGAAAAAATGCCAATAAAAATCTTACCAAAAAAAAGGTAAATCCACCGACAAGCCCCATATGAAGCCCTGAAATTGATAAGAAATGAGCTAAACCAGAATCCCTGTAAGCATCAATTAAAAATCTTGGTATCTCTCCTCGTTCTCCAGATATTAAGGCTTTAGCTATTGAGCCTTCTTTTTCATTTGGCAATACCTTATCAATTCTGCCTGACATCTTAATTCTAAGATTGCCTACGGCAAATTTTAATTTGCTAAAAATTCTGTCATCTCGACTAATTATATCTACTTTTGATACAGCATATCCCACCGCACCTATTTGCTCAAACCAAGCGAGTCTTGCAAAATTGCTTGCCCCTGTGATTGATGGCAAAAAAGGTCTGTTTAAATTTGCTTTAACTGATATGACATCACCATAAAGAACCTTGTCAGATTTTGGAGTTAAAACTATTCTTATTTTTTGCGGCTTGCTATCTTCTTTAACCTTACTTATTTCTAAACTATCTAAAACGACTCTCTGCCCTCTTTTTCCCGCTCCTTCTTCAATTTTTAAAACTCTTCCCGTTAAAAAATAAATACCAGACTTATTTAAAACAGGAGCTTTTACCGTTATTGTTTTTATTTGTGCCACAAAAAAACCAAACGTAAAAATTCCCAGAGCCATTATAATTGTTAAAATATATGGCCTTAAGCGGAAGATAACTGCCAAAAATATAAAGAGTTCTAAAAAGACTAAACCCAGCCATTGTGGAGGTTCATTTGATAACGAAAAATAAAAGCCTATGCCTGAAGCAAAAATAACAATCAGCCATAGAACTTTATTCGCTTTTTCTTGCTCATAGTTTGCTATTATATTATCAATAAAATTGTCAAAAAATTTAAAAAACACAAAACCACCTGATGCAATTTTAAAAAAACTATGATAAACCATTTTTAAAAGCTTTTGTAACAACATTAATTAAATAAAAGAGAAATGAACTATGACTGTTGTAACTCGTTTTGCTCCCTCCCCTACGGGATTTCTTCATATTGGCGGCGCTAGAACCGCTTTATTTAACTGGCTTTTTGCCCGTCATAATAATGGTAAATTCCTGCTCCGTATCGAAGACACTGATAAACTACGCTCAACCAAAGAAGCGGTTGAAGCTATTTTTGAAGGCTTAGAATGGTTAGGTTTTGACTGGGATGATGATGTCGTTTTTCAAGCGTCTCGTGCTGACCGCCATGTCGAAGTCGCACACCAGCTCGTTAAAGAGGGCAAAGCATATTACTGTTACTGTTCACCTGAAGAACTTGAAGAAATGAAAGAGCAGCAAAAAGCTAATGGCGAACCGATGCGCTATAATGGTAAATGGCGGGACAAACCTGCTTCAGAAGCTCCTGAGGGCGTTGCTCCTGTTGTGCGTATCAAAGCTCCTCAAACAGGGACAACTATCATTAGAGACCACGTTCAAGGCGAAGTAAAAGTTACTAACGACCAGCTTGATGATATGATTCTGCTGCGTGCTGACGGCTCACCTACCTATATGCTTTCGGTTGTGGTTGATGATCACGATATGAGCATTACCCATGTAATTAGAGGTGATGACCATTTGACCAACACTTTCAGGCAGGCAATGATTTATAATGCTATGGGTTGGGACATTCCTGAGTTTGCTCATATCCCATTAATTCACGGACACGATGGCGCTAAACTGTCCAAAAGACACGGTGCTCTTGGTGCTGAAAAATATCAAGAATTTGGATTTTTACCCGAAGCCTTGCGCAATTATCTTTTAAAGCTTGGCTGGGGTCATGGCGATGACGAAATAATATCGACTGAACAAGCGATTGAATGGTTTACCCTAGAAGGAATAGGGCGCTCACCTTCCCGTTTTGATATGGTCAAACTAACCAATTTAAACGGTCATTATATGCGTGAAGCAGAAAACAGCCGTCTTGTTAAGCTTGTTATCCCTTTTATCAAAAAAGTATTATCTGATAAAGGTCTGTCTACTGATATAAGAAAAGATTCTGAAGACTTGCTTTTAAAAGGAATGAACAGCCTTAAAGAACGTGCCAAAACCTTGGTTGATTTAGCTGAAAGTTCTTTATTTTATGTTATTCCTGGAACAACTCCTGTCTTTGAAGAAAAAGCTCAAAAGATGATCGATGACGCCAAAAATATTTTAAAAGACTTAGTTTCTGATTTTTCTAATGTAAGCAATTGGCAGCACGAAGAACTTGAAAATATTGCTAGATGCTATGCTGAAAAAAATGAACTAAAATTAGGAAAAGTTGCCCAGCCCATAAGAGCAGCTCTTACAGGTTCAACGGTTTCCCCTCCTATTTTTGAAGTTATGGTTGTTCTCGGAAAAGAAGAAACCTTAAATCGAATTAATGACAGATTAAAGTAGAATTCTTAAATTAAGTATCTATCCCGTTTTTTTAAAACTTAAATAAAAAGGCTTAAGAACTGATTTCTTAAGCCTTTTTGTTATTAATTATATCCTAGCTGTAAACCTATTTTAGGGATTTTTTCACCTTTCTTGTTTTTTTGCCATAAGAACCAAAGCTGAAACAGATTGCTCTTCACCACGGATTGGAAGATTCTGATAACTCGTATCAGCAGGGCGCCATGTTACCCGTTGGTGTTCCACAAAATATTTATCAAGGTTTTCTTTGGCTTCTCTCGAAATTTCAATAAACTTTCCTTTGTTTAAAATATTTTTATCTTCCCCTGACATATAATTTTTGCCATCAATTTCGCAAAGCTTTAATAAATACTCTGAAGGATTAGTTGAAGCTGAAAATGCCCTTAACTTCATAATTTCAGGATCTTCATCTTTCTGAAAACCATCAACAAAATAATAATTATCGTACCAATCGTTGATAACCTTATTACCATACCAGCCCTTAAATGCTGCAGCTTTGGCTTTTTCGATATTTCCAGAATTGTTTATTTCTTTGTCAAATGCTACAAGAGCCATCTCCTCTTGAAGATTTTTTTCAAAAATACCTATATGACCTTTTTCTTTTAACTCATACAAAACAACCGACATCATAACGTCGGCATCAGCTTCCGTTGCTCTTTCTTTTATAACCTGAGATTTAATATTGTCAGTTTCTAAATCGGCAAACAATCCTCTGTGTCCTTGTTCAACATGACGAAGCTCATGGGCAAGAGTTGCGATAACATCTTCTGATGATTTATTGTAGTTAAGTAAAACGGTTTTTGATGAAGAAATACAATAGCCACAAACATCTTCTAAAGGCTTTGCTGCAATGACATAACCATAAGATGCCGCATTTTCAACTAGTTTTTTTCCTGTTTCAGACTGCATAAGAACATCGAGAGCTTCACCTGCTTTCTTTTTCTGCTGTGCATTTCCTTTTATCTTAATAGGATATTTAGAAGCATCGAAAACATTTACATCTTTTATATCTGCTCTTTTTTTATTAAAAACATCTTGTAATATCTTTCTTATGCTTTTTTCAGCCATATTATCCTCTTGATAATTTATCCAAATATTTCTGCTGGATTTTAGAATCAACCACAGATTTAGTCTTTGGCTCATCAAGCATACAAACAGAACCATCTTTCTTGCGAACTGGGATTTGCGCTAAACTTTTATCGGCTTTAACACCAAATTCTTGTTCACGAGTTTCAAAGAATTTCTTTATCTCGGCCATATTCTTTTCTGATACGCTTAAATATTCAGGACTATTCAAAACGTCTGCAGCATTAGGAAGATAGGACTTACCATTGTGAAAACACGTTACATTTACTATATTTTCTGGACTATTTTCTTTAGCAAATGATAAACTCCCTGCCTTGCCTTCATCTTCAATACGTTTAAGATTATCAATATGCCCATCATCGTAAATTTCACGTATACGTTCATGATACCAAGCCTTAAATGCTTCAGCTAAAGCCTTACTTGTGTCCTTAGTTGAAACCATTGTCTTTTCAAAAGCCGTAGTTATTTCTGGAGCAGTCTCAGTTAATTTCTGCCAAGGCGCAGGGTCTCCTTTTTGCTCCCAAGGACCTTCATGTGAGCTATTTTTAAGATTCCAACAAACTAAAGCCGCATAAGCATTGGCATCAGCTTCCATTGCTCTGGTTGTCATAATCTTAGTTTTTGTCGTCTGCTCTGAAATCTTATGGTTAGCTCCTCTAGTAAACTGTTGGGCGTGTCTTAGTTCGTGAGCCAGAGTCGCCACCAAACGATCTTCTGAAATATTGGGGTTAAGGATTATCTCTTTTTTTTCTACTTCACAAGAACCACATGCTGTGGTTGAAGATTGAAAGTTAAAGGTATAGCCATCTCTCGCAACATTATCAACCAAATGTTTACCTTCAGGTACTTTCTGCAAACGATCAAGCAGCCACTCAACTTTTGCAACATCTCGAAGAGAGCCAACAACAGAAACACCTTTGAATTCCTCAGATGCTATAACTTCACGTTCTTCACCATTGGAATCTCCAGCTTTAGCAAAATCTTGCTTCAAAGATGGGGAGTTTTCGTTTCTATTCTCACTTACCATAGTCATAAACCTTTTTGATTTATTATCTTGATTTATTAGCTAAAATAGCTTTATTCAAAACCGCTTTTTCTACAGAGACCTTTTGTTTTTTAGGCGTTTCAGTTTTATTAGTCTGTCTGGTTGGAATTTTTTTAACACTGTTATCAGAAAGTTCATATTCTTGAACCATTTCATCTTCAAAAAATTCTGTTATTCTTTTCTTATTCTTACCAGACATTGCTAAAAATTCATCTGTCTCTAACAATGATGGGCTATCATTAAAATAAGACCCTTTCTTGCCATTATCACAAACCATATCAACAATTTTCTTAGCTGAAAGTTTTCTTGCAAATGAACAATAATCATAATCTTCAATATTATCGAGATCATCAGCTTGAAGAGCATCATAAATATCGACTAGCTGTTTTCTGCCATACCAAGACTTAAATGCGGCAAAACGTGATTTATCCATATCTCCTGTTTTTTTCAGCTCTCCCTCAAAGGCATCAACAATATTAGGAGCATTTTCTTTGTAACTATTAAGAGGTCCTTCATCTCCCATTGAGGCAAGATTTTTACAGACTGCAACGCCAAAAGCTTCCGCATCAGCTTCTATTGCTCTGTTTTGCATTAAGTAGCTTTTAGAATCAAGCTGTTCAATATCAGGATCAACCCCTCTGCCATACTGATGAATATGGCGCAACTCGTGAGCTAAGGTTCCAATTAAAACATCATTTTTAAAATCTGGGTTTAAATAAATCCGTTTTTTTTCAGGGTCCGCACTACCATAAAAACCCAAACCTTTTTTTATTATAATTTTATATCCAGCCGTCTTTGCTTCCTGCAACAAAGCTGCGGCTTCACTATCTTTTGAAAGCCTTTCAGAGATATCTTTCAATACTTTTGCATTATCGCTCCCTGAGCTTTTTCCTGCTATGGCTTTCTTAAGTGGCGCTGTTTCTTTGTTCTGTCCCATTGGTATTATCCTAATAACGGTTATAGTTCTAAATATTGCTGTTGTTTAATTAATATGTCTTGTATGCTGCCATTGTATGACTTAAGGCTGTTTTGGCGAAGTTTATTAAGCCCAGCTTGCTTCTTAAGCGGCTGCTCTTTATCTGCACCCTGTGTTTTTTCAAAGGCTTCAAGCAACCTTGAAGAAACTTTCATATAATCTGGCTTGTTATAATTTCCAACAAAGTAATTACTACCATCACAACCACAATAGTGATCAACAATATCTTTCATTGTAGGAGAAGAGGACTTGTAATCCAAACGATTAAACTCATCCATACTGTTATACATTTTAAGT
The DNA here is from genome assembly GCA_050175015.1 of Alphaproteobacteria bacterium. Taxonomy (GTDB): domain Bacteria; phylum Pseudomonadota; class Alphaproteobacteria; order JBFXJJ01; family JBFXJJ01; genus JBFXJJ01. The sequence goes on along the minus strand of JBFXJJ010000010.1, from coordinate 79,799 downwards.
GTTTCCGCGTCATATCTTTCCTTACGAGGCTCATCTTTAAACCACGCATCGAAAGCACTTGTTAGCGACTTATTCAGAGAATGTCCTTTTTTCTGGCTGTCTGTAAACGCCTTTGTCATTTCAGGATACTTTGCTGAAAACTCGTTAAAAGGCTCAACATCACCATCTAAACCAAGCTGCCAAGCACATTTTAAAGCTGTGACCTGAGCGTCAGCCTCTTGAGTATTGCTTACCGCCACACAAACAGCAGGTGAACCATCTTTACTCCAGTCTGCCTTTTGCTGACCATGTCTCAGTTCATGAGCCAATGTTGAAACTGCTTTTGCTTCAGAAAAAGATGTATTAAGTGTCACCTCTTTTTGAGCAATAGAAAACATTCCAAGAGGCATAGAAAAGCCATTTCTCTCACTATTAATTTTAATCTTATCTTTATGAGCGCTTTCTAACAATTTTTTGCCATCTTCAGACTTAGCTAAACGGGAAACCGTATTTCTAACTTTATCAACATTAAAATCTGTTGAATAAAACTTAACTCCGCCAGCATCATACTCCAAAGGCATTTTTAAAAACTTTTTAATGCCTCTAGCCGTACTATTCCAAGCTTTGACTAATGATGGTGCTCGTAAAATATCTTTACCTGCTTCAACAAATGCTGCAGCACCATCAGACACTCTTTTAATTGCCCTTTCAGCTACAGCGTCAAGCGAGCTAACAGCTTTGCTTCCTAAACCTCTTAATGAGGCCGCAGTTTTTCCTGTTAACCGGACTAAATTCTTTTCTACTTTATCAGATGCCCGATTTAAAGAATCGTTAGCTCTGCCAGCTACACTGTTTAATGAATTTCCCATGCTATTGAGTGTGTCTTTTACACTAGAATAGCCAAAATCACCAACTAAACCACGTTTTTTTACTTGCTGCATTTTCAGAGCTTTAGTCGCGACACCACCTCTTACAGGGATATCTAAACAACTTTTATCTACAACTTTACCAGTAACCTGTTCATACCTAGCAAAATATTGTTCAAGAGCTTTTTTCGCCTTTTTAGAAATATCATAACAAGGCTCTTTTTCTAACAGCAAGGGGTCTTGACCTGACATATAACTTTTTCCGCCGATACTACTTATTTTCCTCATATAATCAGCCGAATCCAAACTTCTAGAAAAAGACATTCCTTTTAAATTGTAGTCTGTATGCTTACCCCAGCCGTCAACAAAGTAGTATTTATCATAAAAATCTTTAGTGCTTTCGTTTTTATACCAACCTGTGAAAGCCGCCTGCATAGCTTTTTCTTCGCTTTTGGTTTTATTAAATGCGTCACTAAAATTACGCACACAAGAATCACTTTTAGCGCTGTCTTCAAAAACTTTAGTGTAACCTTTTACTTTTAATTGGTGAACAACCAACGCAGAAACAGCATTAGCATCTGCCTCCATTGCCCTGTTCTTAATATGAATTGCCTTTAAATCATCAACAGCATAATTTGAAAAAAGATGATTATTGTTTTGCCAAGCGTGACGTAATTCATGAGCAAGAACAAGTATATCTCTTTCTGGTCTAGCGTTTGAATTAACTTGAACTGTTTTAGTTCTGGGAACACAAAAACCACCAGCACCTTCTAATGGTGTAATATGCACTTTATAACCAATTCTGCCAGCTTGTTCAACCAGCTCTCTTCCCATTGCTGACTGCATCAAAACATCAAGAGCTTTAGCGGCTCTTATCTGCTCTTCCCTTGTACCTTCAAGACTTATTGGATACTTGCCTGGGTCTAAATTATATGCTTCTTGAGTTAATGTTCTTTTTGTTTTATCAAAGCTTTCTTTTAATGACATAGTTTTCCCTTTAAGAAAAAGCAGTTTTATTTTTTCAGCTTGAGTTTAGTCTAGTTTTACTCTTTTGTCTATAAAATCTTTGATAAAATTATTCTAGCCGCTTTTAAACTAGGTGTGTCTTTATCTTCACTTAAACCATATAATGCATTTTGACAGCAAAGCACTTGTTCCTTCTGCTTTTTCTTATCTTCAAGAAATCTTAGGGTTTCCTCTGAAATTCTAGCTTTATTACAATCATCTTGAAGCAATTCGGGAACAACTAATTTGTCTAAAATAATATTTATTAGGTTAACATATTTTATTTTTAAGAGCTTCTTTGCCATAACAGCGGTAAGAGGCGCTACTTTATAGGTAATAAGATGAGGAACACCAGCCATAGCAAGCTCTAAAGCTACAGTGCCAGAGGCAGCTATTGCAAATGCTGAGGCAGCAAAAGCATCATATCTTTCCTTTTCTCCAATAACTATTATTGGCTTTTGCTCCCAAGTTTTTGCTTCTTTTTTGACTTCATCACTAACCGTTGCAACAGATGGAATCACTATTTTTAAATTGGAAATTTCTTTGGAAAGGATTTCTGCGGTCTCTTTAAAAACAGGCATAAGCCTTGAAACCTCATTATGACGGCTTCCTGGAAGCATTGTTATAATATTATCTTTTTTGCTAAGATTATATTGCTTTAAAAAAGCCTTAGCATTCCCACTGGCCGCCCCGCCTTCAATAACAGGGTGTCCAACGCAACAAGTTTCCAAACCATATTTCGTAAAATAAGCAGGCTCGCTTGGCAAAAGGGTCAAAAGTAAATCGGTATATTTGCCCATAGTTTTAGCTCTGCCAGCTTTCCAAGCCCAAACTTGCGGAGCAACATAATGAACTCTTGGTATTTGGTTTCCCTTTTTTGCCAAAAGAGCATTAACCCTGCCTGAAAAACTCCAGCTATCAACTGTTATAACAATATCAGGTTCTAATTTCTCAACCTCTTTTACGGTCTTGCGAATAAGGGATAAAACCTTTGGTATACTTGGGATAACCTCTAAAAGCCCCATAACAGCAAGAGATTTTATGTCAAAAAGGCTCTTAAAACCTTCAGCTTTCATAGATTCTCCGCCGACGCCTGCAAACTTTATTCTGCCTTTTGTCTCTTCCTTTAAAGCTTTCATTAATCTTGAAGCAATTAAATCTCCTGATGGCTCTCCTGCTACTATAAAAATACGAGGATCTTTTTTTTCAGCATTATGAATATCTTCCCGAGACAGGCTCTTAATGAATACCCCTAAATCATCAGCTTTTTTTATAACTTTTTCCTGTCCAACAATTAGGGTTGCAAAAGCCTCTATTGCAATTCCTCTTAGTCCTGCTTTTGCAGCATTTTCAACGGTTTTAATTCCAATAGTCGGTAAATCAATTCTATTTTCTTGCTGAGGTTTTTTTAACTTTACTAAAACTCCGCCTTGGGCATCTTTCCGCCTTAATTTCCCTGCTCTTTTAATGAGTTCATCAGTTCCTTCAATCGCTTCAACCCCAAGAACCATACCTTCCTGAACAATGACAGATTGTCCAACATCAAGAGCCCCAATGGTTTTACAGATTCTTATTCCTTGGGTTATATCATTTAAAGCGTAGTCATCAGGTTTAGTTTTTGTAAGACAGCCTTTAGGAGCAAGCAGCTCTGACATAATGTCGTGAACCCCAACAACTCCAAAGCCTTCCAATTCAAATTCTTTAATAACTGCTGATAACAGATTATCATCACCCAGCATTTTAAAACCAACTCTGGCTAAAAACTGAGCGGCTCTCTTATCTGGCTTTAGTTCTGCCAATGATGGACGTTTTATTTTGCCAATAAAGACAACGTCTTGAACTTCTGCCTCTTTTAAATATTTAAAACCTTTTTCCGCTTCTCCTAAAGAAACCGCTTCATAAGGAAAGGCATCAAAATCAGATAAATCAGCCTGTTCTTTCAGAGCTAAAACAAAAAAGTCCCGTCCCGTCTCTAAACACGCTTTGGCTAGCAAAACAGGAATCTCACCGCCACCTGCTATTATTCCTAACTTTGCTTTTTTATCTGCCATAACTATTCCACAAAAGTTTTTATTCTGGCTGACAAACAGGACGGTTAGAATCAACTTGCATAAATTCTATAATATCCATAACAGCATTATTGTCTTTGAATAGCTGAGAAACATCCTCTAATCTTTCTGCCAAAGTTCCTTCTTTAGCAAAAAGCATACGATAAGCCTGCCTTAATGATTTGATGTCGTTTCTTGAAAAACCTCTGCGTTTTAAGCCAACGATATTAAGACCTGAAAGTCTTGCTCTATCGCCAATAACCATACCATAAGGAATAACATCCTGCTCAACGCCTGTCATACCGCCGACCATAGCGTGTTTTCCAATTCTGCAAAACTGATGAGCTGCAGACATTCCACCCATAATAGCAAAATCGCCGACCCTAACGTGCCCACCTAATGCTGAATTGTTTGTCATAATAACATTATTGCCAACAACGCAGTCATGAGCAACATGCGCCCCTACCATAAAAAAGCAATTATCGCCTATTTTGGTAATCATTTCTTCAATCGGAGTTCCAGTGTGCATTGTTACGTGCTCTCTAATAATATTATTAGATCCAATAACTAAACGGGCATCAGTCTCCATATATTTTATATGCTGAGCTCCACCACCTAAAACAGCAAAAGGATAAACTTTACTGTTCTCGCCAATCGTTGTATGCCCTGTAACGTGAACATGAGAAATAAGCTCAACACCACCGCCAAGTACAACATTAGGTCCAACAATACAATAAGGACCAATTTTAGCGGTTTCAGCAATTTCGGCTTTGCTATCAACGATAGCGGTAGGATGAATCATCGTCATTTGTTATTGTCCATAAAATTAATTATCAGAATTTTTTATTATCTATCCATTATCATAGCTGAGAAGTTTGCTTCAGCAACAACAGCTCCGTCAACTTTGACTTCACCATTAAACTTCCAAACATTGCCACGATTTTTTTCTTTTTTTACATGAATGTGAAGAGTATCACCAGGAGAAACAGGTTTTCTAAATCTTGCACCATCAACTGTCATAAAATAAACCAATTTGCCTTTTGCGGCTTCACCCAAAGTTCCAACCACTAAAACAGCTGCCGTTTGAGCCATAGCCTCAACAATCAAAACACCTGGCATAACAGGTCTTTCAGGAAAATGACCTGGAAAAAATGGTTCATTCATAGTTACATTTTTTATGCCGACAGCACTTTCACTAAAAACAACATCCTTAACCTTATCAACAAGGAGAAATGGGTATCTATGCGGTATCATAGACATTATATCATTTATATCGTAAACATTACTCATCTTTTACCTCTTTATAAGTTTTTTTAAATTATTTAGAACGACATACTTTTTGCAAGTATGCTATTTGACGCATAAATTCTCTCATAGGAAAAGCAGGATACCCCATAACTGTTTCTTTAGAGCCAACATCTCTCATTACACCAGATTTTGCTGCCACATTTGCCCCATCTCCGAGCCTGAGATGACCAGCAATACCTACTTGTCCGCCAATAGCAACTAAATTACCTAATTCTGTACTTCCTGATATCCCAGCCTGAGATGCTGAAACACAACCAAAACCAAGCTTAACATTGTGAGCAATTTGGACAAGATTATCAATTTTACTGCCATTGCCAATAACTGTGTCATCTAAAGCTCCACGATCAATGGTAGAATTAGCACCAATATCAACATCATCGCCGATAACGACCTTACCAAGCTGAGGGATTTTAGTATGACCTCTCTCGCTCATAATATACCCAAAGCCATCTTGTCCTATTCTAACACCAGGATAAATCGTTACTCTGTTTCCTATAACGGCGTGGCTGATTGTAACATTCGCATCAACAATGCAATCGTTACCTATAGACACATTTTGGCGTATGACCGAAGCGGAACCAATAACACAATTATCACCAATTACAACCCCATCTTCAATTACAACTCCAGCTTCAACCAAGCAGTTTTGACCAAGCTTAGCCTGTTTAGAAACGACAGCTTGTTCAGAGATGCCCATCTTGCTTTTTTGAGGGTAGAAGTAATTGGCAACCGCCACAAAAGAACTTTGCGGCTTTGCACTAAAAAGCAAAAACTTGCCGAAAGCGTCATTTTTAAAATCATCTTTTACAATACAAGCTTTTACTTGGCTGTTTTTAAAAATATCCTGCATTTTTTTATTATCAAAAAATGCAATTTCATCTTCTTTTCCTGATTGCAGACTAGCAACATTATTAATCATAAAATCAGGATTAACACCATCCGCCAATCTGCAATCAGCTATTTCTGCAAGCCTTTTTAAGCTTATTCCTTTTTCTGGTTTAAAAAAACGACTATCGGGCATTTGAACGCTTTCTTCTTTTTGGGTTGTCTATCTTAAAGTTAAAACCAATCCTTTTTTAATTTTAACTATTTATCAGGATCGGGAAAATCTATGCTTGATATTTTTTTATCCAATCTAGTTAAAACTTCATCGGTCATATCCATAGAAGGAGCAAAGAAAATAATTTGAGCATTATTCAATACAAGATTAACGCCTCTCTCTTCTGCTACTTTTTCAATAATTGGAGCCAAAGCTTCAATTTGGACTTTAGATGTAGTCTTGATAAACGTTTCCCCTATTTTCTCACTTCTTTTTTGAACCTTGCTTTGGAATTCTCTAAGCTGATTTACAAAATTTTCCTTCTTCTTTTCTAATTCTGGGGTTGAACCAGATTTTGCTTCTTCTGCAAGCTCTTGATCTATTTTTCTGAATTCCTGTTCTTTTTTAGCAACTTCATTTTTATATTTTTCAATATAAGAATCTCTTTTTGTCTTTATATCTTTATAAATTTTAGCTTCTGATTGAATTTTTAATAAATTCACGACACCAATAACAGCATATTTGCCATTATTAGATGCTACAGCTTCTTCTGCTGCAGCTAATTTAACATTTGCCATAAGCATAGTTAAACAAACAAAATAAAATATTTTTTTCATGTTAAAAATTTGTTCCCATATTTAAACGAAATACTTCTGTTAAATCGAAATCTTCTTTTTTCATCGCTTTAGCAAAATCAATATTAATTGGTCCTAAAGGAGATTTCCAAGTAAGTCCTAGACCTAAGGACGCCCTTATTGAAGAAGCATAATCAACATCTGCTGCATTATATTTATCAGGCTCGCCAACCGTTCCAAAGTCTGAAAAAACACGCCCCCTCACACCTAATTCTGATGGCATACCAAGAGGGAAAGCAAGCTCAGTGGTACCATAAACTATCCAGTTACCGCCAAGAGAGTCATCAGTAACTTTATCTCTAGCTGAAACGCCGCCAGCCTCAAATCCTCTTAATGAATTGCCGCCAAGAAAATATCTATTATTAATCTTAACATCTTGCCCAATGCCATTAACAACCTTACCATCAAGCGAAAGCATTAAAGTAAGGTCTTCTCCTATTGGAATATACTTACCAGCCCCAACGTCTGTAGTGATAAAACGACGATCGCCGCCAATACCGGCTAAATCATTGCCAAATTTAACATAATAACCTTCTGTTGGATCTACTTTGCTGTCAAGTCTGTCATAAAACACACTTTGTGAAACATAAGAAACCAAATATGAGCCTTCCTGCTCCTTAATGTAAAATGAAGCATCGTCATCGACATTTTTAATTTCTTCTTGAGATAAAGTATATTTAACTGACTGACTAAGATTTTCACCCCAATCCCAGCCAAATCTAATCGATTCACCTGTTGTTTTAGAATCATATGAGCTCTGGTCTTGTAAATCTTTGGTAATATAATACAAGTCAAAACCAGCTTTTAATTTTCTATCTAAAAAATAAGGCTCTGTAAAACTAATATCAAACTCGGTTTTTTTCTGAGCTAAAGCCACTGAAGCACCAAGTTCCTGCCCCTTGCCCATAAGGTTACGTTCTTTAATACCTGTCTGAACCATACCACCGTTGTTAGTTGACCAACCAATACCAAAGGACATTGAACCTGTTGATTTTTCTTCAACATCGACCTTAATATCAACTTTATCGTTAGCAACTGGCGACTGTTCTGGGGTAATCGAAACCTTAGAAAAGAAGTTTAAATCTTCAATATTTTTATTAGAACGTCTAAGCCTTGCGGTATTAAAAGCATCACCTTCTGTAAGCTGCACTTCTCTTCTAATAACTTTATCAAGAGTTCTTACATTTCCTCTTATATCTACCCTATCAACATAAACCTTAGCGCCTTCATTAACAGCAAAAGTCACATCGACAATGCGCTTCTCTCTATCAACATTAGTATTAGGAGAAACATCAACAAAAGCATATCCCTTAGCCCCGACACTATCCGTTATTTTTTGAATCGTATTTTCAACTTTCTCAGCATTATACCATTCACCTTCAGTCATAGTCACATTTTCTTTTAGTGAGTCGGATTTAAGTTCGGGCAAAGTTGTTGTGATATCAAGCTTTCCAAAATGGAACCGTTCACCTTCCGTAATGGTAAACGTTACAAAAAAGTCTTTGCGATCAGCCGAAAGTTCGGCAACAGAAGACTCAACTCTAAAGTCAGCATAGCCCTTTTTCAAATAATACCTTCTAAGAAGTTCCTTATCGTAATTTAGTCTTTCTGGATCATATGAACTTGAGTTAGTAAAAAAGCGATACCAACGTTTTTCTTTGGTAGCCAAAACATCTCTTAATTCACTTGAGGTGATTTTTTTATTACCAATAAAATTAACTTTTTTAATATATGTTTTAGCTCCCTCATTGATTTCATAAACCAAATCAACACGATTCTGAGGACGTTCAATTATTTTAGGTTCAACCGTAACCGCAAACATACCACTTCTGCGGTATACTTCCATTAATCTTTCTAAATCATTTTGGACTTTTGCTCGAGAATAAGTCTCTCTTGATTTAAGAGCTGTTTGCTCGGCTAAGGTATCATCTTTAATACGAGTATTACCTTCAAAAGAAATTCTGTTTATAACAGGATTTTCAACGACCTTGACAACCAAATCATCGCCAGAAGTTTCTATCCTGACATCAGCAAAAAGTCCTGTTGCAAAAAGATTTTTTAAGGAATTATTGATGGCTTCAGCATCATAAATCAAACCTTCTTTAATCATCATATATGAATAAATGGTTTCAGGTTCAATACGCTGGTTACCTTCAATGATAATTTTGCCTGCAATATTAATATGCTCTTCTTCCGCATTAGCCAGATTAATTAAAACCAACGCGTTAATTGCAACAGCAAGACTTAAAATCTTTTTTATTAATTTAATAAACTGCATACTTTTTTCTATCCTTTAGGACGACCAACGACTAAAAAGCCGAGAAATATCATTCCAAGTAGCAAAAATCATCAATGCCAATATAACAAAAAAACCAAATCTAAACAGCCATTCTTGTGATTTCTCGTTAAGAGGTTTTCCTCTTAATCCTTCAAAAAAATAAAAGACAATACTGCCGCCATCTAAAATTGGGATAGGAAGAAGATTAATCAAACCAAGGTTAATTGACAAGACCGCAATGAAAAAAATCATACTAGGGATAGGTTTTTTACCTGTCGCAACATTAGCAGATAATTCAGCAATCCTTATTGGCCCGCCAATCTCCTCTGCTGATTTTTGCCTAGTTACCATTTGCCATAAGCTATAAATTGTATGAGAATTAATGTCATAAGTATATTCAAGAGCCGAGACAAAAGCTTTATGCAACGGCAAAACAACAAAATTATTCTCAAGCATCTCAGCCGAAACAATCCCTATCATAGGCTTTTTGGTAATGACGCCCGTATCTTTATCAGCTTTTTCTGTCATTCTAGGCTTCATTTTAATTTCTAAATTTTGACCATCACGTTCAATTCCAAAACTTAATTCTTTATCTGACGAATTTGTTACTATTTTCTGAAGTTTAGCAAAATTATCAATTTCCCTGCCGTCTATGGATACGATTCTGTCTCCAGTTTTAATCCCTGCTTCAAAAGACGCTGAATTTTCTATCACCGAACCAACTATTGCTGGAACTGTCGGTTTGCCATAAGTTGCAATCAACACCGTTAAAGCGAAAATAGCAAAAAGATAATTAGCCAAAGGTCCTGCTACCGTTATTGCTAATTTTTTAGCTGCAGATTGGTGAGGAAAAGATACTTTTTTCTCTTCTTCTGTAAAAGTTTTGGCTTCGCTTGACATACCTGTGCTGGTTTCATCAGCATCACCGAACATACGGACATAACCCCCGAGAGGCAGCATACTAAATTTCCATCTAGTTCCGCTTTTGTCATTAAAACCAAAGATTTCCTTACCAAAACCAATCGAGAATGTTTCAATTCTAACTCCAGAAATTTTTGCAATTAGATAGTGTCCTAATTCATGAACAAAAACTAGAATTGATAAAACGATAATAAAAGGTACCGTGTGAAAGAAAATTGATGACAGTGTTTCCATAAGTTCTTTTTCCTAACTAGGAGATAGTTTTAATTATATTATTTGATTCGTACCTTGCCTTTTTATCTATTGCAACAACATCTTCAATATTTAAGATATTATTATCATAAGAAAGAGATAAAGTCTTCTCTACAACAAGAGCAATATCTAAAAAACCAATCCTGCCAGCTAAAAAGCTAGCAACAGCTTCTTCATTAGCCGCGTTCATTACAATAGGGGCAAAACCACCTTGTTTCAAGGACTCTCTTGCTATTCTGATACAAGGGAAGAGGTTTTCATCGGGTTTATTAAACGTCAACGCAGCAAGACTTGTTAAGTCTAGCTTAGGAGAAGGCGTTGTCATTCGCTCTGGGTAAGATAAAGAATAAGCGATAGGAGTTCTCATATCTGGGCTTCCCATTTGAGCCAAAACTGAGCCATCAACATAAGATACAGCACTGTGAATTACCGACTGCGGGTGAACAACTATTTCTATTTTTTCGGGCGGAACATTAAATAAATGATAGGCTTCAATAAATTCTAAGCCTTTATTCATCATTGTTGCCGAATCTACTGAAATTTTTGCTCCCATACTCCAATTAGGGTGAGCAACAGCCTCGGCAGGCGTTACTTTAGCCATATATTCTAAAGACTTTTCACGGAAAGGACCACCTGACGCCGTTAGAAGAATGCGGTCTATTTTACTGTGATTGTTACTTTCTAAAACTTGAAAAATTGCACTATGCTCAGAATCTACAGGAATCAGCTTTGCACCCTTTTCCTTAACGGTTTTCATAACGATATCACCGGCACAAACAAGCGTTTCTTTGTTTGCTAAAGCAAGAACTCTGCCCTTTTTTATCGCTTTCATAAAAGGTTTAAGCCCTGCGGCACCAACGATTGATGCCATAATCCAATCACTATCTATTGCAGCGATATCTTCTATCGCATCTTCACCTGCTAAAATTTCAACTTTCTCACCTCTTAGAGCTTCTTTTAAATCTTGATATTTAGTTTTGTTAGCAATGGCTGCAAACTTAGGTTTTAGATTTTTTACCTGTTCAGCCAAAAGTTCAACATTGTTATTAGCTGTCAAACCAACAACTTCATATGCATCTAAATTTCTAGATAAAATATCAATTGTACTTTTGCCTATTGACCCTGTTGACCCTAGAACTGTAACTTTCATACTCATAAAAAAGCGCCTTAATTTAATAACTATAATAATTATTTTAAGTGATAATAATTTTAATGCCTTGAAAAATGGCAACCGCAGGAGCAACAAACAAAAGACCATCAATCCTGTCAAATATTCCGCCGTGCCCTGGAATCAAATTGCTGGAATCTTTTTTTCCTAAACGGCGTTTTACGCCCGATTCAAAAAAGTCTCCGACTTGAGATATAACCGCTAAAAAAGCACTTACGCCCGCAAACCATATTTCTTCTTTGCCTGCCAATTTAGCATAAGCAAAACCTGTCAAGGCTGCTAGCAGCATACCTCCAATTAATCCTGCCCAAGTTTTTTTAGGACTTATTGAAGGCAAAAGCAAAGGACCTCTAATACTGCAACCAAAGACATAACCTCCAATATCGGTTGCCAAAACAACGCCTATAATCCATAAAACATAAGCAAAGTCAAAGTTGGAACGCAGCCAAACAAGAGAGACTAAGGGCAAAGAAATATAAAAGAAACCAAATATTTTAAGCTTAGTTGAATCTTGATTAAAAATAGCAAAAAAGATTATTGATGCAAAAAACACAACCATAAACGGCGCAATCGGGCATACCAAACTTAATAATGTTGATATTGATGCCGAGCCAGCTAGAAACAGGGCGTAAACATCACATTTATTTTCAAGCATCTGCTGCCATTCCCAAGCCATAGCCACACCTAATAATGCCCCTGTAAGGGCAAACCAAGGATTGCCTAAATAAACTATTAATAAAGGTAACGGTATCATTACCAGAGCCGAAATAATCCTTTGTTTTAACATATACTTTCCTTATTGGTTAAGCTGTTTCTTTTCCATAACGGCGCTCTCTCTTAGAATATTCTTCTATCGCCGCAATTAAATTTTCTTTGCTAAAATCGGGCCACAAAACATCAGCAAAAACGAATTCTGCATAGGCTACCTGCCACAGTAAAAAATTGCTGATCCTTTTTTCACCGCTGGTTCTTATAACAACATCTGGATCGGGAATATCTTTGGTATATAATCTTTTAGAAAACTCGTTTTCATCTAATTTATCTATTAACAACGAACCATTGCCAACATCAGATATAATAGACTTAACTCCTGCTAAAATTTCTTCTCTTGCACCATAACTAAGCGCTATAATCAAATTTAGTTTGTCGTTTTTAGACGTTTTAGCTTCCGCCGCTTCCATTTCGGAAACAATATCAGAGCTAAGCTTTGTTCTATCTCCAATAAAACTAACTCTTACCCCTTGCCTGTCTAACTCTGGAATTTCTTTAATTATATAATTTTTTAAGAGCTGCATTAAAATGCTAACTTCAGTTTTTGAACGATTCCAGTTCTCAGAAGAAAAAGCAAAAAGTGTTAAATAAGACAAGCCTATTTCGCAGGCAGCTTCTACAATTCTGCGTACTGCCTCGGCTCCTTTTTTGTGTCCTGCTGTTCGGGGAAGATTCCTAGCTTTCGCCCAACGCCCATTGCCGTCCATAATAACGGCAATATGACGAGGTATTTTTAATTCGAATTTTTTATGAAAATTTGACATCATAAAACAAGTTTCAAACCTATTAAACTTGCATTATGTCTTTTTCTTTACTGGCAAGAGCGTCATCCATCTCTTTAATAGAATCGTCGGTCATCTTCTGGACTTCATTTTCAAATTTTCTTTGTTCATCTTCAGAAATAGCGCCGTCTTTCTGCATTTTTTTAACAGCTTCCATACCTTCACGGCGAACATTACGAATAGCAACACGGGCATTTTCTGTATATTTGCTGGCAACTTTTTTAAGTTCATTACGGCGTTCCTCACTAAGAGGAGGAATAGGAATCCTCACAGTTTGCCCATCAACGATAGGATTCAAACCTAAATTTGCTTCTAAAATTCCTTTTTCGACAGCTTTAATTAGCCCCTTGTCCCAAACTTGAACCGAAAGCATACGAGAATCAACAACACCGATGTTGCCAACTTGATTTACAGGAAGTTTTGAACCATAAGCATCAACCACAACTGCATCTAACAATCCAGTGCTGGCTCTTCCTGCTCTAAGCCCTGAAAACTCTTGTTTTAAAACATCTATTGTTTTATCCATACGATGTTTTAAATCTTTCCTTACTGATGCAAAATCATTAGCGTCGACCATATTAACTCTCCTTAGTAATTTTTGTATATCTTCCAAGTCCTTTTAGAACATTCTCTAAAGCACCTGAATTATGCAATGAAAATACTATTATGGGCAAATTATTTTCTCTTGCAAGAGCTACTGCAGAAGTATCCATCACTTTTAAATTTTTTGATATAACTTCATTATAAGAAAGAGACTCATATCTTTCCGCATTTTTATCTTTTTTGGGGTCTGCCGAATATACACCATCAACTTGAGTAGCCTTTAATAAAGCATTGCACCCCATTTCGACGGCCCTTAATGATGCCGCCGTATCGGTTGTAAAGAATGGATTTCCTGTACCTGCTGCAAAAATAACAATCCTGCCTTTTTCTAGATGCCTCAAACATTTTCTTCTAATATAACTTTCACAAATTGTAGGCATTGATATTGCCGACACAACTCTAGTAGATGCTCCACGACGTTCCAAAGCATCTTGCACAGCCAAAGAATTGATAATTGTTGCAAGCATACCCATATAATCAGCGCTGGCTCTATCCATACCAGAAGCCGCCCCTGAAACTCCTCTAAAAATGTTTCCGCCGCCAATAACTACACAAACCTCAACCCCTTGTTTATGAACCTTAACAATATCATCTGCGATGTTCGCTACGGTTTCATTATCTAATCCATATTCCTTATTGCCAAGAAGTCCTTCGCCTGAAAGCTTTAATAAGATTCTTTTATATTTCAAGTTATCTGTCATTTGTTATTATATCCTTAAAAAAATATTCGAAGAGCTGATGTTTATTCTAAATTTGCACTTTTAATATTATAAAAAAATATTAAAGTTATAAAAAAGGCTGGTTAATACCAGCCTTTTTGTTATTTACCAGCAGCAGCTGCAACCTCTGCCGCAAAATCATTTTCTTTCTTTTCTATGCCCTCACCAAGTGCATATCTTGTAAAGCCTTTAACTTTAATTGGCTTTCCAACTTCCTTAGCTACCTGCTCAACGGCTTTAGCCACTTTGTTATCAGGATCAAGCACAAATGGTTGTTCTAAAAGCACAACTTCTTCATAGAACTTGCGTAATCTGCCTTCAACCATCTTTTCAATAATATTTTCTGGCTTACCAGATGCTCTTGCCTGCTCAGAAAGAACTGAACGTTCTCTATCTAAAGCTTCGCTATCAACATCTTTAATCTCAAGATATTGAGGATTAGATGCAGCAACGTGCATAGCAATCTGTTTGCCTAATTCTAAAAGTTTATCTTTAGCTGCTTCTGATTCTAAAGCAACTAAAACCCCTATTTTTCCTAAATTAGGAGAAACCTGATTATGAACATAAGATGCAACCACACCATTATCTGTTTTAAGAACAGATGTACGACGTAAGCTCATATTTTCACCAATCTTAGCAATCAAATCGGTTAATTGAGAAGCAACATCTTTTTGAGATTCTGGATATGCTGTTGTTTTAAGTTTTTCAACATCACCTTCAGCTTCGACTGCAACTTTAGATACATTAGCAACAAAGCTCTGAAATTCGGTGTTTCTTGATACGAAATCTGTTTCAGAGTTAACTTCAACTAAAACCCCAGAATTATTATCAACATTAACACCAATTAAACCTTCTGATGCAACACGTCCTGATTTTTTAGCAGCTGCAGCTAAACCTTTTTTTCTAAGCCAATCAACAGCAGCGTCCATATCTCCATCAACTTCTGCCAAAGCTTTTTTGCAATCCATCATACCTGCGTTAGTCATCTCACGCAGTTCTTTTACCATAGAGGCTGAAATTTGAGCCATTTAAAAACCCTCTTTAATCTATTTTGTTATCTTATATATACAAAATGTTAAATCTGATGCTCTTAATTTTTTAGAAACACCAGATTTAACATCTGAATGTTTTAACTATTCGTCAGAAGCTTCATCATCTTCTAAGTTTTCACTTAAAACTTTTTCGCTTGAGCCAATATCAACACCCGCAGCTGAAAGTTCAGCTTGAATACCATCAAGAACAGCACCTGCAACTAAGTCGCAATATAATTTAACTGCTCTAATAGCGTCGTCATTTCCAGGAATTGGAAAATCAATACCATCTGGATCAGAATTAGAATCGCAAACAGCAACAACAGGAATACCAAGTTTATTAGCTTCTTTAATAGCTAAGCTTTCTTTATTCGTATCAATAATGAAAACTAAGTTAGGTAAGCCATTCATATCTTTGATGCCGCCTAAAGCTTGATCCAACTTTTCTCTTTCTCTGCCAACATTAAGAGTCTCTTTCTTAGTAAGACCTTCATATTTGCCTTCAGAAACCATTTCATTGAATTCTTTAAGACGATTGATAGAGTGAGTAACTGTTTTCCAGTTAGTCATCATACCACCTAACCAACGATGGTTAACATAGTATTGACCACAGCGTTCCGCTGCTTCACGAATCGGATCTTGAGCTTGTCTTTTTGTTCCAACAAAAAGCACTTTACCACCTGCAGCAACAGTATTGCTGACAGCTTGAAGAGCCTGATACATCATTGGAACGGTTTTCTGTAAATCTAAAATGTGGACATTTTCTCTGCTGCCGTAAATGAATTTGCCCATTTTTGGGTTCCAACGACGAGTATGATGTCCAAAGTGAACGCCAGCTTTAACAAGCTGAGACATTGAAAATGTAGGTATAGCCATATTTATAATCCTCTTTGCTTTACCGGTTAAACCTCCGTAAGGCATTCTAGCTAGCACTTTAAAAGAAAAGTACTAACACCGGAGACGACAATTTTTGATGTTTGAAAAACAATGCACAATTACTGCCGTTTAAACCTTACGTGTGTGATACGGTCTATTTATCTTAAATTTATTACCAAAAGGCAAGCGCTTTTGAGCTTTTTTTTTAGTTTTTTTTTAAAGATATAAAAAAAGTTTAAAAAAATATAACTTTTCTATCTTGCTCAACTTAAAAAGCCTACCTATAATCCGCAGCTATGTCAGACTTATTTTCAAACAAACAAACCTCAAAAAACGCTTATACCGCTAAGGATATTGAAGTTTTAGAAGGTTTAGAACCGGTACGTAGAAGACCAGGTATGTACATTGGCGGCGTTGACGAAAACGCCCTGCATCATCTTATTGCCGAAATTCTGGATAACTCTATGGACGAAGCTGTTGCAGGCTACGCAAATACAATTGAAGTCAGTATGCACGAAGATGGATCCATTACCATTTCTGATAATGGTCGAGGAATCCCTGTGGATCCACACCCATCAAACCCTGAAAAATCTGCCCTTGAAGTCATTATGACAACTCTTCATTCGGGCGGCAAATTTGGCAGTGGGGCTTACACTACTTCTGGAGGATTACACGGAGTCGGCATTTCTGTAGTTAACGCTTTGTCAGAAGAATTAACAATAGAAGTTGCTAGAGATAAAACTTTATGGCGCCAAAAATATAGTCGAGGACTTCCAACAACTACCCTAGAAGAAGTAGGAAAAGTAAACAATCGCAGAGGAACTTCTGTGACTTTTAAAGCTGACCCTGAAATTTTTGGTTTTAGAGTAAAGTTTCGCCCTGGGCATATTTACCGTATGGCACGTTCCAAAGCTTATCTCTTCCGCGGGGTTCAAATTAAATGGCAATGCGCTCCTTCATTAATAAGTGAAGACAATCCAATTCCAAGTGAAGCAGTTTTAGTCTTTCCCAATGGTTTGGAAGACTTTCTTAACTATATGATAAGCGGCAAAGAAACCGTAACTGATAAGCATTTCGCTGGTATTGTAGATATTCCAGACGATAATGGAAAAATTGAATGGGCATTGAACTGGGCTTCAGATAACGAAGATGGCTTCTTTTATTCTTACTGCAACACAGTTCCTACACCTTTTGGCGGAACGCATGAAAATGGCTTCAAAACCGCTTTAACCAAAAGCCTCAAAGCTTATGCCGAAATGTCAGGCAATAGAAAAGCCTCGAATATAAATGCTGACGATATGTTTGGCAGCGCCTCTGTTATGCTGTCTTTGTTTATGAAAAATCCTCAGTTTCAAGGACAAACCAAAGAAAAACTAACATCACCAGAAGCTACCAAATATATCGAACCCGTTATTAAAGATATGTTTGATCACTGGTTGTCTTCCAATACGACAATGGCAAACGCTTTATTAGATTTTATTATTGAGCGTGCAGAATATCGCCAGAAAAAACGCAAAGACAAAGAACTTAACCGTAAATCCGCAACCAAAAGACTACGCCTGCCAGGAAAACTTGCCGATTGCTCTAGAAGCACACCTGATGGCACCGAAATATTTATTGTTGAAGGCGATTCTGCCGGCGGTTCTGCTAAACAGGCACGCAATAGGGAAACGCAAGCAATTCTTCCTATACGTGGAAAAATTCTCAATGTTGCCAGTGCAACATCTGATAAAATTATGAACAACCAAGAAATCAAGGATATTATTGAGGCTTTAGGCTGCGGCACAAGAAACCGCTTTAATATTGATGGTTTAAGGTATGAAAAAATTATAATTATGACAGATGCTGACGTTGATGGCGCCCACATTGCATCTTTACTTATGACTTTTTTCTATCAGGAAATGAAAGGCTTAATAGAAAATGGAAATCTCTACTTAGCCCTGCCTCCTCTTTACCGTCTTACTCATAAAGATAAAACTTTTTATGCGTTCGATGATTCTGATAAAGAAACTGTCATCTCCAAAAACTTTGCTAAAAATACCAAAGTTGAAGTCAGCAGGTTTAAAGGTCTTGGTGAAATGCCAGCTGCCCAACTTAAAGAAACTACTATGAGCCCACTCAAAAGAACCCTTTTAAGAGTAACTATTCCTCACGGGCAGAACGTTGAAGAAAAAGAAGAGGCTCTAGATACAGCGAGAAGAGTTGAACACTTGATGGGCAAAAAGCCTGAACTGCGTTTTAAGTTTATTCAAGAACGAGCAAAGTTCATAGAATCTGATAACCTAGATATCTAAAACAAACCTAGTTTTTTAATTACACGAAAAATTAAGTTAGCTGTAATAAGTCTACAAGCTAGTTCTATTGTTATGTTTCAGACTATAAATCAAAATATTTTGAGCTACAATTTGAGGAATAATCATAAGATAAAAAACAATTATTTTTTATATAATCAAACCAAATTAATTTTATCATACATTGATAAGCAACGTCGTAAATAACTTAAACAACAATGTCTCATAATTATGCCAAATATTTTAGGCTTAGAGCATATTTCACCACAAAATATCATAGTGCAGCTCCCTATATCTTATATCTTTTTAAAATTGAAGCCCATTTTATAGTTATAACTCTTGTAATATTTTTTATTGTTTATGATTAACATCTCTGAGCCTATCATAGAATTTTTACCTGATAACTATTTATAATAGCTATTTATTACAATAATTAACGCTTCAATAAAAATTAGTAATCTTTCTTTAATTTAATAAAATTTAGCAAAACAACTTAAAATAAAGCACTTTAAGACAAACATTCAGTATGTCACTTAAGGTTTAATACAACTGTATAAAACACTTAAAAAGTGCATATTGATTAGTTTACCTAAAATTTTTTAATTTTTTTTAATTTCGTGATAAAAAAGTCTTGATTTTTTTATTCAAAGGCAATAAAAGTTATTTTCAAGTCTAGATGACCCCATCGTCTAGAGGCCTAGGACATCGCCCTTTCACGGCGGTAACAGGGGTTCAAATCCCCTTGGGGTCGCCAAAAAACAACCCGCTATTTAAAGCGGGTTTTTTGTTGCCTAAAAAATTTGCTTACGCAAACTAAGATTTTTTTGTAAAAAAAAATCCTTAGCAATCTTAAAAAACTATTTTTATTACTTTCAAATCTTTGTTTACAAAAAGAGTTAAGAATAATAAAAGTTTTGCCTTTGCTTTTATAAAAGAAAAAACTGCCCGCCTAAGGCTTGCCGTAAGGCAAAATATAAAGATGCGTACAATTAAATGAAATATGCTCTAAATGTGTTAGCCGCCGATTGTTTTGGTATTTTTTATCGCTTATTTCTGCACTTAACCCGCAACTAAATTAGAACAAAGTTAGCCTTCCTAACATATTTTTCTGCCCTGCGGCGAAGTATCCCAGCAACTTTGGTAAAAGTAAAATCAAAAAATTTTGAAAAAATTAAGGATTCCTGAAGCAAATAAATATGCAATCACTGATTAGAAGATTCATCTTTGGCTTTTTTATGCCTCTTTTTCTTGTGGATTTTAATTTTCTCTATTGGAAAATGGATTGCCATTTTAATTCCTGAAACTGATGAAATGTTTCTAAAATTACGCATATTACCCCTGATTTCTGCCATCAGTTCGTGCAGAACAATATTTTCTTCAACATCACCCTCTTCTTTTATCTTGAATAAACGATAAATAGAATAAATACCTATGATAGTAGCAAAGAGGAAGAAGAAGTCCCAATATCTAAAGTTAAGTGTTTGCAGCAAAAGCCCTTCAGCTCCAGACTTCCAGCTTACCATAAGAGAAAGTTCTTTATTAGAAAAGAAGTCGGCAAAAAGACCACCAAAGACAGGGGCAATACCTGCTGCCAAATTGTTAACAAGACTGTTTACCGAAAGATATGACGTCGCTTCTCCTTTGGGAGCCAGTCTTAAACTTATATTACCAGTTGCCAGCGTAACGCCTGCGGTTGCTACCCCTGTAAAAATATGAATCAAAACTAAGAGCAGCAAGGTAAAATGATGTTTTTCAGGAAGCGCAGTAAACGTCCAAGCAAAAATACAACCAATGAACAATGGCGCAGCGATTGTCAAAACAGATTTATTACTAAAGTTATCGGCAATTTTTCCCCAAGATTTAATAATCATAAGATTTGATATTTGACTTAATATTGTAAGAATCGTAACCAATGTTATGCTTATTTCTAGTCTCTTGAGCATATGCACAGTGAAGAATGGAGCGGCAAGATTAACTGCAAAGTTCCAAGTCCCAAGGAAAATCATAAGATTTTTAAAATTATGATCTTTAAAAGGCATTAATAATTTTGATACAAAGCTTTTTTGTAAACCTGCACTTTTCATCTTTGGTTCAGGCATATGATACATACAAGTTAAACCATAAACCCCTGATATAAAAGCAATAACCAGCAAGATTGAATAACGATATATCGAGTAGTCCGGAAACATTTTAGGCCAGGCATCGACAAACCACGCCGCAACCAAGCTTATGATAACGCTTGCTACCATCATTTTAAACATACGATTAGCAAAAATTTTGCCAATCCTATCTTCAGGAAGAAAATCTTTCATCCATGAATTCCAACTGCAAGCTGAAATACTACCCAAAATATATCTGCCCGCAAAACCGCTGACGAGAACAGGAAGGGCAAAGGGAGACCCCAAGAAAAATGCGGCTGAGCCCATAACAAGAAGCATTGGACGATATATTGCACAGGCGGCAAGAGTAACAGCTTTCCTCGCTTTTGTTCTTTCAATTAGAAATATGGCAGGAAGCTGAAACAATTGTGTTAGAAACGGAATAGCAGCAAGCAAACCAATTACAATATTATTGGCTCCTAAATCTAAAGCAAACGCAATTAAAAAAGGACCAACTGTAATGCTGTCGAGAATCTGCGATGCCACACCATCTTTAAAATACCAAGGAATCCCAGCTTCTAATTCTTCGTCAGTTACGTCTTCCTTCGGAGCTATGTTTTCAAAAAATGACCACATACTTAAATATCCCTACGGTTCTAAATATTTGATTTAATTATGACTTTGTTTTTATAAATATTACTGTAAGAATTCAACATATTAAGTGATGTTCAAATGAACGATACTCTTTACACTACAATCCCTCTGACCAACGATAATTACTAGCATTTTTTTTTGCAACGTTTTTAATTTCTGTTCTCCCTTTTTTAAATAGATTATTGCCTTTGTTCTCTTAAAAGCATATAAAACATATACTTTAAAATAATATAAAATCAAAAAGGCTAGGAATGATTTTACTTACAGGCGGAGCTGGGTACATCGGATCTCATGTCGCTCTTGAATTGTTAAAAAAAGGATACGATGTTGTTATTATTGATAATTTTAGCAACTCGAATCCTAAAGTTTTAAAAAACATTGAGAAAATATCTAACAAGTGTCCTCTTTTTTTTGAAGGTGATGTCAGAGATCAATCTTTACTAGAGCAAATATTCACTAAACACGATATTGAAGCTGTAATTCATTTTGCTGGACTGAAAGCAGTCGGCGAATCGGTTATTAATCCTATCGCTTATTATGACGTCAATGTTGCAGGAACATTAAGCCTCTTAAAAGCTATGCAGAAACATAATGTTAAAACTTTTGTCTTTAGCTCATCGGCAACCGTTTATGCTCCTTCAAAGGAAAATCCGTTTACAGAAAGTGATACTATCTCCCCATATAATCCTTATGGTTTTAGTAAATTTATGGTTGAACAGATTCTAAGTGATTTTGCCGTATCAGATAAGGAAGCCAGAGTTACAAGCCTGCGCTATTTTAACCCCATTGGGGCTGATTCTTCTGGTTTATTGGGCGAACAACCCAAAGGCATACCTAACAATTTAATGCCCTATATTTTGAAAGTTGCCAAAGGTGAACTTAAAGAGCTATCTGTATTTGGCAATGACTATCCAACCAAAGACGGAACAGGTGTTAGAGACTATATTCACGTATCAGATTTAGCTCTAGCTCATATTGCTGCCTTAGATTTTTTAAAAAACAACGATGGTAATCACTTTTTCAATATTGGAACAGGACATGGTTATTCTGTCTTTGACATAATAAATGGCTTTGAAGAAGTCTCTGGCATCAAAATACCTTACAAAATAGCTCCTAGAAGACCAGGAGATATTGCAATATCATATGCAGACCCAGCTCTTGCTGAAAAAATTTTAAAGTGGAAAGCTACAAAGAATATTAAAGATATGTGCCAAGATGCTTGGAAATTTGCTAGCAATATGGAGAACAGCTAATGGGCAAAATATATCCTGTCTTATTATCGGGCGGTGCTGGTTCAAGATTATGGCCAATATCTGTTAATAAAAACCCCAAACAATTTACCCGTTTAGTTGATAATGAGTATCTTTTTGAAAATACCGTTAAAAGATGCCGCGATAAACTTTTTAACTACCCTACTATAATTTGCGTAGAACATCATTTAGACCTAGTAAATTATGGATTAAAAAACCAGAATATCACAAACGCTAAAATAATACTAGAACCTTGTGCAAGGAACACCGCACCAGCCATTTTGGCATCTGCTCTTTGTCTTTATAAAGAAGATAAAGATGCCGTTATGATGGTTATGCCTTCTGATCATTTTATCCAAAACAACTCTGCCTTTTTAGATGCGGCTGAAACTGCTCTAAAAGCATCAGAAAAAGGCTTTTTAACAACCTTTGGCATCAAACCAGAATATCCAGAAACAGGCTTTGGTTACATAAAAAAAGGCAAAAAAGATAATGATGGCTTTTTCATAATTGATAAATTTGTAGAAAAACCTAATTTAGAAACGGCCAAAAAATATTTAAGCTCTGGAGACTATTTTTGGAACAGCGGTATGTTTATGCTGAAAGCCCAAACCTTGATTGATGAAATGGGCAAGTACGAACCAGAAATGCTAAAATCGTGCAGCGAAAGCTTAAATAAAGCCAAAATTGATGGCAATGCTGTTTTTTTAAACAACGAATATTTTGCCGAAGCTAAATCCATATCTTTTGATTATGCCGTTATGGAAAGATCCAATAAGACCGCCGTTGTAATTGTTAATAATTCTGGTTGGAATGATATTGGTTCTTATAAATCTTTATGGGAAATTTCGCAAAAAGACGAAGACGGCAATGTTAAATCTGCTAAAACGGTAGTTATTGATTCTAAGAATTGCTTTATCAAATCGACGACCAAACAGCTTATTTCGGTTGTTGGAGTTGATGATTTGGTTGTAATTGCCTGCGAAGATGCCATAATGGTAGTTCCAAAAGACAAAAGCCAAGATGTTAGAAAAATTGTTGAAAAATTAAAGGAAGATAATGAAAAAACATATCTTTAGCCCCGATATACTCAGAGCTTCTGATATTAGAGGAATTTTCGGTCAGGACCTAAATCCAGATGATGCCTATGCGATAGGGCGAGCCTTTGCAACCATAGCAAAACCAGAAAACAACGTTATTGCAGTCGGAAGAGATGGCAGACTATCTTCTCCAGAATTAGCAAAATCATTAATTGAAGGCATTGTTGATACTGGAGTTGATGTCATCGATATTGGAGTCTGTCCCACCCCAATGCTTTATTTTTCTTGTTATGAAACCGATGCCAAGTCAGGTATTATGGTTACGGGTTCGCACAACCCTTCAGAATACAATGGCTTTAAATTTGTTTTCAACCAAGGTGCTTTCTTTGGTGATAGCATCAAAAAAATTGGCAAAATTGCAGAAGATGCGTCTTATGCCGAAGGGCAAGGGCGAGTAAATACGCTTGATATAAGCAACAAATATGTTTCTAAAATTGTTGATGAATTCATCGATATTGATAACCTAAAAATAGTATGGGACACAGGCAATGGTTCTTGCGGTGATATAGTTGCGAAAATTACAGAACAAAGCAAAACGCAAAACATCATCATAAATCAAGAAATCGATGGTCTTTTTCCCAACCATCACCCAGACCCGACTATTCCTAAAAATTTAGAGCAGCTTATTGCCAAAGTTCAGGAAAGCGATGCTGATATTGGGCTTGGATTTGATGGCGATGGCGACCGCATTGGAGTTGTCCTTAAGAACGGGCAGATTTTGTGGGGCGATCAGTTTATGATTTTTCTTGCTCGAGACGTTCTTAAAACCCATAAAGGTGCGCCGATTATCGCCGATGTTAAAGCATCTAACCGCTTTTTCGAAGAGGTAAAAAAGCTTGGTGGCTCCCCGTTAATGTGGAAAACGGGTCATTCTTTTATAAAAGCTAAAATGGTAGAAACCAAAGCTCCTTTAGCTGGCGAAATGAGCGGTCATATTTTTTTCGCCGATAGATATTACGGTTTTGATGATGCGCTATATACTGCGGCACGACTGATTAAATATATTGGCAATTCCTCAAAAACTTTAGAAGAACTAGCAAAAGAACTGCCTATTGTTTATAACACGCCTGAAATTAGAATAGACTGCCCCGAGAATCTAAAAGAAGTTGTTCTCGCTAAAATAAAGAAAGAACTGGAAGAAAAAGGGGCGAAAATTGATTTCACCGATGGGCTAAGAGTTTCATTAAAAGATGGCTGGTGGCTTTTAAGAAGGTCTAATACACAGCCAATTATGGTCGCAAGATGTGAAGGCGAAAACAAAGATGCATTAGACCTTATAAAAAATGAGCTGGCATCTTATGTTGCTAATGCAGGGCTTGTTTTTCCTAAAATTTAATATCTTTTAAAAAAATATCTTTTTATAACAACTAAAATGATTATCTAAAAAGGATACATATCTTAGTTTGCAGCATCTATCTTTTTAGAAATACGCTCATTTTTATCCATTTGCTCTTTTTAGTGCATTTAAAAACATTACACTCTTTTAAAATGTTAAATTTTATTTTATGATTACTTCAAAATTTGAAAGCATCTTTCAAACACCTCTAATCTTAAAATCATAAATTAAAAACTAAAAAAATAAGGAAATAATTATGGCGAAAATCCTTGAAAAAAAACTACTCGCAAAGGATATTTACGAGATTACCGTTGATGCTCCTAAAGTCGTTAAAAGAGGTCAGCCAGGACAATTTGTTCTAGTTATGGCTGATGAAAAAAGCGAAAGAATTCCTCTAACTATAGCCGATTTCAACCGTGAAAAGAACACCTTAACTATGGTTATGATGGCAGTTGGCGTATCCACAATGAAAATTGCAGCCAAAGAAGTTGGCGAAAGCTTTTATGCTGTTTTAGGTCCATTAGGCACCGCATCAGAAATTGAAAACTTTGGTCATGCCGTAATGGTTGCTGGCGGTGTTGGATCTGCCCCAATATTTCCCATAGCAAGAGCTTTGAGAGAAGCTGGAAATAAAATCACCATAATTCAAGGAGCAAGAACCAAAGATTTATTGTTCTGGGACGATAAACTCGCACAAATTGCCAATGAACATATTGTCTGCACAGACGATGGAACCTTTGGCCGCAAAGGGCGTGTTACCGAACCTCTTTTAGAAATTTTAGAACAAGGCAAAGCTAATTCATCTCAAAAAGCTGGCATTTGCTATGCCATTGGTCCAGAAATTATGATGAAAGTCGTATCAGAAGCAACAAGACCTTATGAGCTAAAAACCATTGTAAGCCTTAATACCATTATGATTGATGGCACAGGAATGTGCGGAGGCTGCAGAGTTTTAGTCCACGGAGAAACCAAATTTACCTGCGTTGACGGACCTGAATTTGACGGGCATGGTGTTGACTGGAATTTATTCTCGGCAAGACAGCGCTTATATAAAAAGCACGAACATTGCTCACTTGAACGTTATCGAGAAAACAAAGATTAATTTTGAAGGGGTATAAAAAATGGCAAACAACAAAATAAACCGCACTCCTATGAGAAATCAGGATCCAATAGAAAGAGGTCATAACTTTAAAGAAGTTGCTTTGGGTTTTTCGAAAGAAGAAGCCGCTCTTGAAGCCAGCCGATGCCTGCAATGTAAAAAACCTCAATGTGTTGAAGGATGCCCCGTTTCCGTTCCTATCCCGCAATTTATCAAAGCAATAACAGAAGGAAAGCCTTTAGAAGCCGCTCAAACCATTAAAACCGCGAATATGCTTCCTGCGGTTTGTGGAAGAGTGTGCCCGCAGGAAACCCAATGCGAACAGCGCTGTGTTCTTGCCAAAAAGGGAGAAGCCGTTGCTATTGGCTCCTTAGAACGCTTTGTTGCCGACTATGAACGAGAAAATGCGTCTGACAAAAACGCTATTAGCATCGAACCTAACGGCAAAAAAGTTGCAATCGTTGGTTCTGGCCCTTCGGGATTAGCGTGCGCAGGAGACCTTGCAAGATTAGGTTATGATGTTACGGTTTTTGAAGCCTTTCACGAACCAGGCGGCGTTCTAATGTATGGTATTCCTGAATTTCGTCTGCCTAAAGAAATCGTTCGCAAAGAAATTGACGGCTTGAAAAAAATGGGCGTTAAATTTGAACTTAATTCCGTCATTGGGCGTTCGCTTCTGCTTGATGATATTATGGAAGAAGAAGGCTTTGATGCTGCATTCGTTGCCGTTGGGGCTGGTCTTCCTAAATTTCTGGGAATAGCTGGTGAAAATTTAGGCAATATCTTTTCAGCAAACGAATACTTAACCCGCTCAAACTTAATGAAAGCCTATGATTTTCCTAATTATGACACCCCTGTTGCTATCGGAAAAGAGGTCTGCGTATTAGGCGGCGGCAATGTTGCTATGGACGCCGCAAGAACGGCTCTAAGGCTTGGAGCCGATAAGGTTTATATTGTTTACCGCAGAGGAAGAGACGAACTTCCTGCCAGAGCAGAAGAAGTGCATCACGCCGAAGAAGAAGGAATCATTTTTAAGCTTTTATCTAACCCTGTAGAATTTATTGGTGATGATAACGGCTGTGTTGCTAAACTAAAATGTCAACGTATGGAACTTGGAGAACCAGATGAAAAAGGCCGCCGCAGGCCTGTTCCTGTTACGAATGATTTTTTCGAAATCCCCTGTGATGCTGTCGTTATATCAATCGGATCAGATGCTAATCCTATTTTAACAAAGTCAGGCTCAGGACTAGAGCTTAACAAATGGGGTTATATCGTAACCGATGATAATGGCAAAACCTCCAGAGCTAATGTCTGGGCTGGGGGCGACATTGTAACGGGAGCCGCAACGGTTATTTTGGCAATGGGAGCAGGAAGAAAAGCGGCCAAAGATATTCACACATCTTTATCAAAATAGAATATTTTTTAAATTTGCCTTATAGCTAATTTAAAACGAATATAGGGAAAAAAGTTAAGAAAAACATCATTTTAAAACCTCTTTAAAAAGATGAATTTATAGCTTTCGCAACTGTTTTTGTTGTTTGTTATAATATAATCAACTTTATTAAATAATCCGCATTCTAGATATGTCAGAAAGCGGATTATTTTTTGATATTAAATTTTTGAGCGTATCGCAATTAGAGCTCTTTGCACTTAACAGTATCTACGATGGCTATCTCCCAAATTTTGATTTTCTTTACAAAAGGCAAAAATATAAACCATAATTGGCATATTGCCTGCCACTTTATAAGGACTCGCAAGATTGGAAGCATTAAAAAAACTATAAATTAAAATCTACATTACTCTAAAGCCTTTATTTCGAACTAGAATTATTACTTACTTGCAAAAATGTAACCCTAAAGAATGTTTTTTAAAAACACCTCGTTAAAAATAAAATTCATTATAAACAATGCAATATATAACTAATTAAAATAAGTCTAACCTTAATTTAAAAAAATTTAATAAAATATGTTGACAAGAATGGAAGATATAAATAATTATGTTTTTATAAAAAGTTTTATATATCAAACTTTTTGAATACCGCCAAAAACATTGTTAATTTTAAAATAAACTTACGGGAGTTAATTCTACGTATTATGACTAAAATTTTAATTGTTTATGGCTCAACAACAGGAAATACCGAAACTGTTTCGCAAAAAATTGAAGCCCTTTTGGCGAAAGATTATGATGTTGTGTTGCAAAATGTTTCTGAAACCAAACCTCGAAATTTAGCTGAAAATTATGACGTTTTATTGTTTGGCTCTTCAACTTGGGGAGCAGATGATATTGAATTTCAACAAGATTTCAGTGATTTTTTTGAGGACTTTAACCTAATCGGTATCAACGGCAAAAAAGTTGCAGCCTTTGGCTGCGGAGATTCTTCTTTTGAATATTTTTGCGGTGCTGTTGATGCTATTGAAGAAAAGACTAAAGATCTTGGAGGAAACGTCATCGTATCAGGTTTAAAAATAGATGGCGATCCCGAAGATTTTGAAAATGAAATTCAAGATTGGGTTAAACAGCTAAAATCTAAACTTTCTTAAAAATTATTTACAAAAAACATTTCTATCACATAAGAAACTAGGAGAAACTTACGATGCAACATCAACATCATGAACACGGAAACGAAAAAGCTTCTATGAAAAATTTAGAAAAGGCTAAGGCGCACGGCTGTGCTGACAGATGCCCTGGCTGTGCGGGCTTTTTCCGTAGTCTTTTGAACAAAGAAGCTAGAGGACAGTATGTATTAATGAATGGCGGCGCCGAAAATGCAGCAAAAATAATCAATGGCAAAGCCGAAGCTATGATTGAAGCCAATCCTAAAGGAGCTAAAGTTTTTGGCGAAAGTACGGCAGCAGCCTTTGATAAATTTTTAAAAGCTGCGGGAATTTCTGGGGGCTTACAGGATCCAATTCTGGGGCTTGAAACGGTTGAAAAAAATCAAAGCGCTGTTGAAAAAGCAACTTTTAAATATATTGCGGCATCTAAGGGAAAACATTGGGATTAAAAAAATGCTTATTCAAGAAAAAAATTATGAAGTTTTACAAAATCCAGAAGGAGAGTTGCTTTTTAGTATAAAATCAAGAAACAAGGCGCCCTCTTCGCCTCGAATGCTTTATGCTGGAGGAAAACACGCCGTTTTATACCGCAGTGAAGAAGAAAGCCTTCTTCTTGATTTTCTACCCACTCTTGCCCAAACAACTATCAAAAATTTGAAGCAGGTTTTAATCGTTGAATTCGATAAAGAAGAACTTGTCAGAGAATATGATGCTCCTGTTCAACACTTGTCAAAACTACCCATAAATGAGGAACATATTTAAGTATCACTTTTTATTTAAACAAAAAGTTTTATAAATAAAACTTTTAACAACAAAAAACAAAAGAATAAGGAAAAAGCAAAAAGAAATGGACAATATTGATACTTGGGCAAATCTTCAAGATGAAGAAAATGTAATGAACGACCACCACGCACCATTCTGGCGTTCAATAATTACCCAAATGCAGGAAAAAGATCTTGCCAACTCGGCTGTTCTCGATTTTGGTTGTAACCAAGGCGGTTTTTTAAGGACGCTTTATTATCTTAGTCCTTTTAAGAAAGCTATCGGCGTAGATATAGCTCTCCAATCTTTAGAGGTTGCTAAATCTCTTAAGGGTAATTTACCTGTTCATTATGATACCGTTAGTTTCCTTAATAATATTAAAGGTGAGATTGACATTGCGTTTAGCCACGATGTTATTTATCTCCTGCCAGATTTAACTGAACACGCTAAAATAATTGCCAATGTTCTAAACAAAAACGGCGTCTATTATGCAACGACAGGCTGTTATCACGAAATGCCGCTATGGAACCGCTGGAAGCCTATTGTCGATGAGTATTCCAATGTTCCCGTGCCTGATTATTCCATAAACGATTTTGCTAAAGCTTTTTGGGAAGAAGGTTTTGAAGTGTCCATTGCCAGATGTCTTCCTCAAGGTTTTGTAAAATGCTGGCAAGATAGGGAAAATTATTTTCCTAAAGTAACTGATTTTATTGATTATTATGCTAACAAAATCATCTTTCGTATGGTGAAAAAATGACTTTAAAAAATCTTAAATTCACAGATTTAACAGAAGAAATCAATAGCACAACGAAAGATGAACAGCCTTGCGCAAAAGCTGCTAATGCTATGACTCGTTTAAAAGAAAAGAAAGACAGCGAAACAGAAGAAAAAAAATGACTAATATAACCAATGTCAAATTCTATTTAAGCAACAAAGATGAAAAGCCTAGTTTAATGCTTTTTATGCTCCATGGCTGCGGCGGTAACGCCGAAGACATATTGAAACTTGCTCCAATGCTCGATATACCAAAGAATTTTGTGGCAATAGCCCCCGAAGCTGTTATGCCATCAGAAGAAGGCGAAAACAGCTATCAATGGTTTGACATTGAAAATAATTATACTAAAGAACTATTTGCTAAAAAACCATCAGACCTAGATCAAAAAGAGCGGAGAGCTTATATGAAAATGGCTCTAGGCGATGAAAAAACAAAAGGTTTATTTGGAATATCTTATGATTTAAACCTTATTTTAGATAAGTGCCAAAAAGAATGGAATATAACAGATACCAACACCATTATTTTAGGCTATTCTCAAGGAGGAATGACTGCGATAGATCTTGCTCTATCCCGCAATTTTAAAGTTAGAAAAGCCATATCCGTTGCGGGAGCAGTAATTCCTCCTTTTGAAAAAACATTAGAACAAAGAATAAATTCAAACCCCGAAATCGTTTTCATACATGGAAACAACGACGATGTTATCAATTTTAATGCCGCTAAAAACTCTCAAAAAATCTTAAAAAAGCTTGGCTGCAAAACACGTTTAATAAGTATTGCCAATCACAAACACGGTAATCAGGACAAAGCTTTTTGGAATATTGCAGCTAAGCAAATATCCGCTGCGATTAATGATAATAATAACAACGTTATAACGCTTATGAAATTCAATCGGAGTTGCAAACGATGAATGATATAACTCTAGCTTATAATTTCGAACATACTTTCAAAAACCTTAACTGGTCTCCTTTTATGGCAAAGGCCTTTTCTCCAGATAAAAGCCAATCTCCTCAGGTTCTAAGTGCCATAAAAAAAGCCGCAGAAATTAGGCTTCTAACTATGCGGACTATGCTCGGTGCTAATTATGGACACCCAGCATCATCTTTAGGATTGGCAGATTTTTTTGCCGCAGTTTATTTTGGCGGTGGACTACGGCATAATCCTGCCAATCCTATGTGGAGAAAGAGAGATCGTTTGTTTGTTTCCTGCGGTCATATTTCGGCTGTAATATATGCTACTCTTGCTAAAGCTGGTTATTTCGATGAAAGCTGCCTCGAAAGCTATACCAAACTTGGCAGTCCGTTGACTGGACACCCCTCTTTTCTGCCTGATTTTGGAATTGAAAATGCTTCAGGTTCATTGGGACAAGGAATATCATTGGCTGTAGGTTCCGCTTTAAGCTTAAAAAATAGCTCTGAACATATTTTTCTTCTGACCTCTGATGGTGAACAGCAAGAAGGACAAATTTGGGAAGCTCTTCTTTGTGTTAATAAATATAAGCTGTCAAACTTAACCATCTTTATCGACTGCAACGGTATTCAGAACACAGGAACAACCGATGAAATTATGCCTTTAGGGAATATAAAAGATAAATATGCCTCGTTTGGTTTTAATGTCATAGGCTGCAATGGTCATAACGTTGAAGAAATTATAAATACCTGCCTTTATGCTAAAAAATCCTATCGCCCCGTTGCGGTATGTCTTAGAACCACCCCTGGAAAAGGCGTAAGTTTTATGGAAAACAATCCCAAATGGCACGGAGACTTACCAGCAGGAAAAGATGCGCAGCAAGCACTATATGAATTAGAACAAGGTCTTAATGCGGTATGAGTAATCTTCATTTAGTCCTTGGTCAAACCCTAAAAGAATTGGGTGAAAAAGACCCTAATATTGTCTGCCTATCGGGAGATGTTAAAAACTCTACTGGGGTCGGCATTTTTGCCGAACATTTTCCTAACCGCTATTTTGAAATGGGCATCAGTGAACAAAATATGATAGGAGTTGCCGCAGGTATGGCTCTTGAGGGGAAAATTCCTTTTGTTTCAAGTTATGCCTGTTTTAGTCCTGGCAGAAATTGGGAACAGATTCGCAATTCAATATGCTTGCAAAATGCCAATGTTAAAATTATCGGTGCGCATATTGGTTTTGCCCCAGCTAAAGATGGAGCAACGCATCAATGCTTTGAAGATTTAGCTTTAATGCGCTGTTTGCCAAATTTAAAAATTCTATCTCCTTTTGATGATTATGACTGTAAGCTATGCACGAAAGAAGCCGCCAACCATAAAGGTCCTGTTTATCTGCGCTTATCACGTTATGCCGCCGTTAAATTAGGAAAACGTTATGATGAGCCTTTTGTTTCGATAAAAGATGGTAAAGACATCGCTCTAATCGCAACGGGAGCTATATGTGAAAAAGCGTTAAATGCTGCTGCCGAGTATCAAAATAAGACAGGAAAAAACATAGCCGTTTTTGGTGCTAGTCATCTAAAACCATTAGATACCAAAAAACTAGAATTGCTTGCCCCAAAATTTTCAGCCGTCATAACCGTAGAAGAACATCAAATTAATTGTGGTTTTGGAAGCTCAATAGCCGAGATATTATCAGAAAAAAGCCATACAAAAGTCTTTCGAATTGGAATGCCTGATTGCTTTGGAACTTCAGGCGAGACCGAACAACTCTACCAAACGTTTGGTCTCGATGAGACTTCTATTTTCAACACCATTGAAAATGTTTTTAGCGAGCTTAAATTATGACGGTTTCTACTTTTCTTAACAATCACATTCAAAATTGCGCCTCCATTTCTTTGCAAACAATAGAAAAATACTCCAATTTTAGCGATATTAGAACCAGACTTTACAAGCTTGTAACTAGAAAAGATTTTCGCAAATGGGCATTAGATGAAAGTGCTGTAACCAGAATTAAAACCGCAATAAATTACAGCTTAGAAAACAAAACCCCTTTGAAATTTGTGCTTGAATTTGGAGGCTACAAATTATGGCGGCTGCCATCTGCTCCAAGTGTTGATTTTGCTGAATTATTTATGCTGTGCCATTACATTAACTTTTTGGCACCTATTGCTCATTTTGCCCCTTATGGCGTATGCTTTTATTTTGCATCTGATGATGTCGTGGTTTCTCGTATGAATAACATCAAACCAGATGCAATGAATCAATACTGTTCATCTTTTAATCTTCTTTTAAAAATCTTAAATCCATATTTACCGCATAATCTGAAAATAGAGTTAACACGATTAGCAACTTTATATTCATCGCAAAACGAACTTGAAGACGAGCTTGCGATAACTTTTGCAAATAATAAAAAAAAGTTTTTAAGCTGGAGTGATGAAAAAAAAGAAAAAATGTTAAAAAGAGCCGAGCTTAACTTCTGTAAAAATGGCAATCTTGCTCTTAAAGATTTATCAAAAATATCTTCTGCTAACTACTTGGAATGTTTGAATAATGGAGCCATATATCACGATGCTTTTGAGGATTGCCAGAAAAGGCAAGACTTTGTTTTGGGAGAAGACAGCATTTTAGTCTTTTGCAGCTCTATTCCTGAAGCTTTGGCTATCGGCTCAAGTAAAACTTCGGTTACAAAATTTTGGACAGGAACAGGTGTTTTACAAAAAAATGAAAATAGTTATATTCCACGCATTTTATCCCCATCTAACTTTCAAAAACTTGATAAAAATCAATTATCAATTATAGATATTAAATGGGAATTAGAAATGCCGGATATATTAAACCGCATAATTTTAATTTAAGGAGCAACAATAATGGAAACCAATTTATACCTTGTTAGCGTAGGCATTGGTGATATTGATAATATTACCCTTAAAGCTGTTAAGACTATAGAAAGTGCTGATATTGTTTTTGCTATGGATTTTGTTAAAGAACAGTTCCAAGATTATCTAACAAATAAAGAAGTTTATGATGCGGGACACGGACTTTTTACGCCTATGGGTCGCAGAGGAAAAGATGAAACCGAAGTTTTAACAGAAGAAGATAAAATTAGAAAAATCATCAGACAAGCTGTTTTCGCTGGCAAAACCGTCGCTATTTTAGATTTTGGCGATCCAACAATTTACAGTCCACAAGCGGGATACCTTAAAGAATTTGCCGATTTAAATCCTGTTATTATTCCTGGCATATCAAGTTTTAATGCCGCAAGTGCTGCCTTAGGAAAAGAGTTAAGCAACTCTTATGATGCGGCGATAGTTTTAACTAAGGCGGTTAAAACTGAAACAGGAAAAATTGCCAAATTAGCTCAAACTAAATCGACTATGATCTTGTTTACAATGAATATGGATTTACCCAATGTTGTTAGTGAGCTTAAACTTCATTATGAAGGAGACACTCCTGTTGCTATTGTCTCTGCGGCAGGCTTTAAAGACCGAGAAAATATTATAAAAGCAACGTTAGATACCATTCTTGACGTAGTTTCTAATGATGACCTTCCTTGGGAACATCTTTTATATGTCGGTGATTTTTTGAAATAGCAAAAGTTCAGGAATATTTTATGAGTAAAAAAGTATATCATTTTGATGATTTAAAAGAACCTAAAACCCCCTATAACAACCTTGTATCTTCAGAAGGAAAACTCGTTTTCATATCAACCCAGCCATCAGTTGATTGGCATACGGGAGAGTTTATTGACGGCGACATTTACACCCAAGCTGAAAAGGCTATGGAAAATGTTAAAATGTTTGTGGAAAGAGCGGGAAGCTGCGTTAATAAAATTATTAAAGTTGGAATTTTCTTATCTGACTTAAATGACTTTGATGCTATGAATGAAATCTATTTAAAATATTTTCCTAACCCAGAAAACCAACCCGCAAGATTCACCTTACAAACCTCGTTTCCTAACCCTAAAATCAAAGTGGAATTTGAAGCTGTCGCCGTTGTTGATAATGAAAAATAGATACCATTAAAATAAACTTTTAGAACTAAAATTTAGTTTTCTCTTGCAATCATTGTTTTTTAATAACCATTTATTAAATTTAATCGCATATCTTATACTTGTTATATTGTAAGACACAACTCAATGTTTACTTAATTAATACTTAGATAAATTCAAAAACTGCATTTGCTTCTTTGTTTTTTTGAATATATAACTTAACTTCAAAAGCTACTAACTCTAATTGAAAACTTTTGAAAGTAATATTTTAGTAAAAACTTTAGCACCTTCATAATTGAAATGAGCTTCATCAGAAAAAAGTTTATCTTCGAAATCGCTATAATCCACAAAATTTATAAATTCTATATCCAAATCCTTGCATATTTCGAAAAGAGCCTTTTGAAAAACAACTTCACTCTCCCAAACATTTGTATTTTCTATATTTTTTATATAAGTAGGAGCGAATGTTCCTGTATAAACAACCAACCTCTTTACTCTTTTCTTCAAGGATGAAAGCGCATCTTTTATTAGTTGGTGCTTTAAACCATAATAATTATAATTTTGATACCAAGGATGATTATTTATATCTTTCTTTGAAATCATTCTCTCTAAACTTGCCATTTTATCGTTTATTTTAAAACCTCTATGATTATCATATTTATGGTTTGGTTTTTTTAAATTAATACCTAATATTTTTTTGATTTTTTGTTCAATATTACTGTAATAATATGCAAATAATGTTTCAGCATTTTTAGGAATAAACATCTGTATTTGCTCAAAAATATTCATTTTTGCAATCATAGAATTAGGAAAGTAAACGGGTGTTTTAGCACCATCATTTAATTGATTAGCACTAATACTGACGATAAGCGTCGCATTGATAAATTTATTAGGAAATCGTACGGCCAAATCATTTACAACAAGAATATCTCCTGAAGATTGGGCAATATTAATAACATCTCCATTTTTCATATCTAAAAAAGCCACAGCTACATCTGGGTCCAAATGCATTTCCGCACGGCTATCGCCAGCAAATATTATTTGAGGATTTGTTTTTAATAAATATTCTTTATCAAACAAAACATCGCTTTCATAATCTTTATTTAAATAAGCTGCTAAACTAAGAATAAGAAAAATGTTTATGATAGAAAACAGTAAAACCCTGAGAAGATATTTTCTATAGCTCATACTTTAAAGAAACCTACTAAAAATTAAAATATAAAAACTCTGAAACCTTAACTAAAGACATCAAACCAACAACTAAAACAATGCTATTAAATATTTGGTATTTAATGGTAGGTTTAAATTTTTCTTTTAACTCATTAGAGTTATTTAATATAAAGACTATAATAAAAATAGCAAAAAATATTAAAAACACGTTTAGAGGACTATTTTTATAAATGTTTCCTAACATATCTCCAACTTGAACATCAATCTTAGGAAAAACATCTGCCAAAAAACCTAGTTTTCTGGGAACTCTAAATCCTTGCATTCCCAACATAGCTTTCAGAATACTCTTTGCTTGCGTCAAATTATCAGCTCTAAAAAATATCCACGTAATGTTAATAAACATAAACGTTATAAACCAAGCAATAAGCTTCGGTAATTTAAAGCCTAAGCTATGCCATACTTTATAGAGAACAGTAGCAAAACCATGCATTGCTCCCCAAACAACAAATGTCCAAGCGGCACCATGCCATAAACCACCAAGCAAAAATGTTATAAATAAATTCATATAACCTCTAACTCTACCTTTGCGATTACCGCCAAGAGGAATATACAAATAATCTTTAAGCCACCTTGAAAGTGTCATATGCCAACGTCTCCAAAAATCTTGAATATTAAGAGCTTTATATGGAGAATTAAAATTAAGGGGTAATTTAATATTAAACAAAAGAGCAGAACCAATCGCCATATCAGTATATCCAGAAAAATCAAAATATAGCTGAAAGGTATAACTTAAACTTGTAACCCAGCCTTCTACAAAATTAAGCGTATTTGCTGCCTCATAACCATTATTAGCAAAGTTTGCAAAGTAATCAGCAATTACCGATTTTTTAAAAAGCCCCAAAGAAAAAATAAAAAATCCAAGAGCTATGTTTTTATAATTTTTAATAAGATTACGTTTATTAGCAAATTGAGGCATCATTTCCATATGATGAACAATAGGTCCAGCGATTAACTGCGGAAAAAAACAAACGAACAAGCTATAATTTAAAAAATCATATTCTTTGGTCTCTTTTTTATAGCTATCAGCCAAATATGCTATTTGTTGAAATGTAAAAAAAGATATAGCTAGAGGTAAAACTATCTTTAAAAGATTAAAATTAGTCTTAAATAAAATATTAACATTCGAAATAAAAAAATCAGCGTACTTAAAATAGCCCAAAAAACCTAAATTTAGCATTATCCCAAATATAAGCAGAAACTTTGGTTTAATTCTGCCTTCTTTTTCGTTTAAAAGAGCCGTGCCTATGGCATAATTAACCAGAATAGAAAACAATAAAAACGGTAAATATAAAGGATTCCACCAAGAATAAAAAAACAGTGATGCCATAACTAGAAAGGCTCTACCAGCTAAAACATAGTGCCATTTATTAAGGGCATAATAAACAAAAAACGTTATTGGTAAAAACAACAAAATATAAGAATAGGAATTAAATAACATATTGCTCCAAACACATAAAAAAAATCAAACTTTATTCCTAAAACAAACTAAAAATGTTATTTAAACTTTGCTAAAAAACAAACAGGTTTTGCTTATACCAAAATGTTTTTATTTTTTCAACTTTTTTACACTTATGAACTCGACATTTTATTATTAATTTAATATTATCCTGATGTTTAAATCATCATAATTAAATACCTTAAGGGCAAATCTATTGCTTAAAAAAATAAAACCACTTATGAACATCTTGTCTCGTCTTGTTTTAGGAAAAAGATTGCACGAGATTTTGCGTTTTCGCAGAAAAATGAAATACTGGCCAAATTTAAAAAATCCGCAATCTTTCTGCGAAAAGACCCTTCATATGAAACTTTATCGCAATATGGATTATGCTATCAAAATTGGTGATAAATTTCTTGTTAGAGATTATATTAAAAACAAAATTGGAGAAGAATATCTCAATGATATTTTTCTTGTTGCAGAAAAAACATCTGATATAGACTTTGAAAAACTCCCTCAAACTTTTGTTATGAAAGGCGCCCATGGAAGTGGCAAGGATTTCATCTTTCTTGTAAAAGATAAATCAAAAATATCAAAACAAATCATAAAAGATAAAGCGAGCTATATGCTTTCTCATAAAATAGGCTTTGCAACAGATGAAAATTGGTATTTAAAAATGAAGCCTAGAGTTCTTTTTGAGCGTTTTTTATATGAAGATGATTTTAGAGTTCCAAGTGATTATAAAATTTTCACTTTTGGAGGCAAAGCTTACTATATTCAAGTAGATTTTGGACGTTTTACAAAAAATCATTATAGGGTTGTTTATGATTGTGATTGGAATAAACAAAACCTCGAAGTTTTCCATGGTTACCCCTGTAAAGGCGAAATAAAAAAACCTAAAAAAATGGAAAAAATGATCGAGCTTGCTGAAATTTTGGGCAAAGATTTTGATGCTATGAGAGTTGATTTTTACTGCATTAATGAAGAAAAAATCGTCTTTGGAGAGTTAACCCCATGCTCTGGCGCAGGAACGATGCCTGTTTTTCCTATATCTTTTGATTTCGAGATGGGTAATTTATGGGATTATAAAACCAATGGCAAATAATAATCTCAAAATATTTTGTGTTGGCGATTTTTGTCCTCTGAACAAAACAAAAGAAAGAATAGAAAACAAAGAAAGTTTCAAAATAATAGAACCATTCAAAAATGACATCAGCAAATCGGATATTACGGTATTGAACCTAGAAGCACCACTTACAAAAAGTCTGAAAAAAGCTCCCAAATTTGGCATTAATTTAAAATTAGACCCCATATGTGCTGATTTTTTAAAACAAACAGGCTTTAATCTTGCCGTTTGTGCAAACAACCACATTGGTGATTATGAAAATGGCATTGAAGACAGCATCAAAACTTTAAACGAATATAAGATAAACTATATCGGTATGGGAAAAAATTTATCTGAAGCACAATCCCCATTTATTTTGGAAAAAAATGGTTTTAAGGCCGCCTTTATTGCTCTTGCTGAAAATGAATTTGGTATGGCTGAAGATAATAAAGGTGGTTCTTCTCCTTTATCCCCGATACAGAACGTTTTGCAAATACAAAACTTAAAAAAAGAAAATAACTTTGTTGTTGTTTTTATTCACGGAGGCAATGAATATTGTCCCTTTCCCAGTCCCAACACGGTAAAACTATACCGAGAATACACCAACGCTGGTGCTGATGCAGTAATCGCAAGTCATACCCACTGTCCTCAAGGTTATGAGGAGTATAATAACTCTATTATAGTGTACAGCTTAGGAAATTTTATTTTCGATAAAATTATTTATAAAAATCTAAAATCTAAAATTAAATTTTTGATAAAATCGTTCTTAAAAACAAAAACTAAAAAACTAGATTTATTTAATACTAGCTATGCGGCAACCATTGAGCTTGCAGCAAACAAAAAACCCAATATAGAAATTATCCCTTTTGAATTTTTAGAAGATGAAACAACTATTAAAAAATTAGAAAATGATGGCAAAAACTATTTCTTATCTTATTTAAAATACATCTCAGACATAGCCCAAAACAGTTCAAAACTTAAACTATATTGGGATAATTGGTGCTTCAAACACGGCAAAAACACCCTCAACATTATAAAAAAAACTAAAAACTTTTTTTTAATAAAAAACATTTTAACCTGCGAAGCGCATATTAATCTTGTCCAAAACTATTTAACCTGTATTACAAAAAACAAAAAAGAAGATTTTGAAATATCGAAAAACATTAAAATGCTACAAGATGGTTACATTCCTAAAAAAAAGGAAAACAACCAATGAAAATTTTGTTTGTTGCTCCAAGATTTCACACAAATCAATTTTATTTAGTTAAAGCCTTGAAAAAAGAAGGCCACGATGTATCTTTTTTTGCCATTACAAAAGGAAACAGCGAAAACTATAATGTCTTGGAACCTAAAATTATAAAACCATCAATATTATTCAATCTACTTAAAAATATTTTTAAATTTAATTATAGCCGAACTATAAGATCTTTTTTCCCAAACATTATTAGCTATGCCCTTGAACTAAAAAAAGCACAGCCTAATCTTATTATTGCAAGAGATCCCAACACCATTTTCCTTAGTTTTTTGACCATTATCTTAGCAAAAATATTTGGAATAAAAGCTATTCTTTACTGCCAAAATCCACTTGAAACAATGCCCAAAACCAAACGCTGTGTTCTGTTATCAAAACTTTTAGGGTTCAAATGGATTACTCCTGTAAAAAATATTCAAGACAACATTTTTCAATTAAATCAATTTTATTTTTATGTTCCGTTTGCAATAGAGGTTACCTCAAAAAAGATTGTTCCTTGTGATAAAATAAAAATAATCTCTGTTGGTAAATTTGTTGAAAGAAAAAATCTTCACCTTTTGATAAAAGCCGTTTGCGACTTAAAAGCTAAATATGATTTATCCTTAACCATAATTGGAGAAAATTCAACGCCTGAACATCTCCAATATTTTGCGAAAATAACGGACTTAATAAAACAAAACAATGCAGATGACTATATAACGATAAAAAACAATTTACCTCATAATGACATTTTGGCAGAGTACCAAAAACATAATCTTTTTGTCTTACCAAGCAGTAAGGAGCCAGCCTCTTTTTCACAACTTGAAGCTATGTCTTGTGCTCTTCCTGTTATTTGTAGCAATGACAATGGCACATCTTGTTACATAAAACAAAATGCAAACGGTTACCTTTTTGAGAAAGATAACGAAAATGATTTAAAAAACAAAATAGAGCGTGTTATTTCCTCAAAAGATAATATATTAAACTTTAGTAATGAAAGCATAAAGCTAACTATAAACAACCATAACCCAGAAAATATTATTAAAAGGATTTTTTCTCTTTATGACTAGACAGCCTGATATATCTTTTTTTATTACCGAAAGTAAAATTATTTCTGGTGCAGAAAATGCTTTTGTTGAACTTGCCAATTCCTTTGCCCGCAAAGGGCTAAATGTTGACTTTGTTATGGTTAGGTGGCCCGATAATTATGGCAAAAATATCTATGAATCTGTTTTAGATGCTAGAATTGAAATAGTTTATCCTGGTGCTAAAAGACTAAGGCAAAGTATTTTTAAACTAGCCCAATATCTAAAAAGCCGAAAACCCAAAGTTTCAATATCAACATTGAACTACTCCAATATTGTATGCATTCTGGCTTATCTTCTTGCAGGAAGAATAGGCAAACTTTTTGTGAGGGTTGCAAACACATCATCGGTAGAGGCAGAACAAAAAAACAGTAAAAATAAAGCTGTTGTTTTGAAGTTTTTATATAAATTCACCAAAGGGGTTATCTGCCCTTCTATGGGAGTAGCTGAAGATCTAAGAAAAGTATATAATGTCAAAAATGTTATAACTATCCCTAACCCCATTCCTTACGATTTACAAACAAAATCACAAGAACCAGCAGAACATAAATGGCTTAACAATAAAGCTCTGCCTCTAATTGTCGCAGGCGGACGACTGTGTGAGCAAAAAAACTTTTCGTTACTTATAAAGGCTTTTGCTAAGGTTAGAACCAAAAAAGATGTCAACTTGATTATTATGGGAGAAGGAGCCGATAGAAATAAGCTAGAACAGTTAATTGCAGAGCTTGATTTAAAAGAAAACGTAGATTTAATCGGTCAAATCAGCAACCCATTTGCATTTTTAGCTAAATCAGATTTATTTGTTTTATCATCAATTAGAGAAGGTATGCCCAATATGCTGCTCCAAGCATTAGCTTGTGGATGCCCATCGGTTTCAACAAATTGTCCAAGCGGTCCATCAGAATTAATAAAAGACGGAGAAAATGGCTTTTTAACTCCTGTTGGAGATGAAGATAAAATGGCAGAAAAAATTTTAACTGCTCTCGATACAAACTTTGATAAAGATCAAATAATAGCGAGCGTTTCCAGCCATAAAATAGAAAATATTAGCAATCAATATTTAAAAACTTTTGGAGTTTTATAAAAATGTCTTTCCCCGCTATAGTTGTCATAGCTTATAATCGCTCCGATGCTCTTTTAAGATTACTTACCTCTTTAGCCAAAGCTAAATTTGGTAATCATGATGATGTCAAATTAATCATAAGTATAGATTCTGGAAAATTCTCAGATGTCATAGATGTTGCGAACCAATTTAATTGGCAATATGGTGAAAAAGAAGTGATTGTTCACTCTGAACAAAAAGGATTGAGAAAACATATCCTATGGGCTGGAGATTTATCGGATAAGTATGGTTCTATAATTATGCTTGAAGATGATCTTTACGTTTCACCATATTTTCCAGATTATGCAGAAAACTGTATATCTTATTATCAAAATGATGAAAAAATTGCTGGAATTTCTTTGTTTTCACCAAGCTACAATGAAACCGCTGGTTTCCCCTTCTCTCCTATCAATGATGGAACAGACATTTATTTTATGCAGCTTCCATCTTCTTGTGGACAGGCATGGACATCTAAACAATGGAAATCTTTTAAAATATGGCTCAAAGAATGTGATAACAACATTCCAATGAACCACCCCGCAATACCTTCAAATGTTAGAATTTGGGCTGAAAGTTCTTGGAAAAAATTGTTTGTATCATATATGGCTCATCAAGATTTATTTTTTGTTTATCCAAGAATTAGCCTTACAAGCAATTTTGGAGACAGAGGCACTCATTATGCTTATGCAACCACAACTTTTCAGAACCAACTCCTTTATGGTGAAAAGAAATGGAGTTTTATAAGCTTGGAAAAATCGCTGGCTATATATGATGGCTGGGGAGAAATTTTATCTTCCAAAATAAGAAATCTTTTACCAATAGATAAGAACGATAATCTTGTTATTGATTTGTACGGAGCCAAAAATATATCTGAATTTAAAGATGGATATATTTTAACTTGCAAAGATGGAAACAATGCGCTTGCTCATTTTTCTAGAACAATGAAACCTCAAGATGCCAATATTATAAACAGTATAAAAGAAAGTTCTGAGTTCAAACTTTTTAAGATTTCTGATACAAAAAAATTGAACTTAAAACAAAGATTTGCAAGACTATTATTTTTTGCAGGAGATTTGTCTCCTTTTGATGCTTTGTTTTTACCTATCGTTATAATATTAAAAAAACTCCCTAATCTTATAAACAAAATTAAACCTAAATGGATAAAGAAATAATGATTAGCAACGAAGAAAAACGCCAAAGCCTCTATATGGTTATAATGGAGGTTTGCCTTTTTCTAATTATTTCGCTTCATTCGGTAAATTTTGATTTAATAGCAACAGTTAGACCTGTTGATGTTATAATACTTATTACTTTAGCTTCATCTTTTCTTTTTGGAAAAATACGATTGGACGCCCTTTTAGCTATATTATGCATCCTTGCAATTTTATTTGCACTAAGTCTAGGATATGGTGCCTCTCACTATTCTAATTTAAAAATTACAAATTTAGGTGCCATTTATAAATTTTTTATGCCTTTTCTCTTATTTATTGCCTTAAAAGATGCTCCCTTATCAAATAATAGAATTAACCAATTTATTAAGTTACACATATTTTTTATTATAGTAACAAGCCTTTTCGTTTATATTCATTTTTTTCTTGTAACACACAATATGCTCCATGGAGCTCAGATAAGACCCAATTTTCCTTTTACTAGATATTCAATAATCGAAAGTGGTCAAAAACATGCTGGGCATGTTTATAGTGCTTACATTTCTTTAGCTATTATTCAATTTATTATCGCTTGGCGTTATAATTTTATAAAGATAGGAAGAATAGCGGCTGTAGTTGTTATAATTCTTATGGGTGGAGCTCTTGTCCTAACGGGTTCCAGAAATGGAATTGTAAGTTTTTCTCTTTCTTTTATATTATTTCTTATAGTTAACTTTTTTACTTTTTTTTATAGAAAAAAACACTTAAAGATAAGTCCATCAACATTACTTATCTCTCTTTTGGGCTTTTTAATTTTTGCTGCATTTGTCAGTTTTTTGATTTGGTATTCTCAAGAATCTCATACGTTAACCCAATTAATTAATAGAGCTTTTAATATACTAACATATGGCGGCAGCGAAAAAGGACGAGTAGGAAGCGTTGTTAGTGCTTTTAATGAAATTGTTTTTGAGGGGCCCTTCTTTATAGGAATAAGCCTTGTTGCTGGAAACAAGTGGTATGACAACCTTATAGCTTCTTTAATTATACAAACTG
Organism: Alphaproteobacteria bacterium; assembly: GCA_050175015.1. Taxonomy (GTDB): domain Bacteria; phylum Pseudomonadota; class Alphaproteobacteria; order JBFXJJ01; family JBFXJJ01; genus JBFXJJ01. The sequence goes on along the minus strand of JBFXJJ010000010.1, from coordinate 35,315 downwards.
GTTTATTAGGATGCGTAATGTTCTTTTTATTTTTATTTGTCGTTTTAAAAAGATTTTATAACTTATCGATAACATCTAAAAATTTTATATTATTTAATGCCGCTTTAGTTTCATGCTTTAATTATGGATTAGCAAATTTGGCAACAGAGTTCTTTTTAATAACAAGAAGTGTGATTCCTTTTATAATATTTCTTGTTTTTATTTTGAAAAAAAGTGAGTATAAAAAAACATCATAAGAAAAGGAATTATTTGAGATGTCTGAAGAAGCAAAATATGACGATCCGTATATGATTGCCCTAAAAGAAATTGTTACCAATATCATTAAAAATTGGTACTTTTTTCCTTTATGTTTTTTATTCTTCTTCATTATTGCGTCTTACAACTTGTCAAAATCACCGATATTGTATAAAGCATCTATGCAGATTGTTCCTAGAGAAAAAGCCCAAGTAAACATTCAATCTAGCAGTTTGTTATCAAATTTTGGACTAACTCAAAAACAAACAGTTTCTGAGTTTGATATTTTTCTTATAAAAATGAGTTCTTATGAAACCGCTCTTAAGCTAGATCAAGAGCACCAGCTAATGAAAAAGATTTTTGCTAATAACTGGGACGAAAAAGAGCAAGCGTTTGTTTCTTCTGAACCTACTTTCTCTATAGTTAATATTATAAAAAAGATTATAGGTATGCCTATATCTGCTAAACTTGACATCTTCAGTTTATCTGACTACTTAAATAAAACCATCGAAATAAATTCTGAAATGGGGGTTACAACAGTATCTGTAAAAGATATAGATCCTAAGTTTGCATTATGGCTCCTAACCAATGTTTATGAAACCGCTAATAAAATATATATTGAAGAACAAAGAGAAGAAACCGAGAATTCTATAAACTCTATTTCTAATAGTTTTAATAATTCTAACAAACTTTTTATGAAAGACATTTTAATTAATTTGCTCGTTAACAAACAAACGGATTTAATGCTTATTAATATGTCTGAAAATCCCCACTCTAAAGTTATTTCAAAACCATCTGTAGAAAAAATACCATCATCTCCTAACGTCAAACTAGTCCTTATTATTTTTTCGTTTATAAGTATTGTTATTGCGTTTTCTCTTATAATTTTAAAAATGGCTTTTAATATTCATTTCAAAAAAGAAAAAAATGCACAAAAAAAATAAAATTCTGGTTATTAGCCAATTTTATGCCCCTGAACCGATTGGCTCTCCTCCAGTTATAACCGATATTTGCGAAAACATAGCAAAAGAAAACTGGGATGTTAATGTTATAACAACCCGTCCTAGTTATCCTATCGGTAGCATCTTTAATGGATATGAAAATGGAGAAAAGGACAATGAGAAGATAAACAATGTAACCATTAAAAGGTTAAAAGCTATTCCCACTAAAAATGGCGGCATTTTTGCAAGACTTATATCTGAATTTTTTTTTGGCGTTATGCTTCTTAAAGAAGCTTTTACCAAACATACAAAATATGATTATGTTATTTCTTTATGCCCCTCAATGTTTGTCCCCTTTTTAGCTAACTTTTTCTATTCCAAAAAAGGCTGCCATATAACTATAATCCACGATATTCCTTCCGAGCTTGGTGTAAACCTAAAATTTAAAGGCGCATCTTTTCTTAGTGGTATTATAAAATTTGTTGAGAGAGTTTCATTTAATAAAGCGGATAAAATTATTACTTTATCCGAAGGAATGAAAAAAGAACTAAAAAAAAATAAGATAAAAAAACCAATTATAATTTTACCGCCCCATATAAATACCTATAAGATTTTTCCTTTACCTGACAAAGAAAAAGACACTCTGCTTTATAGTGGCAATTTTGGCCGCAAGCAAGGATTGTACCAAATTTTAGATTTAGCTAAAATTCTAAAAATTACTATGCCTGGTGTAAGAATCATACTTAGAGGAAAAGGAAACCAAGAAAATATTATCAAAGAACAAGCTAAAGAATTAGATAATGTCTTTTTTAAAGACCTAGAAAAAATTGAAAAGCTAAATGAAAGTTTAAGCGAAGGAACAATTCATCTTGTCCCGCAAATACCTGAAGGGGCTAATTCCGCAGTCCCTAGCAAATTATATTTAATTATGGCCTCAGGAAGAACTGCAATTTGTACCGCAAATGAAGGATCTCCTCTTGATAACCTTGCAAAAGAAACTAACGCTTTTGCAGTAGTACCACCAAACGCCCCTAAAGAATTTGCCCAAAGCGTACAAGAGCTTATAAACAACAAAGAACAACGGCAACAAATGGGGAAAAATGGTCGTGAATATGTTGAAAAATATGCTAGCCATACATTCATAACTAAAAAAATACTGGAGCTTTTAAAAAATGAGTAAACTAAAACAGCCAGACATCGCTTTTATTGTTCCTAATTTAGCAGGTTTTGGCGGCGCAGAAAGAGTGATGATAGATATTGCATCCAAAATTGCAGAAAAAGGCTATTCTGTTGACTTCGTTGCATTAAAGACCCCTCAAAACAAAGATTTTGATATTCACGCACATACTAATATTATGCATAAAAATATTAACTTTGTTGATTTTAAATCAAAGAGAATGAGACATTCTGTATTTAAACTTTTTAATTATATGAGGAAAGATAAACCAAAAACAATCTTCTCAATTATTAATACCGCTAATTTTTTATGCTGCTTATATAATGTTATACTTGGAAAACCTTGCAAAGTATTTATAAGCGAAGCAACAACACCTTCTGGAGCGAAAAAAACATATAATTCATTTGCCTATAAATATATTGTTCCTCTTTTTTCAAAGGTTTTATACCCTCTTGCTGATGGAATACATGCCCCATCTAATGGCGTAAAGTTTGATTTAGAAAACACATTTGGAATTAAAAATGTTACTACGATTGTTAATCCTATCCCTAGTTATTCTGATGAAAAATCAAAACTGTCGACAGGTCATATCTGGCTCGAAAACAAAGAAACGCCTGTTGTCATATCTGGAGGAAGATTAGCAAAGGTAAAAGATTTTCCAACGCTTATCAAGGCTTTTTCCAAGGTATTAAAAACACTAGATGCTAAACTTATAATTATGGGAGATGGCATTGAAAGACCAAACCTTGAAACGCTAATAAAAGATTTACAAATAGAAAATAAAATCGATTTGATGGGATACACCGAAAACCCATTTGCCTTTATGGATAAAGCTGATGTCTTCGTGCTTTCGTCTCTCCATGAAGGAATGCCGAATATGCTAGTTCAGGCGCTAGGCTGTGGCTGCCCATCTGTTGCAACAAATTGTCCAAGTGGACCTTCAGAGTTAATCATTGATGGGAAAAACGGCTTTTTAACCCCAGTCGGAGATACTGATAAAATGGCAGAAAACATTATCAAAACTATAAATGCTAATTTTTCTAAAGAGCAAGTAAAATTAACCATAGCCCATCACAATATAAATAATATAGCAGATCAATATTTAAAACTTATGGGTTTTTAGGCTTAACAACGCCATAAATATTACGATAAGTTATAGGCTGTTTTTTAAATATATTTTGCTTTTCAATTTCAGTATTATAAAGATTTGAATTATCGATAAAAACTATTTCATAACCAGAACGCTCAAAGATGTCAGTTAGTCGTTCTTTTGTTGTTGGGTTACAGTGTTTTGCTTTTTTTATTTTTTCTTGGTATGTAACGCCTTGGCTAAACAATAAATAAACATCATATAAAGCTTGCATGATCCTTACCAATTTGGAGAACTTTGTTGGCTTTAAATTTTTAAACACTTTAAAAAATTTACTAAATAAGCTGTCATCAAAAAACATATAATCATATTGAGCTGGAAACGTATTAAAAATAATACACCCTCTAGAGGAGAGGTTTTTCTTTATAGCTATTAAAAATGAACCTAGTTCATCATCGTGCAAGTGCTCAAAAATGTCAAAACAAGCAGCAATATCTATTTCTGGAAAATTTTCGCTCCAATTAGAAACATCACCACAAACAAACGTTGGAGAAACATTCTCTTCTTTGGCTAAGTTCCGAGCTATTTCTAAAGCAGAATTATCAAAATCAATGCCATATGTCTTAAGACCTTTTTTCGCAAATTCTATTGCAAAAGTCCCTATAGAACAGCCAATATCAACAAAAACAACATCTTTATTTGATTTACTTTCGAAAGAAGGCTTAACGTACTTATTATAAAGTTCATCAGCAATATCTAACCTTGCTTTCCAATGATTGTTTTCTCTGTTCCTATATTTTTCGGCCTGCTGTTCTTGATATGATGTACCATACAAATCTGATGTTTCTTTAATTTCATTCATAATAACTACTCTTCTTTACACAAAACAACCCATAACGTACTATCTAAAAGATCTTTCACCTTTATATCTTTATGAACAACCAAAGATAAAAAACTTCTTAAAATAAATGTTCTTATTCCTTTAGGAGAAATTCTATCGATTTGAACAACTTTCATACTGTTTCTTTTCCCACATTCAACCAAAAAATTTTCAGCTTCATGCAATCCATAAAACCACTTGTGTCTATCTATAGGCTTATCAATAGGCAAATTATAAAATTTCATAGGAAGAGTTGTCCCCTTATAATTACCTTTATTAAGGCAATTTATGAAGGATTGCCAAGGATTAGGTAAGGAAACAACCAAATATTTATTAGTAATGCTGCAAAGCTTATCAAAAACAGCATGAAAATTGTCTAAATGCTCAAGCGTTTCTAAACATAATACACAATCAAATTCATCTTTCTTAAAAGGAATTTCTTCCTTTTCTAAATTAATTTCAATATCAACTGAGCCCCCTAAACCTATTCCTGTATATTCAACATCTTTAGGTAGATGTTTTTTTAAAACGCATTCATCTGCACCAACATCTAATATCTTTCCTTTTAAGATTGTTTGATATTTTTCCCAGATATACTTAGATTTATTCTCTCTAGTATCGTACGTTAAATTCGTATCAAATTTCATATTAAATTTTTCCTAACTTTAAATGCTTGGCTAAAGAACATATCTTATTGCAAGAACAAACTATCGAACGAAACTATTGGTTTAGCCTTTATACTTTCTTGTATCCAATCAATATGTTTTTGATCAAGTGCATACACTTCTTCTTGTCCCTTTAAAAAGTTTTTATCTAATCCATACTTTAGTTCTGGTTCTAAAATCTTAATTCTATTTTCTTTTGTTATAAGAAAATCAAACGCTAATGTACTTATATTTAGTCTTTTCTGAGCTTTTAAAAACTTATCTTTATTAGCTACAACAGCTTTATTTATACGTTCGCAAGCTAATTTATAAATATTTTTAGGAAGATAGTTTTTTGCCTGATCCGTATGAACACACCAATCATCTGCTGAAATATGAGGATACGCATAATATAAATTATTTCCTAGAAAAAAAACCCGCCCCGTCATATAAAAATTTTCAGTTTGTTTGGTATTAAAATATTCGACCGCTATAATTTTATCTGGAATAAAATTAGCAAGTTTTACTCTGTATGAAAATTTTGCTCTAATAAGATTTCTGAAAAATGAAATATATCCTCCAAAACATTTAACAAACTTCATTTTTATAAAAAATTTAATTGCTTGTTTTCTAGAAGATACAAGACTTGTCCCCTTTCCACTAGAAAAATTATTTGCCTTTAATATAAAGGGATAGGAAAATTTAATATTATCAATATCTGATATTTTATTAATTATATGATATTTTGGAACATCATCTTGAGGCATTACTTGATAAAACTCATCTTTATGGCAAAGATAAGAAAACGAAGATGGAGAATTAATAATTTTTATTGGAAGTTTTTTGTTATTAATATGTTTTTCAATAGCTATTGCATTTGCTAATGTCTTTTTTGTAGCTAATTCAGGCTTAATAGTAAAAAAAACATACTTACAACCAATTAAAATTTCATCTATACACGTATTATTATAAAAAATATTCTCATTTTTAGTTTTAAAATCTTTAATGTTAGCTTTAAAACATTCTTTTTTTTCCAGATAGCGGAACATTGTATTGTCAGTTCTATCCTTTAGTTGCCAGCAAACTCCATTGTCCAACAACAACCTAAAATTTTCATCTGGTTCATGACCAAATCCACAACCTATCCAGATATATTCCATATCAAATACTCACTATGACTTTATACGATTAGTTCCCCAGCCGAACCAGCCATCAAAATCTGTTTGCCCCATATTTCTTTTATTGCATCTCCAAGGTGCAAAAAAACCAACCTTAGATGCCTTACTTAAAGCAGCCGCCCACCAAGATAACGTTCCATGCTGAAACATTATTTTATCAAACGATCTCATATAATTAAAATCATCTTTTACGCTATTTCCTATTCTAACTATAGGGTCAAATTTAGAAAACGCATCATAAAGTGAGTTAAAATATTCTGCCGATACTCTTGAATCTACTTTTAAATTATCAGGAACATTTATATGAAAAACCATTTTTTCTACATCTTTAGGAGTTACTCTATGCCAAACATTCATATCAGTTACAATATGTAGGCGTTTAAAATCAAACATTTCAAACGCCTCAACAAACTCTTCTGCTTCAACTTTCATAGAAGCTTCATAGCTGCTTTTATACAAAAGCCTATCTCCTAATCTTAAATGAAAAACCAAGTCTTCTTCATTAGTTTTAGGAACCTCATCAAACCAACTTCGTATTTTTTCAAGGTGTGGCTTATAAACCCTATAATCCTCAGGATATGTATGAACAATAAAATTACAAGGTTCTTTAATATTGAAATATTGTTGAAAATCAGTTTCTTCCAAGCCTATTTTTATCGTTTTTAATTTTTTGTTTTTTCTATAATGTGTTTTAGTAACATCTAAAATATCAAGCCCATCACAAGATAAATTTAGCCCATAATGATCGGCTAATAATCTAGCATAAATATATTGGAAAATATTGTTACCTGCTCCATTTGTAAAAACAACAGCAACATTTCCCACATCAGGATTTTTAAAGACATTTAAAATTTTATAAAAAGGTAACATTACTTTTTTCAATAGGTTATTTCTATAATGTCAGATTCAACTTTGATTTTAGCACCCTGCCTGCTTTCCAAAACTATTTTTTCTAACTCTTCTATTGTTGGATAACCATCGTTTTTACCAAAACACCTAGCATCATCGATAAGAATTGTATGCTTTAATTCTGAAGAAAAAATATGTTTTAGTTCTTCTACTATAGGTGTATCTACGTTCCCTTTTGCCGTCTCGCCACCAGAATAATGACCGTCCAACCAAAAAATTGCAGGTTCTTCTATCTTTTTAACAAGATCCTTTAAAACCTCTCCGCTATCTCCATTTAATAAATTAATATGCGTATCTTTCTTAAATCTTTCCACGGCTAAGTCATACAAATCTTTACTTAACTCTACAGTATAAATTTGTTTAAACGTATCTTTTACTGCAAAAACCATATCACCAAAATAAGTTCCAGTTTCTACGAACACGTTGTTTCCTTGTCTTTTTTGCAATCTTAGAATTTTTTTCTGTTTTATTATATGATGAGGAGGATTAGGCTTTCCTTTACTAACCCAAAAAAAATAAGTAATCTTATTTTTCAAATAATTCTTAAACCTTTTAGGAAGCATTTTCTTTATATATTTTAGCATCATATACCTAATATGTTTGACATTATAAATAAATTAAATCTTTTTATTAACCAATCATTTTTTACAAAAACTATAGATACCCAGACCAAAATTAGCAACGATATTTTTTTCTTTAATCGGAAAATCTATATGCAAATCGCCATTATCATCAACGAAGTCAAATTTTTGAAGTTCGAGCTTTTCATCGCTCCATTTAAAAATATCTTTGGGATCAAATATTCTATGAATATTAAACAAAACTTGATTTTCTTTCCCTATTGGAAAACTAATATAAAGCATTCCATTTTTCTTTAGCATTTTCAAAATATTCTTAAAACCTGCGATATGACCATTAGGATTTATGGGATCGCCATAACGTCCTAATCCAAAATGTTCTATTGCATGCAGGCAAGATATTGAGTCCGTGGCATCATTATATTTATCATCATATTGCATTAAATCTGATTGAATAAATTTTATATTTTTATGTTTCAACGGATTAAGTTCTCGAATATCCATCACCTCTATTTCACGGAAAGACGCAACATGAGCAACAAAACCGTCTATACGAGAGCCTATATCTATATGCCTTTCAGGATTAGCTTTATTAATATATGATGCCACTAGCAAATCTTGATGAAAATAATGTCCTTTATCTAATCCCGCAGAACTGTTAAAATTGCTAAGAACAGGGCAAAGTTTTGTAATTTTTCCGCCGTTATTAACAAATTGCTTATAATTTGTAAAAAACCTATACAAATATCTTAAGCTAAGCAGCTTTTTTATAATTTTTTTTACTTTCTTAGGTAAGAATTTCTTAATGGCATCTTTCATTTAAAATTCATCCTTTTCCTGTGCAGCTCTAACCAAATCAGCGAATTGTGTATTTGCTAACATTTCGTCATAATTACCTGAAGAAATAATTTTTCCATTTTCTATAAAGTGAATTATATCCGCATTTTTAAGCGTCGTTAATCTATGCGCAATCAAAATCAGCGTTTTTAAACCTGATAATTTTCGAATTGCAGCCATAACACTTCGTTCTGTTATATTATCCAAGGCTGATGTTGCTTCATCAAGTATCAATACTTCTGGATCTCGATACAACGCCCTTGCTATACCTATTCTTTGACGTTGTCCTCCTGAAAATTTGACCCCTCTTTCTCCAACTATCGTATTATATTTATCTGGAAGCTGCTCTATAAAATCTTTGATTTGCGCTTTTTCTGCAACATCTTTAACTATATCCATATTTATTTCATCATCAGGAATTCCAAACGCTATATTTTTAGCAACAGTATCATCTGTTAAAAAAATAAATTGAGGAATATAGCCCAGTTTAGACTGCCACGACCGAATGCTTTCACCTGTTATCTTTTGCCCATTAACAATTAAATCCCCACTAGTAGGTCTTAAAAGCCCAAGAATTATATCAACTAAAGTAGTTTTTCCAGAACCAGTAGAACCAGCAAATCCAACTGTTGTTTTGGCTTTTATACTTAGATTCAAATCATCAATAATGAGTTTTTTATTTGACGGATATTGAAATTTTAAGTTTTTTAATTCTATATTTTTTACTTCACCAAAAATATCATCTATTTTTATATTCTTCTTATCACTCTCTTCTAAATTTAATTCTTTAAAGATATTATCGACAACAGTTCCATTAAATTTGATTAAAGTGATAGCACCAAAAATAGCCTGCATAGCAGGAACTATTTTTTTACCTGCATATGCATAAAGTCCTAAAATTGGTAAAAAATAACCTATATCATTTTTTATAGACATAAGATAAAAAGTTGCAATAAGAACACTTCCCATTGCTAATATCTCTAATATATATTGAGGTATTAAGGCTGCCAACTGATGAAAACAGTAATAATCAGCTCTTTTCCGTGATGGTTTTTCATAAATTTTGAGGAAGGTTTTCTCTAAACCTAATAACTTTAAATCCTTTATTCCTCCAAATATTTCATTAATTGTAATATAACGTTCTTTATTTGAATTAAAATACCCTTCACCTAACCGTAGAAGCTTTTTTTTCAATGCCCTATATATTACGAAATAAATAAAACCTATTATGAACGCCATTGTGGCCGCTAAAAACGGGTCAGAAGCAATGATTATTGAAACAACGAATAAACTAGTAATTGCCTGAGAAGCTATACTCATAAATGGTTTTAGAGAACAAACCATTATTTTATTAACTTCATCAAGAACATTCCTTGCTAAATCTCCACTATTACGATTTACAAAAAAGATATATGTTTTTTCTAAATATTTTTTTAATAGCCTTTTACTAATATCATGCCCTCGCATATTAATAAATCTGACTTCTGCCCAAATATATAGCGATTTTATAATATTACCTAAAACAAGCAGAAGAAAAACCGTACCACCTAGAAAATATAAAAAATCTTTTTGATTTTCAAATTTCAAATAATTGTAAGTAAATTTTAAATATTTATTCGTTTCTATAATCTCGGGTTTTGCAATAACAGATAAAAAAGGCATTATAGAAACCACACTTATCATCTCAAAAACAGCTACAAAAATCATTAAAAGAAGAAGAATTAAGGCTTTTCTTTTTTCTGGTGGAGTTAATATTGCAAGCGTTTTTTTTAAGGTTTCAAACATTTTTCAAAGCTATCTTGGTGAAACAAGGCATTATCTTTTTTTCCATACTTATCAAAGAATGGCAATAACTTTTATTAATCAATTCATTTTATCCCAAAAAACTTTTTTGATATTGAAATAACTACGCTAAAAGAATATAAAAAATTAACAATATTCAAAAAACTTTTAGGAAAAAAATATGGCAAAGAAGGCACTTATAACAGGTATTACAGGTCAAGATGGTTCATACCTTGCTGAGCTTTTACTTGAAAAAGGCTACGAAGTTCACGGCATTAAAAGGCGCTCATCTTCTTTTAACACGGAAAGAGTTGATCATCTACTCAAAGATTTCCATAATAAAGATGCCAAATTCTTTATGCACTACGGTGATATGACCGATTCAACTAATCTTATCCGTATTATTCAAACGGTGCAGCCTGATGAAATTTATAATTTAGCCGCTCAAAGCCATGTTCAAGTAAGCTTTGAAACCGCTGAGTATACAGGCAATGCCGACGCTTTAGGAACCCTGCGTCTTTTAGAAGCTATTAGAATTCTCGGCATTAAAGATAAAACCAGATTTTATCAAGCATCAACTTCAGAACTTTTTGGAAAAGTTCAAGAAACTCCTCAAAAAGAAACAACGCCTTTCTACCCTCGAAGCCCTTATGCTGCGGCAAAGCTTTATGCTTATTGGATTACTATCAACTACCGTGAAGCTTATAACATTCACGCATCAAACGGAATTTTATTTAATCACGAAAGTCCAAGACGTGGAGAAACCTTTGTAACAAGGAAAATCACCCGTGCGGTATGCGCTATCCATCTGGGTCTTCAAGATACTCTGTTTTTAGGAAATATTGATGCCAAAAGAGACTGGGGACACGCCAAGGATTATGTCGAGGGAATGTGGCGCATACTGCAACAAGACACCCCTGATGATTACATCTTAGCAACAGGCGAAACTCATTCTGTTAGAGAATTTGTTGAATATGCTTTTGCTGAAGTAGGCATAGAGATTAGATGGGAAGGCAAAGGCGTTGATGAAAAAGGAATTGACGCCAAAACTGGAAAAACACTAGTCGCAATCGACCCGATATATTTCCGTCCGACTGAAGTTGATCTTCTTTTGGGCGACCCAACCAAAGCCAAAGAAAAACTTGGCTGGCAAGCAGAAATAACTTTCAAAACTCTGGTCAAAGAGATGGTGCAGAAAGATTTAGCCAAAATGCAGTCAGGACAGAAAAACAATGCCAAATTCGCTTGATTACAATTTAAGTGGCAAAAAAGTTTTTGTTGCAGGGCATAAAGGATTAGTAGGCAGTGCAATTTATCGCCGTTTACAACAAGAAAACTGCCAAATATTAACAGCAAGCCATAAAGACCTTGATTTATGCTGCCAGCAAGATGTTTATGACTGGTTTGAAGCCAACAAGCCTGACGCTGTATTTTTATCCGCAGCTAAAGTCGGCGGAATTTATGCTAACAGTATGTATCCTGCGGAATTTATTTATAACAATCTTATGATTGAAGCCAATATTATTCAGGCATCTTTTCAACACAAAGTTCAAAAACTGTTATTCCTTGGATCTTCTTGTATCTATCCTAAATTTGCACCACAGCCTATGCCTGAAAGCTGTCTGCTTACTGGCGAACTAGAACCGACTAATGAATGGTATGCCATTGCTAAAATCACAGGCATTAAGCTTTGCCAAGCTTATCAAAAACAATATGGATCCAATTTTATTTCGGCTATGCCAACCAATCTTTTCGGCATAAACGACAATTTTCACCCTGAAAACGGACACGTTCCCGCCGCTCTGCTCCAGCGTTTTCATAACGCTAAAATAGCAGGAGACAAAGAAGTCGTTATCTGGGGTACAGGAACACCTTTAAGAGAATTCTTATACTCTGATGATTTGGCAGATGCTTTGATTTTCTTAATGAAAAACTACAATGGCTATGAACACGTAAATGTCGGCACAGGAAAAGAAATATCTATTGCTGATTTTGCCTCCAAAATAAAAAAGGTTACAGGTTTTACGGGCAGCTTGGTTTTTGATACAAGCAAACCTGATGGCACCCCCCGCAAACTTCTTGATGTAAGCAAGCTGAAAGAACTCGGCTGGGAAGCCAAAATTTCCTTAGATGATGGCTTAAAATCTTATTACCAGTGGTTTCTTGATAATAAAAAATAGTCGAAGCATAAGAAAAATCACACACCAAAAATAGAGAAATATCTTGCGCCTTTATTAACGAAGGCACTAAACATTGACTCAACCTATAGTATATTTATACAAACAAAATATAACAAAAAATTATATTAATATTAAATCAAACTAGCGTATATTATATAATTATTAAAATCAGGTTTATTTATGGTTATTTTCGGCTTCAAGAATAATTTTAAATCTTGTTATAAAAAATTAATGAGGAATTTATGAAAAAAATCTTTTTATTTAACTTTAGTTGCTTCCTTTTGTTTTCTTTCATAATAAATGCAGGAGCAGAAGAGGCTTTAGTTAACAAAAAAATAGCTGAAGATAACGAGGCTATTATGAAAAAAGAACAATCTGTTTTAGCTAACAATTTTAATGATACCATAGTAGATAATCCTAAACCTATACCACCCGTTCAAAAAGGAGAACCCGTTCATTTTGAATTGGTAACTAATCATAAACCTGAATTGTGCGAAAAATTTAAAGAAATACTAGAGTTACCTGAAAATCATAACTTTATACCTACGATTTATAATCAAATTTCTATTAATAAACTTTATATTCCAGATGAATATAAAGATTTTTCTCAACCAGAGTGGCAAGAGATAACAAGAGCTAAAGCAGAGCAATTAATGCCTTCTTTAGAACAAATGTATCCTGACACAGATTTCAATAAAAAACCATATTTAAAGAATGCTTACATTTCAGAATTTCAAAAAATAAAAAAATTTTATATTGCTGATTTTATTTTAAAAAAACCGTACGATTCTAAAGAAAAAGTTGCGTTTAAAATTATAATGGCTGTCTTTGGTAGATTATATCCAACAAATAAAGAAAAAACAGTATGTATTAGAAGTCTTTCACGAAGTTTTGAGAAGAATTTCTATTTTTATTTTAAAGATAGTTTGTTTCGAATTATCGGTGATCATTCAAATATATCAATTAGTGATGAAATTAATGCTTTTGATGGTGGGAATTGGGGCTGTGTTATAAATAGCAACTATGGAAGTATAAAATATCCAGAGCCATTTTGTGTTTTTAAAAATAATGGAAAATAAATAAGGCTTATTTATTTCTTAATTTAATCTCCAATTCATAGTCTCAAGCTTTGACCTATAACAAGAGTATCAAAAGGACAAAGAATCTTAATGAACAGCTATTTTAAAATTATCTTTCTCTTTTTCCCAGTTATCTAATAACGAACTAGCAAAAGATGATTTTGTTTCCTTGATATGCTCTTTTATTAAATCTTTTAGTATCATTTCGTGTTTAGGATCTCTTATTTTCTCTAACGTAATGCTGTCCTTATTAATTTTATCGGAAATGTCATAAGGACTGTATATAAAAGCCAAGCCTCCTGTCATTCCCGCTCCAAAGTTATATCCAACATCGCCTAATATAACAACAACGCCTCCCGTCATATATTCACAGCCGTTATAGCCACAGCCTTCAACCACCGCAGCAGCTCCAGAGTTTCTAACCGCAAAACGTTCACCAGCTTTGCCAGCGGCAAAGAGTTTTCCTGATGTTGCACCGTATAAAACCGTATTCCCGATGATAATATTTTCATTGGTTTTTAACTTGCTTGAAGCCGAAGGACGGACAACGATTATTCCTCCCGATAAGCCTTTGCCGACATAATCGTTAGCATCGCCGAAAACTTCTAATTTTAAGCCATTTACAGCAAACGCTCCCAGCGACTGCCCTGCACTGCCTCTTAATCTTATAGTTAAGAGGTCGTTAGATAAACTGTTTCCATATTTTTTATAAATCATATGAGAAATTTTTGCTCCCACAGAGCGATGCGTATTTCTAACGTTATACGTGAGCTGCATTTTGGCTTTATTTTCTAAAACAGGCTCGGCATCTTTAATTATTAATTCATCTAAAGTCTCAGGAACTTCATTTCTTCCTTCAACGGTGCAGTACATTTTAGCATCGCCAATATCGGGTTTTACCAAAATCGGGTTTAAGTCTAAATCGTCTAGATTTTCTGCCCCACGGTTTATTTGATATAATAAGTCAGTTCTTCCGATAAGCTCCTTAAGACTTCTTACTCCCAGTTGCGCTAATATTGTTCTCACGTCTTCCGCAATGAACGAAAACAAATTTACAACATTATCAGGGGTTCCTTTATATCTCTTTCTTAAGTCAGGATTTTGGGTACATATTCCAACAGGACACGTGTTCTTATGACACATTCTGTCTGCCACACAGCCCAAAGAGATAAGAGACGCTGTGCCTATCCCAAATTCTTCTGCCCCTAATATGGCTGCTATGACAATGTCTTTTCCTGTTTTTATACCGCCATCAACCCTAAGTTTAACGTTATGCCTTAGATTATTAAGCACTAAAATCTGATTGGTCTCTGCTAACCCCAGCTCCCAAGGAGCGCCTGCAAACTTCATTGAAGTTAAAGGCGTGGCACCTGTTCCGCCATTATTGCCTGATATTGTAATTATATCTGCTTTGGCTTTAGCAACGCCTGCGGCTATAGTTCCAACGCCGCTTTTAGAAACAAGCTTAACGCCGACTTTAGCTTTCGGATTTATCTGCTTTAAGTCATAAATAAGCTGCGCTAAATCCTCGATGGAATAAATATCGTGATGCGGCGGCGGACTGATAAGAGTTGTTCCTTTTACGGCGTTACGAAGCTTGGCTATTTCTTCTGTAACTTTAATGCCCAACAACTGTCCGCCTTCACCTGGTTTTGCTCCTTGTGCCATTTTTATTTCGATTTCAACGCAGTTATTAAGATACTCCGCTGTTACGCCAAAACGACCAGATGCGACCTGTTTTACTGCGGAATTAGCGTTGTCTCCATTTGAATAAGGCTTATAACGATTAGAATCTTCTCCGCCTTCCCCTGAAACAGATTTAGCCCCAATTCTATTCATTGCAATATTAAGTGTTTCGTGAGCTTCGGGGCTTAGCGCACCATAAGACATTCCTGGAGTTAAGAAGCTTTTTCTAATCTCGGTTATAGACTGAACTTCATCTCTTGGCATAGGCTCTTTCGCATACTTAAATCCTAATAAATTACGCAAATCAATCGGAGGAAGCTTTTCTATTTCTTCTACATAATCCTTATATGCCGTATAAGAATCTGTCCGAACTGCTTCTTGGAGCTTTTTAGCAATAAGCATACTAAAGCCGTGCGGTGTTTTGGAATTTTTTCTATCAAAATAAAAACCGCCAGCATCAAGATCTGCCCCTTCTACGAAGGCTTTCTTATGCTGTTTTACAATCATTTGACGGAGACCTTCCGTTCCGATGCCAGATATTCTTGATGACATACCTAAAAAGCATCTGGCAACCATTGTTCTTGATAATCCTAAGGCCTCGAAGTAGCCACCACCTCGGTAAGAGCTTATTATGCAAATGCCTACTTTTGACATTATTTTTAACAGCCCTGCATTTATAGCTTTTTTATAATTTTGCAGACATTCCTCTAATGATAACTCACCGTAAAGATTATCTTTTTTATGACTTATAACAATGGCATCTTGAGTTAAATAAGGATTTACCGTTGTTGCCCCAACTCCGATTAAGACGGCAAAATAATGCGTATCGATACATTCTCCTGAGGCAACGTGAATTGTGCTTTCGGCTCTCAATTTTTGTTTTATTAACTCAGTATGGACTGCCCCTGTAGCCAATATCATAGGCATTGGAGCTCTTTTTTCAGAAATGTTTCTGTCAGATAAAACGATATTAGATTTACCAGATAAAACCGCAGAAACCGCTTCTTTTTTTATCTCCTCAACTCGATGAAACAAAGAATCTTTTCCACCCTCAACATCAAAAGTACAATCGATTTGATAAATTTTATCCTTTAGAAAGTCTACCATTGTATCGAATTCACGGTTAAGCAAAACAGGCGAAGCCATTTCTAAAATATCACACTGCCTTTCCGTTTCATCTAAGATATTACCCATATTGCCAATTCTTGTCGCCAGCGACATAACGGATACTTCTCTCAAACTATCTATAGGAGGATTAGTAACCTGACTAAAAATCTGCCTAAAATAATGGTGTAAACTACGGTAACCTTCGGCTAGAACGGCCAAAGGAACATCATCTCCCATAGAACCAACAGCTTCTTTGCCATCACAAATCATAGGAGTTAAAACCGTTTTTATATCTTCTTTCGTTATACCAAAACAGTTTTGCAGTTTAGTTAAGCTTTCTTCTTTAACCGAAGGCTTATCTAATGTTTTTTCTCTTATAATATCTTCTAACTTTGTTATCCGTTTAACCCAGTCAGAGTAAGGGTGCTTAGCAGCAAGCTTTGCTTTTATTTCGGCATCTTTATATAATTTTCCTTCATCAAGATTCAGAGCCAGCATTTCCCCTGGAAGAATTTTGCCCTTTTCTATTATGTCCGTTTCTTTAACTCGTATCATACCGCTTTCGGAACCAACAATTAGCAAACCGTCTTCCATTACCGTATAACGAAGCGGGCGCAAACCATTTCTATCCATACCAGCTAAAATCCATTTGCCATCGGTCGCAACTAAAGCCGCAGGACCGTCCCAAGGGGTTATTATGCTGTTGCAGTAAGAAACAAAAGCCTTCAATTCCTCTTTGGCATCTTTCTTATTTTCGATTGCTTCTGGAATCAGAATGGACTTTACAAGAGGTATGTCCCTGCCCGAATAACACATTAGCTCAAACACGCTGTCAAGTGCCGCAGAATCAGAACTATCAGGCAAGACAATCGGTTTTACGTCTTTAATATATTCCCCTATTCTTTTGCTTTCTAACCGAGGCTCAAGCGCTTTTAACCAGTTAAGATTGCCCGACAACGTGTTTATCTCGCCATTATGAGCAATCATTCTAAAAGGCTGCGCTAATGACCAAGTTGGAAAAGTATTAGTGGAATAACGCTGGTGATAAAGAGCGTATCTTGATATAAATCTTTCGTCCTGCAAATCAGGAAAAAACTGCGCTAACTGCCCAGCTAAAAACAGCCCCTTATAGATAATTGTACGGCAGGAAAAAGAGCATATATAAAAATCTTTTATATGCTCGGCAATCACCGCATTTTCTATTTTTCTTCTTATTATGTATAAATCAAGATCAAAATCTTCTGCTGTTTTATTTTTGGAGTTAGCAATCATAATTTGCTCGATTTCTGGTCTTGTGGCATTGGCCTTTTCGCCAATCACAGAAGTATCAACGGGAACCTGCCTCCAGCCATAAACCTCATAGCCAAAATCAATAATCTCGCTTTCGACAATCGCACGGCAGCGCTCTCTAGCGTGCAAATCTTTTCTTGGAAGAAAAATCATACCAACCGCAACTAAATCTTTTTTAGCCGCATGCCCCGTGTTTCTGATATGCTCTTTAAAAAATTCTTGTGGCAGCTCAATATGAATACCAGCCCCATCTCCCGTTTTGCCATCAGCATCAACGGCGCCTCTATAAAAAAGCGCTTTTAAGGATTCTATGCCAACTTTTACAACTTTTCGGCTGGCTTTGCCATCAATCGATGAGATAAACCCAACACCGCAGGAAGAGTGTTCATCTTTTTGATTATACAAGCCATACTTCGAGAGTAACTCCTTATTATTTAATTGCTTAAACAATAACTCTTCAACATAATCATTGGACATATTCTTTTATTTCTCCATAAAAAACCTACTAAAAAAGCAGTTTATTGTTTTTTTGATTATTGCTATTTTTAATTATGGTCAATAATAAATTTGAATATTTGCTATAATTTATTATTTTTTCCTATTCCGTTTTTCTTCATAATAAAGAAGAAAACATTTTTTTAAATACTTAGCCAAACATAACCTTAGCTTATACAGCCTTTAAATTTGCGGCAAAATTATTCTAAACACAAATATTACAACACTTAAGCGTTATTAGAACAAAAAACGTTTAAATGCAAATATATTTGCGTTTCTTTTTTATGATTGAAACCAAATGATATGCTTTGTATATGAAATAAAAGCTAGAGTAAAAAATTCTAATTTATTAGAAAATACTAAAAAACAGCTTGAAACCTATCTCAAACAAAAAGTCAAGAAACTCTGCGGCACAGATTGGGATAAGTTAGAAAGAATGAAAAAACCTCAAGCAAGCAGAAACGGCCAATGAAATCACTTAATTTTATTGTAATCATTGTAACTGGCAGTTTCTTTAAACAAATTAGCTGTAATAATATTTGTTACAAAACTATAACTTGCAACAAAACATCCTTATAATTAAAATATGTTCAAAAAAACAGCCTATAAAATTGAAACGTTATTATTCCAATCAGATTTATTTTTTTAAAAATAAACAACAGGATTTTTTATTATGGTTAAATCATCTAAAGTTGAACAATTTAAAGCCAAAGGTGGCATTAAAGAATTTCTTTCAGGAAGGAAGAACAGCCTTGCTAGCAAGCATGACTTGCAAATAGAGAACGATGTCGACGCTATAGAAGCACAAGAAATATAGATGCTCTTACCACAGAAGGAGGCCCAATGTATATCAGAACACCTGATATAGAGACCGATTCTCCTGAAGTGTATAATGATCTTTGGTGCCAAAAACTAGATCAATATGCGATTATTTATCACTCTCAGTTTTATAATACTCTCTTAAGTAAATCTATCCGACGTCTAATCAAAGAAATAGGGGTAGATAAAATAAAGGTTGTTTTCAGTGATGAGGTTTACAAAAACAATCCTGATAGCAATAAAAAAGAAACAAAAAATTTTGGAGTTTTTGATTCAGTAAATAAAAAAATTATAATTCCTCGCATTATTGAAAAATATGGAAAAGACGACACCCCAGAAACTTACGGACAAAGATACGGAGATGCTTATAGCAAATTCAAAAGTGACATAGATAGTTATGGGGTCAATATGCCTGCAACTTTTGCACATGAAATACGCCATTTTTGGCAAAATAGAAAAGGAATAGAAATTGAATTAACAAAAGACAGTATAAGAGCTTGGATTATAAAAGACCGAGTAATGGAAGCTGATGCTACAGCATTTTCTGCTCTTGCCACTTGGGAACTAAAAAAAGAAAGTAATCTTAGTGTCTATTTTGATGCTCGCAAAGAAAGTTCATCAAGTGATATTTTCAAGGCTTTTGAAAGAGAAATTAGCAACGGAACAATGCAAGCAACAAAAAGTGCTTTCAAGGAATGGTATGAATATAGTGGTGCCGATAAAGCAAATCTAAATAATGAGGGAAAAAAAGAAGTTAATAAAAAAAATATATGGTTAAGTGACTTAAGAAAAGATTACTACGAAGAAAATATGGTTAAGTTTCTTAAACAAAATCAGCCCCAAAAAGATAAATTTAATTTTTCAAAAGATGTAGATGTCTCAGTTTTTTTAAAAAATTTTTTAATTGAAGACTGTATATACATAGAAGATCTATCAACATTTATACAAACCGACAAAAATGTAGGCTTAAGAAAATCAACTATTAATTATATTTCAAATAACTTTCCTAAGACATTTAATGATTTTGATAAAGAGAATCCTAAACATATACCAGAAAGGGAAAACGGATATGATAGAATTTTAGAAATAGCACCCAAAAAAAACTTTTTTGATATAAAAAAACTTAGATCAAGATAAAACATGAAATCACTTAAATTTATTGCATTTATCATAACATTTTTAACCCTGGCAGCTTCGATTAGCATAGCAGATGAAGGCAACTCTGTTTTCTCTAAATTGAAGTATCATCCAGATTGGAGCAAGATTCCTAGCCTGAATAAAATAAAAAATGATTTTACATTAGAAACAGGTTTCAGTTACAAAGAAGGCGAAGTTAGATGCAACCATAATTGTTACTTAGGGTTTTCTCCAAAGTCAAAAGAGGAAGAACAATGTAGAATTATGTGCGCTAAACTACATAAAAATGCTTTTTACCAAAACTATGGCACTCCTATGAGTTGTAATAGAGGCGATTTTGCAAAATCAATAATTGTAGATGGTTCATCTTGGTTACTAGCAAAAAATTATCCTAAAAAAACTTATGATGAATGGTATTATAATTCAAACTCTCCTTTATTTCTTAACTATGGCTTTAATGAACCTGTTTGTTATGCATTTGCCGAGAAACACAGCTTTCTTACTGACAAAGAAAATTTCATAAAACCAAAACTAATAGAAGAAATGTCTTGGGACAATAACATTGCGCAAATACAACTGGCTAAACTAGAACCATCTAAAATAATTGAAGTTGACTTTAATAATGATGGCAAAAAAGAACTAATTTATACTACAGGATTTTATTACTTAAAAGATTATGGACAGGAAGTATATGATACTTACAAAGGTTATACCGCCTTTTTCACTCAAAATATTAGCGCAATCAAAGCATACTTAAAACAACCAAATCTAACCTTAAAAAATAAATCTAACTTTGATGCTATTGTTAAAAAATTTAATGGCAAAGAAATAAACTTTGCTTATGCTCCTTTTTTCTCAGAGAAAAATCAAGATTGGGCCTTACCGTTAATTGATCTTGTATTTTTTGAGTTCCATAATAAAACTTACATATTGAGCGAAAAAACAAATGTTTTCTTAATTGAAAACAACCAAGCAAAAAGGTTGTGCCGTTTTTCTTTGCCTGATTTTGAACTAACGTCAGGATATGAAAACCTTGTTTGCCATGTTGCAGCTAATTCATATGGATTGTTGGTAAAAAACGAAAAGATAAAAAACTATCCAAGCAATGTTAAAACTTACCCAAACTACAACTGGAATGCTAAAAATAAAAACAATGGTCTTGTCAAAGCCAAAAAAATCGTAAATAAAATACCAAGCGATTTTGATTTAAATGATGTTGGTCAATATCATAGAATAAAGAAATATAATTGGGATCATAAAATAACTCAAATGCAAACACCTCCTATCGATGATTCTTTAGATGGGGTTATTTTAATTGATTTCAACAATGATGGGCAAAAAGAGTTAATACATATTTCTAAAAATTATAACCTAGATGCCAAAGAAAATTCTATATCAACGAGAAAAGCTGTAATTTATTACAGTAATATTGACGATATCATCAAACAATTAAAACAAAAAAGCTTTGTTATAAATAATCAAAATGATTTTTTTAACATTGCAGAAAAATTTAACGGCAAAGAAATAACTCCCTCAGGAACCCCCTATTTTGATGAAAAGAAAGAACGTTGGTTTTTGCCAATAGATGAACCTAACTTTTTTTATTCTGATAGCAAAATTTATTTTCTTAATAAAAATCGTTGGCAAACACAGGTATTTCTAATCGAAAAAAACTCAGCCAAAGAAATTTGCAGTTTTGTTGGGTCAACCAATATTCCCCAACAAGGAGAAGACAATATTTTCTGTAAAAATGTAGCAAGTTATTATGGTTTTTCAGTCGAAACAAATATTATTAATGATTTTGATAATTATATCTCTCAAAACTTCAAAATTGAACCGTATGAATGGGACAATAACATTGCCCAAATGTTAATTGAGGCTGCGAATTTATCTAAAATTATTGAGCTTGATTTTAATAACGACAACAACAATGAGTTAATCTATACTACAGGAATATATTCTCTAGATGGAATTAATAATAATATTGATACTGCAATCTTTTCTAAAAACATTTCTGAAGTTAAAAAATATTTAAAACAACCAAACTTAGTTCTTAAAAACAAAGATGATTTTGTGAAAATAGCCCAGAAATTTAATAGTGATATCTTTATCCATGAAAGGTTTCCAATAAAAAATAAAAACAGGCACGAAGAACTAGAACAAGAAATTGCTTGGGTTTATGATGCCATTGATGAACCTTATGGAAACATTGGTTATGACATCTATTTAGATGATATAAGTCTAAGTAATGCTTTTCTAAAGGAACCAAACAGTATTGTAAAAAATAAAGATAATTTTATTAGATTCGTTAAAAAATCTAATTTAAAAAACAGTATCTCAGAACAGTTCTTGAATAACAAACAACCATTTAACTGGAATGATTTTTCATTCTTTAAATATAATAAAACCAACTATTTTTTTGATACTTATTACGATGATATATATTTAATAAAAGATGATAAATCCCATGAAATTTGCTCGTTTTATCCTTACTTATATAAAAATGAAAATTTACCGCTTAATATCATAAGGTTATACACGGCTAAGATTATATCTAAAAACCACGTTCATGAAGATAGTTATTTATATGACGAAAGCTTTGCTGATGAAATAAAAGCTAGAGTAAAAAATTCTAATTTATCAGAAAATACTAAAAAACAGCTTGAAACTTACCTCAAACAAAAAGTAAAGGAACTCTGCGGTACAGATTTAGATAAGTTGGAAAAAACTGAAGAATCTCAAACAAAAGTAAATAACAAATGAACAGCAGAGTAATTTTTCTTTTTTTACTTGTGGCAATTTGTGGTTTTATTGGTTACACAACAGCAAAACATAACAATCAAAATGCCTCTACTTTTAATTCGTATCAATGGGACAACGAAATTACCCAGTTTCAAATGGCAAAGATTGCTAATACTGATGATAAAATTATTTTTATTGATTTTAATAACGATGGCAAAGAAGAACTGCTTCATATTATAAAGTTAAACAACAAGAATGAACGTTTAGGGTATGTTTATTTTGACAATATCGACGAGGTTAAAAACTATCTAAAACAATCAAGTTTGACTATAAACAGCGAAAAAGATTTAAATGGTATCGCCAGTAAATTCAACGGAAGAAAAATAAAGAACGCCTATTTTCCATCATATTCTATTGAAAAGAAGGAATTGTCTTTACCTTTAAATTCCGAATTTAATTTTTTTCAGTTTAATAACCAGAATTATATTATTAACGAACAAAAAGTTTCGTATACTTATTTAATTGATAATTATAACAGGCTCTATAATTTATGTATTTTCGACAATTGCTATAAAAAAATAAAAAAGGGAAAAGATAGTGCTCTATGTGATGCTATAATAAACAACATTCAATAACTCTAACAATACTGTTTTAAAAATTAAACTCTGTGCTATTTTGTGCTATTTATTAATTTAGAAAATAAAAAAATTAATCATTGGAATGATATCGAATGAATACACTTTTCAGTAATATATGCAGACATATAAATAAGAATATTTTTACCCAAATTTTTTATGTGTTTATTTTAGGGCAAACTGCTGTTGGGATATTCAAACAGACAATAGATTTTATTTTAATGAACAACATTGATAGCTTTTATAATATTGTTAAAAATAACCTTTATCTTTATTTTACACTTTATTTCATCTTTATCTACATTCCCTTATATATTGTTGTTATATATACCATATATAGCTTTGTTTTTGTATTTAAATCATTAAAGAAGGTAAACTCAGACAAAACAAGGAATGCAATAAAATACTCATTAATTTTATACTATATACTTTCAATGCTTTCTATTTCATATTTTAGAAGTTTAACACCATTAGTCCATATTGGCTCAGCATTATACCGCCCAAAAATAATTGAGTTACACATGGCAAAGCATAACTTATCTTCGGACTTAAGATAAATATAAATACAAAACAATACTTATTGAAAAAACGGGGTTTTTCATGAAAAACGACATCAAAAATATTTTAAAAATAGATATCAACACTGGTTTTTGGCGTGTTTTCTTTGTTTATTTCATCTTATTACAAATTTGTTTGGGAGTTCTTTTATGCTTTTTAGAAAGATACGACACTTTTTCTTCAAGAGAATACCGTAATATGTTTTATTTTTGCAGAAATACACTGTTTTTCTCTGTGTTAATCTTCTCATATTATCAAACACTAAAATATAACAAGAACCAAAAAATAAAAAAAATACTCTATTACTTTTTATGGTTTTATACGCTTGTCAGTATTTTCCTTTACTATACAACTCTTCCTGGGAATATTCCTATTGTCTTTTTGGGCTACTACTTAGCATCATTCTTTTGTCCTGAATGTTATAATACAATTTCTAATTTTAAAAATATGATTATGATGTTAATTAAAGCTTATAGCTCGTTACCGTAAATTATAACTTCATTCTTATTTAAAAGATTATCCCTAAGATGACATCAAAAAAACAAAAAAGTTTCAAAGCAAAAACTTTGAAACCCTTGAGAATTCTGGTGCCGGCTAAGAGACTTGAACTCCCGACCCTCTGATTACAAATTTGCTGGTTTTAGGTTTGACGGTTTTTTATATGCCATTATAACCCTTGACAATTCAACACTTTTGCCTGATTCTTGGTTTTATAACAACAAGTCGTTTTTGATGGTTTTTTATCAAAAAGGTAGCCCCAGAGTAGCCCCGAGATTTTTATAAAACCCTTCTAAAAAAACGCTTTTGTTGAAATTAAATTTAAAAAAGTAGCCCCAGTTTGAGGATTTTTTAAAATGCCAAATTTTACAGAAAGTTATATTGAAAGACTAAAGCCAGCTAAAGAGGGCAAAAGATATTCAGTTAAAGATGATAAAGTTAGCTGTTTAATATGCCGAGTTACCGATAAAGGGGTTAAAACCTATGTCATTTATAAAAAGCATAATGGCAGACCTTTAAAAATCACTATTGGCAAAAATACGGAAATAACTTTAATCAAAGCTCGAGCTAAAGCTTTAGAAATTATTTCTCAGCTTAGTGAAGGTAAAAATCCTAATATTGAAAAGAACAGACTTAAGGAAGAGCTTATATTACAAGAGCTTTTTGATGAATATATTGAAAAATATTCTAAAAAGCATACCAAACAAAGAACTTGGCAAGAAAATATAGATATTTACAATCGATATTTTAAAAATTGGGATTATAAAAAAATAACCTCAATAACAAAAAATGATATTGAAAAACTTCATACCAAACTTGGCAATAACAACGGAATTTACTCAGCCAATAACGCCTTAACGCTTATTCGCCACGTATTTAATAAAGCTGTTGAATGGGGTTATGTAGATAAAAATCCAGCAATTGGCATTAAAAAATATAAAACCAAGTCAAGAGATAGATTTATTCAGCCTGAAGAAATGGCAAAACTTTTTAAAGCTATTAATGAATATCCAAATGATACAGCCAAAGACTTTTTTTATATTTCAATTTATACAGGGCAGAGAAAGAGCAATGTTTTATCGATGAGATGGGAAGAGATAAATTTTAACAATCAAAATTGGCATATTCCAGAAACTAAAAATGGCGAAAGTTTAGATGTTCCTTTAGTAGATCAAGCGGTTGAACTTTTAAAGGAACGCTATCAAAGCATAGAAAAAGATAAAACTTGGGTTTTTCCGAGCAAAGCAAGTGCATCGGGTCATTTTGAAGAGCCTAAAACAGCTTGGAAAAGCATTTTAAAAAAAGCAGAGTTGGAAAATTTAAGAATACACGATATAAGAAGAACTTTAGGCAGTTATCAAGCCATAACAGGGGCAAGCTTGCCAATTATTGGCAAATCTTTGGGGCATAAAACCGCAAACGCAACTCAAATTTATGCAAGATTAAACCAAGACCCTGTCCGAGCATCAATGGCAACTGCTGTTAATATGATTGAAGAATTAGGAAAGAAAACAAATGAATAAAAACAAAATTCTAATTAAAAGAGCAACAGCAAAAGATTTTCATCTTCTTCCTGATATAGAAACCGCCACAGCAAAACTTTTTAAAGAATTTATTTCTGACTGTGTTAATTTGCCGCCAAGCCCAGAAAGCTATTATCACTCACTTTCAGAAAAATCAGCCGTATTTATTGCTTATACTGATGACAATTCAGTCGTTGGTTTTATTGTTGTAACAACATTAGATAATCAAGGTCATATAGCAGAAGTTGATGTTCTGCCAGAATATACACGAAAAGGAATTGGAAAAAACCTTATAAATCAAGCTATTTTATGGGCTAAAAGTAATAATTATGAATGGCTAACTTTAACAACATTTAAGAATATACCTTTTAACGCTCCTTTTTATAGAAAACTTGGTTTTATTGAATTTATCCCTTCTGAAAATCAACCCGAAATTAGAGAAACAATAAAACATGAACAGCAGATTTTAGGGGAAATATTAAAAAATCACCCTCGTATCGCTATGAGGATTAACGTTAATTCATGGGAAATATAATTTATGAGAGACAACAGAAAAACAGATATTATAGAAGCTTTAAAATGGGTAGTTACGGCAGAAGAGCCGATTGATATTGATGCTAAGCAAATTATTAGTAAAACATACAAAGAGCCAGATTATATGGGCTTTTCATTATCTGAAATAAATGAGGCTAAAGAATTGTTGGTTGACAAGCTTTTTTCTGGTCAAATTGATTTTAAAGCCGAAGACTTAGAAATTAAAAGTCAAATCAAGGCTTTTTTTCTGCTAGGATCTTTAAATCAGGTTGATTATAAGAGTTTGTTTAAAACCGAAGGTTATATAAAAAATAGTTGCGATGAATTTTTTTATTCTATGTTTTTTAAAAACCGAAAAAATAAGTGCAGAAACATCTTGAACAAAAGCGAATATTATTGTTTTAACTGGAAAAAAGGAATTGTTGCTACAAAAAACATTTTATTGCCTCAAAATTTTTTAGAAAATAAACTTATAAACGGATTACTTAAAAACAAAAATCATATTGGTTTTATACCATTAATAATATCTCTTATATTTTTGCTTAGAAATATGGATAATTTAAATTTTAAATATATTTATACGGGCTTTGCTTCATTATTCTTTTTATTAATAACAGTTCTTTTTCCGTATAGAAATGCTTACAAGATTTTAATTGATATAGATAGCCTTAAACAGGCTATTCCTGCCAAAAAAACAATCGCACAACAACGAGAATATAAAGCTAATCAAGAAGCCAATCAAAACATCAAAGAAATAGCAGAAATAACAAAATATTTAACATTTCAGTTTGACAGCTTCTTTAATGATTTTCAGAAAAAACATGAAAACATTTTAAGTCAAATAAAAGTTTTTGATTGCGACCCTAATAATTTGTTAAAAGAGATACAAGAATTGGTATCTATAAATTACGAATCATTAAAGCTAGAAAAACAAACAGGAAGTGCTTTTTATGTTTGTTCTAATATGGAACCAATGACTTTAGAGATTTTAGAAGCCACAATATACTTTTTGCAAAAAATTAATCGTAAAAATAAAACCGAAAGAAAAGATGAAATCGGTATTTTTGTTAATGATTTTATAAAAGAAAACAAAAATAACATAAAAAAGAAAACCAAAAATATGGTTGATTCGTTTGTGGCTGAATATATTAAAAAACAATTTTCTGGCAAAATAAAGGGCAGTAAAATAAGTCAGAGAATTAAAGCTTTAATAGATGATGAAAAAATATATTGATGTATAGTTTTTATATAAAAATAAAGATTGCATAACATTAATTTTATATTTAAGCCTTTTATTTCATCTATTGTTATAATTTAAAATAAATCAGGAACATAAAAATGCCAGAATTCGGAATAAGATCAACATACTCTCAATGTCCATTCGAAATTTTAATGTATGACCACGGCGGATTAATATCTTCTGGCACAGCTTTCTTTTATGAGCACAACCAAAAAACATTTTTAATAACAAACTGGCATAACTTATCAGGACGACATTTTTTAACAAAAGAACCATTAGGAAACAGAACTCCAGAATATATAGAAGCAAAACTATCAACTTATGTTACACCAGATGGAAATTTTACATCAATAGCAAAACGTATCGATATATACTATGATAACTACAATCCTTTGTGGTATGAGCACTCAACTGGAGGTTCAAATTACGATGTTGTTGCAATACCTTTTGATAAGGACGAATCTATACCTAGCTTTATGCATAATTCTGCTAATAAAATTAATAATATAAGGGTTCCTATTATACCTGGTAATACAGTATTTATAATTGGATATCCTCACGGATTAAGCATTGGTTTTGGTTTACCTATATGGAAATCTGGTTATATAGCATCAGAACCCTATTACGATATTACAATTGCTGGAAAAACAAGTGAAGTTGGAGGAAATCAAAATGAAATCACAATCCCAGCTTTTTTTATAGACAGTTTGACCAGAGCTGGTCTTTCAGGTTCTCCTGTATTTGTTTCATATAAAGGAACTTGGAGTATGAAAGATCCTTATGAAAAACTTGACCCTGATGACAAACATTTTTGGGAACGCTCAGATATAGCTTTAAATGAGTCTGCCATAGAGTTTTGTGGTATATACAGCGGTAGGATAAATGATAAAGAAGATGGAGCAGCTTTAGGTCTTTGTTGGAAGAAACAAATAATAGAAGAAATTTGCTATCACAAAAAAAATGCTGACTGCCCTCATATTAGATAAAAAAATCATTAAACAACAACATATTTTTTAAAAAAATGGTTAAGACGACAATAGATGATGAAAAAATATATTGAGACCCCAAAATAAACATTAAAAACTATGTATTAGCAAGCTTTTTAAGGCGACTTAAAACCCCATTAAAGGCTTTACAACGCTTGATTTATCTATCCAGAATATAACTTCCTTTAATTTTTTTTAATCGTATAGGAGATTATATTATGAAACTTGATAATACAGAAAACACTAATACTCAAAGCCAAGAAAAGCTATTAACCAGAAAAGAAGCCGCTTTATTTTTGGGAGTAAAACCTTCCACCCTTGAAGCTTGGGCAACAAATAAGCGTTATAATTTGCCAATGATAAAACTCGGCAAAAGAATGGTTAAATATAAGCTTAGCGATTTAATCGAATTTTTAGAAAAAAGACGAGTTGAATATCCAATGGCGGATTAACCCCATGACTAAAATTTATTTATCCAACTTGGGTAAAGATGATTTTGCAAAGGTTAATAATGTTGCTTTATCGGTTTTACTTACAATTTTAGCTAGATGGCTTCCTGATGGTAAACGTGAGGGAAGCGAATGGGTTGCTTTAAATCCAACTCGCATCGATAAATCCAAAGGCTCATTTAAAGTTAATATGCAAACGGGCAAATGGGCTGATTTTGCCACAGGTGATAAGGGAAGTGATATTGTTTCACTCGCGGCTTATTTAACCAACTCAACCCAGCTTGAAGCCTTACACAACCTTGCACGAATGCTGGGGGTAGAACTATGACTAATTTTTTTAAACCAATAGATGTTTCTAAAACAAACATCTTAACAAAAGAGCTAGAAGTAATACCGATTATTCCTGTTACCAAAGATGCTCCAGAGCCTTCTTTTAAAATTGCGGAATGGAATGAGCCAAAAAGCATTTATGCTTATAAGAACGCTAAAAACGAACTTATTGGCTATATTGCCAGATATGAAACCGTTAATGGCTCTACGCAAAAGACTTTCCGCCCCTTTACTTATTGCAAGCTTGAAAATGGTAAAACAGCTTGGCAGATAAAGGGCTTTCCTGAGTCAAGACCTCTTTATGGCGAAGAGCTTTTAGAACAGCGTAAAGGCGATAATATCTTAATTGTTGAAGGAGAAAAAACTGCTGATAGTGCAAGGCTTCTTTTTCCTGATTATGTTGTTTTAACTTGGGCTGGTGGTGCTAATGCAATCTCAAAAGCTAACTGGAATATTTTACAAAACCGTAAAATCAAACTTTGGGCGGATAATGATGAAGCTGGCAAGCTAGCCATGCTCAAACTTTTTAAAATCTTAAAAAAACAAAATGAAGTATCGATTGTTAAAATTCCTGATGAGTTTCCTGAAGGCTGGGATTTAGCAGATGAACTGCCAGAAGGTAAAACCATTAGTTTTTTAAGAAGCTTATTAGAAACTAAAAACACCGAGACCAAAAATCTAGCTGGAAGAGAGCTTAATCTACCAAGACCAACTCCATATTCTAAACCTGTTGATGGGGCTGATATTTTAAATGAACTTAGAGAAATTTTTAAAAAATATCTTATTTTACCAACTAATGCAGAAAACACTTTAGCTTTATGGGTTTTATTTACCTATTGTTTTGATGCTTTTGAGCATTCGCCAAGACTTCTTATTCACTCTCCAGAAAAAAGATGCGGTAAAACAACCTTGCTTATGTTGTTAGATTTTCTTTGTTGTAAATCCTTGAGAGTATCAAGTTTAACAGCTTCAGCAATGTTTAGAACCATTGAAGAACATGCTCCAACTTTATTAATCGATGAAGCCGATGCTTTTTTAAAAGAAAAGGAAGAACTAAGAGGCATTATTAATGAAGGTCATACCAAAGGTGGAGGCGTAATTCGTAATGTTGAAGTCGGCAGAAGTCATAGCGTTAGAATATTTTCTTGCTTTTGTCCTTGTGCGATTGCTGGCATTGGCAAGCTAGCTGACACCATAGCCGATAGAAGCATAATTATCACAATGAGAAGAAAGTTTATTGGTGAAACTGTTGAACGCTTAAGGAGTGATAAAAGCTCTATTTTTGAAATTATCAAACAAAAGTGTAGCAGATGGGCAGAAGATAATTCTTTAAAGTTATCTGAAGCCGACCCAATAATATCAAATCAAATAAATGATAGAACCGCAGATAACTGGCGACCTCTTTTAGCAATAGCCGAGCTTGCAAGTAAAAACTGGTTAGAATTAGCCACAATTGCAATGAGCACCACAGACAGCATTGGCTATGCTGATGATGACAGCTCAATCAAAATTCTTTTGTTAAAAGATATAAGAGATATTTTTAGTGAACATTCTTTGAGTTTTATTTCTTCTCAAGAACTATGTTTAAAACTATCCCACATAGAAGAAAGCCCTTGGAGTGATTGGAAAAATAATAAAGCCATAACTCAGCTTCAACTAGCAACTGAGCTAAGAGAATTTGGGATTAAATCTTATCAAAAAAGAAACAGCAAAAATCAAAATTTAAAATGTTACAGCAAAGAACAATTTAAAGATGCCTTCTCTAGATACCTGATTAAACCCTCTACCTCTCTACAATATAGAGAAAACAACAGTTTTAATCATAACCAACCCTCTGCAAACCCTCTACAAGATAAAATTATTTATACTAGCAAAGCTAAGGATAGCAACAGTTGTAGATATGTAGAGGGTAGTAATTTTAACCACTCAAATTTAGGAGAAAACCAAAATGACTAAATATTATGCTCAAGTTAATTACGAACTAATTGCTAAAAAGCCCAAAATAAAAATATTGCTAAAGCAAGGCTGGACAAGACATCGCATTTATAACGATTTAAAAGAAAATAAAGAAATCACTTGTTCTAAAGCATCGTTTTATCGGTTTTTACATAAGCATTTTGACCCAAAGGATTTTATTCACCCCATTGTTTTAGATTATATGATGAAGCGAGAAGCCGAAGAAAAAAGACTAAAGTCTGATGAATCTTATGAAATCAAAAAATTCATTTATGACCCTTCAAGCACTATCCCAGATGAAGAGCTTTAGTCATGAAACAACATAAAAGAAACATTGCCAGCCTTGTTTATCTTAATAGCCAAGAAAAAGATAAATTAGTAAAACTGGCTAAAACTTATCATCTATCCCAATCAGAGCTGATAAGATTTGCGATTTTTAATATTCCACTACCAAATATTGGCAAGCAACAAGCCATATCTGATTTATTAAAAATTAATGCTGATTTAGCAAGGCTAGGCAATTTATTTAAAATGGCTCTTGATGAAGAGTTATTACCTCAAGAGCTAAACAAGCATATTAACGCTATTGCTGATTTAAGGGCTGTTTTAAAAGCTAAGATTGAGGATTTATGATTTCTAAACATATTCCAAGAACGATAAAAAGCAGTTTTAGAATGCTGGCTAAATATATTGCAGGAGCAGAAGACGAAGGCGAGAAACTATCTGACTTTTGGATTGTCAATTCAATTGCAGGAGAAACCATTGATGATTTAGATTTAGCTATTATTGATATTGAAAATACTCAAAGCCAAAACACCAGATGCAGAGTTGATAAAACCTATCATTTATTAGTTTCTTTTAAAGATGAAAAACCTGACTTAAAAACATTAAAAGAAATTGAAAAAGAATTTGCCAAAGCTTTAGGAATAGAAGCTCACCAAAGAATTGTTGGAACACATCAAAACACCGATAACTTTCATATGCATATTGCTTATAATAAAATCAACCCAGAAACTTTAAAAGTTGCGACCTTATCCAATGATTATTACAAACGCTCAAAAGTTTGTCGGGAGATGGAGAAAAAATATAATTTATCGGTTGATAATGGCATTGAAAAAACTAAAGAACCAAATTATGAAAAGCCCCACGAGAAAGCCCGAGATTTTGAAGCCAAAACTTGGCAACAAAGTTTTTATTCTTATGTTAAAGAAAAAAAAGAGCCATTAACCAAAGCCTTAAACCAAGCCAACAAATGGCAAGATTTACATAATGCTTTTGAGGAAGTTGGCTTGCTACTTAAAAAAAGAGGAAGTGGTTTAGCAATAGTTTCTAAAGATGAAAAGGTGGCAATTAAAGCCTCAGATTTAGATAGGGGTTTTTCTAAAAACGCTTTGGAACGAAAACTTGGCAAATTTGAAGATTCAAAAAATATAGTTGAACCTAAAAGAACCTATACTGAAAAGCCTTTAACTAAACACCCCAACACCCCAATTTTATGGCAGAGATACCAAGAAGTTAAAAAGACACCAAGAACAAAAACCAAAGAGCAATCTTTACTTAAAAAAGCATTTTATACTTGGAAAGATTTTTTAATGGCTGAAGCAACCAAAGATCCATTTGCAATGGCAATTATTGTTGCTCAAAAAAAACTTTTAAAATCCTTGTTTTTAGGCTCAGATAAAAAAAGCCAACCAGCAGTAAAAAGCTTTAAAACAGAAATACAGCCCCAAACAGAGCCAGAAATTAAGCCTGAAGTTAAGCCAGAAGAAAAACAAAAGGTTATTTTTTATGTTGAAATGCCCATAAATCAAGAAAATCACGAAGCTGTTAAGGCTATTTCAAAATATGATAGTGAGCATAAATGTTACTATCTTGAAGAAGGCAAGGAAGTCATACCAAAGATTGTTGAGATTGAAGAACTTGGTGGCAGAGTAAATATTCCAGCTTATGTTTATGATAAAATATCTGATGATATTGAAACCGAGAGAAGTAAAAGCAAAACTATTGATGATATGATAAAGGAACTAAAACCAGAGCATAAAAAAGGTGATGAAAATTATCAGGCAATCAAAGAAGCCCTCAAAACTAATGATGCCTTTTATCAAGAAACACTTCAAACCTACAAAAAACACCTTGAAGAAAAAGAACTCGCCTTAAAAAAATCCAAAAGCTATGGCTACGGTATGGGTATGTGAGAAAAATTTTATTTAGGATTCTTTTCCGTATATTCTCCCCAACCTTCCTCCTTCGCTGTATTTATTAGTTTTTGTATAGTTTCTACAGATGGCAATCTAGCTTGCCCTCTAGCAGGTTGCAACTTGTTCTCGGGTGTTCTCCAAATAAAACGGTATCCATATTCACTGCCGCCATCTTCATAAACATACTGGCACCACTGAAAACATAAACGCCAATCATTTTTTTTATTAAAACTTTCAATTGTTTCTTTAATAACTTGAACTCTATTTGGCATAACACTCTCCTTTGTTTAATTATCTGACACATATGACACATCATTAAATGTAACATGATAAAACGCAATATGTCAAGCTACTAATTAATTTAGTTATAGCAAAAAAGATTATTTTGTTAAATACTGTATTATTGAAAGACAAAGCTATTTTTTCTGCCAAAAGCCTTCTTTGTTTCTAACTAATTTATATAAAACAGGCGTTAGCAACACTAAAAAAGCAATACTTTTATTACGATTTGTTTTTCTTTCAAATTCTGTTTTTCCTGATGGGTCGATTATTTGAAACAATAAAACAGAAAAGAAAATAGATAGTGGCATTTTTGTAAAAAAGGCTAATAAAAAGCTTAAAAAGCTTTTGTTAGATTGCCAAGAGCAAATTAATATTAAGGAAAGCAATAAAAGCTCGACACTTAAAAACAGAACAAACGGAAATCCTTCAAGTGAGCTTATAAAACCCATAGCATTTAATAAAAAAACAAAAACAGGTATTACAAAAAAACAAATTGATAGAATTAAATCATCATAATTTTTGAAAACAACTATTTTTTGTTTCCAACCTAAAATTATTCCAGCTAAAACTACAACTGAATAAAAGATTAATATTAAACCAAGATGGTTGTTATAAATATTTTCAATAGTTAATAAAATTATACCCATGTTATTTTTTTATAATAAAAAAAATTATTTTTTGCTATTATAATTTCAATTAAATTAAGATAGCAAGATTATAATAACTTAATATTGTTTTGGGAAATTTGATATGGCTAACAACAAACCAGAATGGACTAATTATATTCCTTATGCTGATGGAGATTCTTTAGACGATGTAAAAAAAGCATATAAATCACTTGCTAAAAGTATGCACCCTGACAGTGGGGACGGCAATGAAGAAAAAATCAGAAAACTAAACAAAGCTTGGGAAGATGCTCAAAAATGGTTCAAAAGCGAAACTGCTGAAAAAAAAGAAGATAAAAAAACAAACACTAAAGATTTTATAAAAAATAAAGAAAAAGAATTAAAATTGAAGGAACTTAAGCTTAATTATTTTTGTGATGAATTATCAGATGATGAAATTAAATCAAGTATATTATATGATGTTAACAAAAAAGGCAATGCTCCAAAAGATTTTGAGCAAAACTTTAAAATAAATACCATAAAAAAATGTGATGTTTATATTTTTAAATATATTGGTAATTTTGACGTATCAATGAGTTTAACTCATGGAGTTTTAGATGATGTGCTATATAAACATGCTTATAACTAATACTTATATAGGCAACAAGAACAGAAATATAAATAAATGCTTTTTAACTCAAAAAAAAAACAAAAATAAACACTAGTTTATCTAAAA
>JBFXJJ010000009.1:0-93936 GCA_050175015.1 Alphaproteobacteria bacterium | reverse complement strand
GCTCTTCCGATCTTCTCGTGCGCAGTTACGTTACTCCAGCCTTAGAAAATGTAGCCTTGTGGCACGAAAGAGATATTTCTCATTCTGCGGTTGAGAGAATCGCAGCTCCAGACGCTACAACGGTTTTGGATTTTGCTTTGTCACGCCTTACTGGTATTGTTAAAAATCTAGTCGTTTATCCTGAAAATATGGCAAGAAATGTTGACTTTCTGCAAGGGCTTATTTTCTCACAAAAAATTCTCTTAGCCTTAACTCAAAAAAACGTAAGCCGAGAAGATGCCTACAAAATGGTTCAAGAAAAAGCTTTGCTGGCATTTGAAAACAAAAGCAATTTCAAAGAAGATATTTATAATGATCCTAAAATAGGGACTTATTTATCAACTGATGACTTAAATCAGATTTTTAATGTCAATGACTACTTGAAAAATATTGATACTATTTTTAAACGATGCTTTGAATAAGATAATTATGAATTTGTCCTTAATAAAAAACCAATTTGGCTTATTTTTTGCTTGTTTTGCTTTATGCTTAATTGTTCCTTATGCAAGCAATGCAACCGTTATAGCTTTAGCGGTAGCCGCTATAGGAAAACATAAAATTGCGCCTCTTTTTTTCAATATCAAACAACAGATAAATCAATCTTGCTTCCTTAGTGTCCTCGCAATTATTGCTATTGGTTTTCTTAGTTCCTTATGGTCAATTATGCCTTCCGTATCATTGAGCTTAGCCAGCCGCATTTTGATACTATTTTTGGTTCTAAATCTTAATCTTTCCATTATTAAAAATCTTGATGCCAGAACCTCTTCTGCTTTGCAAAAAACCTTAATTACAGCCTTTGTTTTACTGCTTGTTTTTTATGGTTTTGATTTAGCAACAGGCGCAACTCTCGCTTCTCTTATAAAAGGTGAGGAACAGCTTAATTTTACACGCATAGGAAGAGGAGCGGCTTTGCTTGCTGTTATGTCTATGCCTATTTCAGTTATGATTTATAAACAGAAGCAAAAACTCTGGCAGTCTATTCTTTTTCTGCTTGCAAGCTTTTTGATTATTACTTTGCTTCCTATGCGCTCAGCTATTATTAGTATTCTACTAAGCTTTATTAGTTTTATCTTAGTTTATTCTTTACGAAAGTCAGCTATTATTGTGATATTTAGCTGTATCATCATAGCGCTGACAAGTGCACCATACATTTCGCTCAATTATGTTAAT
The DNA here is from genome assembly GCA_050175015.1 of Alphaproteobacteria bacterium. Classification (GTDB taxonomy): domain Bacteria; phylum Pseudomonadota; class Alphaproteobacteria; order JBFXJJ01; family JBFXJJ01; genus JBFXJJ01. The sequence continues at coordinate 92,727 of JBFXJJ010000009.1, read as the reverse complement.
TTTGATACCACCAAAGATTATGCCTCATCAATTCCGTCATCTTGGCGCCATAGGCTTGTGATATGGGAATATTGCTCTAAACTTATTGCCGCTAAACCCTTATTAGGTTATGGCTTAGAAACCTCTAGGGAACTTGGAAAGACCGCTCCGCAAAAGATTATTACGACCGAACAAAATGAAGATCATCCTCACCTTGCATCAGCTCTTCCCTTACACCCTCACAATATGGCTATTCAAGTATGGCTCGAATTAGGTCTTCTTGGAATCGCAGCTTTTGCCTTGCTGATTTTTCAAATTATGAAAACGGCTTTAAAGCGCATACGCAATGATGATATTATAACAGCAGCCACAATCACCAGCGTTTCTGCTTCTGGATTTTTTATAGCTTCCTTTAGTTTCGGCATTTGGCAGAATTGGTGGCTGGCAGGTCTCTTTTTGAGCGTAATGCTGGTAAAAATTTCCAAAAAGAAACATATTTAACAATAAATAACAATTCCTTTAATATATTTTAACTAAAATTGTAATAAACTGAGAGTTATGATACAATATAACTAGGTGAAAACTTAGCTTGCGATTTGGGAAAAGTTATGGCAGATCCTGCACTAGATACCATTGATGAGACTAAGCTTCTACAGTTGCAAAAATTGGCTGAAGAAGGGGACTCCCAATCGCAGTATACACTGGGCTTGCTTTATCAACAGGGCAAGCTTGTTTTTTATAACGAAAAACGTGCCTCCCAATTTTTCCTACGAGCTGCTGAAGGCGGCAATGCTGATGCCCAATACAGCCTCGGGTTAATGTATGAAAATGGCAGGGGTGTTACCCAAAACGATATAGAAGCAGCCAAATGGATTAGACTTGCGGCAGAGCAAGGCAACATCGGCGCTCAAAACAACCTAGGTCTTCTATACTCTGAAGGCATTGGTGTTACCCAAGACGATTTAGAAGCTGTCAAATGGTACAAACTGGCATCAGAACAAGGAAGCAGTGATGCTAAAATTCTTTTAAAAAGAATGTATGATAATGGTCGCGGTTTAGACATTAATGACCCTAATGCCATAAAATTTTTACGCAGTGCGGCTGAAGAAGGCTCGGTTTCAGCTCAATATAATCTTGCAAGATTGTTTGAAACAGGACAAGGACTTCCTCAAGATGACACTAATGCCGCCAAATGGTATCTGAATGCGGCTCTAAAACACCATGCCATAGCTCAATTACGATTGGGCAAAATGTTTGCCGAGGGACGTGGCGTTGAAAAAAACGAAGAAACTGCACTTAGATGGCTTCAGAAAGCTGGTGACAGCAATGTTGTAGAAGCCCAATTACTGCTAGCTGATATGTATGAAAAAGGCAGTATGGTAGCTAGTGACTCTGTTGAAGCTATCAAATGGCTGCGCAAAGGCGGCATTGCAGGAGATGCTCACTGTCAATATCAAGTCGGTTATCATTATCTCAAAGGTATAGGCACTGAAAAAGATGAAAGAGAAGCCGTAAAATGGTTTTTAAAAGCAGCGGAACAAGAAGAACCTAATGCCGAAGCTTATCTTGGAACGATGTACGCCGAAGGCGTTTTCATAGAACGTAATGATGATGAGGCTTTCAGGCTCTTGTCAAAAGCCGCTACCAATAATAATGCTATGGCTCAATCTCACCTCGCCTGCTTATATGCTAAAGGACGAGGAACCAAAAAAGATTATCAAGAATTCCTAAAACTGACTAAAAGTGCTGCCGAGTTAGGTGACATAGATGCCCAAATCAGAGTCGGAAACTTTTACAAAACAGGAAATTCGGTACCCAAAGATCATAAAATCGCATTAGAATGGTTTAAGAAAGCGGCTGAACAAGGAAGTCCTAAAGCTAAGTATGCTATTGGCATAATGTATCTAAAAGGACAAGGTGTCGACGTCAACTACGAGAAAGCTCATGAATTGTTTTCCGAAGCCAGCGATGGCAATCATCTTTTAAGCTGTTTTATGCTTGCCGAAATGTACCTTTCGGGAGTTGGGGTAAGATGTGATATATCCAAAGCTCTAATGTGGCTGCTTTTAGCGGCATCAGGTCTTTTGATTGGCGAAAAATATATTGTTATTAGCAAATTCTGTAGTCTTCTAAAAAAAGAAATGACCTATGATGAAATTTATAGAGCAGAGCAGCTTGCCCGCCAGAAAAGACATCGTCTTGCCTAAGATTTTTATAAAATAACTAGCAATTCTATCCAAAACCGCTTATTAAAAAATAATAGTGATAACCATTTAACAGGTTAAAAAAATAAATGTCAAAAAACACTCAAGATGATTTTCTTATATTTGAAAATGATGATGGCGAATTAATGCTCTCTTTGCCAGCTAAGGAAGAAGAGCCGGTATCTCCCAAAATTCTTGTTGCCGAAAATGGTAACGCCTTTTTATATCGCACTCCCAATGATGCCGTTTTTTTAGAAGGCATACATCCTGATATTTTACAAAAATTTCTACAACTTAATGAAATTATGGTTGGAGAGATTGATAAAAATGAAAAATTCAAATATAATTATTTAGCAAAGATTATAAAAAAGGATATTTTACCTAATAATAGAGAACAAAAATGACAGAAAAAAATTTAGAAAGATTTGCTAAAAGCAAACAAATAAAAGTGTATGGTCAAGTAAGACGTGGTGAAGATGCCAGCCGCAAAAAAGCATCTTTTGAAAATAAGAATATCCTAACCAGACCTCTGGGAACGGCAGCAAGGCTTGCCATAGTTGGAACTATTGTATTCTATACCGCAACCGTTGGATACAATGCTTATAAATCCATGGAAAAAATGATGAATGATCATATCAATGCCATTAATGCCGTATATGAACAAGTTGATCCTAATTACAAACCTGTTGAACCTGCTAAAATAAGCATTAAAGATTTGCAAAACAGGGCAAACAACCGTTAATCAAAATAAAAACCGTTTAAGAAACAACTTAAACGGTTTTTTTATATCGCTAGAAGTTTTATTAAGTTTATAATTTTGCCTCACGGCAAATGCCTGCCGACAGCTTTACTTTTGTAAAAGTAAAATCAAAACTTTTTTTAAAATCGCAAAATACTCTTATCTAAAGTATCAAACAATCTAAACTCGGTTTTATTTATTAAGTAAATCTTGTTTTAATTTTTCTAAATTATTGCTGGTTACAATCGTATCGACAGCATAAAATTGCTCATCTTTGCAAAATATAAAAGTTGTCATATCATCTAAATCTTCAATGCCGACAAGAAAGGGAAGTTTCCTTAGCTTTTCAAGTTCTGACTGTAACTTTTCCGCCGTAATTTTAAAATCTATATAATCTTTTTCTTTTATAAACATTAAAAACCTCCGCAACAAAATATTTTATCTTTCTGCCTTTAGTAAAAGCAAAAAAATTTACAAAAAAAATAGTGCAATAAATGCACTATTTTTAAAAAACTTTTTTCATAAAGTACTAAAGCTACTATTTGAGTTTGGTTTCTTTAAACTCAACGTGCTTGCGAACTTTGGGATCATATTTTTTCATAACCAACTTTTCAGTAAGATTTCTTGGATTCTTTTTGGTTACATAGAAATATCCTGTTCCCGCAGTACTTTCAAGTTTGACTTGGATCACAACTGGTTTTGCCATAACGCACCTAAACAATTCTTCAATGGTTATTAATAATAAAAGAAAACAATAACGAAGATAGCAGCAAAGTCAAGCCTTTTAATCTCTTTAATCTTAATAACTTATAAAAAATACCGAATTTGCAATAACTTTTTTATAAACCTCGGCATTTAAGATTATTTCTTTAGCCAATTGAAGGTCATCTTTTTCGGCAAAACGAATCTGCGGCGGGCATATTTCACGTTGAATTTGATGAAGTTTTTTATCGTCAGGGTTAGTTCTGCGCCAATCATACAGCTTGCGGCTAATATTTTTATAATTATCAGCCGTTTTAGTTATAACATCTTCATCTTTCGCTAAAGATCTGTCGGGATAACAAATACTAGGCAAAACCCCTTGCGAATGCAGAGAATACCCCGATGGGGCATAGAATCTTGACCACGTTAATGACAGTTCATTGCCATCTGGAAGCTTCATAACGGTCTGTATCGTCCCTTTGCCATAAGATGTTGTACCAGCCACAACGGCTCTGCCATTATCTTGCAGAGCTGCGGCTAAAACCTCAGATGATGAGGCTGTCTTACCATCAATTATAACCACCATAGGAATCGCCGTCGGAACAATTACACTTTTTGAGGCTTCATAATATTGAAAAGATTCATCGTGCCGTCCTCTGGCAAAAACAATAGGACCATTGTCTAAAAACAAATCTGCCGTCTCTACAGCTTGCTCAAAAATTCCGCCTAAATTGCTTCGCAAATCAATTACGATACCCTTAAGATTTTTAACGGTGCTGTTGCCGTCCTTATCTTTTGCGATTGTGGCATTAAACACCGCCTCCTTAATTGCACCAGCGGTTGCTTTGTTAAAACCATAAATCACAATAAACAAAATATCATCTTTCAGCTCGGCAGCTATTGGACTGGGAGCGATTTTAGTCCTCATAAGCTTAACATCTTCGGCTACAAAACTATTATGATTAACAACGGTAAGCTTTACAAAACTGCCTTTTTTGCCGTTAAGTCTATCAATCAGCATTTGCGAATCCATAGGCGATATTTCTTCACCATCAATATGAGTAATAAAATCACCAATATTAATATCTGCATCTTCGGCACTAGAACCTGCAACGATTGAGACAACCTCCAAAATGCGCCCCGTTTTTTTTAATCTAAGACCTGTTTCCGCAAAAAAGTCTTCGGAAGCATCGGTGGTATCTTCCCTAATGATGTAATGAGAAAAACTATCCAGCGTATCCATAACAGCTTCGGTCATAATCTTGTGAACATCAACAGCTCTGAGGGCTTTAATTTTTTGAGACTGCGAACGCGAAGCGACAATAACTTCAACGGTGAATCTTGCCCAGTCTTTGAGATATGATTTACCTTCTTTCGGAATTTTGAAACTCTTAATCATTGAGTTGTTGTTATAGACTAAAAATCTATCCGCCTCGATAGCAACTCTGACATTTTGATCCAAAGTATTAAGAGCGGTTACGGCGGTTGTTGTTAAATCAAGCAGTTTTTTCTGCCAAAGATATTTTTCATAAATATCAGAATAAAGAGCCTTAAAATACTCTTCTTCCGCAGCTACAGGATAATCATCAAAACGCAAGAGACCATCTGCCCACCAAGCTTTAACGCTTATAGGAACCGCAATTATTAGCATAAAACATACTAAAAACTTCTTCACTTCCTGCGCTTACCTTTCCTTGGGATTTTATTTTGGGGTTTTTTAACTATCTTTTTAACTGGCTCATAGTCAGTTTCAACACAAGAAAAAAGCAAATGTCCAGTTAAAGGCTCCGCTTCCTTTAAGACAATATCAATTTCATCACCTAAACGGTAAATTCTATCTCCTCTTAAGCATTGCGCTTTTTCATCAAATTCATATCTTCCCCCGGGCAAGCTGCGCATTGGAACCAAACCGTCAGCACCGCTTTCCTCAAGCGTAACAAAAAGACCTGCGGTTGTTACTCCTGTTACCGTACCAACAAAGGTGTTTTCTATTTTATCACGCATATAAACCGCCACAAAACGATCCATGGTTTGACGCTCAATCGTCATTGCTTTGCGTTCGGTTAAACTGATATGTTCTGCCGTTTCTTCAAATTTTAAAATATCTTTTTTAGAAAGCCCGTCTTCGCCAAAGCCCAAGGCTGAAATTAAAGCCCTATGCACCATAAGATCCGCATATCTTCTAATTGGTGATGTAAAGTGAACATAATGACTTAGAGCCAGACCGAAGTGTCCAACATTTTCAGGCGCATATTTAGCCTGAGACTGGCATCTTAAAACCATTTGCTTAACAATGTTCTCAAGGGGATTATCACGGACACTCGCAAGAATTTGATTATAATATTCCGCAACAAAACTCTTACCCATAGGCAGTGGAACGCCTATCGTTTTTAAAAAATCAAAAAGATGCTGCCGTTTTTCTGGAGTTGGAATCTCGTGAATACGGTACATAATGGGATATTCAAATTTTTCCAGCTCTTCAGCCGCACAAACGTTTGCCAATATCATAAATTCTTCTATTAATTTATTGCTTTCAAAACGTTCTTCAGGCTCAATTGCAACAATAACATCTTCCGCATTAATAACTGCTTCTTTTTCAGGAATATCAAAATCAAGCGTTTCTCTTTTATCTCTCGCCTTAGCAAGTGATAGATAAGCCCCATAAAGAGGATTAATAATATTTTGCAGCTTTTGGCTTGGTTTAGTTTTGCCGTCAAGAATATCCTGCACCTCGACATAAGTAAGACGAGCTGCCGAATTTATCATAACTCTTTCAAACTTATGCTTTAGCTTGTTTCCTTCTTTATCTATCCAAATATGAACAGCAATACAAGGTCTGTCCTCTCCTTGTTTTAGCGAGCCTAAATCATTCGAAACTTCTTTAGGCAGCATTGGAACAACACCTTGAGGAAAATAAACGGAGTTGCCTCTTTCTCTTGCCTCATAATCAAGCGCTGTTTGCGAGTGGATATATGATGCAACATCAGAAATTGCCACAATCAAATGCCAGCCGCCCTTATTCTTAGAACTCTTATCTGGCTCCGCAAAAACAGCATCATCAAAGTCTTTTGCCGTCTCTCCATCGATTGTTACCAACGGAATATCTCTCATATCTATTCTGTTCTTCATTGAAGCGGGCTTAATTTCTTTAGCTTCATTCTTAACTTTATCGGAAAAAATAAAAGGAATATCCTGCTTAATTATTTCTATTATAGGAAGAGCCTTGGTTGAAAGATAATTGCCGTAGCTGTCTACGACTTTGGCAAACCCAGAGTAAGGATTAGAAGCATCTGGTTCGACAACCAGTAAATCATCATTATTAAATTTTGCAGCATCAACAGGTGAGATTTTAAAACAAAACGGAATTTTATTATCGGCAGGCTCAACAACCCCGCCGCCACGTTTCTGCCTAAAAACACCAACAATTAGAGAAGAGACGCCTTCATTAATTTGATTAGCTATTTTTAAAGGTCTCTTTTTACGTTTTTTTACCAGATGACCTTCATCGCTAAGCTCTTTTAAAAGCTGCTTTAAAACAATTCTATCATCACCTTTAATCGAAAAGGCTTTGGCAATCTCTCTTTTACCAACTTTATCTGGGTTTTCTTCAATATATTTTAAAAGCTCAGATTTACTCGGAAAATGTTTTTTCTTAGGCAATCTCTGACTCCAGTTATAATGTTTTGTTATTCTTCAGCCTTTGTCTTCTTAGTCTTTTTTGATGTCGTCTTAGCTTTAGACGCTGTTTTTTTTGTTGCTGTTTTTTTTGTTTTGGTTGATGGCTTTTTGTTTTTAAGAATGGTAACCGCATCTTCTAAGGTAAGCTCTTTATCTTTCATATCCTTAGGAATAGCAGCGTTAACTTTGCCGTGTTTAATATAAAGCCCAAAACGTCCAGAATTTAAGGTGATTTCAACGCCATCATCGGGGTGTTTTCCAATTACCTGCGCAGGCATTTCTTTCACTTTTGCCGAAAGCAGCTCAACCGCTCTATCCAAACCGACATCAAGAACGCTGTCGCCTTTAGGTAGAGACTTAAACTTGGAACCAATTTTTAAATAAGGTCCAAAACGTCCAATCCCAGCAGAAATTTTTTCGCCTGTTTCAGGGTGATCCCCTATTTCTCTCGGCAAGGATAAAAGTTTTTGCGCTAAGGTTAAGTCTATATCCGCAAGCTCTATTTCCTTAGGAATAGCGCAGCGTTTTGGCTTAACTTTACTGCCCTTCTCGGCTTCTCCCAGTTGGATATAATACCCATAAGGACCTTTCTTTAGAGTAACATCTAACCCTGTTGCCGTATCTGTGCCTAAAACCTTGTTTTCATTTTCAGCGATGTCTTTGTCTTCGCCTTCGATATTCAGCTGGCTTGTAAAATTACAATCGGGATAATTAGAACACCCTAAAAATGCTCCAAATTTGCCAATCTTAATCGAAATTCTGCCATCGGCACATTTAGGACATTTCCTAGGATCGGAACCGTCTTCCTTCTCAGGGAAGAAATGGTCGCCCAATACTTCATCAAGCGTGTTTAAAACTTCCGTAATTGTAAGCGGTGAAATATCACTTACAGCCTTAGCAAAATCGACCCAGAAATCTTTTAAAACATCTTTCCAGTTAAGCTTTTGATCCGAAATATCATCAAGCTTATCTTCCAATTCTGCTGTCCAGTTATATTGAACATATTGATTAAAATAATTTTCTAAAAAGGCCGTAACTATTCGCCCCCTATCCTCAGGGATAAACCTTCTGTTATCTAGTATTACATATTTTCTAGTCTGAAGAACCGAAATAATGGAAGCATAGGTTGATGGACGACCTATACCCAGCTCTTCTAACTTTTTAACCAAGCTTGCTTCAGAATATCTTGGAGGCGGCTGGGTAAAATGCTGGAGAGGAACAACTTTGCCCAAACTTAAAGCTTCACCCTCTGTTACATTAGGCAGAACTTTTTCACCTTCTTCTAGCTCATCATCAATATCTTCGTGATATAACCTAATGAAGCCATCAAAAAGCATTACCTGTCCAGTTGAGCGCATAACGATTAAATCATCTTGTGATGCAGAATCTATGACCAGCTGATCGAAAAGAGCATTTTCCATTTGGCTCGCTACCGTACGGTTCCAAACCAATTCATAAAGCCTCATTTGATCTCTGTCTAAAAACTTCTCTAGACTTTTTGGAGTTCTAAAAATATCGGTAGGACGAATTGCCTCGTGCGCCTCTTGAGCATTTTTAGCCTTCGTTTTATAAATTTTAGGGGTTTTAGGAAGATATTTTTCCCCAAATTCTTTATCAATATATTTACGAGCATCATTTATAGCTTCAACTGACATTTGAACGCCGTCAGTTCTCATATATGTGATAAGACCTGTAACCTCTCCTGAAAGCTCAATTCCTTCATAAAGCTTTTGAGCTATCGTCATTGTTTTTGATGCCGAAAAATATAACTTACGAGCAGCTTCTTGTTGCAGGGTTGATGTTGTAAATGGAGGGGCGGTATATCTTGCGACTTGTTTTCTAGCGATACGACTGATTCTAAAAGATGATTTCTTGATTTTATCAACCGCGTCTTCAGCTTTAGCCTGAGAAGGAATGCTAAACTTATCTAATTTTTTGCCATCTAAATAAGTTAGTCTTGAGGTTAACAAAGCTTTGCTAGTTGTTGTTAAATCGGCGTCTATCGTCCAGTATTCTTGCGTTTTAAATTTTTCAATCTCGCCTTCTCTTTCGCAAATCAGCCTTAAAGCAACAGACTGTACCCTGCCTGCGGATTTACAACCAGGAAGCTTGCGCCATAACACTGGCGAAATTGTAAAACCAACCAAATAATCTAAAGAACGTCTTGCTAAATAAGCATCGACTAAGGCCGCATCAATTTCTCTTGGGTTTTTCATAGCGGTTAAAACCGCATTTTTAGTAATCTCGTTAAAAACGACTCTTTTAATATCTTTGTCTTTTAATTTTTTGCGCTTATTAAGTTCCTCAACAATATGCCAAGCAATGGCTTCTCCTTCACGATCAGGGTCGGTAGCGAGAATAACAGTATCAGCATCTTTAATAGCTGCAACAATCTCTTTAATATGCTTTTCGTTCTTGGCTTCTATTTCCCAAGTCATAGCAAAGTCGTCATCGGGTTTTACCGAACCGTCCTTGCTGGGCAAATCTCTAATATGACCAAAGCTAGCTATAACCTTATAATTTTTGCCAAGATATTTATTTATGGTCTTAGCTTTGGCTGGTGATTCAACTACTACAACGTTCATTCTATCCTCAAAACTTCCTTAATCTATTAGAGATACCCTATTTCCTATATGTCTTTCAAGCTTTCCTTCTAGTTCAAGTTCTAAAAGAATCATAGATATTTCACTGTTAGACAATGAACAAACCCTTATGATGTCATCAATGCATACAGGAGCTTTGCCAATCATATTAATGATTGTCTCTCGAGTTTCGTTAATATTTTGTATAGGCTTTTCAAAATAATCATCTTTTTTACAAAAATCAAAGCTTGTTTGCTCTTTTTGCTTAATAATTTTACGATTTTCATAATTAACAAAGTTTCTATCAGCTAAAACCTTAATAATGTCTTCATACGATTCCAGCAGATTGGCGCCATTTCTTATCAAGCTATTAGGCCCGCCCGCTCTAGGATCCTTAGGAGAGCCAGGGATTGCAAATATTTCACGGTTTTGCTCAAGGGCTGTCCTTGCGGTAATAAGAGAACCAGATTTGAGAGATGCCTCAATAACGGCAACAGCTTCAGAAATTCCAGAAATAATACGGTTGCGTCGGGGAAAATTCTGCGGCTGTGGAGAAGTCTTACAAGGAAACTCTGAAATCACCACTCCTTCACTACATAATTGATGATAAAGCTTTGTGTTTTCATAAGGATAAACAACATCTACACCTGTTCCCAAAACCGCAATTGTTGCTCCTTTACTGCTTAGGGCACCTTCGTGAGCCGCGGTATCAATTCCTCTAGCCATTCCAGATACCACCGTAATGTCAGAACTAACAAGTCCAACAGCTGTTTCATAAGCCAGTTTTTTACCACTTATCGAAGCATTTCTTGCCCCAACAATAGCTACGGACTTTTTAGTTAAAATATCAAAATTACCCTTAGCTATTATTATAGGCGGGGGATCTGCTATTTCTGCCAAAAGAGGCGGATACTCTGGATCACACAGTGTGATTATTTTAGCCTTAATTTTATCTAGGTAATCTATTTCTTCCTGAGCTTTTTCTCTTGAACATATTTTAAAATTTTTCGTGCTTATTTTAGAAATTTTAGGAATAGCATCAAGCGCATTTTCCGCTGAACCAAAACGTTGCAGCAATTCAAAAAAAGTTATAACACCAATGTTATCACTGCGAATAAGCCGCAGCCAATTTAATCTTTGTTCATCATTCATCTGAAAGCGGGAAAAAATCATAACATTCAATTCTTTCCGCTATTTGTTTATTTTTATATTGCTTTCCTCGCCTCTTAAAAGCCTTTTAATATTTTCGTGATGTCTTATAAAAGAAAGAATTGTCAGAAAAGCATAAAAAATCGCAACATTCGCCCCAGCAAAATAAAAACCCAAGAATGGCGCTAAAAACAAGGCTGTTAATGCTGATAATGATGACTTTTTGAAAACGAATGCCATAAAAAGCCAGATAGCGCAAACTGATGCTCCAGAATAGAAAGACGTAACAAGCATAACGCCTATAGTTGTAGCAACACCTTTGCCGCCTTTAAATTTTAACCACACGGGAAAGTTATGACCAAGGACACTAAGGCAGCCTGTTAAAAGCCCAATTTCCTGAGAGCCAAAATACTTAAATGCTAAAAAAGCTGCTAAAGCAGCCTTTCCTGAATCACAAATAAGCGTTAAAGCTGTTAAATCTTTACGCCCTGTTCTTAAAACGTTCGTCGCCCCAATATTCCCTGAACCTATTTTCCTAATATCACCAAGGCCCGCAAGGCGTACAATAACAAGTCCAAAAGGAATAGACCCTAGAAGATAACCCAAGATGCAAGAAATAATAATAAGATAGACTGTCATAATTTTATATCCCAAGAAAAGCTTTAAATAAATTCTGCTGTTATATCTAATAACTTGTTTTTATCAACGTTATCAAGTTTTGAAAATAAGGTTAAGTGTTTTTTCCAATCTTTAGCATAAGGCGTAGCATAAAATAATCCCATAAGATGCCTTAAAACATATTTAGGTCTAATTCCCAAGGCAGCCATCTGCTCCATATATGAAACTGTGTTTTCAACTATTTCATATCTCGTTTTTGAAACACCATAAATATCTGCCAGCAACATCGGGTTTTTGTATATGCCCTCCCCAATCATAACCCCATCAACAAATTGCAGATGATTAAAAACTTCTTCTTTAGTTTTTACTCCTCCGTTGATAATGATTTTTAAGTTAGGCTTCTCTTGCTTTAATCTGTAAACAATTTCGGGACGCAGCGGCACGACTTTACGATTTTGCTTAGGAGAAAGTTTATGCAAAACGGCACTTCTTGCGTGAATAATGAAGGTATGACACCCTGCCTCTGATAAAATTTCTATAAATTGTTTTAAATCGTCATATGAATCATTTGGTCTAATACCTATTCTAGTTTTAATGGTTACAGGAATAGAGCAGCTTTGCTGCATTTTTTTAAAGATATTAGCCAAAAGCTGTGGCTCTTTTATTAATGCCGCACCAAAAAGCCCAGCCCCCGCAACTCTATCTGAGGGACAACCCGCATTGATATTAATTTCATTATAGCCGTATTCTTCAGCTATCGCCGCCGCCTGTGCCATTATTTCAGGATTATTGCCCCCAAGCTGCAAAACCAACGGTTTTTCTTCTTTGTTATAATCAAAAAGATGGAGCCCTTTACCACAGGCAATAGCATTTGCGGGAACCATTTCAGTATACAAAACAGCTTCCTGACTGATTTGCCGCAGGATATAACGGAAATGCCTATCAGTCAGTTTAAGCATCGGCGCTATAGATATTATCTTTTGCGCTAAAAAAACATTATCCATTTTTTGAATACACTCCACGCAAACGATCTAAACGCAAACGGTGCCTATCATCAGTTATACGCAATGCCCCGCCAAGAACAGCAAATAATGAGCCAAGCCCTGTACTGCCTGCAATCATAAACATTATCATCATCTGATACTTCGTTGCTTCAACGGGATCGGCTCCAGCTAAAATCTGCCCTGTCATCATTCCTGGAATTGAAACAATACCAATAGCCGACATACTGTTAATGGCAGGCATAAAGCTGGTGCGTAAAGCCGAACGAATGACTAAGTTAAGAGCTTCAAGCCTTGTATGCCCCAGCGCAATTCGAGCTTCAATACTTGCTTTTTCTCTTGCTGCAATCGCCGTAAGATTATCCAGTCCCAAACTAATACCATTCATCGTATTACCAAGAATCATTCCTAATATGGGCAGGAAGTAACGTGGATTATACCAAGGCTCAGGACTAATTTGGGTAAATAAAGCAAAAATTGTAATACAGCTTGCCGCAATCGTCATACTGCCAGAACTTAAACCAAAGGACCAAAGACCTTTAAACTTTCTCTGCTGGCGGGCATACGCTTCCCTTCCCGCAAACATAAGCATACAAAAAACAGCGATAAACGTAAAAATAAGTGATGTGTTCTCAAATAAAAATTTTAAAACAAAGCCTAGCAGAAAAAGCTGCAAAACCATTCGACTTGCAGCAAACAGCAACTTTTTTTCCATACCAAGTTTAAAATAAAAAGACAAAACAGCATTAATCAAAATAGTAATTGAAGCAAGAGCTATTGTTAAATAAGAAAGATGAATATAATCGTTAGACATTATCGATTATCCCCTTTTTAATCGTAACCGTTCTATGCCCAAGTCTTTTAGCTTGTTCCCTATTATGGGTTGAAAAAATGATGCTTCTGCCTTTAGCTAGAAAATCTTTAAATAACTCTTCCACTTTTGTGATGGATAATTCATCTAAAGCAGAAGTTGGTTCATCAAGCAGCAGAACTTCTGGCTCTTGCACCAAAGCCCTTACTAAAGCCAAACGCTGCTTTTCGCCATTAGAAAGTCTTGCTACCTGCCAAGATAGAACGTTATCAGATAAATCTAATAAACGGATATAAGATAGGGCTTCATTTTTATCTTTAAAATGTTCTCCAACACTATCATACCACCAACCAGAATCAGAGGCGACATACGTAACCTTCCTTCGCCATTCATAGCCCTTCACTTGGTTTTTGCCGATACCGTTAACCATAATTTCGCCAAAAGCTTCATCAATATCAGCCAATGCCCGCAGCAACAAGCTCTTTCCAGAGCCCGATTTACCAACAACCGCCAAACATTCACCATTATCAATCTCAAGGCTAATAGCCTCAGGACAACCTAAATTGCCATCTTCACGATAAAGCGATTTTACTGAAAACATTACAGGCGAGCCATTCTTTCCAACACTAATGCTAAAAACTGGTCTTTATCAATTTTGTTAGCGACTAAACAATTAGAGCTGCCATCAGGATAAATATCAGTCAGTCCAAACTTTTCATCATCAGCATCAATCACGGTTTCGATGCTGCCCTTTACACCCTCAAAAATATCAGGACGCAGAAGATAACCGCTAACACAAGGGTCATAAAGCGGAGCCAAGTCAACATCTAGCCTTTTCATAAAATTCTCAATCATTTTACAAAAAGCTTGAGCGCAAGGATTATCTATCTGTTCAACTTTATTAATAAAATCTCTGTCCGCAACCGCCTGTTTTCCAGTTTCCATCGGAACAATAACCATATCTATCCCGCATTTAAAAACAATATCAGCCGCATGAGGATCTGCAAAAATATTATATTCAGCATAAAGAGAAGAATTACCTCTAGGGTCTGCATTTTTATCAAAAGACCCGCCCATTATGACTATCTTTTTAAGCCTTTTCATTGTCTCTAAGTCTTGAGTCAATGCTGCCGCAATATTAGTGAGAGGGCCAAGAGTTGCCAGCGTTATTGTTTTATCATCATTCATTCTTATCGTTCTTAATAAGAAGTCAACGGCGTGCTCTTTTTTAAAATCAGCATCAGATTCGGGCATCGTAACGCCGCCAATACCATCATTACCATGCACCCAAGCAGCATCAACAAAATCACGTTTAAGTGGTTTTTTGAAGCCCTTAAATATAGGAATATCTTTTCTATTAGCTAAAGCGCATATTCTTCGAGCATTATCGAAAGAAGTCTCTAAAGGAACGTTGCCCGCAACGGTTGTTAACCCCAAAACCTCTATTTCAGGAGAAGCTAGAGCTAAAAAAATGGCAATAGCATCATCAACACCAGGATCCGTATCTATTATTATTTTATTTTTATTCATTTTTTTTCCTTATTTTCCAAATTTTACAGTGCATTTTAAATATGATTTCAGTAATTTACAAGTTTTTCACTAATGTTTTTCGTATAGTTTATTTTTAAAAATTGACTCTAGACTTAAAATAGCTTACCAAAAGTAACAGCGTAACTTTTCTTTTGGTGTAAAATCAAATGACAGAAATAAATAATCAGAATTATTATACAACTATTGAAAAACAAAATAGTTTTGAAATTATTGAAAATAAATATGGTGAAATTGCAATATTTATTGATGCCAAAAAAGGTCAGCCAGAACACCCTGAACTTTTATTTGATGGCAAAAAAACTGCCCTTTTAAGACGCAACGCTGACCTTTCTATTAAGTTAGAAAATATTCATGAAGAAGCTTGCAGACCTTTGAATCATACTGAAATTGTTATGGTTGCAGAATTAGACGGTAAGACAGTTGAGCGTGTTTATGGTGTCACTGTTGAAAAAGTTGATGAGATTCTTGCCGAAGGATTAGAAACACGAAACGATGTTATCCGCAAAGCTCGCAATGTAGACGAGCTCGTAAAACAGTTCGGTGCCGTAAAACGTTGGAAAAATGGCGAAAAATCTTAAAACTGAAAAGTTTAAAACAAAACCCCTAGAAACAAAACGTTAATTCTAGGGGTTTTTATTTTGCCTCAACAATATAGTCAAACCAAAAAATTCTAAGATAACGAACCTTCACACAATATTTAAACCAAAGAAATAATCACATATTATCTATTGAACTAATCAACGGCATTTTTAATTAATATAAAAAACACCGTTGATTAAACTATATTTCCTTATTTTTGCTATCTTCTTACTCAATAACTTTAATATTTCGCCATTTGCCTGAACGATAGCGGTAAAAGAACATTAAATTAAAACTCCAAAATGATATTATGGTAAAAATCCATATTGCTTCTGGTTTAACCGTCAAAAATCTAACCATAATAAATGTTGTTAAAAACATTGACCACGATGAAATAATCGAAATACACATTGGACCAAAGGTATCACCTGCTCCTCTTAAAGCTCCACTATAAACTAGTCCTAAAGCATCAGCCAAAAGATAAAAACTTACACTACCAAGCATAAAGGCGGCAAAAGGTCTCGCTTGATTAAAAATTTCATCATTTTTGTCTGGCCTGAAAAAATCAACCATATCTCCAGCAAAAACCAAGAAACAGACCATACCAACCATAGCATAAATAAAGACTATTTTTAAACCCGATCTAGTAATCCGATCTGCTATATCATAGTTTTTAGCGCCTATATATCTCCCGACCAAACTAGTAACAGCCGTATTCATACCTAACAACGGTAAGAAATAAACGTTTTCCCAGTTAAACATTATAGTTACCGCTGTAGAAACAGATATGCTGTATGATTGAAAAGTCATAACAAAAAAGTTAAACGCAATAAGGCTTAAGAAAAATTCTATTCCTGCGGGATAACCAAAACGAAAAATTTTTCCTAAAACATTTTTATCAAACTTAAAAGATTCTTTAACTTTAAATTGCAGCCTGTTTTTTCTACAAAGATAAACATAAAGGCAAGATGAAAGCCCAGAAATATGTCCGATAACGGTTCCTATTGCCGCTCCCCTTACACCCAATGCTGGAAAGCCAAAATGTCCCGACACAAGGGTATAGGTAACAAAGACATTAATCGCCATTGTGGCAACACTTGTCACCATAATAACTCCTGTCCTTCCTATTCCACTGAAATAGCAAGTAATACTATGATGAGCAAAACTTAAAAATGCCCCATACATAAGTATTTTGAAGTATATTTTCTGAGGCTCCAGCTGTTCCCTAGGAATACCTATTTTTTCAAAAATAAAGCAGCCCAAAGGAATACATAAAAGCACTGATGGATAGGCAAATAACGATATAATAATAGACTGCGTAAATACCAAAGGGCATTTTTTCAGTTTTCTTGCCCCAAAATACTGGGCAACCAAAGCAGTACCATAGCCAATCAATCCCAAAAAGAATGTGAAGAACATAAATGCTGACAATCCACCTCCAAGTGATGCCGACATATATTCTGAGCCTAATTTTGATAAAAAATATCTATCTGTAAACAGCATAACCGTTTCACAAGAAGACGATATATAAAGCGGTAGCGCAACAGCAAACAATTCATTAATTCCGCCAGCTCCGCGGAAATGCTTATTAAAAAAACGTGTAATCATTTTCGTAACCTTTTTTAAGGCCTTAGTTAAATTTTTATAAGAATAAAAAGAGGATTAGTTTAAGGATTTACTTAAACTAATGGTGATATAAGTCATAAAACTGTGTTATGGATTAGAAGTTTGACAAGCCTTTTTAAAACGGCTATTCAGAAACACCACAACCAGCGTAAATATTTTCATCTACTTTTTTGATAAAAGTTGACTTGCTTTCCACTTTTTTAGTTACTGGATGAGGCCATTTGTAATCAACCCATCCTTCTTTGGCTTCACTTAAATACACCGTTCTAAAATCTTGGAAAAAATACTTACCATCAGCATCACGCATACTATCAACATTACGCCCAACAATAGCCGGATTGGCACCGTGGGCTAGGACTAATGTTTCATTATCAAAAGTCGTTTTGGCAACAAAGATATAGAGATCTTTCTTTCTAAATCTGCCTTTAGTATTTTGAACTTCTGCATAAGCCTTAACTGGACCTTTTTCTTTATAATAAGCAATAAAATCGTTAACCATTGCCACAGCTTCATCTCTTGTACCGCGTTCTTGAGCAAAAACAGGTGATACCAAAAGAAGACTAAACATAATTAAAAATAATTTTTTCATGGCTAACATCTTTTTTAAAGAAACAAAATTTTGGTGGAGCTAAGGGGAGTCGAACCCCTGACCTCTTGAATGCCATTCAAGCGCTCTCCCAACTGAGCTATAGCCCCAAAATACATTAAAAGATAATATTTATAAATTTTTAAATTGCAACATTTTTTTTCCTTCAACTATTTTAGCATTAACCACTTATAATATCCAGAGCATAGTTTTTAAATGAGAAAAGCGCACCATAATAAACATCAAGTGCGCTTTTTTATTTCAATTAAATATCTTATTTAAGATTATTTTTTAGGCTTTGTTCCAAGACCTATCTTTTTAGCAAGAGAAGAACGATGATCCGCATAATTAGGTGCAACCATTGGGTAATCCACAGGAAGTCCCCAGCGATCTCTATACTCTTCAGGTGTCATACTATATGCTGTTTTCAAATGTCTTTTTAACATTTTTAATTTTTTACCATCTTCAAGACAGACGATATAGTCTGGCATAATCGACTTTTTAATTGGAACAGCAGGTTCAAGCTTAGGTTCGGATGAAGTACAAGAACTCAAGTTAGAAAGTGTTGAGCAAACTTCATTGATAAACTTGGGAATATCATTAACTGATAATGAATTATTGCTAACATAAGAAGAAACTATTTCAGTTGTTAGTGCTAAAATTTCATCCTTATTTAAATTGTCTGCCATTTTTTTATTATCCTTTTTGTTTATTATTTTTCGTTACTTTATTTAGAAATTATGTATAGCAACATTTACAAATAAAACATATTTATAAAAATAAACATATATTTTATTTTATATACTAAGCTATATTTATTTTAAAAAATGTCCTTTATGTCAAGAATAAAACATAACAAAATGTTAAAAATGTTATTTTTTTCTTACAATTACAAAATTAACTTATAAAAAGCCATTAAAAAACAATGCAAATAGCACAATTTATTTAGGCATAGAAACATCTGGAGGGCGCAGATATAATGGTTTTACTATCGCTGTTTGCCTTTTTGGTGTAATTTTAGTTAATTCATTACTAGCTATTGATGCAATTTTTATCGATAAAGGGTAATTTGTTTTATAAAATTCATTAAACGTTATTCTTTTATTGCTGTTTGCTTCTGCCAAAAATCTGCCAACACCATCTCCAACCAAGTTTACTTCTGTTAGATTCATCTTTTCAAGAAAACCACAAATTTCCTCAGCTTTATAATAAAATATTTCAGAGACGGCCTGTCTTTTGTTGTCAAAAAGCTGAAAGTAAAAATCATTCCTTTTAGTGTCAATCACTACTCCCAAAGGCTGATTATCTAACATCTCTGGAAGAGAATACACCAAAGCCTCCATAGTTGAAACGCCAATCACAGGAACATTCAAAGCAAAACCAAGAGCATTAGCTGCAGAAAGTCCTATTCGAATTCCCGTAAAAGACCCAGGTCCCGAGGTCACAGCAACCGCATTTATTTCTTGGGGCTTAATTTTGGCTTTATCAAGCACATCAGCGACCATTGGCAGCAGGGCTTCAGCCTGACCTGTAAACATTTCTTTAGTCTCCGAAAAGACATCTTTACCATCTTGCCAGATTGACACTGAGCAAGCATTAACAGACGAATCAAAAGCTAGAATAATCATTTATCAAAAAACTTTTTTTATTTAATTAGATTTTTTTTATGTTATAACATTTTTATGCTAGAAAAAATTACCAAAAGTACATCACAGTATCTTTTAAAAATGAAGATATTTTTCATTGGATATACGATTTTGTATCCTAATTTTTTGTATGCTCAAGATAAAACTATAAGCATTGAGAATAATTTACAAGCATCTTATGAAACTCTGCCCCTTATAATTTTAATTTTCATTACCCTTTTGCTGATACTTTTTATGGTTTCATCAAAAATGCTCCGCATTTACCGTAAACTTGATAAGGAACATCTAGCTTCAGAACGTTTATTTGAAATGCTTTCTATCGGTCCCGACGGTTATTACGCTTTCATTTATTATCCTGAAGCCGTTTTTGAAACATATAACAATGAAAATGATAAATTATCAAACTATGATAACAAAAAAGTAAAACAAGAATGTTCTAGAACCTTAGCTCTAATGCTTGGTCTTTCATCTGGACTGGAAGCAAACTTTTCCCAAACCGCCGAAAAGTTTAAAGATGAAGATCGGCGCTCATTAGTAAAATATGTTGATGATTTAAGACGTTATGGCAACAATTTCTCAGGTATATTCCGACTGTATAATGATGAAAAAATATTTCGCATAAAAGGAAACAGAGCAACATCTTCTGCAGGAAGAACTTTATGTGATGTCATCTGGTTTCGAGATATTACCGAAGACTTTGAAAAAATTGATACGCTAGAAGACAAGTTGAAACAAGCCAAAAGCAGCCGGAATATGAACCGTGCAATGCTTGATTCGCTTAATTCTCCAGTCTGGCTTAGAGGCGACGACTTGTCCATTATATGGTGCAATAGTGCTTATGCTAAAATGACGGATGCACCTACAGCGAAGGAGGCAGCGCTAAAATCTGAAGAACTCTTCAAAGGAAATGATGCCCGCAAACTGCGAGCCCTAGCCGCTAGAGCTAGAGCCTCAAGAGAAAAGCGAACTGAAAAGATGCATCTTATTGTTGATGGCAAAAGAAAATTCATCGAAATTAATGAAATTCCTTTCAACCCACTTGATTATGGTATTATGGGCGAACAGAGCCAGCTCTACACAGCAGGAATAGCCTATGACATAACCAATATTGAAGAAATTGAAAAAAAATCAGACCTTATCAAAAAGCAAAATGATGATGTCTGGAAAAATATTAATACTGCGGTTGCGGTATTTGATGCTAACGCTAACTTAGCTTTTTATAATTATTCCTTTATAAATATTTGGAAATTAGATGAGGAACAGCTTTTATCTCAGCCTTCATACGGTGTCTTTCTTGATCTTTTAAGAGATAAACGGCTTCTTCCTGAAACTATTGATTACCCAAGCTATAAAGCCGCTGAGATTCGCAATTTTTCATCTTTAATTGACTCCAAAGAGGAGCTTTTGCACCTTTCCTCTGGAATAACGATTAGGCGTGTGACTGCTCCTCACTATGCTGGCGGTTTAATGATGATTTATGAAGATATAACCGATAAATTAGCTATGGAAAGTTCATATAACACCCTCCTTGCAGTTCAAAATGATACCATTGCTCATCTTCATGAAGCCGTAGCTGTTTTCGGAGTTGATGGCAAATTAAAATTGTTTAACCCTGCCTATTCAGAATTATGGAACATTGAATCTAGTCTTTTAGATCGAAACCCTACCATAGGACAGGTTATTGAGTGGCAATATTCGTTCTTTGATAACAGCAAAACTCTTAATGAATTCAAGGAAGATATGCTGCAAAAACTAACAGAGAAATCATTTAAACCCGTAAAAATAAACCGTAATGACGATATCACTCTCGAAACCAACAGCGTACCTTTGCCCGACGGCGGAATATTAATCACCTATGTTGACATTACCGATAAAGAAAAAATTGCTAAAATTTTAAAAGATCAAAACAATTCTATGAAAGCTGCCAGCCGTATGCGCTCACGTTTCTTATCAAGTGTTTCCGATGAATTTAAAGAACCTTTGTCTGAAATAATGTCCTATGCCCAAACTTTAGAAAAACAAATCTCTGATACCAAAATAAAAATTGCTAAGAAAACCAAAGAAAGCATTAATAAAATTTATGAAAACGCCAACACATTAAAAGACAATATTGATAATATTGTTGATTTAGCATCGATTGAAGCTGGACAAATGCCTCTTTCCTTAAATGCTTTTGATGTTAATCAAATGCTTAAAGGCGTGCTGGCAATGACTGCAAATAAAATAAAGAAAAGTAAAATCGAATTTACTATAAACGCTCCTAAAGACATTGGCTGGATAGTTGGAGATGAGAAAAGAGTTAAACAAGTTCTATACTATATGATAGGACATACAGTGGCCTCATCAAGTCTTGAAAGCAAAATTGAATTAAATGTGAAAAGAGAAAACTATGCCCTTAAAGGCGATTGCATTATTTTCTGTATTTCTAGTGTATTTGATAAAAATCCCTATTTTCCAGAATTTGAAAATGATAGCAACAGTGGCTGGTATGAACTAAATGGCATAGGTGACAATATGGTGAAAAAATTTGTAGAACAACACCATGGTCTAATCGAAGTAAAAAACGAGGAAAATAATATTACTAACGTTTATATTGTACTGCCTACGAACTCTTGAAATATTACACTTTTATAAAAACTGTTAGTATTTGTTTTCGAAAAACTTGACAAAAAAGATGCTTTGCGAGATAATTTATTTTAGATATATTTATATGTAGTTATTGCAATTTATTAAGCTAAGGAAAAGACAATGGACTGGAGCCAAAATAATAATAAAAACACCGATGTCGGACAAAAGTCTGCTCGTAGCAAAAAAAGAGAAGAAAACGTTGAAAACGCAACTCTTAAAGATTTAGGCGAAAACTTTCACGCTAATAGCTCCACATTAAAAAGAGAAGTCCTTGATATGATAATGAAAAAAAGAGGACTTGATCATAACTCGGTACACGATAAAAAAGTTACAGAAAGCAATACTCAATCTCGCACTAACGACCTAATCGAAGAACATATTTTAGATAATATTAGAAATAATAGAGTCGAAAAAGGCGGGGCTGAGGAAGCTAAAAATCCTTATGCTAGCACTCAAAAAAATGCCTCAGAAAGATCTAATGAAGATCGCATTCATCGCCGTGAAAATCGTGCTAACGAATCCAGAAAAATTTTAAGAAAGCATAAAATAAAAATGCCTAAGGGATTAAAAAACAAAGCCTTAGACAATGCAAGAAATAACCCAAATGCCAAAGCCAAAGATTTTGAAAAAGCTGCTAAAAAGAGAGCAAGCAGCGGACTCTTCAGTTTCAGCATTAAAGACAATAAATATTACAAAGAATTTTCTAAATATCTCGGTAAAAAAGTTGCTAAAAAAGAAGAAAAAGAAGAAAAGAAAAAATCTCAGGTTCAAGTTCAAAAGATTGAAAAATCACGTCACGGCAAAATGGATAAAAACGAACGTCGTAAATTATCTATGATTTTAGAAAAATCAGGACGTCACAATACCAAAGCTGTGAAAAAGGTTACGAAACGTGAATTGTCTGCCGAACAAGTTAGAATGGCTAAAGAAAAAGCCGCAGATAGAAGCAAGTAAATTTTGCAAAATTTAGTTTGCAAATTTTTATACCTTTAGTTTTAGTTTTGTGTTAAAAAGGTAAAAAGATTTTTACTTTTAGTCATATAATTGATAATCTAGCTTCTCAGGTTTTGAAATATTAAGTGGTTTTTTTATAATGTTTTCCTTTGTTCGCCTTATTTTACTAACACTATTTGCTTCCAGCATAATAATGGGGGGAGTAGGCGTACAACAAGGAGACTCTTCCTTTTTAAAAGGCGGCGCTGGGCTGCTTGCCGTTGCCCTACTTTTAATTGTTGTTTATAAAATCATCTGGAAAGCTATCGGCTGCTTAATTGTTATTGGTCTAATTGTTATTGGCAGTTTTATGTTGTTTTCTGGTTCAGGATCGATGCCAGATTTAGGTTCTATTGGTCAAATGATGTCTTCAATGAAAGAAGAAAAAAAGATAGATGCCACCAAAACTGAAGAGGAACTTTCTAAAGCTCAAGAGACTTCCGCCAATACTACGGCTCCAATGCTTAACGAAATTGAAGAAGATGAAGATAACTTTTTAAAACAAGACCTACTTCAAGATTATGCTCCTAAACCCCAGCCTGAAAAGCAAGTCCAAAAACAAATTCCTCAAGAACAACCAGAACCGGAACCACAACCAGCTCAAAATATTATTTCAGGTGTAGCTCGTGTTATTAACGGTGATACAATTCAAATTGGCAACCGAATCATTCGCTTGTTTGGCATTGATGCTCCTGAGCCAAATCAGACCTGTGCTAACCGTTCAGGAACATCTTATCGCTGTGGTCAAAAAGCGGCTCAAGAACTTAGAAAAATGTTAGGCAACAGTGATGTTGCTTGCAACATTATGCAGCAAAACAGTAAAGGACACGCTATTGGAACCTGTTCTGTTGGCGTTTATGATGTTGGCGCAGCAATGGTTATTAACGGTTGGGCTGTTGCATATCGTCAATTCTCTGGTGATGTTTATGTTCCTTATGAGAACAAAGCCCGCACCGAACAAATAGGTCTTTGGGAAGGTGAATTTTATATGCCTTGGGATTGGCGTGAACATAATACTATTCAGAAAAAAGCGATGTTGGATAATGTAATTCCATCTCAGGGAGGATCATCTTCCAGCTCTTCGTCGTCAATGGTTGAAGGACTAGTCGGTTCTTTATTAAAAATGTTCTAGTAAATATTACGATATGAGCCCAAACCTTTCTGTCAGTTTTACGATTACAAATCAGAAAATGACTGAAAAACTAGCTAAGTTAGTTTCAACTATAGCTAGACCTCAGGATATTATCTCTTTAGAAGGGACGCTTGGGGTTGGAAAAAGCGTTTTTGCGAGAGCTTTTATCAAAAATCTATGTGGCAAAAAAGAAAAAGTTCCAAGCCCGACCTTTACTTTAGTTCAAACATATGATTATCAAGATAAACGTGATGATATTGATAAAACTATTTGGCATTTTGATCTTTACCGTATAAAAACACCTGAAGAGGTTTTTGAATTAGGAATTGAAGATGCCTTTGCCAGCGGAATATCTTTGATTGAATGGTCAAAAAATATGGGAGCATATCTCCCTTTAAAAAGACTAGAAATTAAAATATCTATGGCAGATGATGGCACCCCTCATTCTAATCAAAAACGAATAATAACCATAACTAGTCTGCATAACGCTTGGGATGAGCGCTTAGCCAGCTTAAAATTATAATTGATACAGCTTTTAGATAAAGATTATAAATTATGAACAGAGAAGAAACGATAAAAAATTTTATTAAGAACAACAATTTAAGTGATGCCCAAATGAATATTTTGGCAGCAGATGCTTCTTTCCGTAAATATTTTCGATTAACCAAAAAAGATTTTACGGTCGTGCTAATGGACGCCCCTCCTCCCCAAGAAGATATAAAACCCTTTGTAAATATTGCTAAGCACTTAAAAGGACTAGGACTTAATGCTCCAGAAATTATTGCTGAAGATGAAAAAAACGGCTTAATTCTGCTAGAAGATTTTGGTGATGATACTTATACCAAACTCTTAGCAAAAGGAGAAAATGAAAAAGACCTTTACCGTTTAGCGGTTGACGTTTTAATTGAATTGAACAAACGCCCGACAAAAGAGGCAACGCCTGAAAATATTCCATCTTATGACGATGATAGATTTATCAATGAAGCTCTTCTGCTAACTGATTGGTATATGCCTGCCTTGTTTAAAAAACCTGTTACTGAAAGCGTACGTGAAGAATATATTGCCTTATGGAAAGATGCTTTAAAAAAAGTTAGAGCTATACCTGAAAGCCTTGTTTTGAGAGATTATCACGTTGACAATTTAATGAAAGTAAAGAACGCCAACGGTCTAAAATCCTGCGGTCTCTTAGATTTTCAAGATGGCCTTAAAGGACCTATGATTTATGATTTAATGTCTCTTATGGAAGATGCAAGACGTGATATTGATCAAAACCTCATCTCAGAAATGAAAGCTCGCTATCTTTCCGCATTTGATGGTCAAAATGACAGCACCTTTATTGATTTAGATGATTTTGATGCAGCGTGGGCAATATTGGGAGCGGTCAGACATTCCAAAGTTATCGGAATTTTTACCCGATTATGTGTAAGAGACGGTAAACCAAATTATCTTAATCACATACCAAGAGTTTGGAAACTACTTGAAAACTCATTGGAACATTCAGCTCTCTACCAACTTAAACAATGGTTTAACCGTAACATTCCTATAAACTTAAGGAAGATACCCAATGTCCGTAACCCCCAATAAAGCTATGGTTCTTGCTGCAGGGCGCGGCACAAGAATGCGTGATATTTCTAAAGAAACCCCAAAGCCTTTAGTTCAAGTAAACAACAAAGCTCTAATTGATTATGCTTTAAATCGTATTACAGAAACAGGTCTTGATTCTTGTGTGGTTAATATCTGCCATTTAGGTTCTATGATACGGGAATATATTACCAAAAGAAGCGCTCCAGAAATAATCTTTTCTGAAGAAGAAGAACCTCTTGATACTGGCGGCGGAGTAAAAAAAGCTCTGCCTTTATTAGGTGCAGCACCATTTTGGGTTACAAACAGTGACCCGATATGGACTGAAGAAGACGAAAAACCTGCGCTTTTGAAGCTTGCCGAACATTTTGATTCTGAGAAATATGATGCTGTTATCTTGCTGCAACCTATTGAGCGCTGTTTTGGACACGATGGCGTTGGCGATTATTTTATGGAAGACGGAGTCCCTAGGCGTAAATTCAAAGAAGAAAACAGCGCTCCTTTAGTTTATGCTGGCGCTCAAATTCTAAATCCTAATGTCTTTAAAAATATAACTGATACCAAATTTTCTTTGGTTAAAATCTATGATGAAGCCGAAAAAAGAAAACGTTTAGGCGCTGTTGTTCATAAAGGCGATTGGTTTCACGTCGGCACTCCAGAGGCTTTAGCCATGGCACAAAAACGATTAGGATAAGAAATTGTTAAAACACAATGTTTACAATATTTCTTTAGCACGAAGCTTTCTTGATGCTTTAGCATCTAAAATCTTAAATTATGTTGATGATAACCTGCTTGCTTTGTGTGATATAACGATTTTTCTGCCCAATCGTAGAGCTTGTCGAAGTCTTGCCGAAGCTTTTTTAAGACTGTCGGCAGGAAAAGTTATCCTGTTGCCGAAGATATTATCTTTAGGTGATATTGATGATGACGATTTAACTCTTCTAAGCACGAAAGAAATTGAAATTCCTCCAGCAATTAATGAGCTTGAAAAAAAACTAATTTTATCAAAGCTGATTAAAGCAAAGTTTGAAGCCAAAGATAACCCTATATCCTATGACACTGCGCTATCGCTTGCTTCAGAACTTTCTAAATTACTTAATGAAGTAATAAATGAGGGGGCAGATTTAGATAAGATTAATGACCTCATTCCGCAAGAATTTGCCGAACATTGGCAGGAAACTATCGATTTCCTTTCAATTATAACAACCTACTGGCAGCCAATTTTAGAGGAAAAAGGTTGTATTGAAAGTGCCGAAAGACGCCAGAGATTGATTGATGAACAAATCAACTACTGGCATCATAATCCGCCTCAAAACACGGTTATTATGGCAGGATTTTCAGGTTTTCAACCCATAATTTCGCAAATGATGAATACCGTTGCCAATTTAGATAAGGGGCTGGTTGTTTTTTATGGTCTTGATTTTTTATTAAGCGATGATGCTTATTCCCATATTGAAGAAAATCACCCTCAGTATGGTATTAAACGTTTTTTAGAAAAATTAGAATTATCAAGGTTTGATGTTAGCGAGCTGGATTTTTTAGATTTAGAACTAAAAAATAATGGTCATATTTTCAACCAAAGCAGAGTTAAACTTTGTTCTGAAATTATGCTTCCCGCAGAAAACACAAAAGACTGGCTTGAAGCCGATGGCATTGATGATGAGGCTGTTTCAGGACTAAATGTTATTAATTTCAAAGATCACAGAGAAGAGGCTTTAGGCATAGCACTAATGATGCGCCAAGCACTGGAAACAAAAGGAAAGACAGCGGCTCTTGTTACGCCAGATCGTAATTTGGCTCGAAGCGTTGCCGCTGAATTAGAACGCTGGCATATAACCCTTGATGATTCTGCGGGCAAACCTTTAACCAAAACACCTATCGGTATTTTTATTCTGCTTACTGCGGAAATGGTTATAAAAGATTTTGCTCCCAAAGAATTGCTCTCTGCTCTAAAACACCCTTTTTCCTGCGGCGGAATAAGCGCACCTGCTTTCCGTTCTATGGTTAGAAAATTGGAGATTGCTGTTTTACGCGGGGTCTGTCCAACTAACGGCATAAACGGTTTAAAAACAGCTTTAATTAGATTTTGTACAGAACATAATAAATCTGATGAACTATCGTCTTGGCTTGATGAATTATCAGCAAAGGCTCAATTATTTTATGACCTGTGCCAGAAAGAAACGGCGTCTTTTAAAGAACTATTAAAAGCTCATATGGAATTTATTGAAGAACTGGCATCAGATGACCAAGAAAAAGGTTATTTTAAATTATGGCGCAATGATGACGGCGAAGCGGCTGCAGAATTTATATCATCTTTGTATGAAAAAGCCGACTTGCTGCCAACAATACGACCACAGGAATATTTTGGTATAATCTCAAATCTAATGTCGCCGCAAAACGTGCGCTCGAAATATCACTCTCATAATAGATTAGCTATCTTAGGTTTAATGGAAGCAAGACTGCAACGTTATGACCTTATGATAATGGGAAGCGTTAATGAAGAAATTTGGAGCACTGTAAATACAGATCCTTTTATGAACCGAAAAATGCGAAGTGAGATTGGACTGCCGTCTCCTGATTGTTATCTTGGTTTTATGGCTTATGATTTTGCCGCCAATTTTTGCGCCCCAAGAGTTGTCATAACTAGAGCAGGGAAAGAAAACGGCTCACCGACAACATGTTCCCGATGGCTCTTAAAACTAAGTGCTATTATTGATATTTTAGAATTAAATGACGTTTTTAATGCCAATTCAAAATCGTCCGAGCTTTTGAAATATTATATTTCGGCTATTGATAAACCAGAAAAAATAGAAGCGATAGCACCGCCCGCCCCCTGTCCGCCTGTAGAATCCCGCCCCCGCAAGTTGGCGGTAACAGGTATTGAAACCTTAATGCGGGATCCTTATGCAATTTATGCTAAACATATTTTGAAAATTAAAGCTCTCGATAATATTGCCAAAGAACCTGAAGCCAAGGAGTTTGGCTCGCTAATCCACGAAATTATTGCTGATTTCTTAGCAGGTTCTAGTCGCAGTCTGGAAAATCTGCTTCAAATAGGGCGCTCAAAATTTGATGCTGAACAATATCCTGCATCGATTAAATCATTCTGGTGGCAAGATTTCCTTTCGATTGCTAGCTGGCTCATAAATGAAGAAAACAATCATCAAGGAGCTATAAAAAAGTCTTTTTGTGAAATTAAAGGCGGTTTTAATTTTGCCGCATCTTTGGCGCCTTTTGAACTTTATGCCATAGCCGATAGAATTAATCTTTTAACCGATAATACTCTTGAAATTGTTGACTATAAAACAGGAACCATTCCCAGCAAAAAACATATTTTAGCCGGATTTTCTCCCCAACTGCCTTTAGAGGTTGTTATTGCGGAGCAAGGCGGCTTCAAGGAACTGCAAGGATACCTCGTTTCTGATGTTTGTTTTTGGGAATTAAAGGGGCGAGAAAAAAGCAAAAAAATCTCAAAAACAGAAGTAATTGAGCAAGCAGAAAGAGCCTTTGAAGGACTCAAAGCTCTTATTAATGCTTTTGATAATCCTGCTACGCCATATCAATCCAGACCACACCCAACTTATGCCCCTAAATATTCTGATTATCAACATCTTGCTAGAGTTAAAGAATGGGCTTCTTCTGAAGATAATGAGGGAGAAAGTGAATGATGGATATAAAAACCACCCAAGAACAGGTAAAAAAGAGCGCCTCCCAAAAACAGCAGAAAGCATCAAATCCTTTAACATCATCTTGGGTTACTGCCTCGGCTGGTTCTGGAAAAACTAAAGTTCTTGCCGATAGATATTTAAGACTTTTGCTTGAAGGCGTTAATCCCAAAACAATTTTGTGTCTGACTTTTACCAATGCCGCCGCCGCAGAAATGCACGATAGAATTTCACTCAAACTGCAAGAGTGGGCAACGGCTAAAAATGATAAAGCTATTTTAGATGATATTATAAAAATATGTGCCGCTTCTCCTAAAGATGAAGCCAAAACAATCGCACTAGCAAGGCAGCTTTTTGCGATTATGCTTGATGCTGTAAACGATATAAAGATTCAGACCATTCACGCTTTTTGCCAGCATATTTTAAAAAGATTTCCGCTTGAAGCTGGAATATCGCCTCATTTTAAAGTTATGAATGACCGTGATGCTTTAGAGATTATGAGCGATGCTAAAAATGATGTCTTTTTAAAATCACAATATAAAAATTATGTTGAAATTGCTGATGCCTTAAAAACCGTTGCCGAACTTTCGCCTGAAAGCCGTTTTGATGATATTATCAACAATGTTTTAAGCAATCGCCATCAGATATTAGATTTGGCAATAAAATATGAAAATATTGAACAGTTTGAAACCGCCTTGCAAAAAGAGTTAAACATATCACAAGGCGAAAATTTTGATTCTTTATTCTTAAGTTTCTTCATAGAACAAGATAATAAGCCCAACCTTATTAAAATGGCAGATGCCTTTTTAAGCAGTTCAGCAAAGACGGAAATAGAAGACGGTAAAACTATAAAGCTTTGGCTTGAGGCATCTTTGGAAGGGAAAAAACAGCTTTATGAAGAATATCGCAACTGCTTTTTAAGAAAAGATTTAGATGTAAGGAGCAGGGAAAGATCTAATGCTCTAAAAAAACACCCTGACATAAAAGAACTTTTATATGAAGAAGCGGACAAACATCTAAAATTTATTTCTAAGATTGATACCTTAACGATTTATAAGGCGTCATCGGCGCTTTTTGCGATAAGCAAAGAAATCATAATGCAATATGAAAAACACAAAAAATTAAATGCTTTGCTTGATTATGATGATTTAATTGCCATAACATCGGATTTGTTAAGAAATAAAGAAACGGCGGCTTGGGTTTTATATAAACTTGATGCTGGCATAGACCATATTTTAGTTGATGAGGCTCAAGATACCAATCCTCAACAATGGTCTATAATTGAAGCTTTGTCTTCTGAGTTTTTTGCAGGAGATGGCGCCAAAAAGAACAATCGAACTATTTTTGCTGTTGGTGATAAGAAACAATCAATATTCAGTTTTCAAGGCGCAGATCCAGCGGGCTTTTCTTTGATGAAGAATCTTTTAAAAGATAAGGCTGAAAGTTCTAATCATCATTGGAATGATATTAATCTTGATATTTCTTTCCGTTCAACTCGAGCTGTTCTTCAAGCTGTAAATGAAACTTTTTCTATTCCAGAAAACCAAAAAGGGGTTCTAGATAAAGATGAAAGTCCGATTCATATTCCTTTCCGTGTTGGCGAAAGCGGACTTGTTGAGTTGTGGCCCGTTATTGAACCTTATAAGGAACAGCCCGCAGAACCTTGGCAGCCGCCAGTTGAACGTTTTACTCTGCCTTCACCACAAAAAAGACTGGCAAAACTCATAGCACAAAAAATTGCTGATATGATTGATAATAAGGAGCTTTTATTATCTCAAAACAGACCGATTGAACCTAAAGATATTATGATTTTGGTAAAACAGCGCAACGGTTTGGTTGAAGATTTAATCAAAGAATTAAAAAATCTTAAAGTCGCTACTTCTGGCGCAGATCGTATGAAGCTAACCGAACAAATCGCCGTTATGGATTTGTTATCTTTGGCTAAATTTTTGCTGCTTCCAGAGGATAATCTTTCTTTAGCCGAAGCTCTGAGAAGTCCGCTGATAGATATTAGTGAAGAAGAGTTGTTTGAAGTTGCATATAACCGAGGTCATTTGACCTTATGGGAAAGTTTGAAAAAACATAACGGAGAAAACTCTAATCTTGGCAAGGCGTATGATTATTTAAACCATCTTTTAAATAAAACGGATTTTATACGTCCATATGAACTGTTTGCTTATATTCTAAACGTCTTAAATGGCAGAAAAAAGATTGTCTCAAGACTTGGTTTTGAAGCCGAAGACTGCCTTGATGAGCTTTTAAATCTGACTTTGTTATATGAAAAAGAACATATTCCATCGCTGCAAAGTTTTGTTTTATGGCTGGAAACTGATGAAACTATGATTAAAAGAGATTTAGAAAAAAACTCTTCTAATATGGTTAGAATTATGACGGTTCACGGAGCTAAAGGTTTACAGGCTCCGATTGTTTTTCTTCCAGACACAACCAAAAAACCATCATATTCGAAAGAAAAAAACATTTTTACGCTTAATGATGTTTTGATATGGAAACCATATTCAAGCTTAAAAAATGACTTTATTGATAGCTTGATTACATATAGAAAAGACCGTCTTTTTGAAGAATACAAAAGGCTGTTATATGTTGCTATGACTAGGGCTGAGGATAGGCTTTACATTTGCGGTTACGGCAAACTTCAAAACGATTCTTGGATTGATTTAGTTAAAAAAGGAATCGAACCTATAGCAGAAAAAGAAACAAATGAGTTTTTAAAAAATTACAACGATGAAATTCCAAGTGAGATTCTGCGGCTATCTTGTCCTCAAGAAATTACTCTGCCTGAAAAAAACACCCCCTTAGTAATCAGCGCAACAAACCTTAATCTACCATCGTGGTTAACCAGCAACCCTGAAAAAGAACCAACCCCGCCAAGGCCGTTGGCTCCTTCCAAACCAAATCTTGAAGAACCGTCTGTTTTTTCTCCCTTAAGAGATGATGCGGGCAAAAAGTTTCTAAAAGGTAACCTGATACATAAACTACTACAAATTCTGCCTGAAATAGAACCTTCGCAAAGAGAAAAATCTGCATTATTTTATTTAAGAAAAAATGCGGGAAACTGCACTGAAATAGAGCTTAATAACATTATAAAAGAAACGTTTGATGTTATTAACAATCCCAGTTTTTGTGAAATTTTTAAAAACGCGCAGTCAAGAGCAGAAGTCGGAATAACAGGATTAGTTGGCAAGAATATTATTTCAGGAAAAATCGATCGACTCTTAGTAACAGATGATGAAGTCTTTATTATAGATTATAAAACTTCACGTATGCCGCCTAAAACTATTGCCGAAATACCGCCCATTTATCTTTATCAAATGTCTTCTTATAAAGATGCCATTATGCAGATATATCCTAGAAAAAAAATAAAATGTGCTATAATTTGGACAGCAATTCCAATACTTATGGAAATTCCTGATAATATATTATAAAAGATGGGTTGATTTTTTTATACCGACTAACTACATTAGATATATCTAAATAACTTTTGAAAGGTAAAAACCCCTATGCAAGAAATTAATGATACCACCTTTGAGGCCGAAGTTTTAAATGAAAAAACCAATGTCCTAGTTGACTTCTGGGCAGAATGGTGTGGCCCTTGCCGCCAACTTGGCCCTGTTTTAGAAGAAGTTTCAAAAGAATTAGAAGGCAAAGTTAAGATTGTCAAAATGAACATTGACCACGCTCCAGAAACTCCGACCAAATATGGAATAAGAGGCATTCCAACTATGATTCTTTTTAAAGATGGTCAACAGGTTTCTACTAAAGTAGGAGCTCTTCCTAAAACTCAAATTTTACAATGGCTTAATTCTGAAATTAAATAATATTTCATTATATCATCGCTAAATAAATTAAAAAGTCCTGCGGTATTTTTGCAACAGCAGGACTTTTTTGACAAAAGACGTTTGCAAAAAAAGACAAAAACGGTTATTAATATTAATAGATGTAGCTATTAAAAAATATTTGCATAGAAGTTTTAAGAAAAAAACTGAACCTTTTTATGCTGGTTTTAGTGGTTATCTTTGAATTATTATTCAACGTATTTTGCTATATTCAAAAAAATAACTAGTGGGAGTTTTTTATGAGCGAACAAGATAACAGCCAAGCAATGCCAAACTGGGACTTAACAGACCTTTATCCAAGCCCAGATTCACAAGAATTCAAAAATGATTTAGCCAAAGCCGCAACTCTTTCCGAAAGATTTGCTAAAAGGTATCAAGGCAATCTTAAAAATCTTTCTGGTGAAGATTTTGCCAAATCGGTTGAAGAATATGAAAAAATATCAGGTCTTCTCGGCAAAATGGGAGCATACGCCTACTTGCTACGCTCAACCAGCCTTAATGATGAAAAGATTATGGGCTTTTATCAAGGATTCGAAGAAAAGTCGACCGATATTGGAAGCAAAACCCTTTTTTACAGCCTAGAAATCAATCGTCTTTCTGACGAAAATTTAGCAGAAAAAATGGCAAATCCTAATGTTGCCCATTACAAACCTTGGCTTGATAATGTTAGATCTTTCCGCAAACACGACTTATCTGATGATTTAGAAAAAATGTCACAGCAAAAAGCTATGACAGGTCATTCTGCAATTATTCGTCTTTATGATGAAACCCTTTCCGATTTACGTTATAACATCGACGGCAAGCAGTATACCGAAACAGAAGTCAGCGCACTTTTTGAAAACCCAGATCGTGAAATGCGCGAAAAAGCAGCCAAGGCCAGAAGCAAAGTTCTTAACGAAAAGGCTAAATTTTTTGCTTTTGTTACCAACACCCTTGCTCTTGATAAAAAAGTTGATGATGAATGGCGCGGTTTCAAAGAACCTTATGAATCAAGAAATCTTGGCAATAATGTTGAGAATGAAGTTGTTGATGCTCTTGTTTCTTCAGTTAAAAACAATTATGCGAATACCTCTCACCGCTATTATGCCTTAAAAGCAAAATGGCTGGGACTTGAAAAATTAGAATCTTGGGATAAGCACGCTCCAATTCCAGATATTCCAGAAACCAAGTATTCTTTTGATGATGCTAAAAGAATCGTTCTTAAGGCTTTTGGTGAATTTTCGCCTGAAATGGCAGAGATTGGGAAAAAATTCTTTGATAACAACTGGATTGATGTTGCACCGAAAGAAGGAAAAAGATCTGGAGCTTATTCAATGCCCGGAGTACAAGAATCTCACCCCTATATTCTTTTAAACTTCCAAGGCAGAGCTGGTGATGTTATGACGCTTGCTCACGAATTAGGGCACGGTGTTCACCAATATCTTGCGAAAGAACGTGGCGATTTAATGGCAGATACTCCTTTAACTTTAGCTGAAACGGCTTCAGTTTTTGGTGAAATGCTTACCTTTAAATCAATGCTCAAAGAAGAAAAAGATCCTAAAAAACGTTTTTCGATGTTAGCTGAAAAAACCAGCGATATGTTAGGCACCGCCGTAACACAAATAGCATTTCATAGTTACGAAACCGATGTGCATAAAGAACGCCGCGAGAATGGTGAGCTTTCAGTTGAACGTTTAAATGCTATTTGGTCAAAACATCAAAAAGACAGCTCTGGCCCAAGTGTTAATCAAACGGAAGTGTCTGAAACAGGCTGGGGACGTATCCCTCATATGATTCATACCCCTTTCTACGTATATGCTTATGCTTTCGGAGACTGCCTTGTTAACTCTCTTTATAAAACTTATGAAGATGGCAAAGTTTCTGACTTCCAAGGCAAATACCTAGAAATGCTTTCTAAGGGCGGCACCGAAAAACATAAAGAAATGCTTGCTCCTTTTGGCTTAGATGCTTCTAAACCAGATTTTTGGGACAAAGGCTTAAAAGTTATTTCTGGGTTTGTTGATGAACTTGAAAAACTTACTGATGAATTAGGTATGGATAAAACAAAGACGCAACAACCAGCCAAGGCTCCAGCTAAAGTTGAAAAAAATGTTGCGGCCAAAGCCTTAAATAACAAGCAGCGTTAAAAATATTAACTCTACTTATAGCGTTTTATAGGACTTTCCGCCTATGTATAACGATTTAAAAGGGCGACTTTAATAAGTTGCCCTTTTTTTATCATTAGAGCATTGTGCATTTAATTGTACGCACCTTTTTATTTTGCCTTACGGCAAGCCTTAAGCAGGCAGTTTTTGCTTTTATAAAAGCAAAGGCAAAACTTTTATTATTCTTAACCCTTTTTGTAAACAAAGATTTGAAAGTAATAAAAATAGTTTTTTGAGATTGCTAAGGATTTTTTTACAAAAAAAATCTTAGTTTGCGTAAGCAAATTTTTTAATAAAGTGTTTCTATTTAAATGAACATTGCTCTAAAATTTAGCAAAATAAACTTTTCATTGTCTTAGAGCATATTTCATTTTGTTGTATAGAAGTTTTGCTTTCACTTTTACAAAAGTAAAAACTTACCTGTTAATGCTTGTCCTTAAGGCAAAAACAAGAACCTTTTAGCTATATGCTGCTCAAATTCCTTGATATTCTTTAGCAAGATTCAAGTAAACCTCAATATTATCTTTCATAAAATCAAATTCTTCTGGTCTTACTTTCCTTAAAAATTTAGCTGGACGCCCTGCCCACAATTCCCCTTCAGGAATTATAGTCCCGCCAACAACCAGAGAACCTGCCGCAACAAACGCATTTTTTCTAACAACCGCTCTATCCAGAACAAGAGCCTGCATACCAACAAAACAACCATCTTCTAACTTACAAGCGTGGATTACTGCCGAATGTCCAATCGTAATATTATCGCCAATGACCGTTTCACCCCCTTCATTTCTACCAACGTGAACTACGGTACCATCTTGAATGTTAGTATTTTTGCCGACGGTTATTTTATTAACATCACCCCTTAAAACAACATTAAACCAAATATTAGCGTTATCATTAATTGTTACATCGCCAGCAACAACGGCGTTAGGAGCGATAAAAACATTCTCTGCAATCTGAGGGCTTTTATTTTTATATTTGATATTACTTAAATCCAATTTCTATCCCTTTGTTTTTTAGAAGCAATATATTTAGCTGTTTTTTGAAAATTATTCTTTAAGATTTGCTTTTTGGCAAAAAAATGAAACCTATATTATTTAGTTATAAATTAACTGTAAAATACTAGTTTCCTTGACTTTACTGTAATAATAACAGCAAAACAAAAAAACACCTAAAATTAGGTGTTTTTTTATCTTTTTAAAAATCTAGCGATTTTTTTAATCTTTTTTTAAACTCAGGACCTAAATCACTTCTTTGAAGTGCAAATTCCACATTAGCCATTAAAAACCCTACTTTATCTCCGCAATCAAATCTCTTTCCCTCAAAGCGATAGCCATAAAAAGGTACTTTACTCATTGTTTTTGCAATAGCATCTGTTAGCTGAATTTCTCCACCTGCGCCTTTTTGCTGTTTTTCCAGCTCATCAAAAACGCTAGCATCTAAAATGTATCGCCCT
Organism: Alphaproteobacteria bacterium; assembly: GCA_050175015.1. Lineage (GTDB taxonomy): Bacteria > Pseudomonadota > Alphaproteobacteria > JBFXJJ01 > JBFXJJ01 > JBFXJJ01. The sequence goes on along the minus strand of JBFXJJ010000009.1, from coordinate 55,826 downwards.
ATAATTGAAAGTGTTGATGGGGCATTTTCAGGAGATGGTTTCTCTACTAACCCTTTGGCTTTAGCAAGAATACCATCGTCATTTTCAATGTCTAAAATACCATAACGACAAGTATGTTCTCTTGGAACATTTTCAACCGCAACCAAATTGCCGCCGTTTTTCTCATAAACATCAACCATTTGTTTCAAAACTGGTGTTTTTGATAAAAATAAATCGTCTGGTAAAATGACAGCAAAAGGTTCATTTCCAATCATCTTACGAGCACACCAAACAGCGTGCCCCAAACCTTTAGCTTCATCTTGCCTAGTATAAGCAAAAGAGCCTGCTATAGGGCTGCATCCTTTAAGATTATCAAGAATATCTACCCGACCTTTGCCTTTAAGAGTGTTTTCTAATTCAAAAGCATAGTCAAAATGGTCTTCTATAATTGATTTTCCTCTGCTTATAACAAAGATAAAATGTTCAACACCAGCAGCTCTTGCCTCTTCTACCGCATATTGAACAAGAGGTTTATCAACAACTGGCAGCATTTCTTTAGGCATAGCTTTGGTTGCTGGCAAAAACCTTGTGCCAAGACCTGCAACAGGAAAAATAACTTTTTTTATCTTAGAGGACATTAGGGATTTACTATTCCTACTTTTTCAAAAATTTCTTTTTCTTTACTAATCAATTCATCAGAGTGTTTAATAGCATTATAATATTCACCACTTTGAATAGAATCATTTATTTTAAGGATAATCGGCATTAAGCTTGGAGCCGCAGACTGAACTTCACCAATAAGTTTAAAATAAGTATTATGGAGATTAATCGGCGTTTTAGAAAGGTACATTTGTAAAACAACATAATAAACTTTTTTACAAGGAGTGTTTGCTTCTGCTTCTCTCATAATAAATTTTTCTCTGAGAATAGGAGCATTTCCTTCAATGTAAAGACGAGTTCTTTCGCTGTCATTAGTAATAAGAGCTTCGCCAACTATAATCTTTTCATGTGGTTTTAGTTCTATTTTTAAAGGCATAAAAATTCCTATCAATTTTTAGGTTGTAACAAAAAAATAATCTGATTTTAGGTTTATCATCTTTTACTTTTTTTTTCAAATAGGTTTTTTACCCTATTTCATTACTTTATTCCAATCTTTGGTAATATCATCTTTAGAGGTATCAGATACTATATCGTATAAAGATTTTGGTCTGCTTAACATTTGACCTCCATCACGTGATAATGGCCGCCAAGAGAACGAACTTACACTAGCCGTTGATTTCGGCGTAAAGAAGTCAAGAGGAATTGTAACATAAACGCCTTTGTCAAAAGAGCCTTCACCAAATTCGTGCGCCGAGACATCAGTTTTAGTTGCAAAAACTCCAAGCTTAACTCCGCTTTCAAAATTTCTAGCAACATTTAACGTTGCACCATTGTCTTTTGCTAAATAACGTCCAATACTAAGCGTTGTTTCTATATTGTAAACTGGCCATTTATTATAAAGACTTAGGTGTCCTGTCGTAGTTTGATACGGCAAGAATTCAAAAACACCAGAATAATCTCTCTGCTTTACTCTATTAACATCAAGTCCTATTCCAAAATCTCTTAATTCATCAAAATATAAAATCTCGCCGCCAACACCCGCATACATCATTTCAAAAATACCAGCTGAAGCTCCCGCATACCAATTCGGCGCTAAATTAGTAACATAACTCGTGCTTAAATTATCTATCCAAATGTCATTACCTTTAATATATCGAGATACATCACTTCTAACGTGAGGCAGAACACTATTAGACGGCTTTGTTTCCATATCGTCAAAGTTATTAAAAATATTTATACCAAGATTACCTGCAACAGACCAATTTCTATCAAAAGCTACTTCACTTCCCAGATTTCCAAAAACCTGCCAGAAATAGAAGTTGTCACCACCGCCGATATGTTGTCTCAGTTTAGGCTCAAGTGCATATTTTATTTTAGGATAAACTTTATCATTTGATACCGAATTTTGAACATCTGAAAAATCAACCGCTTTAAAACTCGTATTAATAATCATTTCTTCAGGACTTATATTGTTAAGTGCTGCTTTTTCTAAATCTTTGCGATAAATTGTTGTCTTGGTTGTCGCCAGCCCCTTTTTAACCAAGACTAAGGAAAGAAGTTCAACATCATAAGGGCTGTTATTAGCAACTATCTTAGCAGCTCTGCCAATTGCAATCGCTTTATTTCTAAAAACATTTTGTGAAAAATAAAGAGTTGCCTCTTTGCCTTTGATTTCGAAATTTATACCTTCAAAATCTATTTTTTCTAAATCAGCAAAAATTTTCTCTGCTATCTTTTTGGTTTCAACGCGAGGCACTGCTCCTGTTTGCAAAACATTGTCATCACCATTAATATTATAATTATTAACAGCAACAAAGTTGTGCTTAAGTGTCAAAGAGCGGTTAATTTCTCTAACCTTTTTCCCCTCAGGCGTAACTTCAACAAAGGTTATATCCGACACACCTGAATTTATTTTTTGATCTATTTGAGAAACCGTCAAATCGTATGCTGAGGTGTTTACATTATTATAAACTACAACCTCAATTTCAATTTTGCTTCCCTCAACCGCTATATCTGAAAAAGTTATACCTTGACCTTCCAAGCTGTCTAAAACCTGATTAGATATTGCCTCAATATTGTCAGAAGTATTGTTGTTTATTAGATTAGCTGCCCATTTAGCTGGCAGGGCTGGAGCCAATGCGATAGGGCTTCCTGTAAGAGCTGTTGATCTTTTAATGTCACTCCTGCTATATGACGTGGCGGCTTCATCACCACTATTGTTAACAGCAACAAAAACAACTTTATTGCAGCCGTCAGCCATTTCAGAAAGCAGAATTTTGTCTGCTGCGTACGCCATATCACCAGAAGTTGGAATCTTTTCTCCAGCAAGAGCAACATAAATTTTTATTTCTTTATTTTCAAAAATAACATTCTGTATTTCTAAACCTTTAGATTCTACAACACTAAAGAAATCATCAACTTTTTTATCATAGTAAGGTTCTCTAGCTTTTTTAGAATCATCTTCTATTCTAGTATTTTGAGTAAATGAACCGTCATCTTTTGAAATAGCAGGCAGTTTTTTATCTAAATTTGTTTCGACATCATCTCGAGAGGCTATTCTGCCTAAATTTCTAACAGCTAAAACCGGAGCAGGTTTTTCATCGAACTTTGGCATAGGTTTAATTTTATTGAAGTTTGTCTTTAAGCTAGCTTGCAGCATAAATTGGTCACCACGTTCATATGCTCCCGTAATATCGAGCCACTCCGTAGGACTATATTGAACGCCATAATTAACCGAGCTATTTGATTTTAATCCGCTTTTCGGCTCCGATGCATAATCATTGCTGTCATACTCTAACTTTAACCTTATTGGCTTATAAAAAGTTTGGTATTCTAAACCACCAAAAACGCCAATCTTATCACCTTTAAAAAAGCTGTTACTTAACGTTCCTGTGCCACTTGATCTTGTTCTGGTTCCAAAGCTATCTCCAAGTAGACTTTTAAACGGATTTGATATCTGTTCCCTTGTTCCCATATTGCCAAAGCCAAACCCCAAGGTTGCATCAAGGTTAAGATACCTTTTGCTAAATGCAAAATATTCACTTTGGAAAAGCCCCGTACCGCCAATATCTCTTAATCCCACTGACGTTTCTGGAAAATATTCTCTTTCTTTTAGAAGCCTTATTTTGAGATCTAAACTTTTATCTTTGTAGTCTTGATCTGGGTGGCTGGCACTATAACTAACACCATCAATCGAGGTATACCTAAAAACGCCTTGAAGCCAAGGAAGAGCTTGAATATTGATAAAATATCTGGTGTAGGGATCGATATAACTCGTACCAACACCAAAATCGCCATCAGACATCATTCTAGCGTTAGGCATTTGAAGAAGCCCTGTATCGCCCCAATCAGAATATGACGGCGCCATAGCATCATCTTCGAAAAACAACGGAACAGCTTTTGCTTTTGAAGGCACACCAGAGATAAAAGCAGCGGCAGTTAAACTTGTCCCTGCTTTTAAAAATAAGTTAAATCTATCTCTTTTATGCTCCCCAAAGCCCAACTACTAAGTCCTTTTTAATCATCGTTAAGAACTTTAATTGATGCGGCGGTAACAGCTGCTTTACTTACAATATCAAGAATATCTTTTGTAAATATCATAAAGTTTGCAGGAGCCGTATCCCTTGGAACCAATATTGTACTTCCTGGTGGAACATTGACTTTACCTAAGTTCCAAGAGGAAAGGCTAACTGGTTTAGCTGTACCATTAGGTAAAACCATAAACGTCCTTGACTTATCAGCGCTTTGGGTTGTTCCTCCTGCAAGTTTTATATACTCACGAGGAGATCTTCCTGAAATAAACTGCAATGCCCCACTATGAAGCACTTCGCCACTAACTAAAACATGGTTAGGACGCTTAGGCATATAAACATTATCCCCAGCCTCTAAAATCATATCTAACTCTGGACTTAATTGCAGTTTTAAAGGATCGGCTTCAACAACAATTCTCCCTAATGGTTCGGTATCAGACATTAAATTTTTTAACTCTGACATCATTGATACCACAGCGTTAGGAGAAATGTTTTTTAATTCCATACTTGCCATCGAATGCATAAAGCCAGACTGCATATTATTTACAGCTATTTGTATCATCTGATATTCTGCTTGCCTTACAGACTCTCTAGTAAAGACTGAGCCAATAGGATAGGCCTCATCAGTAAGTCCTCCAGCCCTGTTTATAACATCAGAAAGTTTCTCCCCTTTCTTAATGGAATAAAATCCAGGTCTTTTAAACTCACCTACCAAATTAATGTGGCCAGACTCTCTATCTGTAAAGGTCTGATTAAACCTTATATAATCGTTAGCTGAAACAAAAACTTCGGTTAAAGGCTGCTTGTTAGCATTGATAACATCTCTCTCTGAAGCTTCCCTATTAGAAAATCTCGTAATCTCAATTGCTGACAAATCAGCATTAGGACTTAAACCTCCGCAGACTGTAACCAATGAAGAAACTGGAGCTTTTCCAACAACAGGGTAAATTCCAACCAAATTAACCTCACCATTAACATTAACAACATTAGTTAATATAAAAGGTAAAACATCTAAATATTTTTCAAATATTGCCGGGCAAAAGTAGACCTCTTCATCAGTTTTATTAGCAAAATCTGAATTATCTGTTCTCTGAGAATTCAAATTATTACGATTGTTCTGATTGTTATTATAATTATCATCATCATAATTGTCGCTATTATTACGAGAGGTATTACGAAGATTTTCTTTATCTTCTTTCTTAATTGCATTTTTGCTGTTTATCTGTGTAGCCGCTGTAAAACGATCTGTCCAACCAGAGGAGACCGCAGAAATAAGCCTATTTAGGCAAGGATTTTTGGATTCCAACGTTTCTTTATTCAACACATCTTGCACATCTTTTGATGTCAGCCATTTAATATCATCTCTACCAAAAACAATGATTCTGTCGCCGTCTTCAAGAGAGAAATCTTCACTGCCATTTAATACCTGCAAAAAATTAACAGGGATAAAAAATCTTGATAAAGTAGCGGGATCTCGTCTTTGAACCAAACCAAAAAGCAAATAAGGATTATCTTTAAAAATTTCAACATCATTGATAATTGATGAGATATTAGATGAAGCAGATAAAGATCTTACGCCTGGGACATTAACGTGTCCCTCCAAAAATACAGCTTCCGTCTGTTTGTCCCTCGTTCTCATCACAATTAAGATATCGCTGGCTTTCATTGTATAGCTAGCCGATTTTTGCTCTTTAACAACGTCTAAACCATTCTCTTTGCCTGAAATCGTAACATACCTATAGCCTGAGCTGGTTCCTCGTAAAGTTCCTCCTGCATAATCTAAAGCGTCGTCTTGCTTAATTTCATCTTGCTTTAACTCATAAATAGCAGGACGATTAACATCACCTAAAACAGCAACGGTTTTTCCTATTGTTGGAACAACGATACGGTCACCGTCAGCCAAAGCAACATCTTTAACGTCACCTTTACCAAGCAAAAGGTTATAAAGGTCAAGATTGATTGTTCTTCCCTTTCTAATGATATTAATGTTTCTAAGTGAACCTGTTTTCTTTATACCGCCGCTTTTAAGAAGAGCATCAAAAAGATTGGCAACACCAGATAGAGTATAAACGCCAGCTTTTTCAACTTCGCCACTAACCACAACAGATAAATCTTTGACTGAACCCAAAGATACAAAAACATCGGTTTTTACCATATTGTTAGCAACTAAATCTTTTATCTGATTTTTAACATCCGCAAATTTACGGCCCAAAGCCACAAACGGAGAAAAATCTTCTAAAAATATCTGCCCTTCAGTATTTACTTTAACCGTTTCGGTCTCACTTTTTTGCCCACGATAGGTAAGAATAAGCTCGTCACCGATTCCCAAAACATAACTATCTCTAACAGAATTAAATAATGCTCCAAAATTTTGTTCCCCATCTTGAGAACCATCAAATAAGTCATATCCAAACTGTTTAAGAGTTTCTTCAGAATAAGACTCTGGATTATTAGCATCTTTGTTATTTAGATTTTCTTCCTGTGCTGAACTGTTTGCTTTATTGGTATTCTTTTCAAAATTATCAAAGTAAACTGCTTTTAGGCGCTTTAAATAATCCTTTTCTATTCTAGTTGGCGCGGGTATTTGGTTTTGGTTGTTTATGATTCTGTCATTGTTAACGTTATTTGTCGTTTGCCTGTTTCTTGCATTGTCTAGCTGGCTTGATGCGTTATTGGCATTTTTGGCATTAGTCTGTAACTGCTCACCCAAAGAATTTAGCAAATTATCATTAAAACTGCCCAAATTCTGTGCCTCAGCGCTTAGGGAACACAAAAGAAGACTGCAAATTAACAATGATTGAAAAAAACGACTATGAAATTTCATAAACAACGAACCTTTTTTTATAAAACAAAACTCTAATGTTGATATACCACAAGCTTGTAGTTTACGATAATTATATTTCGAAATAATACCCGTTTTCAACAAGGCTTAAAAAATTTATGACTTTATCCAAAAATAGATTAACTATTGTTTTGATTTTATTTACGTTTTTCTTCATTACTTCGTGTCAAAACAGCACATTTAGCAATGTTATCAAAACAGCTAAATATTCTCTTTATGGTCCCGATAATTTTGAAATAACAAAGCAGGTTGTGGATAATATTCCATACGCCTGCATCGCGGCAAAAATCGGCAAAGGACAAAATTCGGTCTTAGTTTTAGGTCAAGCTTCTAATCAGGATTTAATATGGTATTCTGCTGATAATGCCATTTTAATTACTTCCCAAGGAAGATTAGTAAAGACGATTGGTTTTGAGCATAATTTATCTAATACGGCTTGGGCTCATAATGATCCTATTGCAAGCCATCTTTACGGACAACCTATACCCCAAACATCACAAAGAATTGTTGATTTTGCTGAGGATAATAATTATGGCATCAAAATCGATTCGGATTATGAATTTATGGGCGTTGGCAAAATAAAAATAGTAGATACTTTGCACGAAACTTATGTAATTAAAGAAAAATCTTATGCTAAACAACTTGATTGGCATTTCGAAAATCTTTTTTGGAAAGACTTAAAAACAGGTTTCATATGGCAGAGCGTTCAACATTTCCTGCCTAACACGCCGTCGATAAAAATTCAGGTATTAACGCCTTATGAAGCCCCATAAGCACTAAAACGTCTCAACTTATCCACAGATTGCAATCAGATAAATTATTTTAGAGCATAATATCTGTTTAGTTTTAAAAAGCATAAAAAAAAGACCACCTCAGAAAGGCAGTCTTTTTTATTAAGTTTAAAAAACTATTTTATTGGTCTGCCGTAGCACTTGTAGCAGAAGTTGTTGTTGTCTTGCTATCGTTGCCTGAAACAGCAACAGCTGCGCCAACAGCAGCAGCAACAACACCACCAGCGACAAGACCAGTACCTAATGCACCAGCAGCAACACCTGCGGCACCAGCAGCACCAGCAGCGCCAGCGCCTGCACCAGCAGCCATTCCAGCACTACTACCAGCCCCATAAGCACCACCATAACCAGCACCACCATAACCAGCACCACCAATAGCACCACTAGCACCACCAGTTTGGACAGCTCCAGCACCATAATAACCAGCACCTGCGGACTGAGCATTAGCACTTACAGCTAATGACGCCGAAAATAAAGCAGCAACAGCTGCACCTATTAAAATCTTTTTCATAAAATATCCCTCATTCCCATTTTAAAATATCTTAAACACCCAAAACTTTCTAAAAAGCAAAAGCTTGCATCTTTTTTATGTAAATTAAAACTATAAATATTGCAAGCTTTATATTCGTATTTGATTTTTTTTTCATTACATATTAATAAAATAGGTTATATTTATTTTAGACTTTAGGAATATTTTTTATGATTAACAACTCTATCAAATTTAAGATAACAGTTTTTGCTTTATTATTTAATATAACCACTATAAATCATTCTTTTGCTGCCTCTGCGGTAGCTTATGGAACAAAATCCGTTTATTCATCGTCTAATCTTAAAAATATTACAGATGCGGTTCAGAACGTTTTAGAGAATTGCTCTAAAACAGATAACAATTGTGTACTTCTTTTAAAATGTGAGAAAGCCGGCTTTGGCGCTAGCTTTACGGAAAGAGTTGATGGTTTAATTACATCTATCGGCGCTACTTGCGGTGTTGGTGACGCTGAAACCGCTAAACAAAATGCCTTAAACAGCTGCCTGCAAAATGATTTATCAGATGATTGCGTTATGAGAACTTTCTGGGAAGATAAAATAGAGCAATAAAAACTCTAAAACAACGTTTAAAATGTCCCTTCAGAATCAGGACAATCATCTTTTTCAATTTGAATTACAGTATGAACAATATTCCATTTTTCTTTTAAAATTTCTTTGGTCTTGTTTAAAATGTCATCGTTTTTATGATTGTCTTTTATCTTTATATGAAGCGTTAGAAGTGGTTTTTCTAAAGTCAGCGACCAAGCGTGAATATGGTGAATGTTTTCAATACCATCAATTTCTTCAAGCGTTTTTTTAACTTCTTCCTGATTAAAACCCGCAGGCGTTCCTTCAAGTAAAATATGTCCGCTTTTTCTGATAACTTCATAAGCTCCCTTGCCAAGAATAACGACTAATAATAACGATAAAATGGGATCGATAATTGTATAGCCCGTATATGCAATGACCGCTCCCGCAATCATCGCCGTCAGTGAGGCAAGGGCATCGCCTGCAACGTGCAAAAGAGCGCCTTGCATATTAAGATTTTTCTTATCACCTTTGAAAAGAACAAAAAATGATGCTCCATTAAAAATAAAACCGCCTAAAGCAACGACAAACACAATTTCGCCATTAACATCGACAGGATTTAATATCCTTTGTACCGCTTCGATAAAAATCCAAGTGATAATAGCTGCCAAAAAAAGCCCATTAACAAAGGCGGCTAGAATTTCAAATCTATGATAGCCATAGCTTCTTTTTTCATCTATTTCCTTACCCGCCAAATGAAACCCTAAGAATGCCAGCAACAAAGATGCCGAATCAATAAAGGCATGTCCTGCATCCGCTAAAAGAGACAGTGAACCAGATAAAAAGCCAAAAACTATCTCTAAAAGCATATAAAGAAATGATATTATCATAACAAAAATTATGCGCTTCTTATTGGAGAAGTCCGATACGTGGCAATGCCCTGTAATTCCGTGGTCGCAGCTATGACCTTCGTGATGATGTTCGTGTTCTGTGTGGTGATGATGTTCATCTGAATGGCAATGATGACAAGAACAAGTATCTTTCTCTGACATTTATTTTATTTCCTAAAAAATATTAATCAATTGGGGTTAATCGTTCAAAGCGCAAATGAGCGTCAAGTCCTTCAAACATTATGCCGTCAAAGCCCAAATCGAAAATCGCACGAACATAATTACCGATAATTTCTTTCCACTCTGGATTCCAGTATTCAACTACAATCGCATAAGGATTTTCTTTAGAAATCATTCTCAACCAAGAAGGGATTCCAAGTCTCCAGCCTCTTTTCCAATAATATCTAAAGTCTTCTGCTTCTGTAAGATTCACTCTTGCTATAACTTTACGCCTTGCCCCGAGCTTTTTAAACTTTAAAGCGGTAATATCTTCTTTCAATAACGCTTCAGAACCCTTAAAAAATGGGTCTATAACCAACATATCGTAATTAGTATTAGAAAGCGCAAGAATAAACTCTCCCCGATTGCCAAACTTTTTTGTATCTTCAACCATTAAAAAATTTCTAACATCTTTTAAAGACTTGATATTCTCTGGGTTCTCAAATGCCATTGCTTTTTCAGGAACATTATCAAATTTAGCCTTTAAATCATTGTCTATATGCAAAGCAATCTCTTTTACTGCGGCATCTTTAACCGCACTTGCTTCATCATTTTTACTGCGGCAATGTTCTATCCCAAAAGTAATAAGCCCTGCATCTTTTATAATTTTAGATGTCTCTTTATCTGGTGGATTATTATCACAAAAAATGCCCTCTATCACTTCGGCATCAATGCTTTGCAAATATCTTCTAATCGGCGTCCCTATTTTGGGTGGAGCATCTTCCTCATTGCGAAAAAGACTAGCTATAAACTTTTCATCATCATAAACCAACCCCTCTTGCTGGGCTTGCCTAAGTTCATATAAATTTTGTTCCCACTCACCTCTAAACAGAAGATATAAACCTTCCCGTGCCAAAACATCAAATTCTGGATTTCTGCCCTTTAAATAAACCGACAAATCAGAAACCATATCTCTCATAACATCACGATAATTTGGTATCAGCATTATAGGGACATCAATATGCTCTTCCAAAAAATCGGCTTCAGGAATATTCCTTCTGATGTTAACTTGAGCCTTTGCTAAAGAAGAACTAAACATTACCAATATAAATATATAAACTACTAACGATTTCATTCCTCTTTTCCTTTACACCAAATTGCAGCAAATCTATCTGCCGATTCCACAAAGGATTTATCATAAAGTTCACAAAAACTCTTGCGGGCAAAGATATTATCACCTTTTGATGATTCTAAATAATGTTTAACCGCTTCTTCAATATCTATCTGACCTAATAGACCTTTTTCATAAATAAGCCCCAAATAGTATTCCGCAGCAGAATTTTTCTTTTCTGCGGCTTTAGCAAACAAGGCATAGGCTCTTGTTGTGTTTTGTGTAAAACCATACCCTTTTAACAAAATCCAGCCTAGATAAACTTCAGCATCGAGGTTTCCTTGTTTTGCCGCTTCGGCAATATATCTTGCTGCTTTATCATAGTCTACTGAGCCGTAAGTTCCTTTGAAGTATTTTTTGCCAACCGTAAAAAGCGCCTCTGATATGCCGCCTAAACCTGCTTTCTCATACCAGTATTTCGCTATTTCTTGGCTATCAAAATCATCGGTTATACCATAATCAAAAAATTTTGCTAAAAGCATCTGAGCTTGAGGATTGTTTTTATTAACCGCTAAATCTAACGCTAAAAACAAACTGTTTTGAGCTTCCTTGGTTTTATCCGTTCTCAGATTATATGCTTCATTAAGAATGTCTAAAGCTTCTTTCTTAGCCCTGTCAGAAGTAATTTCTAGCCAATAATATGCTTTATCCAAATCTTTATTCAGCTTTTCTCCTGTAAAATAGTTAATGCCCAATAAAACCTCGGCTTCAATTTTATCCCTTCTGGCAGCTTCTAATAACCATTTTTCTGCCCAGTCATAATTAGGTACAACATTTTCGCCGTTTAAATAAATCCTTCCTAAATAAACAAGAGCTTCTACACTTCCCTTTTCTGCCGCTGCCATAAGCAGCTTAACCGCATAATTAATATCTTTTCTAACGTTTCCTAAACCTTTTAGATAAATCTTAGCTAATGCAACTTGAGCCGCTCCAAAATCTCTGTCTGCGGAAATTTGATACCATTTTGCAGCTTCTTGATAGTTAACATCGGCACCTTTGCCACTTTCATAAATCTGCCCCAGTTTATATCCTGCCGAATCACTGCCTTCCGCCACAGCTTTTTGATACCAGTTAACAGCGTTAGAAATATTTTCGCCCTTAGAAACAACTGCGGTAAAAAGATCGCCGACGGCTTCTTCTTTAATCTCACTAGAGTTAGATTTTAAAACTTTATCTACCGCCTTTTGAAGCAGAATTTGAGCCTGATTCCTATCACTTTTAGCAAGAATATTAGCCAGTGCAACCATCGCATATTCCTGTCCTGCATCAGCGGCTTTTTGATACCATTTGGCGGCTTCTTCACTATCTTTTTCGACCTGACCACCCAAATCATAAGCCGCACCGATAAGATACATTGCATCGGGATAGCCTTTATAAGCTGCTTTGAAATACCATTTATAGGCAGCTTCACGATCTTGCGGAATTTCGTTTTTTCCAAAATAAAAAGCTTTAGCTAAATCATATTCGAATTTGCCGCCGTCCTTATTATTTTCTAAAATCCACCGTGCCAAATGCCGACTGCCAGCATCGGTTGCATCATAAAGAGAATAAGCCCAGAAAAGCTCTTCTTCGAAATTAACTTTGCTTTTTCCTAAAAAAGCTACTCGTTTTAAAACATAATCAAAACCAAAATTGTACCATAGCGCCGCTTTAGCATAATCTTTCTTGACCACAATTCCCTCGTCATACATACGACCAAGTGCAAAAGCCAGCTTTATTTCATCAATATCTTTCGAAGTTTTACCAAACCATCTTGCAAAACCAATTTTGTTATAAGGCATAAACTTATCAATAAATTCTTGTCCCGCAACAGCAGTTTTATTATCCCACCTAATAAGCTCATATGTCGCTAGATCAGAATCTTGATTAGAAGCCTTTTTAAGCCAAACATAATCACCCCTTTTGGTAGAAATATTCTCGCCTTTTTCATAAACCCCAAGCACGAGCTCCTGCGCCTCGGGCAGACCCTTTTCTGCTAGCTTTAAAATCTTGAAATATGCTTCTTTTTTAGCTTTGTTTTTACCCGCTTTAAGCTCACTCCAGACAGCTCTGCAATCTTCTAAGCTTGAAGCGTTTCCTATTAAATCTTGCTCGCTAACCTGCCATCTGGAAAAAGGATCGCCGTATTTTGCTAAATCTTGATAATCTTCTTCAGTGTACTTTACACCCTGTGAAGGCTGTTCAAGATTAACACAACCTGTAATCAGAAATAACAATAATGATACAATCAAACGCAAAGCTATTCCTCTTCCTTAAAAAGAGCCTAAAGAAAATTCATTTTAAGAAACGATTATGAATGATAAGCCGTTAAATTTAAGTAAAAAATTTATCAGGTTATAACATCAGGCTCAGCACGACCTGTCCATTCTTTTATCTTAGCCGTTTCTTCTGCAATCTTTATTAAGTCTTTTAATGCTTCTTGAGGATCTAAATCGTGTTTCTTGGCATCTTTTTCATATTTTTCAATATAAACTCTAAGAGTTGCACCTTCGGTTCCGGTTCCAGATAAACGATAAACAATGCGAGAACCGTCTTCAAACAAAAGACGAATCCCTTGCTTTTTGCTTTCACTGCCATCAACCATATCTTTATAAGCAAAGTCATCAGCATTTGCGACTTTATAGCCTCCCAGATCTTTGCCTTTTAAGCCTTCAAGTTTGCCCCTTAGCTCTTCAACCATCTGATTAGCTTTATCGGCATTAATGGCTTCATAATCGTGTCTTGAATAGTAGTTGCGTCCATATTTTTTCCAATGAGCCTTAACTATTTCTTCTACAGATTGTTCTCTGGTAGCAATAACATTCAGCCAAAACAAAACTGCCCAGATGCCATCTTTTTCTCTAACGTGTGAAGAACCTGTGCCAAAACTTTCTTCGCCGCAAATAGTAACCTTATTATCGTCCATAAGATTGCCAAAGAATTTCCAGCCAGTCGGTGTTTCGTAACAAGGAATTCCGTGAGCTTTGGCAACAACATCAACCGCAGAACTCGTTGGCATTGAACGAGCAACACCTTTCAGACCTCTGCTATATCCTTGAACGTGCCAGAAATTATCCACTAACACAGCAAGACTATCACTTGGATTAACATAAAAGCCCTTGCCTAATATCATATTTCTATCGCCGTCGCCATCAGAGGCCGCCCCAAAATCAGGAGCATCACTGCTATTCATTAAATCGACCAGTGATTTAGCATGAACCAGATTAGGATCGGGGTGTTTGCCTCCAAAGTCTTCTAATGGATAGCCATTAACGACCGTGCCTTTTTCTGCTCCAAGCTTATCCTCAAAAATGGCTTTAGCATAAGGTCCCGTAACCGCATTCATTGCATCAAAACACATAGAAAACTTGCTGGCTGTAAATAATTGTTTGATTAAATCAAAATCAAAAAGCTTTTCCATAAGTTCGATATAATCTGATACTGAATTAATAACCTCAACGTCCATATCGCCAAGTTTGAAACTGCCAACCTTGTCAATATCGACATCAGGAGCATCAAAAATACGGTATTCCTCTATACTTTGAGTCTTAGCATAAATAGCTTCAGTAATCTTTTCAGGAGCAGGGCCACCATTGGTAATGTTGTATTTAATGCCAAAATCATCGTCAATCCCACCAGGGTTGTGGCTAGCAGATAAAACTATGCCTCCAAAAGCCTTATGCTTTCTAATGACGCAAGATGCCGCTGGGGTTGAAAGAAGTCCTTTCTGCCCAACCATAACTTTGCCAAAGCCGTTAGCTGCTGCCATTTTCAAAATAACTTGTACTGCCTGACGATTAAAAAAGCGACCATCTCCGCCGACAACCAAGGTTTTTCCCTGAAAATCTTCAAGGGAATCAAAAACCGATTGAACAAAATTCTCAAGATAATTTTTTTGACTAAAAACTTTAACTTTTTTACGAAGACCTGATGTTCCAGGTTTTTGACCTTCGAATGGTTTTGTTGCAACCGTATTAATTCCCATAAAAAACCTCCATTAAATTTTATTATTTTCTGCCAATGCTATAGTAGGTAAAGCCTTCGTTACGAATATCTTCAGGATCAAAGACATTTCGTAAATCAACAATTACTCTTCCCTTCATTGCAGCCTTTGTTTTTTCAATATTCAACGTTCTAAATTCATTCCATTCGGTTACAATCGCCATAACGTCTGCATTTTTCATAGCATCGTACGCATCTTCACACCATATAACATCAGAAATTTGCTTTTTAGCTTCTTCCATACCTTGAGGATCAAAAACCCTAACATTCGCACCCTTGGCAATCAACGCAGGAACAATATCTAAACTAGGAGAATCTCTCATATCATCAGTATTAGGTTTAAATGTTAAACCAAGGATAGCTACCGTTTTGCCTTCAACTGAACCATCACAGGCATTAGCAATTTTATTAGCCATTTCTTTTTTACGAGTGTTATTAACTTCAACGGTTGCTTCAACCAATTTTGTTGGTGCTTTGGCTTCTTGAGCAGTTTTAACTAAAGCCAAAGTATCTTTAGGAAAGCAAGAACCGCCATACCCCGGACCTGCGTGCAGAAACTTTTTGCCAATACGGTTATCAAGCCCCATTCCTTTAGCAACATCGTGAATATTTGCCCCAACTTTTTCACAAATATCAGCCATTTCGTTAATAAAGGTAATTTTAACGGCTAAAAAGGCATTAGATGCGTATTTAATCAGCTCCGAAGATTCTCTGGAAGTAAAAACGATCGGTGTTTCAATTAAATATAACACTCTGTAAAGCTTGCGCATAACTTCCCGAGCACGTTCAGATAATGTGCCAATTACAACACGATCTGGACGCATAAAGTCATTAATTGCCGAGCCTTCTCTTAAAAACTCAGGATTAGAAACAACATCGAAATCAGCTTTAGGGTTAGTTTCTTTAATAATTTTTTCAACCTCGGAACCTGTGCCGACAGGAACGGTCGATTTATTAACAATTACAGTATAACCTTCAATCGCTTCAGCCACTTCTTTTGCAGCTTGATAAACATATGACAAGTCAGCGTGACCATCACCTCTGCGAGTCGGTGTTCCCACAGCAATAAAAACAGCGTCAGCCCCTTTGACTGCGCTTTTAATATCGGTTGAAAAATTAAGACGTCCTGCCTCTTTATTGCTTTCAACAAGCTTATCCAAACCAGGTTCATAAATAGGAATAATTCCGTTTTTTAATTTTGTAATTTTTTCTTGATCTTTATCTACGCAGATAACATCTATTCCAAATTCTGAAAAACAGGCACCAGAGACCAAACCAACATAGCCTGTGCCTATCATAGCAATACGCATATCTTAACTACTCCCAAAAAATTTAAAAAAATAAGATGGTTTTTAGTTTATGTTTGAATCCACAATCAAAGCAAGCATAAAGGTAAAAAAAACATAAAAAGATTTCCCTATTTTTAAACAACTGCTTTGATATTTTTTCTTTTTTGTGTATTTTAAAAAGGATTATAAATATTTTAGTATATGTCTAAGGTGGAAAACTTATGTTTAGAATTATATGTGTTTTTTCTCTGTTAATGGTTATTCAAGGCTGCACCAGCAGTTTTGCCCCTGTTGCTTCGAACCGAAGCATATCGGGAACAGAAGAAGAAGCGATTCCTGCTTCTTTTGCTCAATTTCCTGACCTGCCTTTCCCTGAGAAAACTATTATGGATTTAGACAGCACCGTTGTTTTAGGAAGCGGCGAATCTTGGACAGGCAAAATTGTTTTTTCTGCACCATACAATGTAAGCTCAATGTTTGATTTTTATATGTCGGAAATGCCTAAGTTTAATTGGCAGGAGGTTGCCATCATACGTTCCAAAATCAGCAGTATGACCTATGTACGCAGAGCCAGGGTTGTTACAATCCAATTAGAAAATTCTGGAACTAATGATACCACAATATCTTTAGTCGTAACACCTAGAAATCAAGATAGTAATAATGTTAAATAAGTGTATTATTATTTTTAAAGAAAAAACAATATGAAAGCTTTATAATGTCAGAAAAAAAGCCCGGATTCTTTAAAAGATATTGGAATAAAATACCACATAAAGTTAAAGTTGCTCTTGTTTGTACAACGAGTGTGATTTTGGTTGGCGTTCCTTTTTCTAGCTCATTACAGTTTGTTTGTTTAACTTTTTTGGCTCGCAATACAGAACTAGGACGAAGCATAGCAGAAAAACTTAAACCTATTTTTCCAAGATTGATGAAATTTGTTTTAAAAGAACAAGATCAAAAACATCATAATCCTAAAGATGATAAGCTTTCCTCAACTAAAAAAGAGGGCTTAGATAGAGCAAAAACATTAGAAAAAGCGTCTGTCTCACCTGACAAGTCAGAAATAAACCGTAAAATATTAGATAACAAACAGCGTTATCTTGAAGAAAAATCTAATGATAATAAGCCCGCTCCGATTACCGAAGCAAGTAACTCGGCTATTAACATCGCTGTTATAAAAAATGCTAAAAACGGACGCTAAGCATTAAGGCAAAAAACAATTAATGTTATAGATATCTAGACACGGACAATTCTAATTTTTTGAATCCATTATAATGGTAACAGGTCCATCATTAAGAAGTTCGACTTCCATCTTAGCACCGAAAATGCCCTTTTGAACCTCAATTCCCTCTTCTTCAAGATAAGAGCAGAACTTATTATATAAGTCATTGCCTCTTTCTGGTTTTTCCGCTTTCGAAAAACTGGGGCGGTTGCCTCTTCTCCAATCAGCGCTAAGTGTAAATTGACTAACCGCTAGAATTTGTCCCCCAACATCTTTGATAGAAAGATTCATTTTATCTTGTTCATCGCTGAAAATACGCATTTTTATAATCTTTGACGCAAGATATTTGGCATCTTCTTCCTTATCGTCAATCTCTGCGCAAAACAAAATTAAAAAGCCTTTAGCTACATCTGCTATCATTTTATTATCTACGACAACAGATGCTTTAGAAACTCTCTGTAAAACTATTTTCATTTAAAATCCGGATTTTTGTAAAGCTCAAACAACTTGATGCTGCCGTTTTGAGAAAATGATGCAAAACCCTTGGCTTGAAGTTTTTCAAATTGCTCTTTTTTAATAGTTATAACATCAAACATAGGCTCGGCCTTGCCGTCGATAAAATCGCCTTCTTTAAAAAAGATTTGAATCTTGCTCAAAAAGTCAGACTGGAAAACACCTTTTTTTAGACCCATTTCTGCTTTTTTTAACAACGCTTTATAAGTATCGTAATTCTTAGCTACAGGTAAGACTTCCTTATTATTAGCATTTAAAGCCGCAAGAACCGCAAAAAAAGGTTCATCATAAACTATGCCGCCCAAATTGACACTAACCCCTTCGCCAAGTTTGGTGACCGCACAAAGTCTGAAAACGCTTATATCTCCTGTGCTAAATTGTTCTTGGCTTTTATTTGAGCCTTCATACTTCTCATTCAAAAAATAGTTTTCTTTTTGATACTTGCCTTGCAGAATATCATTCAAAATATCTTTTGCCTCATTAAATCCTATTTTATTTTTAGGTTTAAATTCTCCGCCATTTAAACTTTGCAGAGCTTTGACTATTTTTTCTTCAAGCAATGTAATAAACTCCAACTAGGATTTACTAGTATTTGTTAAATACCAGTTATCTTTTTTATTAAGAAAGAAAAATATCAAATTCTCTAATAAAGAGGAAGCTTTTTAACGGCTTTTCCCTCTATTAACCATATTTATAAAACTAGAGTTTTGATTTGCTATATTTTTCTTATCAACAAAAACTCCACATTTTTCAACAACTTTGCTTAGTTTTTTGCGAGATTTTTCATCAAGTTTATCTAAATGACGTTTATAATCATCTTCAAATGTTGCTTTTTTATATCTTCTTGCTTTTTCACCAATCCTAATTCCGTTATTAGGAACATAAAAGAAGCCGCCAAATTGATCATACAAGCCACGATTGCAATATCTAGGGTCTGTAATTACTTGCCCTCCAGCATCAACATCAAAAGTGTCTGATGAACCCATTTTGTGAGTCCATTTCCCATTTTCATCTTGGCGATACCAATGATAATCATAATCTTCGGCTACGACTAAAGCTACAACATAGCAGCCGTCTTTAGGAATAGGATTGCCTTTTTTATCTAACTCAGCTTTAACTAATCCATCTTTGATAGATGCTCTAGTAACATCAGCGATAGTCATATTCTCACAGCAGTGTCCAGCTTTTTCTCCTGGCTGAGGCTTACCTTTATGACCAAAAGGATCGTTACAAGCATATGAATAACAATTGTTATTCCAACGAATTCCACATTCTGAACTATTCCAAAAATCTGGAAAATATTTGCGCACAACAGCAACAAGGTTTGTCTTCGATAAATCTTGTGGTTCTAAAGACTTATTATCTTCTTGTGCTTTTTTTAATATATTTTTAGCGCCGCTAAGAAACTCTCCGGCCACACCCCTGCTTTTAAAAGCTAAAAATCTAGCTTCAGCACTATCTTTTCTTTTTGACATCTCAAATCCTCTTTAAAGAAAGTGGCTTTCATAATTCCAGTATATTGGACAAAAACATCTAATTGTCAACTAAAACATAAAAATATAGCCCGTCTTCCTATAGAAAAACGGGCTATATTGTTTTTATGTCACATTTAAAAAATATTTAAAAAAACAAATTTTATTTTTCAGCTAAATATTTTTGAGGGAAAGCAGCATAGAAAGCAGCTGCTTTAACTAAATGTTCAACAGGGCATTGGTCATCAATGGAGTGCGCATAAATCTCATTTGCAGGACCAAAACCAACCGTTGGAATTCCCATCATACCCATGGTAGCAATACCATTGGTTGAGAATGTCCATTTGTCAACTTTAGGCTCACCGCCAATGGTTGATTTATAGGCTTCAACTGCCGCTTTGCAAGCTTTATGCTCTCTTTCTAAAACCCAAGTTGGATAATATTTTTCAACTTCATAAGAGAAACCTGTATAACTAGGAACGTCATAACGAAGAACTTCAACATCAGCCTCAACACCAGCAAGTTTAACAGCTTCTTTGACTTCAGCTACAGCGCTTTCTTTGGTTTCGCCTGCAGTAAGTCTGCGATCAAGGTGAATGTATGCTCTATCAGGAACAGCGCATAGTGATGGGGTCTTACAATCAATGTAAGAAACCGTAACCGTGCCTTTACCCAAGAAAGCATCATCTTTGATACGATCATTAAGTTTTTCAATTTCATTGATAACTTTTGCCATTTTATAAACAGCATTAACGCCACGCTCAGGAGCAGAACCATGGCAAGAAACGCCTTTGGTTGTAACTCCGATTTCCATACGGCCTCTATGACCGCGGTAAATATTGAGATTGGTTGGTTCAGTAATAACAACAACTTCTGGCTGAGGATTCAAAACTTTTTCTTTAAGAATATACTGCCAGCATTGACCATCGCAATCTTCTTCATTAACAGTGCCAGTTACCCAAAGTGTAAAATCATCTTCAAGTTTAAGATCTTTAATAATCTTAGCAGCATATACCATAGAAGCCATTCCGCCTTCTTGGTCAGTAGCGCCACGGCCATAAATAACGCCGTTTTCAAGTTTGCCTTTATATGGGTCATGTCTCCAAGCTTCAGGATCACCAACACCAACGGTATCTATGTGGGCATCCATTGCTATAACATGTTTACCACTACCAACACGGCCAAGAATATTTCCCATTTTATCAATGCGAACTTCATCAAAGCCAACTTTTTCCATTTCTTGTTTAATTCTTAAGATAACTTCTTTTTCTTGACGGCTTTCGGAAGGAATAGCAACCATATCACGCAAAAATTGTGTCATATCATCGGCATAACCTTTTGCCGCTTCCATTATTTTATTTTCCATTTTTCTCTCTTTTCTAAAAAATTTAATCAATAAAAATTAGTACATAACTCTCTTAGGAGCTTGTTTTTTAATGTTCTCGAGTACTTCAGCAGGATTTTTGAACTTACGACAAAGAATCATAGCAGAAATGATATAAGGTTTCCAGCCTGCTTCTTTATAAGTTTCGATTCTATATCTATCGAAAACAGAAGCTGCAACTTCACCTTCTTTGCAAGAAACACCAGAAATATCTGCAGGTAAGCAATGCATATAAAGAGCTTTACCGTCTTTAGTAAGCTTCATTTTTTCTTCTGTGCATTCCCAGTTTTTAAACTTAGCATTGTTGGCAAGACATTCTTTTTCGAGATCCTTAAGACCTGCATGGTCATTATTTCTTAACAATTCTGTTCTTCTGCCCATAACAGCATAAGGTGCCCATGATTTTGGATAAACAATATCAGCATTTTTGAATGCATCTTCCATAGAATTACCAGCGGTAAAATTGCCGCCTGATTCTTTGGCATTTTTACGTGCAACTTCAACCACGTCAGGTATAAGGTTATAGCCTTCTGGGTGCGCTAAAGATACGTCCATACCAAATCTTGTCATAAGACCGATTATACCTTGAGGTACAGATAAAGGCTTGCCATAACTTGGAGAATAAGCCCAAGTCATTGCAATTTTTTTACCTTTTAATGCTTCAAGAGAACCGAAATGCTCTATGAGCCAAGCAAAATCAGCCATTGCCTGTGTTGGGTGATCGATATCGCATTGTAAGTTAACAATAGCTGGACGGCGAGGTAAAACACCACTTTCAAAACCGTCATCAAGAGCTTCACCAACTTCACGCATATAGGCATTTCCTGCACCTAAATACATATCGTCACGAATTCCTATAACTTCGGCTAAAAAAGAAATCATATTTGCAGTTTCACGAACTGTTTCACCATGAGCGATTTGTGATTTGCCTTCGTCAAGGTCTTGCATACCTAAACCGAGCAAATTACAAGCAGATGTAAAAGAAAATCTGGTTCTAGTTGAGTTGTCACGGAATAAAGAAACACCTATGCCAGAATCAAAAATTTTAGGAGACACGTTGTTATCTCTAAATGTTTTTAAAGCTTCTGCAACTGTTAAAACAGAGAGAAGCTCATCTTTTGTTTGTTCCCAAGTAAGCAGGAAATCTTTGTTTGAAAGATTAGAGTCAAGACTTTTAACTTTAGATATTAAAGCATCAATTTTATTCATTTTTCACCTGAGATTATATTTATTAGACATTATTATTCTTTTTCGCAAAAAGACTGAACTGCAAAAAATTAGACATAATTATAATATTAAAAAAATTTATAGCAACCAAAACCGATAAGAAAAAACTTATCCCTTGATTGCTATAAATTTATGATAAGAAATGTGCTGTTATTCTTCTACAATATAACTTGATAAAAACTCTTTTATAGTAGCCTCAAGTTTACCCCCAGCATCATTTGTAACGTCTTTTACCATATTAAACCAAACTTCTTCTCTTTGGCTTAATGTCATAACCAAAGGACGGGTATAATCCTGCCAGGCATTTGCAACGGCTTCTGTTTTGCCGCCTTTATAGTCTTGAATTTCTAATGATATTTCAACATTTGCTTTATAAGTTTCCCTATCTCCGCCTTTTAAAAGCCCTTCATCTGTTATCGCTTGAACAACACTGGCATTATTTATGGTAAATACCGCAATATTTTCGCCCTTTCCTGAAACCTTAAGTTTAGCTTTAGCCCAACCAAGAATAGCTTTTTCTAGAGGATATGGCATTAAATGTTCAATATTAGGAGCTTTAAATGGCGGCTCATACAGAATCTTTATTTTCATTTCCTTGGCATCTAAAGTAATGATTTCGCCATCATCGAATGAAATATCATAATTTTTTATTTCTGTTTTTTTCACTGCGGCACAAGCCGTCATTACAAACATTAATAAAACACATAGAATCTTTTTCATTATAAGTCTCCATCATTAAAAATATATTCTCTGGAGCAAAACTGACATTTAACTTTTACTTTACCTTCTTCTTTCATATCAGCCAGCTCTTCTTTCGAAAATGTTTTAAGCGTATTTTCAACTCGTTCCTTAGAACAACTGCAACCAAAACTAATATGCTTTTTCTCAAAAACTTTTAAATTATTATCATGATAAATACGATAAATGATTTCCTCTGGACTATTACTAGAGCTAAGCATTTCATTATCTTGAAGCGAACTTAAGAAAATAACAGCACTGCGCCAAACATCATCATCGTCGTCCTGAGAAATAACTGCATCTTTCTTTTCTTGAGGCATTTTTTGAACCATCACAGCGCTTGCCTGCCAACCTCTCTTGTCGTTAGGTTCTTTTACGGCAATTTTAATAGCTGTATCAATCTGCTCTGATTTTATAAAATACTTATTAGCACATTCTGCCAAAGTATTTCCCTCTAAAGCAACAATTCCTTGATATCTTTCTTCTCCCTGTTCCGCGGTAAAGGCTAAATAACCTCCTCCTAGCAGATGAGGTGTAGGCTCTAACATATTCTCAGTTTTTCTCTTTATTTGTGCTGTTTTTAACTTTTCTTCATCATATTTAGCAAAAGCTCTCATTTTGCCATCTTGAAAAATATTAACCACAAGCAGAGATATAATACCGTTTCCTTGGGCTTGCAGTGTGAAAGTACCATCAATTTTAAGTGTTGATGCCAAAATCGCAGCTAATGCCATAGACTCACAAAGAGCGCCGCCGATTGCTAAAGGATACTGATGCTGGCTCAAAATGACATTAACAGTTTCATCTAATCTTGAAAAACGACCCCTTATAGAATCATTTTCAATTAAAAAAGGCAGAATTATATCAAAATTACTACTATTCACAGTTTTTAAAATCCCATATAAATAAAAAAGACTATCAACAAGGAGATAATACGCTTTTATGATGTCCTCAAGCAAAAAGCAACAAAATACCTTATCCGCAGAAAAATTGCAAAAAATTGCTCTTTTTTATTTAAGCCGCTATGAAGCTACCGAAAAAAGTCTTAAAGATGTCCTAAAAAGGCGCATAGAAAAAGCAAAAAACAATGGCATAGATGTTCAAAATGCTGAAAACTCTATTAATAATATCATTTCTAAAATGAAAGAATATAACTACCTATCTGATGAACGCTATGCTGAAAATAAGGTAAAAGAACTTTTTGCAAAGGGAAAATCAAAAAAGATAATTGAACAAAAGCTAGCTTTAAAAGGCATAAAAAGCGAAACTATTTCTAAAGTTCTTTCTTCTTTAGATGATGCCAATAATTATAATACCGATTTTATTGCCGCTGTTAATTTTGCTCGCAAGAAAAAAATCGGGCCTTTTCGCAAAAAACTGCTTGAAAATAGCATAAAAAAAGAACTAGGTAAAATGGCAAGAGGCGGCTTTGATTATGAAACATCTAAAAAAATTGTCTTAGCGGCAACGGAATCTGACTTAACTTGTAGTAATGGAAGTAACAATGATTGAATTAATTATTTTTGACTGCGACGGAGTGTTAATTGATAGTGAAGTAGGCGGCTGCCAAACGGAAGCCAAAATGCTTTCTAGTTTAGGTTTTAAAATAACATATCAAGATATTGTAAAACGTTTTACTGGTATGAAAACCGAAGAAATGTATAGGATCCTGCAAGAAGAGCAAAGCATTACTATTCCTGATAATTTCGAAGACGACGTTATGCAGGAAACTTTAAACGTTTTTGCCAAAACTTTAAAACCTATTAAAGGTATTAAGCAATTCCTTAAAAAAAATACTCTTCCAGTATGCATCGCTTCTGGAAGCAAGCCAGAACGCCTTGAAAGCACTTTAAAAATAACCAAATTATATGACTTTTTTGCCCCTCATATTTTCAGCACTAACCTTGTTAGAAACGGTAAGCCTGCCCCTGATATTTTTTATTATTGCGCAGAAAAAATGCTGATAGCCCCTGTTAAATGCCTCGTTGTTGAAGATAGTCCATCGGGTATAAAGGGCGCCAAAAAAGCTGGTATGAATGTTATTGGTTTTACTGGAGGAAGCCACTGTCAAACTGGTCATAATGACGTGCTAAAAGACGCTGGGGCAAGATGTGTTTTTTCAGATATGAAAGATTTAGCTCAGATTATTGCTGATATTCCTTAAAAAAGTTTTGTTTTTACTTTTATAAAAGTAAAAGCCGTCCGCTAGGACAAAAGCGACAGCTTTTAGAGCATCGTTATTCTCTACATAAGCATAAATATTATTACCTACACAAAATTAAAGGAACTTTTTTAAAAAAAGTTCCTTTAACAATTCTTCAAAAATTATTGATTTTATTTCATCGAATTCGTGATTTGGTTTTGCATTTCAAACACACCCATAACCGCCCAAGCAATCACACCACTGACCATTAAGATTGCGATTGTATTAAGAAGAGCGGCTCTATCAGCAATACCCGTTACACTTTCTTCCAGCCAATCATTAGCCATTTGATCCAATGCGGCTTCAAAATTATCCAATTCTGAATAAATTCTAAGGTCTCCAATAATCTCTTCATCAGGAAACCCTGTTTCTGTTTTAAACAAAGCATCACCTAAGTTATCACCGTTATTAACGTAAACTAAGGCTTTATCAATTCTTTCCCTTAAGTAACGATTAGAATCTGCCCGCAAAGAACGCAAAGCAATAGAAACTGGCGTTCCTGCTTTAACCAAAGCAGCTAGCGCTAAAAGCCAGCAAACCCCAGTAAATACTCGATAAATTGACCAAGGAGGAAACCTATCAAAAATAACTCTTATAAATCCTGTCCAGTTTCCTAAGGTGAAATATATAATTATGAATAAAGTAGGAGGCACAGCAAAAGCTAAAGCCCAATATTTAATAATCCAGTTAGACAAGCCAACAACATCTTTTGCAACGCCTCGCCAAATCGTATCAGGAGCCGCCTCAATCATAGGAGGAACCATGTATGCACCAATAGCATAAACCACAGCAACCGTCATAATCACCAAGAACGCTGGATATGCCAACGCCGAGATGATAGGACCAATCATTTTGGCAGAACCCTCTGCCACCTTAATAAGGTTGTTTAAAGCGCTTTCAAGATCGGAAACATCACCCACAGAAAGCATCAGTCTTTCTCGGTTAGGGGCAAAGCCTTTTAACGCTTCGGAAAAAGATTGACCATTTGATAGATTTTTTGACCAGCTAGCAAGAGCTAAAGCCATAGGTTCGTTAGGTTTTTTTCCATTGTTTGTGATAATATTATGAACACGTTCCAAAGCGTCCATAAGAGAAAAACGGTTATGAAGCAAAGAAGCAAGTTTACGATAAATTTTTAACCTTGTTTTACTGCTCATAGAACATATAAGCCTAGCATAATACTGTTCCGCAACACTCAGTTGTTTCGCAGCTTTTGCTAGTGACGTTCTTTTCTCGTTTGAGACTGCTTTTGCCATCTGTTCTTCTTATTTTAAACTATTTTCAACACAAGTATTATTAATAAGTTATAATGAATAAAAAATCAATACACAGGTTTTTGATCCAAAAGACCACACCAACGTTCGACCTCTTCAATATCCAACTTTCCTCTAAGCATACGCTCAATAGCAGCATCTTTCATTGTTCTGCCATTCAAATCACCTGTCCAGTAATCTATTGCCTTTCTCGTTTGGTTCGAAACTAAAAGTTCCAAAAAAGTTGCATCAGGCATAATCAGTTCTCCAACCACAACTCTTCCCTTAATACCTCGGTAATCGCAATGCTTGCAACCTGGCCCTTTTAAGAAACTCTGCTCCAAACCGAAATCCCCCAAGGCTATCTTTAAACGTTCAACCGCGGGGTGGTTTAACTGCTCTAATGCAGGTATGCGGCAATGAGGACACAGCCTTCGGAACAAACGCTGAGATATAAGCCCTTTCATAATTTCAGGATCGTTAAGTTTAAACGTTTCAACTCCCATATCTCGAAGTCGCATCACAACCGCAGGCGCACTATTAGCGTGCAAGGTTGTCCACATACCGTGCCCTGAAAGAGCGCCTTTAAACGAAAGCTGGGCTGCGGAAAGCGTTCGGACTTCTCCCACCATAATAATATCAGGGTCGGAACGAAGCGCTGCGGACAATGCTTTGGTAAACTGTTCATCTTTTTGAGCTTCCGTATTCGCATTGGTAACAGGCATCTGCCTTGCACCAGGAATAGGATATTCAGGGGGATCTTCCACCGTCAAAAGATTACACTCAAAGTTTCTTTCCTGTAAAAGACTAATCATATTTCTTTGCAGCGTCGTTGACTTTCCAGATCCCGTAGGACCCGCAACAATACAAAGACCAATAGGCACTGACCTCATACGGAAAAACATTTCGGCTTCAACTTCGGTATAACCCAAACTGGTTAAATCGCCGGCATGCTCAGGGTCATCATCGGCATAAAGAATACGCATAACAAGATACTGTGAACCAAAAGCAATCGGGTTAAATTGAAGTCTGATAGCTAGCACGTTTTTAGGAAGCATTAAGCGTCCCTTGGACCCCCTAAGAGGTGTTCTGCCCAATTTTTGGGCTCCCTGATATTCGTTTTGGCTATAGTTAGCATCAGAAATATCAGCGGAAGCAAAAGCCGCTCTAACAAACGATTCTCCCCAATCCTTATTATACTCCATTTCAGTCTGCATAATGCCGTTGGTTCTAAAAATAACCTGCGTATGGTCAGCCACAATGATATGAATATCTGAAACTTTAATTTTAGCCGCTCGAGAAATAATTGTAACGAAATCTCGCTGCATCTGCAGCTGATCATCTTCGCCATTACTTACACCTATTTGTATTTTGCTATTAGCAGCATCAGCAGCATATTGATAAACAGCTTTAACTAAAGCCATCGGAACATATTCTGGCTTAGCAACTTGAAGTCGGCGTTTTCTTGCCATAACTTCAAAGCTTAAAACACGGCCGTCAAACTTATGTGTATCGCAAACTAAAAAGCGACCATTAGAAAATAACGCTAATAAACTTCTTGTGTCTTCTTTTAAATTAAGGGAGCCCTCAACCGCTGTTATAAGCTCATTACCATCTGCAAAAAATTCTGCTACTTGACCTTGAACATCAGAACCTTCTAAAGCTTTAATTGCCGTATCTTCAGAAGAAGGTTGACCTGGTTGCCCTTCTCCGCCAGAAGCCGCTTGGTTGGCTAAATCAGATAGACCGACACCTCCACCAGAACTGCTTGGTTCTGTACCATCTGGGGCATCAAATCTTTTTCTTATTTTTGGCATTTTTTACTTCTTTAAAAATAAATTTGTAAAAAACTATTTTTTCATAGTAAACGGCGCTCTAACATTAACATTGGTATCATTAGGATTTTTAGCTTTCTTTGTTGGCCTTCCTGAAGGTTTCTCTTCCGTTTTAGCAGGAGCAAGGTCTTCTGTTGTCTCAGAGTCAACGTCTTCATCTTCAACTTTTGATGCCGGCTCTACTGCCATTATTCCACCAACAGGGAAAGCTATAATTTCTTCTTGACCGTCCTTTTCTAAAACAATTTGGTTTTTCTTTATATCTTTTACAATATGACCACTGTTAAGAACGGTGCCTTTCTTAACAAAGAAGTTCAAACCTTCCGCTGTAGCTAACCTTACTATCAAGTCATCATTCTGACCTTTGATTTCAACTATAGAATAAAGATCTGCAGCTCTATTTTCACCGTTTTCACCACTGCCACCAGAACTTTTGCATTTAAATTCTTCTTTATGCTGCTCCAAGATCTCTTCGACATCTGGGCATTCCTCACAAACAGGACATACCTCGCAAACCTTACATACAGGACAAGACATTTTAGCAACAGTTTCAACATCAACAATTTTCTTTTCAGCAATCTGAGAAAGGGCTTTTATAGTCTCGCCAGTCTGCTTAATAAAGGCCTCTTTTATTTTCTTTTCATCGGTATTTTGCTTTTCAAGATCGTTTATTCTTTCCATAAGAACACGTCTTTGATCTTCCAAGCTCTTCTTTAGCGTTGCAATATATTTATCTTTTTCATCAGCTAAGAAGATTTTCTTTTGTTCATTCTCAAGTTCTTGCTGTTTTAACAAAAATTCTTGATCATCACGCTCTTTTTGAAGCTGAAGTTCTTGTTCTTTAAGCTCAGCTTCTTTTTGAGCAGCATTTTCTTCTTCTTCCGCAGCTCTTCTTCCTCTTTCAATTTCTTCAATCGTAGTTTGAAGTTTCTGTCTTTGTATTTCTAAATTTAAAAGGGCATTTTCTCTTTCTAAATCAGCCATCTGCCTAAAGATTTCAGATGGAGTTATCCCTAAAATATCAACACTAGGTTTTGCTATTTGTGCCAGCAAATCCTTTTTTAGATTAGAAGACGCTAAATCTGATACTGTTTTATAGGTTTTTTTCTCGGCATTCAAATTTACTAAAGGATCTTTTCCATTTGTATTCTTCTTAGCATCATCTTTTTTCTCAGAGTTCTTAATAATAGAAGGTATTTTAATTGCTGTTTTTTCTTTAGCTTCAACCGCTTTATTATTAATTTTTTCTACAGCTTTACTCGCCGCATTTTCACTGTCAGCCTCAGAAGTTTTTTCTGAACCAATCTTAGGTGTTGTTTTATCTGTAACTGCACTTCCTAAAAACGAGTCATCAAACAAATCTTGTGATATCGATTTGTTTTGTACCGCCATCAGAGAAAAAGTTAGTAAAACTAACATTATAAAGAAATATTTATTAAGATGCCCGTTCATAGATTTGTCCTTCATAAACCCAAGTGTTGGTGCTAGGAGTGTACCTTATAGTAATAATCTCAAGACCTTGAAACATCGTCAAGACACGAGACCACATTAAAGGATCATATTGTGAATTAAAGCTAAATTTAATACTAACAATACTTTCTTCTGTTTTAAGTGAAAAGCCTTTTTTTGCTTCTTTTCTGTCAATCTTAGTTTCTGTTACCGTAACTGGCACATTAACGCTATGGAAAAACTCATTTAGCTCATTGACAATTTCAGTTTTAGATAAATTCGGTGTTGATTGTGCAAACCTTACATTTGTTAGGAGCATAACACCAAAAAAACTATTGCCATCAGGAGAAAGAACCCTATTTGCAAACCTTATATTATTTTCATCAAATGACCTATTAAGCCATTCTATCCTGCCCCATTCTCTCTTCCATGAAGCAGAAACACCAACAGGATTGCATGCAAATTCATTTACACCCCAACCTGGAATAGTAACCTGCTTCAACTGGTTGATTGTTTCTAAGCAATACTTCAAAACATCATCAGGTACAGCCAAATCTTCCCAAGGTTTTTTTACCTCTTCTTTTTGAAAGATTGTTTCTTTAACCTGCACTTCTTTTTTTACTTTAGACGGCGGTGCTACAGCAATGATACGGTTGCTATTGCCTCCAAATAACGAGCCAAAAACTTTCACTAAAATCCAAAGAGCGAGTAAAGCTCCTGCACCAATAATAATTAAAGCTTTTTTCTCTTTTATGCCTCTTAAATTGCGCAGCTTGACTTGCCGGCTGTTAGCTAAAACAGCTTCCAAATCCATTTCTATTGTGCCATCAACGCCCCAACTTGCGGGAGCTATTTTACGTCCCCAGTCAGGAACTGCCATCATAGAAAAGAATGCTCTTTGCGCATCATCTTCGTTTAAATAGAGAACATCTTCTTCAGAAAGAATAAGATCATTACGAACAGCTAAAAACCACCAGCCTTCTTTTACCTTAAAAACAGAAACAAAAGATGAAAATTCAGAAAACGCCTCTGCTAAAGCAATAGCAGCAGAAACCTGACCAGATTTATGTCCTTCCTCGTTAACACCAAGACCATATTGAGGGGTGTTTCCTGTTCTTACACAATAAACATCTGCAGGTTTTAAGAAAACACCTTCTGCTGTTTCATTAATTTCAGGG
This sequence comes from Alphaproteobacteria bacterium, assembly GCA_050175015.1. Taxonomy (GTDB): domain Bacteria; phylum Pseudomonadota; class Alphaproteobacteria; order JBFXJJ01; family JBFXJJ01; genus JBFXJJ01. Next base: position 25,067 of record JBFXJJ010000009.1, on the reverse strand, counting down.
AGAGGGTCTGATGGATCTTGCAAAGGCTGCCAGAACAAACTAGCAGCATAAACCGTTTCGCCAAGAGTAATCGTCGCTCCCCAAGGCGGATTTTCATTATCTGCTACATCTTGTCCTGTTTCTGTAGAATCTTCAACCAAAGCCTAAACACCTCTATCTGTTAAAAACCAGATATTCTAGATTCAGGAGAAAGCGGAGAATCAAGAACTTCAGGGGTTATCAAAATAACCAAAACGTTTCGTGTTTTTTCTGAACTGTTAAGCCCACCTAAAAGCTGAAAGTCTGGTTGCCCCATACCTGTTTTATCAAACTTGTTTTGAATCTTTTCAAAACCAGTTAACACTAAAGTAGAACCTGAACGCATCGCTATTTCTTGAGAGAAACCACGGGTCTCAATCGTTGGAAGCTGAACCACAGAATCAGAAGATTCAAATTTATCAAGGTTTAAAAGCTCAATCAAGTTCATAGAAAACATTAAAAGCACCCTGCCGTGATCTAAAATTCTAGGAAGAACATCTATCGTTAAACCAAGTTCCATATCAGCAGGCTCAATAGAAACGTCTTTAGATGAACCACTATCTCGAATTGTTGAAGTTATACTTCTTACATAGCTCTGTGTTTTAGAAACCTGAATAGGTGCTGGTTTATTATTGAGAGTTGTAACAGTAGACGTTGTAAGCAAAGAAACATCGCCTTGTTTTGCTAAAGCGTCCATAATAGCCGTCGAACCATTCCAATGCTCCCAATGCTTTCCTGTAGCACCAACAACAGCCATTGTGACACCTGTAGTAGAATCAGTAGCAGAATACGGACCATCTAAAGTACTGGTTAAACCAGTAGCTGATGGCCAAGCAAAAGCAGCCGTTAAATCCAAACCAAATTTTGATGTGCTTTCAAGATCAACTTGTAGCAATTTAATATTAATTGCAACTTGTCTTGATAATCTTTCGTTTTGCTCATTAATAAATCTTGTTATCTCTCTCATATTATTAGGAGTTGTAGTAACCGTTATTGTACCTGACGTTTGATCTACTACGAGCTTGCCATCGGATTTAAGCATACTAGTCAAAGTTTCTTTAACAGTATCCCAAGATTTAAGAGATATTTCCAAAGACTGATCAATAGAAGCACCACCAGATCCATTAGAACTGGAAAGATTTGAACTTACACTGTGGCTGGAAGGCAGTGAATACAAAGTAAACGTTTTAGTTTCCATCGTATAAAAGTAAATTTCATCATATTCATAACGCCACCAGACACCAAATTTAACAGCAACCTGATCAAGCAATTTACTTAAAGGACCGTTATAAGACAAAATCATAGTTCCCGGACCATCTTCTGGAATACCAGAGGTTGCAGAACCTGAGGTTGAAGTCGTCGTTGATGTTGATGAGGTTGAACCGCTATTTAAAAGCGTTGTAACTTCTTCACTATACCTAATTGGAAGCTTTGTTAAATCTCCAATTTTTTTAAGAATTTCTGAAAAACCAACAGCTTTATTGCTCACAAGGGTAATTCCATCAGATCTTTCGAACTGAGACGGAAGCAAACCGCTAGCTTGGTGACGAACACTAGTATCTCCAAGCCAAATATCATCTCTGATTTTAATAAAATCCAAATCTTTTGGTTTTGTTGGAAGTGAGCTTTTATCTAAAGCTGCAGTAATAATATCGGTATCGCGGGCAACAGTAGCCTCTGCATCGGAAATATCAGCACAGCTTGAAAGAAAGAACAAAGGAAAAGCAGCAACGAATAATGCAAAAATAATCGGCTTCAAAAAAAATTTAATACGCATTTTCGTCCTCCAGTGTTTCAATTAACAACACCCTGTTTCCTCTAAAAAACGTTGCCATTGGCGCTGGGCGAGCCCTAGCCATATTTCTGATTACAGCCGATGCAACATCGACATAACGACCACGAAGCATAGCACCTGCTTCTATTTTAAAATCTCTTTTTGACTTCCAAACCAAACGCCACCCCGAACGATCACTCCAATCACTAAGAAGCTGCTTCAAGGTTGCCCCTTCCTGTACTAGCCAATCTTCGACAGGATCAGCAAAATCCTCTACAGCATCACCATTTTGAGGATTTTCTTGATAGCCAAGGGCCGCCATCTGATCACCATTTAGGCTTTCTTCACCAAAAACCTGATCAGGCAAATATCCATTCATAGGCTGTGGATAACCTGGAGGCAGAGAAGAGCCATAAGTAGCCCCAACATCGTTGTCCGAAACCAAATGATCAGCAGGGGCTCTTTCCCCTAATTCGCCTTGTGGCACAACATTTGCCATTGGAGACTGTGTGTAATCTGGCACCTGATAAGATGAAACATTTTGCCACGGCCAACCTAAAGGCCCAGCACAAGACGCTGTCAAAAATAGCAAAAATAAGACGGCAAATGTCCTACATTTTAAGAGTTGTTTTTTGGCTGTCGATAACAACATTGTTCTTGCTTCTCCCAATCAGAAAAATCTATCATATTGATTTTTATATGTTTTTTAGATTTCTCTATATAAAGTCATAATAATATTATTATAATACTAAATCTTGTAACAGAGTTTTTTCAAAAGAGCAATATTTACTATAATAGAATCGAAAAAAAAATTTTGTCATAATTCTTTTGCGACTCGTTATTATTGCTTAAAAGCCTTAAAGTTCTATGGTTGACCCACAAAACAGTATAGTTGTCAACAATATTTTTATTACCAGTTAATATATCCCTTATCTTCTAATTTTTCTGTCATACGTTTAGTTTGGTCTTTTGTCATTCTTAAAACAATACTATCAGAAGGTCTTGATGAAAAAATCGGAACCACCTGATTAGCTTTAACTCCTTTGGCAACAAAGGTACTTTGAAGCAATGCAAATCTTCGAGCTTGAAGATTTCCAGTATAATCAATTGCCATTCTAACCTCAATTAACTGTGAGCGGTCAATCGCAGCTTTCTCTGCAAATTTATCTAGCCAAACAAGCGTATTTCCAGACATTTCTGATTTTCCAGGATCAAAAAACAATCTTAGTTCAGATGGAATTACTTTTTGGTTAGCCTCTTCTTCTTCATTGCTTATTTTTGAGATATTTGATTTAGGCCTATCTATTTGATCCAGCAAATCATTAGCCCTATCATATCTTTGCCCACCAGCCATAGCGCTTGCTTGTTCTAATGTCCCTTTTTCTGAATTCTGAGCAGCTCCTGTATCTGCCCCTCCAAATAACGCTGAAAGTTTATCCATAAAAGATGTTGATGCGATTTCATCAGAACCACTTTCTGCTGCACTGCCACCATAATTATCAGCTTTAACTGGAACTGGGGCATCAACTTTACCAATATTGCCCTTGCCATCAGGAGCAAAAGACGGCATATCGTCTTCAATAGGTTTCAAAAGCGGTTGTTTTTTTGCCGTTGTAGCCGCAGCATCTCCCGCATTAGCAAAATGAGTTTCACTGCCATCTTCACGATATTTATTTATACTCTCATTAATTTCGGCTCTTTTATTCAAATACGTTGCGTCTTCTTCCATTTTCTCTGATAAAGCAATATCTTTTTCTTCATTATCTAAGTTAACACTGCTCATATCTACTTCTGAAGCATTATGATTGTCTAACTCTGCTGCAATCTCAGTTTTTGCATTATCTTGGTTATTATCTGTGACCAAGTAAGATGTCTGCCTATCATAGTCAACCATAGAAGCTCCATCGGCATAATTCCCCGCAACCTCTAAAACCTGTTTTTTGTTTTCATCATAAGACATTTTTTGCTTTGATGCTGTTTGTACTAATTCTTTTCCACTGTTATAGGTTGGTTCCAAAATCTCTCTGGAGACAATATCTTTTTCTTTAAACACAGGAATTGCCTTAGCCGTTATAATCGCATCACTGTCTAAATCTTGATACTCATCGCATAAATCGCAAGCCGCATTTTGATTGGGAAAAACGGAGATAAACGCATTAGAATTAGATGTCTTTTTTATTTGTTTATCATTATTCACAGAATTGTTACCAAGCTTAACGACATTTGCTGCAAACTGTTTAGGTTTGTTATCTATTTGATTGTTATATGCTTGATATTTGTTATTTAGGTTCGTGTTTTCATCTCTGTTAACGGGTCTTAATCTTTCGCCGTATATGCTATTGTCAGGCGCCACAGCAACCTTGCCATCTTTGCTGCCAAATTGAAAATCTGGTTCCTCGGTTTTGTCTTCATTCAAATCATATGGCTTTACAGGCTGCCAATTATGCTCATCTAATCCTGAACGATTTTCCCAAGTTTTTAAACCATACCTAGATTTCTCACTATTTCTAATATCTTGATTAGAAGCTAATACCTCTTCTTTGATGCCAGTGCCATTTTTGTTTTGTTCAAGCATTTTATTATTAGATGCGGCTATTTCTTTTGCTTCTTCCTCATAATTCTGGGTTTTTTGGACGACAATATCTGCTTTTGCTTGTCGCTCAGCTTTTAATTCTTCTTCCTTATTGTCAGCTTCTTGAGAAGAAATTCGAGCTTCTCCCCATGTAGACGTAGCCTCATTTTGATTATCTAAATTATATGGCTGCCAAGTTTCGCCAATGGGTTTCTTCGGCTGAAGATATGTTCCTTCAACTGTTTGCAAAGAACCCTTGTCTAAGTCATCATTACTACTAGCAATGACTGTGCTTTTGTCTTCATTTCTTTGATTAGCGTCATCAACCGAAGCCGTAAACTTTTTTAAGTTAGCAGAAACATTTGTTTCTTTTTGAGAACGCTTAGTATTAATAGGGATAAAGGTTCTTTTTTCTGCCAAAAGGGCTTCATCTGCACTTTGCCCGCTATTCTTCTTAAACTTATTAATGTTTGAATTATCTGCAGCAAATTCAGCTGGAATTAAAGGTTTCAATTCCTCCAATTCTGCATTTGCAACTTTAGCGCCCTGACTATTAAGGACGCTGTTTGTGGTTTGTGATTTGTTATTTTCTATTGCCTTTAAAGCAATTTCTTGCTGCCGGCTTGGCGGAAGATGCGGAGGCAACGGCAATTTAGAATAATTGCCAGCATCAGAGAATGAACGAGGCGGTAAAGGTGGCGGCAAAGGATAACTCAATCTTTCTGGAGAAGACGTTGAGGCAAGATTTTCTTCAGAAACTATTTTTGATGCCCCGCTACTATCATTATTTTCAGCGTTTTCTTTTTTAATCGCATCTTTATCAACAAGAGACATATCTAAAGTATCATTATCAACTAAGACAAAATCAAGCGGAGATAATGTAATTAGACTACTGTCTTGGTTTGCTTCATTTAAAAAATCACCCTTAACTAAACCTGCTTTTTCAGTTTTCTTGTTATTGTCTTCAAGATTATTAACCTCAACCGCAACAACAGGTTTCGTCCTAGGAACAATATTATCTTCGCCTTCAGTTAAATTATCCGCAGAATTATAAGGAAAAGGCTTAATTTTCTTACTCAAGCTAAGAATTGGCATTATTTTAGACGCAAAAAATCCCTTGGAACTATTGCCCTGAAAAACCGAAAAATCATTTAATTTTTCACTTTTGTTTGTTTCAGACGCATCTTTAGCCCAAAGCATACGTCCTGAAGCCATTATCAAAAACGCACCTAAAATCAAAACAGCAATTACAATTTTGGTTTTAGCTAACCTCATAAAACAGGAGCTCTCTTAAAAAATACCGTTAAAAACAAAAACACATTATTGTATAAGTAAACAACTTTAATAACAATATATAGTGTTATTTAATATAAATTGTCAAAAAAGATAATTATTTTTGTTCTAAAAAAATTATCTTTGTGTATAAATTTTTTTTAATCGACTAACTCTAAATTAATCATATTTGTGCTACGATGTTGTTTTGTAATATTTTTTAAATTAATTTTGAATTTTTATGGTTTCTATTTAAAATAAATATTATATATATATTAAGCAGCATAAAAACCTTTAAAGATCAGGTAAAAAAATGAGAGTTCCTATACTAAAAGCAGTTGCAGCACCGCCTAGACTTCTTTGGGCTCCATTTGTTATTGCTTTAGCAAACTTGGGCGTTCAGTTTCCTGTTATGTTTATGTTTCTTGGACTGGGCGATTTCAACCCTTTAGTTTTTTGTTTTTCTATTGTTATTGTTCATTTTTTCATTATATTCTGGGGAACAAAAGAACCCCATATCTCAACTATGACCAATGCTTTTGGGCCAATGTCAAGGCCTTCAAAGAATTTATATAAATGTAGAGGAAACAAGTTTGCACCCTGATATTAATGCAATAGATGCCTTTGTTAGAAATGTTACAACATTTGAAACTCTTATTGGTATCATAGGTTTTGTTTCTGCCGCTGCATTTGCGAGCTTGTTTGCGACTAGGCTCGGCTATCTTATTTTACCTAAACCGAAAGAAAGCCGTGTCGCAGATTTTCTACCTTTCGACAGATTGATGCACGATGGCACTACAATACGCTGTAAAAACGGCTCGTTGGTTCGCGTTTTCAAAGTTGTCGGTGCTGATATGACTTTTGTTGCTCCTCAAATAAGAGAGGCTATGCTAGAAGCACGAAAAGCATGGATTGACAGTTTAGCCGAGCTTGAAGTAATTGCCAGAATTATAACTATAAGAGAAAAAATGCCTGCCAATGAAAAAGGGGGACATGAAGTTTCTATTTTGGCTCAAATCGCTAGAATGTGGGCCGCAAACTTAAGCCGTATTTATCGTAACAACCATTATATTGTGCTCTCTGTTGCCGACCGCAAAAACAATGAAAGAGACTTAAATCAAGCTTCTCAAGCCTTAACCGCTACTCTTGATGAGTACCATATAGAGGTAATGTTTGAAACCGAAACCAGCAAAGCAACAGATAGTCCATTTCATTTATTTGCAACTCTATGTAGCCCTGTAACCAGACCAGCTCCCAAAACACGGTATTCTGATGGCGAGGATTTGAATTCCTTATTAACTGCTGATCATATTCATTTCACTAAAGAAAAAGGAATAATTAAATTTTTCTCTGGTGATCGAGAAAAAAAATGTATTGTTATGGGAATAAGAGCGTCTTCAGATGCTATGGACGAACAATTGGTCGCAAGTCTTTTATCAATTGACTGTGAACTAAACGTCGTTCACAACGTTAATCCTATTCCAAAAGCAAAAGCTATTGCTATGCTGCTCCAACAAAAGAAAATGGTTCTTTTTGGTCCAACATGGGCTCAATATGATAAAGCCTTAGAAACATTAAATGATGCAGATGAAGATTTCCAAACTATTGCCTTTTATGGTTTATCAATATTTCTTTTTGGAGATGATGAAGAAGAGCTAAACTTTGGGGAATCTGAGGTTGAAAGAATTTGCCGTATGTTTGGTATGACCCCAGTAAGAGAAGGCTGGATAGCTCAGGCAACTTTCTTTGCACAATTCCCCACTTATGAGATTTATCCTCGAACTTATCGTTACTTATCAAGGGTTGTGGCTTGCTCCGTCTGCCTTGAAAAAACAACTGAGGGCTTACCCAAAAGCGACTGGGGTGAAGGAGCTATTTCCATCTTTAGAACCGTCACAGGTTCCTCTTATCAGTGGCAGTTTCACGTCACTCAAGAAGACAACGCCGTTGCTCACTGCTGTATTATTGGTCCTACGGGACAAGGTAAAACGACCCTCCTTGCTTTTCTTGCGGGACAGGCTATGCGCCATCGCAATTTGCGGGTTTACTTTTTTGATAGACATAGGGGTGTTGAAATTTTTACCCGTGCAGTCGGGGGCTCTTATGTTAATTTCGACAGCAGTGATGGTGAAGATGATAAAGAACGTGATGTTGTTGCCTTAAATCCTTTTGCTTGCAGAGATACATCTGAAAACAGAGCTTTCTTAAGAAGATGGCTGAAAGCTATTACTCTGGCAAGCGATGCCTTGTCCGAAAAAGAAATTGCGAGAGCCGTTACAACCGCTTTTGAATATTTAAGACCAGAAGAAAGAACACTGGTTAACCTTCACAAGGCTTGCTTTTCTCCAACAGGTTTTATGCGCCGAGAACTCTATAGATGGGTTAATATGGATCAATATGGCCCATTATTTAATTCCCAAGATGACAACTTAGAGCTTTCTTCTAAATTTATGGCTTTCGATTTTACCCATATCTTTGAAGATGAAACCCTTGCCCCTGCTGTTATCAGTTATATTATGCACCGAATTCAATCGACAACAGGCGAAACAGGTGATCCAAGCTTAATTATGATCGACGAAACCGCCCCTATGTTAAAACACCCGATGTTTAAAGACAGCTTTGTTGTTGGACTCCAAGAAGGAAGAAAAAAACGTCAGGCATATCTTTGCGCATTTCAACAACCTAATATTGTTGATAATTTGGGTTTAGGCGAAGTTATTCGTGGACAATGTCAAACCGTTATCTTCTTTAGAAATCCTCAAGCTATGGAAGAAGACTATGAAAATTGGAAACTAACCCAAGCCGAAAAGAACTTTATTTTTGGTCGAGCCTTCAAAGATTTAAAATATGCTATCCTTGTAAGTCGTCCTGCAATTGGGGAGTCTGTGGTTCTTGATGTTGATTTAGGTGGTCTTGGACCTTATTTGAAGCTCTATTCTTCTGGACGTAAACACGTGCTTTTAGCCGAGGAATTAGCCAGAGAATACGGCAGAGAAGGCTTTATTGAGAAATTTCTCGAAATAGCTTAATAAAATTTTAAATAAAATTTAATCAAAAATAATTCGCTTTATAAATGTTTTTTTGCTATTATTAAAGATAGAAAAATGTTTTTTTGAAGGGGTCTTCTCATGAAAATAAGATTTTCTGTTATTACTTTAGCTCTTTTTGCCATTACTGTTTTAATGCCGCAAAGAGCTGGCGCTCAAGTCGCAATCAAAGATAGCTTTGCAATCCAGCAGATAAAAGCTAATACTAAAAACTCAAAGAAACAAAAAGAAAATGTGGAAGACATTCAAAAAACCATAGATAAAACTTCCAAATTAATTGGACAGGGCAGTATGGCAACTTTTACTGCGGCAAGAAAGTCCATGAAAGAAAATTTGGAAGAAAAAATGCTTCCTATGAGTGAATCTCCTTTATCTGGAGGATCTTACTCAAAATGGAACCTAAGCGCTGACGATTACAAATATGACAACAGAGACAGCAAAAAAGTTGAAAATGCTCTTGTGAGTTTTATCAACAAAGAAGGTGTTGCGGGAACAAACGTTACGAGCGATATGAAAAATCTTAAAGAGCATAAATTAGCTGGTAAAAACTTTATGCTTGATACTGCTAAAAACGGCTATGCCACAGCTATTGCTTCTAAAGGTGAAACGGAAAACAGAGCTAAACCTCTTGAAGATATTGAGAGTGTAATTTCCAATGCTGAGTCAGTAAGAGATGATGTTGTTGGCAATACCCTTCTTCAGTTGACCAGTGCTTTCTACTTCCAACAAATGCTTAATCTTTATGCTAATGATGTGGAAGTTGCCGTATCTAGAATGGTCGATGAAGGCTCAAGCAGCGCTAGATAAATTTGAACGAACACTATTAAATCTAAAATAGATGGGATAAAACTTAAAATATTGCATTTTTTTAATTGCAATATTTTAAGTTTGCTTTATGCTTAGCTTGCTTTTTAGCTCTTATTTTGGGGGCGTGGCGGAATTGGTAGACGCAGTGGATTCAAAATCCACCGAATGTATGTTCTTGGGAGTTCGAGTCTCCCCGCCCCTACCAAAAAAGAAAGCTTCTTTATTAATTTAAAGAAGCTTTTTTTATTTTATAGCAGATGATACTTAGAGTGTTTTGCGCTTAGTTGTAGCTATGATAGCGATGTAGAAAACGTTTTGATTTTACTTTTACAAAAGTAAAGCTGCCCGCATGATTACCTTAAAACAAGTTTATTAACATTACTTTGTTCTTATAATATTACGTAATCCCTCTAGACTTCTCACGAAATCATCACCTTTACGATCCTTAAGATAACACAAATATGTTGGAATGCTAAAATTGGGTGTTTTCTTTACTATAAAAAGCTTTTTATCTTTTATATATTTTTTCACTATTCTTTCTGGAAAATATCCAGCCGCATCGTTTTGTAAAATATATTTTAATGCAGGTTCTCCCTGATTAAATGAAACTGCAGCCAATTCGAAATCTGCCAATGTTAGGCTATGGCGCAAACGAAACTCCTCTCCCCAATCAATATAAATATATCTATCTGCAAAAGAAGTTTTTAATGTTTCAACACTAGATACCAACACAAATTTTTCTTCAACAACTTCTTCAAACATTATTCCAAAATGATTTTGAGGTGAACTTATAATCGCGAAATCAATTTTAGTTTCTAAAATTTTACTTATCAGCTCTCTTGGTTCACCAATATAGCTTTTTACCGCAACATCAGGATTTTCTTTCCGACTCCAAGTTGTCCAATTAATGATAAAATCATTGTAAATAGAGTTTTCATATCCAAGATTAATCATCTTTTGGCAGTCCGATGACAACATTACTTTCTGTTTAATTTGCTGCCACGAGCTAACCATATTTTCAGCATATTTTTTAAACTCCAAACCTGCCGCAGTAAAAAAAACACCTTTTTTTCCTCTTAAAAACACTTGTTTTCCTAAAGCTGATTCAAGTGTTTGCATTCTTGTACTAACTGTTGACTGGGTTACATTAAGTCTTTCTGCCGTTTTACGAAAACTGCCTTCTTCCGCAATGATTAAGAATGTTTTTGCTAGCTCGATATCCATATTCTATGTAACCTTAAAAATAAGAAACCTTTGTTATTTTTAATATATCGATTTTTTCGAACTTAAACATCAAAAAAATTCTCTATACAAAAGACTAAACTTTTGCTAAATATGCTTTAATACATATTCAATATCCCATAGTCTTGAAAAATGTAGTATTACTAACAATTTTAAGGGTTTAAACAATGAAAAAGTTTTTTATTTTAGGACTTCCTTTATTAATGATTAGCGCTCAAGCTAATGCCTCTTCTATACTAGTAAATAAAGATCCAGATGCTTATCGTATTCTTCTTTCAACCGAAGATGGCGGCAAAGGAGCTTTAAACGTTGAATCTGAGAAAGTTTACCAAGTATGTTCAGAATGTTCCGTTCAGATTGAGCCTAAAGAAGGCGATACCGCAAAAGATCCTTTATTTGTAACCGAAGGACAGGAAATTATTATTGAAGGCGGCATTCTTGCTGTCAATGAAGGTGCTCCTACAGCCTTTACAAAAGTAAATGATCAACCAGCTGTAGCTGTAGATGCAAGCGCTGGAACAAATGAAATTCCTGGTGGAGAAACAGTTGAAGACACAGCAACTCCTGCTGCCGAAACTACAGAACCAGCAGCAAGTTCAACTCCTGCCTCTAAATAATTTTGATTTAGAATTTATTTTTTAATGCCGCTTTTTATTTAACCGTAAATGGCGGCATTTTTTTATCTTAAAAAAAGGCTTAACTAAAAACAACAATTCCATAATTTTTATATCGATTTATTTTATCGATTATTAAGGTGTTTATTACATAGGCTTGATTTCTAAATCATCTATACAAAAAGAAAATACTCTGATAAAAATATTTTTTTAAACACTCCTAATATAAGAGGGCATCACAATGAAATGGTTTCTTATTCTAACTATTACTTTTTTCTTTAATTCTTCTGCTCAAGCTTCTTCTATTTTAATTAATAAAGATGATGTTCCTCACCGTATTTTTATTGTTGAAAACGAAAACAATAAAAGCTTTTTAAATGTTGAACCAAACAGCATGTACAAAGTCTGTTCAGAATGTATGCTTAGAATTGATGAAAAAGAGCCTTTGTTCGTAAAAGATAAGCAAGAAGTTCTAATCCAAAATAATGAGCTTGTTATCAATGAAAAAGATTTAGTTGTTCCTGCAGCAACAGCAGAAAGTACAGATGTTGCCCCTTCCGATTCTACAGTAGAAAGCTCTGAAGGCGGCGTTCCTGATACTATCGAAGAACCCATTGCTCCTGAAGACCTTGAAGGAACAGATGATGGTGACATTGAAGAAGAAAGCATTGATAATACTGGCGATTCAGAGAATTTGGAAGATTCAAAAACTTTAGAAAATGATGCAATCGAAGATGCTGAAGATATGGCAGAGCCAACGGAAGGTGATGAGCTTGAACCTGAAGATGAACCAGAAATGGACGCTGATGCTTTTATTAATCAACCAACTGAAGAAGCTGAAGGTATGGAAAAAGCTATGGAAGAAGAAGCAAAAGAAGAAGCTATTGATAGCGATGACACCGCAACTTCAGGCGATGCCAATGATGAAAAAATGCAAGATACAGAAAATTCTGCCGTCAATAATGACAAAAACAGCAATGAAACTATTGCCAAATAGTATCTTTATTTTTTAAACTAAATACCGTTTTTGAGATAACAATTAAAAACGGTATTTTCATAACTAAAATAAATTAAGAGCTTAGATGAATTATAACGATAGAAAACAAGCTATTACAAATCATAAAAGTCAGTATCAAGCTTTAGTTAAAGCTCTGTCTGAAAACAAGCCCTTAATTGCGGTTTATGATGATCCTATTGAAAAAAATGGAAAAGTTGAACGCATCGGAAAAACACAGCTCCTGTGCTATTACATTGAAAGAAATGGCGGAATCCCAATATTAGTGCCGAGAGAAAGCAACCTTAAAGAAGTTATAAAAAATACCGATGGCTATGCCCTGCCCGGCGGAACAGCCGTTGATCCCAAGTTTTATAATAAAGAACGCCACGCCAAAACTTGGGTTAACGATGAAAAAGAAACAGAACGATTTCATTTAGAAGAAAGCTTCATTACTGATGCTGTAGAAAATGACAAACCAGCTCTTGCTATTTGCCGAGGAATGCAGGCAACGAATGTAATCTTAGGAAGATTGTGGCAGAAAGATAACCCATTAGAAAAATTAGGGGATAGGGGAACTTTAATTCAGTTTCTACCAGAAAAATTTCCTAATGATAAAGTCCATAGAGATGAAAATGCTTTTTTCTACCGCCCTATTGATACCGTTATCTGGCAGGAAGATATGGATAAAGGCATAAAAAAAGACCCCCCTTTCACTTCTTCTCACAATATCAAAATTACAAAAAATTCTAAAATGCATCAAATTGTAGGAAATGATGAGATTGGCTGTTTCAGTTTTCATAATCAAGGAATGGGACCTAAAAATTTAGCCCCACAATTAACCCCTGTAGCTTATGCTGTCAGAGAAGACGGCTCCGTAAACACTGAAATTATTGAAGCCGCAGAATATAAAAAAATATTAACCATACAAAGCCACCCTGAAACAGGTGTTGCTGATATTGCAGATAAACTTTTTAGCAATTTAGTAAAAGAAGCTAAGGAATATCACTTAGAACAAAGCAAATCACGGGAAATTAATCTCGATTTAATCCTGCCATATTATAAAACAGCTTCAAATGTCATTAAAAATATAAAACTTGAGGCGGCTAAAAAAGCTAGCAAATCTCGAACTAACGATGATTCCAAAATTATTCAAGCGGTCATAAAAAAACACTTAAATCAAAAGTAATTTAATTTTATATACTCAAACTAACAATCAAAACACTTTGATTTAGTTATATTTCTCTGATTAGAAATGTTTTTGATGGTTGAATTATTTCGCCTTGATTGGCTATTAACAAAATTTCGGACTGATTAGCTGCAAACGTTTTCTCAATGACAGCAAAAACTGATGCTACCGTCTTTTGCAAGGCCTTGGAAAGTTCGGTTCCTTTTAAATAATGAGCTAAAAAAACGGCGGCAAAAACATCGCCCGTCCCCGAAAGCTTAAAAGGAGTATCTATTCTAGGAGTAGTAACAACATAGACTTTATCAGAGCTTGCAAGCATAATCATAATTTCATCAGGATTATCAGCAAAGGACATACTTGTTGCAACTACGCATTTTAGTCCTTTGGCTGTCAAACTTAGTAATGCCTTTTTGGCCTGTTGCAAATTTTCGATTTTACTTTCACAAATAACTTCAAGCTCAAAGTGATTAGGCTTCATTATTGTCGCATTTGTAAGAGCTTTTTCCTTAAAAATTTGAGCTATTCCATCTTTAACAAAAAAGCCAGCCTTGCGGTTTCCCATTACAGGATCACAGAAAAAAACTAAATCGGAGTTTGCTTGGCGCAAATCATATGCCACTTTAAAAACGGCATCAGCAATATCTAAATCACCAAGATATCCTGAAAGAAGAGCCTTTGTTTTAGAAAAAACACCAAGATTTTTTAAATTTTCCGCTATTTCTAAAATAAATTTGCCATCAAAAACCTTGCCGACAGGCTTGCCATACCCTGTATGGCTGGCAAAATTTACAGTATTAATCGCCCAAACATCAAACCCTAGAAGCTGCAAGGGAAAAACGGCTGCAGAATTCCCTGCGTAACCATAAGAAACTTGAGATTGTATCGAAATTACAGACATTTTTTACACATTTTACTAAAAATATTTTTGTGTTTAAAACATACTATATTAAAAGGGACGGCTTGCAACAAATAAACTTTGTTTGTATTCTATTTCTTAAAGATTTTTTTGCTAAAAAACATCAAACTTTACGGTAATGTTTAAACAGCATAAAAATAAAAAAATTTATTTTTAGGAGTTTTTTCATTTGGGTTTCATTCTTAAAAATCTGAAAATTTTATCTATTTTCACTTTTATCGTTTTTTTCAACAACCTTTTTTGTGTATCAACAAAATCTGATGAACTTTCAACCATAAAAGAAAAACTCCTTTCGGTTGAAACTTTTATTGATAAGGCTCAATTTACTCAAGAAACTATTACGGCAAATCGTGAACTTTTATCACAAATAAGGCAGGATTCTTATGCTGAAAAAGAGCAGATAACATACGATGCCGATATCTTGCAAAAACGTATTGAAACGATAACTCAAAATCAAGCACAAAGTGGAAACGAAAAAAGTATAACAAAAGAATTTTCAGCTAAGAAACAAGCCTTGGATAAGGATTACAATACTGATTTATCCAAACTTGAAGAAATTGATGATATAATTGCAGAAATCAACAAAAATGACAGTGTTTTATCAGTAATAAATCGCAAAATGCTTATCAGCAAATTAACTGAGCGTGGTCCTATACCTATATATCCATCTATTGTTATTAAAGCTGTTCCTGAATTCATTGATCTGCTGGGCAAAATTCTTACCACTCCTATTGATTGGTACCGCCATACTGATAGCACTCACAAGAAAAGACTCTTCATTGATTCCACTCCTGTTATTTTCCTAATTTTGCTGTCTTCATTTTTCGTCTGGTTTGCTAGCCGAATGCTTTTAAAAAAGTTTTGCGTAAGATGTAAAACAACAGAGCCTAGCTATAGTCGAAGATTGGTTGTAGCTTTTATTGAAGCTTGCGGCAAAAGTTTTGTTTACGCAACTTTTGTTATGGGTGTTTATTTTTGGATATCAGAATTTAATGATATTTTCTCAGAGACAATCATTAATCTTTCTAAAAGCTTCTTATTTTGGTTTCTAATAACATCTATTGTCTTTATTTTTTCAAAATCCTTTTTTTCCCCCCCATCACCAGAATGGAACTTGTTTCCTATTCCTCTTGAAAAGACTAAGTCGTTAGGACATTTAATTGATTTTCTAGTTTTAGTTTTTGCCACTCAAGGGCTATTTCTAACAGCGACCAGCGAGTTTGACAGTTCTTCCGACTTAATTGTTTTTGGATCCGCTGTCTTGGGCTGTTTTCAAGCGTTTTTAATCATATCATTAATGAATGCTCGTCTTTGGAGCGATAAACTTAACGATGACGAAGATGATGAGAAGACTTCTCATCTTAAGATATCGGAAAATGGTGAAGATGTAGAAGAATATGAAGATGAAGACTACTGGTCATTTGTCAGGTTCTTAGTTGGCTTTGTTTCTGTAGCTGGTCTGGCTGCCTATTTAATTGGATATATGGCATTTGGACGCTTCTTAATTACAAGACTTGCATATACAGGGCTTTCTGCCATTGTTTTCTTGCTGTTCCGTGGTCTTTTATTAGAAATGATCCGTTTCCTTATGTTTTCAGGAATTATCAGAAAGAAATTAGGCATCGGCTTTAAAGGTCTGCGAAAGTTAAAATTTTTCTTAGCTTTAGCAGTTGACCCTATTCTTATTTTCTTGATTTTAATGTTGCTGCTCCCTGCTTGGGGTGTACCTAGACAAGATATGATGCATTGGGTTATCAAAGCTCTAACCGGATTTTCTGTCGGCGGTGTTAACATTTCACTCATAGGCATCGTCCTTGCTATGATAGTCTTTGTTTCGGTTATTTTTCTTTCAAAATTTGCTCGAAAACGCCTTGTTGAAAGAGTCTTGTCTGAAACTAAATTAGATATAAGTATTCAGCATTCTTTAGCAGCAGGAATAGGATATATCGGCGTTATTATTGCTGCGGCGCTGGCTGTTATCGTTATGGGGATAGATTTAACCAATCTTGCTCTCGTTGCTGGTGCTTTATCAGTTGGTATCGGTTTTGGTCTTCAAAATCTCGTTAATAACTTTGTCTCAGGCATAATTATTCTCTTAGAACGCCCCATAAAGGTCGGAGATTGGATTATTGTCAGTGATAAAGAAGGACTTGTTAAACAAATAAACATAAGAGCAACCGAACTAGAAACCTTTCAAAGGGCATCTGTTATTGTTCCTAATGCTGATATTATATCTAATTATCTTGTCAATTTGACTCACAAAGATCGCTATGGACGAATAGAAATACCTGTTGGGGTTTCTTATGGCTCTGATGTCGAAAAGGTACGAAGTGTTTTATTAAAAGCTGCCCGCTCTAATGAACGTGTTCTAAAGTTTCCTTCTCCTAGAGTCTTATTTATGGACTTTGGAGAAAGCAGCTTAAATTTTGAGCTCCACTGTTTTACCGCCAACGTTGTTGACAAACGTTTTGTTGCCAGCGAATTGCGTTTTGAAATTAACAAGCTCTTTATTGAAACTCATATTGAAATCCCATTCCCTCAAAGAGTCGTTCATTTTGCAACTCCGCTTGTAACTAAGGGGTCTGAGCCTGCCCCCCAACACAACGATAAATAGCGTGATTTGGTATAAATAATTTACAGGTGAACTTTGTCTGCATAAAGAACTCGGCTTTGCGTCCTGTTTTTGCACATTCTTTGTCCGCCATTTCATACACCTCTTTCGGAGTTGTATAGTGAGAATTATAACAAACCGCAGGATAATCAGGAGTCGAAATACCAACAATATCTTCAGAACCAGCTTCCCGCCTAGCGTCAACAAAAGGCTTAAAAGTACAGCTAGAGATTATTAAAAATAAAAAACTTATTGCTGTTGTTTTTATCATAACTCCACCCTATATAGGAAAAAAATAAAAATATAACATATATGCTTTAAATTTAAACATCAAATAAAGGAGAGTAATCTTATGGAACTTTTTGAAGCCCTAATTACAAGGAAAAGTGTTAGAAGTTTTACCCCATCTAAAATAGAAGATGAAAAATTAACCAAAATTCTAGAAGCTGCAATGCAGGCTCCAAGTGCAGGGAGACAGCTGCCTTGGGAATTTGTTGTTATGACTGACAGAGAAAAACTAGATCAAATCGGCAATTTTCACAAATGGGCCTCTATGACTAAAGAAGCTCCTCTTGGCATCGTTGTCTGCGGCAATCCTGACAAAGAAAAACATAAAGGTACTTGGATTCAAGATTGCTCGGCATCAATGGAAAACTTGCTGCTTGCAGCTCATGGCTTAGGCCTTGGCGGCGTATGGCTTGGTATTTACCCAGAAGAAGATAGAATGAAAGGCTTAAAAGAGCTACTTAATCTGCCTGAAAACATTCTTCCCCTTGGTATTGCTGTGATTGGTTATCCCATTGGTAATCCTAAAACCGAGAGTAGATATGATGAAAAATTGATTCATTACAACACTTGGTAAAAAAATTACATTTAGTAGACGATAATTCTGGATTTTAAATTAATTTTGTGAGAGAAAGAAGCATATAAAAACAACCAAAATGTTTTTATCATGTTAATAATAGAAAGGAATATAATAAAATGACAGTTCGTGTAGCAATCAATGGTTTTGGACGCATTGGCCGTTTGGTTCTGAGATCTTTTGTTGAACAAGATAGAAAAGATATTGAAATCGTTGCCGTCAACGATCTCGGTTCAGCAGAAGCTAACGCCCATTTAATTAAATATGACTCAGTTCATGGAACTTTCCCATATGATGTATCAGTTGAAGGCGATTCAATCAAAGTTGGTAGACATACCATTAAAGTTATAGCTGAAAAAGAACCAAAAAATCTTCCTTGGAAAGAATTAAATATTGATGTTTGCATGGAATGCACAGGTATCTTCACAGATAAAGAAAAAGCTTTAGTTCACCTTGATGCTGGCGCTAAAAGAGTTTTAGTATCTGCTCCTTCAAAAGGTGCTGATTTAACAGTTGTTTATGGTGTTAACCATGACAAATTAACCGCAGAACACAAAGTTGTTTCTAATGCATCTTGCACAACCAACTGTCTCGCTCCAGTTGCTTATGTTCTTCAAGAAAAATTTGGTATTGAATGCGGTTATATGACAACCATTCACTCATATACTGGCGATCAAAAAACTGTTGATACCATTCACAAAAAAGATTTCTATCGTGCAAGAGCTGCTGCTCTTTCCATGATTCCTACAACAACAGGTGCAGCTCAAGCTGTTGGTCTTGTTTTACCTGAACTTTCTGGCAAATTAAAAGGTTCAGCTATCAGAGTTCCAACTCCTAACGTATCTTTAGTTGATCTTTGCTGCACTCTTTCAAAAGAAGCAACAGATGAATCTGTAAATGCTGCTCTTAAAGAAGCTGCCGAAGGCAAATTAAAAGGCATTCTTGCTTACAATGATAAACCTCTCGTTTCTTCTGATTTCAACCATGATCCACACAGCTCAACATTTGACGCCGGTCAAACCAAAGTTATCGACGGCAAATTCTTAAGAGTTGTTTCTTGGTATGACAACGAATGGGGCTTCTCTGGCCGCATGCTCGATACAGCAGTTGCTATGGGCAAATTTTTGTAATTCTTAAAAATTTTTAAGAAAATAAAAAAGACACTAAAAAAGCCCTCTATTGATTTAGAGGGCTTTTTGCCAAAAACACTTTTAAAGGAGATTTTTTTATAATGTCTAAATTTAATACCATTGATAGCCTAGATGTTAAAGGCAAAACCGTTTTTGTTAGAGCTGATTTAAATGTTCCTCTTGATGACAACCTAAATGTTACCAGTACGACTCGAATTGATAGAACAGCCCCAACAATTCAAGCCTTATTAAAAAAAGGCGCTAAAGTTTTAGTTTCTTCTCACTTAGGTCGTCCTAAAGGTGAAAAAAATGCGAAATACTCTTTAAAACCAGTAATTGAACCTATGAAAAAAGCTCTAGGCGGTTCTGTAAATGTTACTCTCGCTCCAGATTGCATTGGAGAAGAAGTTGAAGAAATGGTAAAGAACTTAAAAGAAGGTTCAGTCTTAGTTCTTGAAAACTTGCGTTTTTATGCCGAAGAAGAAAAAAATGATGCTGATTTTGCTAAAAAATTAGCTAAACTTGCTGATATCTATGTTAATGATGCTTTTTCATCAGCCCACAGAGCTCACGCTTCAACCGAGGGTATGGCAAAACTTCTTCCTAATGCCGCTGGATTGCTTATGCAAGAAGAACTAGAAGCCCTTGACGCTGCTCTTGGTACTCCAAAACGTCCTGTTGCCGCCCTTGTTGGAGGCGCTAAAGTTTCTACTAAACTTGATCTTTTAGGAAATCTTGTTTCTAAGGTTGACGTTCTTGTAATTGGTGGCGGTATGGCTAACACCTTCCTTTATGCTAAAGGTGTAAATGTTGGTGCGTCATTATGCGAAAAAGAAATGGCTGATACTGCTAAAGAAATTATCAAAAAAGCTGAAGTTGCAAAATGTGAAATTGTACTTCCTACTGATGTTGTTGTTGCCTCAGAATTTGCTGATAACGCTCCTAACAAAGTAGTAGGTGTAAATGATGTGCCATCAGATATGATGATTTTAGATGTTGGTCCAGAAAGTGCTAAAGTTTTGGCTGAAAAACTTTCATCTTGCAAAACACTTGTTTGGAATGGTCCTTTAGGCGCTTTTGAAAAGAAACCTTTTGATGCCGCAACCAATCTTGTTGCTAAAGCAGCGGCAAAGCTTACTAAAGAAGGCAAGCTTTTGACTGTTGCTGGCGGCGGAGATACCGTTTCTGCTCTTAACTGTGCTGGCGTGAAATCTGATTTTTCATATATTTCAACCGCAGGCGGCGCTTTTCTTGAATGGATGGAAGGAAAAGAACTCCCTGGAGTTGTTGCGCTTTATCATTAATTTATGAAAATTTAATTGTCTATATTTTGACTTTTTTAGACTCGTAACCTTAAAAAACACCACATTTCAAACAAAATTTGATGTGGTGTTTTTGTCTATTGTGTCTCAAAAATTTAACAAAAAAATTTTTATTGTGTCTTGAACTGCACTAAAATTTATGCTAACTTGGGTATAGTTAAAGATGTGCTTAATTATTTGGAGTTACAAGATATGGCTGAAGAAAACAAAATTTACGACAGTGAAGATGAACTTTCAGAAGAAGCAATAAAAGCAAAAAAGAAGAAAGAAAGAAGAAATACCAAAAATCTTGCTTACGATCTTCAAGAAGAATTTAAACCAAAACAGTATGACTTAGAGCAACTTGTTGATTACTGGAAAAAACAAGCTGGAATTACCAATGCTGAGCCTGCTGTTGAAGGTGATGCAATAGATGTTACTCTTGAAAGCGGAACTTCTATTAAAGATAAAGGTTCATCAATGACTATGTCTGGCAAAGACGGTCAAACTCCTCAGCCTGAAGACTTCGACAAAATTGTTAAAGCCAGCTTAGATAGAGGTTGGAGAGCCGTTGCTATTGGACCTAACTGCAGTGATGAATTTAAAGCCAATCTTTATTTAGCCTGCGCTAAAAATGGCGTTGATTGCTTACTCAATGGCTACAACCCTCCTGAAGAACTTAAATCTTTAGCCAAGCAGCTTTATGCCCAAGCTAAAGGTCAAACCGCAGAGCAAGAACAGCAAAAGACTGCTCAAGACAAAGAAGGCGGTATGATTTACAATCCAAGCGAAAAAGAAATGCAGAACAAACAGACTCCAGAAGCTAAAAAACAAGAAGCTCCTGAAACTGCAAAAGACGTTCCTGCTGAATACAAAGAATCTTTCGCTAAGATCGAAAATCTTGCCGGAGAATTTCTTAAAAACAACAAACGCAAATTTGATGGTGATATTGCAAAATTACGTGACAAACAGTTCGCTGTCTGGAAAAATGAATTTGCAGAAATTAAAACTGCTCTTGAAGCTAATCCAGAGAAAAAACTATCTGCTCGCGAGAAGAAGATTGTTAAGAATTCTTTCAAATACGGTTATGATAAAGCTGAAAACAACAGTTTTCCTAAAGATGTCAAAATTGTTGCTAAAGACTTTGATAAAGCTTTGGCTGGCGAATACGGCAACTTTAAGAAAAGCTTAACTTTAAACAAAGTCGCTATTGATGCTTTAACATCTAGCCTTAAATTATCTATCGTTGATAACAAAAATCCTAATTTTGGGAAATTAGACGTTGATAAAGACCTTAACAAAGAAACCTTTAAGAATGCTGTAATGCACACTATTAATACAGCAGTTGCTTCTGAAAAAGGTCAGGAACCTGGAAAAGTTGAAGTCCGTCATATTGTTAAAGCAATTGATAAATTGTCTATGCAAACAAAATTACAAAACAAAGCGATTAAAAATATTATTAATCCTGCACAGGCAAAAGCTGCAACAAAAACAGTTGCCAAAGCAGCAACAAAGACGGTAGCAAAAGCTGCGGCAAAAACAACGACCAAAGCCGCACCAAAGAAAGATGCTACTAAAGAAGCTATTGCGAAGAAGCAAACACAAAGATAATTAGAAATTTTATGATTTAATAACTTTATATTTTATAATTTCTTTTTTATTATCTTTTAAAGAACCGCCCAATGAGATTACTCCGGTATCACAAAGGGCGGTTTCTTCATTCTTAATAAAACTTTCTTCTATGGCAAAAACTGCTTTTATATACGTCCCTTTTTCACTCATATCTTTAATGATAAAAGAGTCTTTCTTACGAGTTATAACTGCGTGGTGATCAGAAGCTTCACTATATTTTATAACCAAATCACAATCATCACTTTTACCTAAAACATAATCATAAAGTCCAATAAGGATTGTCTCTTGGTTTTTATGTGAAAGCAAAAGTTTAAGATGTTTATTAGAATCATAAACAGTTTTATTAAAGGTATACAAACTCAGAGGATTTTCATCACAGCCTATTATTTTACTAACAAAGCTTGCTTGCGATTTATAATGATTTGAAAGCTTAATGAAAAAATTTTCCGTAAGCATTATTTGATTAAACTGTGTTTTTTCAGCTATTCTATAAGCTACAATAAAATTTTTAGACGTATTGGAAGCGAAGTGAAGCCCAATACGGATACTAATGTTTCTAGATGTCATAAAATCTTGTAATTCTAGTGCCGCATCAACTGCTGCATCTGCTTCGGGAAAGGAAGCATTAAGAGCAACATCGTTGCTTTCTATAATTTTACCGTTATTTTCTGCTATTATATTATTTATATTGTTTTTTTCTTTTTCTATTAGATTGCTTTCATTAAATACTGCAAAAAATATTGCTGCTATTTTAGAATTTTTCGTCATAACACCTATTTTTAAAAACTTCTTCTCAACTTTGATTTCATAAAACTTTACCCTTACTTTTATTTAACCAAAAAATTAAGCAAAACAATAGGTTATTTTTGTTACAAAGCGTAATTATTTGTGTGTTGTCAATTACATAAAAATCGTAGAAAACTACTAAATATAAATAAACAACCTAGATTAAGGATAAAAAAATGACTGCAAAACCAGTAGAACCAATAGCGTTTATTGACCTAAATGCTCAGCGTAAAGTGTTAGGTAACAAAGTTAACAAAGCTCTCGATAAAATTGTAGATAGCTGTGCTTTTATAATGGGACCAGAAGTTGGGGAACTTGAAAACAAGCTTTCTACATACTGTGGAGTTAAACATACCCTTTCTTGTGCCAGCGGAACTGATGCATTAGTTCTTGCTCTTATGGCTAAAGATGTTGGCGTTGGTGATGCTGTATTTGTTCCATCTTTTACCTTTGTTGCAACGGCAGAAGCTGTCGTTTTACTTGGCGCAACTCCTGTTTTTGTTGATGTTCGCCCAGACACCTTTAATATGGACGTTGAAGATTTAAAGAAAGCAATAAGCTTTGCCAAAAAAAGCGGCTTAAATCTCAAAGCTATTATTCCTGTTGATATTTTTGGTCAGCCTGCTGACTATGATGCGATTGCTCCAATAGCAAAAGATGAAAATATGTTTATTATCAGTGATGCCGCTCAAAGTTTTGGTGCAACTCTCAATGGTAAAAAGGTTGGAAATATTGTTGATATAACCTGTACAAGCTTTTTCCCTGCAAAACCTCTTGGCTGTTATGGTGATGGCGGTGCGGTTTTTTATAATGATGACAATTTAGTTGAACCTTTAAAGTCTATTCGCATTCACGGTATGGGCAAAGAAAAATATGACAACATACGAATTGGCATAAATGGCAGGTTGGATACTATGCAAGCTGCAATTTTATTATTAAAAATGGACATTTTTGATGATGAACTTCCTCAGAGAAATCTTGTTGCTAAAAAGTATCGTGAAGGTCTGCCTATGTACTCGCATCAAAGCGTAATGAGTAATGCAACATCGGTATGGGCTCAATATACAATGCTCACTGACAGAAGAGATGAGCTCCAAGCATTCTTGAAAGAAAAAGGTGTGCCAACCGCTGCATATTATCCAAAACCTGTTCATATGCAAACCGCTTATGCTAAATATTCCAAAAGGGCATTGCCTGTATGTGAACGCCTTGCAGAGCAAGTAATCAGTCCACCTATGCACCCATATATGAACGAAAACACCCAAGATTACATTATAGAATCTTTTAAAGCTTTCAAGTAATTAATTTTTTTATAGGTAGATTGACTTTATAAATATTTTAACGTAGAAGAGTTCCGCTCTGCTTAGCTGTGATGCTGACTTGTGCAAAACACTATTCCTAGAGCTAGTTGAAACTTTTTTAGGAATAAATAAAATGAATAAGAATTTTTTGTATGCTCTTCTTTCTATCGCTCTTTTAATTGCTGCTGGTTTTGCTGTAAATGCACAAACACCTGCAACAACAGAAGCAACAACAGAATATGATCCAGCTATTGCTACTGGTGATGAAGCTGTTGCTCCAGAAACAGGCGTTGAAACTGATATGGAAGAGAATGAAGATTCTTTTGCTGCTCCAGAAACAGAATTTGATTCTGAAACAACAGATGAAACCAATCCTCAGTAATTTGATTTAAAAAACTATTGTTTGCTTTATCAAATAAAAAAGCCCCTTAGACCGTTGTTTAGGGGGCTTTTTTTATAATATTATTGTATCTTATATCAATTTAAACTAAAGTATTTCAAAGTTTTAATCAGATTATGATTATAAGGATTTTCACATTGGCTAAAAGCAAAGAAATTCTAATGTATATAGGCGGAAAGCCTAAAACTAAAGAAAAAAAAGAACGTTCAGACTGGGAAGTAAAGTGGGATAAGATTGTCAGCGGAGAAGGAACCCTGCAAGAACTTGGGGACACTTTTTCTGTAGGAGATGTTAAAAAACTCCAGAGTAGCGGTAAGTGATGTTATTAATGATTACCTTATCGGTGAAAAACGCCGAGAGGCATCAAAGCCAGCAACAAAACTAAAGCTTGTTACGAAACCATGCAACGATAATAGAAACTCCGTTGTTGCCCATAAAATTGAAAAAAGATCTAAATTTGGAAGAATGGGGACAATTTATAGCAAGCGGTTATGGATAAAAGCCTCTGGAAATTACGAAATATGAAATTATTGAAGCTTTTAATTACGACGATTATAAATGTAAACCTTAAAGTAAATTTATGAAAAAACTATTATGCT
>JBFXJJ010000008.1:0-111035 GCA_050175015.1 Alphaproteobacteria bacterium | reverse complement strand
TAGTGCTGTCGTACTTTTGAAACTGGCATCAAACTTTTCTCTCCCTGACAATGAATTAATTGGCTGGGTATTAATAAATATTAGAAACGCTTTTATTATTAATTTAATTCTTGCCGCATTTAATTTAATTCCCTTTCCGCCACTTGACGGTTCTAAAATTCTAGCAGGCTTTCTTCCAAACAAATTAGCAATCAAGATGATTCTATTTGAACGCTATGGTATGATTATTTTGTTCGCACTGCTTTTTTTGCCATCTTTTATCTATGATTTTATCGGAATAGATATTAATATACTTGGCTGGTATGTAAGTTTTGTAAAACGCATCTTAGCCTATTTTATGTTTAAAACAGTTAATTTCTAACGGAGATTTCTTTTCCATGTGGCCACATACAACAGAATTACTTTTAGTTCTAGCTATTGCCGTTTTATTGTTTGGTGCTGGCAGAATTCCTAAGCTTGCTGAAGACTTGGGTAAAAGCATTAAAGCCTTTAAAAAAGGTTTAAAAGACGAAGACACTAAAACTCAAGAAGAAGATGATAAAAAATAAAAATCAATGTTTGATGTCAGCGGATCGGAATTTTTAATATTCATTATTGTTGCTTTGGTAATCTTAAAACCAGATGATTTACCAAAAGTTATGTATGCCTTTGGCAAAATGATGAGAAAAATTAACCGCTTAGGACGTGATTTTTATGATTTCTTTGATGAACTAGCCTACGAAGAAGAAAAAAAAATCAACGTCAAAAAAGAGCTTTCTTCCAATGATTTAACCTATGGCACCCCATCTTTAATAGATTCTCCAGAAGAACAAACGTATAGCCTTGAAGAAAAAAACACTGATAAAAATGATGATAACAAAGATTTTAGTCTTTTAGATTCAGAACAAAACCAAGAGAAGAACTAATGCTGCCTGAAAAAGAAAAAAATGATAATCAGGAAAAAGAAACTACGACAATGCCTATTATGGAACACATAAGAGAGCTTCGCCGCCGTCTTATTAAATGTATTTTATTTTTTGTTGCCGCCTTTTTCATCAGCTATTCTTTTGCTTCCAATATTTTAAATATTTTAATAAATCCTTTAGCTCAAATTATGGCAAAAAATGGCGGAACAAATCGTATGATTTACACCAATTTGACTGAAGGTTTTTTTACCTATCTAAAAATAGGTTCTTTTGGAGCAATTTGTTTAAGTTTTCCTTTTTTTATCTGGCATATCTGGCAGTTTATTGCCCCAGGTCTTTACAAGAACGAAAAAAGAGCTGTCCTTCCTTTTATAATCGCTAGCCCTGTTCTTTTTATTATGGGAGCGCTTTTAGTCTATTTTATGATTATTCCTATGGCTTGGAGTTTTTTAATGGGATTCCAATCTAGTTTCGGGCAAACGGTTCTTCCCATTCAGCTGGAAGCAAGAATCAGTGAATATTTGTCCTTAATTATGACCTTAATTATGGCTTTTGGCTTATGTTTTCAAATGCCCGTATTTTTAGTTTTGTTAGCTTATGCTGGCATAATAACCCCAGAAAGCCTAATAAAATTTAGAAAATATGCGATAGTTTTAATATTTTTTGTCGCTGCTGTAGTTACTCCCCCAGATATTATAAGTCAGGTAGGACTTGCAATACCTTTAATAATGCTTTACGAAATTACTATAAAAGCAAGTGCAATCGTTATAAAAAACAAAGAACAGGTGCAACATGTATGATGTAAAATGGATTAGAGAAAACCCCGAAGTTTTTGATAAAGAACTGGCTAGACGCGGCTTAAAAGATGTATCACAGCCTATTTTAGACCTTGATATTCAACACCGCAAGGCGCTTACCAATCTTCAAGAAATGCAAAAAATGCGCAACGATCTTTCTATGGAAATATCTAAAGCGAAAAAAAGCGGAGGCAATGCCGACGAACTCATCGCAAAAGTTGCGGATATAAAAGATAATATGGCTAAAGAAGAAGAAAATGTTAAAGAATTATCAGAAAAACTAACCAAGATTTTATCAAATATTCCTAACTATTTAGCTCCTGAAGTACCTTTTGGTAAAGATGACAACGACAACAAAGTTATACGCACCATCGGCGAACCCAGAACTTTTGATTTTGAACCTAAAGAACATGATACCTTAGGTGAAGCTTTAAAAATGATGGATTTTGCTAATGCCGCTAAACTTTCAGGCTCTCGCTTTGTTGTTCTTAAAGGCGGTTTAGCCCGTTTAGAACGTGCTATTGCTCAGTTTATGCTTGATACGCATACAGGCGAACACGGCTTCACAGAAATAAACACTCCAGTTATGGTAAAAGAAGAAGCCCTTTACGGCACAGGTCAGCTTCCTAAGTTTGCAGAAGATTTATTTAAAATCGAAGGCGGATACTGGCTTATCCCAACAGCCGAAGTAACTTTGACTAATCTTGTTTCTGGAGAAATCTTGGAAGAAGAACAACTTCCATTAAGATATACAGGCTTTACTTACTGCTTTAGATCAGAAGCTGGAGCTGCGGGCAAAGACACCAGAGGTATGATTAGGCAACATCAATTTGAAAAAGTTGAAATGGTTATAATCTCACACCCAGATAAATCTTATGACGAATTAGAATATATGACAGGCTGTGCCGAAAACATTCTAAAGAAGCTTAAACTGCCATATCGTGTTATGATGCTATCTTCTGGCGACACGGGCTTTAGCTCACACAAAACCTATGACCTTGAAGTATGGCTTCCAGGTCAAAACCGCTACCGTGAAATTTCAAGCTGTTCAAATTGCGGAGAATTTCAAGCTAGACGTATGAATGCGAGATTCCGCAAAAAAACCGAAAAAGGAACTTTTAGAGTTCATACTTTAAACGGCTCAGGTTTAGCCGTTGGCAGAACATTAATTGCAGTTATGGAAAACTATCAAAACGCTGACGGTTCCATAACTGTCCCTGAAGTTTTAATTCCATATATGGGTGGAAAAAAGGTTATAAAGGCTGATGAATAATATAAAAACGAACCCAAGAATTTTAATTTGCAATGATGATGGTTTTGACGCTAAAGGCATTAAAATGCTGGAAGAGATCGCTAGAAAATTATCCAATGATGTTTGGGTAGTTGCTCCTAACGATGAAAAAAGCGCCGCCAGCCATGCTTTAACTATATCACGTCCTCTTCGTGTCAATAAAATTAGCGACAAACACTTTACCGTTGATGGTAGTCCAGCAGATTGTGTTTTAATTGCCATTTGTAAAATTATGAAAGGACAAAAGCCTGACTTAATTTTATCTGGCATTAATAATGGTGCCAATTTGAGTGATGATGTCACTTATTCGGGAACGATTGCAGCTGCTATGGAAGGAACCATTTTAGGTATTCCTTCCATAGCTCTGTCACAATGCTATGATGATAATAGGAAAACTTTTTGGAAAACGGCTGAGACTTTTTGTGAAAACGTTGTTCGTAAGATTCTTACTACAACTTGGCCAGACAATGTTTTGATGAGTGTCAATTTTCCTTCCTGTGACGTTGATCAGGTTAAGGGGATTGATGTTATAAAACTTTCGCAAAAATTTATAAAAAGCGATGATTTTTCTGGCTTCATTGAAGATAGGATTGACCCTAGAGGCAAAGAATATGTTTGGGTTGGAGCCGCAAGAAGAAAAGAAGAACCTGAAGAAGAAGGTGATTTAAAATCTATTATGAACCAAAAAATCACTATAACACCGATAACGCTAGATTTAACTGACTATGCTTCTTTATCAAATTTACAAAAGGTTTTTTTAGAAGATAATGCCTGATTCTGATAATATTTTTTTAATAATGGAAATGAGACGTATGGGAATATCCGATATTCGGATTATGGAAGCGTCTGAAAAAATTCCCGCAAATATTTTTCCAGAAGAAGGCTTTATCAACACACTTGGTGTAAATAATAATAAGGATATAAGTAGAGCTTTAGCGGTTGCCATTTTAGCCGAAGCACTAGAGCTTAATAATCGTCATAAAGTGCTAGAAATAGGGACAGGTTCAGGTTATCAAACCGCTATTTTATCCAGACTTTGCCGCAGGATTTATTCTATAAGCTCGAGTAAAGATGCCGTTATAAATGCTGACAAGATAATATCAAATCTAGGAATCAGCAATTTTACCTTAATGAAATCTGACCCCGAAAAAGGACTGGAAAATCAAGCTCCTTTTGATAGAATTATTATAAACCAAGTTTTCTTTGAAATTCCAGAAATTATAAAAAAGCAGCTTGCTGAAAATGGAATTTTAATTGCCCCAACAGGTTTTGCCGAAGGAGAAAATCAGGTTTTAAAAAGTTATAGTTTAATTGAGGGAAAATGGCAGGAAAAAGAGCTTATGCCGATAAAGTTCATTTATCCTTAAAAAACAAAAGAGAGTTTCATTGTTCGTTCTAAAAGAAAAAAACTTTTCAACAAAAATAAAATTAAAGAAGGCCTTGTTTTTGCTTTCCTTAATTTTTTGTACTTTTTTTCTTGAAAGCTGTGCTGTTTCTTACCTTTTAGACCCAAGCAAAATAAGAATTATTACCTCTAGAGCTCGTTCTTATAAAAATTCAAAAGTTTACAAAGCTTCTCTAAATAACAACGTCGTATCGATAAAAAAAGGCGATACCGTTTATGGAATAGCCCGCAGCAACAATGTTCCTGTCCGTACTTTGATTGAATATAATAAACTGACCCCGCCTTATACTCTAAAGGTTGGGCAAAAACTTAAACTTCCTCCCGCTCCTTTCCATATTGTTCAAAAAGGCGATACGCTTTACAGTATATCACGCCGTTACAATGTTGAGTTGGCTTCTTTAGCAAGAACCAACAAAATAAAGTCGCCATATAATATCTATGAAGGGCAAAAATTAATTTTGCCTGGCTCAATAGAAACCGCAGAGGCAGACAAAACGCCTAAAGCTGTTAATACGTCATCAAATAGTACCAATCAAAAAACGACTAAAACAGCTAAAAAAAGGAAAACGAATAAAACCAACATTCCGACCCCAGATGCTCGCTCTTCAAGCAAATTTGCGTGGCCTGTAAAAGGCAAGATTATAACCAAATATGGCCCCATGGGGAAAGGACGTCATAATGACGGCATCAACATTGCGGCATCTAAAGGCAGCAGCGTCTTAGCCGCAGAAAATGGCGTTGTAGCATATTCAGGAAGCCAGCTAAAAGGTTTTGGCAACCTGCTTCTTCTGAAACATGCAAACGGTTATATGACAGCTTATGCCCACAATGATTCTATTTTGGTAAAACGCGGCGATAAGATCAAAAAAGGCGATAAAATAGCAACTGTCGGCGCCACAGGCAATGTCTCATCTCCTCAGCTTCATTTCGAAATAAGAAAAGGAACAAAAGCTTTGGATCCTGCCCAATACTTAGAACCATAAAAAAGAGTCTACAATATTAATTTATGGTTTGCATAAACGTAGAAAATAGTTATTATTTTTGTAAAAAATAAGGAGTTTTTAAAATGTTACTTAATGATGCTTTAGCTCAAACAGCTCAAACAGCAACACAAACCCCAGATATGATGGGAACAATTCTTCAATTTGCTCTTATCTTTTTGGTTTTCTACCTACTTTTGATTCGTCCTCAGCAAAAAAAAGTCAAACAGCACGAAAAAATGCTTTCTGAAATTGTGAAAGGCGATCAAATTGTAACAGGCGGCGGCATTTTAGCTAAAGTTCACAAAGTGATTGATGACCATACTTTACTTGTTGAGCTAAATGACGAAGTTAAAGTTAAGGTTCTGCGCTCAACCGTTAGAGAAGTTGTTATTGAGCAAGCAAACGATAAGAAAGATTAATTAATTTAATGGATTTAAGGTTATGATAAATTTCCCAAGCTGGAAAATCTGGCTTATAAGTATTATATGCGCTTTAGGCGTATTACTAGCAATTCCTAATTTTTTACCATCTCAAACCAAAGCTAACCTGCCTAAATGGTGGCAGCCCGTAAGTTTGGGTTTAGATCTACAAGGCGGCTCGCACCTCCTTATGGAAGTTATGGTTGATGACGTTGCTAAAGACAAATTAGTTTCTTTTGAAGATTCGGTTAGACAAGCGCTTAGAGAAGAACGCATTAAATATGACGAACTCGGCGTCGACGCTAAGATGCTTAAGGTTAAAATTCTTGATAGGGATAAACAGTCTCAAGCTCTTGGCGTTATAAAACGCCTTGACACCGAACTGGAAATCAATACCGATGGTGAATACATCACTGCAAGTTTTTCGGAACAAGCATTCTTAAGTTTGCAGGCAACCGCAGTTGAAAGATCTATCGAAATTGTACGTAATCGTATCGATCAACTTGGAACCAAAGAGCCATCTATTCAAAAACAGGGCGAAAACAGAATTTTAATTCAGCTCCCAGGTGTTACCGATCCTGAAAGAGTTAAGGCTCTTATCGGACGTACAGCAAAAATGGCTTTCCATTTAGTTGATGACAGAACCAATATTAATGATGCCAGAAGAGGAAAACTTCCAGCTGGTTCAATGTTAGTTTCAGGTGGTGCCGGCTCTTCTGCTAGTGCTTATGTTGTAGAAAAACGCCCTGCTGTCGGCGGTGAACATTTAATTGATGCCAGAGCAAGCTTCCAAGATGGTGCACCAGTTGTAAGTTTTACATTCGATGCCGCTGGGGCAACTAAATTTGCTAAAACCACACGTGAAAACATCAATAAGCTGCTCGCTATCGTTCTTGATGGAGAAGTTATCAGCGCTCCAGTTATTCAAGGTGCTATCCCTGGCGGTAAGGGAATCATTTCTGGAAACTTTACCGTTGAAACCGCTGCCGATTTAGCTATGCTTTTACGTTCTGGCGCTCTTCCTGCCCCTCTTCAAGTTCTAGAAGAAAGAACAGTTGGTCCAAGCCTTGGAATAGATTCTATTAAACAAGGAAGCGTTGCCTGTTTAGTTGGTTTGGCTTTAGTGGTTGTTTCAATCTTATTTGTTTATGGCTTTTTTGGTATCATTACCAATATCGCTCTTATTTTAAACTTAAGTTTGATGCTTGGAGCGTTAAGCTTCTTAGGTGCAACCTTAACCTTACCAGGTATCGCGGGTATCGTGTTGACTATGGGTATGGCGGTTGATTCCAACGTGCTTATTTTCGAACGTATGCGTGAAGAAGCAAGGCACGGAAGAACCCCGATAAACGCAGCTGAATCTGGTTTTGCAAATGTTATGTCAACCATCGTTGATGCCAACATTACAACCTTAATTGCAGCTTTTGTTTTATTCCAATTCGGAACAGGTCCTGTTAAAGGTTTTGCCGTAACATTGGCTTTAGGTATTATTACAACAATGTTTACAGCAATTATGGTTACAAGAATGATGGTTTCTTTATGGCTTATGAAGAAAAAACCAAAACAATTACCGCTTTGAGGTTAGAGATATGATAAACGCTTTACAATTTTTAAATAAAGAAACGTCTTTTAAGTTTATAGAAAAACGTGCTTTCGCTTATATTTTTTCTTGCAGTTTAATCATTCTCTCAATAGCTTTTGTGCTTATGAGAGGCCTCAACTGGGGCATTGATTTTTCTGGTGGTATTTTAATCGAAGTAAAATCAGAAGAAAAAGTTAATCTGCAAAATATGAGAGAAACGCTTAACGCCCTAAACTTAGGTGAGATTGGCTTACAATCCATTGATAATGACGAACACGAAGTTATGATTAGAGCTCAAATGTCTGGCGATGATGAAAAAGCTCAAACCAAAGCTTTAGAAAGTATTAAGACCGCATTAGGCGAAGGCTATGAATACCGCAGGGTTGAAATTGTCGGCCCTCGTGTTGGCTCGGAATTAGTAAAATCAGGAATTTGGGCAGTTATTTTATCTGTTGTCGGTATTTCTGCTTATATCTGGTTTCGATTTGAATTTCCTTTTGCTATAGCCGCGATGCTTTCATTAGTACACGATGTCATAATTATTGTTGGAGCATTTGCGATTACACAGTTAGACTTCTCATTAACAACGATTGCAGCAATTTTAACTGTCGCAGGTTATTCTATTAATGACACCGTCGTTAACTTTGACAGAGTACGTGAAAATCTCAAAAAGCATAAAAAACTGCCTATTATTGAACTTTTAAACCTCAGTGTTAATGATATGCTTTCAAGAACCATATTGACCAGTTCAACCACAATGTTAACGGTTCTTGCTTTGCTTATTCTTGGCGGTGAAACTTTAATGGGATTTTCCTTTGCTTTAATGCTGGGAATTTTCTTTGGAACATTTTCTTCAGTTTATATTGCAATGCCAATTTTGCTGATGTTTGACTTAAGAAAAGCGGCAGCTCCTGTTGGTCCTTATGACCGTGTCGATAATCATAATTAAAAGATGATTATCTAACTTATAAAAAAGCCCGCCAATCGCGGGTTTTTTTGTATCTTTTTTTATAAACGTGTTTTAACTATATATAACTAACCTAAAAAGATATGCCCTTTTGTTGTCCGCAAATTAATTTTTATATTTTTGCTTAATGGTCACGTTTGTAAAAGGCTTTGCTTTTGCTAAAAGTAGGAAAATTTATAGATAATGGTTTTAAACGTTTCTTTAATATAGTTTCCAAAACATCGGGATCGTATAAATAGCAGTAAACCACATAATAATGTTAAGTGGCAAACCAACTTTTACAAAGTCTATAAACTTATAACCTCCGACGTTATAAACCAGTGTATTGGTTTGATAGCCAATCGGAGTTGCAAAACTAGCACTTGCTCCAAACATTACAGCAACAACAAACGGTCTAGGATCTATACCCATTTTTAAAGCAATATTAATTGCTATCGGAGTTAACAAAACAGCCGTTGCATTGTTGCTAATCATTTCAGTCATAAGCGAGGTAAAAAGATAAACTAAACTAAGGACAACCACAGGACTCATATTTTGGAAGGCTGGCATAATTTCGTTAACCAACAATAATGCTGCTCCTGTTTTTTCCATGGCAATTGAAATGCCAAGCATACCAAAAATCAGCATTAAAATACGCCATTCTATTGCATTATAAGCATCGTCCATATCAATGCATTTAGTTAAAAGAACAAAAACCGCTGCCAAAAAGGAAATTGTTGATATTGGCATTACATTAAATGCAGCCAAAGACATTACACCCAAAAAGGCACAAACGGTTAAAAGTGCTTTGCTTCTACGATATGGTTTTTCAGCTGGTTCAACTAAATTAATAACACCTCTCTCTTCTGATAAAGCTTTAAGACCGTCAACAGGTCCTTCTAAAAGCAAACTATCTCCCATTCTAATTTCATAATCATCTATGCTGCTGCCGAGGTTTTTGCTTGCTCGATGAATAGCTAAAACATAAACTCCATAAAGTCTTCTTAAAGCTAATCTTCTAACTTTTTTTCCTATCATATTAGATGATGGTCCAACAATGCCCTCAACCACAACCGTTTGTGATGTTGCAACAGGCAGAACTATATTAGTAAGAGCATCTTTAACATCAACTTCATCACCTTCAGCAAGAGATAAAATTTCTCTGGCATCTGACTTGAAAATAAGACGGTCACCTTCCTGAAACTTTATCTGGCTAAGATAACGCCTCATTGACATATTACCTCTAATAACATCAGACAATCTTATTTTATCACTTTTAGCAAAAGCACTTTCACTCAAAGTTTTGCCTATAAGCGATGAATCTGAACCCACTAAAGCCTCTGATATATAGTCTTTTCTTTTGGTCTCAGATAAATCATTAGCCATAGTTTCTCGATCTGGAATAAGAAACCTTCCCGCAAAAGCCATATAAGCCATACCTACCGCAGACATAATTAGTCCAGCATAGCTAATCTCAAAAAGCGTAAAAGGCTTTAGTCCATATCCTTTAGCAATGCCATCAACCAAAATATTTGTTGAGGTGCCTATTAAAGTACAAGAACCACCTAAAATAGCTGTAAATGAAAGCGGTATTAAAAATCTTGACGGCTTTAATGAAAACTTTCTTGCCAGTTTTATTAAAACAGGAATTAAAATAACAACAATAGGCGTGTTATTTACAAAAGCAGACATCGACATTACAAAAAAAGCAATAGCAATCATAGCTAGCACAAAAGATTTGTCGGCAATTTTAGTAATAAAATGACCAAGATAATCAATAATGCCAGTGCGTTCTAAAGCAGCACTAAGAATAAAAAGACAGGCGATTGTAATCGGAGCACTGTTACTAAATACCGAGAGATAGTCATCTTTGTTTAAAACACCTATTGCCACCAAAAAAGCAAAGCCTGACAAAGCAATTAAATCTGATGGCAGCTTTTCTCTAATAAAGGAGATGAAAACTACAGCCACAACTACTAAAACTATAATTGAAGAGGACAATCCATCAAAAAACAAAAAGCTTTCTCCTAAAAACTACTATCAAAAAAATATATGGTTAGGGCATTTTTAAAAATATAGGTGTCTTAAAACTAAAAGTAAATGTCTAGCAGACAACTATTTATCTTAGTTCTACCTAAAAATCTAAAAAATAACTAAAAGTTAAACTTTAGCCATAACTTTAATAAAGAAATGTCCTTTTTAAAATCTGATAAATTGAAGAAAAACACTAAGTTATATCTTATAAAAGCTTCTTAAATTTTATTTAATAAAATCAATAAGTTGCTCTTTATT
The DNA here is from genome assembly GCA_050175015.1 of Alphaproteobacteria bacterium. Lineage (GTDB taxonomy): Bacteria > Pseudomonadota > Alphaproteobacteria > JBFXJJ01 > JBFXJJ01 > JBFXJJ01. The sequence continues at coordinate 100,415 of JBFXJJ010000008.1, read as the reverse complement.
AAGCCATTCATCATTATTATTGCTGGCATAATGAAAATCTTCTGCAACTTTCTTACCTTTGGCCAATGATTTTTCACTAATTATATTGCTTATATTAGGATAAACAATATAACGATCACCAATATCAATCGTGTTTCTTGACTCATCTTCTGAAATTAAAATTTCGTGTATTTTTTCTCCAGGTCTTATTCCAACAATTTTCTGTTCTAATTCTGGTGCCATAGCTGAGGCTAAATCGACCATACACATACTCGGGATTTTAGGCACAAATACCTCTCCGCCTTTCATCAAATCTAGAGATGATATAGTAAAGTTAACCCCCTGCTCCAAAGTTATCCAAAACCTTGTCATCGCAGCATCAGTAATAGGGAGGAAAGGAGACTTTTCATTAATAAGCTTTTTAAAGAGAGGAACAACGCTGCCTCTAGAACCAACAACGTTGCCATATCTGACAACCGAAAATTTTGTATCCTGAGTCCCAGACATTGCGTTAGATGCTACAAATATTTTATCAGCGGCAAGCTTGCTTGCGCCATAAAGGTTGACAGGATTGACAGCCTTATCAGTTGACAATGCGATAACCCTTTTAACTTTTTGATTAATTGCAGCTTTTACAATGTTTTGAGCCCCAATAACATTAGTTGCGATACACTCAAATGGATTATACTCTGCAACCGTAACATGTTTAATGGCTGCAGCGTGAACCACAATATCAACGTCTCTAAATGCCATTTCTAAACGATCAACATCTCTAACATCACCAATAAAATAACGCATACACGGATATTTTTCTGGGCTGAATTCTTGAGACATTTCATATTGTTTAAATTCGTCTCTAGAAAAAACAATTAACTTTGCTGGTTTGTAGTTTTGCAAAACAAATCTAACAAAGGCTTTACCAAAAGAGCCTGTACCGCCTGTAACAAGAATTTTTTTGTTATCAAGTAAGTTTGAAGAAGGAGCAAATGTTCTCACGTTATGATTCTCTTATAAAAAAATAAAAACAAGTCAATATCATATACTTAAAATTATTAACTTGAAATTAAATTGATAACAAATCTATTTTTTTATTTTCTAACTGCCATTTACTTTCATATACATATTGCAAAGATTGTTAGCCTTTGAAAGAGAGAAATTAATAATATCTTTAATCATCACAAAACTTTGAGGATCTGCAACAGCAGGAACATTTATTCTAATAACTATGTTTTTTCCTGACTGCTTAATTTTCATATCACTATCTAGAAATGGTGAATATTTTTGCTCAATTTCTGCCTGCGTTTTTTCTGAAAATGATAAATCCATAAATCCTTGAGGCATTTTATGAATTAAAAGAACATTTTTGGCAAAGAATGCAGGTTTAAATACTGCCCACTGCAAATCAACACGCCCCTGCTTCTCAGGATCTCCCATAGATAGGCTGGGAAAACTTGATTTACAAAAGTCATAATAACTCTGCCAAAATGGTGTTGCCTGCATTTTTTCAACGACCTGATATCCTTCTGGAATATTTAATGCACCAGCTGGAAAAACTTTGTAATTATCAAAGCTTTTTTTACTTTTGACATTAAACCTGTTTTCAATGGATTCCAATTTTTGCTTAATGGCCTCTTTAAGCATCATCGATTTATATTGTCCACGCTTGGTCTTATCAAATTCATCAAACCAAGATGCCAAATATTCATAACTTAAATAGCAGCCAAAATAATCAGCAGGGTCTAAGTCGCTAAAATATTTTTCAGGGCAAAAAAGACAGGTGAGATAATGAGACCATAAACCATTTGCAAAACCATTTTCACCAATTTCAAAATATCTTTGCGCTTGCAAATCACGTCGGGGAATATCGAATCTATTTTCAATCAAAAGTGCATTTTTATATCCAAAGTTATCCTCAAAGACAAAAAGCAGGTCTGCATTTCCTAAATATCCAAAATCCGGCGAATGCCAAATCCCGACAATTTTTTTAATTGCAACATCTGGTCCATAAAGTTTTTTTACTATATTTGCGCAGAATATTGGTGAAGAACAAAGCTCTTCTAAAAGAAGAAGATCCGTGTCTCTTTCTGCTATCATATTAAATGGTGTTTTTTGTTTTAAAAAAGGTTTCATTATTTTGTAATCTAAAATTATATAAACTTGTTGTAAAATTAAAAATAGATTAATATAAAATTATATCTTTTTATACAAGTAGGTTTGTTTTTTATAAAAAATAATAAAAGCAAATGTTTATAAAGGAAATAATAATATGAAACATCCTTTACAAAAAGGTACAAAAAAAACAGATCCTTTAATGCAAACTTCTTCTGAAGAACTAGAAGATGTATCAGATGTATATCAGGAATATCCTGAATATGAAGATTATCAAGAAGAACAAGTTGTGGATTACACACCTGCAGAGGGGCACCCTTTAAATGTTAATGCTGGCTATCCAGAAGAAACCCATATGTGGATTAATGGTTTAGTTGATAACTCAACCAACCTTATGTGCGTTGTCAACAATGGCTACATTTCTTTCATTAATAAAACTGGCGTCGGTATGTTACGATTTTTAGATGCTCAAGAAATTGTTGGTATGCCTTTTATTGATATTCTTGATGAAACCGTCAAAGAGTCCTTTATAAATGACTTTGAATATATTATTAACCGTCAAAGTCCATATCAAACGGTTTTAATTACTACCGATAATCAGAAAATTGATGTTGACATATCTGTAATAAGTCTGTCTCCAGAAGTTGACACATCGTTTTTGATTGAAGCTAAGGACATCAGTTATCTAAAACAAATCGAAGAAAAGTTCAAAATGAACGAGCAAAGAATCAAGCAAAATTCTATGCACGATGATTTAACAGGACTTCCTTCAAGCAATCTTTTTGAGGATCGTCTGCAAATGGCGATTGCCCGTTCTACACGCAGAGCATATGGCAAAGCCGATGCTTCCCAAAACCGTATTGCCGTTGTTATTATGACTGTTGATAAAATGGAAGCTATAACTAAAGAATTTGGACAGGAAGCTGCTGACCACGTTCTTAGAAATATTGCTATTCGTTTAGCATCTTCCTTTAGAAACTGCGACACTATCGCCAAAGATGACAACAAGAGCTTTCTTTTAATTCTCGAGGGAATAAATACCTTTGATGACGCTGAGACTGTTGCAAGGCGTACTTTAGGAATAATGTATGAACAAATTGGTTATAAGGGCAACAATTTAGCTCTCGGATGCAGTATCGGCATCAGTATTTTCCCTGAACACGGCATCAAAGCAAGAAAACTTTTAAATGCTGCCGAGCAAGCCTTAGAAGAAGTTGTTAAAAGAGGCGGTAACTTCTATATGGTTTATAACGAAGATTTAGCTATAATGTAAGTTTGATATACGGTTAAAAAAACAGCTAAAACCGTTAAATAGAAAACCAAAAGCTCTATTAGTACTCTAATAGAGCTTTTTATTTATAAACCAGTTAAAACAAAGTATCTCCTTGGCGCAAAATTAGACTTGCCTTATCTGTAAAACTTCCATCTTCATTATGAAGTAAAAGCCCTTTTGTTATTGCGGTTGGTGATTTAAGCCCCTTCCTTGCCTTAATAATAACTCTTTTAGCATCGCTGTCTGACTTAGACCACAAAGGTGTTATTGTTATGCCGCCAACTCTCCCATATAAAATTGTCATAATTTCATCAATACGTTCAGCATTAAAGATCATCGCCAGCGTTCCTTTATGCTTCAATGCTCTAATACAAAACTTGAGCCAGTAATCTAAATCAGCAGAACTATCAGCATTTGCTGTGGCTTTAAGTTTATTTGGAGACACAAAACTTGGCAGATAATATGGCGGATTAGTTATAACGTAATCAAAAGAAGCATGCTCAATATCTTTTTTAGCATTTTTTATATCGGCGTTAAAAAAACTTACCCTGTCTTCAAGGTTATTAAACTTAGCACTCTCTAGCGAAAAATTATAAAGCTCTTCTTGTTTCTCGATTCCCTTGATAGAAACATTTAAGACTCTGGAAGCTAAGCACAACGAGGCTATCCCTGTTCCAGATCCGACTTCAAGAATGCAGCTTCCGCTTTCGGGAGTGATAGATGATGCTAAAATAACAGGGTCGATTCCGCCGCGATACCCTTTAACAGGCTGTATAATTTTAAGTTTTCCACCAAGAAAATCATCTTTTGTCGTTGCTATATTGTTTATTGTCATACCGATTGTTTTTTATGTTTACTTTTTACCAATATTTTTACAATATCACTATTATACAAAAGATAAATCAACTATTATCATCTTGCTAGATGCAATTTCATCGGAGTGTAGCTCAGCCTGGTAGAGCATTACGTTCGGGACGTAAGGGTCGAAGGTTCAAATCCTTTCACTCCGACCAATTGAAAAACAAGGGTTTTTTAAACTTTTTATTACTTTTTAGTTTAGCCTAAACCGAGTCAATTGACTCGGTTTTACTGCTTTATAACTCAGAATCTAATCACACAAACCATCGTAAACAATATTGTTTTCTTTTGGCCATTATATGTTTTGGTTGTATATATTATGTAGTGCTTTATTTATAATAGATTTGAAAGAGTTTTTTATGAGCCTAATTAAATGCAGAGAATGTAATAAAGAAGTAAGTGATACGGCAAAGAGCTGTCCCCATTGTGGTGCAAAAATAAAAACAAAACATGGTCATTCTGGTTGTTTGTTATGGGGAATTGGTTTGTTTATTTTTATCTCTTTTATATCTGACTTAATTGGAGAGAGAAAAGGAAGTTTAACAACACGTACCCGCATTGGTTCTCAAGATATATATGTAAGTTCGGGGGTAGCTAATGTTAGAAAGGAACCCAATGGTGAAGTGGTCGGAAAAGTAAAGCTAAAAGATCATTTTACGTACATAAACAAGAAAGATGATTGGCTACAAATAACATATAATGATAAGCCTGCATGGATTTCTAAAAAAGTTGTTGTTACAGAACAAGGAATGCAGGCAGAGAGACATTTAAGAGCTAATACTTGTTTGGTTGTTGAAAAATGGAGCTGGTTTATTGAGCATAGTTACGTTAGTGCAAAAGGCCAAGTTACAAACCATTGTAATTTGCCAATCAATAGTCTACAAGCAGTCGTAACATTTAAGGATAAAGATGGTAACTACATTACACATGCTTCTGCACTAGTTGAATACAGCCCCCTAATGCCCAATCAGACGACACCATTTGAGGTATTGGAACATCAAAATCCTTTGATGAAAAAAGCTTCCTTGGGTTTTAAAGAGATGCTCGGCAGTGAAATGAACAGCGTAAAAAAAGAAGACTTTCAAGGAAATTGGCTTATCAATATTGACTCTTATAGACCATAAAAAAACAACCATAACTACCACCATAGTGTATAACATTCAAACTATAAAAAAAGGGCTTTATAGTGGTCATAGAGTCTTTTCTTCGTTGTTTTAAGGGATGTTGTTCTAATCATAAAAAATATTAGTCATATAAAAATGAATATTTTTTAGCTAAACTTACCATTATTATAAAATTTAAGGATTAAACTAACAATGAATTTTATGAAAAAGGCCATTTTAGAAGCAAGAAAAGCGAAAGGGAAAACCCACCCCAATCCTTGTGTTGGGGCTGTAATCGTCAAAAACAATCAGATTGTTGCTAAAGGTTATCATAAAAAAGCGGGGTTTCCTCACGCTGAAGTTGAAGCCATTAATGATGCTCAAAAAAAAGGCATCGACTTAAAAGACTGCACCATTTATGTAACACTTGAGCCTTGCAACCACTATGGTAAAACCCCGCCTTGCACCCAAGCTATCATAAACAGCAAAATAAAAAATGTTGTTATTGGTTGTTTAGATATTAATCCTGATGTTGCTGGTGGTGGAGCTGATTTCCTGCGGCAGAACGGAGTTAATGTAACGACCAATATTGAAGAAAATTTATGTCGTGAATTAATTGAAGATTTCATAGTATGGAAAAAATATAAGCGCCCATATACAACTTTAAAAATGGCGACAAGCCTAGATGGTAAGATTGCGACTAAAACAGGAGACGCATCTTGGATTTCTTGCGAAGCTTCACGCAAAGATGTTCACAAAATGAGAAAAAACAGCCACGCTGTAATCATTGGCAAAAACACCTTTTTTAACGATAATCCTAAACTTACCGCTAGAATAAACGGCGCAGATAAACAACCCAAAGCTGTTGTTGTAACTAGCTGTCTTCCTAATTTTAATGATGATTTTTATTTAATACAAAAAAGGGCAGCCGACACCATTTTTTGGACAACGAAACAGGAAATCAATTCTAAAAATGCTGCAGAATTATTAAAACTTGGCTGCGAAATAAAAAACTTTGAAAATCTGGAAACTGGTATGAATTGGCTTTTTGAAGAAAAAAACTGCCATTATCTTTTATGCGAAGGCGGAGGCTTTCTTGCTAATGAGCTATTAAAAGAAAACTTAATTGATATTTTTGTTCAGTATCTAGCACCGATATCTTTAGGTGATAACAACGCCAAAAGCCTATTTTCTGGAAATGATATAAATTTTATCAAAGATGCCCACAGATGGCTTATTCAAAAGCACTCATTATCAGGATCTGATTTAAAAATAGTATTAAAGCCTCAAAAACGTTAATCATACGCCATTAAATTGCAAAAAATTAATATATCCATTTTTGCCTAAACGCAGATGAACAATTAGCATTGCATTATTTATTTTGCTGTTTTTTGTTTTTGACTACATTTTGAAGAGCATTGTCGTTGCCATTTAGATGATACTTATCTCTTATGGAACGCTTAAAAGCCTCAGCTGAAAATTCTTTGCCTGTAGCTTCTTTAATTAAATCTTCAAAACTATTTAAGCTTGCTTTTTGATGAACGTTTTTAGAAAGCCAATTATTCAAAGACTTAAAGCTGCCTTGTTTTAACTCATCTGCAATTTCGGGCTTTTCTTTTTTGGCGGCTTCAAAAAACTGTGCCGCAAGCAACGTTCCTATCGCATAGTTAGGAAAATAGCCCATATAACCTGAAGACCAATGAACATCTTGCAAACAGCCTTGCGTATCAGTTTGAGGCTCAACACCTAAATATTCTTTGCTTTTTTCTCCCCAGACTTTAGGTAAATCAGAAACATTCATTTTACCTTCAAGCAAATCTTTCTCTATTTCGTAACGCATTATAACATGTAAAGGATAAGTTACATCATCAGCGTTAACTCTGATTAGTGATGGTTCAACTTTGCTTATTTTAGCCTTTAAGTTCTCAGGTTTAGTTTCTTCCGTGTTATAATATTTGTGCATTTTTTCAGCTACATATCCCATAAACTCTGGACTTTGATAAACTTGAGAAACCATTAATAATGATTGGCTCTCGTGAACCCCAATCCCACGATGCTTGCCCACGGGTTGATCCGCCCATTCTAAAGGACGGTGTTGTTCATACAAGGCATGTCCCGTCTCGTGCATACCAGATATAACGGAACGTAACGGATTTTTTTCATCAAAACGAGAAACAACTCTGGCATCATTCCCTAAATCGAGCAGAAAAGCACTGCTTCCTCTATCCATACGCCCTCTTGCAAAATCAAATTCCATATTTTGCATAATTTCAGTTAAAAAAGCCTTTTGTTTTTCAACAGGGTAATCTTCTTTAAACTCTGGCCTTGAAGCCCCTTGCTTCTGTGATATTTCTTGAATAGCTTTAGGTAAAAACGTTTTTAAATCACCAAAAACTTTATCAATCGTCTCCGATTTAAGCCCAGGCTGATACTCGTCAAGCATTGCATCATAAAGAGAAAGCCCCAATTTTTCTGACTTTATTTTAGCTATTTCTCGGTTGATGGTCATAACTTTCTGTAAATGCGGAGCATATGACTTAAAGTCATTTTCCTTCTTTGCTTTTCGCCAAGCATCTTGACACGAATTAACGGCTTTAGCTTGCTTTTCAACAAGCTCTTTAGGGACACAAGTTGCGTGAACCCAAAGCCTTTTTGCTTCACGAATGTTAGCTTTCTGCCAATCATTAAGTCCATCTTGCTTTTCGGCACCTTCAAAAATATTTTGCCATTCAGGACTAGTCATCTCATCGTGAATCAAGCCTTTTAAAACAGCTTGTTGATCACCTCTATTATCTGCGGCTTTTTCAGGAAGACAAATGGCGCTATCCCATTCTAACAATTCGGAAATTTCACTTAACTTCGATATTTTTTTATATCTGTTTTCTAATTCCAAATACCAATTAGTTTCTTGATTTTTAGCCATTATTAATGTCCTTAAAAAATTTTAACGCCGCTTTATCTGCCGCTAGAAGCCTTTTGTAACAACAAAGACTTATTTAATTCTTTGTTGTTATCAGGAGATACAAAACTATAATGTTTAGATAGTTCCATAAAACCATTTTCTAAAACAACACTTGGTCTGTTTCCATCATTAATTTGTTCAAGATTAGCTTCTATCCCAAATTTAACGTGTCCTTTATCATTGATCTTTTGATAAACTTGGCGGGTGTTTTCTGACGATTTAGCGCCATATTTCGCCCAAGCAAATTCGCAGCCTGCACCAATGCCGCTGCCCCCATCAGACTTAATACTGTCGCCAACCATTACCACACGTTTAGGGTTAGAAACACCAACACTTTTCATAATGCAGTTCATAACATCTAGATTAGGTTTGCGGTCTTTATGTTCTACAATATTTGATCCCAAACTTTTTTCTAACAACGACCAATAAGAAGCAAATTTTCCCTTAGCAAACAATGGCGGCTCATAAGAACCATCATCTTTTCTAGTATATAACCCATCTAAAAGTTCAACAGGAAAATCCATATTAGCAAGTCTTCCGACCGCTGTCTTAAGTGGAGAATCGGTATAAAGAACCACCTTTGCCCCTTGCTTTTTTGCTTTTTTTAAAGTGGCAATAACGCCCGTATAGGCTTTATCTCCGCGGGCTCTCATTTTATTAATCTTATGAATAATTTTTGCATCATCTTTTAAAAAGCGCTTCTGCTCTTCCTCATTCTTAGGCTGAAGAATAGGAGTATTTTTTATCAAACCGCTTACATTAGGGCTAAAACGAAACGTTGGCGGCGTATTCTGCTTAATATCTTCATAAATATCTTGTTCTGATATTCCACGACTAGCAGACAGCATTGCAACCGCTGCGGCAAAGCTTTTGCTCCACGTATCAAAAAAATCGGCAATAGTATTATCTATATCCGAAATTATTAGATTTACTTCTTTTTTTGCTTCTTTGCCCATTATCAAAAACCAAAAAAATATAACAAATAACTTTAAAACATATCTAAATCTTTTAGCGAACCCGTTTTGCCAAAGCAACTTCCAAAACGGTGCTATGGCTAATAGCTTTCTTAATACTATCGGCGATATATTTTCCTATTTTAGTGCGTTCTTCCTCTGACATTTTAAGTCTTTCTGGAAAATCTTCTTTACTCTTATCTTTTTCATATTCAGAAATTCTAAATGCAACAAATTTATTCAATAAATCAGAATTAAAAGCACCCGTAAAATTAGTATTCTCAGGGTCAATCATACGACATAAAATATCGCCTTGAGAATGTCCTTTTTGATATGGTCTGGAATAATTCATCGCATCAAAAACATCACATAAAGAAGCTATCTGCCCTTCTATAGATATGTCTTGTTCCTTTTTACCTAAGGGATAACCAGAACCATTGCACTTTTCGTGATGATCAGCGCTCATAGCTATAACAACTTTTGCAAATGCGGTATTCTTGTTCGCAAACTCTTTTTCTAATATTTTTATGCTGTCAGCCGCGTGAGGTTTAAAAAATTTATCAAAGGCTTCTTTGCCTAAAGGCACTTTAGTATTGATAATCTCTTTTGGTATATTGATTTTACCAACATCGTGAAGAGTTGCAGCTAATCCCAAATTTTTGGCTGCATTTTCGCTTGCACCAAGATGCTTGGCAAAAGCCTCAGCCATACAACCAACTCTTTCAAAATGGTCTTTGCTCCAGTCAGAAAAACCCTGAAATCTTGCTAAAAGCTTTTTAACAATAAGCTTCTCTTCTTCGCTGACAACAGTTTCAAGACTTGAAAAAAGCTTGTTTAATTCTTCTTTTTGTTGTTTTTGCAATATCTTCTCCATCATATTATTAATAATAAAAATAGTCTTTTTTTTGACAAAAAACAACAAATAAAATTTATTTTCAAAATATAAATTCAATCTTATAATTAACTGCAATTTTTTATTATGGCTTTTTAAATATGAAACGAACCTTAGAAATTCTTACAAAACTAATAGCTTTTGACACAACAAGCAGCAATAGCAACCTTGAACTTATAGAATATATCAAAACTTTTTTGACTACCTTGAATATCAAAAATGAAGTTATATACAATGACAAAAAAGATAAAGCCAATATCTTTGCAACGATAGGCAAGAGCAATCAGGGCGGCATTGTTTTATCTGGTCATACCGATATTGTTCCTACGGCTAACCAAATATGGCACAGCAATCCTTACACTCTTACCACAAAAGAAAAGAAGTTATTCGGCAGAGGCACAGCTGATATGAAAGGCTTTATCGCCTGCTGTCTTGCTTTAGCAGAAAAGATTCATAACAAAGAACTGTCAAAACCTATTCACTTAGCTTTTTCATACGACGAAGAACTAGGCTGTTTAGGCGTTTGCCGTATGCTGGATTTGATAAAAAACCGAGATATAAAACCTGAATTCTGCATTGTCGGAGAGCCAACTTCTATGAATCTTGTTACCGCCCACAAAGGCAATACTGCTTTTAAAGTGTTATGCCGAGGACAAGAGGCGCATTCAAGTCTATCTCCCTTATATCAAAATGCCATATATCTTGCGCTAGACTTCATTAATGAGCTTAGAGATATGCAGAAAACCATAGAAAAAGATGGCTTTAGAGACAATGATTTTGATATTCCTTTTTCGACCATACACACAGGAACAATAAAAGGCGGAACGGCTCGAAACATTGTCCCTAATTTATGCGAGTTTAATTTTGAAATCCGCCACATAGCTCAAGATGATGTGAATTCTTATATCAACCATATTTTCGAATTAGCAAAAAATCTAACCAGAACTGGAGAAGCAAAATATGGCTGTGCGGCGATAGAAATTGAAAAACTTTTTAGCTACCCTGGATTAAATTATAATTTCTTTGACAATGATATTTTTAGTTTTGCAAAGGAAAACACCCAGTCCACAGGAAATTCTAAAGTAGCTTATGGAACTGAAGCTGGCTTCTTTTATGAAACGCTTAAAATTCCAACCATAATCTTAGGACCAGGAAATATTGAACAAGCACACAAACCTGATGAATATATCGAGTTAGAACAGCTAGAAAAATGCTTCTTTTTCTTAAACGACCTTGCCTTTAAATATCTAAACTGTAAATAATGATTTAAAGAATGTTAGTAGGTTCTTTATGAAAAAAATATTTAATTTTTTATTATTTTTAGGACTATGTTTTATAAATAAAATGGCAAGAGCAGATGATTTTATGCCCAATCAAGAGTTGCTTGATAATGATATTAAGCAAACAATCTATATGGGAATTTTTGCAGTTGTCATTACTGCTTTTTTAGTTTTTTTATTTAGATGGCTTAGAAAATATAAAACTTTTAAAAAATTGTTTTATTTTTTCATCATCAGGCTCAATTTTTAATGTTATGTGCCGTCTGCATCAAAACAAGTAGCAATTCATCTGATTTTACTTGAAACTATTTATCAGAGCCAGACAGTTTATCTAGGTCTGTTCCGCAGAGTTCTTTTACCTTTTGTTTAAGATAGTTCTCAATCTGGCGAATAATTATTTCTCTGTTTTTGCTGTAAGGAGCGGCATCTTGAGCTCGTTGTTTGATTTCATTATTAAAACTTTCATCGTATAAATAAACATCTTCGTGAACATGGGAAATAGTTAGAGAGCTTGCGGCTAGAGCTTTAATGATGCTATAGGGAAGTTTTTGTTTATTGTTTGGTTCAAAAGAACAAGGAATATGACAGTTGTTTTTTTCAATTAAGTAAATGTTATCTTTCTTGAGAATATAAATTTTATTTTCAAATTCAAAAAAATTAGAATTGGTAAAAAAGTTATTCATTTCAGCATCATAATATTTTGATTCACAAGGTATATTTAAACTTTTTACTCCTTCAAATTTTTCAACAAAATTATCTAAGTCATCAATATCTTTAATATCTAAATTTTTTTGTTTTAAAGTATCTTTGACTGAATTAATTTCTTTAGAGTAAGTGCTAATATAACTGATATCGCTTGTAATGTTATATTCATCAATAAATAACACATTATAAATCAATTCTTTTACACCATCGTTATTATAATCAACCTCAACAAAACGATCTTTCCAGGCAGAGGTATTTGTTAAAGTTTTGTTTTGTGCTATATTGGTATCCCATTCAATTATTTTTATAAGAGAATATGTTTTGGCATATTGGTAGTTTTTTTCAGTAATTGGTATCAATTCATGAGTATCTGCAAAGGCCAAACATACAGGATTGTCATCATTAGGGTAGATAAAATCTGGCATCAAAAAAAGATTGGAAGATATAGCAGGGAGTAAGAGACCGCTAAGAAGGAGTGATTTGTTTGTCTGAGTTTCAGGAATATATCTATCCCAGAACCAATTATTGCGAACTTTATCAGACCAATTTCGATCCAACAGCCAAGATGAGCCTTCTTCAATTATAGTTTTAACAAAATCGCTCCTTTTGCAATTCATGGGTTTGCCATAATTTTCATAAGAGATGTTTTCAAAAAGAGCTTCTGAACAATACTTAGATCTTAAAGCTAGATCGGTTTTAATTTTATTATTAACAAAACCAGTATAAGAAAGACAAAAATCTTTTTGTTCGAAAAGGTTGTATCCAGTTGTTTCTAAAAAGTTTTTTTCAATACTGGAAATATTTGGGATTTTATCCCATTCGGGTTGGTAATTTAACTCTAGAAAAATAGAATCTGTTTGCTTTTTATGGCAAGCAACGTTTAAAAATATCAAAATTATTAGGAAGATGTTTTTTTTCATAAAACACTTTACCTTGATTTAATCTTTACAAAATTCAGGATATTTTCTTTTGGTTTTTGATTTGTTGAAATATTTCCTCTATTGTTAATTTCATTTAACTGTTCATGTAATATTTGAGCCGTTTTATAATCAAGTTTTCCAGAAAAAATAGCTTCAATTTCTTTTGCTGTTTCAGCTTTTATGCCTATATTTTCTTTTTTTAACAGGAAAGAATTCATATCAGACAAATATAATTTATTATTGATTGATAGCTTTTTTAAAAGATTAGAAATATCAATACCATAATCAAAAGTGTATTTATCCTTAAACATATCTACCTTTATATTTTTGACAATATTATTTTCGTAAGTGTTTTTTCTAAAATCACTACCACTGATATTATTGTCAACTATGCTTACTCTTGTGGATTCATACCAAGAAACAAAAGCTTGCTGTGTTGCGGAAAGAATATCTCCATTTTTAGCGGTTTTCTCAAAAGCCTCAAAAATATCACCGTCAGATGATTTTTTGTAATTATCAAAAAAAGGAAGATTGTTCTTTTCTTTAAGCTCCCACATTGCTAAGGCAGAAAAAGTCGAGGCATCGGCTTCAATAGCTCTATCTCTGATGATGATGGATTTTATACTGTCGCCTCGTTTCCTTGCGATATTTTGTTTTTTTGCCTGCCAAAAATGGCGAAATTCGTGAGCAAATGTCGTGGGCATAACTTCTATGTAAGTATTTATATCTGAGTCTTTGCCAATTCCCTTTTTAGCTTCAAATATTCTGTTTTGATAGCTTTCAGCGTTTTCGTCATCTTTATATTTTGAGACAATACGAGGGACTACAATAGCATTATCCTTATGGCTAAAGATCGCAATATTGCCTGTTTCCCTGTTATGGTCTTTAGGGAATCTTTTAAAAACTTTGTCATCAAAAACAATTTTCAGGTTTTCTACGCCAACGGTATCAATAATTTCATATATTACATTTCTTAATGATTTGCTTAATAAGGCATTATATAGTTGAGTATCGTAAAGCAATAAGTCAGTATCTATTGCTTTGCATAGAATTCTTTCAGTCTCATTTGGAGATTTTGTGGATTCTGGATACTTTTTTTCAAAAGGACCTCCTTTTGCTTTTAGGATTTTTAATAATTCTTCCCTTTCTTGTTCATCTTTTAGGGCAGAGAATACTTTTTTAGCTCCAGATTGATATGTTCTAGTCTTGCCTTTAGCCTTAAATTTGCTAATATTTATATTATCAACCATTGAAAATCCTAAAATAAACCTTTAATAAAATAACAACAAAACATTATTTTGTAAAAAGATGTTTTGTTAATATTTGTTATCTTAAAGTAGTAACGTTATTATTTGTTGGCAGATAGCAGCATTTTATAACTATTTTAGTTTTACGGTGATTCTGATTAAAAATTTTGAACATACTAAAAATGGTTATGTAAAGGCAAAAAACAAAGAAACTAAATCAAGAATTTTAGGATTAATGCAAAATAGGCATAATAAACCTATAAATAAAAAGAAAATGATACCTTATGAAAAAGAGGAGGTCTCAAATTAAAGCGTTTTATTGACGCTGCACGGATTAAGAAAAACAGCTACAAAAATGCCTGCAAACGCAGGCTGCACAAAACGTGAAATAATGGCAATCACAGGACACAAAGCAAGGCAAAAGCGTTGCGAGGCGAAACCTGAAATCTACTAGCCCATTTAGCTATGATTGTTTCATTGTCAGGAAGTAAGTTTGTCAGCCAAGGACTAACTATATTATTACCATGCTCCTTAGCAGAAAGAGGCATAGAGGTTGACAAGGGATAAGAGGCATCACTACTACGCCAAGCATCTTCATAGATAAGCTTTAGATTGCCCTGCTTATCTTGCACAATCCGCCCCATAATTTGATTTGAGGCAATTAAAAAAAGCTCTTTAGTCATTGGCATCTTCTTTAAAATTATTGATTAAATCATCAAGATTAATATTGTTTTTTAATTTTGGGGCAGTGATAGGATTTTCGTTTTGAATTGAAAGCTTTATATCAAGAATTTTTAAAGTTCTAATCAGGAGATTAAAATCAGGATTAGCTTTGCCGTTTTCAAAACTGCTAACCCATTGCCGACCAACACCAATTTTTTTAGCAAGCATATCTTGAGTTAAGTTTTTAGCTTTTCTGTTTTCACGAACAAACGCACCTAAATCTTTAAGACTATCAACAATCATTTTAACCTCAAATGTCACATTATAACGACATTATAACATTGTCGCATTAAAACGACAATAGAAAAAGTTGTCTAAAGGCGACACGAGACTAAGAGTAAAATTTATAAGCTTTTTTTTTACTGATAATGTCTTCTAGATTAATCTTTTTTATACTTTTCAAAAAGCTCTATTAGTTCTGTATTTTTAAAATTTTTAGCTACTTCATATTGAGATAAAGCCTTTTCATCCTGTTTTAAAAATGGGTTTGCTCCAGCTTCTAATAATAATTCAATTGTTCTTAAAGTTATTTCATCTTTATTTTTGCTATGCAAGATTGTTGCATAATCTAAAACTTTTCTACCATCACGACTAGATTGGAGATTTATATTAGCTTCTGCTTTTATTAGGAGTTCTACAATTTTTTCTTTATCATTTATTTTATTATTTAAAACAATAGCTTCCATTAAAGGAGAATAATTATTAAGTTTTTTAACTTGATAGTTAACATCAGCTCCGTTTTTCACTAATAGTTCTACAACATCAGGAGACGTTTCTGTAACAGCGTAAGAAAGAGGAATATTACCAAAATAGTCAACTTTATTAACTTTAGCTCCTTTATTTATTAAAAATTCAATAATTTCCTTATCTTTTCCGAACTTAGTAGTGACGTGTAACACATTGCCACCTAAGACTAAATTGGGAAAATTAGGATTGTATTTTGCAAGTATTTGTTTTATTTGCTCATTAGAGCCATATGTTACATAAAATGCAACATGACCGTTTATTAAAAGTATGATAACGGCAATATTGATAACAAAGATTAATGGTACAAGAAAATAAGATAATGTTTTTAAAATCTTTTTTTTATGTTTCTTTATAAGTGCAAAAATAAGAAAAAAAGATAATATTATAAATATAACAGATTCAAATATAACCTCATTCCAATTTCCACTAATATTTTTTTGGGCTAAATTAGGGTTTATCTCATATATTTTATAATATATACAAGACCCTATTATTAAATAACTCCAAAGCAAAGAATACGCTGAAACAGCTATCGTTAAAAGATTATCCTTTATTTTTTGCCACATACCTATCTCCAAAAGTCAATACCTAATTAATGAGCATAAGAGTTTTTAAATATATCTTAAATCAAATTTATCATCATTATCTTTGTTCGTTAAGTCAAAAGCTCTTGCTAGTTTATCGGCTCCATGCTCTCTAATTGCATCAAATACTGCTGTTGCTGTTTTTTTACCTAAATTGTTATCTTCTTTTAAAACATTAAAGCCTTGTAATGAATTAACAGCTTTTTGGAGATTTTTTGCACCATTACCAGATTTAGAACTAAGAGCTGTTTTAATAAGGATATTATCAAGCCCTTCATCAATTAATCTGCCATTTATATCTTTGTATTTAGCTGTAACAGTTGGTTCTGGAATAACAGATTGAGGGTCTATCATGCGACCTGTGGCATCATATTCAGCTTCTCCAGGATAACGAACTTTAAAATAATTTTCTAAATGCTGATTCAAAGCATCTTTTTTAGGATGATAAGCATTATCATAAACGAATGCTTTTGCTTTCATCATTTCTTCTTTAGTCATTTCGACAGGATTTTTTGATAAAATCTTAGAACCCTTATCAACGTTCTTATAAAATTCTTTTCTAACCTCAGGCATAATACTTGCTATTTTTTGAGAATAGTTCTTATTCATAAAATTGCTGGATTTATCTTCTGAATTACTTTCGTTTTCATTTGATGGGTTCTCCTCTTTATCTTCTTTATTGGGGTCATATTTTTCTGTACACCCATCAAAGATACCTCCGAATTGACCTTGTTTAGACATACAATCTATTTTTTCTTGATTGTCTTTAAACCAATCTAAAGACCATAAAAATTCTTGAAGAATTCCTCCTTCCGTAGCCATAATTTTTTCTCCTATATTAAAAAAATTCAAATTAGAACCAATATATAACATAACGGGAACAAAAAGTTAACAAAAATTTATTTTATTCACATGCTTATACCAGAATTATAGCCTTTGACTTGTTTTAATACTGGCACTTCTTTGCGTTTTGTATCTTCCATAATTAGCCCCGTTTAAATTCTATAATTTTGTTTTCTTCTTCCATTTTGCCGTTTAGAGCATTTTCTATCCGCAAAGAAATTTTATCTGCCGCATTTATCAGACTTGAATCAACATTATGACTATAACGGTTAGTAACCCCGCCCAAGCTATGACCTAAAAGCCCCGCAATAGTTAATTCGGTAAATCCCATATCAGCCGCAACGCTTGCAAAACTATGTCTTAAAGTATGAAGCGTAATTTCTTTGGTTAAAAATGGTTCGCTAGTCTCTACATCTTGCATAGAACAAATGCTTTTAAATGTTCTGGGAAGCCCGACAAGATGTTTAACATTATCGCTTGAGGGGAAAACCCATTCGCTTTTAACATGTCGCCCCTCGTGCAGAGGCGTGGATTGAAACTGATGCGTCAATCTTATGGATTGCGGCAAAATAAAACTCTTATAAACAAAAGCTTAGTATTCGCAGTCTTTAAATTTTGCCATTTCACTACTATTTTCATCAAAAGCGGCATTTTTAAGGTTACATTTATCAAAAATCGCGCCCACAAGGTTAGATTTAGAAAAGTTAGCACCTGACAAATCTGCTTTAACAAAAATAACTCGGCTTAAATTAGCAAAAGAGAAATTAGCATCTTGAAAACTATCTTGATAAAAAGATGCTTTAATTAAATTAGAATTACGAAAGTCGCATTTCTCAAAAAGATTATCAGAAAAACGGGTTCCTGAAAAATTACAAGCCATAAAACGGCAGTTTCTAAACAAACTGCCATTTATATCTATTTCAGACAAATTAAGATTTGCTAAATCAGCATTATCAAGCATCAATTTAACTAATGATGCAACATTGCCTTGAGCGCCGCCTGTTGTAATAAATAAATTATGAGCCTCAACAAGTGAAACAATTTCATTTGTAGTGATTAAACTATATTTTTCTGAACTCATCGCCCTGCTCTTTTAAGCTTATCTAAAACAACCGAATTAACTTTGTTATGCTCTAGATTATCAAAATCTATTTTAACTTCAACTATTCTCTTCTTTTGCTCTGAATTTGTGTTTTCATCAAGAAATGTTTTTAGCTTTAAATAATCATCTTTTGTCAAATAAGAAACATCTAGCAAGACATTAACAGGTTCTTTTTTCCCCGTTATATCATTAGGTTCACTCGTATCCAACTCTGTTAAAACCGCATTTCCTGCAGCATATTCATTAAAGGGAAATTTTCCAATCGGAAAAGGAGACGGTGGTGTTTTTACATCATAAGGACGTCCATCGCCATCAATAAAGTCAATATACCCATTACTGTTGCGGCTCACAAGAGCTTTTACCAACCCCTGCCTTTCTGCCTCAATCGCAGCCATAGCCTCACGAAGAGCGCCAGGAACCATCTTGTTACCATGAGCTGGATCTTTTATAAGCTTATCAAAATTAGGGTGTGTTTTATAAACATCAGGAACGTCATCAAGTGTCCTGATTTTATAAAAACACTTAACATTATTATTCTCTTCTTGTGCCATCTTAACTTGCTCTGCTTCAATTTAAATTAAGTATTACCATTTTAAACACTTTTGTCTTTTTGTCAAACACAAAAAACCGATAAACATAAAGCTCAGATAAAAAAGCTCAGATGGAAATAGGACAAAATTTTATGTTAATACGTTCTAAATTTAATTCTAATCGTAAAACTAGAAGAGGCACTAGCCAACGCATTAAGCGCCTGCTCGTTGTTACTAGGATAACGGGGTAAGGAAATCGAAATGAAGGCTCTTGAAAACTTAGAGCCGCGGGTGGTAACGACGATAGGTTAGGCATTAATATTCACAGCGAAATGCCCGCTTACCCCTTATCAAGTAAAATTTAGCTTTTAACGTTCGTTGATATTCTTATATTCCTTATTGAATTCTCCCGTGTAAATAGCACGAGGTCTAAAAATACGGTTATGCTTTAGATATTCGAACACTCTTGCCGTCCAACCTGACACTCGGGCCACAGCAAAAATATTGGTAAATAATTTAGAATCAATTCCTAAAGATTTGTATATAAGCCCAGAATAGAAGTCGACATTAGGAAATACTTTTTTATTAACGCTTAAATTCTGCATAACTTGTTTTTCCAATTCGGCAGCCGTTTTAAATAAATTTTGGCTCTCAGTATCGTTAGTTGAAAAATTATAAGCAAGGGCACCAAGAATTCTGGCTCTTGGATCATAGGCCTTATAAACACGATGACCAAAACCGCTAATCTTACTTTTGTTTGCCATTTTTTCTGCGAGCCATTGTTCAACATTATCAGGAGAACCAATTTCTTTGAGCATATTAATAACTTCTTCGTTTGCTCCGCCGTGCAACCGCCCCGATAAAGCGGCAATGGCAGAACCTGTTGAAAGATAAATATCAGAAAGAGTTGATGCAACCACCATCGCCGTAAATGTACTTGCATTTATACCATGATCAGCATGTAAAATTAAACAAATGTCCATAATCCTTTCTTCTACAGGATTCGGCACTTTACCTGTCATCATATAAAGCAGATTCCCTGCATGGCTTAATTTTGCATTAGGCTCTATCGGAAGCTTGTTTTGGAAAATACGAGCAATAGCTGCTGTAATCGTGGATATGCCTGAAATTAGATGATAACAAGCATCAAGACCGCAGGCTTCTTCAATCGGAGTTTTTTTAGCTTCGCCTTTTTTAAATTCATAAATGGCTTTCTTTTCTCCTTTAGGCGGAGTTTCCATAGGAATAGAGTCTTCATCGGAATAGATTGCACTTGATGAAGAAGGACGGCTGTCTCCTTTGTCAACGAGAGTAAACTCTTGACGCATCATATTTGTTCCAAGTCGCAAAGCCGACATAGCATTCATTTCTTCAACCGGAAAGCCCATTAATATGCGTAGGGTTTGATTTAGTTTGCGATATTTAATCAAACTGTCTTTAAATTTTTTCAGCTCTTTCTTGTTTGGCAGATACCCATGCATCAAAAGAAAGGAAACTTCTTCAAATGTAGAATAGGCACACAAATCAAAAATATCGTAACCGCGATAAATCAGCCACCCCTTAGAACCGTTCACATAACCAATTTTTGTTTCACTGGCAATAGCCCCCTCTAAACCAGGACCAACCGTACAACTTACCGGCCACTTGACCTGATCAACTAGATCCGGATCTGGTTCGTTGCAAGTTTCAGCGCAGGCCTTTTCTTTTGCCTGCAATATAATATTTTTAATCGTCTCAACATCTTTAATCATACTTATTATCTCCTTGTAAAAAGGATGAAATTAATTTAACTGCAATTTGTTTTTGGTAATTTTGTTGCGCTGCATCGCAACATTTAATATTGACACAATAATAAAGCTCGTTATCTTCCAGATATATCATTTGCTTTTTTAATAATGTCAAATACTTTAATTGTTCAGGTGCATAAATTATGAAAAATAAACTGCAAATAAAGGATAGCCTTTTTACGCAGATTCAATCTCCCTTGGGTGAGATTGGAATTTACAGTCTTAAAAAGTTAGAAGAATGTTATAATGTAAACATATCCAAATTGCCTTACGCAATCAGAATCCTTATTGAAAACATTATAAGAAATGCCGATAAACCTGACGTTACTATTTCATCAATAACTAATATTTTAAAATACGATCCAAAAAAATCAGAAGATTTAGAAATAGCATTCAACCCCTCCAGAGTCTTATTACAGGACTTTACAGGTGTTGCCTGCGTTGCTGACTTAGCCGCACTAAGAGGAGCAATGCAGCGTAACAAATTAAACCCTAAAAACATAAATCCTGTGATTCCTGTAGATTTGGTCGTTGATCATAGTATTCAAGTTGACTGTGCTGGCTCTCATAATGCTTTGTCCACGAATCAGGCTTTAGAATTTTCCCGCAATAAAGAACGTTATGAATTCTTAAAATGGGGGCAACAGACATTTGACAATTTTAGAGTAATTCCTTCAGGACAAGGTATCTGCCATCAAATAAACTTGGAATATCTTGCATCGGTTATTAGCTGCAAAAAAAATAAAGAAGGTCAGGAAATAGCCTTTCCAGATAGCTTAGTAGGAGCAGATTCTCATACAACTATGATAAACGGTCTCGGCGTCTTAGGTTGGGGCGTAGGCGGAATTGAGGCAGAAGTTGCATCTCTTGGCGAATCCCTGCATATGCTGATTCCTGAAGTTGTAGGCGTAAGGCTTTTCGGTCAGAAACCTGCTGATATTAATGCCTTTGATATCACGTTAACTATAGTTGAAACATTAAGAAAACACGGCGTTGTCGGCTGTTTTGTTGAATTTTTTGGCGAAGCTGTTCCCCATTTAGAAGTAACGGATCGAGCAACTATAGCTAATATGGCTCCAGAATATGGAGCTACCATGGGATTTTTTCCCGTAGACAATAAAACCTTAGAATATTTAAAAATCACGGGAAGGAAACAAGAGCATATCGACTTTGTTGAAACTTACTGCAAAGAGCAGCAGTTGTTCCGAGATGACAGCAAAAATGCTATTGAATACAGCCGAATTGTTGAGCTTGATATCAGTAAAATCAAACCGTGCGTAGCAGGACGAAGCCGTCCGCAAGACAGAGTTATTATTTCTGATATGCCTAAAGCTTGGACTAAAAATTTAACCCTGCCGAAAAATCAGCGGGGATTAGATATTAACCCTGAAAATATAAATGATGAAGCAATCATTACCATCGACAACCAAGATGTCGTTTTAAAACATGGCTCTGTAGTTTTAGCATCAATTACAAGCTGCACTAATACCAGCAATCCTTATCTTATGTTATCCGCAGGTTTGTTTGCTAAAAAAGCCGTAGAAAAAGGTCTTATGCCTAAAAAGTTTGTAAAAACAAGCTTTATTCCAGGTTCAAAAACGGTGAAACTTTATTTAGAAAAGGCTGGTCTTTTAGAATACTTAGAAAAACTAGGTTTCCATATCGTCGGCTATGGCTGTGGAACTTGCATTGGTAATTCTGGTTCTTTAAATGAAACTATTGAAAAAGCAATTGCGGACAAGAATCTGTCTGTTGCCGCGGTAGTTTCTGGCAATAGAAATTTTGAAGGACGAATTCATAAAGCGGTTAAAGCAAACTATCTGGCATCGCCTGCTATGGTAATAGCTTATGCCTTAGCCGGTTCAATAGACTTCGATTTTGAAAACAATGAACTAGAAAAAAATATCTATTTAAAAGATATTATGCCTCACGATGATGAGATTAAAGCATTTTTAAACAGTGCAACCAATAGCGGTTTATTTGCTGAAATTTATGCTGATGTTGAAAAAGGTCAGCAGAACTGGCAGGCAATAGATATTAAGAAACAAGATGTTTACAATTGGAATGAAAAAAGCACTTATTTGCAGGAACCGCCATTTGTATATGATATTAAAGAAGACAATTTAGTTCCGATTAACAATGCAAAAGTCCTTGCTTATTTAGGACACAGCATAACAACCGATCATATAAGTCCCGCAGGAAATATCGTCAAAAGTTCTCCCGCAGGAATATACTTAAAAAATGAAGGTGTGAAAGAAGAAGATTTCAACTCTTATGGCAGCAGGCGCGGCAACCATCATGTAATGGTAAGAGGGACTTTTGCCAACAACAGATTAAAAAATATGCTTACACCTGAAAAAGAAGGCGGATACAGCATATATCAACCAACCAAAGAAATTTTAAGCATCTATGATACAGCTATGCTTTACCAAAAAGATAAAACCCCTTTGATTATCATTGCTGGAAAAGATTATGGCATGGGGTCAAGCCGAGACTGGGCAGCTAAGGGCGTTTGCCTGCTTGGTGTTAAAGCAATTATTGCTGAATCTTTTGAAAGAATTCATCGAAGCAATTTAGTCGGCATGGGTGTCTTACCTTTACAATTTAAAGAAGGCGAAACCGCAGAAAAATATGGAATAACAGGTCTTGAAACGTTCAATATCCTGCTTCAGAATAATCTTAAGCCGTTTAATGATGTGTCGGTAGAAATAATTGCTGATAACGGAAATCGTCAACAAATAAACACGGTATGCAGACTAGATTCTTTTTCAGAAATAGAATGCTTCAAAAAAGGCGGTATTCTGCCTACAGTATTAATTGATAAAATCAAGGAATAGATAATATGAACAAAATTAAAGTAGCTAATCCCGTCGTTGAACTAGACGGCGACGAAATGACAAGGATTATTTGGCAGAAAATCAAAGAAAAACTTATCTATCCTTATTTAGATATTGATCTTTTATATTATGACTTATCGATTCAAAACCGAGATAGAACTCAAGACAAAGTTACTATTGATGCCGCGATTGCTATTAAAACTCACAACGTAGGCGTTAAATGTGCAACCATTACTCCCGATGAGGACAGAGTTAAGGAATTCAACTTACAAAAGATGTGGAAAAGCCCTAACGGCACTATTAGAAACTATTTGGGCGGAACGGTTTTCAGGTCTCCTATAATTTGCAAGAACATACCAAAACTCGTTAAAAATTGGAGCCGGCCAATAGTAGTCGGTCGTCATGCCCACGCAGATCAATATAAAGCAACTGAAACTATAATTAATAAAAAAGGCAAATTAAAACTGGTTTTTGAACCCGATGACAACAGCGGTTCTCAAGAATTAGACGTAGCAGAATTTGAGGGTGCCGGCGTTGCTATGGCTATGTATAATTTTGATGAATCGATTGCTGATTTTGCCAGAAGCTGTATGAATTATGCCTTGCAGCTTAAATACCCTTTATATCTAAGCACTAAAAACACCATTCTTAAAACTTATGATGGCCGTTTTAAGGATATTTTTGCTTCCATTTATGAAAAGGAATTTTCTAAAAAATTTGAGACCGCAGGCATAACCTATGAACACCGCTTAATAGATGATATGGTTGCCCAAGTTTTAAAATGGGACGGTGGTATTATCTGGGCATGTAAAAATTATGACGGTGACGTACAGTCTGACACCATAGCCCAAGGTTTTGGTTCTTTAGGATTAATGACATCAGTTTTAGTTTGTCCTGACGGCAAAACTATTGAAGCCGAAGCCGCTCACGGAACTGTAACAAGGCATTACCGCGAACATATGAAAGGCAAAGAAACAAGTACAAATCCGATAGCAAGCATCTTTGCATGGACAACAGCTCTGAGCCATAGAGGAAAATTAGATAGCAATCAAGAACTATGCAATTTTGCAGAAAAACTGGAAAGCACCTGTATAAAAACCATTGAAGATGGCACTATGACTAAGGATTTAAGAATAGCAATTACAGGCAATTCTAATCCAAAACGTGACGAATATGCTTCAACCGATGAATTCTTGAATGCTGTTGCTGAAAGTTTTGCAGTAGTTTTTAAAACGTTTGCCATTTAAATAGAACATTTTAAGCCTGCTCTAAAGCTGGTCGCTGCCTAAGCTCACAATTTAAAAATATTAAATAACTGCTCGCTTTAAACCCCCCAAATATTAAGTGGCGCACTCGACAGGATTCGAACCTGCGACCTTCGGCTTCGGAGTTCTCAAAAAGACAATAATATCAACCGCTTACAATCAAAAACAATAAGAAAACCAAGCTCTTGTGAAAAAAGAGAGATTGTCATTTTTTGCCCATTTTTACCCGTTTTTATAAAAAAGTGTCCCTACAGTGTCCCGTAGGTTTTTATCGTTGAGCTGAAGGCGAATAAGCCCTCAAAATTTATCAGCAATATTGCTGATACTATCCTGCCCTCCAAATTGATGAGAAAATTCAAAAACTTTAAGACATTTGAAACAAATTGAGATTTTTTAAGAATTTTTAGGACTTTTTGAAACACTTTAAGAAATTTTAAGATTTTTTAAGAAAAATTAAGAATTATTAAGACTTTTCAAGACTCTTGAGACATTTTGATGCCCTTATTAATCAGTTTTGAATATTTAACGCTTTAAATACCTAGAAAACAAAGGCTTTTTTAAAATTTATCAATTTTTATAATGTCTCAAAATTTCTCACACTTTTAGAAGGCAGGATAGTAAAAGTAATACTACTTTAATCCTGCCCTAATGGGAAAATCATTATTCGCAACTTTATTGCTCAACGATTTATTTTAGTAAAAATATCGACTTTAAAACTTAATATAACTATTATAATTTTGGTTCGATATTTTAAATTTATGTTGAGTTAAGGAGAATCTTTTGATTGATTTAATTTCTTTAGCAACTAAAGACCTAACCGTTTTTTTAAATGACATTCTACCCAAAACAGATTCTAACTGGTGGGAAAAAAGCGTTATCGAAAGACTTAGTTTTCAGCAACAACGAATAATAAGGGAAAAAAATGTAAAAAGTCTTGAACAGCTAGACTTTGCTGCATTGTTAAGAATTTTAGATCAAAACTGGTATGAGATTACATCTATCATCAATTTACCAAGAGAGGCTAGAAATTGGCTAAAAGAGTTGCAAAATGTCAGAAACAAGTGGGCTCATTTATCATCTGAAGATGTTCCTGCCAATGAACTTTATAGAGATGCAGACACGCTTGAAAGACTATTAAAAACGTTAGGCTCTAAAAATGAAACCATAAAAATAATAAATGATACCAAGCAAAAATCTCTTGCAGAAATGCAACAAAAAGAATTGAAAAATTCAGTTTCTGCCGAAGATAGTCCGACAAACAATAATCTTGAAAAAAAACAAGTTTCTTTATTTAGAGTGGGTGATGTTGTTTGTTTGCGTTCAGATGAAAATTCAGTTTTTCCAATTATAGAAATAATAGATGGCGTAGAAAAACGATATAAGGTTTTTCAAAACAATACCATAGCAACATATTATGAAAGCCAACTTCAATCTAAAAACTTACCAGAAATTAAATCTGAAATTATCAACAAAAAAGAATTAGAGGCATATCTCACAAGCTCTCAAATATTATCCCCATCTTTTAAAGAGCTATTTTCTCTTAGAATGGGCAGAGTAAATTTTGTTCCATACCAATATAGACCTGTTATGAAGTTGATTCGCAGTGATAGACCTCGCATATTAATTGCTGATGAGGTGGGTGTTGGTAAAACAATTGAGGCTGGTTTAATTATCAAAGAATTACAAGCAAGAATGGATATATCTTCTATTTTAGTTATGTGTCCAAAAGCCCTTGTGGCAGAGAAAAAGTGGCAAATAGAAATGAAGCGTTTTAATGAAGATTTTTCTTCTATAGATGGTTCTTTGTTAAGAAGCTGTATTCAAGAAACTTATTTAGAAGGCGAATGGCCTCATAAATATTCTAAAGCAATTATGCCTTTCTCTCTTTTTGATTCAGACAACCTGTTTGGCAAACAAGGCCGAGGCAAAAGCAAAGATTATGGTTTGTTAGAACTTGATCCTCCACCTAAATTTGATTTAGTAATTGTTGATGAAGCTCATCATATTAGAAACCAGAACACTTTGCTACATAATGGCGTTCGTTTTTTATGTGATAACGCTCAAGCTGTTTTACTTTTAACTGCAACCCCTGTTCAACTCGGCAGTGAAGACCTCTTTACTTTGCTAAACGTCTTAAGACCAGACCTAGTTATAGATAAAAACAGCTTTTCTCAAATGGCAGCCCCCAATATTTTCATTAACAAAGCTATAAGCTGTTGCAGAACAGCTAACAAAGATTGGAACAAAGAAGCTATTGTTGCACTTGAAAGTGTTGCTAATACTGAATGGGGCAGAATGTTTATAAGAGAGAACCCTTTGTTTCAAAAAACATATGATGGCTTGAAAGAACATAAGATACTTGATAACGAACGAATAAAAACCATTAAGAATCTTGAAGAAATTTACACTTTCAGTTCCATCATAAACAGAACAAGAAGAAGGGATATTGGAAATTTCACCACAAGAAAACCTGAAACTATTATAGTTGAGTTTACAAAAGACCAAAAATATCTTCACGATAAATTGCTTGAAATTGTTGGAAAGATTTTAGCTTATTATCACGGAGAACGTTTCGTTAAGTTTTTAATGACAACAATACGAAGACAAGCCTCAAGTTGTATTTACGCTCTTGTCCCTACGCTATCGGATATTTTAAACAAAAGACTTAGCTTGTTAGACGGTGATAACTATGCCAACGATGAATATGAGGATTTTTTATATAACAACGACTTTATAGATGAGATAAAAACCGATATTTCAAAAATAATAGAAGATGCCAAAACATTAGACCCTTATGATCCAAAAGCTGAGGCTTTTATAAAAGTCCTATTAGATAAACACAACCTTGAAAACAACAAGGCTATGGTTTTCAGCACATTCAGGCACACATTAAATTATCTTTATGAAAAAACAAAAAAAGCCAATATCAGGGTTGCTTTAATTCATGGAGATATAAAAGACGAAGACCGAGCAGACTTAAGAAAACGGTTTTCTATGCCTAAAGAAAATGAAAATGCCATAGATGTTTTGTTATCATCTGAGGTTGGCTGTGAGGGTTTAGATTTCCAATTTTGTGATTTACTAATTAACTATGACTTGCCTTGGAATCCTATGCGTATAGAACAAAGAATAGGTCGTATTGATAGATATGGGCAGAAAAGTGAAACCGTTGCCATCATTAATTTAGTAACTCCCAATACCGTAGATGGTGATATATATGAAAGATGCTTATGGCGTATAGGCGTTTTTCAATCTACAGTCGGCGGTAATGAAGAAATTCTTGGCGAAATAAACCAAGAAATTAAGGAAATTGCAGAAAACTTTAATTTAAGTGATGAGGAAAGAAAAAACAGGTTACAACAGCTAGCAGATAATAAGATCAGACTTATCCAAGAAGAGCAAAATTTGGAAGAAAAACAATCAGAGTTTTTTGGCTTAAATATCCCTAAAAGTTCTTGGCAAAACGACTTAGATGATGCTGAAAATTCTTTCTTATCTCCCAATTATTTACAAAACTGTTTGAATAGCTATTTATGCAATAAATTAAAAAACGAAGACAATCATATTTCTGGAGAAAAAGATATTAAAAATCTTAAATTAAGCCAAGAAGCCAGAGATTTATTGTTAAGTGATTTAAAAGCCATATATAACTCTAACGATCCACAGCATAGAGAATGGGAAAAATGGCTTAAGGGAAACAAGCCTAGTCTTTCTATAACATTTGAACAAGAAATAGCCAAAGACAACCCAGACATTGTTTATTTATCAGTTTTTCACCCATTAATAAAACAATCAGCAAAATTCTTTGAAATCAAAGAAATCAAAAAAACTAAATTAGCTTTAGAAGATGCCGACTTAAAATCAGGAACATACTATTTTGCCATATACAAATGGTTAAAATCAGGCATTAAAAACGAAGAAATGCTAGTTTCTATTACCGATGACATTGCTCTAGAACAAAGACTATTAAACATAATTTCTCAAGCAAGAAATGCTGATATTAAGTTGGAATTGAACGAGAGCATTTTAAACAAACTTGAAGACCTACATTATCAAAAATGGTTAGAAAAGAAAAACGAACATTTTTCTTTAAACAAAGAGCTGGTTGAACATAAAATGCAAAGCCTAACCATTAGCCACAGGGCAAGATGTAAAACGATAGAAGCCCAGCTAGAAAAGGCAAATAACGATAAAATTAAGATTATGAAAGAAGCAGAGTTAGCACGAGCAAATGCAGATTTTGATAGAAGAATGAAAGAGCTTGAGCAGACTTCAAATAGCGGGGACATAAGAGCAACTCCTATAATTTTTGGAGTTATTGAAGTTTCGGGAAAAATGTAAAATGAATATCATAGAAAAAATAAGAGTTGAGGAACGAGACGAATTAGCTCGGGTTTTGAAAAAACACACTGGTATAAGAAAAATCGTTGAAGACTTATACCCAGATAGTGCTCATTTTATATACGAACTATTGCAAAATGCAGAAGATGCCGAAGCTAAAGACGTAACTTTTACATTACATAATAACAAACTGATATTCGAACACAACGGCAGACCTTTTGATGAGAAAGATATTCTTGCAATTACAGATATTGGCGAAGGAACAAAGGCAGATGACAACGACAAAATAGGAAGATTTGGAATAGGATTTAAAGCTGTTTTTGCATACTCTGAAACACCTCATATATGGTCTCCTACATTTTCCTTTAAAATAACAGATTTGGTTTTACCTTTTGAATTAAGTCCTATTAATTCAAAAAAAACCAAATTTGAATTTCCATTTAATAATCACAAAAAAAGCCAAGAAGATGCTTTTGAAGAAATCAAGGATGGGCTAAACGAGCTTGAAGAAACAACTTTGCTATTCTTAAATAACATTGAAACAATTAGCTGGAAAATTTTATCAGAAACATCTGGTGAAGTTTTAAGAACAAAACACTCTCCAAACCATATTGAAATTCTAAAACAAATAAATGGTAAAACCACTGAAAGCTCACATTTTCTAAAGTTTGATGCTCCAGTCAAAGGTTTAGAAAAACAAAAAGTTGCCATTGCTTTTCCGCTTGATTTTTTAGCTGGGGTAAAAGAATTTAACGCTAATAACGATTTATCAAATCAAGTGAAAATTGTTGTTGCCGAGCCTGCCAATGTTTCCGTTTTCTTCCCTGCTAAAAAAGAAATATCTGGATTAAGATTCCATCTCCACGCACCATTTGTTCCCGAATTAAGCAGAGCAAGTATTAAAAACACCCCTGCAAACGATTCCTTATATGAACAATTAGCTGATTTAACCGCTCAATCATTACATAGAATCAAAGATTTAAATCTTTTGAACACCGATTTCTTAAATGTTTTACCTAATGGAGATGACGACATTTCTGATAAATACGAAGTAATCAGAGAAAAAATAATTGATAAAATGAACAATGAAGCATTAACTCCCACATTTTGTCGAACACATTATCCTGCTAAATATTTATTGCAAGGAGATCGAAAATTAAAGGATTTGCTATCCAATGAGGATATGGAATTTCTTTTTGATTATGATGAACAGCCTCCTTTATGGGTTATGTCATCACGGCAGAGAAGTGATAATGCTGATAAGTTTCTTAATAGCTTACAAATAAAGAAATGGGATAAAGAAGATTTAATAAAAACTTTGACTGCAAAGTATACAAAAAATGAAATTGAAGAAACTTCAAAAGAATGGCTAAGCAAAAAAACTAACGAATGGCTTCAAAACTTTTATGCTTTTTTATATGAAATAGTAGAAAAAGACTATTCAAGTTTATGGCAACTTAAAAAATGCAAAATTATAAAATTAACTGATGGTAATTTTAACTCGGAAAATGAATGCTTTTTTTATAATGAAGAAAGAAAACAAAATACTTACCCAACAGTTGAACCTAAAACATATTCTTTAGGAAAAAACCAAGCAGAGCAAAAAAATGCCAAATTATTTTTAGAAAAAATGGGCGTTAGAGAGTTTGGAGAGAAAGAATATATAGAGTGTTTTTTAAAAGAACGGTATTGGATTGGCAATAGATTTTCCAAAATTGAAGACATTAAAATTTTTATTGATTTTTTAGAAAAAAATCCTGATGAAACCGATTTATTTGAAGAGTCTTATATTATTCTTTGTGAAAATGGTAAGTGGAGAAAAATTGAGCAATTATATATTGATAGCCCGTATGAAGAAACAAACTTAAGTGCTTTTTATTCTGCATTTGAAGGTCATAATTTGCATAAAATATCCAATAAATATTTAAAGCTTAAAATTGAAAAAGAAAAACTTGTTGATTTTTTTAAAAATGTGGGTGTTAAAACTGAACTAGCAATAGAAAAACAAGAAGATAAAAGTCTTCAACGGAACTTGGTTTGGTCTTGTTCTGGACGAGTAACAGATTATGAATCTTTTCAAGACTGGCATATTCCCAATCTTGAAAAGGTATTAGGAGAAAAAGAGATTAATGTTTCTAAACTAATATGGAATACGCTTAAAAATAATGACTCGTCATTTTCTAAAGATTACTGGTGGTATCAAAATATAGTTGAAGCATCTTATAAGCCCAATGGTTCAGTAGATCCAAGAATGGCAGAATCAACCCTAATCAAAGTGCTTAAAAATAATGAATGGATACCTCAAGAAAATGAAACAAAAGAAATAAGTTTTGTAACCCCAAACAAGGCTTTTAGCGATTTGCTGCCAAAGGGCTTTTCTTATGATAAAGGCGACAACTTTTTGCTTGCTATAAATTTTGGCTTTAACGCAAAAAGAGAGCCGACAAAAGAAGAATTAGAAGAAGAAGAAAAATCAAAAAAACAAATAGAAGAAAAACTAAAATTACTAGAACAAAAAAAGGAGAAAGAAGAAGCCGCCAAAAAACTAGGTTTTAAAGATATTGCTTCAGCCGAAAGAGCGAGACGTTTTGCAGAATTACCTGAAGAAGAACAAGAAAGAATTTTAGCCGAAAAAGAAGAAGATGATAATTTTGAATTACCAGAAGATGAGCCATTAAACCCAGAAAGAAGAAGAGAAAGAGTTAGAGCACAAGCCTCTAGTGCCCCAGAAAGGACATTCGAAAAAAGAACTCGCTCAGTATCAACAAACCGTGAAGATGTAAAAAAAGAAGCAAAAAATTATTTAATCAGTCAATACACAAACCCAGACGGCAAAATGATATGTCAAATATGCCAAAAGGAATTGCCTTTTAAATTAAAAGATGGGAATTACTATTTTGAGACCACCGAATTTTTAAGAAGTGATTTAGAAAAAAGACATTATCAAAATTATTTAGCTCTTTGTCCTAATCACTCAGCCATGTTCTGTCATGCAAACGATTCTGATGATTTGATATTGGAAATGTTTAAAGAAATTGAAGGAAATGAACTTGAAGTAGTTTTAGCTGATAAAGATATGAAAATATATTTTACCAAAAAACATATTGCAGACATAAAAGCTGTGATTGAAGCAGATACTGAAAAAGATAAAGAGAGTGAGGTTTAATTTATGAAAGATGAAAATCCAACAATTTACATGATTTCAGGGGCAAACGGTTCGGGCAAAACCACAACCGCAATGACTCTTCTTCCCAAGTTTTTATCGATGTATGAATTTATAAACGCCGATGAAATAGCAAGAGGTTTAAATCCCCTTAACCCCAAAGGGCAAGCCATAACCGCAGGCAAACTTATGTTAAACCGCATAGACAGTCTTATGGCTTCAAAAAAGAGCTTTGCTTTTGAAACTACCTGCTCAAGCCTAACCTTTTTTGACAAGTTAAAAAAAGCTAAAGAAGGTGGTTATACCATAGGACTTATCTTTTTATGGTTGCCTTCCTCTGATATGGCAATTGAACGAGTAAAAATAAGAGTCTCACAAGGCGGACACGATATACCTAAACAAGATATTATCCGCAGATATAAAAGAGGCTTTGTAAACCTTATCAATCATTATCTGCCTATTGCCGATAAGGCTTTAATTTATAACAATGTTGATCCTCATTCTGGCAAGCTGATAGCAAAGAAGGAAAAGAACGAAATTATTGTTTATAATAAAGAAATATGGGATAATATCCTTAAAGAAAGCGAGATTTAAACTATGTTAGATGTAATTAATACTGATAAAATTCTTGAAGGTATAAAAGCTGGCGGTTTAGAGGCTATCAAAATTGCCAAACAAACTGGCACAAAACTTGTTGTCTGGCGAGACGGCAAGATTGCCTATGCCGACCCTGAAGAATTTGAAGAGTTAGAAAAAGAAATAAATCAAAAAAACAAATAATCTCAATATAATTTTTGTGATACATCATAAAATAATGGAGACATTATGGGCATTTGTAAATATTGCGGAGAAGATGCTGGTTTTCTTAGAAAAAAACATAAAGAATGTGAAAGAAAATATCTAGAAGGAAAAAATGCTGTTATAGATATTATTCATAACGCATTTATATCAAAAAACATTACCAATATGGTTAATAATATTAAAGAAATATGTGATTCTAGCTATATTAAAGACTTTGATAAAAAACTTTTTATCTCTACTGGTTGGGAAAAATCAATTGATACTGCCTTTGAAGATGATCTGGTTTCGGAAGAAGAAGAAAACCTGTTATGCGATATTTTAGAAAAATTTTCTTTAACCCAATATGATGTCAACAACAACGGTTACTATACAAAACTAATTAAAGGAACAGTAATTAGAACTCTCATAAATGGAGAAATCCCTAACAAAATAACCATAGAAGGAAATTTACCTTTTAATTTTCAAAAAAACGAAAGCTTGATATGGATATTTCAAAATGTTGATTATATCGAACAAAAAACAAAAACACATTATGTCGGATGCTCCAGTGGTTTTAGTATTCGCATTGCAAAAGGTGTTTATTATAGAACAGGAGCCTTTAAAGGAGAAAGAATCCAAACGGAGCAATCTTTATATGCCGATACAGGGATATTAGCTATTACAAATAAAAATCTTTATTTTGGAGGTTCTAGAAAAAACTTTAGAATTAATTTCAATAAAATAGTTTCTTTTATACCTTATTCTGACGGCTTAGGTGTTCATAAAGATGGCGTGAGTGCTAAACCTCAGACATTTATTACAGGAGATGGTTGGTTTATTTATAATTTAGTATCTAACATCTCTAATTTAAATCAATAGTTTTGTCTTAATATCATTGATTGAAACTTTCCAAAGTTGATAAAACTTGCTTTTACATACTACGCTAGCATAGTTTTGGTATTTTTTTACACATAATTTTCAGATAAATAAGCCCGTAAGATGTTGAGACTGCGGGCTTCTTAGGTTGCAGGGGCAGGATTTGAACCATGCGACCTTCAGGTTATGAGGCAAAAACAAGGGTACTTAACGACTTTTAACAGATGTTAATATTCCTTTACTCTGCAACACTTACAGCCTATTATAACCTTAATTGCCATTAACCAAAATTACCCTTTTTTAATCCAAAATGCGGCAATGGTGCGGCAATGAGATTTAACAAAAAATACTGTTATTTCTTAGCTTTTGCAACCAATTATTTTTCGAGTGCGACAATATGACTAAAGTTTTTAATTTTACCAAAGCATCAATCCAAAGTTTAAAAGCCCCATCAAAAGGAACTGAGGTTTATAAAGACACCAAAGAAAAAGGCTTACAGCTTTATATAACCTCTACTGGGGTTATATCTTTTTTTGTTCGCAAAAGAATTGATGGCAAAGATGAAAGAGTTATTCTTGGCAGTTTTCCTGATATGACGGTTGAAAATGCTAGAAAAAAAGCAACCATTGCTAAAGCTAAAATATCAGAAGGCACTCACCCTCTTGAGCATAAACACAAAATGCAAAAAGAAGCTACCTTCAAAGACCTTTTTAAAGATTATATGGAACGATATAGCAAACCACATAAACGCTCTTGGCAATATGACGAAAGAGAAGTTAATAAGTTTTTATCTCATTGGTTAAATCGCAAAATCTCGACTATCTCACAATATGAAATCCAACAACTTCATAACAAAATTAAAGACGAAAACGGGCTTTATCAGGCAAACCGCATTTTAGAGCGAATAAGAGCTATTTTTAACAAGGCTATTGAATGGGGTTGGGACGGCAAAAACCCTTCAAATGGAATTAAAAAGTTTAAAGAAAAATCAAGGGATAGGTTTATTGAACATCAAGAAATGCCCTTTTTGCTTGATGCCCTAAAAGAAGAAGAAAACGAAACCGCTAAAGATTATATTTTTATGTCGCTTTTAACAGGAGCAAGAAAAACTAACGTTCTAACTATGAAATGGGAAGAAATCCATTGGGAACGTGAAGAATGGCGTATTCCAGAAACCAAGAACGGAGACCCGCTCACCCTACCCTTAACCAGAAAAGCTATTGATATTTTAAAAAAACGCAAAATTAGCTCTAATTCTGAATGGGTATTTGCCAATGATGAAGCTGATGACTACTATAAAGATCCAAGAAAGGCTTGGGAAAGAGTTAGAAAAAGAGCAACGATAGCTATTTGGAAACAAGACCCAAATTTAGCTCAATTAGTTGATGACGTTGAAACCGAAGTAAAAAGCCAAGATAACTATGCCTGCACGGTTTTAAGAATTTTTAATGCGGTTAAAAGAGAAGCAAAAAAAAGAAAGATTGCTCTTCCGCAAGGTTTAATGGACGTTAGACTTCACGACATAAGAAGAACCTTTGGAAGCTATCAAGCAATGAACGGCGTTAGCCTAGAAATTATCGGCAAAACCTTAGGGCATAAGTCGCAACAAGCAACCCAAGTTTATGCTAGACTTCAACAAGATACTATCAGAAAATCGATTGATGATGCGGTTAATATTATTGAACAACTGGAAAATAAATAAGGCTAATAAAATGGATACAGCAAAATATACTGATTTAATTGAAGCTTTAAAATGGGCAGTTACGGCAGAAGAGCCAATTGAATTTAACGAAAAGCAAACTAAAATATCATTTAATGAGTATAAAGAACCTGATTATAGCGAATTTACTCCAGAAGAAATAACTTGCGGAAAAGAAATTTTAAAAAACAACCTTTTGCACGGCAACATGTCCTTTGAAGCACAAAGATATAACACCAGAAGCTTTATATGGGAGCAGTTTACTGGCAACCTTTTTCAGCTTTCAAAACCTTTTAATTATAAAAAATACTATCAAAAAGATGGTATTGATAAAATTGAAAGTAACGACAGCTTTTTTAAAAGAAGAGAAAAACAGCAAAAATTACCTAAACACAAAAGAAATATCTTAAATGGTAATACCTGCACTTATATAGATTGGGAAGAAAATTTATTTATTACAAGAAATCTAGTGTTTAAAACAACAGGAATATTGCAATACATAATAGAGCTTTTACACTACATAAAAAGATTTTTATTTTTAGCTCTTTTTGCAACAGCGGTTATATTATCAGTTCGCTTTCTGCCTGATGCCAGCTCTTTAATGATTTTTGCTATTTTAATGCTTTTTATTTTTTCATTTATAGTTTTTATATACCCATACCAAAAGGCTTATAAGGTTTTGATTGATATAGAAAGCTTAAAAAACGCAATTCCTAAAGGACAATTAGCAGTATATAAAGAACAACAAAAAGAAAGCAATGACACTTCTGTTGTTGTGGTGGTTAATAATCTTATAAAACAAGAAGAGCAGACAACTATAAATCTTGACGAACAGACAATAATAAACCAAGAAATTCAAAAACCAGAAAAAGACCCTATAAAACAAAAAGCGGCTGACTCAAAAAATGAAAAAAAATATGGAGCAATCAAACGAAGAATTAAAGAAATTTACAGAGAAAAGGGCTGGAAAACAATTGAAGAAAAAAACAATGCCAACAACATCAGGCAGGTTTTAGATTCTATATCTAGCGAGCACAAAAAAGGTAACTTTCCTGAAGGCACAGAACTTATTGAAACCAGAACTCTTAAAAATTGGATAAAACAGGGGTTAGTGTAACGTAACGCATGCAGGCTGCACATTTATTTTTACTATATAAAACAAACAATTACATGCTTTTTCTGCACGTGCAAAGTAACTATTAGACTTCTGCATAATTCATAACAGAAAATAATCTCCATTAACCCTTTTTATGGAGATTTTATCGTTATGAACGCTAATAAACAGACTAAAACCACTTATAAAAATGACGACCCTTTA
Source organism: Alphaproteobacteria bacterium (assembly GCA_050175015.1). Taxonomy (GTDB): domain Bacteria; phylum Pseudomonadota; class Alphaproteobacteria; order JBFXJJ01; family JBFXJJ01; genus JBFXJJ01. The sequence goes on along the minus strand of JBFXJJ010000008.1, from coordinate 63,539 downwards.
TTAACCAGAAAAGAAGCCGCAGAGTATCTGAACGTTTCAGAGGGCAGTCTTTCAGTTTGGGCTTGCACCAAAAGAGTAAAGCTTAAAATCGTTAAAATTGGCAATGCAGTCCGTTATCCTTTAAGCGGATTAAAAGCTTATCTTGAAGAAAACACCACTTCTGACATAGAAACCAGCAAAACCTATGAGTAAAATTTACTTATCCAACTTGGGTAAAGCGGATTTTGCAAAGGTTAATAATGTTGCTTTATCGGTTTTACCTACAATTTTAGCTAGATGGCTACCTGGTGGCGTTAAGCAAGGTTGCGAGTGGATCGCACTTAACCCTACCAGAAGCGATAAGAGCAAGGGCTCTTTTAAAGTAAATATACAAACTGGTAAATGGGCAGACTTTGCCACTGGCGATAAGGGAAGCGATGTTGTTTCACTAGCTGCTTATTTAACCAACTCAACCCAGCTTGAAGCCTTACACAACCTCGCACAAATGCTGGGGGTAGAACTATGACTAATTTTTTTAAGCCAATAGATGTTTCTAAAACAAACATCTTAACAAAAGAGCCAGAAGTAATATCGATTATTCCTGTTCCTAGTGATGCTCCAAAGCCTTCTTTTAAAATTGCGGAATGGAATGAGCCAACAAATGTTTATGCTTATAAAAACGCTAAAAATAAGCTTGTCGGTTATATTGCCAGATATGAAAAAGTTAATGGCACTAAACAAAAGACATTTAGACCTTTTATTTATTGCAAACTAGAAAATGGCAAAACAGCTTGGCACATGAAGGGCTTTTCTGAACCAAGACCTCTTTATGGCGAAGAACTTTTGGAAGCAAGACCAAAAGATAACATCTTAATTGTTGAAGGAGAAAAAACTGTTGATAGTGCAAGGCTTCTTTTTCCTGATTATGTTGTTTTAACTTGGGCTGGCGGTGCTAATGCTATCTCAAAAGCTAATTGGAGTATTTTACAAAACCGTAAAATTAAACTTTGGGCTGACAATGATGAAGCTGGCAAACAAGCTATGCTTAAACTTTTTAAAATCTTAAAAAAACAGAATGAAGTAGCGATTGTTAAAATTCCTGATTATTTTCCTGAAGGCTGGGATTTAGCTGATGAAATCCCCAACAATAAAACCATTAGTTTTTTAAGAACTCTTTTAGAAACAAAAAATACAGAAACCAAAGCTCTAGCAGGAAGAGAGCTTAGTTTGCCAAGACCAGCTCCATATTCAAAACCCGTTAATGGGGCTGAGGTTTTAAATGAACTTCGAGACATCTTTAAAAAATATCTTGTTTTGCCAGAAAATGCCGAAACCACTTTAGCTCTATGGGTTTTGTTCACCTACTCTTTTGAAGCTTTTGAGCATTCGCCAAGACTTCTTATTCATTCCCCTGAAAAAAGATGCGGCAAAACAACCCTACTTATGCTTTTGGATTTTCTTTGTTGTAAATCTTTAAGAGTATCAAGTCTTACAGCTTCGGCAATGTTTAGAACCATTGAGGCTTATGCCCCAACCTTACTTATTGATGAAGCCGATGCTTTTTTAAAAGAAAAAGAGGAACTTAGAGGCATTATTAACGAAGGGCATATTAAAGGCGGCGGAGTAATCCGCAATGTTGAAGCCCACAAAGGTTATAGCGTTAGAATCTTTTCTTGTTTCTGCCCTTGTGCAATTGCAGGAATTGGCAAGCTCGCTGATACCATAGCTGATAGAAGCATTATTATCACGATGCGAAGAAAATTTGCTGGAGAAACTGTTGAACGCTTAAGAGGCGATAAAAGCTCTTTGTTTAACATTATAAAACAAAAATGCAGTCGTTTTGCAGATGATAACTTTTTAAAGCTTCAGGAAGCAGACCCGACAATCTCTAATCAGATAAATGATAGAACCGCCGATAATTGGCGACCTCTTTTAGCGATTGCTGAACTTGCAGGGAGGGATTGGCTAGAACTTGCCAATATAGCGATGAACACCACAGATAGTATTGGTTATGCTGATGATGACAGCTCGATTAAAACCCTTTTGTTAAACGACATAAGAGATATTTTTAAAGAATACCCATTAAGCTTTATTTCTTCTCAAGAGCTATGCTTAAAACTTGCCGATATTGATGAAAGCCCTTGGAATGAATGGCGATTTAATCAACCGATAACCCCGCTTCAATTATCCGCAATCTTAAAAGATTTTGGCATTAAGTCTCATCAAAAAAGAATGAATGATAAAAATTTAAAATGTTACCACAAGGAGCATTTTAAAGATGCGTTCTCCAGATACCTGATTAAACCCTCTACCCCTCTACAACATAGAGAAAACAACAACTTTAATCATAACCAACCCTCTACAAACCCTCTACCAGATAATAAAATTTATCTTAGCAAACAATTGGAAAACAACAGTTGTAGATATGTAGAGGGTAGCAATTTTAACCATCAAGATTTAGGAGGAAACCAAAATGACTAAATATTACGCCCAAGTTAGATATGAACTAATCGCAAAAACTGCCAAAATCAGGCTTTTGCTTAAACAAGGCTATACAAGGCATAGCATTTATAACGAGCTAAAGGAAAAAAGAGAAATAACCTGCTCTAAAGCATCTTTTTATCGATTTATCAAAAAGCACATCAATCTAAAAGATTTTATGCACCCTGAAGATTTAAGGCTTTTAGCCCGCAAAGAAGCAGAAGAAAAAAGATTAAGCTCTGATAATCCTCACGAGATTAAAAAGTTTCATTTTGATCCAAAGAGAAAAATTCCTGATGAAGAGCTTTAGCCATGAAACCAGATAAAAGAAACATAGCAAGCCTTGTTTATCTTAATAGGCAAGAAAAAGATAAACTGGTTGAGTTAGCTAAAACTTATAATTTATCACAATCAGAGCTTTTAAGATTTGCGGTTTTAAATATTCCCTTGCCTAACATTGGCAAGCAACAAGCTATATCTGATTTATTAAAAATCAATGCTGATTTAGCAAGGCTGGGTAATCTGTTTAAACTTGCTCTTGATGAAAATTTTTATCCTGAAGAGTTAAACAAACATATTAACGCTATTGCAGATTTACGAGCAATTTTAAAGGCTAAGATTGAGGAGCTATGATTTCTAAGCATATTCCAAGAACAACAAAGAGCAGTTTTAGAAGGCTTGCTAAATATATTGCAGGTGCAGAAGACGAAGGCGAAAAACTATCTGATTTTTGGATAGTAAACTCAATTGCTGGCGAAACCATTGATGATTTAGATTTAGCCATTATTGATATTGAAAACACTCAAAGCAAAAACACCAGATGCAAAGTTGATAAAACCTATCACTTATTAGTTTCTTTTAAAGATGAAAAACCTGATTTAAAAACCTTAAAAGCAATTGAATGCGAGTTTGCCAAAGCCTTAGGGATAGAAACCCATCAAAGAGTTGTCGGCACGCATCAAAACACCGATAACTTTCATATGCATATTGCCTATAACAAAATAAACCCTGAAACTTTCAACGTTGCGACCTTATCAAACGATTATTACAAACGCTCAAAAGTATGCCGAGATATGGAGAAGAAATATAATCTTAAAACGGATAACGGTATTGAAAAAACCAAAGAGCCAAATTATGAAAAACCTCACGAGAAAGCCAGAGATTTTGAGGCTAAAACTTGGCAACAAAGCTTTTATTCTTATGTTAAAGAGCAAAAAGAACCCTTAACCAAAGCATTAAACCAAGCCCAAAAATGGCAAGATTTACATAATGTTTTTGAAGAAGCTGGTTTGCTTCTTAAAAAAAGAGGCAACGGTTTAGCGATAGTTTCTAAAGATGAAAAAGTTGCAATTAAAGCATCTGATTTAGACAGGAGTTTTTCTAAAAACTCCTTGGAAAAAAGATTAGGTAAATTTGAGGAATCAAAAAATATTGTTGAACCCAAAAGAACCTATACCGAAAAGCCACTTACCAAACACCCTAACACGCCTATTTTATGGCAGAAATACCAAGCCGTTAAAAAGAAGCCAAAAGAGCAATCCTTGCTCAAAAAAACCTTTTACACTTGGAAAGATTTTTTAATGGCTGAAGCCTTAAAAGATCCATTTGCAATGGCAATTATTGTTGCTCAGAAAAAACTAATAAACGCCTTGTTTCTTAATACTGGCAAAACCAGCAGACACATAACAGAACCCCATAAACCAGAAATAAAACTCGAAGTTAAACCTGAAGAAAAACAAAAAGCCATTTTTTATGTTGAAATGCCTCAAAAACCAGAAGCACAAGAAGCGATTAAAAGCCTTGCTAAGTATGACAATGAAAACAAATTCTATTATCTTGAAGATGGCAAAGATGCAGTTCCAAAGGTTGTTGCCATTGAAGAACTTGGCGGCAATGTTATTATCCCTTCTTTTGTTTATGATAAAATATCTGATACGCTCAATGCCGAGCGAGCCAAAAGCAAAACCATTGATGCAATGATGAAAGAGCTAAAACCCGAGCTTAAAAAAGATGATGAAACTTACAAAGCCATTAAAGAAACCCTCAAAACCAACAATGAGTTTTATCAAAAAATGCAAAAAAGTTATAAAGAACACCTAGAAGAAAAAGAACTTGCCTTAAAAAAATCCAAAAGCTATGGCTTCGGTATGGGTATGTGAATAAATTACAAAAAAAATAATTGAAAAATCCTTGAATTTTCTAGAGAGAGAGAGAGAGAGAGAGAGAGAGAGAGAGAAATAAAACTTGAAAACTATTAAATAAAAAAGGTAAAATGGCACAAAAATATTAATCTTTTTTAAGGAAATCAAAATGTTAGATTTTATCAAAAAACTTAAATTTTCAAGCAAAATAGTTTTAAGCTCCACTTTAAGCTTAATTATTCTAGGGGCGGCATTAACTTATCAAACCTCTAGAAGTGTTAGAGAGCAAATGCTTGAAATGGCAAACTGCAATCAAAACACTGCAATGCAGGTTTTGCAAGCAACCTTTAACAGTAAAGGTGAAAGAGTTTCAATTCAAAACGGGCAAATGGTTATTGATGGAAATGCGGTTTTAAGAAGAATCGCTAATGATAATCAAACAACGTCTATGAATATCTTAAAAGATGTTTTCAATAGCAAAGGAAGAAATGTAAGAATTGAAGAGGGTAATCTTGTTGTTGGCAATCATATTGTTAATAATAATTTTGAAATAGTGGATAGAGTTCAAGAAATATCTGGTGGAGTTGCAACAATTTTTCAAAGAATTGAACGAGGAGGACAAACAGAATTTCAACGTATTTCAACAAATATTATTATGGATAATGGCAATAGAGCTGTTGGCACATTACTTGCCAGAGGTGCAGTTTATGATGCAATGATAGCTGGCAGATATTTTGTTGGCGAAGCTGATATTTTAGGTCGTTCTTATTTTACTGCTTATGATCCTATTAGAAATAATCAAGGAGAAGTAATAGGCATTTATTTTGTTGGCTTGCCTCAAAGTGATTTTGCAGATGCTCATATAGTAAATGATAATTTTGAAATTGTTGATATGGTTGCAGAAATGACAGGCGGAGTTGCAACAATTTTTCAAAGAATTGAAAGAGGAGGTCAAACCGAGTTTCAACGCATTTCAACAAATATTATTCAAGCAGATGGTAAAAGAGCTGTTGGCACATTGCTTGCCAGAGGTGCAGTTTATGATGCTATGCTTGAAGGAAAATATTTTGTTGGTGAGGCTGATATTTTAGGACGTTCTTATTTTACTGCTTATGATCCCATTAGAAACAATCAAGGCGAAATAATAGGTATTTATTTTACAGGATTAGAGCAATCTTTATTTTTAAATATTGTTAATGATACTATTAAAGAAATTACTTACACATCTATTGCTATCATTATTCTAATTGCAATTATTTTAGCGTTCTTTTTTAGAAAGCAATTATCAGTCTTGCTTAAATTACAAGAAAATATGCTTAGTATTTCTGGTGGTGATTTAAACACTATCATTGAAGGAAAAGATCGTTTTGATGAAATTGGCGATATGGCAAAATCTGTTGAGGTTTTCAAAGAAAATGCGGTTAAAACCAAAGAACTAGAAGCAGAACAAGAAAGATTAAAACAAAAAGCCGAAGAAGAAGAAAAAAAAGTAATGATGCAAAAACTTGCTGATGATTTTGAAAAGGCAGTTATGGGTATTGTTGATGCGGTATCAAGTGCTTCAACAGAATTAAATTCAACAGCTGAGAGTATGTCAGCTATATCAGAAGAAACGGCTCAACAAGCAACAGCCGTTGCAGCAGCCTCTGAGCAGGCAGCCGCAAATGTTCAAACAGTTGCAGCCGCATCTGAGGAATTATCAGCTTCTATTTCTGAAATTTCAAGGCAGGTTTCTGAAGAATCCGAGATTGCAAAACAAGCTGTTAATGAAATTCATTCAACAAATGAAATTGTTGGAAGTTTAGCAGAATCAGCTCAAAGAATTAGTGAGGTGGTTGAACTTATTACAGATATTGCAAATCAAACTAATTTACTTGCTCTTAATGCTACAATTGAAGCAGCAAGAGCTGGAGATGCTGGTAAAGGTTTTGCTGTTGTTGCAAGTGAGGTTAAAAACTTAGCTAATCAAACAGCTAAAGCAACTGAAGATATCTCTAATCAAATTTCTGATGTTCAAGAAAAGACTAATAATGCAGTTGAAGCTATAACTAGAATTGGCGAGGTTATTAATAAGATTGATGAGATTTCAACAGCAATAGCAAGTGCAGTTGAAGAACAAGGAGCGGCAACTGCGGAGATTTCAAGAAATGTTGAGCAAGCCTCACAAGGAACAGCAGAAGTATCAAGCAATATTAGTGGTGTAACTCAAGCGGCAGGTGAAGCTGGTTCGGCTGCTAATCAAGTTTTATCAGCCTCTAAAGAATTATCTGAAAAGTCTGCAGAGCTTAAAAACGAAGTTGCAAGCTTCATTGAAAAAATTAGAAAAACGTAAAAACTAAAGTTGATTTTAAAAATAAAAAATCACCTCTTTAATCAAATTTATTGAGGTGTTTTTTAAACTCATTATTATATTAAAAACACTTACAATACAAAAATCATATTGCAAAACTGTCTTTTGTGGGATACAGTTATAATGATACAAATAGAACAGACTGAAGTTTTTGCCAAATGGTATGCAAAACTAAAGAACAAAGAAGCTAGGGCAAGAATTAATGTTAGAATCCGCCGTGTTTCTTTAGGTAATTTTGGCGATTTCAAGTCTGTAGGTTCTGGGGTTTCTGAACTTAAGATAGATTATGGAGCTGGCTATAGAATTTATTTTACCAAAAAGGGCGAAGAGATTGTTATTTTGCTGGCTGGCGGAGACAAAAGAACTCAAGAAAAAGATATATTAAAAGCAATTAAGCTCGCAGAGAACTTATAAAGGATTTTGTAATATGACTAAAACTAAAACCAGACCTTTTGATGTTGCAGAACATCTTAAAACTGATGAAGATATTATTGCTTATCTTTCTGCCGCAATGGAAGAAGATGATCCTGCTTTAGTTACAGCCGCTTTAGGAGATATTGCCAGAGCAAAAGGTATGACTGAGATTGCTAGGAAGTCAAAATTAGGTAGAGCCAGTCTTTACAAAGCGTTATCACTAGATGGCAACCCTGAATTTGCAACCATTATGCAGGTTATTAACGCATTAGGGCTTTCTTTTTCTGTTACTGCTAAACAGCATTAGTTTAAAACAATCTTTGAGAGTCTAGGAGTGTTTAAGTGAGTCTTTAAGATTCCATTTCTGAAAAAATCTAAAGCTTAAGCAATTGAAAACAACGGAACTCCTCTTGTTGCCGCAAGCTTGAGGCAATAATAAAATCCAAAAGCTACGGCTTCGGTATGGGTATGTGAAAAATATTTTAACTTTAAACCTCATAATATTGACAATCTTTGCCAATCTATGCCATTATAAATCTAGGAGGACAGAAAAATGGCAACAATGAATATATCTTTACCAAACACCATGAAATCATGGGTCGAAACTCAAGTTGAAACTGGCAAATATGCAAACGCCAGCGATTATGTTAGAGATTTAATCCGCCATAATATCGAAGAAATTGAAGTTTTAAGACAGGCTTTAATTGAAGGAGAACAAAGCGGAATAAGCCCTAATAGCATTGATGATATTATCGAAGCTTTAAACAAAGAACATAACTGATGTTAAAATTAACAATTTCAAATAAAGCCGAAAAAGATATTAGAGATATTTGGCTTTATTCCTTTAATGTTTTTGGCAAAGAGCAAGCCAACCTCTACATAAACGAATTAAAAAGGCATTTTTTAAATTTGCAGGAAAACCCTTATATTGGCGTATCCGTTGATTATATAAGGCAGGGCTATTTTCAACACACAATTCAAAGCCATAATGTTTTTTACAAAGTCTCAAAGGACAATATCTTCATAGTAAGGGTTTTGCATAATAAAATGAGCAAAAATCTTAACCTGTAAGCTAAAGCTCTGAAAAACAAGGCTTTCCTTAAAAATTATCACATTTTATCAGCTAGTTTAAGAGGATTTAAGAGATTCCACAAGAGTCCACTTCTTTTGCAAATTTTATCAATTTTAACCCCTTAAAACCGTTGAAAAATAAGGAGTTTCTCCAAGTTTTTCAATTTTTGTTATTCTTTCTCAAAAAATCCAGTTCTTTCTCAATTTTTGCATAATTAAGCCAGTATCAAACCCTTACAAACAAAGGCTTTGCACATCTTTTGCAAAATTTATCAATTATTCCACCTCTTTTGCAATCTTTCGCAATGTGTCTTATTAGGTTAAGAAGGCAGGACATGAAAAGTAATATCACTTTTCTCCTGCCAACAAACTTGGATTATCTTATTCGCAATTTCATTGCTCAACGAGGAAAACTAAAAATAACTAGCAATTAATGATTACCATTTTTATAGAAATAAATATTAGTTTATGCTATCTAATTAAATGTTCAAACAATCAATTAAAACACAGGTAAAAAATGAGTTTATTTTATAAGGGAAAGCGGTTTTTAGAGAAAAAATACAGCAAAGAAAGTGATTACGAGAATACTCTTCTTGATAATTACAAACTTCTTTTTGGTGAAAAGACTGTTTACATACCAAAAAAGAAAATAGCAACTCAAGAATTAGGAAAATCAATACCAGATGGTTTTTTGTTCGATTTTACTAAGCCAGAAAGCCCCGATTTTTATTTGGTTGAATTTGAGCTTGTAGGACACTCTTTTTTTAATCATATCTTTCCTCAAGTTACTAAGTTTTTTGCTTTTTTCAAAAACTCTTCAAGTAGAACAGATTTAATAGAGAAAATATTTATTATTGTAAATACAGATTCAGAATTGAAGAGCGAATTCATTGAATATATTGGCACCAACGAACTTTATAAAGGCATAAAGGACATTGTTGAAGATTCCCAGAATATTTTGCTTGTTATAGATGAGAAAAAACCAGAGCTTCCCGAAATAATGGCGACCTATACCGACACTTGGGATAAAATGGTTAAAATTATGATAATCAAAGAATTTCATAACAACGGCGAAGTTATTTTTACATCAGAGCCAGACTTTGAAGTCATAGAAATGGTTGAAACAAACATTGAAGAAGCTGAAGATGATGAGCCAAACAACCTTAAAAAAACTTATACCGAAGAATTTCATTTAGAAGGGGTTGAAAATCAGGTTAAAGAAATTTATGAAACCATTAAAAATTCAATAACCGATATAAAAATTAATCCTCAAAAATATTATGTTTCAATTCAACATAACAAAAAGAATTTTGCTTATCTTTATATGAGAAAGAAAAAGGTCAGGTTAGTTATTACTATGCCGTCGGGTCAGGCAAAACAAAAAATAAAACAGCATGAGGTTGAAGACCTTTCAGAAAGCGTGCAAAAATTTTATGGTGTTGAATGTTGTGAACTTACAATTAATAGCATTAAAAACATTGATGAAATTATAGCCCTAATTAATGAAAACAAAACTTTCAAACCTATTAGAAAGAAATAAAGGCAATTTGCAAATGTCCCCAAATCCGATTGAAAAGCTTATAAATCAAGTGTCTAAAGAAACGATTGTTTCTTTTTTGCGTTCAAAATCTGATTTTTTTACACCGCAAGAAGAAGACCTTCCGCATCATATTGATGAAGATTCCTTTTGCTCATCATTAAAAAAGTTAGGTGAAATAGAATTTGGAACAGGCTCAAAACTCATTGTTTTGCTTGGAGAATTAGAAAAAGGGCTTTCCGAGCGTAGCAGTAAAAAAGCACAATATGACATTGCTAAAAAAGCCATTAAAGAAGGCTTTTATGATGCAGGTATCTTTGTATTTACAGATAACGAGGGCAAAGCAAGATTCAGCTTTATCAATGTTCATTATGCAGGCAAAAAAAGAGAATTTGGCAATTATAAACGATACACCTATTTTATTGACCCGAAAAAGCCCAACAAAACTTTTAGAACCCAAATCGGCAAGGCTGACTTTTCTTCTATAACCAATATATTAAAAGCCTTTTCAATCGATGCCGTAACCAACGAGTTTTATAACGAATTTAAGCCCAAGTTTGAACAAATTGCCAAAAGCGTTAAAGAAATTGAAGATACCTCAACTAAAGAAGATTTTGCCCTGCTCTTTGTGATTAGAACCATATTTATCGGCTTTGTGCAGAAAAGAGGCTGGCTTGGCGGAGACCAAGAATTTTTGCAAAATTTCTGGTTAGAATATAAAGCAAAGTTTAATGGTGATAATAAGTTTTATAAAAACTGGTTAGAACCATTGTTTTTTGAAGCTTTGAACAGCACTCCAGGAACGCAAGTTAAATACCGCAACAATGATTTTTCTGAAAAAACGCAGAAAACCTTGCAAATGGCACCTTTTTTAAATGGTGAATTATTTAAGCAAAAAACAGGGGTCGATTTAGCTTCGGCTTATATCCCTGACAAAGAGATTGAAGCCTTTTTTGAGTTTTTGTTTCAATATAATTTTACGATTGAAGAAAACACTAATTATGATGAAGAGCTTGAACTAAACCCTGAATTTTTAGGAATTATCTTTGAAAGATTAGTTAATAAAAAAGATGGTGCGGTTTATACCCCAAGAACTGAAGTTGATTTAATGTGCAGGTTATCGCTGGTTAAATGGCTTGAGAAAAACTCTAATTGCACGAAACAAGACCTATATCATTTTATTTTTAGAGAAATGGGTGTTGATAAAGAGTTTGACGAATGCCAAAAGCAAGGCGATTTTACCGCCAAAGAAATCAAAGGACTAATTGAGCTTTTGCAAAATATAACAATATGCGACCCAGCCGCAGGCTCGGGTGCTTTTGAAGTTGGCATGATGCAGGTTTTAGATGAGCTTTTAGGAAGCCTGCAAACCAGAAACAACTGCCCTGATGAATATAAAAACTATTCCGCCTTTGACCGCAAAAAGGAAATCATTGCAAAATCCTTATACGGCGTTGAGGTTAAACGCTGGGCAGTTTGGATAAACCAATTAAGGCTTTGGCTGTCATTATTTATTGATATGCCAGAGGATAAAAACACTTCTTTTGAACCGCTCCTTCCAAGCCTTAACTTTAAGGTTAGATGTGGGGATTCATTGGTGCAGAGAATTGGAGGCAAGCTTTTTCCAATACAAGGACACGCGAGCATTTCTCAAAGCATAAAAGCCAAAGTTACCAAGCTGAAAAATGCTAAAATCGATTTTTTTAATAACAAAAACGGCGTAGATATTCACTCTATAAGAAATATGGAAAAAAACCTTTTTTTAGATTTGCTCCATGATGAAATAACAAACAAAAAAGAAAAGCTAAATGAGTATATGAAAACTTACTCCAAACAGGGAAGTTTAATTGAATTTGGGGAAAAAACAAAAAAAGAAAATTCTGCCTCACTAGAAAAAGAAAAAGAGCAATTAAGAGAGGAAATAGCCTTATTACAAGAAGAAGCTAAAAATCTAACCGACAATCACCCGCTGGTCTGGAACATTGAGTTTGCAGAGATTTTTGGTGAAAAAGGCGGATTTGATATAATCATCGGCAACCCGCCTTATGTCAGGCAAGAGGAAATAAGCGACCCTAATGGCTTGGTAAAAGACAACAAAGATTACAAGGACTTGTTGGAACAAACGGTTAAGGTTGATTACCCAAGTTATTTTAAAGCCAAAACCAAAACCGATAAAAAGTCTGATTTATATGTTTATTTTTACTTACATACTTTAAGAATTTTAAACCCCAAAGGCATACATTGTTTTGTTTGCTCTAACTCTTGGCTTGATGTCGGTTATGGTGCTTGGCTTCAGGAGTTTTTGCTAAACAATGTAGAGATGCACTATATTATTGATAATCAGGTTAAACGAAGCTTTGCCAACGCTGATGTTAATACCATAATTTCTATTTTTTCTGCCCCAGAAGATAAGTTTCAAAAGAAAGATAAAAAAGTTAAATTTGTTGCCTTTAAAAAACCTTTTGAAGAAGTGGTTGTAACTGAAAACCTGCTTGAAATTGAAAACACTAACGGCATTTTAAAAACTGGTTCCTTTAGGGTTTATAGCATAAACTATGATGAATTATATGAAGCAGGCGTTGATGAAAACAAATATATCGGCGATAAATGGGGTGGAAAATATTTAAGAGCCCCCGATATTTTCTTTACCATTTTAGAAAAAGGCAAAGATAAGCTAGTCAAATTAAAAGATGTTGCCGAAGTAAGAAGAGGCATAACAACAGGCTGTAATGAATTTTTCTATTTAACGGATACCCAAGCCAAAGAATGGGGCATTGAAGAAGAGTTTTTAAAACCCGCAACAATGAAAACCAATGAGCTTAAAAAAATTGATGTTTCAAAAATCAAACCAAAAGGTTTTCTTTTTTTATGTGATAAATCTAAAACTGAACTACAAGGAACGAACGCCTTAAAATATATCAAATGGGGAGAAATCGCAGAAATAGAAATCAAACAAGGTAAAGATAAAGGGAAAAAGCTAACAGGATTTCATAACATTGAAACCGTAAAAAATCGTAAGTTATGGTATTTTTTAGGCGATAGAAAAGAAGCAGAAATTCTTTGGATTATAGCCCATAATGATAGAAATATTGCTTTTTTAAATAGCGATAGATTGGTTGGTGATAATTTCTTCGAAATTACAGTTTGTAAAACTAACAAAATAAACACCCTTTTATTTTTAAATTCCACAACAACCAACTTATTTAGAGAACTATATGGAAGGTCAAATTTTGGTGGAGGAGTTCTCAAAACTCAAAAGCCCGATTTAAATAATTTTATCTTACTAAAAGATGATTGTGTTAATTTTTCTAAATTAAATACAAACAATTTATTCAACCGAGAAATCAAAAACATTTTCGAAGAATGTGGGATTGACCCTAAAAGCGATATTCCAATTGAAGAGCAAGAGCCAAAACCTCTTGCCGATAGAAAAGAACTTGATGACATTGTTTTTGATGCTATAGGGCTAACTATAGATGAACGAAAAGAAGTTTACCGCTCCGTCTGCCAGCTTGTCTATAACCGCATCTCCAAAGCCAAGAGTGTTTAGTAAGGAATAATGAATATGACTCCTCAAGAAAAAGCTTATGCTATTAAAATTTTTCAAAACAAAATTTATGAATCTGATGGCAGTGAGTTTGAAAAAATATTTACCAAAATTATGAATTATAGAGATTCTGATTTCCAACAACTTAAACCTTGGGGCAATATTGGAGACCGAAAGAATGATGGTTGCAACACAAAAACAGCAACCTATTATCAAGTTTATGCTCCTGAAGACATAACCAAATCATATCCTGAAGCGATAAATAAACTAGAAACAGATTTTGACGGATTGAAAAAATATTGGTCGCCGATAGAGAATTTCTTTTTTGTTGTTAATGATAAATATAAGGGTGTTAATGCTGACGGTTTGATAAAAATTGGAATCATTAAAACAACTAACAACCTAAAAGAATGTAGCTTTTTAACAGCAAAAGATTTAGGAAATATGGTTTTTAATGATTTAACAGAAGAACAAATGTTAGATGTTGTAGGGTATTTGCCAGACCCTTCAAAAATGCACATTCTTAATAACTCTATTCTTGATGAAGTAATAAACCATATCGCACAAATCCCCGTTAAAACGATTTTAGATGACAAATTAATCGCCCCTGATTGGAATAAAAAAATCAAAATTAATAATATCAGCCTAGACGTAAAAAATTTGCTAGATAACGCCTATTCTGCAATAGGTCAAATAGACAAGTTTTTTGAGGAAAGAGAAAGCATATTAGCGGAAGAAACAAAAAAAACCTTAAGCGATATTTATCAACAAAACAAACTTAAATTCGAAAATGAAATGATTGATAAAAACAACATAGGTGATAATATATTTTTTGGGATTTTAGAAAATATATGTCCTAAAAGTAACAATGTATATCAACCAGCGGCTATTCAAATTATGGCAAAATATTTTGAAAGCTGCGATATTTTTGAAGAACCAGAAGAGTAATTATGCTTATACCAAAAAAACATTTGAATTTTTCACAGTCCCTACTCGGTTTAGGTAGTTATCTCATTGAAGAGCTCAAAACACCTAAAACCATTGACGATTTATGGAAAAAATATCAATTTGATTTTAAAAGCGGAAACTACTTCGCCAAGCATAGTTTCGACAATTTGATTTTAACTATAGTTTTTCTTTTTTCGATTGGCGTTATTGAAGAAAAACAAGGAATAATAAGCAAATGCGTTTAATTTCGTTATCAGCAAACAAAGATACCTTTAAAACTGTTGAGTTTAAAAAAACGGGTTTAAATATTATTGTTGCCTGCAAAAAAGATACCTCCAACGAATCAAAAGATAAAACCTATAATGGTGTTGGTAAATCTTTGATGATAGAGATAATTCATTTTTGCTTAGGTGCAACGCCTCAAGGTAATTTTCTAGAAAAACTCGTTAATTGGATTTTTTATCTTGAATTTGAAATAGCTGGAGAAAATTATAAAGTTGAACGTGCTATAGATAACTATAATAAAATTTTTATGAATAAAGAAGAGTTGTCGGTTGATAATTTTAATAAAAAAATGCAAAAGCTTTGTTTTGAAATTCCATCTGGAATTCAATATCTAACTTTTAGAACTTTAATCCCCTTTTTTATAAGAAGAACTAAGGGTGCGTATTCTAATTTTGCTGATCCTGACGGTAGAAAGAAAGGAACAGAATATCAAAAATTGCTAAACAATGCTTTTCTGTTGGGATTAGATGTTGGACTTATTCAAACAAAAAAGATGCTAAAGAAAGATTTAGATAATATAAACAATTTAACCAAGCAGATAAAAAAAGACCCTGTATTAAAAGAATTTTTTATTGGCTCTAAAGACCTTGGGCTTGCAAAGAAAAATTTGGAAGAAGAAATAAAAGAGTTAGAGCATAAACTTAATGAAACAAAAGTTGCTGAAGATTATTACCAAACAGAGCAGGAAGCGAATCAAATAAAGCAACAATTAGATAATATCAACAATCAAATTGCTACAAGCTCATATCAAATAAAAAACATTGAGCAAAGCCTAAAAAACACTCCAGACTTAAGCAAAGAAAAAATAACGTCAATATATGAAGAAGCTCGGATAATTTTTAGTAACAATTTATCTAAAACCTTAGATGAGTTAGAAGTTTTTAATAAGCAATTGTTATCAAACAGAGCCAAAAGGCTTGCCGAACAAAAACTGGCTATTCAAAACAATCTGACAGCTTTTAATAATGACAAAAAAGATTGGGAGAAAAAATTAGACCAGAAATTGCAATATCTTAATGCTCATAATGCGGTTGATGTGGTTTTAAAACTGAACAACAAACTTAGCGATAAAAAGAATCAAAAAAATGATTATTTAAAATATGAAAGCTTATTAAAAGAGTATGAAAATAAAGAGCTTAATATAAAGAAACAGTTTGTTGAAGAAGAACAGAAAACAGTTGATTATCTTAACTCAACAGAGGAAAACTCTGATAAAAATATGGACGGCTTTTTTAGAAGGCTGGCTAAAAAAATATACCCTGATGCAACATCAGGAATTACTGTTAAAAACAATAGCGGAACTAATCAATTAAGATATGATTTTGACGCAAAAATTGAAAGTGATTCCTCTGACGGAATAGGAAGTGCTAAAATATTTTGTTATGATTTAACCTTATTGTTTATGGGAAGCAGGCATAAAATAGATTTTTTATTTCATGACAATCGTCTTTTTAGTGATATTGACCCAAGACAAAAAATTTCTATGTTATCTGAAGCTAACAATCTTTTTAATACTCATAACAAACAATACATACTTACTCTTAACCAAAATCAGATTGATGACATTACTGAAATAAGTGACGGAGAAAAACAAAAACTAATTAATGATAACATAATTCTTAAACTGACCGATAATAGCGATACAGAAAAATTATTAGGAATTAAAATAGATTTAAAATATGACTAACTTCATCACCAATCAAAAAAATGCCAAAAGTGTGTAAAAATGGTTGATTTAAATGGAATTTACGAAGGTTTTGTTTATGAACCATTCCCAAAAAAAATAACAAAAAAGAAAATATCTGCAATCTTGATATTTAAGGACGGCGAGCCAAGACTAACCTTAAACGAAACAGATGTTAAAAAATTATGCCGCTATGGTTTTGGCGGGGCTGAATTATTTGGTGTTTTTAGAAATAATTCGGCATCTTATTCAAACCAGCTTTTTTATTTTACCTTTATCAATTCCTCAACAACAGGTGGGGAAAAAACAGATATAAATTTTGAAAAATTTTATTTAAAAGAAGTATATCATCACCCTAAAATAGATAGCGTTTTAGCAAATATAGAAGATGATTCTGAAAAAAAAATACTAGCAAAAATATACAAAAAACCTAAAAAAGATAAGTTTTTAAAAAAAGATGATAAAATTAAAAGTTTAGATGTTTATATAGATAATCTTGATAAATTTTTATGGCTTGGTAAATATTTTAGACTAGAATATTTAAATTCTGAATCAAACAAAACAAGCAGTGATAATGCAGAATTTTTAAAAATCAATATTCCAAGGGAAGTTAATAAATTTGATATTATCATAGATAATGCTAAATGCTTTATAACAATATTCTCAAAGAGTGGTATTTCTTATGAAAATATTCTTGAAAGCCGTTTTTATAACGACACCTACATTCGTGTTGAAACAGAAGAAGAGCAATCTTTAGATTTTTATAAGCAAACTATTTTTAAGATAAATGCTTTTTTCTCCTTGTTATGCAATCAAAATTTAGAGATTAAAAAATATTGTAATGGCTATGATTATTATTTTATAAACCCAAATATTAAAAACGAAAAAGATTACGTTTATTTAGATTTAGATATTCCTTATGATGATATAAAAAATGCTTTAAAAGCTGTTATGCAAAAATGGTTTGATAATTTTAATAAGTTAAGATTTTTAATCGTTACAATTTTAAGCAAAGAAAACAATTTTTTAGATACTTACCTTATTTCACAAATTCAAGCTTTAGAAGTTATCGGCAACATTGAACATAAAAAAAACAAATCAGGCGTTGATGTTAAAAATGGGCTAGAGCTTATAAATAATGATAATTTTGAAACCATTTTTATTTATGGGGGATTATGTGGAGACTGGCATAAAAGCATGATAAAACGTACTCTTTATCCTGAAGAATTTCCTGAATATGGTTATAAAGAATATATTAAAAAACAAGTTTCTCTTATTAGAAACCTTATCACGCACCCATATAAAAACGGTAGACCTAGAAAGTTATCTTCTTCTGAAATATCCACCACTTTTTATTTTAAAAATGAAACATTAAACTGGGAAGCTTTAAGTATGCTATCAAACAGATTAGATTTGGTTTTAAAAACAATCATATATCAGACATTAGGAATTGATAAACACTTCCCCAAAATTCAACGAGCAAAAGACAATGACCAATAACTTCATCACCAATCAAAAAAATACCAAAAATCTTAAAACAAGAATAAAACAGCTTGTTACCTCCAGCAAAGAGCTTAAGTTTTTAGTTGGTTTTTTCTATTTCTCAGGACTTAAAGAATTATACGAAAGCCTCAAAGAACAAGATAACATTACAGTTAAAATTCTAGTTGGACTTGAAGTCGATAGTTTTCTTGGCAAGATATGCGAGTTTGCAGGCTCAAATTCTGATGTTTCTAATGCCGAAAAAGCTGATGATTTTTTTGCATCTTTAGACAAAGCCCTTAACAATGAAGACCTTGACAACCGAGACTTTTTTGAACAAGCAGAATTTTTCTTAAAACTTATTTTAGAAGATAAGCTTCATATCAGAAAAACCCTAGAGCCAAACCATGCAAAACTTTATCTTTTCAAAATCAATGACCAGTTAAAGCATATTTCTGATACTAAGTTTATTACGGGCTCTAGCAATCTAACCAAAGCAGGACTTGAAAAACAAAACGAGTTTAATGTTGAAATTTCTGATTATGGCACCGAAGATGCAGAAAGCTACTTTGATGAGCTTTGGGAAACCTCTGTTAAAATTACTGAAGATAATGCAAGGAAGCAATTTTTAATCGATTTTCTAAACAATAAATCTCAAGTTGCAAATGTTACGCCTTTTGAAGCGTATGCTTATATCTTAAAAACCTATTTAGACCTTCAAGAACAAAGAAAAATAAAACCTCAAGTCATCAGAATTTTAGAAGATAAGGGCTATAAGACTTATTCCTATCAGCTTGATGCCGTCAATCAAGCCCTAACCATTATCGAAAACTATAATGGCGTTATTATTGCCGATGTGGTGGGGCTTGGAAAATCGATTATAGCAAGTGCCATTGCCAAGAATATTGGCAAAAGAGGAATGATTATCTGCCCTCCTGGACTAATTGGCGATGCTAATGCTAACGCTGGCTGGCAAAAATACAAAAGTGATTTTGAACTCTTTGACTGGGAGGTTAGGTCAACAGGCAAGCTTGAAGAAATTGCTGAATATATGAATAATCAAGGTAAGGATATTGAAGTTGTGGTTATTGATGAAGCTCATCGTTTCCGCAATCAAGATACGCAAGATTATGAATATTTAAACATGATTTGTCGTAACAAAATTGTGATTTTGCTAACCGCCACACCATTTAATAACAGCCCTGCGGATATATTCTCTCTCCTTAAACTTTTTATCGTTCCAGGAAAATCTCTAATAACACTTGATGATAACATTGAAGCTAGATTTAAAAGCTATGAAAACCTTTTTAACAAACTTGCTTATGTTTCTAGGTATCATAACTCTAACGATATTGAAAAACTTGCCAAATCTAAAAAGCAATATTTTGAGCTTTTTAAAGAAGAATATGCCGATATTAAAAAAGTTAAAAACCGCTTAAGCGAACTATCAAACGAAATCAGGCAGATTATTGAGCCAATTCTAATTAGAAGAAACCGAATAGACCTTAAAAACGATTATCAATATCGAACAGAGGTTAAAGAACTTTCAAAGGTTAAAGACCCTCAAGAATTGCTTTTTGAGTTAAACGAAAAGCAATCAGAATTTTACGACAAGGTCATTAAAGAGTATTTTGCAGAAGTGGGGGAATTTAAAGGGGCAATTTATCAGCCATTTAACTATGAGAAAAAACTTAATCTTGAAGACTTAAACCAAGATGATAACAGGGAATATCAACAACAAAGAAACTTATATGACTTTATGAGAAGACTCCTTGTAAAACGGTTTGAAAGCTCTTTTGGAGCGTTCAAAAAAAGTATTGAAAACTTTGAAAAAGCCCATATCAAAATTAAAGAGTTTATCGAAAATTCAAATGGCAAATATATTCTTGATAGAAAGCTGATTAATAAAATTTACTCTGAAGATGAAGATACTATTGAAGAACACTTAGAAAAATTTGCTGAAGAACTGCTCGATAAGAAAGCTCCAAAAAATAACCGAATTTATGACATCAATAGTTTTTATAATAAAAATCAATTCTTAAAAGATATAGATAGTGATTTAGCCTTGTTTGCTAAAATAAAAAAAGAAATAGATAATCTTGATTTAGCAAATTCTGATCCTAAAAGGGCAAAGCTAATTGATTTTTTAAAAGAAAGTATAAAAAAAGAGCAAAACCGCAAACTTATTGTTTTTACCGAGTATTTAGATACAGTTGCTCACCTTAAGGAAACGATTGAAAATGCTTTTCCTAACAAAGTTTTTTCCTTTACTGGTGATTTAAACAAAAAAACGGCTGAAACACTTTATAAAAATTTTGATGCAAGCATTGCTAAAAGCAAACAGGAAGATAATTACTCCATTCTTATTGCCAGCGATAAGCTTTCTGAAGGCTTCAATCTAAATCGAGCAGGAACAATCATAAATTATGATATTCCTTGGAACCCAACTAGGGTTATTCAAAGGATCGGAAGAATTAACCGTATTGGCAAAAAGGTTTTTGATGAGCTTTATATCTGCAACTTCTTTCCAACCCTAAAAGGTGCTGATGTTATAAAAAGTAAAGAAATCGCAAGCCAGAAAATGTTTCTTATTCATAATACGCTTGGTGAAGATTCAAAAGTCTTTACCCAAGATGAAATTCCTTCTGCTTCAGAGCTTTTTAAACGCATAAATTCAAACCCTGAAGATAATGAAGAAGAAAGCATCATCACCAAAATTAGAAATAAAATTGAGGATATTAGGATAGAATACCCTGAAATTTTTAAAAAGATTAAATATCTGCCTAACAGAGTTAAGACGGCTAAAAACTTTAAAGAAAATCAAGTCATTGTAGTTAGAAAAAAAGCGTTAGGGTTTTTTGTTCAACTAGCAAAGGTTGAAGGAGATAAAAAGCCTGATATTTTTGATATAAATATTGAAAGCCTGTTGCCTAATATTGAATGCAAACAAACTGAACCTAAAATCAAACATTCTGATATGTTTTGGGATACATACGAAAACATCAAAGAAAAGAAGCCTAAATTTCATCATAAAAGCAACGAAAACTCACTTGAAACTAAAGCTATAAATAATCTTAATGCATCTATACGTTTTTATGAGGATAGGCTTAGCAGTTTGTCATCATTTATAAGAGTTTTGATTAAGGATTTAAGAGAATATAAAACCTTATCTCAATATTCATTAAGGAGACTTTCTTCTCAGGAAATAGGCAATCAGAGTAGCGAAAAAGAAATCACTGCTTTTATTAAAGAAATTGAGTTTATAAAAGGACAATTAGGTGAAAACTATCTTGATGCAATCGAACAAAACGCAAAACAAGTCAAAAGCGAAGTTATTGTTGCCGTAGAGAATGTTAAAAAATGATAGTATCTTTTAAATGCAAAGAAACAGCCAAGATTTGGCACGGAGAAACCTCAAAAAAGCTTCCTTTTGATATTCAAAGAAGAGCTATAATCAAGCTTGCGATGATAAATAGGGCTAAAAGGATTGAGGACTTAAAAATCCCTCCATCTAACAATCTTGAGGCATTGAAAGGCGATAGAAAAGAGCAACATTCAATCAGAATAAACGACAAATGGCGAATATGTTTTGTTTGGCAGGACAAAGACGCTCATAATGTTGAAATTGTTGATTATCACTAAAAATCTTGACTTTATATGTTATCTGTATTATATATAACTAATAAGGTTTTATTTTTAAGGGTTTATCAAAATGGAAAAATATATCGACATACCCCACATTGGCGAAGTCTTACAGGAAGAGTTTATAGAGCCCTTAAGATTATCTCAAAATTCTCTTGCGAAGGCTCTGGGGATACCTCAAAACCGCATTAGCGATATTATCAATGGTAAGAGAGGCATAACCGCAGATACCGATTTAAGACTTACTAAATATTTTGGTTTGTCCGAAGGCTATTTTTTAGGCATTCAAGAAGATTTTGAGCTTATCAAAACCAAAAGAAAGATAGCAAGCGAACTTGAAGCGATTGTTCCTTACAACAAGGTTGCTTAAACCTCAACCCTCTACCTTGCTACAAGCCAGCAAAACCAATGACAAACGCTCTAAGCGAACCCTCTACATCATAAATTTTGTGTAGCGGGTTATTTTCTCTGTAAGTCGCAGTTATCAACACTTGTAGAGACGTAGAGGGTTAATCACCCCCGCTAATATAAAGAGGAAAAAATAGGACGTTTAACCATTACTATTATTAATAGAATTAAATCATTTTTCATGGTATTTTATTTAAAAAAACTAGGGGTTTTTATGAAAGATAAAGAATTTAAAAATTTTGAGCATATAATACCAGATAATTATACCATAAACACAAAAGGTGAAAAGATTTCAGATAGTAATGATTACTATCCAGATGTTTCAATAAAAGATAATGAGGGAAAAAACTGGATTATCCTTGAAAGTGAACGAAAAACGGATAGAAAAGCTTTTGTCGGTTCATTAATCAAAGCATTCTTTTATGCTTATTACCAAAATTTAAATTTAACATTAATAATAGTTATGAAGGAAAACGGTCAACAAACAAATGTTGAGCAAATAAGCAACCATCTAAAACCATATTTTGAATGGCTTGTTTCGTTAGGAGTTAAAAACCTTAAAAAAGTTCTCGTAATATCAGATGAACAATATAAAAAATCTGCAACAAACAAGGAAAAAATATTATCAGAATCTTTTTTGAAGCGATGCACAATATTGAAACAAAGAAATCCTTAAAGAGTTTACAAAATAATGAAAAATAAAACTATAAAACCAGAGAAAATTTTTGAGCATGCCCATAATTTATGGAGACAAAAAAACAAAGATATTGTTGGTCGTTTTTTAGCAAAAGTTCATAACCATAATGATATTTTTAAGCTTGCTTGTGATGTTATAAATGAGAATACTTTTGATTTATTTCAGGTATTGCATTTAGTAGGAGATGCTTTACCTTTCATCACATCTTTAAATGCAGAAAATTTAATCGAACTATGCAGAGTTCAACACCCAAAGACTTGCAATGATTATGCCTCTGGCGTCTTCCCAAACAAACTAGAGGTTAGGCTTAGAGATGACATTAATGTCTGTAGTGATATTATCAACCTTTTAAAAGTAAGCCTTACAGAAGAAACCTCTTCAATATACAATGTAGCTGTTATTGCTTGGGCGAAAAAAGAACCTGATATAGTTATAAATCTTATATTAGAAACGGTGTTTAACGGTAGTGATTTTCTTGCACAAAATAATATTTGGCTTTTAGGAAGACTAGCAAGATTACAGTGTGTTTCTGATAAACATAAAGATGCTGTATGGGATAAATTTAATAGAGGGCTATCATCTCAAGATACTTCTATAAAAAACGCAACTATACAAGCTTTAGCCGAAGCTTCAATAGAGTGGATTAATGCAACAAAAAAACTTTTGGAGCTTGGAGAAGCTAAAGATGATACGGCTTTAGCTTTTATAGCTGACTTGCTGTTTAGAAATGATGAAGCTATTCGTCATCAAGGGTTATTTGAGCCATTATTAAATTGTTTATTATATATAAAACCTTCTGCTAAAGGTGCGATACAAAACTTTGACTATGTTTTACAGAAAATAGCGGAAGGTGGTGATATTGAATTAGCTATATCTTATATAGAAAATTGGGTTAAAAATAACGATTCAAGAAAATTGAACATAAAAATATTAGAGTGCTTTGATAATGTTTTTTATAAGTTATTTGAAAGCCCTAACGTTATTTCTAATCTTGTTACAAAATGGCTTACAAAAGAAAGTATGTGCTATGTTTTGTTTGTAAAAGAAATATTAGAGAAATTATCGGTTTCTAAAGCAAACAATCTTATTTTTGATTTAGATATTGTCAAAAATATGAATGATAAAGATTTTCTTTTTTTCATAAAAAGATGTCTAGGAGTTATTATAAATGAAGAGCAAGCCATCTCGTCATTTTCATCACTACTAATTCCAGAAATTATAGATAACAAATATGGTCTTTTGTTTGAGCTCTTTACAGAGGAACTTGGTCTAGATTATCCTATTTTAACAATTGAAAAACTCAACAATATCAGTTTATCAGAACAAAATGGAAAAATAAAAAAACTTTGTGAAGATGCTTCAAGCTTTATCAATAATTATATGAGTGCTTTAGACGTGTTGCCCGAGATACAAGAGTTAAAACCGTCTAAAAATATGAAAGAAGCCTTCCATAAGGCAGAAAACAAAAGAATGCAAAAAAGCATGGAAGAAGGAGAAAAAAAATCTATTGTTAGGCAAATTTGTGCTGTCGTTCCTATAAAAGCTGGTATTGCCAACTTTAGTCTTTTAGAAGGCAACTATTCTGAACCAACAGGGTATATGGAGTTTTCATCTGGTTTTACACTACCAAGAAGATTTGTTTTAAACAGTGCTGATTATGAATGCCGCAGATCTTGTTTGATAAATGTAAGAAAAGAAAAGCAGGGTTAAATCTTATGAAATTAATTATTTCCACATATTTAAGAACATTAAAAGAAAGAGACGAGTTTGATAAGCTGCTTCCAGATTTATTAAATTCTATGGGAATTATACCAACCTCTAAAACGCAACGAGGGACTAGGCAAAATGGTGTTGATTTATCTGCCATTGGTATTGACCCCAAAGATAATATAGAGAAATTATTCTTATTCGTTCTCAAACAAGGAGATATTGGTCGTTCTAATTGGGACACAGGAACACAAGATGTTCGCCCATCACTAAACGAAATTTTTGATGTTTACCTAAGAAGTTGCGTTCCCTCAAATGCACAAAGACTTCCTAAAAAAATTGTTCTTGGCACAACTGGGGACTTAAAAGAAGAAATTCAGCCAAATTGGGCAGGATATACAAATGATCATAAAGATGATGCAGAGTTTGATTTCTGGGGTGCTGATGAAATATCAAACTTTATTCAAAAATATCTTTTAAATGAAAACTTATTTGACAAAGATGAGCGTAATGATCTTCGTAGAACACTAGCTTTAATTGGTGAACCTGATTATTCTCTTAAACACTTTTATAATATTCTGCAAAGGCAATTAAATTTTGATAAAAATGGTGTTTTTACAAAAGATAAGAAAAAAGTAAAAGAAATACAAAAAGCTCTTGTCCGTGTAAACTTAGCAACTCGGCTTTTAACTAACTGGGCAGAGAATGAGGGCAATATAAAACCAGCTGTAATTGGAGCAGAAAGAGCTGTTGTCTGGTCTTGGAACTTATTAAACCAACTTTCAGAGAGAGATAGAAAAAAACTTTTACCATCTTTTAAAAACATTTGGAATACTTACTCAGATATTTCTA
Organism: Alphaproteobacteria bacterium; assembly: GCA_050175015.1. GTDB lineage: Bacteria > Pseudomonadota > Alphaproteobacteria > JBFXJJ01 > JBFXJJ01 > JBFXJJ01. The sequence goes on along the minus strand of JBFXJJ010000008.1, from coordinate 38,314 downwards.
AAAAGTTTCTAACTAAAATTGAACGCCACTGTATGGTTAGAGACGGCTTATCTGGATACACAAGAGATAGTAGCCTGTTTAGTATATTAGTTTTTGAAATTATTGGATTAGTATCCTCTATTGGACTTTCTCATTTTTATTTTTCAAACAACAACACCTATTCAGAATTCAAAACTGCCCAAAAAGCAACATCTTTGCTTGTAGGAATTATACAAAACAACTCAATATCTAATTCTCCTTGCTTTGATGAAAATTGTATAGATATAACACTTGCTATGTCTTTACTAATGTTGATGGGAGAAAATAAAATAGCTTCACAATGGCTTATAGATATTGTTGAAGTTTTTGGTTATACAATGTCTAAGCGTTATTTTTATCCAATATCAACTGATAATTTTGACGATTTGATTACGTCTAGAACAGAAAGTTTAAATGAAGACGTATTTAAAAAATTAACTAATATGTCTTGGCTTATACCAACTTTTGCTGGTTGGGCAGTAAACTTAAAACAAGAAGAGTTTTACAAAAATTTGTATGTTATGATGAGTGGGGTATGTAAAGAAACTACTGCTCAACTTTGGTATCCTTTAAGTAAAGATTTAAATGATTTATATTTTTCTCCATTGCACCATAAAGCAGGACATTCTGAAGCACCTATTAAATTAGAAGTCGATATAAACTCTTATAAAGAAATAATGCTAAAATTTTTAGAATTAGATCATTTCGATTGCGTTGAAAAATCTCCAACATATAATTATGGTTATTTTGGAATAGATTTTATTGCTTATAGACACTTTAGAACCCTCGTTCCAGCTAATTACTGGTATCGCTTTTGTAATATGTAATTTCATATAAAACTCCCTATCTCCAATATAAAAGAATCCCATGTCAAAAATCTTGTGGGTAGTTTTTTAATGGATATTAACACACGTTGCGGCAATGGTGCGGCAACAGCAAAAAGCCCCGAGTGATTCTCGAGGCTTTTTATTTTTCTAACTTATTGATATTACAATCTAATTTTGGTTGCGGGGGCAGGATTTGAACCTACGACCTTCAGGTTATGAGACACATGTCAAATCAAAATAAAATGCTTATGAAAACAAGATAATTTTCTGTTGTTTTTAGTTATTTGTTTGCCTAACTTTAGCATCATTTTTAACTGACTTTACTATAAAATTAAATTTTTTATATTTAAGTTAAGCCTCAATCTTCACCTAAAAACTTTTGATTCATTCGTTCTAAAACGCCTGCGGTGTGGGCTTCGGATAGATGTGAGTATCTTTTAACCATTTCCAAAGTCTTATGCCCTAGAACCTCTGCAATTTCGGCTAGAGTTGCTCCATTCATAGCAAGATAAGAAGCAGTTGAATGTCTTAAATCGTGAAATCTAAAATCTTCAATTCCTGCTTTTTCAAGAGCGTTAAGCCAAGATTTTCTTATTTCAATCGGCTTTTGAGGTTTTATCGCACTTGGAAAAACCAAATCACTATCAATTCTTCTAACCTTAGAATGCTCTCTCATTAATTCATAAGACTTGCCCACCAGAGGCAAAAGTCTTATTTCGCCGTTTTTAGTTTCGTATAAAGTGATGACTTTGCGGTTAAAATCGATTTGCTCCCATTTTAAGTTGATTATTTCGCCATATCTAGCTCCTGTGCTTAAAGCCAGATAAACAACATTAAATAAATGCGGATTCTTGCTTTCCTTACAAGCATTCAATAATGAGTTTTTTTCTTCTTCTGATAAATAACGAACCCTGCCTCTTGGCTCTTTCAACTTCTTAATCTTATTCATTGGATTATTTTCAAGCCATTGCAATTCATTAACCGCAATGTTTAAAGCCGTATTTAAAGCCGTTGCATATTTATTAACTGTTGTATTGCTTCTTTTCTTACCGTTTTTAATATCATCATCAAAAAGTTTTTGTCTTGTTTCGAAAAGAAGTGAGGTTGTTAAATCTGCCAAAGTGTATAAACCAATTTTTTCCTGCCACCAACGAAGCTTAGGAACAGCATCATAAGCTCGTCTTGGTTTTTTAGATAAAACCTCTTTGATATATCTTTCAATTAAATCGGATATCGTTCTTTTGCGAAGCTCATTGGTTGGAAAATAGCGGTTATTAACAATAGAACTTTCAATTTCATTCGCCCAATTCTTAGCATCTGTTAAGCGAGAAAATGTTGCGGTTTGAGCTGGAAAGCCTTTTTTGCGAACTTTAACTCGATACTGAAGCCCTTTGCCTGTTTCTCTTTTTTCAATCGTTGCCATAACCTCTCCTTTAAAAATCGCACATCATTATAGATTATATTTTTAAATAAATCAATTAGAGTATAATTCCGACAATCTTATACACTAATATATTGTTTTAAAAAGATATATTGTTAGCAATACGTATTAAAAAGGACAACTAAGGGACAATCAATAACCATAAACAACAAAAAACAACAATCTAAATCTTTTGGAAAAGCTTAAGTTTGCGTTGAAGGTTTAATTGTTAATTGTTGTAGATAATTAGTATTTATCAAGATTTTTTAAAAATTTTGTCCCCATACTGTCCCGCAAGGGGTTTTTGTGGGCTGTTTCACGAAAACGAAAAACAAAAATAAATTAATTAAATCAGTAAATTATTAGTGGCGCACTCGACAGGATTCGAACCTGCGACCTTCGGCTTCGGAGGCCGACACTCTAATCCAACTGAGCTACGAGTGCGCATTAAAAGTTCAGAAATATAAAAATACTCAAACACTATTCATTAGTAAACAACTTTATTGATAATAACTATTGACTTTAGACAATTTTTAAAGCCTAATCTATAGACAATCTTGTTTTGGCAAGGAGCTTTTTTTAGCCAGCAACAGCTACTACGCAGTCGGACTATTTTCAAGCGATTTTACAAAAGATGGTTGATGTCCAGTTTTAACTTTTTATTACTGGAGTATATTTTTAAATTTTTATCTATATGGAGACTATAAATGACTAACGGAACAGTCAAATGGTTTAACAAAACCAAAGGTTACGGATTTATTCAGCCTGAAGATGGCTCAAAAGATGTTTTTGTTCACATCTCTGCTGTTGAACGTTCTGGCCTTAAATCACTTAACGAAGGTGATAAAGTTGTTTTCGAAAAAGTCGTTGAACGCGGACGTGAAGCTGCTGGCAACCTTAAACTTGAAAACTAATTTTATAATTCTTATTGGATAGTTCTTAATGTAGAATTTATGATTGAAAAATCAATCCAAGAAAAGTTAGACAAATTAGGAGTTACTACTTGACCTTTTATGGTCTTGTGAAAAAAGTATTTTTCGATTGGGGATATATTCTAAAACAAATAGGTTGCAACTTTTAACAAAGGCAATCTTAATTAGTTCCCAAAAGTTTTTAAATACGTCTAGACGTAGAAAAACTGAAAAATACTACTTTATTCAAGTAATCAACTATAAAAATAAAAAACCGTCATACAAAATATGACGGTTTTTTTGATAATTTTCCAGAAACGATATAATTAGAGTTAGACCCTTTTAAACTGCAGCAGCTTCTTTGTCCCTCAACATTTTATCTAATCTTGAAATTCTGCAATAAAGCTCTGAGGTTTTTTCCCTAAGCTTAGCAAAACTTTCAGTTACAATATTGTCTTTCCTGCATGCACATTCCTCGCTTATACATTTTCTGCCATTACATGTTTTAAAAAGGCAGCTTTCGCAAAGCGGTTTATACATTTTAAGAGCCTCAAACTCTGATATTTCTCCATTTTCAACGGCCTTTTGATAAAAAAACCATGACATAAGATAACCAATTTGAGCAGTAATCTCCATTCTCTCAATCATAACCTTTGGAGATATAACGACATCAAATCTTTTTTCTTTATTATTGATATCTAGCATCTGATCTTCTTTAGCTTCTTCTGCTAGTTTCAAAATATCTTGAAAATTTTTATCATTAAAATCCATAGCTCATCCCCCCTTATAATTTTGTGAACTATGCCTTTTATGATATGAAAAAAAATAATATATACCAAGATAACAAAAATGTTATAAATCATAGCCCTTAGTTTTAATTATCGAAAAAATATCTTTTATTTTCAAAGAACTGTTACTTGTATCAATTTTTATAAAATTTATACCTTTTTTTAACATTTCATCTTTACTAGATTGAATAAAAACAGGTTTTACTGGAACAATTTCGTATCTATCTTTTTGATTTTTAATCACAAACTCAAATTTCTTTTTTGAAATAATTTCCATATTATTATAATTTGATGGCTTGTTTGCTGAAATAAAAAGCGGCGTATTATGATAAATAGTGAGAGTCGAAGCTTTGGGATAGCTATCAATTATTTTTTCACTATTGCTAAAATCATCTTCCAAGCAAAGTGTAAATCTTGAAAAACCTATTTCAAGCAACGCCTTAGCCGCAAGCGTATTCATTACATATAGAGGCCAGGCTGCGGTTATATCTAAACCGCTTTTTGTTAAACTTTCTTTATCTGGTTCAATCCCTAAAGCATCAAACCCCCAAAACCCTGTAAATTCCCATTTTGCAAAGCCTAAAGAACAAAGCTTTTTAGCTGTAGCTTTTAGGTTTTCATAATCCTTATTACGACATATTGTTGGAAACTGAATCCTAATTTTATTTTCAAAAATTTTATTAAGTTCTAATATTTCTGTTATTTCAAAATTTTCTAGCGACAGGATTATTTCATATAACTTCTGCACCTGCTCTTTGGCATCTAGAAGTTTTTTATAGTTATCAAAAATTCCAACGACTTTTAAATTTTGATGAATTTCAAAATGTTCAGGTGCTTTCAAACTTTTAGCGATTTCAGATAATTTAAAAGTTTTTCTTTTATTTAGAGCACTTTCAATCTCAGAAGCGAGCCTTCTTCGATAATCTTTTATTAGTGATAACGGTACAAAAAAGCCATCATTTTTAAGTTTTAGATTGGAAACATAAAAACAAGTATCACCAAATTTGCTAAAAGCCTTTACAAGCTCTTCATTATTATCTTTTTGAGCTTTTTCCAAAGAAACACTATGCTTAAAAGCCAACTCTACATTGTCGTCATTTAAAAGCTTAACTTTAACATAAGATATAATTTCTGTTTCTTTGATAACAAGCTCAATTTCGAGAGCTATAGGATTTTCTTTCTTTACACTATTGGAAACCACTTCATTTTTAATAGCTTGAGATGAAGCACAAAAAACAGGATATTGAGATGCTATAAAAGGATAGTCATCAGGTAAAGCAACCTCTACTTCCTGCCCTGCTTTAGCTTCAAAAACCCTTTTACTTTTCCCCCCATCTCTTATAAAAAGCTCATCGACAGGAAAAGCAAAAACTTGGAAATCATCGGGTTTTTCAATTTTCAGAACATCGTGCCTGCCAAAATCTATTGATGTTTTAAATGCTATAAAACCCCTTTTTCCTTTTTTAAAAAAAGCGCCGACAACCCCTATCTGGGTTCCAAGATGACCAACTGTGTTTTTATTGATTACCTCTTTGTTTTCAGGATTTTTTAAATAAAGTTCGGTCCATTTCCGACCAAAAGAAACCTTAACAAGATTAATCAATTTATTGCGCAATTCGGTGTTAATATTTCCATCTAAAATGCGGCGGTAAAGCTCTGTAGCAGAGGCTATATAGCCTGTACTTCTCTTCCTGCCTTCAATCTTTAGTGATGCCACTCCAGCTTTTTCTAAAAGCTTAACATCGTCCAAAAGAGCGAGATCCATCATAGAAAAAAGATAACCTTCTTCTTGGCTGTTTTTAGATGAAAAAAATTCACGGCAAGGATAGGTACAGCTGCCACGATTAGCACTATGACCATAACACATTGCAGAATAAAGACATAAACCGCTATAACTGTAGCATAAAGCTCCGTGAATAAAAACTTCAGTCTCTATTCCTTGACTCGAGGCATCTTTTACTTCATCAATCGTAAGCTCTCTAGCTAAAACAACTCTCTCGAATCCTAGTTTTTTTAAAACTCTGCAACCTGCGCTACTATGAACCGCCATTTGGGTACTCGCGTGCAGAGCAAGTTTTGGAAAATGCTCTTTTATAAGAGAATAAACGCCAATATCTTGAATAATAACGGCATCAATTCCTGCTTGCTCAGCTGTAAATATAAGTTCAACAAGCTCAGGTATTTCATCTTCTCTAACTATGGTATTAACTGCTGCAAAAACTTTTTTCCTTGGCTGCTGGCCATGAGCATAAAAAACTATCTGCTCAAGCTCTTCTTTTGCAAAATTAAGCGTTCCTGACCTCGCTGAAAACTTCTTTAATCCTAAATAAATGGCATCTGCTCCACTAGAAAATGCAGCATAGGCAGATTCCAGATTGCCAACAGGAGATAAAAGTTCAATGTTGCTTTGAGTATTATTATTCATAAAAGTTTCAGTCTTAATTATTAATTTTTTAATATCACATTATTTTTTATTAAGGCTCTCGGCAGTTTACGATATTCACAATTAGAGTTTAATAAACATCTTTTTATATTAGCGTTGCCCTTACTCTTTGAAAACCTACTTTTACAGTAAAACATAAAATATTTTATAAATATCACTTAAAAATTTGTCTTGCATAAAAGGAGAAATCGATATATTATTATCGATATAAGATTATCGATAATAATAAGGTGTAATAATGGTAGCTGTTTTCGATAAAACTATAGGAATTCCAACAATAAGACGCCTACCTGCATATTTAAGGTTGGCTAAAGATTTGCAGCAAAAAAATGAAAAAACCGTTTCAGCAACTTACTTTGCAGAAATTTTAGATATAGATTCGATTGTTGTCCGCAAAGACATCGCATCTACAGGCTCTTTAGGAAAACCACGTATAGGCTTTGATATTGAAGAACTCATAGATAATATTGAAAACTTTTTAGGTTGGAATAACACAACAGATGCCTTTTTAGTAGGCGTCGGCAATTTGGGTTCTGCTATCCTAGGTTACCAAGGTTTTACTGGAAATGGCTTAAATATTGTTGCAGGATTTGATGTCGACCCTCAAAAGATTGGAACCAAAATTTATGGTAAAGAGATTTTTCCGATAGATAAACTTTATGATTTAGTTCCAAGAATGAACATTAATATGGCGATTTTAGCAGTTCCTTCAAAAGCTGCTCAAGATGTGGTTGACAAACTAGTTGATGCTGGAATAAGGGCTATTTGGAACTTTACGCCGGTAAAACTAAAAACCCCTGATACCATCGTTACTCAAAAAGAAGATTTATCATCAGGCTTAGCAGAACTTTCTGTTAAGTTAAGTAAAGTTTTGCATCATAAATAAGGAGCTTTAAAATGGCGGTCGTAGTTTCAATTTGTATGGGGAGTTCCTGCTTTGCAAGAGGCAATTTAGATAATCTTGAACTTATTGAAGAGTTTATCAAAAAGAATGACTTAAGCAGTAAAGTAGAGCTTGTCGGCTGTCGTTGTGAAAATGCTTGTTCTAAAGGACCAAACATTAGAATCAACGGTAAGATTTATCACAATGCCGATATTGGAAGTATTATTGACATAATTAAACAAGCAGTAAAAGAAGAAGAAAATGAGCAATAATTTAGAACCAATTTATACCGTAAAAAACAACTGCCAAGATTGTTATAAATGCGTTCGCAACTGTCCAGTAAAGGCGATTAGAATTGAAGCTGGGCACGCTATGGTTATTCCTGAAATGTGCATTTATTGTGGCAAATGTGTTGAAGTCTGCCCCACAAAAGCAAAAAAGGTTAGAGATGATTTAGGGCGCCTTAAATTGCTTATTGAAACAAACAAAAAAATAATTATCTCGCTAGCCCCATCTTGGAAAAGCGAATTTAAAAATATTGATGCAAGCCAGATAATTAAGGCTCTTAAAAGCTTTGGCATCTTTGGTGTAAGCGAAACAGCTCTTGGCGCACAAGAAGTATCGGCACAGATTGCTAAAATCCTGCCAGAATATAAAAATGGCATTATGGTTTCTTCTGCCTGTCCATCAATTGTCGCCTATATAAAAAAATATATGCCCCAGCATACCAACAAAATATCACAGCTTATGTCGCCTCTGCTTGCTCATTCCAAAATGTTGAAAGCACTCTATGGCGAAGATATTTCAGTCGTATTTTTCGGTCCCTGCATTGCTAAAAAATTAGAAGCAGATGAAAATCCTGACATTCTATCTCTAGCCTTGACTTTTGAAGACTTAAGAGAACTTTTAGAAGAACGTAATGTTGATTTAAAAACCATTGAAGTTGATGCCTGTGAACACTTTATTCCAGAACTATCAGAAGAAGGCGGCGTATACCCAATAGAAGGCGGAATGATTGAAACAATCAGGTCATATCTTTCAACTGACTATTATATGTTTCCAGTTTCAGGAACGCTTGCCTTGAGAAGAGAATTAGAAGGATATGAAGAAGCAACAAACAGCTTATGCCCCACAACTTTCATTGAAGGACTAGCTTGTTATGGCGGCTGTATAAATGGCCCCTGCACATCTCACTGCAACAATGGCATTACAGGAAGACTTGATATTTTATCAAAAGCAAAGATGAAAACCAGAGAAAGCAAAATCGACCTTACTAAAGAGTATTCTCCGAGCGCTTTAAGCTTTATGAATCCTGATGAAGAAACAATTAAAGAAGCTCTTGCAAGCATTGGCAAGCATAGCAAAGATGATGAACTTAACTGTGGTGGCTGTGGATACAATAATTGCCGCTCATTTGCTAAAGCTTTAATTGATGGCAGAGCAGAATCTGAAATGTGCGTTTCATTTATGCGTAAACAAGCGATGAAAAAAGCTAATGCTATTATTAAATCAATTCCTGCTGGTATCGTTGTTATAAATGACTCTATGCAGATAATCGAACATAACCACAAGTTTTCCGAAATGTTTCCTCCTCTTAATATGCCCGAAGGATATGCTGCTGCTAATTTGGAAGGAATGCACTTAAAAGCTGTTCTTCCTATGACGGATATGTTTAAAACCGTTTTAGCTACAGGAGAAGATTTGAAGAGAGAGAACTTTAGAATTGATGGCAAGTTATATGACATAACGGTTTTTACAATTAATCCTAATTTGATTATCGGCGGAATTATCCAAGACGTAACCAGAATGCAGATGCGCAGAGACCAAATTGCTAAAAGAGCCAGCGAAGTTATTGCTAAAAACCTATCTACCGTACAGAATATTGCTTGCACTTTAGGAGAGCATATGGCTGAAACTGAGATGCTTCTTCGCTCTATTGCCGAAGATTTTGGCACTAATGAAAAGTCTCAAGTCCAAGTTTTTAATCCGAACAAAAAAAATACACCAAAGGATTAACTTGCAATGCTTAATACGTTATACATCGAAATCGAAAGCGCTCAAGAGACCAAACACAATCAAGTTATTTGTGGAGATGCTATCTTTTCTTGCAAAATACCTAATGAACAAAGGATTGTTTCGGTGTTGTCTGACGGTTTAGGAAGCGGTGTTAAAGCCAATGTTTTGGCATCTATGACCTCAAGAATGGCAGCAAAATTCATTGCAGGAAATATGGAAATTTTACGTTCCTCAGAAATTATTATGGAAGCGCTTCCTATTTGTCAGGTACGAAAAATAAGCTATGCGACGTTCACTATAATTGATTGTACCGCAGGTGGAAATACCAGAGTTTTTGAAATGGATAATCCTCCTATGCTTTTTATCAGAGATGGCAAATCAATCCCACTTCCGTTTGAAGAACTCTCTTCTCCTAAATGGGAAAAAAGAAAAATCAGAGTTTATGAATTTGAAACTAAACCAGAAGATAGAATCATTGTTTTTTCTGACGGTATAAGTCAAGCAGGTTTAGGAAATAGAGCCTACCCTCTTGGTTGGAGGAATGAGGGCTGTGAAAAATTTGTTCTCAACATTATAAATAATGACAAGAATATATCGGCACGAAGCCTTGCTAGAATGATTATTGATGAAGCCAAAACCAAAGAGATTGGAGAAGTTGCCGGCGATGATATGAGCTGTACCGTCGTATATTTTAGAAAGCCTAGAAAATTGCTTCTTTTATCAGGTCCTCCTTTCGATGAAAACAAAGACAGTGAAATAGCGGAAACATTCAATAATTATGAAGGGAAAAAGGCTATTTGCGGCGGAACCAGCGCTAATATCATTGAAAGAGAACTTGAACTTAAAAGCAGAATAGATACCTCAACTATTGATAAGGAAATTCCTGCAGCATCAATTATGGAAAGAGTGGATCTTGTAACAGAAGGAATTTTAACCTTAACTAAAGTTGCTCAAATATTGGAAGATGAAATTTGGCCGAAGAAAAAAAATGCCGCAGTAAAACTAGCCGACCTTTTACTCGACAGCGATATTATAGAATTTATGGTAGGAACAAGAATTAACAATGCGCATCAAGACCCAAATCTGCCTGTAGATTTAGAAATAAGACGCAACATCATAAAACGTATTAATAAAGTACTTACTGAAAAATATTTAAAAGAAACAACTATTAAATTTATTTAACGAGGATACGAGATATGGCAAAAAAGATTAATATTAAAATTTGTACCGGAACGAGCTGTTTCGTGATGGGAGCATCTAATATTCAAGAACTAGAAACAGAGCTTCCTGAAGAATTAAGAAATAAAGTTGAGATTGAATATGTCCGTTGTTTAGATTTTTGCAAAGATGGCAATTATAACAAAGGCCCTTTCGTTCTAATTGACGGCAAAGTAATTGACGAAGCTACTATTCATAAAATTATCGAAGAACTTAAAAAAATGCTATAAAGAGGGCGAGGACAATGTTACCTAATAATAATGCCGCAAGAATAAGAAAAGAAATCTTAATCAAACTATCAAAAGCCTTTCTAGAAGATGATTTAGAACATAATCTAGACCGTATCCCTCTTGAGATGCGCCCTAAAGACAGCGCCAACTTAAGATGCTGCATATACAAAGACCGTGCAATTATTAAATATGCCTGTATGGCTTCGATGGGCTTTGCTATCGAAGACGAAAAAGACGAATTAAAACCACTTTCAGAATATGCCAAAGAAGCCTTACTTCGGTCTCAAAATGCCAAAGAAATTTTAACTGTTATTGATGCTGCATGCCAAGGCTGTATTAAGGCTCAATATATGGTTACTAACGCTTGTCAGGGTTGTTTAGCTAGGCCGTGTACTCTTAACTGTCCTAAAGAAGCAATAACCATTAAAAAAGGAAAAGCTGAAATTAATCCTGATTTATGTGTTAACTGCGGCAGGTGTTTTGAAGCTTGCCCTTACCATTCCATTATTAGAATTCCTGTACCTTGCGAAGAAGCTTGCCCTGTTGGGGCTATCACCAAAGACGAAAACGGCAAAGAACACATTGACCAAGAAAAATGCATTTCTTGCGGCAAGTGTTTACTTGCGTGTCCGTTTGGGGCGATTATGGAGAGATCCCACATCGTTGATGTTTTAAGAAAAATAAAAAACAAGAAAAACATCGTGGCCATGATTGCCCCTGCCATTGTTGGACAGTTTCCAGGAACCTTAGAGCAATTAGCTGGTGCTTTGCTTAAAGCTGGTTTTTCAGATGTTATTGAAGTTGCCACGGGAGCTGATATAACAACCGAAAATGAAGCAAAAGAATTTTTGCATAAGATGAGCGAAGGTCAAAGCTTTATGACTACCTCATGCTGTCCTGCCTATGTTGAAGCTGTAAAAAAACATATTCCAGAGCTGAGCAAATACGTTTCAACCACGCTCTCACCAATGAGATATACGGCTGAAATTGTAAAAAAGGAAAAACCTGACTGCGTTGCTGTCTTCATTGGTCCTTGCGTTGCCAAAAGAACTGAAGCTTATAGCGATGAAAACGTTGACCACGTCTTAACCTTTGAAGAACTCGGCGCTATTTTTGTGGCATCGAATATTGATGTTACAGCCTGTGAGCCTGTAACAATATCTAAATATGCCTCAGGTAATGCTAGAAACTTCCCTATCTCTGGAGGAGTTGCCGCAGCTGTTCAAGCTATTGCAGGTGAAAACGCCAATATAATTCCAGAAAAAATCGACGGTTTAGATAAAGAAGCTATAAAGCTCTTAAAACGTTTTGCCTGCAAAGGCTGCTCTGGCAATTTAGTTGAAGTTATGGCTTGCAACGGAGGCTGTATCGCGGGACCTTCAGCTTTAGCTAATCCTAAATTTGCTACAAGAGCCGTTACAAAACTTGTTGGAGAAACTAAAGAGAAAATATAGTTGAAAAAAAATACCCAATGGCGCAAAATTGGCTTTTTAAAAACTTAATAAAAAAGCTAATAAAATGACAAACATTCCTTGTTTAAAGCCAATTTTGCCCAGCCTAATGGGTGATTTAATCCGCCAAAAAGAACTTGTTTTCAATGCCGTAAATACAACTTACAACGGTCCTTTGCATATTGTTTTTCCAGAGCTTATGGCAAAAAACATCAAAGACTTAAGCGCAAAGATAGACCAGTATGGCTTTGAATATAAAATCTTATGTTCTCATAAACCTACCAAATCGAATACCTTAATCAAACAAGCAAGATTTATGAAAACAGGGATTGATGTTGCCTCAAAAAGCGAACTTATATCAGCCTTAAGCGCAGGTTTTACAGGAAACAATATTGGAACAACAGGCGTTAAAAATACCGATTTTTTAACCCTTGCAATATTACACAACTGTTTAATCAGTATCGATTCTATTGAGGAATTGAAAAGACTAATAGCTATTCGCAGCAATATTACAGATGTTCCCAAAACCAATATTTTACTACGCCTTTCAGGCATTCAAAATGCTGACCGTAAAATGCTGCAAAGAAATTCCCGCTTTGGAATGACCAAAGAAGACATCAAAGCCTCTTTAGAACTTATCTCAAGCTGTAAATCTTTAAATTTTAAGGGGATTCATTTTCATACTGATGAGCAAAATGGTGATGTCAGAGCTGGATATTTAGAATCTATGCTTACAATGATGGAAGATTTTTGGAAAATGGGTTTAGAGCCTACTATTATTGATGTTGGCGGCGGCTTTAGGCGTCCCCGCTTTGAAGATTCGATTCAATGTGAACAATTCATAACATCATTAGAAGAAGCTATAATAAACGGCACCGAAACTCACACGTGGCGAGGCTTCCCTTATGGTATGCAATTAAACGACAAAGGCAGAGTTACAGGAAGAAACAATCTTATGGTTCATTTTATCTTTAAGGATTTTGATGAAACCCTTGATAAGATGTTCCTTAATTCTTCACTTAGAGGACGTAGACTTTGCGATATTATTGCCGAGAATGACTTTGAAGTAATGTTTGAACCTGGAAAATCAATTTATCAATTAGCTGGCTTGACATTTATGCGAGTTATCGAAACCAAGAAAAATGCCAAAGGTGAAAATCTTTTTGTAACAGAAGGCAACTTATATAATCTTTCTATCGACTTCATCGATTATCTAGCCGATCCGATTCTAATATCTAAAGATGAAACCTCTTTAGAGGCTTGTTCTGGTTATATTATAGGCAACCTATGCGGTGAACACGATGTTATTATGAAAAGAGAAATATGTTTTCCTAAAACACCAAAGAGAGGAGACCTAATATGCTTTTTTGATACCGCTGCCTATTCTTCTGATTTCCAAGATGCTGCGCCCCATCAACATTCATTAGGCTCAAAACTAACCGCTGTCCAAAATAGCAATCAACAATGGCAGCTTTTATCTGATAATAACTATTCCCCATTTCTGACGGAGTAAAAAAACAATGAAGTATAATAGCGTTATGGATATGGTTGGGAACACCCCTGTGTTGCTAATCTCTCCTGAAATTCACGGATTAAAAAATATCGACCTCTATGCTAAGCTTGAATATTACAACCCCTTTGGTTCAGTTAAAGATCGTATTGCTAAAGGTTTGTTAGAGCCATATATTGAAGAGATAAAAAAATCAGGAAAAAGAGTTATTGAGGCATCTAGCGGCAATACTGCAAAAGCTCTAACGGCGCTCGCCAGTGTAAATGGTATTGGCTGCCGTGTTATCAGTAGCCGCATCAAATACCCTGAAATGAGACAGATTCTTCAAACTCTAGGAGCTGATATTGATGAATTGCCATCTCTTTCCGATTGCCCAGATCCATTTGATCCGAATGATACCTTGCAATACACCGCTAATATTTTAAAAACTGAACCAGAAAAATATCATTACACCGATCAATATTATAGCGAACTAAATCCTACAACCCATTACCGCACAACAGGTAAAGAACTTGTTGATGATTTAGGAAATGTTGATTATTTTTATTCATTTCTTGGAACTTGCGGTTCTACATTAGGTACAGGTCGCTACCTAAGAGAGCATAATCCGCAATTAAAAATATATGGCATTGTTGCCGAAGCTGGTCATAATATTCCTGGCGGACGCAATATGAATGAACTTTGGGAAGTTGGTCTTTACCGCCGTGAACATTATGATGATTTAATAACTGGAGATACCAAACAAGCTGTTGAAGGGCTTCTTACACTCAATCGCAAGTGCGGTGTTATGTGCGGTCCAACAGGTGGTCTCGCTTATTACGCAACCGTAAAACATTTAAAAACAATAGATGAGGAATTAGAAAAATCAGGAGAAAGAAAAACTGCCGTTTTTATTGCCTGCGACAGAGTTGAGCTTTATATGAGCTTTTTAAAACAGCACGCTCCTGAAATTTTTGCGGGTGCAACAACAACTAAAAAAACCGTAACGTCTTTAAATCCAGAAGAAATTGCAACCGCCAATATCATTAAGGCTGAGGAGTTAGATGATTATCTTGCTAAAAAACCTTTGGTCATTGATATTCGTGGTAATTTTGCATATTCAATGGGACATATTCCCAATTCAATCAATATCCTTGATGAAGCTTTAGCTATTATGCTGGAAAGCGGAAGAGCCTTCCCTGATGATAAGACCATAATAATTACTTGCCGAGTTGGCGATATTTCTAATCGTTATGCCGCTTTCTTAAAAATGCAAGGATATAATGCTTATTCTTTAGAAGGCGGGATTCAGGCATATAAGAAGTTTGGCGGCAATTTAGAAAAATCGGCAAGCCATGGCTAACTTATGCATCTGGAACTCAGGATTAACTGCTTTAAAAAGAATTAAACTTGAGCTGGCTGAAACCATAAAAGGTGGAAAAGTTTTAGATTTAGGTTCAGGCGAGAATCCTTTCGGCTTTAGTTTTGCTTATGCCGCTAAAGTTGATGAGCTTAATTTTAGTGATAAGAATGATAACGTTATTGCGGTACTGCAAAATAAAATCTCTTATCTGGATCCCGATGACCTTAATGAAACCGATAGCGAATTTTTAGAATATTTAGGGTTAAACAGCATGGAAACCATTGCGCATATCATTGAAAAAACCAATGAGATTTTAAACTATGATTTTTCTCAGAAACCCTTAGAGCGCACCTTTGATGTTATTACGGCTTTTGAATGTATTGCATCAGTTAATAGTTTTGATATTTTTCAAAAGAGCTTTCATAACTGCGCTCAAATGCTAAAACAAAATGGTCGTCTGCTCGGAGTATCTACCAGATATGAAACGCAAAATGATCGAACCTTAGAGCTTATCAAAAGCGGCAATGAGGGAACGCTGAACCCTGATTTAGATGCATATAAAAAAGCCTTCAAAGATGCTGGTTTAGAGATTAACTTATTAGAGAAAAGACAACTAGAGCATATAACCAATTATAATGAGGTAATTATTTTTGATGTCAGAAAATAATTTTAAAGACGATTTTCCAATTTTCAGTAACAATCCAGATGTTATTTATCTAGACAGCGCAGCCACATCACAAAAGCCCAAAAACGTCCTTTTAAAAGAAGAACAATATAAAGAGTTTTTTTGTGCTAACGCTAAACGTGGCAGCTATGAATGGAGCAGCAAAGTAGATTTTGAAATAGAGAAATCCCGCATTAATATTGCCAAATTAATCAATGCGTCTTCTCCGAATGATATTGTCTTTACCTCTGGAGCAACAATGTCTCTGAACCTTGTTGCCCTGTGCTGGGCGGCTCATAACCTCAAAAGCGGCGATGAAATTATGCTTTGTGAAAAAGACCACAAATCTATGGTACTGCCTTTTAAAAACCTGCCTCATAAAATCAAAATTGTACCTTATAACCTTGATGTTTCAGGCAAAATCAACTTAAGTGATATAAAATCAAAAATAACCCCTCAAACAAAATTAATTAATGTTACGCATATCCATAATGTTGCAGGGGTTGAAAATGACCTTGCGGCAATTAAGGCTATGCTTCCTCAAGGCTGTGCTTTGAATATTGATGCCGCTCAAAGTGTTAGCCATACTAAAATTGATGTTCAAGCTTTTGGTGCCGATTTCGTATCGTTTTCAGGACACAAAATGTTTGCGACAACGGGCATTGGAGCTTTATGGGTTAACCCCATAAGGCACAATGAATTTTTCCCTGTTCTCTTCGGTGGAGAACAAAAAAACGGCGCCAATTTTTATGAAAAGATAGAATGCGGCACCCCTAATATCGGCGGCATTATATCTTTAGGAGAAGCGGCTTCTTATATCATTGATACTGGAATTGAAACCATATCCCAAAGCATCTTAAATTTAAGCTCTTATATGTTTGAGAAGTTCTTATCTCACCCGAGAATAAATCTCGTATATCCCACAAGAATTTATAACATTCAAAAACATTTCGGCATTTTAGCTTTTACCCTTGATGATTTTGAGGCGTCCGATGTTGGCGAATACTTATCACAAAACAATGTTTGTGTACGCCACGGGCTTCACTGCAACAATTCTTCAGAAAACAAAGAAAGCATAAGAATAAGCTTGCAGCTTTATAATACCAAAGATGATGTCGATAGAGCTTTTGAGTTAATAAAAAAACTCATAGATTATGAGAGCTAAAGTAATATAATTTAACTAAAGACTTTCTTTATTTTGCGCACAACAAAATGCCGCTAGCTCTGAATTATGAAGCAATTTAAATTTTGATAATTTTCTGCCCCAATAATGCGGCAACAGATTGAGCGTCAATAGGATAACTTAAATAATATCCTTGAGCTTCATTGCATTTGTAATCTTTCAAAAACTTAAGCTGCTCAAAGGTCTCGACCCCTTCTGCAACAAGTTTCATTCCTAAATTCTGAGCAAGACTTATAATTCCTAAAGTTATGGCAACGTCTTCTTCATCATTAGGCAGGTCTTTAACAAATTCTCTATCTATTTTCAAACAATCTATTGGGAATTTTTTTAAATATCCTAAAGAAGAGTAGCCTATACCAAAGTCATCAATCGCAATTTGAATTCCCATATCTTTCAATGTGTTCAAAATGTTTATTGCTTCTTCTGGATTTTTAGCAAGCGTTGTTTCGGTTATCTCTATTTCCATATGCTCGGCTTTAACCCCAGTATCTTTGATAATTTTGGTAATCTTTGCTATTAGTTCTAAATCCATAAATTGACGTCCAGATAGATTAATCGCTATCCGACCAAAATTAATACCTTCGTTCTGCCATATCCCTATCTGCCTGCAAACCTCAGCAAAAACCCATTCTCCGATTGCTATAATAAAACCGCTTTCTTCTGCCACAGGAATAAATTCAACAGGAGAAACTATTCCCAGCTTATCATTCTTCCAGCGTAAAAGAGCCTCTGCACCATTAACCATTCCCGTCGCAATATCAACCTTAGGTTGATAAACAATACTAAATTCGCCTTTTCCTAAAGCCCTTCTTATCTCATTTTCAATCAATGCCCGTCGTTCAGTGTTAATGCTCATTTCAATGTTATAGAACTGATAACTGTTAATTCCTCGTGCCTTAGCAACTCTTAATGATGCTTCTAAATTACGCATCATTTGATCAAAGTTTAAAGCATCGTCAGGGCAGTTTAGAATTCCCATTGAAGCTGAAGTGAAGACTTCTTTACCTTCAATATCAAAAGGTCTCGACATCGCATAACTAATGTCTTCAATCAATTTTTTTAATTTTTTGACATTGCTTACAAGAATAACAAACTCGTCACCTGAAAACCTTGCAATCAAATCTTTTTTTGAAACAATTTTCTGCAGTCTTTCTGATGCCTTTATTAAGACTTTTTCTCCAATAAGCTGTCCTAAGGTATCTGTAATATTTCTAAATCTGTCAATATCAATTAAAATGGCGGCAAATTTTTTCTTAGTATCCTTAACCGTATCTAACCTATTTTTGAAACTTTCCTTAAAAAACTCTCTGTTTACTAGGCCTGTAAGACTGTCCCTTGTTGCCAAAAACCTAAGTTTAGCCTCATCTTGTTTTCTTTTAGATATATCTTTTATTAAGGTAATTACGTGATTACTACTTTCAGTCGTAACCTCTGAAAAAATTACCTCACCCCAGAAAGTTTCTTTGTTTTTCTTTAAACAAATAGCCTCTTTCGCAATATTGCCACCATAGCTGAAAACTGTACTTAAAACGGTTATGCCATCTTTAAACAAAGCAGAAAGAGGCTGTCCATAAATTTCTTTAATCGAGTATCCAAAAATATTAATCGCAGATTGATTAAAAACTTCAATTTTGCCATAGGCGTTAGTTACGACGATGGCTTCGCTTGACTTATCGAGAATAAGAGCCAACCGCTCTTCAAGTCTTTTTATATTTTGAGCTATTTGTTTGCGGTAAGAAATATCTCTAGCAGAAACCATAACTAACTCACAGCTATCTTCACTATGATATCTAATAACACTAACTTCAGTTTCAAATTTTTTGGCATTTTTCGGCTTAAACGTCATAAAAACTGATTTATTTTTAAACGCCAAAACATCTAAACCTGACTTGATTTTTTTCTCAGCATCATCATCTACAAATTCTGTTAAGCTGCGCCCTATAACTTCACCTGCAGAATTAAAACCCAGTTTTTTAAATCCTGCTGAATTGATGTTTTCGATTTTATCACAACGGCATAAACAAACCATATGAGGAATATGATTCATAAAACCTTCTTCAAAATTCAGTTCTTTAGCAATCCTTATTTTTTCAGAAACAGTTCCAAGCGATTTCGATAAATCTAGCGACTTTAGATTAATTTCTGAAATATAATTAGCATAACTGTCAATATTATCGCCGTGGACTTTGTTTTTTATCAACTCTGATAAACTAGCTATCTCTTCAACATCAGAAATATATTCTTCCGCAACTTCTGCTAAAATTTTATTTTTTACATAATCTATTTCTTCAGAATGGTCTTTAGTTTCACGTAAAGTTTTAACAAAACTTCTTCTAAGAGAAATATCGGCTATGGCCAAAATAATCCCTGTCTTTGTTTTCAGCCCCTTGATATAAAGCCACTTTTCCTTGTTATCAATAACAGTTTTAAACTCTAAATCAAGAACGTCGTTGTTTAATGAAACATTTTTAAGTTTTTCAAAAAAATCTTTGTTTTCCTCAAAATTTATAATTTTTGAAAGCTTTTCACCTTCAATTTCATTAGCATTTCTTGCAAAGATTTTCCCTGCTTCTAAATTGCTTATGATAATTTTAAAATCTACAATCTGACTTTGCTTTTTTATCGGCAAGACAACCATAACCGCATCACGAAGACAAGCTAGAATGCCATCAAAAATATCATAATTATGACTTCTCTTTTCTGAGATATTAAATCTTAAACTTAAATCATATATAAGATTTGTGAGAACATTTTTTTTGATATCTTCTTTAGCAACAAAGCTTACAACGCCCTCATCTAGCCACTCAGCAATATCTTTTTCTTTCGCCTTATTATAAACGGCAACAAAAATAGAGTTTACAAACACTTTTTTTAGACTGCCTAAAAAATCAGAGTTGCTCTTACTTTCCAAATATGGATTAAAAAAAATGATATTGTGCTCTTTAGAACTTTTGCTGCGTTTTGCTTTTGCCAAACTGTTATATACCGCAACACTTGCGGCATCTTTAGGAAGCTCTTTTTTTAAAAGTGATAATATTTCGGCATCATCATTAATTATAATTATTTTATTTTTATGCCCAAAATACGCCATTCACAGCTAACCCCAAACAAACGATTGTATAAAAGTTTTAAAATCAACTAAAAAAATATAGATAATTTTAGTTTACTCGCCTCCAAGTTGTTTGGCTAGGCGAATCTTCTAAAATTATTCCGGCTTCTTCTAATTTTTTTCTTATTTCATCTGCTTGTTTAAAGTTTTTTGATGCTCTTGCATCTTTTCTCTCTTGAATAAGTTTTTCAATTTCATCATCAGAAATAATAGCGTTATCTACGCCCTCAGGCTGCCATTTAAACCACTCTTCCGCAGATATTGCAAGCAAACCCAAGAGATTAGCCGAAGCTAGAAGCTCACCTTTTTTAGCTGCTTTTTCAGCTGTAGTTTCTGCTTTATTCAAAGCGGAAACTAAATCGTGCAGAACTGAAATAGCAAGAGGCGTATTCAAATCATCGCTCAAAGCTTTAACAATTTCGGGAACAGGCTCACAAACATCGGCTTTTATTTCATCAACCGCACGCAGTGCCGTATAAAATTTGTTCATAGTTTGAACAGCCTGCTTTAATCCCGCATCGGTCCAATTCAACGGCTGGTGATAATGGGTCATAAGCATACAGGTTCTAATAGCTTCGCCGTGAGCTTTTGCTAAAACCTCTTGTACCGTAAAAAAATTGCCGAGAGATTTTGACATTTTCTCGCCGTTTACCATCAAATGTCCGTTATGCACCCAATACCTAGCATAACTTTCACCTTTAAAACAGCATTTAGACTGCGCAATCTCGTTCTCGTGATGAGGGAAGATTAAATCTAAACCTCCGCCGTGAATATCAAAGCTATTGCCAAGATATTTACTGCTCATTGCCGAACATTCTGAATGCCAGCCTGGGCGGCCAAAACCAAAAGGGCTATCCCAACCTGGCTGGTCTCCTGTTGACGGTTTCCAAAGCACAAAATCTGCCGCATTTTTCTTATATGGAGCAACCTCAACTCTAGCACCCGCAATCATATCATCTAAAGAACGCCCCGATAACTCTCCATAATTAGGCATTGAAGAAACATCAAACAAAACGTGTCCTTCGGCTTCATATGCGTGACCTTGTTTGAGCAGCATTGCAATTAAATTTATCATTTCTTGGATATGAAGTGTTGCTCTAGGTTCAATATCTGGTGGCAAAGCATTAAGTTTTGCCATATCATCATGGTAAAATTTAATTGTTTTTTCTGTGATTGATGAGATAGGTTCTCCGCTTTGTTTTGAACGTTCAATAATTTTATCGTCTACATCAGTAATATTACGAACGTAAATCACTTCAGGATAAAGCTGTTTTAAAAGACGATACAAGACATCAAAAACAATAACTGGACGGGCATTGCCAAGATGTGCCCGATCATAAACTGTAGGACCGCAAACATACATGCCAACTTTATTTTTATCAAGCGGGATAAATTCTTCTTTAGTTCTGGTCAAGGTATTAAATAAAGTTAAAGCCACAAGTTTTCTCCTACTATTATGCGCTGTTTATTGTTTGCTTAGTCTTTCTATGGTTTTATCTTTGCCTATTAACGGTAAAAGATGCTTCAACTCTGGACCGTGTTCCAGCCCTGTTAATGCCAGTCTAATAGGCATAAAAAGTTCTTTGCCCTTTCTTGCCAAATTATTTGATACGTCTTTAGTCCAAATACTGAAAGTTTCTTCATTCCAAGGTTCACTTGGCAAGAATTTAACTGTATTTTTCAAAAATTCGGCATCTTGAGCATCAACTTTACAGCTAATATCATTCATACAAATTTGATACCAGTCAGACACCTCTTTAATATTGCTGAGGTTGGGTTTAACTGTTTCCCAAAAATCTTCAGAAACCATTTTTGAATTAAAAGATTCCAGCCTTTTAACCGCATAAGAATAAGGCATATCGTGAACTAACTGGGCATTGATATGCTCTAATTCTTTAATATCAAATTTAGGCTGAGAACGACCAAAAGATGAAATATCAAAATCTTTTGCCATCTCTTTCAAATCGAAACAAGGTTTAAATGGACGCCCTGCTCCAAGATGAGCGAGAAAACCATTTATTGCCATTGGCTCAACACCATCTTCTCTCATTTCACAAACGGAAAGACTGCCTGTTCTTTTAGAAAGCTTGCCGTCCATTCCTGTAATTAAAGGCAAATGGGCAAACTCTGGAACTTTGGCACCCAAAGTTTCAAACATCTGAATTTGAACCGCACTGTTTGTAACGTGATCCTCACCTCTAATAATGTGAGTTATGCCAAAATCAGCATCATCAATCACTGATGGCAGCATATATAAAAGAGTCCCGTCTTCTCTCACAATAATGGGATCGCTTTGATGTGCTCCGTGGTAATGGCAGTCGCCACGAACCAAATCTGTCCACTTAATTTCTTCGTGATTAAGCATAAAACGATAATGTGGTTTGCGTCCTTCTTTCTCATAAGCTTTTTTCTGGTTGTCAGTTAAAGAAAGAGCCGAACGGTCATAAATAGGAGGAAGCCCTTTTTTCCTTTGCTTACGACGCATATATTCCAATTCTTCTGGAGTCTCATAACAAACATAGACACGGCTGTCTTTAATAAGCTTTTGTAAAACTTCATCATAACGAGCAGCTCTTGCTGACTGCTTTTCTTCTTTAGAATAGCCTATTCCAAGCCACTCTAAATCCTCATAAATGCCGTCAACGTATTCTTGCTTACATCTTGCAATATCGGTATCATCAAGCCTGAGAATAACTTCACCGCCTGTTTTTTCAGCAAAAAGCCAATTAAAAAGAGCCGTCCTGACATTTCCGATATGTAAATGACCTGTTGGACTTGGAGCAAAACGTAAAACCGATTTCATTAATCACCTTCAAAAGCATTTGTTATTGGATATCTTCTTTCTTTACCAAAAGAGCAAGAAGTTATTTTCACACCAGGTGGCGCCTGTCTTCTTTTATATTCTGCTCTTTTAAGTAATTTCCAGATATTTTTTACCATTTCTTCTTTATAACCTAAATTAATAATCTGCCATATTCCCATTTCTTTTTCTATAAGCATATTTAGCACATCGTCAAGAATTTCATAAGGAGGAAGACTATCTTGATCTAATTGGTTGTCTCTAAGCTCAGCGCTTGGAGGTCTTACAATAATACTTTCAGGAACAACTTCGCCTTTTGAACCTAAAAAATTACTCATATAATTTTCATTGCGCCATTTTGACAGTTCAAAAACTTTTGTTTTATAAACGTCTTTTAAAACCGAATAGCCACCGCACATATCACCATAAAGCGTGGCATAACCAACACTCATTTCTGATTTATTACCTGTTGACAGCACCATATATCCGAATTTATTAGAAATCGCCATAAGCACCAAACCACGTGAACGAGCTTGAATATTTTCCTCGGTTATATCGTGCGGTAAATCACCAAAAAGCGGCGACATCATTTTTTCAAAAACATTCATGGCATCTGTTATCGCAATAGTATCAATCTTAGTACCTAAAAGCTTGCTGGCAAAAGCGGCATCATCAAGGCTCTGTTGAGAGGTATAAGGAGAAGGCATCATAACAAGTTTAACACGGTCAGCGCCCAAAGCATCTACGGCAACAGCTGCCGTAAGAGCACTGTCAATCCCGCCAGACATACCAATAACAACGCCCTTAAACCCGTTTTTATTAACGTAGTCTGCAAGCCCCATCATCATTGCCTGATAAACATTGGCATTATCATCTAAAAGACTAGATCTACGACTTTCCTCACAAAACCATTTTTTAGTTTTATTATCAAAGTTCCAATCTGTTATATAAAGTTCTTCTACAAACTCTGAAAGTTGAACCGCTATTTTTTGGTCAGCATTCATAACAAATGATGCGCCATCAAAGACTAGCTCATCTTGTCCGCCAACAAGATTAGCATACATCATAGGAAGCCCTGTTTCTAAAATTCTTTGTTTGGCTTTTTCTTTGCGCTTGGCTATTTTATCCATCTCAAAAGGAGAACCATTGATAGAAATTAAAATTTCAGATCCGTTTTCTTTCAAAACTTTTGAAACTTCCGAGAACCATAAATCTTCACAAATCATTATGCCCAGACGAACCCCCCGAAGGAACACGGGAATTCTCTGCAGCGGGCCTTTGGTAAAAACTCTGACTTCATCAAAAACGCTATAATTAGGCAACTCGTATTTCATAATTTCAGAAACAATTCGCCCTTCATCAAGCAGCACAGCGCCATTATAACATTTTCCTTCTTTAAGAAGAGGTGCGCCTACTAAGATTGCCGTTTTACCATCTTTAGTTATTTCAGCAAGTTCCAAAACAGCTTTATTAATAAGTTTTAAAAAAGACTGTCTTTTGACTAAATCTTCAGGAGGATAGCCGCACAAAGCCAGCTCTGGAAACACAATTAAATCGGCTCCTTTTTCAACCGCAATTTTTCTTGTATCTTTTATCTGTGCAAGATTTTTCTTAATATTGCCTAGATGAAAGTTCTTTTGAGCTATAGCTATTTTGATATTTTTTTGCATTTTTAATTATTTTAGGTTTCATATCGGACTTATAAGTTTTATATAGATAATAAAACATATTTTTTCATAAGCAAGCGAGTTTAGTGCAATGCATTCAAAAAACAAACTTTTTTCTTTTTTTAGAAACTTTAAAAAACATCAATAAAATCTAACTCCGCCCAAACTTCCTGATTTTCATAATGATTATGAAACGCCAACCAGCCGTTCAAAAGCAGGAACGCCTGCTTTTAATCAAAATATGATGCCGCCTCCACTGCCTAAATTTGAAAACGAAAAGCAGCTGCAAGAACCAAACAATGAATCTGAGGTCAAGAATAACGACTTTAAGTTAAGTAAAGCCAAACCTCTTGCTAGAGGCATCTCTTTACTCGTCGGCGTTTTTTATCTAAATGAATATAACGAACTTGAAAAAAAGCGCATTACCATAAGAAGGCTCTGGCAGCAGAATGATGAAGTTCTAATTGATGCTTTCTGCCATGAAACACAAGCTCCCCGCATCTTTTTATTATCTAGAATCCAAAAAATTGTTGATTTGAAAAACAAACGTGCCTTCTCTAACCCAGAAGCTTTTATTTTTAGCCAGATAAAAACTAGCGAGGACGACAACTCGCCCAAAACAGCATCTTACACAAACACCAACTCTCCAACCGCAGAGGTTATAAGAAATCTAACTGATGAGTTAACGTGCTTAGTTTTTCTTGCTCAAACAGACAACGAATTTTCTCCTATCGAAAAGAAGGTTATTACTGATTATGTTATCAAACGTGGAGAAAGTGTTGAGCTTAATCCAGACGAAATTAGTGATTACATTAACCGTATTTACCCAGATGAAGACAGCTTCTATGATGCTTTAGACGATCTTTTAAATAAAAGCGAGCAGGTATTGACGGATTTTGTTGAAACCTTTATTAAGCTAATATTGTCAGATGGTGTTATTCACGATAATGAACGTGAGTTTTTATCGGAATTACTTCTGGTTCTTAAAGAAGAAGGCATAGAAATTAAAACAAATATTTAAAGGTTATAGCAAGAATGAATCAAAAATGGAATCCTGACAGCTGGCGCAAAAAAACGGCTTATCAATTACCAGAATATCCTGATAAGAGAGCATTAAAAAAAGTCGAAAACATTGTATCTGACTTGCCGCCTCTTGTCTTTGCTGGCGAAGCTAGAAATTTAAAAACAGCCTTAGGCGAAGTTGCCAAAGGCAAGGCCTTTCTATTGCAAGGCGGTGACTGCGCAGAAAGCTTTGAAGAGTTCCACGCTAGAAATATTAGAAACACTTTTCGTGTTCTTTTGCAGATGTCCATTATTCTTACCTTCGGGGCTTCCTGCCCTGTTGTTAAAGTAGGCAGAATGGCAGGACAATTTGCTAAACCTCGCTCTGCTGGAACCGAAGAAAAAGACGGCGTTACCCTTCCAGTTTATCGTGGCGACATCATTAATGACATTGAATTTAACGAAGATGCAAGACGTCCTGATCCTGAAAGAATGATAAAAGCCTATAACCAGTCTGCAGCAACACTTAACCTGCTCAGAGCTTTTGCCCAAGGTGGATACGCTGATTTGCATAAGGTGAGCCGCTGGAATTTAAGTTTTGTAAAAAACAGCCCTCAAAGTGAAAAGTACTTAGAATTTGCAAATAGAATTCACGAAACACTGGCTTTTATGTCGGCTTGCGGTTTAACCGCAGAGACCGTGCCTCAAGTTAGAGAAACCCAGTTTCATACTTCCCACGAAGCTTTATTGCTGCCTTTTGAAGAAGCTATGGTGCGAATAGATTCGACAACAGGCGATTGGTACGACTGCTCTGCTCATATGCTCTGGATTGGAAACCGCACAAGACAAGTTGACGGTTCTCACGTTGAATTTTTACGCGGCATAGAAAACCCAATCGGTATAAAAATTGATCCTGATATTTCTGCCGATGAACTTCTTGAACTATGTGATGTTCTTAACCCTAAGAACGAGTTAGGAAGAATTACTTTAATTTCAAGAATGGGCGTTTACAACATTGCTAAACATCTTCCCCGTTTGATAAATGCTATCAAAACCGAAGGTCTTAATGTCGTATGGGCTTGCGATCCTATGCACGGCAATATTGTAAAAACCAAGTCAGGAATTAAAACGAGATATTTTGAAAGCATTTTGTCTGAAGTAAAACAATTCTTTGATATTCATAAAGCAGAGGGAACCCACGCTGGCGGTGTTCACTTTGAACTGACGGGACAAAACGTTACAGAATGCTTAGGTGGTTCCCAAGATATATCCGAGAGCAATCTTTTAGAATGTTATCAAACGCATTGCGATCCAAGGCTTAATGCCAATCAATCTTTGGAGCTTGCTTTTTTGATTTCTGATATGCTTAAAAAATCACTTAGAGGTTCAAACAATCTTGCTTAGAGGTTATAAGTTATGACCAAAATTATTGATGATATTCCTTTTTTTACCGATAAATATTTTTCAAACACAAAAGCCATTATCGAAAAATACGGCGACAAAAAAGTTACCTATGCTGTTTTTATGAGAAGACCTATACTTTTCGCACCGCAAATTGCCGTAACTTGGCTGCAAAAAGTTGCCGCAGCAAAAAATATCAAAATTGACGTCAAAACAAAGTATCAAGAAGGAGATTGGATAGGTTCTGGAGAACCTATGCTTTACTATTCGGGCTCTTTTGCTGAATTAGTAGAGCTAGAAACTATATTCTTACAAAAAATCGGAGCCACCTCAGTTGCAGCATACAATGCTTTTGCGATGGCATTAGAACTGCCTCAAACTGCCTTTATTGCTATGGACGCAAGACACTGTGCTGGCTCTGAAATGGCAGATTTAATGGCTTATGGGGCTTTTGTTGGAACTAAAGCTGCCAATAAAAAAGGGGCTAAAGGATTTATTGGAACCGCCAATGATGCTACGTGCCATTATTTCGGTTTAAAAAACGGTCTAGGAACAATGCCTCATAATTTGATTGGCTATGCTGACTCTACTTTAGAGGCAGCTAAAATGTTTCACGACCTTTTTCCTCAGACCAATCTTGTGGTTCTTGCCGACTTCTTTGGCAAAGAAATAACCGATAGCTTGGAAGTATGCTCTTTCTTTAAAAAACTTGCTGATGAAGGTAAAGTTTCAATCAGGTTGGACACTCACGGCGGTCGATTTGTTGAGGGCTTGAATACTAACTCTTCATACAATATTCTCGAGAAAAAGGCTCCAGAAGCCATAAAGAATTATCGTACCGAACAAGAGCTTAAACATCTTATTGGCACAGGCGTTTCCGCCGCCGCAATTTGGTACCTTAGAGAAGAGCTCAACAAAAATGGTTTTGATAAGGTAAAAATTGTTGCTTCAAGTGGTTTTTCACTAGATAAATGCCATATTATGGCAGTAGCTAATGCCCCGCTTGATGTTATCGGCACAGGTTCATATCTGCCATTGGAATGGACCGAAACTTATGCCACTGCAGACGTTATTTGCTATGATGACAGGCAATGCGTTAAACTTGGAAGAGAGTTTTTACTGCAATAAGAATTAGGTTCTTTTATAAATTTGAAAACCATTGTTTGCGGACTAAACTTTTGCGGCAAAAAAACTAAACAGAACCATTTTTCTTAGCAGTTCCTGACATTTTCTGCTCTTTTGCTTTCATATATTTATCAAGCATACGAGCGCGATAATTATCAGCCTCTTTTTTGAATTTGTCTTTTTTAGCGCTTTGTTTAAACGTACTGTGTTTAGCTTCTAAAGCTTTATCCCCTTCGGTAAGATTGTCAAAAGCCGCAAGAATTTTATTTCCATAAACAACGTTTTTTTCATCTAACGAAGAATGATAATGCTTAGCTGCGACATACCAAGAACCATACTGTTCATATAATTTTTTTATAAATGAAGCTCCATAAGCAACATTAGCAGAAGGCGAAAATGCTTCTTCCAATGATTTAAACGCATCAGGGTGATATTTCAGATTAATCTGCATGCAACCAACATCGATACTTTCTATCCCTTTTGCCTGAAGTTTTTTTACCGCATCAATCGCCTCTTGTTTTGAGGCAAAAAACATTCCCTGCCCCTCAGCATTAACTGTCCACGGCCACGCTGTATTAGCCTGTTTTTCTAAACTCCACTTACCTGATTCAACAACTGATATTGCTGTTAAAAGCGAGTGTTGGATTTCAAATTTTCTTTCATAATAACTAGTTTCAATCGCACAAAGATTTTCGTCAGAAAATGCTGGCGGAATTAGGCATAACATAAACAAAGATAATAAAGAAAGAAACTTCAACATAGCTATTTTATTAAACACGGGTTAAACACATAACAACTTATATGCAAAAATCGTGCCATATATGCAGCAAACAGGAAGACTTATCCCGACGGCAACGTTCTTTTATGATTACTAAAAATACCAAATTTATATCTGCTCTACAAACTTATCGATATAATTTGTTTAACAGTTTAATGCTTATTGTTTATAAAGCTTAAGCTATTGATTTTTAGACTAATTGAATTGGGATTTTTTAAATCGTTATCAGTCAAACCTAAAAAGCTTATTCGGGCTTTTTCTAAAGCAAGTTGTTTAACTTTATCTCGTTGTTTATAATAATTATTATAATGTCCAGAACCATTAAATTCGATAGCTAAAACAGATTTTCTTGTATCTAAATCGACGATTAAAAAATCAACTCTTTTTGAATTAATCGCATAATAAGCCTCTTTTCTTGGTGAATCCAATACTTCTCCAAGTGACGTTTGAGCAAAAACTCTTAATTTTTTATTTTGCTCTTTGTTAATTTTCTCAATTATATCATCAAGAATATTAAGCAGTTGAAATTCTTTATTATTTAAGAAGTATTGAACCTTAAAATAAGAATGTGCAACAAGGTATTGCTGATCGTCATAAAAATCTTTTTTAGTATATGGCTCACGATTATTATCAGAAACAACAATAAATTTTATGACAGCAAAAATCACAAAACATATTAAAGTTGCACTAAAGTATGTTGTATCAAAAAAATGGTCATTATCGCTATAGAACGTAACAACAGAAACAAACAAAACCGCAATTATCGCCGGCGTTTTAAGAGCAAAAAGCAAGTCTTTTCCAAAATCAAACATAAATTCTAAAGAATCTTTAATAACGCTAAAGATTAAATCTTTGATAAAAATAATCAAAAAGCGAATAACAATATAGATTTTTTCTAACATTATGATGCTCAGAGATTTTTGTTATATAATTTACACGATGTTATAATTTTAGAGTATTTTGCATTTATTATATCTACCTTAACAATATCAAAAGCTTTGCTTTCGCTTTTACCAAAATCAAAATCACAAGGCTAAATTAAATGCCAACGGCTCTTAAATTTATTGCTGCTCACCGTTATTAAATTCTACAGAATTTTCTTGTTTGACCGTAGGAGTTATCATCACTCTTCTTGGCACTTCACGGTGTTTTGTTACACTGTAATTTTCACACGTATCACCAGTACCGCAATGATCTATAACCATAACCCTGCTGCCAATTCTAGAGCCAGGAATATCAACTCTGGGAACATACGCTTTTCTAACATTAAGATTAAAATTAATGTGTGCCGTTTCACCCTTATTGTTGTGAGCCGTAACTCTTATCTCATGCTTACCAATATAATATTTAGGCTGCCCTGAAAATGTGCATGATATCGCATCAAAATAAAGCCACCTAGGCAAAGGAGAGCCGTTTGATAATGAAGCGGTATACATAACCTCATCGCCTAATTGCGCAGTATCAAAAATACTTTCTGGGATTTTATAAACTAAAATTTCCGCCTCTGATATTGTAACTTCTGGTAAGTCTCCGACATATACCGAAGGTCTTTTTGTTGGAACCGGAACAGGTTTTGGCATATCTTCTGGAGTGAACCTTCCCTGATTCCATGCCGTCATAACATCTGATAATACTTTGGAAATTTTATCGATTGGCTGGTTGGTTAAGTGATCAGGAAAAGGATCTAAACCGATTGTAACAAAGACATCACCTGTTGCATCTTGCAAATCAGCAAACGCGATATCTTTTCTAACAGTTGCCAATAGCGCCTTAGCCGCAGCATCAATAATATCAGGATCATAGATTTCATTCTTATAAATTTCTTGGGCGCTCTTTTCTGCTAAACGATTAACAACTTTTGATATTTCTTCTTCTATTTCATAATTATCTCTAGTCGCCATATAACGTCCCCAAGCAAGATGAACTTGAGTTAAAACACCCATAGTCATGGCTTCTCTTTCCATAGCACTAATTTCTTCTTGAACCTTAGCTTTTTCAGCCTTTGCCTTTAATTTTGCAGGGTTTAAAAGATTAAGCCCCATTTTGAAAGCAATTTCCGCCCAAGTTTTATTAAACAACAATGGATTGTCTTCATAACTTACAGCTCCAACCATCTCTAATTCTGGAAATACGCTTAGAATAGCTTTCCTAACCTCAAAGCTATTTACGATACCTTCGTAATCTTTGACTCTAAGCTCAGGCCTATTCATTAATGAGAGCCATTCAATTCTTGCCAATTTGGTTTTAATTGAAGGCAGAGTAAAATTACCTCGTTCTGGTCCAACTAATGTAAACTTGGCCCCTGGAAGCAGTCCTATAATATCAGTAAAATTATTTAAATCTTCTTGCAGCTGCTGTTTTAACGCTCTTAAGTCTCTCATAGCCTCAAGAAGTTCTGCTCTTTTTTGCAATGATGTCTTGCCGCTTTCAACTTCTTGGCTTTCTTTTACTTCATCGCTCTTTGTATCTTCTCCGCCGGTATCGCTGTTATCAGCGGCAACAGCATCGGCTTCGTTGATTTCTTTTTCTTCGATTTCAAGCTTCTCAACAGCAATAACAATGTTTTCAAGAAGGACATCAATATCAGGAATAGTTCTTTGTGCCGTTAAAGCTTTCCAGTAACCACTTCTTACATCTTGAAGCAAGTTATGAATAATTTTGCGCCTATTTTCCCTGATAATTAGACCTTCAGCAGAATCTTGTTTTGCCTGATAATAGCTCATACCAAAATCAAGAATATTCCAAGCCACCTGAACATCTGCAGTTCCAATCGGTCTCTTTGACTGATAAAGGGTTCCGCTATCACCGCTGTCTGTTTTAAAACGATATGCTGAATCATTGCTCCTTGCTTTAAAACCTGCATTCACGGCAACAGATGGCAAGGCATTAAGCTCGTTTATATTATAGTTTTTGACCGCAAGGGCTTCTTTAAGAAGATTTAAGCGCCTGTCCATATTATATTTTAAAGCATAAGCCATCGCATCATAGAGCGTAATAGGCTTTTCAATCTTGCGGCTTGACTGCTCTTCTAGAATTGCTCTGACATCGCTGTCAACTCTGACTGCACGATCCCAATCACTAAGCGGTTCAACGCTAGTTTTGCAAGACCATAAGCAGAAAAATGTCATAAAACTAACAGCCTTTAAGACGGCTTTCATTCTAAATCTCCAACAAGATAATGTGCTCATAAATTAATTTATTAACAATTTATAGTGTTTTTCGGCTAAGGTCATCAAAAAATTTTAGAGAAATGATTTATTTTAATATTTATCCCAAAAACCGATTATAAAAATGTTTCTGACAAGCTATCTTTTTTTGAGAGATAGCTAAATCTTGCCGCTAAGATGATTGTGGCAATAAAATTAGCAATCATCATACCAAACAAAAGCCCCGTAACACCTAAACCAAGATTAAACGCTAACACCCAAGCTCCAACACTCATTAAAACTAAGGAACACAAGGCTTGAATAATAGCTGGAATTAAAACATCGCCTCTGCCTCTTAAAGCACTTGCGGCGATAAATTGACCGCCATTTACTATTATAATCCAGCCTGCAAAATCAATAACCTTTTTCGCCATAGGAATTAGCTCTACATCTTTGGTATAAACCGCAGTTATCGGCTCAGATAAGGCATTAACAAAGAAACTTAAAACAAGCATTATTCCTAAATTAACAAACAATGCCGTCCAACCAGCAAAAGCAACGTCACAGCTATCTTTACGACCTGCAGCAATCCCAACTCTGACCGTTGCTGCCGCTGCAAATCCTGCCGAAATCATATAAAAAAAGCCTATTAAGTTATTTGCTATTGAAAACGTTGCCAACGCCATTGTTCCTAAGTATCCGGCAAACATCGTAACAATAAAAAATGCTATTACTTCAGAACCTTTCGAAAATGCTGCGCCATAACCTATTCTTCTCATTTTTTGATTTTTTTTATCAAAAACTCTAAACGCATGTTTCCAATTAAAATTATGACCTTTCATCATTGGCAGAATATACGCAAGCATCAAAAAAGCTACCACGCCTCGATTTACAACGGTTGCCCAAGAAGCTCCAACCGCCCCCATTGGCTTAAAACCAAACTTGCCATAAATAAAAACCCAATTAAAAAAAACATTAAAAAGGTTAGCTACAAAGATAACAACCATAGCATAACTCGGTCTTTTTATGCCTTCTAAAAAACCTGCAGAACAAACATAAATAATGATAAAAGGAAAACTGTAGGCAAAAACTTTAGAAACATCTCCAGCTTTCTCTGCAATATCATAATCCTGACCAGATAATATTAAAATCTTATCTGCAAAAAAGCATACAACTATCGAAATAAGTCCAATAATAATACAATATGGCAGGCTCGAAAACCACGTTTCCAAACATCTTTTATAATTGCCAGCGCCATATTCTTGCGAACAAACAACAGGAATCCCGGTTGTTAGGCTTATAATGACAACAACCAAAAGCATAACTATGGAGTTTGAAATGCCAAAATATGCCAGCTCCATAGTAGAATAACGAGAAACCATAACCGTATCAACAACGCCCATAGTAACTATTCCTGCCCTAGCTATTGCTGACGGCAAAGCCAGTCTTAAGGTTTCTTTAATATGGCTTATTAATTTTTGTTTTATAAAACCTTGGCAATTCATTTATGTTTTTTCTTAAAATTTATTTTAAAGCAAATTCTGACGGGTAATTACGATACGTAACAATATAACTTACAGGAACAACCGCTATGTCTTTTTCATTAACATTTTCAAGCCATTTGGCAAGAGCGGTTATGGTTCCATCTCGAGGGTGTCCGATACCTACCGCATAGCCGTTGGTTAATGCCATATCTTCTAGTTTTTTTAATTGCCTTAAAGCATATTCTTCACCAGGAAGATTGTCTAAAAAGATATTGCGTGGTGCTGAAGGAACGCCTTTCTTATCAGCCAAAGTTAATCCTATGGAACCTGCAGATGTCATAGAATCAATAAAAAGAAGACCTCTATCTGAAAGATCGTTAATAACAATATTCATAGCATTAGAATCAGATGTAAATTTGCTTCCCATATGATTATTTATTCCAACATAACCATCAATTTTGTTTAACATCGCATCTAAATTATTTTTTATTTCATCTTTATTCATTGAAACCATCAAGGCATCGGGACCTGGATCATAGCCTCTATCTTTAGGTTCCATTGGAACGTGAAGCATAATTTCATGTCCCTTTTGCTTAGCTAAATCGACAGCATCTTGCAAATTGTTAGTATATGTCAGAAAAGATGTCGTTATAACGGCCGGCAAGTTAATTATTTTTGATGTTCTTTTTTTATCTATGCCCAAGTCATCAATAATAATTGCTACAAAATGCTTTTGAGTAATTTGGTCTGAAACCGCAACGGAATTAAGCTTCCACAGAGGTTCAAGGTTTTTAACAATATTTGTTTTTTTCTCAATCGGCTTATAGGCTGAAACTTTAATTTCACCAATATTAAAAGATTCTATTTTTTTATCTTTATTCGGCAAATCTGGTCTTTTAGTTACATCATCTTTGCCCCAAACCTTGGTTGTTTCCAGTTCCGAAAAATTATTAATATCATTTTGATACTTGGGATATGGTTCACAAATCAACGATTTAATATCAACATCATCAGGTCTGCCCCAGATATTTGCTTCGGCAGCAAATTTGCTGTCAAAAAGGTTGGCAGCGTTGGCTGTTGCAATTTTGCTTATATAGTTCTCATTAAAACTTTTACGATAAATAAAAATACTGGCAATAAAATTACCAGAAACCGCAAAAAACATAAGAAAATAAAGCAAAAACAGCTTAAATCTGCTAAAGTGCCAAATCAAAGGACTTCGCTTCTTTTCCGAAAATCGTTTTCTTGATTTACTGTTAAAAATATTCATTCGTAATTTTTTTAAATTTAATGCCGTATTTATAAACTGTGGTGCAAAAAATTTATTCCTAAATTCTATCTATCCTTGACCATAATAGCTAATAACGTCATTATTGCTATAACTTTTTTAGGATTTTTTTAAGATGTTACTATTAATCGACAATTACGACAGCTTTACATATAACCTTTGGCATTATTTTGGTGAATTAGGTTTCGAACCTGTTATTTATCGTAATGATGCTTTGTCCGTTGCGGAAGCGATGGCTCTTAAACCAGAAGGGATTATAATATCGCCAGGGCCTTGCAATCCTGATACCGCTGGCATCTGTCTTGAATTGATAAAAGAATCGGCAAAGGAAAAAATGCCCCTTATTGGTGTCTGCTTAGGTCATCAATCTATTGGTCAAGCGTTCGGCGGTAAAGTTATTAGAGCTGATAAGTGTGTTCACGGTAAAGTTCATAATATTAATCATAATCAAAATGGTTTGTTTAAGAACTTAAAAACTCCGCTTAAAGCTACCCGTTATCATTCGCTTATTGTTGAAAGAAAAACTCTACCCGACTGCTTGGAAGTAAGCGCCTGGCTTGATGATGGTATGATTATGGGGCTAAAACATAAAGAGCTTCCTATTTATGGCGTTCAGTTTCACCCCGAAAGTATTGCCTCGGAATGCGGTCATCAAATGCTCGATAATTTTTTAATAGAAACAGGTATTAAAAAAACAAAAATTTAAGGACACTTTGATTTATGATTACTCCTAATAATCCCATAGATGATGCTATTAACCAAGTAGCTAACAAAAAAGATTTAACTGAAAATGATGCTGAAAATATTTTTTCGCTTATAATGTCTGGAGATGTTTCTCAAATTAAAATGGCAGCCCTTTTGATGGGGCTTAGAGTAAAAGGCGAAACGGTTGAAGAAATCACGGGTGCAACCAGAGCAATGAGGCAAAAAGCCTTAACTATTTCGGCTCCAGATGATGCCATTGATACCTGCGGAACAGGAGGAGACAACTCTGGAACTTATAATATCTCTACCGCAGCCGCTATCGTTATTGCTGCCTGCGGAGTTCCTGTTGCCAAACACGGCAACAAAGCGCTTAGCTCCAAATCTGGCTCAGCCGATGTCTTAAACGCTCTTGGACTTAACCTTGGTGCTGATATAGCTATTCTTCAGAAATCATTAAAAGAAGCTAATATTTGCTTTATGATGGCACCTAATCATCACAGTGCAATGAAATATGTTGCCCCAGTTAGAACAGAATTAAAAACCAGAACTATTTTTAATCTTTTAGGACCACTAGCCAATCCAGCTCAAACCAAAAGACAAATTGTTGGCGTCTTTGCCAAACATTGGGTTGAACCTGTTGCTGCCGTTTTGGGCAAATTAGGCTCGAAACAAGCGTGGGTTGTTCACGGTGAAGATGGTCTTGATGAAATAACTACAACAGGCAAAACTTTTGTTACGGAATACAAGGACGGCAAAATTAAAAATTTTGAAATCAACCCCTTAGATTATGGATTTAAGCTTGTTTCTTCTAATGATTTAAAAGGTGGTGATGCGGCATATAATGCTCAAGCTATTTTAGATATTTTCAGCGGCAAAGAGTGCCCATTTAAGGATATTGTAATTCTTAATGCTGCCGCAGGGCTTGTGGTTTCGGGTAAGGAAGACGATTTAAAAGCGGCGGTAAAACAGGCAAGAGATGCCTTAGATAGTGGCAAAGCCTTAAAGACCTTAAAACTTATGACTGATATTTCTTTTGGAAGAGTTTAGATTAGATATGGAAGATGTTTTAAAAAAAATATGTGTCTGCAAACAAGAATATGTAGAACTATGTAAAAACAAAACTTCTTTCTCTGATTTGGAAAAAAGAGCGAAAGAACAAGAGCCCGTCAGAGGCTTCATCAAAAATCTTGATTATTTTGCCGATAACCATCGTTATGCTCTTATTGCAGAAATCAAAAAAGCTTCACCTTCTGCTGGACTAATAAGAAAAGATTTTAACCCATCTTTGATTGCAAGAGAATATGAGAGAGCTGGCGCTGCCTGTCTTTCGGTTTTGACTGAAACCAACTTTTTTCTTGGAAATGACAGCTACCTGATTGAAGCAAAAAATTCTTGTTCACTTCCTATCCTTAGAAAAGACTTTATGCTGGACAGCTATCAAGTTGTTGAGGCTAGAGCCATCGGCGCGGACTGCATTTTATTAATTATGGCAGCTTTAGATGACAGCTTAGCACAAGAATTAGAAGCGGCAGCTATGGAATATAATCTTGATGTTTTAGTGGAAGTCCACAATAAAGATGAACTTGAAAGAGCCTTAAAGCTTAAAACGCCTTTAATTGGTATAAATAACCGCAATCTAAAAACTTTAAAAACAGATATTTCAGTTACAGAAGAACTTGCAAAATATGTTCCTCAGAATAAAAAAATTGTTTCTGAAAGTGGTCTTTATACGCCCAAAGATTTAGAGCAGATGTCAAAAGTTGGCGCTGTAAGATTTTTAATTGGTCAATCCCTTATGGAACATAATGACATTTATGATGCCACAAAAAAACTATTGACTATTTCTTAGAACTAAACTAGAACAAAAGAAGAAGATTTTTTTCATTTCAACTCTTTAAGGGAAATAGTTTTATGCTCACACAAAAACAACATCAGCTCTTAATCTATATCAACAATCACTTAAAACAATTTGGAATATCTCCATCTTTTGAAGAAATGAAGAATGCTCTTAACCTTCATTCTAAATCAGGTATTCACCGCCTTATCTCAGCTTTAGAAGAGAGAGGCTTTATTAGAAAGCTTCCTAACAAAGCTAGAGCTTTAGAAATTTTAAAAATGCCTGAAAACTTTCAGCAACAAAATAATTTCACTAACTTAGCTGAAGTAAAAAAAGCTAAAGCCCTGATTGGAAAAGAAACGAATTTAATGTCCGAAGAAGCTACAACGGTTAATCTTCCTTTATATGGAAAAATTGCAGCGGGAACCCCTATTGAAGCCTTGCGTAATGATAATGATATGGTCTCAGTATCTCCTCATATGGTCGGGGCTGGAGAACATTACGCTTTGACTGTAGAAGGAGATTCTATGATTGAAGCTGGCATTTTTGATGGCGACACTGTAATTATAAAAAAATGCGAAAACGCTGAGAACGGAACTATTGTTGTCGCCTTGGTTGACAGCAGTGAAGTAACACTTAAACGGATTAGAAGAAAAGGAGATTCTATAGCTCTTGAGCCTGCTAATCCTCAATATAAAACACGGATTTTAGGTCCTGACAGAATTGCCGTCCAAGGACGTTTAGTCGGCTTAATGCGCACTTATAACTAAACGTTAAACTAACTATAATTAAATCTTGAAACCTTGATTTCGCTGTCTGATTTACAAAAAGTTGAGAATTTTTTGCAGCAAAAAACAATGAGCTATTCAGAGACCGCATAGCTATAGATTTTTTATGAAGGACAGCTTGTTTCTATTAGAATGTTTTAAAGATTTGTTATGAAAAAAACAAACGAGGAAACCGCTTTAGTAATTAGAAGCTTCCTCGTTTTTTTATCAGGGTTTGTTCTTGCAAAGTTTTTTTAAATTTCTATTTATCACCTCCTTATCTCCAATTAGTATTTTTTAT
>JBFXJJ010000007.1:0-127266 GCA_050175015.1 Alphaproteobacteria bacterium | reverse complement strand
ACACTAATTAAAGATAAGGAGGTGATAAATAGAAATTTAAAAAAACTTTGCAAGAACAAACCCTGATTTAAAAAACGAGAGATTCCTTAAATGACCTAAATCTTTAAGAAATCTCTCGCTTTTTTTGCGGTGTTTAGTGCCTTTTGCGACTAGTTGTTTGCTCTTGTTTTGCCTTACGGCTAAGTATTAATAAACAACTTTTGCTTTTGTAAGACTAAAATCAAAACTTTTTTATTTGTGGCTACTTAAACTTTTATTGGCAGACAAACGATGCTACCTGATTACCGTTTTGTAGAATTGATGTCCCTTGCAATATTGGCTTTTTGCCTTCACTAGAACAATGGGAGGTAGCTTTTTCACTAATCGTCTGTAATGATACCAAATGATTATATTCATAAGAAACCCCAGATGAGTTAGCCAAAACCAACTGTACAAAAGCCTCCGGAGCTGGCTCTTTCTTACTTGCACAGCCTGTTAATGTCAAAACAGCCAAAGACATAAATAAAACTAGAGACTTGTTCATAATCATTATCTCCCATAAAAACTATTAAAAATTTTATTTTTTACTCTTAATTATAACATTTCTTGAAATAATCGTCTATCGGTTAAAAATCAATCTTTTTAATGATTATTTTTTTCCCCACCTAAAAATTACTTCAAGCATTTTTTGAACATCAATCGGTTTTATGAGATAGTCATTCATACCACAATCTAAGCACTTTTTCTTATCACTATCCATAGCATTTGCTGTCATTGCAATAATAGGAAGATTAGCAAATTCTGGTTGTTCTCTAATTTTTTTAGTAGCTTCATAGCCGTCCATTTGAGGCATATGAATATCCATCAAAACCAAATTAAAGCTAGAATCTATCTTTTCTAAGGCTTCAACCCCATTCATTGCCGCATCAACAACAGCTCCATTTTCCTCTAATAAATCTTTCGCAACTTCCAAATTAATCTCATTATCCTCAGCAAGAAGAATTTTGATTCCTGATAGCTTATTGCAGCTAGTTAGAAAGTTATTAGCCACCGCCTTTGGCATAGAATCTTTTTTATAACACCCAACTATAGTATCAAATATCATTGAAACCGTTGCTGGTTTCTGCAATTTTTCATCAAAAATAGCTTCCTCTTTAACATTCATATTTTCTGCAAATGTAATCATTATAATTTTGGGTGAATCTTCCTTAGTAAGTTCCCTAATTTTTTTAGCCGTATCTATACCATTGATGTGAGGCATTTTAATATCCATTAAAATGATATCAAATTTATGCTTACGTAATTTGTCTTTGTATAATTCTATCGCTTCAAAACCACTAGAACAAACCGTCGCCTCCCAACCAAAAGAAGCTATGGTTTTTTGCAGAATTTCACAGGCAATATAATTATCATCAACTACCAAAATTTTTAGGTTTTTAGGAGCATCTCCCAATAAAAGGCTTCCACCGTTTGGAGCAAGTTCAAATTCAACATCAAAACTAAAGGTGCTGCCTTTTCCTAGTTTACTCGCAACACTGATTTTGCCGCCCATAAGATTAACTATTCTCTGGCTTATAGCTAATCCTAAGCCTGTGCCACCAAACTGCTGACCTGTTAAGACATTTTCTTGCTCAAATGGTTTAAAGATTCTCTCAAGATTGTTAGAACTAATACCTATTCCTGTGTCTTCTACCCCAAAAGAAATGGTTATTTTGTTCTTGTCCACAGCTTTTTGCTTCGCCGTAATTAAAACGTGCCCTTTCGGAGTAAACTTTAAAGCATTGCCAGAAAGATTAATCAAAACCTGCTCTAACCTCTGGTTATCTCCAATTAAGTTTATGGGAAGATTGTGATCAATATCAAATAAAACTTCCAAATCTTTTTTCTGAGCATTTACCGCTAAAATTGTCGCTAAGTTTTTCAAGGAATCATCTAAATTAAAGGCTTTTTTGGTAAGCTCTAAGCTTCCAGCCTCGATTTTAGAAAAATCTAGAATATCATTAATTAAATATAATAAAGACTGCCCTGAAACTAAAATTTTGTTAGCATAATCTTTTTGCCTGCTATCTAAGTTTGTAAGTTGAAGCAGCTGCGTCAATCCTAAAACAGCATTCATTGGTGTTCTTATTTCATGGCTCATATTAGCTAAAAAATCTGATTTAGCATCATTAGCTTTTTCCGCAATTTCTTTTGCTTTTTTAAGCTCTTCTTCAGCTATCTTGCGACCGATAGCTATTCCTAAACTAGCAGAAATTTCTTCTAAAAGAGTGATGACTTCAGGAGTTATTTTGCCTTCTTTTCTATCATTAATTTGTAAAATACCCTTAACTTGACCATCAACCATAATTGGGACTAACGCCATTGATTTATAACCGCTTTTATGGCACACGCCTCGATATTTAGGAATAATGTTTTCATAGCCTTGCAATTCTTGTTCTAAATTATTAATAACAAGAGAGTGATTTTTGGTAAAAAATGGAATAATTTCATTTCGATTAATAACCATACCGCAAAGACAGCTAGGGCATTCTTCTGGGGTTTCCGAACAAAAATTTAAAGAATCTTCTTTGTTGATAAAGTCTTGGTCAAAACCTTTAAATGTATAATATCTATAATCATCTCCTTGTTTTAACCTGACTCCAACAGATTCAAAGCCATAATCTTCTTTAATAAGGGTTGCAATTGTTTCTATTGCATCACATTCATCAAATGGTTTATTTAAAATATTGAGAATATCGTTAAAGGTTTTTTGCCTTTTTGTTATTCTTTTTGCCACTTTATCTATTCTTTTATATCTTAAAATATCGGCAATTAACCAAACAAAAACCACAAAAGTTAAAACCATAAGCGAACTATGTTCTGTTAATAGTTCATCTAGCTGAATTTTAATGTAAGTTAAAAACATCAGTTAACCTTAAAATTAATTTTTTCCTGAAAAACCGTTCTGGCTTTTTAAAGTTTAACTTGATTAAATAAATTTAGCAAAACGTTTTATTAAAACTAAAAATAAAGGATATAAATCGAGAAGAAAACAAATCTAAAAATCTGAATTTAAAAAGTTATCAAATCTTGTTTATCTCTTTTTTTTAACCTAATATCTGAATGATAAATAGCCGTTTTGAGGTGAAGAATGAATAATATTATAAAAGTTTTATTTGTATGCACAGGAAATATTTGCCGTTCTCCAACGGCAGAAGCTGTTTTTAGAACCCTTGTAAAACAAAAAGGCTTAGAAGCAAATATCATTGCAGATTCTGCAGGGGTTGCAGGCTATCACGAAGGTGAACCTCCTGATTCTAGAGCTGTAAATTTTGCTAGAAGCAGAAAAATCGATATGTCAAATATCTTCGCCCGCAAAATTAATAAAGACGATTTTAAAAATTTTGATATAATTATATCTATGGAACATACCCATCAACATACTATTTATGGGCTGCGTCCTAAAACAGAAGAACACCAAAGAGCTAAACTTAATTTGCTTTTAGATTTTGTTAAAGATGTTAAGAACAAAGACATTCCAGACCCTTATTACGGCGGCATAGAAGGCTTTGCTAAGGTTTTTGATTTGATAAATCTCGGATCTGAACAGCTACTTAACCATATATGCAGTGAGTATTTAAAATGAGAGTTACCAAAAACACTTTAGATTTTGATGTTACCGCTAAAATAGAAAAAGCTATGGGTGCGAGCATTGCTTCAGCAACATCTTTAGGCGGCGGCTGTGTCGCAGACGT
Source organism: Alphaproteobacteria bacterium (assembly GCA_050175015.1). Lineage (GTDB taxonomy): Bacteria > Pseudomonadota > Alphaproteobacteria > JBFXJJ01 > JBFXJJ01 > JBFXJJ01. The sequence goes on along the minus strand of JBFXJJ010000007.1, from coordinate 123,553 downwards.
TAAACGCATTGTTTTGGACGATGGCAGACAGGCTGTAGCTAAAATAGCTAAACCAAAAGAAGATAATGGATTTGAAATCGAAGGCTTTATGCTCAATTACTTAGCTGAAAAAACGAGTCTTCCAACAACTAAAGTTTTTTACTGCGATGAAAATTTGCTGGTTGTTGAATATATTGAGGTAAGCGGAACTACCTCTAAGCTTGTTGAGGAAAGCTGCGCCGAACATTTAGCCAATCTTCACAACATTACATCAGATAAATATGGCTTTGAAAAAGATACCTTGGTTGGAGGGCTTTTACAGCCTAATGATTGGCAAAAAAACTGGCTGGACTTTTTTATTAATCAACGCTTGCTTTATATGGCAAAAGTTGCTTTCGAAAATGGAAGTCTTCCCATTTCTGTCATGCGCAAAGTGGAACTGCTTGCAACCAAAATCAACAATTTAATTGATACCCCTGAAAAACCATCTCTGATTCACGGAGACATTTGGACTGGAAACGTTTTATATCGCAACGGCAATGTTGTAGCATTTATTGACCCTGCTCTATATTTCGCCGACCCCGATATTGAGTTTTGTTTTGCAACGGTATGGAGCAGCTTTGGTGATGCTTTTTTCAATCGTTACAAAGAAATAAGGCCTATTAGAGACGGTTTTGATATGAGAAGAGAAATCTACAATCTTTATCCTCTACTAGTCCATACTCGACTTTTTGGCGTAAGCTATGCCTTCTTAGTCGATAAAACGGTTTCTAAATATGTCGATTAGCTTTTATAACTGCTCTATTTTTTGATAAAGTTCATATTCTGCAAGAATTTTATAATGAGAACCACTTGAACCCCTAATGCTCTCAAAAAGATAGAACTTATCTACATAAAAGGGCTTAGACCTAAACAAGTTATGCATTGCAACATATTTTTGAGCCTCATCAATTGAAGTTCCTTGCATTTTAGCAAGTGTACAATGAGCGTGAAATCTTGTTTTAGAAATATCTATTCTGCGATTTTGCAGAGCAACGTCAATTTTTTCGTGCAGCCTGTCCAAAACATGATAATTATCAACTCCTGTCCAGAGAGTTCTAACCTCATCTTTGTTTTTTGTAAAATACCCTATCTGGCATAGGGACAAATCAAAAGAGGGAAAGCTTATGCCACGCAGCGCATTATCGGCTTCTTCTGCGGTAACCTCATCAACTTCACCAATAAAACTTAAAGTTAAATGATAATTCTCTTTTGGAATCCACCTGGCTCTAGGAATTCCTCCCTTTAAATTTTCCAGCTGTTCTGAGACATTTTCTGGAACCTTAAATCCAACAAAAAGACGAAGCATATTTTTTTCCTAATCTTTAATAAATTTATCTAATATTTCTTTTACCAAAGGCTTAATATTATTGGCAATAATTTTTATTCCTTCCTCATTAGGATGCAAACCATCTCGCAAAATCAAATCGGGATTAGCCACCCCCATAAGGTCGGTTACGATTCCATCTAAAAAGAAAGGATAGAGCTTAATTTGGTACTTAGATGAAAGCGTTTGATAAAGTTCTTTTATGTCTTGAGCATATCTTGCTGAAAGTTTCGGAGGCGCATAAATTCCAGTCAAAATAACAGTGATTCCTTCCGATTGTAATGAAAGTATGATTTCGGCCAAATTTTCATAAATTATTTCTGTTGAATAGCCTCTTAGAACATCATTAGCCCCAAATTCTAAAATTACAACGTCTGGTTTCTCGGCAATTATGCTGCTTAATCTTGCCAACCCATCTTGAGTCGTTTCGCCGGACACTCCTTTATTTGCAACAATTACATTATAACCATCAGCTTTTAATTCTTGCTCTAAAACATATGGGAATGAATTCTCAGCCCTCAAACCATAACCTGAAGTAAGACTATCACCAAAAGCGGCAACCTTAATCGGCAAATTTTCCCCGGCAAAGGACAAATTTGCCGTCACACTAGCCAATAAAAAAACAATCTTAAACATTAATTTTTTAATTTTTACAATCAAAAGATTCATTTACATATCCTCAAGACAATAAGACGCATAATTTTAGTAACTCTTTATAAATTAACATTATTTTAAGAATAAATAAGCAAAAAGACACTAAAAATTTTTAGGTATAAAACGAATAAATTTTAAATAACCCACTTTAGCAACATTTATGCCACTTTTTAGGCACGATTTTTGCATCTTATACGACAAGAAAAAATTGCAGAATGCAAACAACCGACATATTCAAGGATTTTAGATATGAGTATAAGTAGTTTAGGGTTAAGCAGTTTGTTTACTCAGCAGAGCTACAGCACAAGTAAGGCCAGCTCTCTTTTTAAACAAGCCGATACCAATCAAGATGAAGGGGTAACCTTTCAGGAATTTGCCATTTTAGGTCAGAGTTTTCCTAATGACGTACAAGATGCCAGCAAAACCCAAGAGATGTTCAATGAAATTGATGCTAATGGTGACGGCATAATTACTCAAGAGGAAGATTCTGCCTTTCAAACAAGAATAGCAGAAGAAACCCAAGCAGCATTACTTCAAGTTCAAGAAACTGATGATTCTGGTGACGGAATATCTGCTGACGATATTTTTAGTAAATTAGATGCCGATGGTGACGGATCAATATCAAGTGATGAACTTGCCGAAGCTTTTGGTTTAAGCGCAGAACAGGCATCAACCCTTTTAAGTGAGGTTGATACCGATGGTGATGGCGTTATCTCCCAAGCAGAAAATGAAGCCCATTTAAGTGCTATGGAAGAAAATAAACAAGCAGGAGCCCCCCCTCCTCCGCCACCACCAGAAGAAGATGAGGAAACCTCTGAAACAGAAGAAAGTGATGACGACATTCTTGCTTCATACTTTGATCAAATGGATACGAATCAAGATGGAAACATTTCAGCTTCTGAAATCGCTCTGTTTGTTGATATGCTTAAAGAACAATACGGAGAAGACAATTCTAACACATCAGGCTTAAGCCAAGCTATAAAGTCCTATAGTTCAGCGGCTTCAGAATACTTCAACACTGCAGCTGTTGCTTAATACTAAGTAATAAATAAAGACAAAAAAAGGAGAAGAGGATTTTTTATCCTCACTCCTTTTTGTTTTTTGTATTTTTTATTGTTTGTTTTTATAAAAAACCTAGCAAATAAATCAAATGAAGTGTAAATTGAAAATTAAAAATAATAGCTTTTATGTTTTAGTTTGTTTCTATCTTTTTTTAGGAGATTTTGGTTATGAATAAGCCTGACGTTTATGAGGTCAAAAACAAAGAAGGTGTAGTCCTTTACTCAACATATGCTCGCAACTTCGGACAAATGATTCAAGAAGCTGTAGAAAAAGGAAAAGATTTATCTGGAGCAGATTTAAGAAATCAAGATCTTAGCGGTCTTAAATTAAGAGGCGGCAAGTTTGATGGCGCTGATTTTGAAGGTGCAGATGTTCAAGGAGCACAATTACAGGGCGCTAAACTGAAAAACGCTAATTTTACTAATGCTGATACTCGTAATGCGGCTTTCTATGGAACCGATTTGGAATCAGCTAAGTTCTGCGGCGCCAAAATGGAATCAAGCTACTTCTTTTTCTGCCACGTAAAAAATGCTGATTTTACTAATATTAAAACCTGTGATTCTAATCAAAATGCAACTCTGCAGGATTTAGAGCTTGTTGGAGCAAAAATTGATAAGGATTTATCTAGAGGTCGTATGCCTTTAGATCCTGAAAAATATTATGAAGAATCCTATGAATCCTATAAAAAGGCAGCTATTAAAGTCCGTCAGGAGATTGCAGCTGAACGCAAAAAAGAAGCTGATGCGCAAGCTCGTTATGCCGCAACAATTAAAGCAAAAGGCAATAGCCGTTAATTTTGTTCCGAAATATATTACACAATAAGAATATTTGCCCATTTAACTTGATTTTTAAATGGGCAAATCTTATTTTAGTATTATTAAAAACATTGTTAGGAGAAAACCATGTCTAATGATCGCTACCAAGATTTTGTAAGAAGCGATGCCTCTGTAGGGCAAGCTATCGATGAAGGTCTTAGAAAATATATGCTGGGGGTCTATAACTATATGACAACCGGTCTTTTAATAACGGCTTTTGTTTCTTATCTTATAATAGAAACAAATGCAATATCGATGTTCTATACCCAAACAGCAAACGGCGGGTATGGCTTAAGCTTCTTAGGCATTGCTGCCTTAATTGCTCCTTTTGCCTGTGTCTTTTATTTAAGCTACGCTATAAGAAATTCCAGCCTACAAAAAGTTCAAATTGCTTTCTTTGCTTTTTCTGCACTAATGGGACTTTCAATTGCTCCTGTTCTTGCGCTTTATACGGGAGCAAGTGTTGCTAGAGTATTCTTAATAACATCTGGAACTTTTGCGGGAATGAGTCTTTTAGGTTATACAACCAAAAAAGATTTAACTGGTCTAGGGTCCTTCTTATATATGGGGCTTTGGGGCATAATTTTAGCCAGCATTGTTAATATTTTTATGAGAAGCTCAGGACTTGATTTTGCAGTATCAGTTTTAGGTGTCTTGATTTTTGTCGGTTTAACCGCTTATGATACTCAAAAAATTAGAAGAATTTACTACAGCGGAGATAACTATGATATGAGTACAAGAAAATCCATTTCTGGAGCTCTAGAGCTTTATATGGACTTTATCAATATGTTCTTATATTTGCTTCGCTTCTTCGGCAATCGCAAATAAAAAAAACACTAGGGGCTTTTCCAAAAGCCCCTATTTATCTTTTAACCTTTTTTGAGATTAAACTTATTATGGAAAAAAGCCTGACTGGTAAAGAACGTACCTTTGATGAAGATGAGATCATTGTAAGTAAAACGGATACTAAAGGCATAATTACGTATGCTAATGATATTTTTTTAAAGATTTCAGGATATGAAGAATCTGAAATTTTATATCAACCTCACAATATTATTAGACACCCTGAAATGCCTCGCTGTATCTACAAATTATTATGGGATACCGTTCAAAGCGGCAAAGAACTGTTTGCTTATGTAAATAACAGAGCCAAAAATGGTGATAACTATTGGGTTTTTGCCCATATAACTCCTTGTTTTGACAATAACAATAAAATTATAGGCTATCATTCAAACCGAAGAGTACCTAAAAGAGATACTCTAAATTCAATTATAATTCCGCTTTATCGTGAACTCTTAAATATTGAAAAAAAATATTCCAATATCAAAGAGGGTATGAACACAAGCTATGCAGCATTGATGAAAATAATTTCAGACAAGGGGCTTTCTTATGAAGAATTTATCTTTAGTATTTAATAAAAGAGTGTGTTGTATAATTGCAGCAACAGCTTGCCTTGGTTGTGGTGTTTCTGTTTTTTTTCTTCCTTTTTGGACAACCCCTATTTTAGCTGGCATCGCCTTTGTTTTTATCATAGCAGCTAACACCTTTGATACTTCCTATAACGAAATAGAAAGATACGCTAATATTTTAGAAAAAGCAGCAAAAGGAGACATTAACATCAGAATTACTGATATTAAAGACACTGGCAATTTAAAAAATTTGGCTATAGCTGTTAACCGCATTATGGATTTAACCGAAGCTTTTGCAAAAGAAGCAAATACGGCTATGGAATATGCTAATCAAAGAAAATATTTTCGCCATATTTTGACTTCTGGTCTCAGGGGCAACTTTGCTTCATTTGCCAAAACCATTAACTCTTCTCTGGATTTGATGGCAAAACGTGACGAAGAATTTATCAATTTTGCCAATAATCACGTTAGACCTATAGCCGAAGCTGTTTCCACGGCGGCTACCGAGCTTGAAGCAAGTTCTATTGCCTTAAACGCCCAAGCTTCTGACACTAACAAACAATCGGTTTCTGTTGCTAATGCCGCAGAGCAAGCATCTATTAATGTTCAAGCTGTAGCTGGAGCCATTGAAGAATTTTCAGCATCTATTCAAGAAATAACTGAACAGGTTTCCAGATCTTCATCTGTCGCTAAACAAGCCGCAGAAAGAGCCGCAGCTACAAGTCAAACTGTTCAAAATTTAAGTGTGGCAACTAATAAAATTTATGCTGTTTTGGAGCTTATTAACAAGATTTCATCTCAAACTAACTTGCTGGCACTTAATGCAACCATAGAAGCGGCAAGAGCAGGAGAAGCAGGAAAAGGATTTTCGGTTGTTGCTAACGAAGTAAAGAATCTTGCAAATCAAACATCAAAAGCAACTCAGGAAATCTCTATTCAAATTGCTGAAATGCAGGAAGTTTCAGACAATGCTTCCAAAGCCATAGAAGATATAAGCGCTATCGTTGCAGATATTGAAGAAGCATCGTCGGCTGTTGCTAGTGCTGTTGAAGAACAAAACGCTGTAACTCACGAGATTGCTAGAAACGTTACGGAAGCAGCCGATAGTGCTCGTATGGTTTCTGATGCTATCTCTATTGTCAAAGAAACATCTATTGAAACTAAAAGCGGCGCAGAAGATATAACAAGAGCTGCGGGCAAACTTACTCATAACGCTGACAGCCTTAACAAAAATATTAATGCTTTTTTAGAAAAATTAGCTTAGTTCTTAAATACTAATTATAGCTAAGCATAAATATTTTGATTGTGAGCAAAAAATTGGTGTATCAATTGTTTTTTAGATAACCATTCTCAACTTTTTAGTTATCTTGTTTTTATATTTACAAAAAAATGCGCGGACTTGAAGTCTATTGCGCATTTTTTATTAACCCTAAACTATGACTAATCACAACCAAAAAATCCATCAATATTTGAAAGCATTTATTTTATTTAACAGCTATATTTTTAATTATTTCGCACGTTTAATTATTCTTTAAAGCTTTAACATCAAACATAGTAATGACTTTCAAAGTTATCTATTTCTGAAAAAATCCATAGCTGAATTAATATTACTCATACGATCGTGGCTTCCAAAAATGCTATCTGGGTGAAAAATAGATGCCAAGATTCTAAACTTCACTTTAGCCAGCGTTAAATCTGGATTAGAGTGCGGAGGAAAGCCTAAGACAAATAAAGCTTCATCTTTGCTTCTAACCCCATCTCTAAGTGGTTCAAACGCTAGATGAGAAATAACCGTTTTTAAACGATCTATTTCCTGTTTTAAGTCATTCTTTTTAGGTGTCTGCTTTTGGTCAAGCTCTAACGATAATTCTTTTTTTTCAAGCGCGAGCGCCATTAATAATGATTTTCTTATAAATGATGCTGAAAGTCCCTGAGGCATTCTTACCTGCAAACGAGGTTTCCTCTTAAAACTCTGTCCTTTAGCTGTACCGCTTTTTAAGACAACTTCTTCTCTCTCGTAGATATCAGGCTCTGCGGTGTCAGGAAAAGCTTCAATTTCCTCTTTAGAAAAGATTAGAAAAATAGAACGAGCTAAATCTCCAGCATTAACTTTTTTCTTTTTAGCCAGCTCTAAAACATCATTGCGAAATGTGTTTGAACAAGGGACAACATAAGCTGTTTTATGGCTGTTTTGAATTGCTACTTTTGCTTCCATATTACACCGTTAGCTTAAAAAATAATTAACTTATATAACTAATACGAAACAAATCAGCTTTCGTCAAATACATTTGTAGTTACATAGTCACAAAGGCAGTTTTTATAACGAAACTTCAAACAAAATGATTATCTGTTTTTGTTTTTTTAGAAATTCACAATAAGGATATTTTGATTTAGTTATATAATCTTGGAAAACGTATTTTAATTACAACTTTTTTAAACCAATCATTAAAAACAAAAACCGCTGTCTATTGCTAAACAGCGGTTTTACATATTTCCTAAATATTACTATTTAGAACGTCCTGTTTTGTTCAAAAGATTCCATCTTATTCCTTCTGATTCAGTATATTCGCGCTTTTTACGACTACTTTCACTCTTAAGACCAGAAGAAGAACCTTGCTGTTGAGGTAATTCATTTTCTAATTTCTTAAGTGTTGTTTTCGCAACCACGCCTGAAACCGCCTCAGATTGTAAAACACATGATGCTAAAACTTTTTTATCAAGCGTTATTCCATCTTTTGAATTTTTTAAATCCTGAGCAGTATTCTGTCCTAAATTAAGGTGAACGCCTTCAACCCAAACAGGATGCTTTTGTTTAGCTTGTTCCTCAATTTTCTGTGCTAACAGAGGAGTCTTGCTTACAGCTTCCCAAGCTTCTGGATCCTTACGAATAGCAAAAGCCAATGCTTGGAGTTTTTTCTGCTCTTCATAAAGCTTCTTAAGATTTCTGCTTTCTTTAGAAACAGTCTTTGCAAACACTTCTGGAGACATTGAAGCAATATTCCTGCCTTCAGCTAATTCTACAGCTTTCAAACCTGTATCTAAAGCTTTCATCTCCGTTTCAACAAAAGCAGCTACAGCTTTTAAACCTTTTTCTTCAACAACTGGAGCTTCAATATTTTTCAAAGTATCTCTAACTGTTCCGAAAGTTTTAGCTTTATCTGTCATTCTATCAGGGTTTTCCATAAACAACTGATTCATAACCGCAATTTTATATTGGTTGTAAAGAGTATCAGCTTTACGAGCCTCATCTTTTTCAGCTTCGACAACACCTAGCAAGGCTTCTCTCGTTGAACCCTTGGCTTCAATTTTTTCTGCCATTTCACGTTCCCACCAATTCTTGAAACTTACAGTTTCTTCTGGGGTGAGCTTTGGCTTTGGAACAGGGAAACCCATAGCTGCCATTTGAGCTTCAGCCTGTTTTTTCTTGTCCTCAGGAAAACGAGTTGTTGCTTCTTGGTAACGATCAACGATTTTAATAAATTCAGGAGTTTCTTCCCCTGTTATCATACCCATTACCAAGCCCGTAATTTGAGCTTTGTCAAAGGCTTCTTTAGCAACAATTTCTTCTGCAAGCTTGTGAATTTCCTTATCTGTCATTTTTGCTAAACTGCCGTCTTTTAATTTTTTGTCAGCAATTTTAACAGCAGCATCGGCACAAAAGCTTGTGGTATAAGATGAAATTGAACCAAGAACCTCTGCAACGTTAAGAAGCTGAGCACTCTGTTCAATATTCTCAAGTACGTCTTGAGCAGAAGGCTGCTTAGGAGCACTAACTTTTTTGCTGCCGCTAGCTTTCTTTTTCTCTGCACCTTTTGCTTCAACAAAAGCTTTTAGTTCAGGAGAAGCAAAGTATTTTTGTTTTTCAAAATCTTCACGTAAAACATTATCAACTGTCTTTAAGGTAAGTCTTGAAGCTCCTTTAAGACCTTCGACATCACCTTCAAGCCCCATACCTCCAGAAAGCTGCCTTTGAATATAGGCAATACCTTGAACAGTGTTATCAATACGAATATCACTAACTAGCTTGCCAACATCTGTACTGCCATACTTCTTAGCTGTCTGCAAAGTTGCATGAACGTCGGCAACACATTCTGTTCTATGACGTTTTAAAATATCATCAGCAATAGTGTCGCCATCTTCTTGCTTATTAAGCGTATCCAATGCATGACCTAACTCATGAAGCAGAATCATATCACGGACATGCTCTTTGCCAATTTTAAGATGTTCCATACGAATTTCTGAACCAGGAATTGAGGTAAACATATCATGCATTGGCATATCAGGCTGACTTGATATAACAATAGCATATTGTCCCAAACCTTTAATTGGCACCCCAAGAGATAGCGGACTGTTGCCCAATATTGCGGATTCCATAAGCACACCATAATCTTCTTTAGAAAGAGGCATTGCTTTAGATACTCCGTCCTGTTCCATATTCCCATGTAAATATTCATAAAAACTTTGGAATAATGTACGGCGGGGATTTTCATCCATTGCATAACGACCACGAATAACATCGGGATCAATAATAATTAAATTAACATCTTCTTTAGCATTTCTAAAACGCTCCTGCATTTCCTGCAAGAATTTACTGTTTTCGGTTTCAGCAGCAATTGAGCCGCCAATAATCGGTTTGTCTAAAGAAAGCGCAAAAGAACCAACAGATTTGGTTGCAGATGTTTTTTGGACATATACCGTATGGCCATCTGGTAGTGTTTTTAGAAATGGTCTATCCTGAATTCGCTCAGGGCGATTTTGCTCGCTACCACATTCATAAACTTGAATAGGGCTGTTAAAATAGTCTTCTAGAGCAGTCATAACTTCTTTGCTCATTTCACTTTCCGCCATCTTGAATTCTCCTTATTTTTTAATTCATTGCCCTTACATTCGCAAAATAACCATTAACAATCCCTTGCGAACCAACCTCTGTTACCAAAATTTTGTTAGCATTTGATAATTTCTGCCTTACGTCGGGGTGAATATTACCAATAACAACATTCTGCGTAGCATTTCGAGATAAAACCCCAGTTCCTTCGTTTATTGTAAAAGATGGTGCTTCTGGCTTGCCCTCAACTGCGTGAAAAGCCAGCAGCAAATCACCTCTGCCATTTTCTAAAATATCTGCGGTAACTCTTATTTCCAAAATTTTACTATCCATAAAATAACTTTCTTATATTATTTAATAAGTTTACTTCAAAAAAAAATCAAGTCAATAATTTTCGGACAAAAATAAAATAATTGTCAAAAAAATTATAAAAAGGAGTGCCTATTACTAAGCACTCCTTAAAAAAATCAAATTATAAACAAATTGTGTTATCTTTGACTTAACTTAGATGCCATTAAAACGTTTGGCATTGATGGTGCCGTTTTCTGAGGCTTGACTGAAACAATTTCAGTTTTATCCACACCATTCATTTGTGAGGCTTTCTTATTAATTTCTTTAACAGCACTAGCATAGTTCATATTGCTTACCCCTATGTTTGACAGTACATCTTCTTGACGATCCCGGCTTCTCTCGATTAAAGAAATGTGGTAACTTGCAAGCCAATCACTAGGACGTCCCAATGCTTTTTTGGTAACCAAATCTCTCATTTTCTCAGAACCACTCACAACTTTCCAAGCTTCCTTGTCTGTACGAATTTTAACAGCTAAAGCCTGAGAAATTTTCTCACCAGAAAGAAGTCCTACATACTCTTGATTTTCTTTGGCTTGAACCTTATTCAGTTCAACAATATCCATTGATGCATAATCAACTTCTTGTTTAGCGGCAATGTTTTCAACACATTTTTTAGCATTGCCCATTTCATATTGGATAAAAGCATTAATCAAACTTACCCCAGATACACCATCCAAGCCATCAATTTTAACATCTAAAGCTTCAATAGATTTTGCAACAGCCGCACTTGCCTTGATTCCAAGTTCGACTTCTGGAGCTTGATTAATAAACATAACATCTAAAATCGCAAGTTTTTTATCATATAGCTTATCGGCACTTTTTCCAACTCTGAGTTTATCTTTTTCTTCAGAAACAGAAGAAACAATAGCCGAAAGATTGCCGCCTTTTCTCTCGATATTATCGTAAACATTGTCAACCCATCTTAGTAGAGATGCGACTTCTTCCGGATTACCCTTTGGTTTTATCTCATCTTCAACCTTTAAGTGAAGTTGTTTTCTAAGTTGTTTGGTAATAGCTTCTTCTTGTTTTTTCTGTTTTTCTTCTAAACGTTTCGCCATTTCACTAGCAGGAAGAGGCATATTTGACAAAGCTTGCTGATAACGATTTTCAATAGCTTTAAGATCTGGATTTTCTTTATTTCCTGTTAAGATATCCATGGCAGCTTGATTCAAACGGTTTTTATCAAAAGCATTTTCTTCAACAATCTTTTCCGCAAGTTCAAGAACTTCTTTATCTGTCATTTTCAATAAAGAACCGTCTTTTAAACCTTCTTTTGCAACTTTAATCGCAACATCAGTAATTGGAGTTACATTATAAGCCAACGTCATTCCAATAGATTTTAATACTTCAAAATCTTTAGCTGTTTCTTCAAGTTTCAAAACATCTTTAGTTGCTTTTGTTGGAACTTCAGCTATTCCCATTTTCTTTTCTAGTTTTTTGGTTTTTTCATGTTTTTTCCGTTCGTCACCCAGAATACTAAACATTTTCATTTTAGCGCGGTGTTCTGGAGAATCCTCTTTAAAACCTTCATAAGCAAAGCAAGCTCTTAAGTCTGCCATCAATTCTGGAGTTGCTGTAGATTTAAAATCTCTAGCAACCTGAAGGGTTGCAAACGTATCGGCTAAGCATTCTGTTCTATGACGTCTTAACGTCTGGTCTACAATATTATTATTTGTAATAGGATTACCAACACCTTTATCTGACCAAATATCCATAGAGTGACCCAACTCATGGTAAAGAACCATACGTCTTGTTGAATCAAAATCTATTCCTAATTCAGCCATACGTTCCTCTGAGCCAGGAACTCTAGTCCATAAATCGTGCATAATCTTGTCTGGATTAGAAGCAACAACAACACATATTTTTCCAGTACCAGCAAGGTTTTCCTCTGTAACTCCTGTTGGAAGAGGCATACTAAATGGTGAATTTCCTGTAATAGATGCGGGAACAAAAACACTTTCATCACCAGGCTCTGCCTTATGTTCCGTAATATTATTCTCTGTTAATTTATCATGCAGAAATTCAACCATTGATTTACCAATGCTACGATCTCTTGAGGTATCCATAGCATAGCGTCCCATAACAACATCGGGATCGATAATGAAAAGTTTTGCATTTGGCTGCAGATCACGAAAACGTTTTTCTACATCTTGAATGAATTTATGGCTTTCGGTATCAAGAGTATTGGTATTTGGTTCCTGTTCAGCTCCTAAAGCTAACTTATAACTTCCAGCTGTTTTAGCACCTTCTTTATTTGCCAACCATGTTGTCTCAGATTCAGGAACGACGTCGAAGAAAGGACGGTCTTGAATTCTAGAAGGACGATCTTCTTCTAAACCTGCTTCATAAACTGTTATGTCCTTATTCTGAAAAAAATCCTGTAATGCTTTTGTTATTTCATTTGGTAATTGTATTTCAGCCATTTTTATTTTTCACCTTATATTTTTTTTACTACATCTCAAAAAAGTTTATTTCGTAACCGTAACATAATATCCGTTATTAATTTTATTGTTACCGACTTCAGTAACTAGAATTTTTGTTGTTTTTAGAAGTTTGCTTCTAATATCTGGGTGAATGTTAGGAATTTCAATCATTTGCCCTTTACTGCGTTTTAATTCGGCAACGGAAGCATCTTCATTGAATGAAAGAGTCGGCTCGAGAGGTTCACCTTCACTAGCAGGAATTGCGAGCAAGATCTCGCCTTTTTCATTTTCCATAAAATCTGCTGTAACTTTTAATGCCATTTTGATAGCCTCCTTCATAAAAAGTCATAGAGAGAGATAAAAAAATTTGTCTCATTTTTATTAAATACATTTTTTAGTCTATTTTTTCAACAAAAAAAATACAATAAAATAAAAATAGATAAAATCATGTTATTTAATTACTATGTTTTTTTGAAATTACAACTGTTTTTAGGATTATTTTATGAAACGGCTTTTTTTAATTGATGGTTCTGGATATATTTTCAGAGCATTTTATGCCCTTCCTCCAATGACTCGTTCAGATGGAACACCTGTAAACGCAGTATACGGCTTCACCAATATGTTGATGCGTCTCGTCTCTGAAATGCAGGCGGAATATGCGGTTGTAGTTTTTGATGCTGCCCGCAAAAATTTTAGAAATGACATCTATGCTGACTACAAAGCCAATCGTAAAGAAACCCCTGAAGAACTTATTCCTCAGTTTCCTCTGCTTCGTGATGCTGTGGGTGCTTTTGGTCTTCCTATGCTTGAGAAAGAGGGCTTTGAAGCCGATGATTTGATTGCAACGCTGGCAAATAAAGCCGCCGCAGAAAATATGGAAGTTACGGTTATTTCTGCGGATAAGGATTTAATGCAGCTTGTTAACGATCAAATCAAACTTTATGACCCGATTAAAAATAAATTTATCAATATTCCTGAAGTTGTCGATAAATTTGGGGTTGTTCCAGAAAAAGTGATTGATGTCCAAGCCCTTGCAGGAGATACATCAGACAACATTCCAGGTGTTCCTGGCATCGGCGTTAAAACTGCGGCTCTTTTAATTAATGAATATGATACTTTAGAAAACCTTTTAGATAATGCGGCTAAAATAAAACAAAACAAAAGAAGAGAGCTTTTAATAGAACACAAAGATTTAGCTTTAATCTCTAAAAAGCTTGTAACTTTATGCCCTAATGTTCCTTTAGATGACATCAAAATTGATGATTTTCTAACGAAAGCTCCTTTGCTTGATGATGTTTTGAATTTCATTGAAATACACGAATTTAGAAGCCTCAAAACCAAAGCTGAAAGCTGGCTTAAAAAATTTAATAACAACCGAGAAAACAAAACAATATCAGAACCGCTTCTTTATTCCGAAAACAACAGCATCAAAGTTGATAATACTTCCAAAAAACCACCTGTTTACAAATTAATACAAGATTTACCAAGCTTAAAAAGCACCTTAAAAGAGGCTGAGAAAAAAGGATACTTTGCTATTGATACCGAAACCGACAGCCTTGATCCTCATTCAGCTCACCTTGTTGGAATATCTTTGGCCTTTGAGGAAAACGAAGCTTTTTATATCCCAGTTGGTCATATTGCCAAAAAAGCCCAAAGCTCATTTGATTTTTTTGATACGGCAGAACCAACCGAACTTCTGCCGCAAATACCTCTTAAAGATGTCTTGAGCGAACTTAAGCCTTTGTTAGAAGATAAAGGTCTTTTAAAAATTGGGCACAACATTAAATTTGACTACCACGTTTTTGTTAAAGCCTATCAAGGAAACTTAGCTTTATCGCCGATTGATGACACAATGGTTATGTCTTATGTCCTTGACGGCAGCAAAAATGGTCACGGTATGGACGAATTGGCAAAAATTCACCTTAACCATCAAACGATTCTATTCAAAGATGTCTGCGATAAGAAAAAGGGAATAAAAAACTTTGCTGAAGTTGAATTAAATGAAGCCGCTCAATATGCCGCAGAAGATGCTGATGTAACATTAAAACTCTGGCACTTTTTTAAAAAACGCCTGCTTGAAGAAAAAATGGTAACTCTTTATGAAACAATAGAGCGTCCTCTAATTAATGTTTTATGTGCTATGGAACAGCGGGGGATATTAGTTGACTCAACTAAACTAAATGAAGCTAAATTTGAATTTGAAAAATATATCAAAGATTTTGAAGCCGAGATTTTTAATCTTTCTGAAACCGAATTTAACATAGGGTCGCCAAAACAGCTTGGCGAAATTCTATTTGAAAAAATGGGAATTAATACGGGCAAAAAGACGGCAACAGGTTCATGGTCAACTGACGCTGAAACACTTGAAAATCTAAGAGATGAAGGGCATAAAATAGCAGAGTATATCCTGAAATGGCGTCAATTTTCTAAGTTAAAAAACACCTATACCGACGCTCTAGTTAACCAAATAAACCCTCAAACCAAAAGAGTTCACACAAGCTTTGCTCAAACGATAACCTCAACAGGACGTCTCTCATCAAGTAATCCTAATCTGCAAAACATACCCGCTCGTAATGAAGAAGGAAGAAAAATCCGTCAAGCCTTTATTGCTCC
This sequence comes from Alphaproteobacteria bacterium, assembly GCA_050175015.1. Lineage (GTDB taxonomy): Bacteria > Pseudomonadota > Alphaproteobacteria > JBFXJJ01 > JBFXJJ01 > JBFXJJ01. The sequence goes on along the minus strand of JBFXJJ010000007.1, from coordinate 108,056 downwards.
ATCAAACTACAGCTTAGTTGCAGCCGACTATTCTCAAGTTGAACTTCGCCTTGTGGCTCACGTTGCTAATATTCCAGCGATGAAACGAGCCTTTGAAAATGGTGTTGACATTCACGCTGCCACTGCTTCTGAAGTTTTTGGGATCCCTATTGAAGGTATGGACAGTCTTATACGGCGCAAGGCTAAAGCCATTAACTTTGGTATAATTTACGGCATATCACCTTTTGGTTTAGCCGCTCAACTTGGTATTTCAAGAGGCGAAGCAAAAGAATACATCGATTCATACTTTGCTAAGTTTCCTGAAATTAATCAATATATGGAAGAAACTAAAATTTTTGCCCGTAAAAATGGCTTCGTTTTAACTCCTTTCGGGCGAAAATGTTATATCGACGGTATAAATCACAAAAATGGCAATATCAGAGGTTTCGCAGAAAGAGCTGCTATCAACGCTCCAATCCAAGGCGGCGCAGCAGATATCATCAAAATGGCAATGATAAAAATTGAGAAAGAAATAACGAAGGAAGCAATGAATGCCAAAATGCTGCTTCAGGTACACGATGAATTAATTTTTGAAACTCCGAAAGAAAATGCCGACAATCTTGCTCAAAAAATCAAGGGCATTATGGCTGATATTGTGAATCTATCCGTGCCGTTAATTGTTGATGCTGGAATTGCAAATAACTGGGAAGAAGCTCACTAAGAGCAATGTTAACTCAATTATACGCTTTTATTTTGTCTTGCGGCAAGCGTCTACCTTCAACTTGTCTTTTAGTAAAAGCAAAAGTAAAATTTTTATCTAAATAAAGTTTTAGGATTGTTAAGGATTTTTTTAAAATGATGCATAAATCATAGATTCTGAACAAAAAAACGCTCAGTTTTTTGGCTGAGCGTTTTTTATTATCAAAAATATGTCTAACTAATTATTTTTAAGAACGACCATCGTTTAATCTTCTTAAAGCAATAGCCATCGCATGATTCTGCTCTTTGAGCTCAAGCTTTTTATTGATATCAACAACCCCTTGACCATACGCGGCTATTTTTTTCAACGTTGTTGATAACTGAGACTTATCATTTGATGCAAAAGCCATATGATAATCTTCCATCCAGCTTGGGTGTCTTTTTTTAGCTGCGTTCTGCACCAACTCTGCTGTGCTAGGACTTGTTTTTCTTAGAAAATCAAATTCCTCTTTATTACGGCAAATAGCAAATGCTACTTCCTGCGAGGTTTTTTCGGCTATCAACGTTTTATTATAGTTAACAACTTCTCTATTCTTTGCTTTTAAAAACTCTTCCGGGCTTAAGCTTGACAAATCTGTTTTCATAGCGTTTTCAACTGAATCTGATGCGTAATTAGCTGCGGCTACTTTCAATTTTAAGAATTCAGAAACGGTGTTTTCTCTGTTTTCTGAAGAACCAACTGTTTTGACAGATTCTATACTGTTTCTTACAGTTACTCTTGTTTTTGATTTTGCAATATAAACATCTGGGTGAGCAAGCAGGGCATCATTAAGAAACTTAAGCTTAGCTTCTCTTAATGTATCTGGTGTTCTACCATGATATTGTCTAATTTCATCTTTCTCTTCTTTAGTAATTTTAATAATGCCTTCTTTGGTATAACCGCTTTCTTCAATACGATCAATAATGCCAGCACTCCAATTCTTTAAACTCTGTTCATCAGATATCTTTTTCAGAAGATCTGTTGGATTAACCGGCGCCGAAGCTGGTTTTTCGACAGGAATTCCAAGCATTGCTTTAAGTTTTCTATCGTTTGATGCTTTCATTTTTTCTTTAGTTTGCTCAGCTTCACTCAAAATATTTTCACGAGGAATTGGCATATTATTATCAGCAATAAGTGAACGAGCCTGAATAGTCTTAATATCTGGATTTTCAAAATTTCCTTTAAAAATATCTAATCTAAGTTCACTCATACGATCATTTGAAAGTGTATTATCATTAACAAGCTGGCGGCAGGCTTTTAAAACTTCCTCATCGCTCATCTTCAAAAGCGAGCCATCTGCAAGTCCTTTTTTGGCAAATTCAACCGCAGCATCAACAACTGGAGTTGTGTAATATGCCATATGGTCGCCTATTTTTGAGATGTCGCTGTACTTTTCGTCATATTCTTCAAGCTTCCTAATGGCTTTAGATGATTTGCTTTCGTTTTCATCTATAACTTGGGCTTTTTGCATTTTTTCTAATTTTTTTTCAATGTCAGGCTTAACAGCATCTTTGCCTTTTTTGCCTTGCAGGTCCAGAACCCTGCGAGAGACATTAGAAATTCTAATATCAGCTAAAAGCTCCCCAGATCTAGTATGCTTATCATCTCTTGCCATCTGCAACACAGCGTGAGCATCAGCAAAACATTCTTTGCGGTAACGAGTCATAATTTTTTCTGGATTGGCTTCTATTAAATAAGGAACCTTACCTCTATTGCTTAAATCATCAAGAGCATGCCCAAATTCATGATAAATTGTAAAACGGCAGAGATTATCGTGTGTTAAACCATCTCTCTCCATTCTTTCAGGAACACCTGGCACCTGAACCATCCATTTTTTCTGCAAATCATCAGGATTCTGAACCACAACTAAACTTACACAAAAATCACCTTTTAGATTTTCTTCTGTAACATTAGCTGGCTGTGTTCTTGAAAATGCGCTTGTTGCTTTAAACGCTGAATCAATTAAATGTTCTACATTTTCTTTAGCAGCAGGGAAATTGTTTTCTACGCCATATTTTAGTTTTTTCTCTTTAACATATTCGATAATGCTCTTACCTAGACTACGGTCAAAAGATTCGTCCATAGCATAGCGGGAACGAATACTATCGGCATCAATTACAAACAATTTTTGATCAGGCTTAACCTTATTAAAACGCTCTTCAATCGCTTGAAAAGTCTTACTTGCTTTAGTATCTAAAGAACCATTTTTGAATGGTTCGTTCACCGTTAAAGCATAAGAACCATCGCCTTTAAGATCTTGCTTTAAGGATTCAACAAAATAGGTTTTGCTGGCAGGAAGAAGATCAACAAAAGGTCTGTCTAAAAATTCTTTAGGTCTATCAGAGCCTTCCCCCGCTTCATAAATGCTAACCTGACTATCAAAAAAAGCCTCTAAAGCCTGTTTTATTTCATTATCTAATTTTTCTTCGGCCATATCCTTACCTTTTTAATTTTATGTAATTGATATTTAACTCTATTAGTTTTTACCTTTTTTGCGGAAACAGTCAATGTTTTTTGGATATTTTTTGTTAAAAACATTTTAGAAATACGTAATACTTGAATTATTATAAAAACCTTTTAATATTTTAGGGCTACTTTTATTTAAACAATAATTATAATTAGGAAGTATTTTATGCTTGTTCTTAAAAACTGTCTTTGTGTTGTCACCCCATATGGAAAAGAAAATTTATCGGGTGTTGATATTTTAGTTGAAAATAATTTAATAAAAAAAATCGGAAAAAACATTGCAGAAACAGCCTCAAAAGATGCAAGGGTTATTGATTGTTCTACCTTAGTTGCAACCGCTGGTTTTGTTAACACTCATCATCATTTTTATCAAACACTTACCCGAAACCTACCTGCGGTGCAAGATGCTAAACTTTTTGACTGGCTTGTATACCTTTATGAAATATGGAAAAACATTGATAACGAAGCTGTTCATTATTCTTCACTGCTTGCAATGGCGGAACTCTTAAAAACAGGCTGTACGACATCGACCGATCACCACTACCTTTATCCTTCTGGTTTTGCGGGAGACATTATGTCTATTCAGTTTGATGCCGCTGAAAAACTTGGGCTTAGATTTTCTCCAACCAGAGGCTCAATGTCTTGCAGCAAAAAAGATGGGGGGCTTCCTCCTGATTCTTGTGTACAAACAGAAGATGAGATTCTTGAAGATTGCGAAAGAGTTATTAATAAATTCCACGACCCATCTCCTATGGCTATGAGAAAAATTGTACTTGCTCCTTGCAGTCCTTTTTCTGTCACTCCTGAACTTATGAAAGAAACCGCGAAACTCGCAAGAAAACATAAAGTTAACATTCATACCCACGTAGCAGAAACTTTTGATGAGAATGATTATTGCTTAGAAAAACACGGAGTACGTCCGCTTAAACTTATGGAAGAATGCGGTTTTCTTGGAGAAGATGTTTCTTATGCTCATGGGATTCATTTTAATGATGAAGAGCTTGATATTTTGAAAAAAACAGGGACATATATTGCACACTGCCCTGCATCTAATATGCGTTTAGGTTCAGGCATATGCCGAGTTCACGAAATGCTCAAAATGGGTGTTAATGTTGCTCTTGCTGTTGATGGCTCTGCTTCAAATGACAGTTCTGATTATCTTGGAGAAATGAGGCTAGCCCTCTTATTACAAAGAGTAAAATATGGCTCTGATGCGATAACGGCTGCTGACGTTTACAAAATGGCAACTGAAAATGGTGCTGGACTCCTTAATTTCAAAGGCATCGGCAAGTTGGAAGAAGGCTATGCTGCGGATATTGCATTATTTAACGTTAACCGTCTTGACTTTGCAGGATCATTATCTGACCCTGCGGCAGCTTTGTTATTCTGCGGCTATAATCACCAAACAGAATACACGATTGTTAATGGTAAGGTTGTCGTTGATAAAGGCAGTTTAGTAGGCTTTGACGAAGAAGAAATTGTGAAGAATGCTAACCGTATTTCTAAAAAACTAATGTCTTAAAGGTTTATTATGATTAAAGATTTTCTAAAACCAACCTCCCCTCAAGAAGCCGTATCTTTAAAAAAACAATATCAAGATTCGCTTTATATCGGCGGAGGAACTTGGATTAACTCGTCTTACTCAAAACTTAATCCTGAAGTTGTTATTTCGTTGTCTAATCTTAACTTATCAAAATTTGAAATTAATAACGATACCTTGTTTATAGGGTCTAGTGTTACTATTCAGGATTTAATCGATAGAAAAGATGTTCCTGATGTACTAAAAGAAGCGGCTAGCCACGTTGGCAGCCGCAATATTAGAAACGCAGCAACTCTTGGAGGAAGCATTGGTTCTGGTAGCCCATGGTTTAGTTTAACCCCTGCTCTTCTTGTGCTTGATACTGTGCTAGAAACCATAGATGATGAAGGAATAAAAGATATTCCTTTATATGATTATTTAGAAGCTGATATTAAGAATCTTATTTTAACTATCAAAATTCCTCTGGCTCCAGAAAAAGATGCCAAGATTTTAAAATACACTCGAACCGCACGCACTGTTCCCGTAATTGTTGCCGCAGCATCTTGCCGTAAAGGTCATAACAATGACCACTCTTTAGCCAAACCTTTAATTGCTATTGGCGGTGTTGCTAGCAAACCTGTCCTTTTAACCGACCTTTTTCAGAAACTTGATGATGTGCAGATGCCTTCTCGAGATGAGCTTGAAAAAATGATTTCTGCGGCGGTTTCTCCTAAAGGAGACTTTAGAGGAGGAGCTGATTTTAGAAAATATATGGCGGGTGTTCTTGCAGCGAACTGCTTGACTATTGCATTTGAGGGGGCAAAAGTATGAAAATCAAAATTACCTTAAATGGTGTTCCTAAAACTATTTACACCGAACCTGGAGAAAATGTTCAAGAACTTATGCAAAGAATTGGAATTATCTCTGTCAGAGATAGTGATGACCACCAAGGTTTTGCCGGTTCCGACACTATTATTCTTAATGGCAAAACTGTTAATGCTGGGCTTTTAGTCGCATCTCAAATTGATGGCTGCGATGTTAAAACTGTTGAATCTTTAATTAATATGAGAGAACTCTCTCCTATTTTATCAGCAATGATTGATGCTGGCGTTGTTCAAGACGGTTATAACTCTCCTGCCGCAGCTCTTATGATTGCTAGCCTTTTAGAGAGAACCCCTAACCCCAGTGATGATGAAATAAAAGATGCTTTGTCTCCATTATTTATCCGTGACTGCGGTTATAAACCTTTTTTTGATGCGGTACGTCTGGCACAAAAACGTATAACCAATCCTGAAGCCAAAATAGTTGCTCCAGAATTTAGAGAGGACTTAACTCACGTCGGTAAAGCTCGAAGCAAGGTTGACGGCAAAAAGCTTGTAACTGGGCAAAAAGCCTATGTTGAAGATATGGTTGATGATGGAGCTTTAATTTTAAAAATTCTCCGCAGTCCTTACGCTCACGCTTATATCAAGAGCATTGATACTTCTGAAGCAGAAAAAATGCATGGAGTTTCTTTTGTTGTTACTTATAAAAACTGCCCTGAAGCTTTTTATACTTCAGCGGGACAAGGTTTCCCAGAACCATCACCTTATGACAAACGTATGTTCTCTCAGAAATTATGTCATATAGGAGACAGGGTTGCAGGCGTTGCTGGTGAAAACGAAGAAATAGTCAATGAAGCTTTGAAAAAAATCAAAGTTGAATATGAAGTATTGAAGCCTGTTTTAACGATTGATGAAGCGAAAGCTCCTGACGCTCCTATCATTCACAAAGGCTTTATTGAATATAAAGTAGGAGCTCCAGAAAATCTTGATAACTCTAAAGCTGATCCTAGAGATGGCAAAATTATTTATCAATTTCCGATTGGAGCCGATCCTCATAAGAACCTTGCGGCATCAGTAAAAGGCGGCATCGGAGATGTTGAAAAAGGTTTTGCGGAAGCGGATTATATCATTGATAAAACCTACGAAACAACTCAGATTCAATGTACACCTCCTGAACATCACGTTGTATATACCAGAATGGAAGGGGACAGATTAATAATCCATGCCGCAACTCAGGTTCCATGGCACTTAAGGCGTATTGTATCTACTATTTTAGGTATTAATGAAAACAAAGTAAGAGTTGTCAAAGAACGTGTTGGCGGCGGCTATGGATCCAAACAAGACATTCTGCTGGAAGAAGTAGCGGCTTTTATAACTTGGAAAACGGGCAAACCTGTGTTTCACAAGTATACTAGAGAAGAAGAATTTATTGCTTGCAGCACAAGAAAACCTATGAGAGTGCGAGTAAAAATAGGTGCCAAAAAAGATGGCAAATTTACCGCTATCCAAATGGACGTAGAATCCAACACTACTGCTTTTGGCAACCATTCTCTAACCGTTTCAATGAATGCTGCTTCTAAATCTTTGCCTCTGTTTTTATGTGATAATTTCTACTTTGATATTAAAGTCTATTATACCAACTTAGCTCCAACTGGAGCCTATCAAGGATATGGCGCCCCTAAAGGTTCTTTTGGACTGCAAATGGCAGTTGCAGAACTTGCAGAGCAAATGGGAGTAGACCAAATTGAGCTTATCGAAAAAAATCGAGTCCGAGAAGGCGTATGGCTTGAAATTCTAAGATGCCTTGGTGAAGGTCGAGAAGGAACCCCTGCCCTTGTTAAAAGCTGCGGACTTGATGGTTCTATAAACGAAGGTATGAAAATGATTGACTGGGGCAAAAAAGAAACTTCTTCTGACCCTGATATCAAAATTGGCAAAGGTATGGCTATTATCCAGCAAGGATCTGGCTTACCTGGGCTAGACCATTCTTGTGCCGATATTTCTCTTTTAGCCGATGGAACTTTTATGCTGCATTCTGGAGGAGCTGATATTGGAACAGGACTTGATACCGTTTCCGTAAAAGTTGCTGCCGAGGTTTTAAGAACCAATATGGAAGATGTTTCTATTCTCTCAGGAGATACGGATAACACGCCTTTCGATACGGGAGCTTACGCTTCTTCGGGAACTTATTTCTCGGGCAATGCTTCTAAGAAAGCTGCGGAAGATTTAAGACGCAAAATGCTGGAAACTGCGGCTAAAATTTTCGAAGTACCAGTTGAAGAAGTTGAATTGGAATATCCTAATATCATTAAGTGCGAAGCCAAATCGATGACTTATAAAGAACTTGCTTGGCATACTCACACGGGACACGGCTGCGGACAACTTATGGGATATGCGTCTTTCACTACAGAAGACCACGCCATTCCTTACGGCGCCCATTTTGCTCAAGTCTCAGTCAATACCAAAACGGGATATGTTAAAATTGATAAATTCTTTGTTCTTCAAGACTGTGGGACACCGATTAATCCTGAAATTGCTTTAGGACAAATGTATGGTGCAGCGTTAAAATCTATCGGTCATTCTATCTATGAAGAAATGATTTATGATGAAAATGGCAAATGCCTTAATGCTAATCTCTTGGATTATGGTCCGCCAACTATTTACGAAATGCCTGAAGTTTTTGGCGCAAAATTGATTTATACCGATGATCCTTATGGTCCTTTCGGGGGAAAATCTATTTCAGAAATTGCAACTAACGGAGCGGCACCAGCCATTGCTATTGCTATTCACGATGCTGTTGGGATATGGCTCAGGAAATGGCCTTTTTCACCTGAAAATGTTTTAAAAGCTTTAGGTAAAATTTAGTGTTTTCTAAAACTTTCAAAACTACAAAAAAGGCAGGGCAATAAAGCTCTGCCTTTTTATTTTGCAAAAGTTCTTTATTGCTTTTTTAGCGTTTTTATGTTCTTTAATTCTATAATTTTATACAACTTCTCTTTAAATTTATTGATGTAACAAATGATGAAATATTTTTTCTGCGGTATTGGCGGAAGCGGAATGAGCGCTTTGGCTTCTGCTCTTAGGCTTCAAGGTTTTGAGGTTGCAGGTTCTGATCGTTCTTTTGATAACAAACAAAATCTAGAGCTGAAACAAAAACTCGAAAAAATTGGAATTATAATCAAACCACAAGATGGTTCAGGCATAAATAATTCTTTTGATGCCTTAGTTATTTCATCTGCTGTCGAACCTAGCATTCCTGATGTAAAAAAAGCTCTTGATATTAAGTTAAAAATAATCAAAAGAGCCGAACTTTTAGCTGATGTTTTTAACAAAAATGCAGGAATTGCCATCGGCGGCACAAGCGGCAAAACAACAGTCACAGGCATTTGCGGACATATTCTGCAAAAAACGGGACTAGACCCTTTTGTTATTAACGGCGGCATAATTAATGGCAGCCAAGAAGGCATCGGCAATGCCGTTTTAGGAACAGGAAAAATGGTTATTGAGGCCGATGAGAGTGATGGCTCTATAGCTCTTTATAACCCTCAAATTGCCGTAATAACCAACATATCTTTAGACCATAAATCGCTTGATGAACTAAACGTCTTGTTTGCAGATTTCGTTAAACGGGCATCTATCGGAGCTGTGCTGAATATGGACTGTGAAAAAACCTTTGCCTTAAAACAATATGCTAAAAAGTTTTTGTCCTACTCCGTAAAAAATCCTGAGGCGGATATTTTAGCATCAAACATTATCCTAAACAGCTTTGGTTCAAGCTTTGAAGTTTTTGGCGAAAAGGTTATTCTGAATATACCAGGGATTCACAACATCTCTAATACTCTAGCAGCAATCGCCGCAAGTATTCTGCTCGGAGCTGATGCGAAACAAGCAGCTAAAGCGGCCTCATCTTTCTGCGGAATTAAAAGACGTTTAGAAGTTATTGGCAAATTTAAAAATATAACTGTTATTGATGATTTTGCTCACAACCCTGACAAAATAAACGCTAGTATGGCCGCTCTTAAAAAAATGGGAACAAATGTTAAAATCTTTTTTCAAATGCACGGCTTTGCACCGACCAAGCTATTTGGAAGAGACATCGCAAAAGTTTTTGCAAAATATTTTGAAGAAGGTGATATAATAGTTGTTCCAGAAATATATTATGCTGGTGGGACTGTAGATAAATCAATTTCATCTAAGCTCATAACAGATGAAATAAATAGGCAGGGAAAAGAAGCATACTTTTTTGAAAGCCGTCTGGAAGCAAAAAATTTTATAATAGAAACCGTTGTTGATGGTGATGTTGTTGTGGTTATGGGAGCAAGAGATAACACTTTATCAGATCTTGCTAAAGAAATTTTCCAAGCACTTACTAAAAGGTCAGACCTATGTGGAAAAAGTTGAAAAATGGCAGCAAAATAGGCTTAATTGCCCCATCTAGTCCTTTTGAAAAAAAAGATTTAAACCACGCATTAAATTGGTTTAAGAAATATGGCTTTGATCCCGTTTTTGGACAAAGCATTTTTATGAAAGATCGTTTTCTTGCTGGAAGCGATGACGCAAGAGCTCTTGATATTATGACGTTCTTTGAAGACGCCTCCATTGATGCTATTTTCTGTGTTCGTGGAGGATACGGAAGTCCAAGGCTTCTCAATCTCTTAGATTATAAGGTTATTAAAAATAATCCCAAACCAGTTATAGGTTTTAGCGACAACACTGCCTTGCAATGGGCGATATATACCAAAACAAGTGTCCCAAGTATTTCTGGGCTGACATTAATTGCAGATTTTAAAACCGATGTTTTAGCAAAAAACACGGAGAATTCTCTCTTCAAAGCTCTGCACTTAGAAGATTACTCCGTAACTGGAGGACAAACAATTATTGAAGGCAAAGCCGAAGGGCAAATCGCCTGCGGCTGTTTATCTATGATCGTTTCTCTTATGGGAACACCTTTCTTCCCTGATTTAAAAAATAAAATTCTGATAATTGAGGACGTCGGGGAAGAACCGTATAGAATCGATAGAATGCTTAACCAGTTAAAACTTGCTGATAGTTTTTCAAAAATATCGGCTCTTATTATTGGCAAATTTAAAAACTGCATCGCTAAAGACAAAAACGACGGTACAATTAAAGAAGTTATTAGCGACAATCTAAAAGATATAAAAAAACCTGTTTTAATTGATTTCCCATACTCACACCATGATAACCGTTATGTTTTGCCTATGGGAATTAATGCTTTTTTAGACACTAAGGAAAAAACTTTAAAAATTATTTTTTAAATAAAATTTGACAAACAAGGCTTTTTTTGGCAAAGTTTGAAAAATAAGTTCAACTGTAAATCGGTAGCAATGTTATGACCAATAAAAATAGTCCAAGTTTGAAAAAAGCCTTAAGCCAAGAATCTGGTTCTAATGAAAGTTCTTTTAAGCAGAATATTACACCAGCTTTTGAATTTCTTACCGATAATCCTAAGGAAATTGCTAAACTTTGTGATATAATCAATATCATTGCCACCAGCAAAACTGGCAAGGAAACTTTAGAGATTGCATCTAAAGCTGGCTACAGATTAAATATGGAATTTGCCTTTGGCTCCAATGGCGGAACCTCAAAAAGCAAAAAATTAATTGTGTTAGACCCTTTTACTTCCAACGATAAATTGGCAGGAGTATTAATCCACGAGGCTCGCCACGCTGGTCAATTTGAGCGTGGAGAATTAGATTCTGAAGATACAACGAGACCACGTAATTATAGTATCAAGTCTGAGCTTATGAAATATCGTGCAACCGAAGCTGATGCTCAAGCTACTGCAGCTCAAGCTTTATGGGAAATTTGGGACAATGGTGATATGGCGCCGTTTAGAGCTTTTGCCAGTGTGTCTCCAGAAATTGCCAATAGATTTGCAGATGCTGTTTCTAATGATGAAAAAGCATTAACAAACGGCGAAGCAAGAACTCAAGCTTTTTTAGGCTGGTATGATAACAATAAAATTAAGACCTTATATGAACAAGGTTATACAGTTAACGTAATGAAAGAACACCAAGAAAGCGGGATAGAATCAAAAGATACTTACAGTGATGAAATAACTGCCCAAGAAATTATTAATCAAATATGCCGCAGAGAAGAAGCCTTAGCTCCTGAAACAGCAGAAGAGCTACAAACTCTTTTGAAAAACCAGCATGGGAAGCAAAAACAAAGCATCAGCGTTGCAAACAAAAATAAAGAGATGACAATAGGCATAGATGAAGCTCATCGAGACGAAATAACAGCATCTGAGGTTGTTAGACAAACCTGCCTCAATGAAAATGGCAAAAGTTATTTCACCAAAGATCCTGAAATTATTGCGAGCAGCCACTTTGTCGATCTTTCTACTTCCACTAAAAGCTTCTTGCATGAGTACTTCAACGACTTTGAAAAAAGAACTGACAATAAGGGCGATACGAGTTATCAAAATTTAGATACAAGATCTGATTATGATACGAATAGCGCATACAAAGAAGGTCATTCGAGAAGTTCTGCTTTTGGAGAAATTTCTGAAACAAATGGAAACCAAGGTTTTACATCAAAAGCAAGTCAAACATCTAAAATAGATCTTGTAAACTTTGCCAAAATGCTAAACTCTGTTCAAAAATAATTGCTTTTATTCTCTGATTACTATAAAAGTTTATAGGTTTAAAATAAATTTTTATAATTATATTATGCACGAAACATAATACTTGCAAAGAGAAATACGTATGGCAAACAAAAGCAACTTGGAATATGATGAAGTCGATATGGATTCTTTATATATCCTGCCCTTAAGTATTATTCCTTTTGATACTGCTAGCTTAAGAAAAGCTAGGTTGCTTAAAAATAATAAACTTGAAACTTGTATTGAACTGTTTTCTGATAACAAAACTGGCAGCGGACAAGTTCCAATTGATCAGGTTCAAACTGTTTGCAAATGCAATGCTTCTGACAGTGTTTTGCTAAACAAACTTAAAACCCTTCCTGGTTATGACGTTTATTCCTTGCGTATTCTGTTCCGTCAGCTTGCTATTCCTATTAATGAATTTGATGCCCTCAAACTTTCTGATAAAAAGGCCAAAGAATTAGCCTCTTATGTAAGCAAATTTACCAGACCTCTTATTTTAAGTATTTATGGCGACGATCAAGGTGAAATCAAAGATTATGAAGACTTAGTCAATATTCTCCGTAACCCTGATACTAAAAAAGTTCGTAAAAAATTGAATCTTATGGCATCAAAACTTAATATTTCAATTGATGAAATTCCGGGCTTTCTAGAAAGTTATGCTGATTTATTCCTGTCTGTTTCTTATTTTGAGAAGTGTTTTGACACTGTTCGAAAACACCTCAAAACATTTATCCATGCCATGAGAGATACAACTAAGAGCAGACAATTTAAACAAGATGCAAATTTTGCTAAAACCTGTGAGAACATCGAAAAAATTTTGCTTGATATTGAAGCTAAACTTGAGCGTCGTTTTGAACTATTTGAAAAACTCGTTAACTCTGTTTGGGAAGATACCACACCTGAAAATTTTCTTGAGGCTAGAAAACTAGTTGAAAGCAGCCACGTAGTAATTGGCGGTTCTTTATGCAGCCTGACAGTTAAAATGAACGAATGGGCAAATCAATTTCCTAGCCCAGAGTCTAGCAACCCTCAAAGAATTGCCGACTTTATTATCAATGATATAAATCCTGGAATTAATAAGCATATCAACAAATACTCCGATGAATTAGCTGAAATTGAATAATATTTAGCTTTTTTATATTTATATATCGACATTTCAAAAAAATGTGTTTAAAAGATGCCTAACTTAAGTAAGCGAGGTATTTGCTATGTTTTTTTCCTCAGGTAAAACCAAAAGACGTTTTAACATTAATTTTGCCTTGTTTTGTTCTTCTGATAAATCGGTCAATCTATTAAATACTCACTATGCCTTTTTGTATATGGCATGGCAGATGCTTTGTATGTTCTCTATGGTTTTCTTATACAAAGCAGGAGTACCGCTGCCTTTTGTTTTCCTAACGTCTGCAGGAATCTTCGTTTTTAGATTTTTATTCAGACCGTTATCATTAATCTTGATTAATAAAATTGGCTGTAAAAAAACATTAATCATAGGAAGCATGGTTTTGTGCCTGCCTCCTCTTGCAATTATACCTGTTACGGGGCTTAACCAATGGCTTTATATCTACATTGGCATTAATACTGTAGCCGATTGTCTTTATTGGCTGTCATATCACACTTTCTTTGCCAACTCGGGCAGAATTGAAGAAAGAGGAACAGCGCTTGGCATAAGAGAAGGTCTTTCTAAAATAGCAACTATTGTTGGCCCGCTTTTATCTGGCAGTCTTCTTACCATATACGGACCTAAAGTTGCTTTCGGCATTACATCTTTTTTAACTTTTCTTGCGTCTATTCCTTTGTTTTTACTGCCAGATGTTAAAATGAAAAAGCTTACCAGAAAAGAAAAAAAAGGTGTCAGTAAATTTGGTATGAAAATCTTTATTGTTTGGGGTTTTATGCAAACGGTTACAGCGTGGCCGATAATTTTATTTAAACTCTTTGGTGAAAATTTTCAAATTTATGGCTGGCTGCTTTCATTGCTGGGATTTTTTATGGCTGTAATGAGCTTTGTTCTCGGACGTTTTATTGACAAGGGCAAAGGCAAAAGCATTTACCGTATTTCTATCGCCTTAATTATTATAACCAACTTAGGAAGAGCTTTATTTGCTTATGATTATACCACAGTTATTGCTTTTGATATTCTCTACAGTATATCTTTTTGTTTCTTCACTCCTGCGGGTATGACTGCGGTATATAATGTATCTAAAACAACATCTAATCCTTTATATTTTCAATTTTATGCTGAAGCTGGGTGGGATATAGGAAGCGTTCTTGCTCTAATATGCTGTGCGGCTATGGCCTTTTTGGGCATCAATTTAAGATATTCTTTAGCTCTTTCTGCTTTTGGTGCGATTTTAACTGGCATCGGTCTTTTCTTCTATTATGAAAAACCTTCAAAACCTGTTGAGGATTCAGAAGCAAAAGCGGCTTGAGCTGCGAGCAAAAAACGCTATAATAAAAACATACACGTTTTTTATTAGGTCATATTTATATTATGAAAAGAGAAGCTTTACTAATATCTCAAATCAAAAAGGTTTTAACCCCTGATTTGTTAAAGCCAGAATTTAGAGCATCTTATATTGAAACCAATCCAATGGCGGGTCATTGTTATGCCGCATCAGAAGCTTTGTATCACCTTTTAGGTGGATCAAACTCTGGCTATACGCCTTGCCGAGGCAAAGATGATTTAGGCGTTACACACTGGTGGCTTCAAAATAAAGGGGGCGAAATATTAGATCCTACAGCAGAGCAATATCTTTCTGTTGGACGCACCCCTCCATATAAAAACGGCAAAGGCGGAGGTTTTCTGACCAAACTACCATCAAAAAGAGCTCGTGAAATTATTAGGAGAGTTAGCAGTAATAACAACATTAAAAGCATAGATACTGCAAAAATTTTGCAAAAATCAAATGGCCGTTAAAAAGAAGCGTTCTTCATCTTCTTCAGGATTAAGCATTTCAGAATTATAAAAATCTTCCCAGTTTTCAATATATTCATATATTGCCTGTAAAGCACAAACATCTAAGCTCATTCCTGTTTTAGTCGCAATATTTTCAAGACGTCTAACTAGAGGTTCTTCAAAATTTATCGATATATAGCGGTTCATTTGCATTTAAAATCTTTTGCTAAAATTAATAAATTAACTGTATTTTTACCCTCGTCAAATACAATAAGATATTTTTATAACCCTACAACATATTGTATTGCAAATAATTTTTTATAATGAAAAACAATAAAAACTCTAAAAAGACTCCAAAGACTAAGAAAACCCGCAAGCAGAGCAAGGAGAAAAAATCTTCGTCTAATTTGCTAAAACAGGTTTTTTTATGGTTTTTCTTATTTATTTTTGTCATTTTTATGATGACAACGGGCTTAGTTTTTTGGAACGCCCAAAATATGCCCGACATTGAAGATGCTATTAACTCCACAAGAAAGCCTGCCATCAACATTATTGCGGCTAATGGTGATACCATAACAACTTATGGTCAAATCTATGGAGATACCATTACGGTAAAAGATGTCTCGCCTTATCTTATCCAAGCAATTATTGCCACCGAAGACCGAAAATTTTTCTCCCATTTTGGAATTGACCCCTTAGGTATAGCTAGGGCTATGCTCTCCAACATCAGACATCTTTCATTTAGACAAGGCGGCAGTACAATAACCCAGCAGGTTGCAAAAAATCTTTTTTTAAGCAACGAAAAAACGTTTAAAAGGAAAGCAAAAGAACTTCTAATTTCTTTGTGGCTTGAAAAAAATTTTTCTAAAGAGCAAATTTTAAATATCTATCTTAATCGCGTTTATTTGGGTGCTGGGGTTTATGGTATGGAAGCCGCCTCCCAGCGTTATTTTAACAATAGTGTTCGTGATGCGTCGTTATTCCAATCTGCGGTTTTAGCAGGACTTTTAAAAGCCCCTTCCAGATATAACCCTGTTTATTCGTTAGACAAGGCAGAAGACAGGGCAACTCAGGTTTTAGCTAATATGGTCAATGTTGGTTTTATTACCAAGAATGAAGCCGAAACAGCTATTCAAAACAAGTCAGAAATTATAAATCCTTATCGAGTGGCAGGAGCCAGACATTTTGCCGATTGGATTTATAATGTAGAAATGGAAGAAAATCATATCGATACCACTGAAGATATTAATGTTTTTACAACCCTTAACCCAGAGATTCAAAGTATTGCCGAAGAAACATTGGAACGCATAATTGCCGATAACAAAGGAACCAAAAATGTCTCAGATGGCGCTGTTATAATTCTCAACAAAAAGGGAGAAGTTATAACGATGGTGGGAGGAATAAACTATAGTAAAAGCCAATTCAATTTAGCGACCCAAAGTTTAAGACAGCCAGGTTCGACTTTTAAGCCTTTTGTTTATCTAACCGCCTTAGAAAATGGTTTTTCTCCAAGCTCTATTCTAACCGATGAAGCGATAACTATCGATGGCTGGAGCCCTAATAACTACAGTAATGAACATTATGGCAAAGTAAGCCTTACCGAAGCTTTAGTAAAATCAATCAACACTATTCCCGTAATTTTATCTGAAAAAATAGGGCGGGATAAGGTGATAAAAAATGCTCAAAAGCTAGGAATAACAACGCCGATTTTAAATGTTCCGGCTCTGGCACTAGGTGCAAACGGAACTAATTTATGGGATATGACTAAAGCTTACAGCGTTTTTGCCAACGACGGTTTAAAGGTTGAACCTTATGGCATAAATGAGGTTTACAGCCGTGAAGGGTTTAATCTTTTTAAACACAAATATAACGCTCCTAAAAGAGTTGTTCCAAAAATAGAAATTGATGACCTTGACTTGATGCTAAAAAAAGCCGTTGAAAAAGGAACAGGAAAAAGAGCTAAATTAAAAAATGCTGCAGCCAGAGGCAAAACAGGGACTACTCAAAACAACCGTGATGCGTGGTTTATCGGCTATGCGAGCGATTATATCTGCGGGGTATGGGTTGGAAATGTTGATGACAGTCCTATGAAAAATGTTACAGGAGGCAATCTGCCAGCACAGATATTTAAAGAAATTATGGATAAGGTTATAAGTGATTAGCTATAACAAACGCTGTTGTTAGCGCCTGTAAACAACAAGCTCAAGTTTGATAACAAAAAAGCTTTTTACCATTTTGTTTTAACCAAAATCTTGCGGTTTTTAAATAAGGACAAATGCTGCGAACCTCGTCCCAAAATTCTTTACTATGATTTCTGACAAGCAGGTGGACAACTTCGTGAGCAACCACATAGTCGCAGACAAACAACGGAGCAAAACCAAGCCGCCAATTAAAATTAAGATTATTTTTAGAAGAGCAGCTGCCCCATCTTGAAACCGTATCTTTCATTCTCACCGATGAAACGTTGACTCTCAATTTGGCAGCTATAGCATAAGATTTTGCAGTGAAGAACTTTAGAGCTTCTTTTTTTAAAAAACGTTCAACTCTAATTCCAAGTTCTTCTGCATTTCCCGAAACCATAAGACTATTTTCTTCAAGCCATATTCCTCTTCTTGCTTCAGGTTTATGGCAGATAACATATTTTTTCTCTAAAAAATCAAAAGTCATACCATCGCTAAATGTTTTGATATCTTCAACTTCCTCGTATCTCTTATGAAGCCATTCTTTATTACGCCGCAAAAAATCAAAAGCTCTTTCCTCTGCGACCTTTGTAGGAATAACCAAAACAAAGTTTTTTTTAGCAATATTTAATTTTAAACTCAATCTTTTGGCTCGTGGTGATTTTTTTATTTCAACCACAATATCTGAGTCTTTAATAAGCACTTGTTTTTTAGTCAAATATCGTCCCAATCTACAATATGGTCTTCAAGAGCATCATCAGTGTCATTTTCTGAAATTACACGTCCTCTAGTCGAAACCTTTGCCTCGTGAACGCTTTCTTTATTCCCGCTTATCAGAGGGTGCCAGTCCTTTAATTTCTGCCCTGTATATAAAAGATAATAGGCACAAGTCTTAGGAACCCATCTAGGATTTTTTGCCAAGTCTTCCATAGTTATTTTAAGACAATCAGAAACAACTTCCTGACGATATTTATATAATTTACAAGAACATCTTTCCGTATCAAGAAGACGGCAGGCTATGTCGGTAAAAAGCGTTTTTGTTCCATCTTCATTATCAATCTTATAAAGACAGCATTTGCCGCAGCCATCACAAAGCATTTCCCATTCGGCATTAGTCATTTCTGAAAGCGTCTTCTTTTCCCAGAAAAACGGCTCTATTTCCTTTTCAACCCTAAACGTTCTTTTTAAAAATGATTCTATTATTAATGAAAATTTGTTCATAAGATAAACCGTTATTAACCTTCTTTTTTAATCTTAAAATATGTATAGCAGATTAAGCAGTTATCCTACAATAGATTAATAATTATTGACAAAATTGATATTTTTTCTACAATTTACCTTAAATTTTACCATATGAAACGAGGATTTATGAGATGGCTGAAGCTTTAAATAAACCACAAACGAAATACCGTAAGGATTACAAAGAGCCAGACTACACTTTAAACGGCGTAGAATTGGAATTTGATTTAGATCCCGAAAGAACGGTTGTTACTTCAACGATGAAAGTTGAACGTATGGTTGACGCTGAAGGCAAGGCTGTACCTTTTGAGCTTTTGGGCGAAGATATGGAGCTTCTTAATATTGCAATTAACGGCAAACCTCTTGAAGCAAAAGACTTTGTAAAAAAAGAAGGAGGAATTACCATTTTAAATCCTCCTGCCAATTTTGAACTTAAAATCCAAAACGCCATTAATCCTAAAGCCAACACCAGATTGGAAGGGCTTTATGTTTCTAATAACGTTTTTACAACCCAAAACGAACCTGAAGGTTTTAGAAGAATAACATATTATCCCGATCGTCCTGATATTATGACAACTTTTAAAACGACCATTAGGGGCGATAAAGATAAGTTTCCTATTTTGCTGGCTAACGGCAATCCCAAAGAACGTGGAGAATTAGACGATGGACGTCTTTTTGCCGTATGGGAAGATCCTTGGCCAAAACCTGCTCATCTCTATGCTTTAGTTGGGGGCGATTTAGCTAGAGTTGAAGACACTTTTACAACGAAGTCTGGCAGAGAAATTAAGCTTGCTATCCACGTTGAACACGGCAAAGAACATCAAACCAAATTTGCTTTGGAATCTCTAAAAAAAGCTATGGCTTGGGACGAAAAAGCCTTTGGTCGTGAATATGATTTAGATGTCTTTAACATTGTTGCCGTTTCTGATTTTAACTTTGGCGCAATGGAAAACAAGGGGCTTAATATTTTTAACGATCGTGCGGTGTTAGCAGATCCGCAGTCGGCAAATGATGCTGACTATGCCAATATTGAACGAGTTGTGGCTCACGAATATTTTCATAACTGGACGGGAAACCGTGTCTGCCTGAAAGATTGGTTCAACCTTACTCTTAAAGAGGGTTTGACGTCATACCGAGATCAAGAGTTCTCTTCTGATATGAGAGTTCGCCCTGTTCAAAGAATTAATGATGTTATGAACTTGAGAGCAGCTCAGTTTCCTGAAGATGCCAGCCCTTTATCACATTCTATCCGTCCTGATTCTTATGTTTCAATCAATAATTTCTACACCTCAACCGTCTATAAAAAAGGGGCTGAAGTTATCCGTATGATGGAAAGACTTACAGGCAAAGACGGCTTTAGAAAAGGTATGGATCTTTATTTTGCAAGACACGATGGTCAAGCTGTTACCTGTGATGAGTTTGTTAAAGCTATTGCTGATGCCAATCCTAATGTGGATTTAAAGCAGATGATGACTTGGTATCATCAATCAGGAACCCCTGAAGTAAAAGCTGAAGGCAAATACGACCCTAAAACTAAGACCTATGAACTCAAGGTTTCTCAAAAATCTGGCAATAAAGATAACCAGCCTTTCTTGATTCCTTTAGAAGTTGGACTGCTTAATCAAAATGGTCAAGAGCTTCCTTTGAAACTTGACGGCGGAAAAGATGAGCTTGGAACATCTTGCATTCTAAGATTAGAAAACGGTGAACAGGTTTTTAAATTCACCGATGTCAATGAAGCTCCCATTCTTTCCATTAACCGTGGGTTTACGGCACCAGTAAAGCTCGACGTTGATTATAGCGCCGAGGAATACCGCACCTTAATGGCTCACGACACCGATTTGTTTAATCGCTGGGAAGCGGGTTATCAATATTCAACTAAGCAACTAATCTCTATGGTTAAAGAAATTCAAAATGGCGAAACACCAAAGGTTGATAATAAATATATTGAAACCCTCCGTGGTTATCTCAAAGATGACAGCTTAGATAAGGCTTTTATTGCCAAAGCTATTACTTTGCCAAGTGAAGATTATATAGCCGAACAGTTCAAGACCATTGATCCTGACGCTATTCATTTGGCAAGGAAAACTTTTAGCAAAGCTATTGCCTCAGGATTAAAAGAAGATTTGCTTCAAGTTTATAATAATGAAAGCTCTAAAGACGAATATATTCCTGATGCCTCATCTTCAGGCAGAAGATCCTTGCGCAATGCTACCTTGTCCTATTTATCTCAGATTGATAATGACGATAAAATCAAAGACTTAATGGCAAGACATTATAGCGATGCCAATAATATGAATGACCGTGAAGTCGGCTTAAGAATTATGGCAAACCAGCAGGGAGAAAACGGAGAAAAGGCTGTTAGTGATTTTTATAATCGTTATAAAAATGAAACTTTGGCTGTAAACAAGTGGCTTTCAGCACAATCAACCTCTGACCGCCCAGACACTCTGGATAAGGTAAAAGATTTAACCGAACACCCCGCTTTTGATATTAAAAATCCTAATAAATTTAGATCTTTAGTCGGTGGTTTTGCTAATAATGCCGCTCTTTTCCACGCTAAAGACGGTTCAGGATATAATTTTGTTGCCGAGCAAATTAAAAAACTTGATGACATCAATCCTCACGTCGCAGCTAAAATGGCATCTGTTTTTGGAAATTGGCGCAAATTTGACTCTGAACGTCAGGATTTGATGAAAAACACTTTGCATGATATTGCTGCAAAGCCTTCTATTTCACGCAATCTTTATGAAATCGTGAGCAAAACTCTTGGCGATGAAAACAAAACTGAAAAAGCTAAAACTGTTGAAATTAAACAGCAGGAAGCAAAAGCTAAAATCAAAGCAATAAAAGAGCAGAAAAAAAACTGCGCGCCTAATCTTTCACAAATAATTAAAGAAAAAACAAGATAGTAGCGCAAAACCCAAAACAAAAAAACCGTTACATTTTGCTTGTAACGGTTTTTTTATACGATATGATTAAAAAAATCACTTCTATTTTTGGAGAATTATATGCCTTTAAAAGACCTAACAAAAACATCAGACTTAACTTCAGGAGATTTTCTCCACCTTATCGAATTATCTCTTGAATTCAAAAAAAATCCATTAAAAGACAAAGATTTATTAACCAACAAAACTGTTGTTATGTATTTTAACAAACCATCAACGAGAACACGCCTTTCTTTTTCAGCTGCAATCGCTGGTCTTGGCGGAATACCCGTTACAACCAATGGCAATGAATTACAATTAGGCCGCGGCGAAACAATAGAAGATACGGCAAATGTAATCAGCCGTTATGCTAAGGCTTTTGTTATCAGAACCTATAAAGATTCAGATGTTGAAGCTATAGCTAAAACAGCAACAATCCCTGTGATTAATGCTTTGACAGATGGTCATCACCCTTGCCAAAGCATTGCAGATTTAATGACTTTATACGAAGTACGCAAAAATCTTGAAACTAGCAAGCTAGCTTATATCGGTGACGGCAACAACGTTGTTAGCAGCTTATTAGAAGCTTGTGCCTTATGTGGCACTGATTTTTCTGTTGCGACCCCTGAAGGCTACGAACCTAACGCTGAAGTAGTTGCAAGAGCCAAAGAAATTGCTAAAAAAACTGGAAGTCAAATTGTTGTAACCCACGACTGCGAAGAGGCTTTAAAAAATGCCGATGCCGTTTACGGCGATGTCTGGTTATCAATGGGTGATTCCCCAGAAGAAAAAGACACCAAATTTAAAGCTTTTATGCCTTATCAAATAACTTCTAATCTTATGAAGAAAGCCAAAGATGATGCCGTTTTTATGCATTGTCTGCCTGCTCACAGAGAGGAAGAAGTTACAGCCGATGTAATTGACAGCAAACAATCTGTTGTTTTTGATCAAGCTGAAAACAGAATGCATACTTCATCTGCGGTTTTAGCTGCTTTAATTAAAGGTGAGCTTAGGGGAGCAAACTAAAAAATGAACATCAAAGAACTAGAACAAGAATGTCAAAAAAAACCTTTAATCGCTTTATATGACAACATACTTTCTAGTGAAAATGAAAATGAACGCTATGCCAAAGTTCAGCTTATTTGTTACTATATTGCCGTTAATGGCGGCATTCCTGTTCTTGTTCCAAGAGATGCTGACGTTACCCAAATTGCTTTAAATATTGATGGATACGCTCTTCCTGGAGGAGGAGATATTGATCCAAAGGTTTACGGCAAGGAAAAACACCCCAAAACAATAATTGAAGAAGATAATGAAAAAGAACGCTTTGCATTAGAGAATTGTTTTGTACGCAACGCTGTAAAAACGGGAAAACCTCTCCTTGCTTTTTGCAGAGGAATGCAAGTCGTAAACGTTATCCTAGGCAAAATATGGCAGGAAGAACACTCAGAAGAAAAACTAGGAGAGAGAGGAACTCTTATCCAGCATCTTCCTGATATTTTTCCAGATGATGATGTTCACACCTTAGCTGGCAAAAGTGATATGAAAGCTGAAGATGTTGTTATCTGGCAAGAAAAACTTAACAGAGGAGAAAAATGCGGTTCTCACCCTGTCCCATCATCACACGATATAAGAATTATTAAGGGCTCCAAATTAGCAAAGATTATCGGGTTAGAGCAAGTTGGGTGCTATAGTTCTCATCATCAAGCTGTTGGTTCTGATACCATTGCCCCGCAATTAACTCCGTGTGCCTATAGTGTAAAAAAAGATGGAACACTCAATATGGGATTTGTTGAGGCCGCAGAATATAAAAATATTTTAATAATTCAAAGTCATTCAGAATCTGGTCTTGGTAATATTGCCAATGCCTTATTTAAAAACTTAGTAGAAAAAGCTCTTGAATATCAAAATACAAATAAACCTAAGAAAAATTTGGATATTGTTTTACCTTACTGCGATGCTGCAGCAAAGGTCGTAACTAAAATATGCTTATAATACAAAAAAGGCTTACTCTTTTAGAATAAGCCTTTTAGTTAAAATGTTTAATTTCAATTTAGCGTGAGGGAGCTCTTGTTTTTTTTATTATATCCATAATATTGCCAGCAGCTTTCTTGTCTGGTTGCTTGTTGCTGTTGTCAATATTTATAACGGTATTTGCACCTAAAGTTAATGTCTCCGCTAATACAGCCTTAACTCCGCCTTTTGCTGCCAGAACAACACCTGCGGCTTCAGCTATTTTAGAAGCGGCGACTTCTGCCAATACGGCATCTCGATCATAACCTTTAGCGGCGCTATCAATTCCACATAAAAAAGCCTTAAGATCACCCTTCGTTTGAAATGCTTCAAATTTTTCTGTTATCATTGTTTTGCTCCTATAGGCTTCATTAAATTCCTTAACTATAATTTTAAGAATAACAAATTTTATATTTTTGTCAACAAGTTTTTAGATATTGTCCAATAAAAAACCTTGTTATTCTTTATTTTTATCTCTTTTTTGATTTTTTTATATCCAAAAAGCACCGAATCTAAAAAGTTTAGATAAAAAATCTACAATTAAATATTATAAAAATAATAGTACATATAAAAAACAAACACCATTGATATTCAAGTGTTTCTATAGCTTTGAGCTTCATTTTCCTAATAATTTTATCCACAAAAGCTATTCAAGCTTTACAGGTATAGATATGGTTGCTAATTTGCCAACAGGATTTATTTTGAGCTAATTGGAAGGGAGCAAAAAAATGAAAATCCTTTCGGGAACAAGCAATATCCCTTTTGCAGAAGAAGTTGCTAAATATCTTGATACCAAACTAACAAAAGCTGATTTCCGTAGATTCTCTGATAATGAGATTTTTGCTGAAATTCATGAAAATGTTCGTGGTGAAGATGTTTTTATCATTCAATCAACTTCTTATCCTGCAAATGATAACCTTATGGAACTTCTTATTTGCATTGATGCCTTAAGACGGGGCTCAGCCAAACGTATTACCGCAGTTTTGCCTTATTTTGGCTATGCAAGACAAGATCGCAAGACAGGACCTAGAACGCCAATAACAGCTAAGCTGGTTGCAAATTTAATTTCTACCGCAGGAGCTGACAGAGTTTTAACCCTTGATTTGCACGCAGCGCAGATTCAAGGGTTTTTTGATGTCCCTGTTGACAATCTTTTTGCCGCACCTGTCTTAGTCAGAGATATTGAACGTAACTTTGATAAAAATAATACGGTTATCGTTTCTCCTGACATCGGCGGAGTCGTAAGAGCAAGAAGTATTGCTAAAAGATTGGGGTTAGATTTGGCTATTATTGATAAAAGACGTGAAAGAGCTGGCGTATCTGAGGTTATGAATATCATCGGAAACGTTAAAGATCAGCAATGCATCCTAGTTGATGACATTGTAGATTCAGCAGGAACTCTTTGCAATGCGGCCAAGGCCTTAATCGACAAAGGAGCAAAAGGAGCTTCGGCTTATGTAACTCACGGTGTTCTTTCTGGAAGCGCTATAGAAAGAGTTGTAAACTCACCGCTATCTTCTTTGGTTATT
Source organism: Alphaproteobacteria bacterium (assembly GCA_050175015.1). Lineage (GTDB taxonomy): Bacteria > Pseudomonadota > Alphaproteobacteria > JBFXJJ01 > JBFXJJ01 > JBFXJJ01. The sequence goes on along the minus strand of JBFXJJ010000007.1, from coordinate 83,117 downwards.
ACTGACAGCATTAAAATAACAGAAAGCGTTAAAAATGCTCATAATATTAGGCCAATAACCATTGCACCATTAATCGGGGAGTCAATCTTGCGTATTACAGAAAACCGATCGGTCTCAAGTTTGTTCGATTAAGTTTTCAAGTTTTGCGTAAAATAAACTTAAGAAAAGTAAAGTATCTGCTTGCTTTTTGCTGAACTTAACGGTAAATATCTGTAATGCTTTTTTAGCATGTTATGAAGACACCCTTGGAGGTCGACATAACTATTGATTTTATTTTTTTAAAGGATTTATAAAAATGTCAACAAAATTAACTTCTCTTAACGTTGAAAAACGTGAAAAGGTTGGTAAGGGGGCCGCCAGAGCTACACGTCGTGCAGGAATGATCCCAGGCGTTATTTATGGCGATAAAAAAAACCCTGTTTTGATTTCTATTTCCCCTCGTGATATGGAAAAAGAGATGAACACAACTGGTCTTTGGACCCGTCAGTTTGAGCTCCATGTTGGAAAAGACAAATATCGTGCTCTTTGCCAAGATATTCAAAAACACCCTGTTACTGATCGTCCTCTTCATGTCGATTTCTTAAGAATTTCCAGAGATTCCGAAATCACTGTTGACGTACACGTAAGCTTCTTAAATGAAGAAACCTGTGCAGGTATTAAACTTGGTGGTGTTCTTAATATTGTACGCCGTACAATCGAAATTCATTGTAAACCAGATGATATTCCTGAACATTTTGTTGTTGATTTAGCTGGTCTTCAAATCGGTGATGCTGTTAAAATCAGTGACATCGATCTTCCTAAAGGTGTTAGACCTGTTGTTGATGATAGAGACTTTACAATCGCAACGATTGCAGCTCCTACTGTTGTTAAAGATGACGAAGATGCTGCTGCGACTGAAGGTGAAGCAGCTGAAGCTGCAAGTGAAGCTAAGGAGTAATTCTCTGTTATGTTTCTTGTGGCTGGACTTGGCAATCCTGAAAATGAAGGGTATGCTCTCAACCGCCACAATGTAGGATTTATGGCGGCGGACGCAATTGTTCGCCGTCATAATTTTTTAGCCTATAAAAACAAATTTGATGCCAAAATAACTCAGGGCAATATTGATGATAATCAAGTTATTTTAATTAAGCCTCAGACTTATATGAATCTTTCTGGCAAAGCCGTTGCTAAAACCTCACAATTTTACAAAATAGATTGCAGCCATATTATTATTATCCATGATGATTTGGATTTGGAATTAGGAAAAATTAAAGTTAAAACAGGAGGCGGACATGGGGGACATAATGGTCTCAAAAGTATTGATGCCTGCCTTGGAAATCAAAACTATACACGGATTAGAATTGGAATTGGCCGTCCAGAATACTCAGGTATGGTTGTTGACTATGTCCTTGGGAATTTTAGCGGTGATGACCTAGAAATAATTAAACAAACGACAGAAAACATAGCTGAGAATTTTAGCGTCTTATTAGAACAAGGTGCCAATAATTTTATGAACAAACTTGTTGTAAAAAAGCAGCCTAAAAATAAAAAAGATGATAAAAATTTATCTCAAAGCAAAAAAGAACTTTCAACAAAAGAACAAATAAAAAAAGAAGCCGTTGAAGAAACATCTATTATGAAAAATGCTTTTGCTAAAGCTTTAGCAGCAATTTCAAAGAACAACGATAAAGAAATGGAATAAAAAAATGGGTTTTAATTGTGGTATTGTCGGTCTTCCTAATGTTGGCAAATCAACTCTTTTTAATGCCTTAACGGCAACAGTTAATGCGCAAGCTGCCAACTATCCTTTTTGTACGATTGAACCAAACGTAGGTATAATTGCTGTTCCCGATAACCGCTTAGATCAACTTGCAGGTATTGTTAATCCTTTAAAGATTGTACCAACCAATATCGAATTTGTTGATATTGCTGGTTTAGTAAGAGGTGCATCTAAAGGTGAAGGTTTGGGCAATAAATTTTTAGCTAATATTCGAGAAGTTAATGCCATTGTCCATGTTCTAAGATGCTTTGAAAATTCTGATATCACACACGTTGAAGGCTCGATTGACCCGGTTAGAGATGCCGAAACAGTTGAAACTGAACTTATGATAGCTGACTTAGAAAGTATGGAAAAAAGAATTGTCCCTATCGATAAAAAAGCCAAATCTGGAGATAAAGAAGCTAAAAAACAATTTAGCGTTATGGAACCAGTCCTTGCGGCTCTAAGAGAAGGAAAGCCCGCAAGAATTGCCAAACCTTCCAAAGAAAACAAAGAAGACCTCAAAATTTTTAATATGCTGCAATTATTAACCGCAAAACCTGTGCTTTATGCCTGTAATGTTGATGAAAATGCGGCAGCAACGGGCAACGATTTTTCAAAAAAAGTTTTTGAAATGGCAGCAAAACAAGGCAACTCTGCAGTTGTCATTTCAGCAGCGATTGAAGCCGAAGTTGCGGTCTTAACTGATAAAAATGAGCAGAAGGAATTTTTGGAAACCTTAGGTTTAGAGGAAACAGGTTTAGCCAAAGTCGTAAAAAAGGGTTATGAACTATTAGACTTAATAACTTTCTTTACTGCAGGTCCTAAGGAAGTAAGAGCTTGGACGCTACGCAAAAGCTCGTTAGCTCCTCAGGCTGCAGGCGTCATTCATACCGATTTTGAAAAGGGTTTTATCCGCTCTGAAACAATTTCTTTTGATGATTATATACAATACCATGGAGAGCAAGGAGCAAAAGAAGCTGGAAAAATGCGTTCAGAAGGGAAAACCTATGAAGTCAAAGACGGCGATATTGTAAACTTCTTGTTTAATGTCTAATGTCAAACATTGTTGTTGCCCAAATTCTTGGCTTTTTTGCTCTGTTTTTCGGTGTCAGCGGTTTTCTTAACCGTGATGAAAAAAAACTCAAAATATTGCTGATTGTTCAAAGTGTTTTTTTGGTTCCCCACTTTATTCTGCTTAATGCAAATACTGGAGCCGTAATGTCTATTGTAACAATTATTAGAAACTACTTATCTTTAAATTCTAAATTTAACAAGCTCTGGATTTTGTTTGTTATTTTATATCTTGTATCAGGCATCTATAAATATCAAAGACCCATTGATATCCTGCCAATTTTTGCAAGCGTACTTGGCACATATGCTTTTTTTAAGTTAGATAATCTAAAATTGAGAACATCTTTGTTATTTTGTACGTTATCTTGGCTATTCCATAATATATATGTTGGCTCACTTGGTCCCAGCATTATGGAAGCTATGATTTTTTCTTCTAATTTGAGAACCATCATAAAAATAAGAAAATCATAGGTTTTTTTGATATTTCAAAACTAGGTTATCTAATTCCTGCAGAATTTCTTCTTTTTCAGGGCGAAAATCTCTATCCTGCCACCAATTTTCCAGCTCGAACAAAATTTCACCAACATATTTGCCTTTGGGGATTCCTCGGTTAATAACATCTGAACCCTTAACTCCAAACTCCAAAGGACGCCATTCTGATGCCATATCAAGAAGATCATACCATTTTTCTGTCGTTGAAGTATCCATACTTCCAGATTTACTAATTTCTTGAGACCATCTCAAAAGAACAACATCTTGAAATAATTCTGAACCATAATTATGCAGAATTCTTCTGGCTTGGGCCTTTTCAATTTCATTAAAAACTTCAAAAGGCGGATCTGATAAGTCTATCAGCCTTTTTGTCTGTGCCTTTGACAACCTTAATTTTTCTGCATTTTTCCCAGCTATTTCTTTAGATGGCTTTGTTATTGATGCAAGCCTTCTAACTAAACCCGAGGTAACGTTAGGCAAAATCGTTTTGGATTTATTTTCAAGGTCGACTAGATAATCTAAAGTATCAAAATTAGTCACACCCGTAATAATCTCTTTTAAGATACTGCCTTTTTTCATTAAGCTTAAAACTTTAGAAGGATTTTTAGAATCTAAAATCATAAAGAATTCTTTAGCTATTCGCTCAGGCGATAACTGATAGAGGTTATCAGCATTATTAACGCAAGCAGCTAGGGCATACTGATCCAACATCATATTATCGATTGTTGCGTAAAACCTAAAATATCTTAAGATTCTTAAATAATCTTCTTTTATTCTTTCATCAGGATCACCAATGAAAATCAATTTATGTTCTAATAAATCTTCATAGCCATTAAAATAATCATAAAGCGTACCATCAAAATCGGCATAAAGCGAATTAATGGTAAAATCTCTACGCATAGCATCTTCTTGAAAATGCCGGCTATATTCTACTTTTGCCTGTCTTCCATAAGTTTCAACATCTTTACGCAAGCTAGAAATTTCAACTTTTTTAATATCAGGAAAATAAATATTGCTGATAAGCGCGGTAACGGTTCCATACTCTATGCCTTTATCTTTAATATATGGAACATTATTTTCTTCTAAAATAGCAACGACATCTTCTGGTCTAAGATCTGTTGCCAAGTCAATATCTTGCGTTTTTCTTTCTAAGATAGCATCACGAACACAGCCACCCACAAATTTAATATCTCCACCTCGATCTCCCATTATCGTAAAGATATTCTCTATCGCAGGATCTTGCATAAATGTTGAAAGTTTTATTTTTAGTGCTTGTTTCATCTCAATATTTCATCTTTGCAGGAATTAATTTTCCATCTTCATATCTAGGAGGTTCATATTTAGCTGAAGTTGGAGCTTTCTCTCCCATTGTAAAAAAACCTAAAAAAACGATGGCTAAAATTGCGCCTATAATTATTAGAATAGCCCAAGGAACGTCAGAAAGAGCTGTTTTTTCATCTTTTCTTCCAGACAACTGCTTTAAATGCTTCCAGCCAAAATAAATTAAACTCGGTAAAATTAGAGGCAAGATATAGAGTAAAAACCTTCTCATAGCCTAATCTCATTGGCCAGCATCATAATGCAAAACAAAACAATTATCGAAAACAGTGACAGTTTTCCCATACAATGCGTTAGCGCCTGCTTATATCTAATTTTACGGCGGAACATCTCTCCTCTTTTACTATAATTAAATGGGTGGTTATCATCATTCATTTCAATATGATTATTAAAAATTTCTAAAAATTCTTCCTTTAACATATTATTTGCAAGGTATTCTTTCTTATAATTAAGCTGAACATACCAAGCTGTAAGCGTAACAATAAGTCCTAAAAGCGGGGCTAAAAAGACATATCCCTGCATCCATTTCTGCAGCATATCGGCAAGACTCCCAAGAATTGTAACCAAACCGCCAGATAATGTTAAATACCACCATTCTTTATTTTCAAAAGCAAGACCTCTCTCCTCTAAGAAGTGAAGATGGGACTGTGGATTAAATTTCATATCATTAATTAAGGAAGCCATAGTAATCTTAGACATAAATTATAACTCCGTTATAAGATTCTTTTTTTATGTTATCAAAAAAAGTTATATAAGTTAAAGTCTTTGTTTTTTATAATCAAAAAAGTCATATTAGTTTAACAATTATAAATATTTGGTGAAAAATGCGTGGTTATTTTGGAGTTGGGGTTGAAGGTATTTCAAAACCTTTTAATGTTGGAAGCATCTTTAGGTCATCTAATGCCTTTGGAGCGAGTTTTATGTTTACCATTGGGCACAATTATGAAAAAAGAACCGTCTCGCAATCCGATACTTCAAAAACGATGAGCCATTTGCCTTTCTACGAATTTCCCGATGTAGGTTCTATGCTTCTTCCTAAAGGCTGTGCTCTTGTGGGAGTGGAATTGATCGATGATGCAATCGATCTTCCAAGTTTTAGGCACCCCAAAACAGCCGCATATATTTTAGGACCAGAAAAAGGTTCTCTTAGTCCTGAAATTCTTAAAAAATGCGACTACACGATAAAAATTCCTACCAGCTTCTGTCTTAATGTTGGTATGGCAGCTGTTATTGTTATGTACGATCGTCTAATTTCAATGGGGAATTTTCCACAGCGCCCCGTTAGAGAAGGCGGCTTTGATCAAAATGGAATGGCTAAATGGCGCTGTCAAACACCTTATGACGAGCTAAATACATTTGATGAAGAAATAAAGAAATAAAAACACTTAACATTTATAACTAATACTTTTATGCTTACAAAATGGCAAATAATCTGGGAAAAGGAACATTTTATGAAGTTTTTTAACAAAACATTTTATTTAGCTCTCATTATTATTGGGCTATCGGTTAAGCCTACTATGGCTAATAACATTGAAGTCATAGGGACTTATGACGATTGGACGGCATATACTCTTGTCGAAGATGGTAAGAAAGTTTGCTATATTGCTAGCACACCTCAAAAAGATGAGGGGAATTATACTAGACGTGATGACATCTTTGCTATTGTCACTCACAGACCAAGCGATCAAAGCTTTAATGTTGTAAGCATTGTTGCTGGTTATAAGTATAAAGAAAAATCTCAAGCCGAAATCAGAATTGGCAGCAATCGTTTTTCTCTGTTTGCTTACGATGATATCGCTTGGGCAAAAAATGCTTCCATTGACAACAGCATTATAAATGCAATGGAAAAAGGTGTACGTATGGTCGTTAAAGGAACCTCATCAAGAGGAACTGAAACTATTGACACTTATTCCCTTATGGGATTTTCTAATGCCTTAGAAACCATTAATAAAGCTTGTAATGTCAAATAGCTTTACATCTTTTAAAAAACCAAAAAAGGCATATCTTTTGTTAAATATGCCTTTTTTTATTTAAAACTAAAAATAGCTTCTTTCTTTTACTGTCTCATTGAAAAGAACAAGATAAAGACTTTGACTTAAACTGCATAACCCTGATTATCCGAAGCGTTTCCATCTTTTTTAAAAGCAATGGCGGTTCTGATTATCAATCTAAACCTCACCAAAATTTTTGTTTTTTTACCTTACTCCTAATGAAGACATAAAGATAAAAACTCAATTTAGAAGTATCTTTTATATAAGAAAAGTTCATTTAGTTGCCGTATAAAGTCACTTAAAACAAGCGTTAGATTCTTTTCATAAAATAACCAAACGTGATATGAAAAACAAAAAAAGGGCTTTAAGAATTTTTATTTAGAAGCAATACAGCTTATTTAGCCATCATCTCATCTGGAGATGGTATCTGCATATTTGCTGTGCTTGGAACATCGGTTGGAGCTGGGGCTGGAGCATTTGCGGCAGAAATGGAAACCTCTACCACTGGCTGCTCTTCAGTTACCGTCGATGACATCTGAACTATAGGTTCCAAAACTAAGACAGGAGTTTCTTCTAAATTCCCTACCGTATCAACTTTTTCTACATTATCAACTTCAGGCTTAATACCAGTAAGCTCAATCTCAACCCTGCGGTTTCTAGGTTCTCTTACATTATCACCAGTCTGAACAGCTAATTGTTTTTCTCCAAAAGCTCTAACGTCCATCTTTTTCTTAGGAACACCTGCTTCATTTAAAGCTTTAGAAACATTGTTTGCTCTATTTCTAGAAACAATCATATTAACCTTGTCTGAACCAACAGTATCAGCGTGTCCGCTGACCAAAACGAGTTCAGGACTGAGTTTCTTATATGCATCACTGGCCTCAGAAATAACCTTTTTGAATTTTGGTTCAACATTAGTTTTGTTAAAGCCGAAATAAACCACATAAAGAGGATTAGTTGCATCACCAAAAGCACCATTTGCGAAAGCATTTTCCTGAGCTCCAGCAAGCTCGGCGTCCTTACGAGCCTTAACAAATTCAGCGGTGTCTCTAGAAAGATTCATTTCTCTTCCCTCAAGAATGCTCATAGCTGTTTCGTAGCGCCCTTTGCAAGCTTCCATTCTATCCATGAACAAGTTCTCACCTAAAGCTTCAATCCAGCATTCATAACTGATTTGAGCTTCAGCCGCTACTTCTGGGTTTGATATTTTAGCGCCAGAATCTAAAGCGTTAACAAGATGTGCATAAGCCGTTTTTACTTCATCAATCACTTGGTATGGGATTGGTCTCAAATAGAAATAATAAGGATCTACAGTCATACCTTCTGCAGCAGCTCTGGCTCTAATAAGATATCTTTCGGTCTCGTCCCAATCTCCGCGTGTTGATTCAACCTCTGCAAAGTCTGTGAAGTTCTCTTTTAGAGCATAGTCAAAAGCTGTTCCTTTTGCTTCCATACTCCTCACACCTTTGATATCCCATCGATAAGCGCAAGCAGCTATAACTGTAACTGCTAAAATGGAAAATAAAATATTTCTAATAACTGCCATATCGCCGTTTCCTTTTGAATTCCAGCAAAACATCTTCAAAAAATATGCCTATCTAAAAATTAAACTTTTGTTTAATATCTTTTTTAGATAAAACTTTAATTACTATATAATCACATTAACTTATAATCAATATATGATATACGAAGATAGCAAAAAAATGTCTACAACTGGTGTGGATAACTTTCAAAAACCTCAAAATATTGTGGGTTTGAATAAAAATGACCTTCAAAAGGCTGTTGATAAACTCGGTGAAAAAAGCTTTCGAACCAAGCAGATTTGGCACCTTTTATACAATCGGGGAATTAAGAGTTTTGATGAGATGTCTCTTCTGCCTAAAGATTTAAGAGAAAAACTCAAAGAACATTTTGTTTTATCCCGTCCTGAAGTTGTTTTAGAGCAAACTTCTGTTGATAACTCACGCAAATGGCTCTTACGTTTTGATGATAAAACTGAAATTGAAACCGTTTATATTCCAGAAGATGACCGAGGGGCTTTGTGCATTTCCACGCAAGCTGGCTGTAAAGCTGGCTGCGCTTTCTGCAACACCGGAAGACAGGGCTTTACAAGAGATTTAACTGCTTATGAAATTGTTTCTCAGTTTATGCTTGCCCGTGATATTTATGGCGAATGGCCGACTCCTACCTCAGAGACTAGATACCTTTCTAATGTCGTAGTTATGGGCATGGGAGAACCTTTGTTTAACTATGACAATGTGGCAACGGCCTTAAAAATTCTTATGGACGGAGACGGCATCTCTATTTCTAAAAGGCGGATTACATTGTCAACTTGCGGTGTAGTCCCAATGATGAAAAAAGCCGCATCTGAACTGGGAGTTAAGCTAGCGGTAAGCCTGCACGCCTCAACAAATGAAATTCGTAATCAAATAATGCCTATTAATAAAAAATATCCCTTAGAAGAGCTGATGAAAGCCTGTCAGGAATATCAAGAAATAGCAGGAACCCGCCAGCGCATCACCTTTGAATATGTTATGCTCAAAGATGTCAATGACAGCACTCAAGATGCTAAAAATCTTATTAGTATGGTAAAAGGGCATAATATCGGAGCTAAGTTTAATCTAATTCCTTTTAACCCTTGGCCTGGCTGTAAATATGAATGTTCCAGTTCTAAAAAAATTAAAACGTTCACAACGATTTTAGAAGACGCAGGCTTTGCTTGCCCTGTCAGAGTCTCAAGGGGACAAGACATTCTTGCCGCCTGCGGTCAGCTAAGCGCCCAAAATAAAGAACTAAAGTCTCAAATTTGAGACAACTCTTTGTTTAAGACGTTTTCTATCTGCTTAATTCTCAAGTTATGTTCAATTTTAAGCCCAAACTTATCTTTAACGTAAAAGACGTCGACCACCCTGTCGCCATAGGTAAAAATATGAGCCGATGAAATCTGCAAATCAAGCTCCGTTAAGGCGTGAGTTATATAATACAAAAAGCCATAGCAATCTTCGGCATTCACCTCAATCACCGTATTGGTTTTAGATGCATTGTTATCAACAATAACATTATATCCTTTTTGCAGTGTCTTTTTCTGGCTTGCGAGCGATTTAAACTTAGTTTTAATCTCGCTTTCAATATTAAATTCATCATTGATGGCTTTGGCAATATTTGCTTTTATCTTTTCTTGTTTGCTTTCTTCTAAAATCTGAACACTAGCATCATAAACAAACAAATCTTCAATCGAAAAACTGTCTAAGACCATACCGTTTGCCAAAGTCATAATCTTAGCGCCAACAATCGAAAATCCCGAAACTGAAAGCGCTCCTGCAATTTTTGAAAACAAACCTTTTCTATCTGCGGTATAAACAATAACATCAATCAAGTTACGTTTCTTGTTATTCGCAAAAGCTATCCCTAACCAATTTTTGCTTTCTTCGGTCTGCTTGATAAGTTCGGCATGACGTATAAGTTCGGCTTCATCATACCCCAGCCAATATGAAGGATAGGCATTAGATAAATATTTGGTAACATAATCATGGCCCCAAATATCTTCCAGTTTTTGAGCAAGCGAATTCTTAACTGCGGCAACTCTTTTATCTTCAAATTCTAATGATGCTGCCCCTTGAATATATTCCTCAGCTCTTTTATAAAGTTCGGCGAGAAGCTGGGCTTTCCAAGATGTCCAAATATCAGGGCCAACCGCAATAATATCGGCACAAGTTAAAACATAAAGCTGTCTTAGCCTTTCTGGTGATTTCACGATAGCAACGAAATCTGCAATGGTCTTCTCATCAAAAATATCACGCTGAAAGGCGGTTTTACTCATTAATTGATGATAAAGTATAAGCCAAGAAACATTTTCTGTATCACTTTCGCTCAATCCTAAACGTGGAGCTAATTTTTGAGCTATTTTGGCTCCCATCTCAGAATGGTCTCCGCCCCTGCCTTTGGCAATATCGTGAAGAAACATCGCGACACTAAGCGACTTTCTTAAATGCACTTTTTGAGCAATTTCTCTAACATTTTTTAAGCTGTCTTCACTTTTTCCTGAATCAAAAACAATACGTCCATATACAATATTATTTAAAATACCGAGCGCTCTTATTGTATGTTCATCGGTAGTATAAATGTGGTACATATCAAACTGCATCTGCGCAATAATTCTAGCAAAATCCAGCATAAATCTTCCCAAAACGCCGACATCACTCATTGCTCTTATAATTTTTTCAGGATTTTTGGAAGAAGTAAGAATATCCAAAAAACATTTATTAGCCTGTTCATCTTGCTGAAGGGTATAAACTAAATTCAAGTTTTCGGTTATTTTTTGAAACGCTCTAGGGCTTATTTTATATTCTTGATTATGGGCGATATAAAAAATTTCAAAAATTCTAAGCGGATTACTAGCTAAATCTTCATTGACATCAAAATCGAGCTTATTATTGCTAAGGATAAAACCTGAAATTGTTTTAACCTCAGATATGTTAGAATTTTTTTCTTCAAAATTTAAACAGACAACCTTAGTTAAATCTCCTATTACTTTGGTATGGAGATAATAAGCTTTCATAAACTTTTCAACATCAGATGCGTTTTTCCCGCTTTTAAAGCCCATAGCCTCCGCAATCTTTTGTTGCATATCAAAATTGAGCCGATTATCGGGTCTTTTAGTGTAATAGTGCAGAAAACATCTTATTTCTGATAAAAAGATATGCGCTTTAATAAACATCGCAACCATAGCTTCTGACATAACTTTTTTTTCAACAAGTTCCAAGATTTCTGTAATGCCGAAAACATATTTCGTAAGCCAGAAAATCAGGTGCAAATCACGCAAAGCTCCTTGCCCATCTTTAATATCTGGTTCTAATAGATAGCGTGAGTATCCTGTCTTTTTAAGCCTGTTTTCTCTTTCTTCTAACTTAGCTTTAATAAACTGGGCTTGCGTCCCCTCAATAATCTTTGCTTTATATTCCTGATTGATATTATCAAAAAGGCTTTCATTCCCGATAACAAGACGGTTTTCTAAAAGATTCGTGCGGAAAACCATATCTTGTTTCGCATCAACCACACTTTCGGCAATACTGCGGAAAGAATGCCCTATCTTAAAACCACAGTCCCACAGAATATACAAAACAAACATTGCAAGTTGTTCGTGAACTTCGTTGTGGCTGTCAGGAAGCAGAAACAAAATATCAATATCAGAAAAAGGCGCAAGTTCTCTTCTGCCATATCCTCCTACAGCCATAACAGCCATCGGTTCTAAGCTTTGATATTCTTTAAAGACATTTAAAACGGCAAAATCAAAAAGGCTGGTTATAACATTATCAACGATTTCGCTGTTAAGCCTGACAGCATCAATCCCATTAATTCTTTTGGTTTCAAGTCCTTCTAAGTTTTTCCCGTGATGACTTTTTAATTCGTCCTTAATCGTTGAAACTATTTGAGCTTTTTTAGCCGATTCTGGGATTTCTTCCTGCCAGATTTGCAGCCAAGTGTCTTTTATATTATTCATCATTTAAAACCAGTTTTTTTAAACGGTAAAACTCTTCCAAAGCCTGTCTTGGCGTTAAGTCATCGGGATTGATTTTTATAAATTCTTTTTCAAATTCTGATTTTTCTGTTTTAACTTCGGTCTTAATGGGCAGTTCTTCTGTTTTTAAGTTTCTAATCTTAGCCGAAGCAAAAAGAGGCAGAACATCAGCCGCAACCGATGCCATAGTTCCATAATCTCTGCTTTCTAAAAGCGTTAAAACTTCTTGCGAACGTTTAATTACTTCCAACGGCAGTCCGGCAATTTTGGCAACGTGAATTCCGTAGGATCTATCCGCCGTCCCAGAAACAACTTCGTGCATAAAAATAATACTGCCTTGCCACTCCTTAACCTTCATTGTTCTAAGCGCAATGTTAGAAAGTCTTTCAGATAAATTAGTCAGTTCGTGGTAGTGTGTCGCAAAAAGAGCTCTTGATTGATTGATGTCGTGAAGATGCTCAATCACCGCCCAAGCAATAGAAAGTCCATCAAAAGTTGCCGTCCCTCTTCCTATTTCATCAAGAATAACAAACGAACGCTCATCGGCTTGGTTTAAAATTGCTGCGGTTTCAACCATTTCAACCATAAAAGTTGAACGCCCTCTAGCCAAGTCATCAGATGCGCCAACACGACTAAAAAGCTTATTAATAACGCCTATTTTAGCCTTCTCTGCGGGAACAAACGAACCTATTTGAGCCATAACAGCTATTAAAGCATTCTGCCTCAAAAAAGTACTTTTACCTGCCATATTAGGTCCTGTAAGCAGCCATATCCGCCCAGAATCATTTTTATTTAAAACACAATCATTAGCGATAAAACCGCTTAAGTTGCTGTCATAAAGAACTTTTTCAACTACAGGGTGGCGCCCCTTAACAATTTCAAAATCAAGACTATCGTCAACAACAGGTCTTGCATATCCCATATTAGATGCCAGCTCTGCCAAAGATGCGGCAACATCAATCGCAGCTATGGAGGCGGCTGTCTTTGCTAATTCATCTGAATGAAGCAGAACGTCTTTAATTAGATTTTCAAAAAGCTGGAGTTCTAATGCCAAAGCTTTTTCCGCAGCCGCTCTGATTTTATCTTCTAAACCCGATAATTCTATTGTAGAAAATCTCATATTTCCAACCAAAGTCTGACGATGCAGAAACACTGTTCCTCCGTCATTCCTCTCTTTGGTATCTATTAACTTCTGAGATTGCTTGCTTGGAACTTCAACATAGTATCCCACAATTTTATTATATTTTACTTTGAGAGTTGTAACCCCTGTTTCAGAAATATATTTTGTTTGCAAATCAGCAATCAAGACACGGCTTTCGTCTCTAAGCACCTTAAGATCGTCTAAATCCCTAGAATATCCTTTAGCTATAAAGCCGCCATCACGAGCATAAAGCGGCAGATCTTCTGCAAGAGCCCTATCTAAAATCCCGCTTAAATCATCATAAAAGCCTAAATCTCTTGTGATTTCTTCATAAGGATTTAAAAATTCGTTTTCGTTTTCCGCCTTATTAATAATCGCTTTTATTTCTGGAACCTTCTGCAAGGTATCACGAATTGCCGCCAAGTCTCTTGGACTGCCTCTGTCTAATGAAATTCTAGAAACCGCCCTTTCAATATCAGGACATTTCATAAAAATTGTTCTTAAAGTCTTTCTTGCCTCTGAAGCATTAATAAAAAACTCTACTAAGTCTAAACGATGATTGATACGAGATGGATTAGTCAAAGGCTCCGCAACATATTTAGCAAGGAGTCTTGCGCCCGCGCCTGTTACCGTTTTATCTATTACCGACAAAAGGCTTTCTCCCTTTGATGATAAACTAGAAGAAAGTTCTAAATTTCTTCTAGTCGCACCATCAATTTCCATAAACTCATTCCGACCTATTTTAAATGGCTTATTAAGCCTTGGCATTTTACCTTTTTGTGTAATATCAATGTAATCGATTAAAACGCCGCCCGCCGTTGTCTCTGCCTTGGAAAAACCGCCAAAAGCATCTAAAGTTTGAACCTTAAAAAACTGCTCCAATCTTTTTCTTGCGTTTTCAGCGTTATATCTTGAAGGCGGAAGCAGGCTTAAAACATCTTTATAATCTTCAAAAACCCCTGCAAATTCAGCATCTTTTGCCACAACGCTTTCACAAACAAGAATTTCATTCGCTTCCAGTCTTGAAAGGATTGATGCCAATCCTATTTTCTTTTCTTTGCTGCTGCCAATAATTTCCTGAGTAAAAAAATCTCCTGTTGAAACATCAACCCACGATATAGCCATCGCATCTCTGCCAACTGCTACACACGCTAGATAGTTGTTTCTGCGGACATCAAGCAGCGTATCTTCCGTAATTGTTCCCGAAGTAATAAGGCGAACAACATCTCTTTTTACAACTGCCTTATAGCCTCTTTTCTTAGCTTCCGCAGGATCCTCTAATTGTTCACAAACCGCAACTTTAAACCCTTTTTTAATTAGCCTTGCTAGATAGCTTTCGTGAGAATGGACAGGAACTCCGCACATTGGAATATCTTCCCCATTGTGCTTTCCTCTTTTTGTTAGTGTAATATCAAGAGCTTTTGATGCTTTTACGGCATCATCAAAAAACAGCTCATAAAAATCGCCCATACGGTAAAATAAAAGACAGCCTTCATTTTCCTGTTTTATTTGCAAATACTGCGCCATCATTGGCGTTGCTTTTTCTAGGTCTAAACTTGTTTCCTGTTCCATCAATAAACCATTACAAAAATAAAAACTTATTATATAATACTTCTTTTTTTACAATTTAAGGTATTTTGTTGTTATGCGCAAAAACATTATTGCCGAAACTGCTCCTAAAAAGTTTTTTGATCGATTAATTTCTATTAATCTGCCAACTGCTGGAATTTTATTTATTCTAACCGCTCTAGGCGAATTAGATATTAGTGTTGCGATTGTAAGTTTTGCTTCTGCTTTGTTACTATCCATTGTGATTACCCTGCCGTTTTTTATGGATTTACAAACACTTGCTGAATATACCAAAAACCTTACCAAGGGTGATTTAACCACAACTCAAGACCTAACACTTAAAGACTCCGAAGAAGCCGCCGAAATTGTTAAAGCTATTAACGAAATGCATAATATTTGGAGTTCTACCAGCCAGAAACTAGAAGCTCAGACAATAACTGATGCCGCTGTTTTAGACAGCCTTCCTGACCCTCTTATTATGATCGACAAAGACCTTAAAATAACAGGTGCCAATCTAGCTGCCAGAGATATTTTCGGACACAACATAAGAGAACAGCAGATAGAACGTATTTTTAATAATGAAAATCTTTTAGAAAAGTTAAACTGCGTTGTAAACAATCAGTCAAAACAAGAAGATGTTGAATTCAAAATAAAAAAGCCGTGGAACAAAAGCTTTGTTTCAAGAATCAAGCCTCTGCCTTGGGTTTCAACAACAGGAGCGATTGCCGTTATTTCTTTTTATGATATGACCGAATTTAAACGTCTTGAAAAAATGCAAGCAGACTTTATTGCCAATGCCAGCCACGAACTAAGGACTCCTCTTTCTATTATTTCTGGGTTCGTTGAAACAATACTTGGCGCAGCTAAAGACGACAAAGAAGCACAAGAAAAATTCTTTGACATTATTCAAGAACAGATTAAAAGAATGTCTCTTTTAATTGAAGATTTGCTGTCATTGTCACGCATTGAACAGAAAGCTGACACACCTCTCAATGACGATGTAAATCTATATGACGTCATAACCAAGACCATTGAAAATCTATCTATCAAAGCACAGGAACACAATATTACTATCTCTTGGAATAAAGATCATATTGAACCAATAAAAGGTGATGAATTTGAGCTGAAGCAAGTTTTTCAAAACTTAGTTGATAATGCTATCAAATATGGGGGAGAAAAAACTGAAGTTATTATTAAAACCGAGATTTTAAACAACGATGACGAAATCTTCCCCCACTCTCAAAACTGCAAAAAAATCTTATCCGCCTCGGTTACTAATTTTGGTTCCATAATTCCAGAAAAACATCTCTCCCGATTAACCGAAAGGTTTTACCGTATCGATTCCAGTCAGAAAATTAAAGGAACAGGATTAGGATTATCCATTGTCCGCCAAATAGTAAATCATCATAAAGGCATTATGAAAATTACCAGCAGCGAACAAGATGGCACCTGTTTTAATTTATTTTTTCCTATAATCACGAAAGAATAATTCTTTAAAAATATTTTGCGCTTAGTTGTACTTTTTTATTTTTCCTTTAGGTAAGTTTTTACATCACCCAAATAAACACAATTAAATGCAAAATACTCTAAAAAACTTACAGCAGAAAACTTTGCACTAAAGTTCTCGAGCTCTTTCTATACCCTCAAGAATTAATTTCTTAGCAGCTTCAGCATCTTGCCAGCCAAGAACATTAACCCATTTACCTTTTTCTAAGTCCTTATAATGGCTAAAAAAGTTTTCAATTTTCTGAATGTCCATTTCTGGAAGCTCAGTATAACTTTTTATATCTTTATAATAAGGATTTAATGAAGGATGAGGCACAGTTATAATCTTCTCGTCTCGACCTTTTTCATCTTCCATAAGAAAAACGCCGACAGGACAAGATCTGATAACAGAACCAACCGCCACAGGTATTCTTGTCATAACGATAACGTCGATAGGATCGCCGTCTTCAGACAGGGTGTTAGGAATAAAGCCATAATTATCAGGATATCGCATTGGGGTATGCAAAAACCTGTCAACAAACATAGCGCTCGATTTTTTACTAAGTTCGTATTTAATCGGATCGCTATTCATCGGTATTTCAATAACAGCATTAATGTCTTCAGGAGGTTTCCTTCCGACAGGTATCATTCTTATATCCATTTTTTTTACTCCTTATTTTTTATAGGATATTTTTTTATGATTATCAACAATAACAAACTAGGAATAGCCATAAAACTTGTTACGATAAAAAAATTAGTCCACCCCAAAAGAAAAGCTACTTTTCCGCTGGTTGACGCAAGAATATCCCGCGCAAATGCCATAATAGAACTTAAAAGAGCATATTGTGTTGCCGTATAAGCTATACTGCAAAGACTTGACATATAAGCAACAAAAGCTGTAGTTCCCAAACCGCCGCTAATATTTTCAACCGTTATGGTTAACACTAAAAAACGTTCGTCATTACCGACAACCGCCTGCGCTGCATACATCAAATTAGATAAAGCTTGCAGAATTGCACCGACAAATAACGAGTTCATAATGCCGTATTTTTTCACAAAAACACCGCCTAATATACCGCCTGTAATCGTTGCACCCATTCCATATACTTGGATAATTTTAGCGATTGTTTCCTTAGAAAAACCAACTTCCACATAAAAGGGATTAGCCATAATTCCCATATAGGTATCGCACAATTTATAAACCATTATAAAAGCAAGAATCCAAATAGCTTTTGGTCTTTGCATAAAATCTTTCAGCGGCTCAACAATACTTTTTCTAAAAATTGCAATTAGAAAATCTTCTTTCTGAGAAATACTTTCTCCTTTTTCTTCATATTTAGGCTCTTTTATAAGGAGAATCGTAATTATGCCGACCAAAACAGCACAACCCATAACCATATAAACTACCTGCCAAGAAAAGAATGAGGCTAAATATAAAGCTCCAGCTCCAGAAAACAACATAGCTATCCTATAACCAAGAACAACCATAGCCGAGCCTGCCCCCTGTTCTGTTTCTTCTAGAATCTCAATACGGTAAGCATCGATAACAATATCTTGAGATGATGAAAAAAAGGCAACAAGAAAAGCGAAACAGCCCATCACATACAACGAGCTGTTAGGATTAGAACAAGCCATACCCCAGATAGAAAACATTAATAAAATTTGAGTAAGAAGAACCCAAGAGCGCCGCCTGCCCATAACTTTTGAAAAATATGGTATTTTGTATCTATCGATTAAAGGAGACCATAGAAACTTAAAACTGTAAGGTGTTCTTACTAAACTGAAAAAACCGATAAGTTCAATAGGAACACCTGCATCTTTGAGCCAAAAACTCAAAGTTGAAAACAGCAGAAGCAGCGGTAAACCGCTAGAAAAACCTAAGAATAGAATTGATATAATACGCTTGTCTAAATAAACGGCAAAATTTTTAAACAACGAATTATTCTTCAACAGACTTCTTTCTAGCTTGGCGTTTTCTATTATTAGAATCTAAAATTGCTTTACGTAATCTCATTGTCTTAGGAGTTACTTCAACAAGTTCATCTTCTTCAATATATGACAACGCATCTTCCAAACTCATTTTGCGGTAAGGAGAAAGCGTGACGTTTTCATCTTTTCCCGCGGCACGAATGTTTGTGAGCTGCTTTGTTTTGGTTGGATTAACTTCTAAATCTGTTCCCTTAGTATGCTCACCAATAATCATTCCTTCATATACTGGAACGTTCGCAGGAATAAGCATTGGCCCTCTATCTTCGAGTTTCCATAAAGAATAAGGAATGGCTTCACCTCTGGCATTAGAAATCATAACACCTACTCGATGTTTCTCAATGCCGCCTTTGTATGGTTCATAAGCATAAAAAAGACGGTTAATAATTCCTGTTCCTCTGGTATCGGTCATAAACTCAGAGTGATAACCGATTAAACCACGAGAAGGCGCACGGAAAACAAGACGATTTTTGCCGCCACTTGAAGGACGCATTTCTAAAAGCTCGCCCTTTCTGTTCCCCATTTTTTCAACAACAACGCCCGAGAATTCTTCGTCAACGTCAATTACTACTTCTTCAATTGGTTCCAGCTTAGCACCATTTTCATCATATTTAAAAAGAACTTGTGGACGGCTGATACACATCTCAAAACCTTCACGTCTCATCGTCTCAATTAAAATTCCAAGTTGAAGTTCGCCTCTGCCCGCGACCTCAAAAGCATCTGTATTTTCAGTGTCTCTAATTCTTAAAGCAATATTGCCTTCAGCTTCTTTTTTGAGCCTTGCTCCCAAAACCCTTGATGTTAATTTATCGCCATCAAGCCCAGCAAGCGGGGAATCGTTGACGGAAAAAATCATAAACAATGTTGGAGGATCGATAGGCTGCGCTTTAATTGGATTTTCAATTTCAAAAGAACATAAAGTATCAGCAACACTTGCTTTTGAAAAACCAGAAATAGCAACAATATCACCAGCAGCGGCTTCTGGAATAGCTATTCTTTCCGTACCTTTAAATGAAAGAATTTTGGTAATTCTTGCTCTTTCAATTTCTTTGCCGTCAATATGAAGCGCTCTAACAACTTCATTGACCTTAATTTTACCTGAAAAGATTTTTCCTGTCAGCACTCTGCCAATATATGGATCGGCTTCAAGAGTTGTTGCCAGCATTGAAAATGGTTTTTGAGGCTCACATGCTGGAGCAGGAACGTGCTTAACTATGGTTTTAAATAACGGTTCTAAATCCTTATGTTCATCATTGGCAACATCAAGCACTGCCCAGCCTTCACGACCACAAGCATATAATGTTGGAAAATCGAGTTGTTCTGATGACGCATCAAGCGTAACAAACAAATCAAAAACTTCATTTAAAACCTCGTCAGGACGAGCATCGCCACGGTCAACCTTATTAATAACAACAATCGGTTTAATTCCTAGCTTAAGAGCCTTTGATAATACGAACTTAGTTTGAGGCAAAGGTCCTTCCGCAGCGTCGACCAACAAAACCACACCGTCGACCATTCCTAAAATACGCTCAACCTCACCACCAAAATCAGCGTGTCCCGGTGTGTCTACAATATTAATGTGAAAATCCTGCCAAAGAATGGAGGTACATTTTGATAGAATCGTAATGCCTCTTTCTCTTTCTAAATCATTAGAGTCCATTGCTCTTTCAGCAATTGCTTGATTTTTTCTATAAATGCCGCTTTGTTTAAACATCGAGTCAACAAGCGTTGTTTTGCCATGGTCAACATGGGCAATGATTGCAATATTTCTTAATTCCATAATTAGAATTTGCCCCAAGCCTTTTAAAGGCTTAAAAAATTAATTGTTATTGTTTATTATATTCCTAGTTTTTTACGAACCAGTCCTTTGAGTGAAACTTCTGGTCTTGCCCCATAGTGCGTAATAATCTCTCCAGCTGCAATACCGCCGATACGTGCGCAAACTCCTAAATCATAGTCATTACAATAACCATAAAGGAAACCTGCAGCATATAAATCTCCAGCGCCTGTACTGTCAACAACCTCCTTGACGTCTTCAGCGTCAACGTAAGTAGAAATCATACCAGAAATTACAACGGAGCCTTTTTCTTGTCTAGTAATTGCTGTAATTTCGCAATCTTTTTTTACTTTTTTTACAACTTCTTCGAAATTATCTGTTTGATAAAGAGCTTTAATCTCGCTTTCATTCGCAAAAAGAATATTAACGTGTTCTTTAATAAGTTTAAGAAATTCATCACGATGACGGTCGACACAAAAACTGTCAGAAAGAGTAAGTGCAACTTTGCGATCATATTTTTCTGCTATTTCACAAGCTCTAGTCATGGCCTTTTTAGCATCTTCTTCGTCCCAAAGATAGCCTTCCAAATAAGTAATTTTGGAATTTTTTATAAGTTCATCATCAATGTCATCAACACTTAGTTTAGAACAAGCGCCAAGATAGGTATTCATCGTTCTTTGAGAATCGGGAGTAACTAAAACTATGCATCTGCCTGTACTTGGACCTTCATACATTGGAGGGGTTGGAAATTCGACACCAGCTACGCCAATATCTCTTTTAAAAAGCTTGCCTAGCTCATCGGCGTGAACCTTGCCAATAAACGCTGGCGTTCCACCAAGAGCTGCAAAACCAACAACGGTATTAGCCGCAGAACCACCTGAACATTCACGTTCAGGATCAATCTGAGAATATAAATCCCCTGCTTTTTTTGCATCAATAAGAGCCATCGAACCTTTAACTAAATCTCGTTCGTCAAGAAACATATCGCTAACCCTTGTCATTACATCAACTATCGCATTTCCGATTGCAACCATGTCATATGTAATATCTTGTGTCATAATACTTAAACCCTTTTTTAATTTTTTAAACCATATACTTACGCACGAAACTTCTTAACGAAACCTCAGGCCTTGACCCATAATGCGTTATAACCTCAGCCGCAGTTATGGAGCCAATACGAGCACACGTAGCCAAATCTTTACCATAAGCATAACCATAAAGGAACCCTGCGACATATAAATCACCTGCACCTGTTATGTCAACCAAATCAGTAACAACCTCAGCCTCGGCATAAACTTTTATTTTATCTGAGACAACAATCGAACCCTTATTCTTTCTTGTGATTGCCGTAATTTTAGTATGATTTTTAGCATCATTAAGAGCTTTATCAAGATTATCGGTTTGATAAAAATTCATAATTTCAGCATCAGTTGCAAAAACAATATCAGCATAATTGCCTATAATATCAATTAAATCTTTACGATTGCGATCGACGCAAGATTTATCCGATAGCGAAATAGCTATCTGACAGCCTTTATCTTTGGCAATATCACAAGCCAATTTGAATGCTTTTTTAGGAGAATCATAATCTAAAAGATAACTTTCTAAATATAAAATTTTAGCCAGCCCGATAATATCAGGATCAATATCATCTTCACTAAGCAGCGTACACGCTCCTGGGTAAGTAACTTGCGTACTTTGTTCATCTGGAGTAACTAAAATAATACATTTTCCAGTATTGGGACCGTCAAATAATGATTTAGTAAAAAAATCGACTCCAGAAGTACCAATATCTCTTTTAAAAACTTTGCCGCATTTATCGTCTCTAATTTTGCCAATAAAAGCAGGGGTTCCTCCAAGAGATGCTATACCTATAACCGTACTAGCAGCAGAGCCTCCCGAGCATTCGTGTTCAGGAACAATACACTTAAATAAATAATTGGATTTTTCAGTATCACAAATATTCATAACCGCTTTATTAATGCCGTGTTCTACTAAAAACTGGTCACCAACCCTTGTTAAGACATCAACTATCGCATTACCTATAGCTAAAACATCATAAGTCGTATCTTGCTTCATCATTTTTTAAGCTTTCCACCTTGCTTTAACAACTATAGCAGGATAGCTTGTTTTAATTTTTTTTTCTAAGTTTTAATGCTTTTTTTAAAAAATATTCACAAACACATCTACTACTAAAATCTCTATCTCTAATTAACTTATTGCTTTCTAGGCGGTGTTTTTAACTCCTCAACAGCGTCTTCTTTTTTCTTACGCCATACACCTCCTGAAGAAAAACAAGCAAAAGCCCATTCTGCCCAAGACGTAACGGCAAAAGCAAGCCACAAAGCCCAAAGCAGCATCAAACCACGCCAAACATAAATCGGTACAGATATAAACCATACATCAGGAATGCTGCCGTTTATAAAGTCTTGATACCAGCCAAGAATATGTGATGATGATGCATAGCCTGCTATTTTCATATCAGGACTGCCCAAAAGACCATTGGCTATGCCTGAAATTAAGGCATTAGCGACAAAGAATGTCAGCACCACAAAAAACAACTGTCTTAAATTAAAAAAGAACCTGCTTTTTCCTTCCATTGTGTTGTTTTTACGTATTTCTAAAAGTAAAAACCAGACAACTATCGTTCCGATAGCCATCATACTAGTTTGACTTAAACCTAGAAACAGCAGAAACCAATGTCTTTTCTTAAGCGGTATTGACGATGGATAAAATCCTAGACCAACCGCCAATAATATAATTAAAGGCAAAATGCTCCAGAACAAGATTGCAGGATTAATTGCAGCACCTCCTGCCAACAAAATCCATCTTTTTTCTGGAATATCAGCGCTTATCTTAACATTAACCGCAGAAGCGCCAACATCTACTTTAGGCATTTTAAACATATTGGTAATGTTTTCGGGCTGTAGCCATTCGACCCTAACATTCCTTGAACCTGGGACTACAGGAAAAACAATTTCGCCATTTTCAAAATTAGCAAACTGCCTTTCTCCATTGATTAAGACTGTAGGAGATTTAGCACTATCAGGTATTTTAATTTTATGCTGTGTGCCTAAACTGCTGCGAAGAACCATATCTAGAACCATACTTAAGTTTCGTTCGCTAGGCTTAACTGAAAGCTCGATTTTATCAAAAGTTTTAACCTGACCATCAACCGCCTGAGGTTTAACAACATTAAGCCTCAAAGCCTCTCCTGCCCAAGGCTTAAAAACCATTAGCCCTGATTCTTTATCGCTGCTTATTCTAGGAAGTCCCTCAGCTTTAACATTCCAGATATTAGATGCGTTAATTTTCCAAACTTCGGTAAAAAATTCATTTGGAGAAACAAAAAGCTCAACAAGGCTTTTTTCTTCCAAAACAGAGTTCCAGACAACTGGCGGCATATTAGTTGTAACATCAATTACAGCTTGCCCATCTGTTACTTCTATTCCTTTGGTAGTTACAGACTCTCCGTTAAGCAGCGGAATTTTTACAACTGCTCCCACCGTATTAGAATTTGCAATTATAACCCTTGTTACAACTGTCCACGTAAGCCCTAAATCAATATTTCTTTCAACAATTAAATAGGGTTTTATTTGAGGCGTATTATATTTTTCCTCTTCCTTGTTTTCTGCTTTTTCTTCTTTTGTCTGCTCTTTAACTAACTGCACAACTCCTGATACCGTTTTATCTTCTTCAATTCCTCGAATAGTCCAGCCCTTAGCTTCACTAGTAACCACAGAAGCTTTCAGGGGAAAGTTAATTTGAACCGCATCTACTTGAGGTATATCGCTAATAACTTCGACATCATTAATGCCTTTACCCAAGACAACAAAGCCCGCATTATTCATATAAAATGATGGCGCAAGGCTATTGCCGTTAATTATTACAGCGTTTGGTCTTGTTTTCCCTGCAACGGTAGGCAGAGGAAAAATAATATCTTCATCACTGGCAACATGAACCCTGTTCTTAATTGAGAGAACATTGCCATTCGCAAAAATATGCGTTTTTTCAATATTAAAACAATCAGGATAACAATCGGGTTTTTCTGGTATTTGCGGCATCACTCTTGTTTTCAATTCTTGCAGCATTTCCTTAGAAGGAAATGGCGTTGCTTCTGCCGATTTAGCTTGAGATGAAGCCATAACCAAACTTGCAACAATCAGCATAGTCGCTATTCTGGTAGAATTTTTAAAAACATATTCCGAAGCGAAGTCTTTAACTTTCTTCAAATGCTCTTTTGATGCTATCAAAACTCCTGCTAGCAACCACAGCAAAATAACCCTTACAAAAGATAAAACCATATTCAACCTTGCTGAAATAAAAATTAATTTAACTTTATGACCCGCTTCAACCATCGAATTCCATTTTAAAAAGATTTCTTTTCCCCGCCATTCTGAAACGCCGACGCCGGTTTGAACATTTGTGTCTTTGAGCATATTCTGAAGATTATAACTTTTTACATTCAGGCTTTCTTTTTCTTGCATAACATCGCTGGTAACCGCTACGGATTCTTCCATAAGATTCATAGAATCAGCAGCTATTCCTGCAAGTTTTCCTTTTCGAACACGACGAGGAGATCCTTCCGCCTTTTGCAATGCTGGAGCTTGTAAAGCACCGCCATATGTATCGTTAAACAACATCTCTTCCCCATCATAATAACCTTGATAAATTCTTCGACCATAACTGAAATCTTCAATTGCGGGATACACTGCTTGACGGATATGATCTATTGAAAACACTGCAATCGTAATAAGCAAAGAAAGATACAGAAGCCTGCGGGAATATTTTGTAAGCTTTGATAAGAAACACTCGGGCAAAAATTTTTCTAGTGCCAAGGCAATAACTGCAAACAAAATCAACCATGATGCCGCTGGCAGCTCGTGATGAGTTAAAACTAAAGTTATAACGCTTAAAAAGCCATAAGATGCGCCGAGCAATTTATAAAGTGCCGCAGAGGTCACCAAAACAATAAAAACATCAAGCAGAGTCCATTTTCCAACCCAAGTCGGATACGCCTCATCGGCTCCAAAAGCTTCAAACAAGCTCCAACCTGGAGGCAGTGTTAAAGAGGCATCAATTCTTTTAAAATCACTTTTCCAGCCATTGACATCAAGATTAGCAATATCTCCAAGAACACGGCTGTCGGCTCTAAGATTAATGGCACCTTGGCGGACTTCAACACCAGGTGCCGCCGCATCATCAATTTTGGTAATAAGCTGGCTGACATCATTAATATCAACTCGACCTAATTCGCCGTTTGCCATTTCTAAACGGGTACTCTTATTAATACTCCCTGAAATATCATCTTTTATAAAATAGCCTTGCCCATCAAGCATCATAACCCACTTGCGTCTCAACCTTAATTCATCTGGGGTATTTTCATCAAAGCCTCTTTTTTCCTCATCAAAAATCATTTTATCCCCAAAGCTCACGAGATATGCAGGATATTTCCTTTTGTTTCTAGGAATTTCGGTAAGAGACGGATCAATAGATTTCACCCCTTTAATCGTTACAGAACGTAAATCAGGTCTTGCCTCAAATGTCCAAATTTCTTCCTGAGCTGATAAGCCCTCACTAGGCGTATCTAAAAACGCAAGTTCCGTAAACGGACTTTTAGCAACTGATGTTATTGAGCAATACCATCTTCCAGCTTTAGCATAAACTTTGTAATTGCCGTTATTTTCTATCTTGATTGGAAGAGGAAATTTGATATCAACAGTTTTAAATCCATCAAGCTCAGGTTTAGCAAGAACTATTTCTCTATCTTGACCAGAAACTTCTAGGCTTAATAACGTTTCAACTTTTGTTGGAACCTCATCAACAATATGTCTTGATATTTTTAGCGTTGCAGAATCTGATGTTTTAACCTCAATTTTTTGCTTGCGTTTTAACCTTATTTTACCATTATCATCAATTTCTGGAATTTCTGTTTTTTTACCTTCAACGGTTAAATCTACAGCAGCGGTTGCCACAGGTATTTTTATGGTCTCTGGCATTTTATCCCATTTTACTTCACCGGTTATTTGATAAACACCAGCTTCAGAAACATAAACTGCAGGTTCGTCATCTTTAGTTACTACAGGAACGGTCTTATTATTAAGTTTAACATTTTGCGGCCATAAACCATAACCGCCCGCAATGGTTAAGAAACCTTCATCATATGCCCGCCAATTTTGTTCAAATGAAAAACCTTCGTTTTTAACATCTATCTTTATTTTGTCAGGGAACAAACAAACCCTGCGATTAAAGTTATCATAAAGATAGGGACAAGGGTTTTTAAATTCCTTTTCATCAACTCCAAATAAAGTAAAAGGAATCCATTCTCTTAAAACTTCTGGAACCTCGCTTTTAGTGAGAGGTTTCAACTGTTCTTTAGCATTCAATGATGTTGCAACCAAAGTAAGCACAGCAATAAGCAGCAGACATTTCTTAGATAAAGATTTAAGCATAGCAAAAAAGCTTTCCATAAAGATTGATTAAAATGTATTTTTTAAGATTTTTTGCAATTATAACTTTTTTTTAGTTAGAAAAAAATAATAAAAATTTTAAACAAAAAAAATAAAAGCAAATACCTTGTTAAATATTTGCTTTTATTCGCTTAAATTTATTTCAATGTTTTTTTAAAACATCTTTAATTTAACTGTTATGCAACTTGAAGACTAAAATCGACCTTCTCGCCTTCAATTTCAGCAGTACTGCCGCCTGCAACATTTCCTAAAACAAAAGATACTGCCAAAACTTGTTCAGCAATATAATTTTGATTTTCGGTTATTGCCTGCTTGGCTTCTTCACTAGAAGTTTGATAGATAAGTTCTATTCTGTCAGAAACATTAAGTCCGCTTTCCTTACGGTAATTCTGCACCATACGGACGAAGTCTCTGGCAATTCCCTCTCGCTTAAGCTCAGGAGTAACATTGGTATCAATCGTAACTAAAGCTTTATTATTATAAAAAGCTTTGCCTGCAACCCCCTCTTTCATTTCTAACCTAGCTTCAAATTCATCTGCATTTAAAATCTGACCGCCAATCGCAAGAGTACCGTCTTCATTTACCTGCCATTCACCTTTTTTATATGCTCCCATTATGCTGCCCATAGCAGAACCCAAACGTTTTCCAATTAATGGCGTGTAAAGGTAAACATAATTGCTGGCATAGTCAGCAAGATTGCTTTCTTTAACAACATCTTTAACATTGATTTCATCTTTAATGATATCAAGGTATTCATCTGATAAAAACTCCAAGCTTTGCCCAACAACCGTGAGCTTAGCTAAAGGCAGACGATTACGCAGATTTTTATCCTCACGGATAACCTTAGCACTAGAACAAAGAGCCATTACAAAGTCCATATCCTTCACTAAAGTTTCGTCAACTTTAACCTTTTCTAACTTAGGATATTCTACTAAGTGAACACTTTCATCATCGCTTAAGGCTTTAAAAATATGTTCGCCAGTCATCGGAAGTAACGGTGCAACTATCTTACAGATATTTAATAAAACGGTATAAAGAACATCAAAAGCATCGCCTTGACCACTCCAAAAACGATTACGGCAACGTCTGATATACCAGTTGTTTAAAATTTCCATAAAATTCGCAATTTCGTTGCAAGCATTGCCAACATTATAAATGTCCATTTCTGCTTTTACTTTTACCGCTAAGGTTTTAAGTTTGGAAAGAATATAATTATCCATTGAGTTTTCAGACTCATAGGTTTCTTTTGCTTTATATCCTTCAGCATTAGCATAAAGACAGAAGAAATAGAAAGCATTCCATAACGGAATTAAAGCCACACGGGCAGCTTTGGCAATTTCTTTACCTTCTTTATCAACGGCAAGATTGCCGCCTTTAAGTACAGGAGATGATACTAAAAACCAGCGAAGAGTATCAGATCCAATAGTATTTAAAACTTCATTAGGATCAGGATAATTCTTTAGTCTCTTAGATAGCTTCTGGTTGTTTTCTCCCATTAGAAGACCTGTGCAAAGACAGTTTTTAAATGCGGGGCGATTGTGCAAAGCCGTTGAAAGAACCGTTAGCGTATAGAACCAACCTCTGGTTTGATCCATAGCTTCGGTAATGAAGTCAGCAGGAAAATGATTTTCAAACCATTCTTTGTTTTCAAACGGATAGTGAATTTGACCATAAGGCATTGAACCTGATTCAAACCAGCAGTCAAAAACATCAGAAACTCTGTGCATCATTGTCTTGCCGCTTTTATCATCTGGATTGGGATAAACAACATCATCAATATATGGTTTGTGCAAATCAGAAACTTTTATGCCGCTGGCTTGCGCAATTTCTTCAACCGATCCAAAGACATCAATTCTTGGAAAATCGGGATTGTCAGATTTCCAAACTGGAATAGGCGTTCCCCAAAAACGATTGCGGCTAATAGACCAGTCTCTTGCACCTTCAAGCCATTTGCCAAAACGACCATCTTTGATATGACTTGGAATCCAATTCATCTGCTCATTACTCTTTAGCAAATCATCTTTAACATCGGTAACTTTAACAAACCAAGAAGACATCGCTTTGTAAATCAATGGTTGATCGGTGCGCCAGCAAAATGGATAAGAGTGCGTATAATTTTCTTTTTTGACCAGTTTGCCTTGCTCTTTAAGAAGTTTCATAATTGGTTCATTGGTATCAAAAACCAATTTGCCCTCATAATCACTAACCTCTGACGTAAATTTGCCGGCTTCATCAACAGGGCATACAATCGGAAAATCTTTGTCATAGTTGCGGCAGACATTAAAGTCATCTTCACCAAAGCCTGGTGCAATGTGAACGATACCAGTACCGTCTTCAACTGAAACAAATTCGCCTGCAATAACTTTAAAAGCTCCGCTTTCTTTTAGATT
Organism: Alphaproteobacteria bacterium; assembly: GCA_050175015.1. GTDB lineage: Bacteria > Pseudomonadota > Alphaproteobacteria > JBFXJJ01 > JBFXJJ01 > JBFXJJ01. The sequence goes on along the minus strand of JBFXJJ010000007.1, from coordinate 54,148 downwards.
TTCAAAGAAACGGAACATAGGCTTATACTTCATTCCTACCAGCTCAGAACCTTTAATGGTTTTAACCTCTTTGGCATCTTTAAACTGCTGTTTATATTTAGGAAGAAGAGCTTTAGCTATAATATACTGATTACCAGCTTCCTCCATAACGGCATATTCAATCTCAGCACCAACGGCAAGCATAAGGTTTGAAGGAAGTGTCCACGGAGTAGTTGTCCAAACAAGAAATTTATATCCGTTTTCCATTTCAAACAAAACCGTTATCGCACTGTCGGTTTTTTCTTTATACCCCTGATTGACTTCAAAGTTTGAAAGCGGTGTTTCTGCTGCCCAAGAATATGGCAGGACACGGTAATCTTCATAAATAAGACCTTTTTCATAAAGTGCCTTAAAATTATGAATTACGCTTTCCATAAAAGGTAAATCCATCGTTTTATAATCGTGTTTATAATCTACCCAGCGCCCAATTCTCTTAATAACATCAATCCAAACGCCTGAATATTTCAAAACGTCTTTACGGCAAAACTCATTGAATTTTGCAATTCCAAATTTTTCAATTTCTTTACGACCAGAAACACCAAGCTGTTGTTCAGCCGACATTTCCGCAGGAAGACCGTGGCAGTCCCACCCTAAAATACGGTCAACTTTTTTACCGTTCATAGTCTGATAACGAGCGACAACATCTTTAACGTAGCTCACCATAATATGACCATAGTGCGGAGTGCCGTTGGCAAAAGGAGGGCCATCATAAAAAACGAACTCTTCGGCTCCCTTTCTTTGACTTACTGATTTTTCAAAGATGCTTTCTTTTTCCCAAAAACTTAAAACATCTTCTTCTATTTTGGGAAAATCTGCTTTTGCCTCAACGTCAGGATAATATTTTTGCTTGTCCATAACCTATCCACCTATTTTGCTTAAATTAGATTTTGTACGTGTGTTTGTTAATTAGTTTTGTAAATTATGCCCTATCAAGGCTTAATTTCAATAAAAAGTTATTTTTTTTAATATCTGATTTATTTTTTTAGATTAATCAAAGCATTTTTTACTTGAAAAAAACCAGCCCCAATTACATTAAAAACAGTTGCAATGTTCCAAAAATAAACTTCGTGTCCAACAAAATAAACAAAAAAATTAAACCCAACAACTAAAGCAACAATAGAAAAAGACAGCATAGCATCAAAGGCCGTTCCAATATGATACCAAAGATCGGTATCCTCTTTATGCTTAGGCTTAAAAAAATTGAACAAGAAAGCTAGAAAACAAACATCTGTAAATGGTTTGCCCTTAAAGATTAAAAAAACAAAGTTGAGAAAATTAATTATAAAGTCAACCAACGCCAAAAACCAAAACACAAAAGCAATATAGCAAAAAGGATTTGCAAGCTGGGTATATGCTAAATGACCCATAATTGTTTTATAAACGACAAAAGGAAAACCTGCTGTAATAATGCTTGCAATCTCATGCTTATAATTTTTTGTTAAATTAATTTTCACTTTAAAATACCTTGGTTTTTCATAGGTTGTTTTTTTCTAAAAACATAGTTTAAAAAAAAGAAGCGTCAAGATTTTTAATAAAAATTATTGCTCGGCACATTTCTTGCTTGCCTTTTGGATTGAAGTAGATTTTTAAAAGATGGAGTTTAAAATGACTGAAATTTGTTCCAACTCGGCGGAAAAGTGCTATATCCTCAATAATGACGGGCAAATTATTGGCGAAGCTACAGCCTTAAAAGATAAAATTAAACCTGTTGAACTTTCTAAGGATACCCTTGAATCTTTTATTGAAACATTAGAAGAAGTATTAGAGCTGCAATATCAAAGAATAGAAAATACTACAAACAATACGGCTTATCAAACTTATGCCGATGTTGTCGTCGGAGGAAAAGTCGTGGCGACAATCGATAATAACGGCTATGTCAAAAGCTCCAATGCTATTGGAGCTAAAATTAGTCACCAATTGATTGGGAGTATAAATGGCAAAGAAGGTCCTGTCTTAGCTCAAGCTAGGGCGGAACAAATTGCCGCTATGCTGGGCGGAGTTATAAAAAAATCCAGCACCGCAATTAGCCAATCTCAATACGAAATTCTGCCTAAACCAAAAGCTACAATAAATTATGAAGCAATGCAGAAAGACCCTATGTATCAGGCGCTACAGAACTCAAAAGCAAAGTACAATTCTTTATATTTAGCTCAAGACATTTCTTGAGCTAAATAGTGGCAAAATTAATTCTTAAAAACAAGCGATAGTGTCTTGCATTTAACTATATTTAACTGTTATACCTTTAACTTCAATTTATTCTAACGGTTAAATGTATGTTCAGACTGCAAGACACACTATTTTTTCAACTTATAAAACAAAATGCTGGAGAAAAATTTTCTCGCCTCATGTTTTTTTGTATCGTAGCAGGCACCGCTCAAGGGTTTACTGTTTTTGCCATTTTACATGGATTGCAGTCTTTAATGAAACAAGGACATCTTTTGTTTCATCAATTCTTATTTTTTGCCATTAGCATTTCTATTTTCTATTTTAGTTTTCGTTATTTGATGAAAACGGTATCATTAGTAGCTTTAAATGCTATTGCCGACTGGCGTATGCGCATAGCTGTTAAAATCAGAGCTATAGATATGCGCTCTTTTGAAAATATTTCTATTTCTAAAATTCAAGCAACGCTCTTAGATAATCAAGCCGTTGCGATTGAAGCAGCTAGAATGATGATAATTGCGGCTTCAAGCTCTGTTATGGTTATTGTTGCAATGTTTAAGATGTTCACCATCTCCTTCTGGGGAGCTGGTTTTATGCTTTTTCTAATGCTTCTAGGTGTTGTTCGGCTAATTATGGCAAGCAAGCAGCTTAACGTATTTCAGGCTGAAGCAGTGAAATACAATCAAAAATTTGCTCATTCTCTGCAAGGAATAATCAAAGGTTTTGCCGAGTTAAAATTAAACCGCAACAAAACATCTGACTTGTTTTCAAAAGAAATTATACCTGACGCTGATAATGCTTTGCTTTATAACAGCAAAATTGAAAAAAGTTATGCTTATGGTATGACTTTTTTTGAAATGCTGAACTTCCTTGTTTTAGGCTTAACTTTATTTCTGCTTCCTGGTTTTTTTGGCATAAAAGCTGAAGTAATTGGGCAGCTAATGGTTGTTGGAATGTTTTGCTTAAGCCCTATCAGCAGCCTAATTATCTTTATTCCTCTGCTGGCAAAAACTGAGTTTAGTTTATACGGTATGCAAATGCTGGAAGATGAATTAGACAATGCATCAGAAAGCTGTGCTAAAGACGGCATCGCTAACAAATGGGATTATAAAGAAATTGCCGTCCCAACCTTTAGCAAAATTAAACTTAAAAATTTGCAGTTTAAATACAATGAAGCCGATGAAAGTGACGAGTTTCATATTAATATCAGTGATTTTGAGCTTAATAAAGGTGAAATGGTCTTCATTAGAGGCGGCAATGGTTCTGGCAAAACCACTCTTATGAGAATTATTTCAGGATTATATACCAGCTATCAGGGCGGAATTATGCTCGATGATAATCCTATAAATGAAAAAAATATTGAGAATTATCGCAATTTATTTGCTGTTGTCTTCACCAACTTTCATATTTTTGAAAGCCCTGTTGGTATTCCCCAAAACAATCTTGAGAAAATTAATAATATTTTTGGGAAAATGGAACTCGCCTCTAAAGTCCATTTAACTGACAGCGGCAAATTTTCAACCACCGATTTATCTGCGGGACAAAGAAAACGTTTAGCTCTTACCTGCGCGCTGCTTGAAGGAAGAGAAATTTATCTTTTCGATGAAGTTGCGGCCGATTTTGATCCTGAGTTCAGGGTCTATTTTTATCGCACATTCCTAAAAGAGCTTAAGGCAACAGGTGCAACCATTTTAGCCATTTCACATGATGACCGCTTCTTTGATGTCGCCGATAGAGTTATAACAATGGATAAAGGTTTAATTGTAAACAAATCATAAAAGATAACACAAAGTACATACAATATCGTCTTCTACAGCATATTTCCCTAGAGCTTTTGCCATTTCAGAATTTTCACATCTAACCTGCCACGAATTGTCTTTGCCAAAACTAATCTCTACCTCTTTAAAATCGAGCATTTTTTGAGTTATTGGATACTGCATTTTAAAAAAGGATTCTTTAGCACTAAAAAAAAGCGCCGCTAAAGATTCTTCTTCAGCTTTTTTTATGATTTCTGTTTCTTTTATTGTAAAAATTAAATGCCACAAATCCTGCGATACTCTTGAGATTTCTTCCAAATCAATCCCTATGCTCTGACAGTTTTCTCTAAGCGCTGAAACAGCAATCACATATTCTTTAGTATGAGATATTGAGCCTACCGTTCCTAAAGGAAAAACGGGCATACGATTAACTGCTAAAATTTTAGAGTCGCCATATCCCCAACGCTCCAATGTTTTGCGGGAGGCAATTCTTCCTGACCTAAATTCTTTTTTTCTGCTATCAACAGCTTTAGCAACCAACGTTTCTTCTTCAGAAAAAACATTCCCCTCTACACTGTCTATTCTGCTAAAAAAGGTCTCGAATAAATCTTTATCAAAAACATCACTTAAAGACATAAAAAAACTCAACATATTTTTTGATTTTACACTACTGTGGTGCTAAGTTGCTTGTAATTTAAAAAATAACTTTTGGAAAGTTAAAATGAATAAATACATCAAAGAACTTACATTAAACCAAAACGAAATCTGGACAGAGCAATTAAAAATTGGTTTAGAAAAAACACCTTTTAACAATTCCTGTTTTTTTGAATTAAGAGAAAATCTTGATGCTGCCATTGTAGAAAAAACTTTATTAATGTCTTTAAAGCTTCATGATGTCTTTTCCGCTATTCTAAAAAAAGGAAAGAACGGCGTTTTATTTGAGTATGGTCATAGTAATCATTTTGAAATTAGTCATCTTGATTTTTCAAAAGAAAAAGACCCTTTGTCTTATGCTTTAGATTTTTGCCGTATCGAATCTATCAAGCCTTTTGCCTCTTTTTATGATAAACCGCTTTATTTCTTCTATATCATAAAATTAGCGGAAAACTACTTTGGCATTTTTTACAAAATGCACCAAATAATAGCCGATGGTCAAGGTGTTGTTAACGCCTGCAACAGCTTCTTAAAATGCTTAAAAAGCCTTAAAAATCAAGAAGCCCCCGATGATGTTATCCAATATGATAATTTTATAGAATATCAAAAACAATATCTTGCCAGCGATAATTATCAAAAAGATTTAGACTTCTTCTTAGATTATTATAAAAAAAACAATGAATATCTTTTTACCAAAAGTCCCTCAATCCAAAATATAAGTCCTCAAGAAACCATCTACCATTATCTTAGCAAAGATTTCTATAATGACTTAAATCAAAAATGTAAAGATTGCCAAATAACGGTAAATTCTCTTCTAACAACCGTAACTTATCTAGCCTCTAAAACTTTATACAACAACGATAATTTTAGATTTTCTTATGTAACTTCAAACCGAAGAAAAAAGGAACATAAAGATATTGTTGCACCGATGTCCGAGTCCCGTGTTTTGGTTAGCAAATTAGGAGATAAGACTAATATAATTGAAATTGCACAAGAAATTCGCAGAAATATTATTGCTTGCAGCCGACATTTGAACTGCCCAACGAGGTTAACCTATCAATATATTTATGATAAATTAAATACTGTCCCTAGTCCTCCTGATTTTTCAATCAATTATATCACAACTCCTCTTATCAAAGATTATGATGCTGTTATCCATTATATCCCAAGCGGGGCGATTTTCTTCCCTTATACAATTACCTATTTTGATACCTTTGGACATGATGGGGCTTTTATTCGTCTTGAATATTTACCTAAAATGTTGTCAAAAGAAGAAGTTGATGCTTTTTTCAAAACCTTCTTATGTATTTTAAACGCGTTTATTTTGGAAGGTGAAATCTCTGTTAACTCTCTTATCAAACAAGCTTCAGAAAAATATAAAGAAGAAATAAAATTAGCTCACAAATTTAATTTATGTGCCAAGAGAAAGCTGACTGATGATGAAAAACTTGATTTAATTGCGAAAGGCAAAGGGCAGAAAGTTGAGAACCCCAATTTCAAAAATATTGTCGATTATATCGAATTTGTAAACCGAGATAATTTAGATATTCCAGCAATTATTTCTTCTCATAAAAATGACCAAGAAACAAGCTATCGCGATTTATTCAAAATATCAGATAACATTGCGCATCATTTGAAAAATAAAGGTTTAAAGACGGGCGACGTCGTTGCTGTCTGCCTCGAAAAAGATGAATTTGTTCCTATTTTACTATTCGCTATCTTAAAAGCTGGCGGCGTTTATATGGCAGTTGATAACAAAGCGCCATCTGACCGCATTCTTTTTATGCTAAATGATGCTAATGCTAAATTTTGTTTCACAGATAAAAGTACTCTTAATGATAAAAAAATTCCTAAAGAAACGGCCATCTTAATCCAAGACTTAGATTTAGGAAAAGATAGCCCGCATTTTTTATGTAAAGCGTCACTTGAAGATAACGCCTATCTTTTATATACCTCTGGCTCAACGGGAACACCTAAAGGGGCATTAATATCCCACAAAAATATCTTATCTACAATTAAAGCTATATTCAATAATGTAGATTTTCCTAAAAATTATAAATGTTTTAGTGTTGGCTCTTATGCCTTTGACGCTTTTGGCCTCGATTTTTATGGTACATTCTTTAATAACGGTTCGTTAGTGATTGCTCCTGACTTTGTTGCAATGAGCGCTCAAAGCCTTATCGATCATATTGATAAATACAAACCCGATATTGTTTTTTCAGGTCCTGTTCTCTGCCGTCTTTTACTTTCTCATAACTGGAAGGGTTCCCCAAATCTCAACTTAGTTACCGGAGGAGAAGTTTTAACTAATGATATTGCTGAAAACATTCTTCCTCTAACAAAATCTGTTTTTAATATCTATGGTCCAACAGAAACTACGATTGGGGTAACGATGCATAAAGTTTCAGAGCTTGATGCTAAACAGAAATCTGTTCCTATTGGCGCCCCGATTAACAATACTGCTCTTCTAGTGGTTGATGAAAACTTAGAACTTGTTCCTTACGGACAAACAGGAGAACTCTTAATCGGAGGGGGGTCTGTTGGAAACGGCTATTTAAACCGCCCAGATTTAACTTCTAAACGATTTATAACAACACCTTATGGTGAAGGCATCTTTTATAGAACAGGCGATCTTGTTTATTGGAATGAAAATGGTCATTTAGTGTTTGTCGGCAGAAATGACTTTCAAGTAAAAATTAGAAGCATAAGAATTGAAATTGAAGAAATTGAACAAAAAATAAAACAATCTCTCGGAGACAAAATTGAACAGGCGATAATTACCGTTCACAGGAATGATGCGGGAGAAAACGAACTCTGCGCTTGGATAAAAACTAATGAGAAATTAAATATAGCCGATATAAACTCAAAGATAAGTTCCTTTTTACCGCTACAAATGCTTCCTAAATATATCAATATTATTGATGAGTTTCCTATCTCAACAACAGGCAAGATTGACAGACAGAAACTCACCAGTATGCCCGTAAACTCTTACACTGAAACGGCAGAAAACACCTATAGTTTTAAAACTGAATTAGAAAAACAAATAGCTGATATTTGGTGTGAAGTTATAGGCGTTAAAAACATTTCTCCCGACAGCAACTTTTTTGAACTTGGAGGCAACAGCTTACAAGTTGCAACTATTGTTCAAAAAATGGAAGATCAGTTTAATATTAAAATTTCTTTGTCTACTGTTTTTGATTTTCCTGTTTTTAGCGCTTTTGTTAGCCTTATCAAAGGCGAAAATAACACCGATGAAACTATCAAATCGATCTTTGCTGATATTTTAAAAATAAATCCCTCAATTATAACAGATAGCACTTCATTCTTTGAACTAGGTGGCGACAGCTTAACTATTGGAATACTCTTAGAAAAAATAAACCAAGAATTTAAAACCAAAATTAATATTATTGACTTATTTGACAAGTCAAACCTTTTAGGAATTAAGGAATTAATAGCAAGTAAAAGCGATTATAAAGATTGACATATAACCCTTAAATTGATACTTTAATTTCTACTTTTTACATATATTTGGAGGATATTAACTGTGAATGCTGAAGTAAAAAAAGACGTTGGTCCAAAGATTAGTTCTGAAGAACTTTCTGGGCTTTCTCAACTTGAACAAGCCAATAAAATTACCAAAACATTTATGCTTTGGAGTGCTGGTGGTGGTCTTATTCCTTTTCCAGGCTGGGACATTGCTGCAATTTATGCTGCACAAATAACAATGCTTTCTAAAATGACAAAGGTCTATAATATTCCTTTCTCAGAAAACAAAGTTAAAAACGTTTTACTTCCTCTTTTTGCTTCAGTTGGTATTATGCCTGCTGCTACAGGAATTTTTGCTTCTGTATTAAAATTTATTCCAATCGTAGGTCAGCTTGTTGGAGTTGTAAGTCTCCCTGTTATTGCAGGTGCTTTAACTTATGCCACAGGTAAAGTCTTTGCCGCTCACTTTGAAGCTGGTGGCAACTTACTTGACCTCAAACCAGAAGAAGTTAAAACTCACTTCAAAAAAATGTTTGAAGAAGGTAAAGAACTTTCTAAACAAACTTCAAAATAATTTAAGTTTAAAAACTTAATATTCATAAAAAGCCCATATTTTTATGGGCTTTTTTATTGCCTCTTTAACCCAAAGCTTATTCTCAGACTAAGACTTCTTATGTTTAAATCATAAACGAATACTTGTTTCAGAATATACGTTTTATCCCCCACTTAACTGTAAACAAACAATCGATTTATAGCACAATATAATTATAAAATTATTCCAAGACCTAAAGACAAAAAGATGTTTTTTAAAGAACTTACGCTCGGTATTTTCTAAGTAATGAATGCAAAAAAATTAAAGGGGTTTTATAAAGAACCCCTTTAATTCTAAACAAATTCAATTTTATTTATTATTCGTTTTCGATTTTAACCTTAGTTATCTTTGGCGGAGCATCTGATGCCAAAACCAACATCGCACCAACAATTGGCGTCATTAAAACACTAGCGAAAAAATAACCCCAAAAACCAAATTTACGATTTTCACCAATCGCTCCCACGATAACGGACAAAACGACATTAACAAAAATAATCACAATTTCATTCATTTGAGCTACCTTTCAATGGATTTAAAAGAATTTTATCGAAATACTTAAGTTTTTCAATAAGTTTGTTTTGGTTTAATATGCTGTTTTCAGCTTTAATCATTGCTTGATCTGTTTCTTTAACAACGGATTCCTCAATTTTAGCTGTTTTTTCTCGAGCATCATTAAGCTTTAGCGCATTTTGAGATTTTGCAGAAACATCACTATCTGCGGTATTGAGAATAACAGGAAGACCATCTTTTCCGCCGCCAATAACAACCATTTTAGAATTAGGTGATGCTGCCAATTCTTTAGTTGCTTTTATGCCTTCAAAACGCAGAAAATCATTCGTCATATTTTGATTTATTAATTCTTGATAACGGTTAATTCCATAAGCTTCTATCGTTTTTCTTTTTGCTTCTTCCACTGTTGTCTGCAGAATATATTGATATCTTAAATATTCCTGCTCAGATTCAAGTTTTTTCTCAATCGCTTTATTGATAATCTCTGGAAGAGTTATGCTTTTCACAATCACATTATATATAACAATCGGCACCCTTGATACTTCTTGGATTGCTGTAACCAGCATCTGATCTTGAAGTTCCTGTCTTGCACTGGAATAAAGCTCTATCGGGCGATATTTGCCAACCACTTGCCTTACAGCGGAAGTTAATGACGGATATATAATTTTGTTAAAATAATCTATTCCAATTTCAGTATGAAGCTGAGGCAGAAGATCTTTCATAATTTGATAGCGGCAAGAAATCGTAACCTTAATTGTTAGACCATCAGAGGAAAGAACGTCTAAATCAACTTTTGCTTCTTGAACTCTAGCATCATAAATAAAAAATTTATCCCATGGCATTTTCAAGTGAATTCCTTCACCATAAACGGTATTCATATCCGTTCCGCCAAACATACGGGAATAAAACACAGCCTTTTGACCAGGTAATATAGTAACAACAACTAATCTCCAAAGCACAAAAAATGACACTGTCACTATGATTCCTGTAAGCATCATTGGAAATTTTATTCTATTTAAAACAGCTTTTAAACTATTCATATTCTGCTTTTTCCTTTATTTCGCTATCCCAATTACCACGCCAATATTTATCTAAAAAATAATCCAAGCATTTTTTCTCAAAAACAATGCATTCATCTATCGTTTTCTGTTCTCCGCGGCACATATTAAACATAACAGGACATTCGTTAATTTTGATAACAAAGTTACCTATCATTGGCCTTTTATTTGTTATTTCAGATGCAACTTTAATTATATTTTTCTGATAATCACTGCTGCAAATATTAACCCTTTCTGAATAACTGTGATGTTTAGTATAACAGTTAATACGTTCCTCAATAATATTGATATATTTTTTATGATTAACCTGCGCTAAAATTGTTTTATCGACCTTAACATAAAGCTCTCTTGCAATCTCAATATTACTTTTGTGAGTAATTTTAGTTTTATCGCTGCAAAAAACACTGACAAACAACATAAATAAAAATACTACAGCAAAAGGCACAAAAAAATACCATAATAGAAAAAATCTACTCTTCTTCATTGGTTTCTTCTTCCTTTATGCTATCATAAATTTTATCAGCACTAAGCATAACAGGCATTGAAAAATCTGCGCCTATTTCTTGAGCAGTTTGAAAGTTAATGATTATTTCTGGATTAAAGTCAGCATTGATTGGAAAATCTGATGGTTTCGCTCCATCTTCCAAAATCTTTTTAATTCTGGTGGCAAAAAAATCTCCCAAACTAGCACTTGAGTAGCTGGAAACACTGATAAGAGTACCTTCGCTAACGTGCAAATCACCTAGGTTAGAAATGGTTGCAATCTTATAACTATTCGCTAATTTGATAATAGATTCCGCATCAACAATATTTTTATCAAAACATTCTATATCAGAGATAAACAGCGCATCAACACCTCTAGCTGCTAGATTTTTAACCCCATCACGACAACTCTCGAAAGGATTCCTAGGGTTATAGAACGGATATTCTAGGACACTGAAGCCAAAATTTCTTCCCGCTTCTATTGAATCATCTAAATTAGCATAAGACCTGCCATTAACCGTATCTTCATAAATTATGCCCATCTTATTAAACCCTACAATCTCGTGAAGGGTATTAAAGACTTGCAACCAACCATTAGGAACATAGAGAACAGCAAGATTATTGGTATTGCTTGTAGTCTGGCTTGACACAATTGCGGAACGATATGGATCTGAAATAGCAACTCCGATAATAGGTGTTTTATAGTTGTTTTTTGCCAAAAGAGCTTTGGTGGCAGATGTTCCCATAGAAAAAATCATATCGACATCTTTTAGAGCCATAACTTTTTCTGCAACAGCTTCTAAATCTTCTTCTGGAATATTCCAGCCAGGGCTAAAGCGAAGTTCATCAGGTAAAACATATTTATCTTTTAAACCTAATTTATCCATTTGGTTTAAAATTAACAATTTTTGACGGTCAAAATCGCTGTATTTTCCATTTTCAAAATAAGCTATAACATAGCGTCCTTGAGCATCACGAGCTAAAACTTCGGAGACATTCAAGAAAAGAGCAAAGAAAGGCAGCAATAAGTAAAACAGACTATTTTTTTTCATCTCTTTGGCTTTAAACAAAAAAAGCTCAACCGTCAAGAATTTTGTATGTTTTTCTTATATTTATAAGCAAAAAATGTTGCTTTTTTTCTATTTTTTATAGTTGTTATAATAAGTATTATTAGCTATATTCCTAACAGCCATATTTTTTAAGAACCATACAATATTTCTAGAGTGTTTGTGCAATGAATGAAGATCTTCCTTCAAATCAATCTCTTTTTCCTTTATCTCCTGCACAGCAAAGACTCTGGTTTTTATGGAATCTTGATAAGAACAACTCTTCTTATAATATGCCTTATTGCCTTAAATTAGACGGTGTTATTAATCAAGATGCCTTATATTCTGCTCTCGAATATCTTATTAAACGTCATAACCAGCTAAGAGCTAACTTTTTTTCTCAAAACGGAGATGTCTTACAAAAAATCTCCCCAGAAAAGACATACAAACTTGAAACTATTAACTTAAATGACGGCAAAACAGGCTGGCAAAAAACAGCTGAACTTTTTTTAGAAAAACCTTTTGATTTAGAAAAAGACAATCTATTTCGCTTTGCACTCTTAAAAATATCTGAAACCAGTCATATCTTGCTGGCAAGCTTTCATCATATAATTGGTGATGGCATTTCTTTAAATTTATTTTTTACCGAATTGAAAACGGTTTATTCATCATTAATAAAAAACGAAGAAATAAACTTGCCGCAGGTTAAAGCTGACTACTCAGATTATGTGAATTTCACAGAAAACGCTGCCAAGGAAGTTACTTTCCTAGATAGAACGAAAAAACAAGCGTCTCAACTTGCCGATATTCCAAGCTTTATTGAAATCCCAACCGATAAGCCTTATCCCAAACAGCTTTCTGGTGAGGGGCGTGTTCTTTTTGATAATATTGATGAAGATTTAAGAAAAGAAATTGGTCTTTTCTGCAATCAGAATGCCATAACTCCATTTATGTTTTATTTAAGCGCCTTTGGTGTAATGCTTAATAAATTTACCCATAGTGATAAATTTGTTGTTGGTGTTCCTTTTGCAGGAAGAGCCAAACAAGATTTTTACAATATCTTTGGCTATTTTGTTAACACGATTGTTATCAGTTTTGATTTTTCACAAAACTTAACCTTTCAAGAGCTTATTAAACAAATCAGAGCAAAGTCCCTAAACGCCTTAGACAGTCAGGATATTCCTCTTGATGCTATCATTAACACTCTTAATCCTGAACGTTCCAGCGGACGCAATCCGTTAGTTCAGATAATGTTTTCTTTCCAAAATGTTTTAAAAAGCATTGATGGTTTTGCTGATTTAAAAGCAGAAATTCTGCAACCACCTAGAAAATCATCTATTTTTGAATTGACGCTTGATGTTGCCGAAGGTTTTGAAAAACCTTTGTTTTATTTAGAATATAATACTAATCTTTTTACTAAAGAAACTATTTCTAATCTTTCTAAGACCTATCTCACCACTTTAAGAACCTGCCTTGAAAATCCCTTTGCTAAAATTTTTAGCCTAAATCTATTAAGTGATGATGATAAAAAATTTAATTTAAACCCATCTTTAAATAACCTTATTTCTCAGAAAGATGTTTTTCTACCTTTAGGAATAGCTCAAAAAATTGCTGAATTAGCGCAAGATACCCCTAATAATCCTGCAATCTATTTCAAAGAAACCGTTTTTTCATATTCAATGCTTGACAATATGGCAAACGCCATTGCCGCAGCTTTAACCAAAAAAGGCGCTAAACAGGGAGATAACATTGGTATAGTTCTTCCCCCTGATGAATGGCAGATTCCAAGCATCTTAGGCGTTATGAAAATGGGCGGTGTTTTTGTTCCTCTTGATTACAATTCTCCCGCAGAACGTTTAAATTTTATTATCGATGATGCTAATATTAAGTATGCTCTATCTAAACAAGATTTTCCGCTGAAAAAAGAACTGTTAGATATCGACTTTATATCTCCTGAAACCCTAGGAAAAGCTACTTTTTCTTCCTTATCATATTCTCCAGAAAGTACGGCATATATCATTTATACTTCGGGAACGACGGGAAAGCCAAAAGGCATAAAAGTTTCGCATCAAGCGTTAGAAAATCACTGTGCTGCTGCAATCAGAGAATATGAAATCAAACCATCTGACTGCACTTTATTCTTTGCTTCCTTATACTTTGATGCCGCATTAGAACAAATTTTTCCAACTCTTTTGTGCGGAGGAAGTCTTGTTCAAAGAGATGCCTTATGGTCGGTCGAAGAATTTTTAGATAAAGCAGAAAAATTTAAGATAACAATTGCAGATGTTCCTCCTCTTTATCTAAGAGAGCTAGTAGAAAACACCGAAAAAGCACCTGATTTTCTTCGATTGATAATAGCTGGCGGCGAAGCTTTACCGCTTGATGTTGCTCAAGAATGGTCATATTGTGCTTTCGGCGACATACCCCTTATCAACGCTTACGGCCCTACCGAGGCCGTTATAACTTCAACCTATTACAAACTAAATGTTGAAGACTTAAAAGATGCCAAAAGTGTTCCTATTGGCAGAGCCTTTATGGGACGCAAACTGCTAGTTCTTGATAAATACCTAAAGCCTGTAATACGAGGAAGCTACGGAGAACTCTTTATTGGCGGCGACTGCCTTGCTCAAGAATATCTTAACTTAGAGGATTTAACTCTTAACAGTTTTATTGATATTAATGGACAGCGTTTTTATAAAACGGGTGACTTAGTCAGAATTAATCATCTCGGGCTTTTAGAATTTGGCGGCAGAATTGACAGACAGATTAAAGTTAGAGGCTTTAGAATTGAAGCTGGAGAAGTTGAAACTGCAATTATGGCGAATCCTTCTATTAAACTATGTCACGTCAAAGAATTTAAAGGATCTTTGGTAGCTTACATTGAAACCGAAGATGCTCCAATAAGCTCCAAAGAGATTATTAGTTTTGCAGCTAAAAAACTTCCAGAATATATGCTACCGCAGCACATTATCTTCGTTGACAAGATTACGTTTTCTGGAACGGGCAAAGTTGATGAGAAGTCATTGCCTGATATTGAAGACGCTTTCTCTCAGGCAAACATTATGCCTAAAGAAAATTTAAGCGCAGGCGCTCAAAAAATTGCCGCTATCTGGAAAGAACTTTTAGGCAGAGAAAACATTCTGCCCAATCAAAACTTTTTTGAAGTTGGCGGACATTCTCTGCTTCTCTTAAAATTACACTCCAAACTGCAAAAAGAATTTAAAACAAGCCTTAAAGCTGTAGACCTATTTAACTATCCAACGATTGAAACTCAGGCTGAGTTTATTTTAGGAAACACTGAGGACAACTTCACTGTAAAAGAAACAAAAAACTATTCCTCTCAAGATATTGCTGTGATTGGAGTTGCCTGCCGTTTTCCTGAAGCAAACAATCAATATGAATTTTGGCAAAACCTAAAAAATGGCATAGAGAGCATTAAATTTTTTGATGATGATGAACTGATAGAAGCAGGAATAGCTCAAGAAACAATAGACAATCCATCATTTGTCCCAGCTCACGGTTCAATTGAAAATCATAACTGTTTTGATTTTAATTTCTTTGGATATAACGCCGCCGAAGCTAAAATCATCGACCCACAACAGCGTGTTTTCTTAGAAGAAGCCTACCACGCTTTAGAAGATGCAGGGTATGACCCTTGGCGTTATCAACAAAGAATTGGCGTTTTTGCTGGGGTTGGTCTTAGCTTATATTTACTAAACAACCTATTGCCTAATAATCTTTTGAATAATGGTCTTGATGCTTATCAGATTTCAATGGCTAATGACAAAGATTTCCTTCCAATGAGAGTTTCTTATAAACTTAACCTAAGGGGGCCTTCCGTTAATGTTAATACGGCTTGTTCCAGTTCTTTAGTAGCTGTACATACAGCTTGTGAATCCTTAATTTGCGGCAAGTGTGAAATTGCTCTTGCGGGCGGGGTGTCGGTTCAAACCAATCAGAAAACAGGATACCTTTATCAAAAAGATGCCATTATGTCACCCGATGGGCATTGCCGAGCTTTTGCCGATGATGCCTGCGGTACGGTTGGCGGAAGCGGTTGCGGCATTGTGGTATTAAAACGTTTAGAAGATGCCATTGAAGATAAAGACCATATCTATGCGGTAATAAAATCTTCTGCCATAAATAATGATGGCAGTTTAAAGGTGGGTTTTACGGCTCCTAGCGTTCAAGGACAAAAAGCTGTTATTGAAGATGCTTACAATTCTTGCGGTCTAAATCCCGAAAAAATCAGCTATATTGAAACCCACGGAACGGCAACAAAGCTAGGGGATCCAATTGAGATTGACGCCTTGAACAAAGTTTTTTCTAAATATACTAGAAAAAAATCTTTTTGTGCCGTTGGATCGGTCAAGAGCAATGTTGGACACCTTGATACGGCAGCAGGCGTTGCAGGATTGATAAAAACCGTAATGGCTCTAAAAAATGCTCAAATTCCGCCCAGCCTTAACTGTTCTAATCCAAGTCCGGTTATTGATTTTAATCAAACCCCGTTTTTTGTAAACACCTCATTACAAGACTGGAAAACTGAAGATAAGAGATATGCGGGAGTAAGTTCCTTTGGTATGGGCGGAACAAATGCTCATATCGTTTTAGAAGAATTTGTTTCGTTAGAAACTTCTGAGAAAAATGATGACTTCTGGGTTGTTCCTCTTTCTGCCGAAACCCAAAATTCTTTAGAAAGTTCGATTGAAACCTTCGCCGATTTTTTAAGCCAGAACACCAGTCTTAATAACTCAGATCTTTTTTTCACATTAGCTATGGGACGCAAGGAATGCCGTTTTAGAAAAGTTTTTGTAGGTTCTTCACGTGACGAAGTTATCAAGAACTTGAAGCAAAAAAGCAGTATTGATATTGTCTGCCCTGCTGTTGAAGACCAATTAAAAACAACGCTGTTAAACTGGCAAAAAGGCGAATCATCTTTTGGAAACGAGCTGTTTGAAAACAAAAAATGCCAACGCATATCGCTTCCAACTTATGCTTTTGTTAAGACCAAATGCTGGATCGATGCTCCTAAAACCAGCAATGACACTAGAAAACCATTAGAAAACTGGTTCTATTCCAAAACTTGGAAACTACTTGAAGATGATTTTAGCTATAGTGAATCCGACATTGCAGGAAGCTTAATTTTATACCGCAAAACAAGCATTCAAAATGATGTCCTAAATTTATTGCAAAAGTTGAATATAGATTGTTATGAGATTTCCAATTTCAATAAAGAAGAACTAGCATCTATTTTGAAAACCAAAAATACCAAAAACATAATTTACCTAGATGCTTTAGAAGATTTTGACACTCTTAATGAAGGCTATGAAAGTTACTTTGGAAACATTATATCCCTTGCGAGAATTGCAGCTTTAAACGATACCCCCATAATTATTAGTGTCATAACTAAAAATATGCTTAAAACTGAAAATGAAGTAACCTCACCCCTTAAAAGCATTATTCTTGGGGTAGTTAAAACCATTAATAAAGAATATTCCAATATCAAATGCCGCTGCCTTGATATTTCAGAGCTTTCTCCTGAAATTTTGACCTTATCTTTAACGTCTAAAATTTATGAAATTATTGCATTGCGAAAATACAAACTTGTTCCTGAAATAAATCCCAGCCAATCTAAACTGACCAGAACGCACCTTCTAACCAAAGGAGGAAACTATATTGTTTTTGGCGCTTCTGGTGGCATCGGAGCAAAGGTTTCTGAGTATCTTGCACAAAACTATAATGCTAATCTTGTCCTTATATCCCGCAGCAAGCTTCAAGATAATGATATAAGAATGAAAAATCTTGTAAAACATTCAGGCAAAAAGTTGAGTCTTGCCTGCGATATAAATGATGATGCCGTCTTGCAAAACAGCATCAATGAAGCCAGCACATTTTTAGGAAAAATCGATGGCATTTTCCATTGCGTGGGAACTGCTGATAACGAAATGATTGCATCTTTAAGCAAAGAACACGCTTTTAAAATTATGTCGCCCAAAATAACTGCGACCAATACAATTTATAACAAAGTCAAAAATTGCAATCCTAAATTTATACTTTTATGCTCCTCTACTTCTGGAAACTTTGGCGAGAAAGGTCATTCTTCATATTCTGCTGCCAATGCTTATCTTGATGCTTTTGCTACTGAATACAACAACAAAGATGGCTTCCCTGTAGTTAGCATTGCTTGGGATTTTATTGCCAATAACGGAATCGCTGCTAAAGCTGTTAATGGACTTAATCCAAATGCTAGAAAAATATTTAGTATTGAAACATCTCCAGAAGAAAACTGGGTTTTAGGAGAGCATATTTTAAATGGCCAGCCCACAATGCCCGCAACAGGTTATATTGATTTTGCTGCCAATGTATTGAAAAAAGAGCATATCATTACTTTTAAAGATGTAATTTTATCCCGCCGTTTAAGCGCCAAACCGCACGAAAAAGTAAAGGTAAATCTTTATACAAACCCTAAAGAAGATTTTTTTGAATTTGCCATAACCAGTAATAAAAAAGATAAAGAAATCGAGCATTTATCGGGGCTATTTGTTGAAAATAACGAAGGAAAAGCGCCAGAACCATTAGATATTTCTGTGCTACAAGCCAATATGAAAGAGACACCTATCTCTGATTCTTCACCTGATTTTGAAACTAATGGAAATGCCGATTTTAAAATAGAAGCTGGTAAACACTGGCAGTTTGATAAAAGATTGTGGTGCGGCGATAACGAAGCGTTAATAAAGTTAAGTCTTAGTGAAAATTTGCAAAATGATTTTGAAGATCATTCTTTTTATCCAAGCCTGACAGACATTGCAACGGCATTTTATTTGTCGCAAACGAGTAACACCAGTGATTTTATTCCTTTCAAATTTGGTGAAATTACTATTTATCAAAACATAAAAGATGAAATTTATAGTTACTGCAAATTAGTTTCTTCTGAAGATGATGAAGAAAAAGTTATTTTTGATATCATAATAACGACCAATAATGGTGAGAAAATAGCAGATATTAAAAATTATGTTCTGCTTAACAAAAATGGAATCAACAAAGAGCTGGAAAAATATTTTGGCAAGAAGAAAACCATAATCGATATTGAGGAATTTAAAAAATCTGCCATTAAACCTTCGGAAATACCTGAGATTATAGAACGCTCTCTTGCATTTGATAAACCTTATGTTTTTATATCGACGAATGATATTGAAACATTGGAAAAACCAAAAACTGAAGAACAAAAAACAAAAGATGATGCCCCTGTTTCATTATCACCGCAGGAAATTTTAACTAATATTATTAGTGAACTTATGGAAATAACTGATATTGACCCTAAGAAAAACATTTTTGATTTGGGAGTTGATTCCTTCCTTGCTCTTCAAATTGCATCTAAAGTTAAAGATAAAACAGGGGTTGATATTTCACTTGACCGTTTCTTTGCCTCGCCAACGGTTGAAGAATTATCTAAATATCTAGCCTTGAAAACACCTCAGAAAAAAACGGAACCAGAATGGGAAGAAGGGGAAATATAATGATTGCGTCTTTATTAAACAAATTGAAATCTTCCAATATTACCCTTACCTTAAATGGCAGTAATCTTCATTATCGGGCGCCAACAGGGCTTATGACATCTGACCTAAAAACCGAGATAAAAAAATATAAGTCTGAACTTATTGCGCATTTAAAAACTGAAGATAGTACCAATGCCCAAAAGCCGTTATCTTTCTCACAGCAACGTTTGTTTTTATTAGATAAAATGATTCCTACAGGAAATATTTTTAATGTTTTTCAAGCCCTAGATATTAAAGGCTATGTTGCAGAAGATGACTTAAAGAAAGCGGTTTCAAAAGTTGTAAAACGCCATAACAGTCTTAGAACATCTTTTGTTGAAAATGATGGAACCGCCTATCTAAACATTGAACAAAATGTTGAAATACCTTTTGAGACCTACGATTTTTCTGCCTCTTCGAACCCCTTAGAAGAAGCAAAAAAAGTTTTATCTTCATTGTCGGAATATAATTTTGATTTAGCAAAAACGCCTCTTATGCGCTGCTGTCTATGTCACATAAGTGCCGAAAAAACCATTTTGGGAATTTTAATTCATCATATTATCGCTGACGGTTGGTCTATTGGGGTTTTAATTGATGAAATTGGCTTTTATCTAAAAAATGATGATAAAGAACTGGAACCGCTCGCAATTCAATATGAAGATTTTGCCGTTTCAAATCGTAAATATTTAACAGGCGATGCTATAGAAAACGAACTTTCTTTCTGGAAAACCTATTTAAAAGACTTTCCACCAATAAGCACGTTTCCTTCAGATTTTACAAGACCATCAGAACAATCTTTTGATGGCAAAAGCCTAAAAATTCCTTTTGATGAAGAACTTTCTTCAAAAATAAAACAACTGGTAAAAACCCAGAAGATAAGCCTCAACACGTTGTTTTTCAGCATCTATTCTGTGCTAATGTATAATTATACCAATCAAAATGATATTGTTGTAGGACTTCCTATCGCAGGCAGAAACAAGCCAGAATTACACAATTTAATTGGTATGTTTGTAAATGTTCTCCCCTTTAGAATCAAGCTTGAGCCATCTTTTACTTTTAAAGAACTAGTATCATTAGTCTCAAAACAAATGGGCGAAATTTTAAGCCACGCCGAAATGCCTTTTGAATATCTGGTATCCAAACTTGATATTGAAAGAAATCTAAGCCTTTCGCCGCTTTTTCAAAATACAATCAATTTTATGCCGCCAATTACCAGTAGCAAATTTGGCAACTATGACTACAGCTTTGTTGAATATGACTCTAAAGTATCAAAACAGGACTTAACTTTTTATTTTGAAGAGTTCAACAACCAAATTGTAGCCTTTGTCGAATATGTCTCTAAACTCTACAGTGAAGAAACAATAAAAAATTTAGTTGATTCTTTCTCTCATATATTAAAAACCGTTGCTGAAAATTTTGATATTACCATTAGCAATTTAAACGGCATATCGCCTAGAATGCACGACATTCTTATTAATCAATGGCAAGGCAAAAAAGAAGACTTAAAACCACGTTCTATAGCTCAGTATATTCTTGATGCTGCCAACAAGACCCCTAAAGCTCTGGCGCTAAGAGATGATGAAAAAACCATAACTTATGAAGAGTTTTCTCAAAGCGCCCAAAAACTAGCATCTCTTTTAAAAGCCAAGGGGCTGAATAAAGGCGATAACGTTATTATCTTTATGGAAAAATCGGTTGATACTATTATCGCTATGCTGGGAACAATGATAGCTGGTGGAGCCTACGTGCCAACGGTACCAAGCACACCGACTAAACGCTTTAAATATATTCTTGATGACTCCGATGCCAAATTTATTATCTCCAGCACCAAAATATCATCTGAATATGATGAACTAATTTCAAGCAGTATTACCAAAATCGTTTTAAAAAATGAAGATTTAGAAAAATATTCCTTATGGCAAGATAATCTGCCATCAGAAATTGACCCAGCTTATGTTATATATACCTCTGGTTCCACTGGTAAACCTAAAGGCGTTTTAGTTTCATCAAAAGGCTTTGCCGCATTAGAGCTTATGCTGGATAACATCATCATCGAAGGCAAAAATAACGTCGCCCAATGTTCTAATTTGATGTTTGATGCCTCTATTTTAGAAATATGGGGCAATCTTTCCAAAGGCTTGTTTTTAACCTTTCTGCCCAACAATCTTATTCTGGATTATGAAAAACTTAAAAGCTGGATTAATACCAATCAAATAAACTATATGCTCGCAACTTCAGTAATTGCAGAGCAACTCTATAATATGGAGTGGGAAAAAGATACTCCCCTTAAGTGCCTGTTCTTTGGTGGTGAAGCCGTAACATCTTCTTCCTTAGAAACGACACCTTTTGAATGCTACAATCTTTATGGTCCGTCAGAAAACACCGTTGTTAGTTCTTATAAAAAGCTAGAAAAAGGCAAAGATGGCATTCCGAGTATAGGAAAACCTATATCAAATGTTAGCTGTTATATCTTAAACAATTTTTTACAGCCTGTTCCAATCGGAGGTATCGGCGAACTTTATCTTGGCGGAGATTCTCTGGCTCTTAAATATTTAGGAAACGAAAAACTTAATGAAGAACGCTTTTGCTATTGGTCGCCGCAAACTTATCTCAAAGACCCAAAACAAACTGATGCCATAAGAATTTATAAAACAGGCGACTTAGTCCGCTATGATAATAAGGGCGAGCTTCAATTCGTTGGCCGCACAGATAATCAAGTAAAAATTAGAGGCTTTAGAATTGAAATCGGAGAAATTGAAGCGGTTTTAAATCAACACAAAGAGGTTTCTGCGGCTGCCGTAAAAGTCATTAATGAAAACAATAATAAATTCTTAGCAGCTTGGGTTGAATGTCAAAACCAAAACCTTAATTCCGCAGATTTCAAAGACTTTTTATCTGATAAACTTCCAAGTTATATGATTCCTTCACAAATAGAGCTTATTAAAAAAATTCCTTTGACCTCAAATAATAAAATTGACTACAAAGCTCTTAAATTATCTCTTAATTATAATTATAATCAAAATCAGACCAAACCTTTAAATCAACTAGAACAAATTATTGCTGAAATTTGGAAAAGCCTTTTAGGAAACAAAAGCTTTTCATCAAATGACAATTTCTTTGATTTAGGCGGTCATTCTTTAATGATGGCGAAAATAAGCAATCTTATATTAGAAAAAACAGGCAAAAAAGTTGAGATACTAGATTTATTCCGCTATCCAACCATTGCCAAACTTGCCTCATTCTTAGGCGGGGAAGAAAAAGCAGCTAACTTTAATCGGCACAGCGCCAGCAACACATCAGATATTGCGGTTATTGGTATGGCTGGAAGATTTCCTAAAGCAAAAAATATCGATGAGTTATGGCAGAATTTATTAGATGGGAAAAATTGTATATCCCATTTTACTAAAGAAGAGTTGCTGCAAGCTGGTAATGATCCCGAATTAATAAATGATGAAGACTATGTTCCTGCCAACGGTGTTTTAGATGACTTTGAATTTTTTGATGCGGATTTCTTTAATATTAGCCCCAAAGATGCTTTAACCTTGGATCCTCAACACCGTATTCTTATGGAAACATCGTGGCTGGCGTTAGAAGATGCGGGATATAATCCTGAAACTTTTCAAGGATTAATAGGTATTTATGCGGGTTCTGGATTTAACAGCTACTTTTTAAAAAATATCTATGGGAATGAAGATTTCAAAGAAAACATTGATGATTTCCAGATATTGATTAACTCTTCTGGTGATTTTCTAACAACTAGAATTGCTTATAAGTTAAATCTAAAAGGTCCCGCCGTTAACATCAATACAGGTTGTTCAACCTCACTAGTTACAATTCACTCCGCCGTCTCTGCCTTAATCAACAATGAGTGCGACATCGCTCTTGCTGGTGGTGTTAGAGTTAATGCCAGACAAGTTGAGGGTTACATTTATGAAGAAGGGTCGATTTCATCAAAAACAGGAAGATGTCTAGCTTTTGATGAAAAGGCCGATGGAACAGTCGTGGGCAACGGTTCAGGCATTGTAGTTCTAAAAAAACTAGATGCCGCTCTTCGTGACAATGACCATATTTATGCTGTCGTAAAAGGTTCTGCCATTAATAACGACGGCTGTGAAAAAATAGGTTTTTCTGCCCCGTCTATTGAAGGACAAAAGCAAGTTATTTCCTTAGCTCTTAATAAAGCTGGCTACGAACCAGAAACGATTAATTATGTGGAAACCCATGGAACAGGAACAGCGCTAGGAGACCCCATAGAATTTACGGCATTAAAAGAAACTTTAGATGGCAAAAACCGTAAGGAGCAATGCTATTTAGGAACCATAAAAACCAGTATAGGGCATTTAGACAGTGCCGCAGGGGTAGCTGGATTTATAAAAGCCGTCAAAGTTATGGAAAAAAGCCTTATTCCTCCTAACTATGGTTTCGAAAAGCCTATTCCTTCCCTAGGTGTTGAAAAAACTCATCTTGCTTTTCCGAAGGAGTGTATTGAGTTAAAAAGCCCAAATCATTCTAAGCGAGCTTGCGTAAGTTCTTTCGGCATTGGAGGAACCAACGCTTTTATAATTTTAGAAGAAGCTCCCAAACCTAAAAACGACGATCTCAAACAAGATGGCACTCCAAACCTGCTCCTTATAAGTGGCAAGACTGAAATTTCGGCTTTAAAACAAACCGATAGTTTCATAAAATTTTTAAAAGCCAATCCTAGTTTAAATTTAGATAATGCCGCTTATACCACTGCGATAGGCAGAAAACACTTTGATTTCAGAAAAGCTGCGGTAGGGGTTAGCCCCGAAGATATTATCTCTTATTTTGAGATAAATCCTAATACTGAAAAAACGCCAGAAGACCTTAAACCTATCTTTATGTTCACAGGACAAGGCGCCCAATATAAAGGTATGATGAAAGAACTTTATAATAAAGTTCCATACTTTAGAGACACTTTGGATTTATGTTTTAAAATAGCTGAACCGTTATTGCCTGTAAGTCTTAAAGATGTCATCTTTGAAGAAAGCTCAGAAGAACATCTGTCATCGACATCATATGCTCAACCCGCATTATTCGCGATAGAGTATGCCCTAGCGAAATATCTGATGTCGCTTGGAATTATCCCGCAAGCAATGATTGGACACAGCATTGGGCAATGGGTAGCCGCCTGCTTAGCCGATGTCTTTTCTTTGGAAGATGCTTTAAATATGGTCATTCTTCGTGGCAGGTTAATGAATGAATGCGCTCAAGGTAAAATGCTTGCCATCTCTCTTCCTGAGAACGATGTGCTGCCATATCTGAATTCTAAGCTTAATCTTGCTGCTATCAACGCTTCTAATCAGAGTGTTGTTGCCGGAACCGATGATGCGATTGATACCTTAAAAAATCTTTTAGTTTCTAAAGAAATAAGATGTTCAGAAATACCAAATTCTAAAGCTTTCCACTCCTTTATAATGGATCCTGCGTTAAAACCTTTTACCGAAGCTTTAGCCAAAGTTCAAACAGGTTCCATAAAGATTCCTATTATCTCTAACCTAAACGGTAAATTTTTAACTGATAGCGAAGCATCTTCTCCAGAATACTGGGCGGCACAAATTAGAAACCCTGTGCGTTTTGCTGAAGGCATTAAAACCCTTGCTTCAGAAAAAGCCTGCCTACTGATTGAAGTTGGTCCCGCTAGAGTTTTAAGCTCGCTAGCTTTAAGAAATGAATTAAAAAATCCTTGTTATGCTGTCCCAGTTATAAAAAAACAAGGCAAAGGCGAGTATTATGATTTTCTAGAAGCTCTAGGACAGCTCTGGGAAAAAGGGCTTAACTTAAACTGGGAAAAATTATATGAAGGGCGAAATTTAGGAAGAATATCTCTTCCAACTTATCAATTCGATCGCAAATACTTCTTTATTGATAATAAAAAAACCGAGACACCAATAAAAAATACTGAAGAAAACAAAACTGCCAAAAAAGCTATATCCATAGGGCAAGAAGCAACCGTTATTGCTGAGGCAATGGCTAAAGTTTTGGGTATTAACAATGTTGGCTTAAATGATGATTTTTTCCAAATAGGTGGAGATTCCTTATCTTCGGTTCAATTAAATAATCTTTTAAAAAGAACTTATGGCATAAAAATTCCAACTAGTTATATCAATATTCAAGGAACCCCTAATAAAATTGCCGCCGCTTTCAAGAATGATAAAAAAGATGCCGCATTAGATAATAATAATGACGACGAAAAAGAAACCTCGATTGTAACTCAGTTTTGCCAAGGACAAAAAACGGAACCAAAACTCTTCTTTGTTCACGCTATCGGTGGCGGCGCTTTTGTTTTTAGGGATTTAATTAATGCGATGGAAAGCACCTACCCGTCTTATGGAATATCATCAAAAGGTTTGTGGAATGATGATGATGCTTTAGACAGTATCGAAAAAATGGCTGATTACTATCTTGAAGCTATAGAGCAATATAGAAACGAGCAGCCTATAACTCTGATTGGCTATTCTTTCGGGGGCTATGTCGCCTATGAAATGGCTCTTAGAATGCAAGAAAAAGGTCTTAGCTTTAATCCTGTTATTATGCTCGATACTCCAGCTCCTCAATATAAGCACTATAAGATAAGAAGCAATAAAGATTTGTTTGCCTATCTTTTAGATCTTGATGATATTGGCAAAAATTTTGCAAAACATCAAAAAAATATGGAAAATCTTGATGAAGATGCTTGTTTTGAGTATGTCCTAAATGAAATAAAAAATAGTCATAGTGGATATAAGAACATAACTATGCAGGAATTAAAAAAACGCATTAAGGTTCTGCTTGCTAATCATAACGCTATGGAAAATTATTTTCCAAGAAAAAGCAATCTCAAAATTAACTTTATGAAAGCTGCAATCAAAGATGAATTTAATGATCAAAGCCCAAGTGAAGCTTGGAATGAGTACACTAATGACGGCGTAACTGTTTTTGATGTTCCTGGAAACCATTCAAGTATGCTTTCGCCTCCCAATACAACCGATTTAGCGAAAAAAATTATTTCTTTGATTTAATTTTAAGGAGAAATATGAAACTTCCTTCTAATCTAAAACTGGTACTTGATAGTATAATCTCAAAAAGCAATACCGCAGAAATAATAAAAGCTGCGGCAAATGTTTCTCTTAGGTATAGAAGATTGGATAATGCCCAATCTTTAAGCATAAAATCTGATATTGAGGCTAAGGCATATTTGGCTTCAAGATTTCCCGCAACGTTTGGAGCCGCAGCATCAGTTTTGAGTGAACTAAGCCAACGCCTACCCAAGTTTTTTCCCCAATCTTTGTTAGATTTGGGAGCAGGCTCTGGAGCAATGAGCTGTGCCGCTATCGAAAACTGGCAATCACTAAATGAAATAACCCTAGTTGAGCCTAATGCTTTTCTGCAATCTCTGGGGCAGGAAGTTTTAAAAAATAGTTATTCTAATATCAACTACGACTGGCAGAAAATTACGGCTCAAAATCTGAATATTAAAAAAGACTATGACTTAATCACAGCTAATTATGTTCTAAATGAAATTTGGCAGGAACAAGGAGAAAAAACGGTCTTAAAAACTATAGAACATTTATGGCAAAAAACCAAAAATGCCTTAATAATAGTTGAACCAGGAACCCCTCAAGGACAAGATGTCATTCTTGCAACTAGAAATCTTTTGTTAAAACTAGGAGCAGAAATTGCGGCACCTTGCCCCCATAAAGATGACTGCCCTATAGCTAAAAATTATAATAGTTCTGAAAAATGGTGCCATTTTTCCGTCAGAATAGAACGCAGCAAAGTTCACCGCCAAATAAAATCTGGTGCCAACTTAAGCTATGAAGATGAAAAATTCTCATACCTCATAGCAACCAGAGAAAAAGCAAAATCTATAAAAGGAAGAATTGTCGGCAACCCTAGAGGCGGAAAAGTTATTCAAGCCGAAACTTGTAACTGTGATGGAACCTATAAAGAGATAGATATATCCAAGTCGTTCCCAGATTATAAACTATTTAAAAAATCATCGTGGGGTGATGCCTTTTAGAGTTTATACCATATTTTGAATATGGTGCTTTTAAATAAAACCAAAGATATTTAACTCCATTTTCCAAAATCATTCTATTTTGTATTGGCTATAATCAAGCAATGGAATATATATTATGATCTATTCTAGAAAATCCATCTTTAATAAAGACGGCTTTTTGTTTTTACTTAAAGGGATATAACCTTTTTATTTTTTGAGGATTCAACTATGAGCGAGACCTGCAACGTTTGTGAAAAGCCTGTTGAGCTTTGCGTCTGTGAAAAAATTGGTTCCTTAGAAAATAAAATTGATGTTTTGATTTTAAGACACCCGCAAGAACAAGACCGCATCTTAGGAACGGCTAAAATTGTTAATCTCCAGCTTAAAAATTCAAGTGTTAAAACAGGATTATCTTGGGCAAATTTAGAAAAAGCTTTGGGATATAAACTTGATTCTAAAAAAGTAGGTGTTCTCTACCTTGGAACAGCTAAAACTAAAGAGGCTCTTCCCCCTAATATTTTAACGGCAATAAGCAAAAAAGGAACTATGCTTGATAATCAAGAAGGTATCCTAAATCAATTAAAATGTATTATTTTACTTGATGGCAACTGGTCTCAAGCCAAGGCTCTATGGTGGCGTAATCCGTGGCTTCTTAAATGCCAGCGCTTAGTTTTGCAGCCCCCAAGATTGTCCTTCTATGGCAGACTTCGCAAGGAGCCTCGGAAAGAAAGCGTTTCAACGATTGAAGCTGTTGCCTATACTTTGGCCGTTTTAGAAAATGATATGTCTCTAATTGAAAAAATATTGCCGCCTTTTCATCTGCTTTTAGAAAAAGTAAAAAATAGAACTAAAAATGTTTAGCTATATTAAAAACTAGTTCTTCTTAAAAAACCAAAAACCGCTCTTTTCTTTAGATGATACAATACCATTTAATATCATCTCTACTCTTTGTGCTATCGCATCATCGCTAATCAACTCGTCTTTATTCGGCGTCTTAAGCGATTTCATATTTTCTAAAACACCCGCAATTACAATCGGGGTTTTAACACCAGAAACACAAAAATTAATAAGCTGAGAAATTGGTATTTCAGATGGAATATAGCCATCTTTCTGGCAGTCTTTAATCAACTGCATTAAAAGCTCTTCCTTTTTTTCAAAATTGCTTATTAAAAAATCAATTACTTCAGCATCGTTATTAAGCATATCACGATATAAAATTATTGCTAACTGGCGGTTGTCACGAAAAGATTTGCCCATAGTATTAAGATAATATTTCAACTTTTCTATAGAATCTGCTTTCTTAGGAAAACTAATATCTCCGCCATTCATATCCTCCTTAAACGCTTCTAAAACCTTACTAATAAAGTTAGATTTGGTTTTAAAATAATAGTGAAACATTCCAAGGTTAACTCCAGCTTTATCAGCCACCATCTTCAAACTCATGCCACTAACACCAACTTCTGGAAGAAGTTTTTTCCCAGCTTCAATTAGAAGAGCATCTTGATTGCGTGAAGGTCTTGTCATTTTTTATTATCCTTTTTCTGTAATTATTATATAATTATATGACCGCATAATTATATATGCAAATAATTTGTTAATGATGTTTTCCATTAACTTTGCTTTTAGAACGTGCTAGACTTTACAAAACATAATAACTTTTAAAGTATTACGGCCAATGAAAAAAAGAACCTTTTATCTCAAAAGCATAACCCCAGCTGGAACCGCTCCTGGCGTTGTTTCGCAGCAAGAAAACTCTCAAAAAACGGAATTATGCCTTAGAATATATGACAAAGAAACCCTTTTAGAATATGATAATATTGAAGTTTCTGAAATTGAAACTTTGCTTACCAAGCATCATTCTAAAAATTTCTGGCTTAACATAAACGGCTTGGGAACTTTAGATGTTCTTGAAAAAATTGCTAAACTTTTTAAAATTCATCTCCTCGCCTTTGAAGATGTTATAAATACGCATCAAACGCCCAAAATAGATGAATATAACAACCATTTATTTTTGGTTTTTCAAATACCCAGCCTTAATGAAAACAACGGTATAGACAATGAACAAATTTCTATGTTTTTAGGCAACAACTATCTAATAACTTTCAACCCTGCCAAAACAACCTTTTTAGACCCCATAATTATAAGGCTTCAAAAAAACAGTAGTGCTATGCGTAATTTAAGCTGTGATTATCTGACTTATGCCATCATTGATAAAATTATTGATACTTCTTTTCCAATATTGCAATACTATGGTGATAAACTCGATGAATTTGACGAAGAAGTAATTAATCCCAAAGTCAAAAAACTACCGCTAAAACTACATACGGTCAAACGTGATTTTTTAACGCTAAAACGGCTTGTCTTTCCCGAAAGTGAAGTTATTAAATATCTGCTCAATGATGATAATGAATTTATCTCTGATGAAACCAAAAACTACTTGAAAGACTGTTTTGATCACTCTTTGCGTGTTATCGAAATGATAGAAGTTTACCGAGAAACGGCATCTAGTATTATGGAATTATTCCTTTCAATTTCAGCGTCACGTATGAATGATGTAATTAAAGTTTTAACCGTTATCTCAACTATATTCATTCCGCTTGGTGTTATTGCTGGAATTTATGGTATGAACTTTGATAATATGCCCGAGCTTCATTTCGAATATGGCTATTTCACAGCGTTAGGCATTATGTTGTCTCTAGCCGTTGCTATGCTGGCATATTTTGGAAAAAAGGGCTGGCTTTCTAAGGATTGATTTTTTTAACATAGGGCTTGGTATATAATATGCGTTTTTTAATCGTTTTTTTTGCTTTATTCTTTCTTTGCCAACCTTCTTTTAGTGAAGAAATAAAATCTGCCTCAGAAAACGGCACAACAATAACTTTCGACTTTCTACCTTATAGTGATGAGGAGCCATGCTCTTGCGGCAGTGTTTCAATACACTATGGCGTTGATTTTGCCTCCCCTCAAAGAACTGATGTAAAAATGATTGCTGATGGCGAGGTTGTTAAAATAGAAAATGATAAAAATGCTTTAGTTTATGTAAAAGATGGCGGCGCTTGTGGGCGCTACATTGTCTTCCGTCACGACTGTCCTAACGGCAAAAGCTTATTTGTCCGCTTTGCACATCTTGAAAACATAATAGATAAAGACGGCAAACCTCTGAGCGAAGGAATGAGTTTTAAAAAGGGTGATAAAATTGCCGAAACTAACAACAATAGTTTTTTCCATTTAGAAATACGTCCTGCCGATATGCCGTCGATTGATAACAAACAGGCTTTTGCTTTATCTTATGAAAATGATAAGAATATGGAATGGACTAAATATGGTGCTATAGACCCATTTTCTGTTGATTTGAATACCTGTTCTTTAAAAGAATAGAAATCACAACCTGTTTTTGAATTAACCAAAAAAAGTGAGAATTTAAAATGACGTCATTTTTTAATAAAATCAAACATAATCATTATTCTGCTATTTTTAATAATTACAATAATATATTAATAATATCTATTGTTTTCTTTGTTATTCCATACGCCATTTTAACTAATCTTTCTTTTTTTAGATCTTTTTCGTTTTATGGTTTTTTTTATTTTTCATCATTGCTATTAGCTCTTTTTGCTATTCCCTTTATTTCAAAATACACAGTCAAAAAAACAAAAGCGGATTCCTCTTTAACTTTTCATTTCCTTTTTGGAATAGAAATTCCTGCATTTTTTATATGCATATTTAGACTTTTCCTTTTTACAGAATCTAGGGTTTTTAACAATTTTTTCACATTAACTTTAGTGCTATTGATTTGTTCATATTTATACAAATTTTTTGCTAATAAAATAAATATTCCAGAAATATTTATTTCTATTTTAAATAGTTTTTTGCTTATTGTATCTTTTCCTATCATATTCGGAGTATTGGTATATATTTTGCCATCTTTAACATCTTTTAGAATTAAAGATTTATCTCTTGTTTTTGATATATGGGACGCAATTAATAATATAAAAATCATACCCATAATGGTATTTTTTGGTTTTTTTGCTTCTTTGTTTCTCTTCTTTATTTTAAATATGATTTTGTTTGTAGCTCTTCCTTATACTTATATTAAGGATTGGTTAAATACCTTCAAAACAAATTCAAATAAACAGGTTAGCATTGTAACAACAATCTTAAGTGTTGCTATATGGTCTGTATTTTTCATTTTAATTGCTAATGACTCTAATTTAAATTTTTCCGAAATATTAAAATTGCGAATAGGTGCATCTTTTTTTGTAATATTCCATATATTGGCTTTACTCCAATAGTTACTTTTATAGAATTAAGATTTAATTTAACATATCTTAAATTTTTTAGATTTTTTTGTTTTTTAACATAAAAATACCTACTTATTTAAAAGCATTTAAACTAGTTCTTATTCGATCTCCCAGAACCAACAAATTAAAGTTTTGCGCTTTGTTTTTAAATTCTGCTAAATATTTATCTATGTTTTTTATCTCCAGCAAGCCATCATTTTGAGATATTTCATCTAAAATCCAAGAATTATATTTATAATTATAATGCACTAAGTCTTTATAATTTTTGATGTCATCTCCAAAATCGTTATTACCCCAGCCAAAAATTTTTAAGTTAGGATATAATGCGGTCTGGCTGGCAAGGAATTTTATATTTTTTAAATATATCTCAAAGTCTGAAACTTTGTACTGAGCCATTATTGCATACATCGCTCGGTAATATGGCGGCACAACCAAAATAAATTCTGTCTCAGGATATTCTCTTACATAGCGAAGTAAATATTCATTCAAATAATTAGCAGCTTCAACCATTTTAGCTGCAACATCATACGTTATCGTCTTTCCTTTTTTCATCTCATCTATGGAAAACAGAACTTTTTTAAGGGCATCTTTTATTTGTTCATCTTCTTGATATTTAAACCAATTATCAAGCCCGCCAAATCTTCTGCTGTGTTTTTCTTCTAAATACCACGCATTAGGTCTGTCTAAATCGATATTGTCTGGAAAACAAAGGGTTTTATGCAAAATACAGCCAATGTATTTTACATTGGTATAAGCATAAAAATCGTTTAACCGACTTTCAT
This sequence comes from Alphaproteobacteria bacterium, assembly GCA_050175015.1. GTDB lineage: Bacteria > Pseudomonadota > Alphaproteobacteria > JBFXJJ01 > JBFXJJ01 > JBFXJJ01. The sequence goes on along the minus strand of JBFXJJ010000007.1, from coordinate 21,737 downwards.
CGTATAAATATTTATAATCAATATCGTTTGTTCTCAGATCAACTAACCCTTCAATATCTAGAGAATAGATTACTTTTTTTATTTTTTTGTTTTTAAGAGCAAAAGCTAAAACAACCGCTCGTTCACCATAATCACTGCCTGATAACGATAGATTTATGAACTTACCGCCAAGTTTTTCTGAAGCCTCTTTAGCAGAAGTATTTTCTAATACGCTGGTTCCAAGAATAAGAGAATCAAAGTCGCTGTGCCTTATTAAACCAGACGCCTGTTCTCTCATATAGTTAGATATATTGTTTTGGTAAAACCATTTTTTATGAAACAGCTGCAAAGGATCAAAGGTATACATAACCCCAACAAAAACTATCACCGTTAAGGCCGCAGAGAATAAAAAAACATTTACTAGTTTATAACTTTTCATTTGCTTTCATTAAAAATTAAAATATATGAACTCCGAATGTCTTGAAACGGACATTGCTATAACCGCTATTCCAAAAACAATCCCATAAAATACTGCCGACTTAAAACTTAAGATATTTTTATTTTTTATAATTTGAACCGAATTTTTAAACCATAAAACTACCGCCATAGTACCAAGTATCATCACGACCGTATAATTACTGCCATTAATATTTTCTGCCCACTCACCAAATGAAATGCCATAGTTTTTAAGAAATGCGAGCTTATCCTCTAATCTAAGCGGCAGAACAATATTATCCAAAGAAAACATTGCCCTCAAAACCTTAAAGGCATCATTCCAGCTTTTGGCTCTAAAAAATATCCAAGAAATATTTAAAAAATTAAATGTGATAAACCAAGCAAGAACCGCATTTAACTTAAAACCAAGAAAACGCCATATTCTATGTAGGGCTAAAGCTAATCCGTGCAAAAAGCCCCAAAAAACGAATGTCCAACCCGCCCCGTGCCATAAACCTCCGATAACAAACGTTATCATCAAATTAGCAAAGGTTCGAAAACTGCCCGTCCTATTTCCTCCAAGAGGAATATAAATATAATCTTTTAAAAACCGACTTAACGTTATATGCCATCTGCGCCAAAAATCTTGAATGTTCAACGACTTATAGGGACTATTAAAGTTTATCGGAAGAACTATATTAAACAACAGTGCGGCACCAATAGCCATATCGGTATAACCACTAAAATCAAAATAAAGTTGAAAAGTATAGGATAAAGAAGCCGACCACGCTTCAAAAAAGCTAAGCAATTCCGCTTTATCAAAGCCCGCGCTTGCCCAAACCGCAAAAGTATCGGCAACAACAACTTTTTTAAATAATCCTATCGAAAAAATAAAAAAGCCATAAATAATATTATTATAGTTAACTACTTTGTTTCGAATATTAGCAAATTGCGGCATCATTTCTTTATGATGCACAATGGGTCCAGCAATAAGCTGCGGAAAAAAGGTAACAAACAAAGCATAATTTAAAAAATCATATTCTTTTGTATCACCTTTATAAGAATCAATAAGATACGCCACCTGTTGAAACGTAAAAAACGATATAGCCAAAGGAAGCATTAAATGCTGGAGAGGGATTTTAGCATCAAATATAAAATTAAAGTTACTGATAAAAAAATCGGTATATTTAAAATATGCTAACAGAACAACATTTGAGATAATTCCAAAGATAAGCAGATTTTTTTTAGCAATTTTGGTTTGCGCTCCATCTTTGGTTAAGGACGACCCCACAGCATAATTAAAAACCATTGATAACAAAATCAGCGGCAGATATAAAACATTCCACCAACTGTAAAAAAACAGGGAAAAAACCACCAAAAAGGATTTAGCCGCCTCTGTTAATCTATTCTTATTCAAATAAAAATAGATAAAAAATGTTATAGGCAGAAACAAAAAAATAAAGCTGCAGCTGTTAAATAACAAAGATAAATCCTAACAATCTAAATATGTTTGCTCCCTTAAGTACATACTAATAAAACCACCTTAAGTTCAACTATAAATTTTTATTAATTTCTTCATTTAGTATTTTGCTGTTTTTAGGACTGATATGATTTTCGCCATCAGAGATTATCAATTTAGACTTTTTAAGCCCTTTATGTAAACTATAAGCGCCTTCTAAAGGACAACACATATCAAATCTTCCGTGAACGATTGTTATTGGAATATCTTTAATTTTATGAAGATTATTTAAAATCTGCTCTTTTTCGGATAAAAAATAGTCATTTTTAGAATAATGCAAAAAGATTTTAGATGCGGCGATGTCCTCCTCACTAGCTTCATTAGAAAATTCTTCTTTTTCTGGATTAACCAACATTAAGGAATATTCATAATTGCTAATGGCAAGAGCTGTCTCACCTTGCTTTTGAAAAGAACCCTTTTCTATAATTTCTAATAAGTACTCTGCAATATTATCCCTTTTGTTTTCGGGAATATTTTTGATAAATTTTTCGTAATAATCGGGATATATTGACTTAACACCATTATAAAGCCATTCATCATCTTTTTTGCGAGCAAGAAAAACCGCAGAAACAAAGACTGATGCAACCCGCAAAGGATTATGCTCCGCATATAAAAGAGCCATTGTTGAACCCCAAGAACTCCCAAAAAGATTAATTTTATCTATCTTGAGATAATCTAAAAGCTTATCGGCATCTCTTAACAAGTCCTGTGTCGTGTTGTTCTTAATCTCACCACTGGGCAACGATTTTCCGCAGCCTCTTTGATCAAAACCTATAATCCTATATTTATCTTTATTCGAAGCGTGTCTTTTTTTAAACTGAGAACCAGGTCCGCCGTGAAAAATCAAAACAGGTTTACCCTCAGGATTACCATATTCTACCCAATGGATTTTATGAATTTCATCAACTTTTAAATATCCTTCTTTTGTTTTTCTCATAACCGCTCCTTTTTTAGCTGTCAGTTATTTTACAACTAAAGTCGCTGAATCTTGAAGGATTATTTAAAAATTTTATGCCTTATCTATGCCTCAAAAGAAATCAAGCTTCCAGACATAATATTTGCACGACGCTCGCTTAAATCTTTTTGCCTTTCAGCAAAATCATTTCTAGCATTGTCAAGAGCCTCTTTTCTTGTCTGCAATTCGTCATATCTGGCTTTTTTAGAACTAATTTCATCAGCCGAAACACTAGCTTTAGGTTTCCAATGAGCTATATTTTCTTTCAAATAAGATAACTGACTTCTTTTTTCAGCATCAGAAACAGGCACACCCATTTTGTGAGCCAAAACCGTACCGTCATCTTGAGGACTATAAGTTATAAGCGTTGACATATCCGTAAAAGTATAACCTGGCATAGCATTAAGTTTTCGACCTAATCTAAGAGCTGCTTTAGCATCATCTCCTGTTAGAACAACCGCAGCTTCAGGTTCCGTACTTTTGAGCCTTTCATATTCTGATTGAATACTGGGATAAATTTTTTGAGCAACCTCATAATCCATAAGTTCTTTTTTAATTTGCGACATCTCTTCTATTATCGATGAAAATTCTTGAAAGACTTCAAGTTGTTCTTCCATTAATTTTTTTTGCTCTTCCATAAACTTAGGCATCTCTTCCAATTGCTTAGAAAGAAATCTCAGCTTTAAATGATCATCATCTAATTCTGAAAGATTTATAAGTGAACTCTTATTATCTACATCTAGTTTTTTTAAAGAAGAATTTTCAACTTCTTTAATTAAGGAATCTTTATTTATGTCAGTATTATTTATAATGGAAGACAAAGCATAAGAATTAGCAATAGTATTAGTCATATATTTTCCTTTCTTGGCAACTTTTATAAAAACTCTTTCTGAATTTTTAAGTATTAATTATAACACAAAAAAATATCCTCTCAAGGACAATGATATAAATGATATTTCTACTTGTTTTGCCAAAGCCTAAACTATGGTTTGCTATCTTTAAAAAAAACAGGTTAAAAGAAGATTTGCTTTTGAATGTTTTTTTTGCTAAAATCTTTATCTATTTTAATGGAGATTGGATGTTCTTATTAGAGTCCCAATTAAACGCTTAAAGACCTTTTGTCTTTAAGCATATTTTCCCAGCGTAAGCGGCTTTGGTTCTTGCGAAGGGTTTTTATTGGATTTTAATTATAAAAGGAACATTACAATGGAAATGAATAACATTCCTCACGCTATTTTTGATTTTTATGAAAAAATGCCTCGTCAAGGACCTGGCTCTGAAAAATTAACTAAAAAACTTTTACAAAACTTTCGTTATTTACTGCCATCAAACCCTGTTGCTGTTGATATGGGATGTGGCAGCGGCTTGGCAACACTAATTTTAGCCGAATTCGGTTTTAAGGTTACAGGTGTTGATATTCACCAACCCTTTCTCGATAAAATGATGGAAAAAGCCAAAGAGAAAGGACTTGATAACTTAGTTAAATATCATCAATCAAGTATGATTGAAACCAATTTTGCTAAGAACGAGTTTGATTTAATTTGGTCAGAAGGAGCTATTTTTACCGTTGGATTAGAAAACGCTCTAAAAGAGTTCTTTCCCTTATTAAAACAAGGAGGAATACTTGGTTTTTCTGACTGTTTCTACTTTCAAAAAAACACTCCAAAAGATGTTGTAAAACAATGGGAAGAGTGGGATTGCAATATAAAAACTGTTGCAGAAAGTCTAGATATAGCTGAAAAACTTGGCTATCGTTTTATACATTCAGAAAAGTTACCTCCTCAAATGTGGGAAGAAAGCTTCTATCAACCAATGGAAAAACTTATTGCTTCAATTAAGGCCGACAAGTCTTCCCCATCTGACTTGTTGGAAATGGCTGAGAGCGAACGTCATAATATGGAGTTTTTTAGAAAAAATAATGCTTTTTATGGATATGTCTTTCATATCTTACAAAAACCTTAAGATAGATACGCTATGAGGAATCAGTTTCTAAAAAACGCCATATGTACTCTTTTTGTTCTTGGCATTTGGAGCTTTTTCCCTTATAGTGATTTTTAATAATCCTTAAGGATAACTTATATTATCGATTTAGTATAAGCCCTGTTTGAATACTTTTTTAAAGTTGTGTTTTATTTGCAGCTTTAGGAGATTTTCGAACAGGGCTTTTTTTTATGTTTTAAAATATTATGAAGGGATAAAAAAATGTCTAATGAGAATATTAAAGAAAATAGTTTGTTAAAAAATACTTTAGCTGAGAACTAAAGTTCTGATTTAGAAGATGTTGTAAAGGTCAAAACCATTTTAGGAAACCTTGGTTTTTATGAACCAGAAGAAAGGATAGGAGAAAGCAGCGCTAATATATCACCCTATCCTAATGCTAATTTGTTTAACGGGATTAGAAAATATCAAAAAGCCAAGGGATTAACCATTGACGGAGTTATGAAGCCAGATGGAGAAACAGAAAACAGTTTAAAAGATATTCTCTCAGGAAGAATTTTTCCTATAGAGGGCGTTTCTAAAAATAAGCAGATCTTTGAGAATGGTGCATTTAAGGGTTTGAACGATTATATAAGTTCGAACAGTTCCGTTAATAATGATGATGTTTTAAACGTCAAGAAGGCGCTGGTTGAGGCAGGGCATTATGAACCGAACAGCCGAGCAGGAGAAAGTTTCTCTAACTTAAGCGGTTATCCTGATGAGACTTTTTTTAATGCTATAAAGAGCTTTCAGAAAGACAAAGGTTTATTAGTTGACGGAGTAATGAAGAAAGGCGGTGAGACCGAGATCTCATTGATGAACAGTTTTATGGAACCAAGTGAGAAAGAGAAAGCAAGGTTAAAAAAAGCTGGGATTTATGACAAAGTAAGATTTATGCAGGAAGATCCTTCTAATAAAGAAAATACAAAAAACTCCACGCAAGCAAACAACGAGTTAAAAGCAACTTGGAATAAGCCTATAGATATAAAAAAAGGACAAGAAGTAGTTTTTGATGGAAAAACTTTTACTCTTTATGAAGATGGGACAAAAGTAAAATCGTGGGAAGCTGTTTCAGGAGAAAAAGGATTTCAATCTAAAGAATATCAAGGATTACGGAATAAAGGTCCTATCCCAGAAGGAACTTATGTAGCAAGAAAAGAAACTTTTCAAGAAATGAGTAAATCCGATTATTTAAAGGGATTTGTAGGAAGAGGAGCTTGGAGAGGACAAATAACATCTTGGGGAACTCAAAGAGTTTGGCTCGAGCCATCTAAAGAAACAAACACCAAAGATCGCAGTGGGTTTAGTATTCATGGAGGAAGAGATAGAGGTTCAAGAGGTTGTATTGATCTTACAAATCAAATGCCAGAATTTGGAGCTTGGTTTAAGAAAAACAATAAGGATGTAAAAGTAATTGTAAAATATTAAGCTTTTTATTACTATACAAGGAGAAATTTAATAATTTTTCCTTTATAGTCGTTTTGCATGATAAAAAAGATATTTTTTAAAACTTTTGCCTGCTTTCCATATATACCAAATTTGTTTTGGTTGTTGTTACTGCTTAAAGATTTAATTAATGCGACAAGTTGCCCTTATGCACTAGGAAAAATGATGTTTGACTTCACATCGTGTCAACAGTGGATATTTTTTAAATTTTTTGAAGTTTTATTGTTTTTAATCCCTTTAATCGTTGCTTACAAAACAAAAAAAAATATTTTAAGATTTTTATGTTTAATATTACCTACTTATTTTTATGTAATATATATGCAATTTTTATTTGCAGGTTCATGGAAGCTCGTTTTGGATGACTTAAAAAATGTTTTTAATGTTTTATTAATGTCAAACATTTTTTTAATGCCCGTTTTTATTTATCTTTTTTATGATATATTAACAAAAATATGGTTCAAGAGGAATAGATATAACGCCTGAAATTTTAAATGAAGAAATCATAAAAAACAGAGATAAATTAAACACTTATTCTAGATAGCCAAGATAAACATAAAAAACGCAGCAAGAGATAAAGATATACTCTTATCTTTATCTCTTACAAGCATAAATATATTATAAAGATATATAACAGGCACTATAAATGATGCATAATAAGGAGGAAGTATTATCATAAATAACCCCCGCCATGGGGAACTTCTCATTTTTAAGACCAAATAAATAAACGTACTTATTTTTATTAATTGAAAAAATGAAAAGAAAAATATTGCTTGTTTTTGATAGTTTTTCCAGCTTTTTAATTTTAAAAATTTATATAAATAAAACAGAAAGACTAAAGCAAATATTATAGAAATATAAAAACCTACCCAACCTATTATAAATCGGTCATAAGGTAAGGTTTTATCCAAAAAAGAACCCAATAAAAAAAGAGACCTAAAAAGAAACAAAGAAAAAGGAAATGTTAAAAGGCTCAAAAACTCAAGGTTCTTTAAATAGGGGCGAATAATTGATAACAATAATAGGATAAAAATAACCCCTATTTTAAACCATTTATTTTGAAGAATTTTTAACACTTAACGCTTTTTCCTAAAGTTCAATATAAAATCACTTTTTAAAATCTTAACAACGATATTATAATTAAACAATAAAATCTTTGGTGCTTTATGGTAACTCTAATATGACAAAGAAACTAATTTTGAATTTGTTAGCTTCTTTCCCGTATTTTCCTAATTTATTTTTTATAGTTTTGTTTATTTTTAGTTGAAGCCAAGTATACTTTTATAGACTTTTCCTATTATAAATTGTATTATATTGCCTTAATTTTAAATGCTGTCGTTTTAACGGAGGTTGTGTAATGTCTAGCCAGAACTTAGTTCCACCTGATAGTAGTTCTATTATAAAATCAGATTCTTCTGATGGTTCTTCAAATAGATTTCTTTTATTTTCCAGTGATTGGCTGCAAATGCAGAATTATGTCCAATCTGCTTTAGCTTTGCCGCCAACTATTGATGATTTTAAAAAAGAATATGGTGAATTTGATAGTTCTGATATTGATAAAATCAAAACTGCCGTTAGAATTTTAGGAAATGTTAGAGATTTAAGCCAAGTTTTTGGAAATCCAAGCAGTTTAAAAGCAAAACTGTTATCAACTCCCACCTATTTGCAAACACCTGAGCCTCCAGCCGAGATTTATGCGCATATTGTATGGCTTAGTAACCAAATTTATAATGCCGCCTCAACTTTTTCTTGGTCATTAGAAAACTTAAAGGTTTTATTAGGTCCGACAAGCGGCACCCCCGAAGAAAGAGCAAACAATCTTCGTGAGATTTTAGTGGGACAAGGCGGATTACAATCAACCGCTCAAACTATGCAGCAGCAAGTTAATGCCTTACTCACAAAATTATTAAAATTTGAAAGCAATGCCAGCGATGCTAATGGTGAGCTTTTAGAATACTTAAAGAGTTCTTCATCTATCGTTAATAACGCCAACAAACTTATTGGTTCTTACCAAACCTCTCTTCAAGAACTGCAAAAAAGCTCTGATGATGCCTTAAAAAAATGGCACGCTTATACTATCGCTGCGGTTTCTGCTGCCGTAGGTTTATTGCTTATTGGAGCGATTTTGGTTCCATTTACGGGAGGAGCTGGTTTTGCCGTAATTGGAGCAGGACATGCAGCAGGAATAGCACTGGCAATTGCTGCATCTCATCAAGAAAGCGTTTACAATAATTTATGTACTCAAATTTCCAATACGAATAAAGAAATAGTTAAAAAAACTAATTTGGTAACGAGTTTAACCAGCTTTAATACTCAAGTAGGCTTAGTGCAGCCAGCGTTGACATCATTTATTACAGATCTTGGAACAATAGAAAGTATGTGGAGTGATATTGGCAACAAAATTGCTTTTATTGTAAACAACTATTCTGTTGAGCAACTAAGCGATTTAAGCTGGGTAATGCAGGCAATGAAAATTTCTGATGCAACAAACAAATGGAAATTAATCGGCAGTGCTGCTACAGAATTTTCTCAAAATTCGTTGGTAACCTATGATTTAACAAAATCTTTTGGTCAAACTCTCGCCGCATAATTTTATCTTAAGCATTATGGGAAAAATTATTATGGATTGGAATATTCTCAAGAATAAAACTGCGAAATTTAATTCTATTCAAGTTGTATCAGATTTAGAAGAAACCAGCTCTATTTCTGAACAAACAGAAAGTATAACAGAGATTATTGCTAGCGGACTATGCTTTTCACTCTCAGAATTGCTGGCAAAATTTCCTAAGACAGGCGGCAGCTTGCTTAGTGTCTATGCGGATACACTGCTTGTTGATTGTGATGAAATCACGGCAAGCGGATTAGTAATTTGCGTTCGCAGCCTAGATGTTTCTCCCCTTAAAGGAAAAGCTTTAAAAATTAAATTGCCTGAAATTGCCAGTGATGGAATTGCAGAATTTATGATTGGAAGTGTTTTGGGTGGAAATGGTATTTTAATGGTAAACGGTTCTTCTTTTACTCCAGCCGCCGATATGGTTAACCTTAAACCGTTTTATTTAAACTTAGCAAAAAACAAGCCCGCAAACATAGCCATTACTGATGATAGCGCAACGGTCCAAGATTTAACTTGCCGTGGTTTAGCAACCAACAGTCTGAGAGCCTGTCTATCTGCAGCAATATGGCTGGTTGATTCATCGGATAAAGAACAGCAATCCCAAGCCCAAGCTATGCTGCAATGGATTATGGTATGTATCCAGTCATTAAAAGAGAATATTTCGTCTGATACGATTGAAATATATAATAATGCCGCAGCTTTATTGGTAAGTTCTATTGCCAACACTAATGCTCATTTTGTCCCTGTGTTATCAAGTGAACTTTATTATGAGCAGATAAATACCTTGGTTGATGCTTTAATCCGCTATGAAGATAATTATCAAACTCTAGATATTTCAAAAAATATAAAAAATGCTGTTGGAACTATCGGTGGCGTTTTAGAAAAATCAACGCTTAATGAAATTAAACCCCTAGAAACCGAATTCCAATCAATATCCGAAAACATAAAAAGTCTGCGAGAAAACATTTCTTCTCTTAACGTGCAGTTTTTATCTTTACAGTCTACCGCAGACGCTAAATTGGCTATTTTAAAAGCAGAAGTAGAAACCAATAATATTAGAGCTTTTTTAGACGGCTCTTTTGACTTTGTGAGCAAAGCTGTTAAATTAGGCAAAGATATTGTCGCTGTCAAAGGAGGAGATATCTCAAAAATAGGAAATGTGGTTTCCGAATTAATAGAAACGGTTAAAGCAGGAGATGCTGCTATCTCAGCCATAAATGCCCCTTCTTTATCTGACAGCAACCTATTAAAAAATGCCAAAACCTTAATCCAAGTTCAACAACAAGTTGCAATTTCTTTTCAAACTGGCTGCAAAATTTGGTCAGACATTACGACTAAGATGACTAAAAATTTGCCCCAGCCTATGGCTGAAATAACCATAAATCCTGATTTGGCTTGGCAAAATTATTTGCTAGCCGCAGAAGAATGGTTTGCCAATCTGCCTGCCAAAATCAGTTCTCTAAAATCAGCTAGAGCTTATTTAAACACGCTTAAGCTTATAACTAATTATGGACAGGCAGTAAATTCTGCAACGGTAACGCTCGCATCACAAATGGCTAGAGGAGCTGTGGTCGCAGCCCAAATATCGGCAACAAAAGATACCGCAAAACTCTGGAAAAACCTTAATAGCTCTGCCAAAAATGATGAAGAGCGATTGGTTATTTTAAAAGGCGTTTTGCAATCTCGAATAGATTCTTTGAAACAATCAATTTTTGTTGCTTGGCGGAATTATCGTGAGAGCTATTTCTATTTATATTTTTCAGAACCTCCGATAAGCATTTCATTAGATATGAACGGAGCAGACTTTAAAGATGCTGTTGCCAAAATGAAGCAATGGATTGCCTGCGCTTTGGGTGATGTTCCTAACTATCAACAGATAAAACTGCCCAACAATGAAGTTAGAATAGAATTTTCATATCCGATTGTTAAAGCGGAAGAACTTTCAGATATGGATATTGAAAAAGCGATATTAATATCAGGAAACGGGAATGCCCCAGCTCGAATTTTTTGGACAATCCCCATTGAATCATCTCAATTAAAGGGGGTTCTTCCTAACAATGGAAAGGTTGCTATTTGGATAAAAGATGCTCAATTCTTTTTAGACGGTGCTTTGGCAAATAATAAAGGCAACATAATGGCAAAAGTCTCGACATCGGGTTCTTACCTTAATGGATTTGGGACAAAGCGCTTTTTTAGTTTTGTAACTAAAAATATGGTTGGTGATTATGCCTATGCAGAAGCCAACAAACAGGTTTATAATCCGTGGAGCATACCCAATCAAGTTTATATGACCCCAACACCTTTTACGCAATGGGAAATGGCATTTGAACCAGATGGGGGCAATCCCAATGACGCAAAGCAATTACGTATGATACTTCAGGTTGCATATAAGACAGAGTAGATGAATTATGACTGACATCTTTTTTGATATTTCTAACTTAAATACGATTAAAGCTTGGTTTAATACGGTTTTAGCCCTTCCTAATACTAGTTCCGCTTTCAGTGCCAAATATGGCAGTATAAAAGGCGATAAAATCAATGACTTTATTTCAACAATAGACAGCATTCATAAAATTAGTAATGATTTTATCATTCAAAATGATGTTGAAATTACAACGTTGTCTCAAGAAGAACTTCTTCAACATAATCTCTGTAGCGGTTCGTTATTTGATGTCTGGTTTGACTTTGCTAATGTTACATTAAATGCTGCAAACTATTTTGCTAAAGCGTTATCGGAATTTGAAAACATAAAAACGGCTGATGAGGCAAAAAACCGTTTACATAATTTAGCCAAAGTTATGTCGGCTATGCGTGTTAAAGCTATAGAAACAAAGGAATATAACGCTGGTAAACTTCTTATAATCCAGCCCTTATTGCGGCATTTATCGAATCACCCTGTAGCCGATATTACCGCTCAAGAAAGCGGCAAAATACAAAGCCAAATAGAAATAATAATTAAAAAAGAGGCAAAGAGTTTTTGGCAAACAAAGAAATCAAAACAAGCTAACAAAGATGAAATTGTTTCTAAACAGGCAGAAATAGAACTTTACAATGAACTTTTGTCTGATGCCGCCTCGGTTTTTGATGATGGAAGAGTTGTAACTAGCTTTATCAAACTGAATAATACGGCGGATAGTTTGTGGCGAATGTTTGATAATGCCTTTAACCTTTTTAATCTAATTATTACAAGCAGCACAGAAGAACAACTTGCTTCCTATGTCTGGCTGTCTGAAGCCTTAGACATTACCCAAAATACGGTAAACTGGAACAATGTTTCACTATCCGCTCAACAATTCATAGAGGATATGAGAAAATGACAATCCTTTTATTCATTATCTCCTTGTTTTTATGCTCCCCTTCATTAGCAGATGATGCATCTCCTCTGAAACAGGCGATGCAGACCATAAAAGAACTTCCTTTAAAGATACAAACTGAGCGGGAAAAAATAGCCAACTTACCATTGGGTCCTTTTGAGATTAGGGGGAGTTGTGAGTATGACAAAGTTCTATTCTGGAATACAAAAAAGCAAGAATGGGTAACATCGGTTGATTTTTCAGAAGCCTTGAGTAGTATTCTAGTTCAACTAGATGATTTTAGAATTGCTAATGATGATATTGCAAATAGATTTAAGAAATATCAAAATACGCTGTTAAAAGATTTGATTGCTCTTAATGACCTATTCAATAAGCAAAAGGAAGTTTATGCCAATGATAAAACGCCCGATAAAAACGTTGCTAAAAAAGCGCTAGAAGAAACGGTGATGCTTTTAGAAGACAGTATCGCAAATATTGGCAATATTATGCAGACCATAGGTGATTTAGATAAAATTCAGAAACAGCTAAATGAATCTTTAACAAAGAATAGAGATTTTTCATTAGACAACGAAAAACGTGTTGCTGATCATATGGAGGATTTTGCAAGACATCTTCCCTGTGGAGGGGGCGATGTTAGATCTAAATATGCTAAATCACGTCAAACTATTCTTGATTCACTGCAAAAAATAAGTGGTTGCGTTGACAATGTTAGCAACAATACCAATACAACAATTCATTCTGCAGAATTGCTGCTTGGAACAATGCAGAGTTTTTTATCGCGTTACTCAGATATTGAAAAAAAATTAAATCAGGTCTCAACCCTAGATCAAACAAATGCTGTTATCTTGGAGTTCTACCTATTAGTTACGCAAAACGCGTGGAGTGATTTAGCAAAAGATGCTCAGGCTGTACTTCAATAAGAATTGGCTTAGAAATCATACCTCAAGCCAAAACTAAAGCTGTGAGATTTGCCCGAATGGTCAAACTCACCTTCATAATCAGCTGAATAACTTATGTTGTTATCTGTTTTTAAGCTTAATCCTGCACTTGGAGATACCGCAATATTTGTGTCAGTATTTCCTGCCACGAAATAAGTCCCTGAACCAATAAAACCTGATGACATTTTTCTATCATCAAGAGGGTTATCGAGTATCCCTGCTATACCTAAATATGGTGTTAACAATCCCGCATCTGTTTTCATTTTTTTGCTGGCTTCAACCCCTAATTCAGCTAACATCGTCTGACTTATCTGCTTATCATAGTGAAGGTTGGCACCACCTGCCCCTACCTCATCATATGAAGACTGGCGAGACCACATATAACCAATTTTAGCTTGCGGCAACAATGAAACTTTCTCGAAATCAAATTTTTTGCCAACCCCTAAATCCATTCTTAAAGTATAGCTGTCAGCAGAACCAGTTGCTAAACGATCAACCCCGCCGAACACCACTCTACGCTGGCTATCAATATCGTTATAACCAAGCATTAACAAACCGTCGGTAAAAATACCATTATCAAAACTATATGTTCCATAACTGCCAAGGTTCCAAGTTGTAATATCGCTTGAACCAGAGTTGCCATCGAGATTAATATTGGCTTTACCGCTTGCAAAGACTAGACCAGCGGTTAGTTTTTCAGAAATTTTATAATCTGCTCCGCCCACAAAACCTGCAATGCCATATTCATAACCGGTTGCCCCAACGTCATTATCTTCTGAACCTGTGCGCCCAAAAGCCTTAAGCCAAATGCCTATTTTGTCGTCATTTTTTTCAACCAGAGAAACATCTCCATTAATAGTTTCGCTTAAATCATAAATATTCTTTTCACTAAAGGAAATGCTGCTATTATTTACGAAATCCAAGCCTCCAGCTCCGCTAACACTACCAGAAACAGGCTGAGAACCTCCCATAAGAGCATTTCCTGAAACCAAAATCTGGCGGGTAGAAACGACATTTGTAATCGCCTTGGTGTAAACCTCTCCGGTTTTTATAATAGCTTCCATACGTTTACCACTTACGCTTTCCATAGCTTTATCTAAGTCGGCAGTCGGAAGCAATGCTAACTGGTCAAAAATATAATCTAAATCACCTGTTGACCCGTCTCTAATACTATCAATATAACTTGCGGTATTATTAGATAAAGAATTGCCCGATGATGTCATAGGCTGAAAAGCATCAGGATCTAAAGACAATAAAATTTCGGTGGCATTAATTGTTGTTGAAACTTTAAGACCACTGAGGCGTTCTTCATTTATGATGGTTTGGTCTGCAAAACTCCCTGTAATGGCATTAGCTGTTAAAATTGTATAGTCTCCAGAGGTATAAGTTTGACCAGAAGCAGGAAGAAGTTTAAGCGAACCATCAATAGTGGCATCGCCGCTAACAACAATTTTATCAGCATCATTAGCATCAAACTCAACCTCTAATGTTGAGGAGGAATTCAAAACAAAATCGCCATTGATATTTAAGGTTCCAATAGAATTTCCTGGAGCAATAACAAAATTATTAGGCAGACTTGTTAAGCCAGAAGTCGTCCCTGTTCCTTTTATTCCGCCAGATAGCAAATTGAGTCCTATAGATGACCAATCATTATTGACAACAAGCGTCCCGCCGTTAACAGTTACACTACCTGTAAAAGCTGAAACATCACCTGAAAGCTCGGTTGTACCTGCTAATAACTTGATAATTCCATTGCCCGTAAGATCTTGAGTAAGATCATAATCAGTTGCAGTATGATTCAAGATTAGTTTGCTTGACCCAAGACCAAATTCAATTTTATCAGCAAGAATTGACCCCGCAGCTTTAGCCGCTTCGTTTTCTTTGCCACCAATATTGATTGTCCCTTTTGAACCAGCTTCTTTGCCAACGGTTATAGTCCCATTATAACCATTGTTGCTATCACCATCATCATCTACTTTTAGTGTTGCCGCTTCTGATAAGTTGATTGTAGCTTCGCCATATTCTCCTAAAAGAACATAACTGCTGTTATTCCAGACAGAATTTGCCCCAGACAAATTAACTTCACCAACACCCCAAGTATTAGATCCTATTTTAGAATACGTATTTGATGCTGTCCCACCGTTAATAACATTTAAAGTTCCATCTCCTTTATAGCCAAGTGTCATACTGCCACTATTAGTCCAGACAGAGCCTGTACCATCAACATTGACTTCCCCCGTGCCATATCTTTCATCGCCAATTACAGATGACGCATTATATACTGCCCCACCATTAGTAATGCTTAATGTTCCCTCACTATTGCTATTAGAACCAAGGTATAAAGCTGTAGATGCAGGAGCCGTCATATTCCAAACAGAACCTGTACCGTCAACTACAACCTCGCCAACACCATTTGCTTCAAAACCTATATAACCTCTTAAAGTTTCAAGTTCACCGCCATTAGTTATATCAAGAGTTCCATCTCCACTATAACCAACATATAAACCATCACTGCAAGTCCAGCGCGAGCCAGAACCATCAATGGTAGCTTCACCAACAACACCAGCATTATACCCGATATAACCTTCCGTGCTTGAAGCTCTACCCCCATTGGTTAAGTTCAGTGTGCCGTTACCACCATACCCAGCTATTATCTCATAACTATTGGTCATGATAGAACTAGCACCATCAATCGTAACAAGACCTACGGAACCAGAAGAATATCCTATTTCGGTGTAAGTATTGTTAACAGTGGCACCATTTAGAATATTTAATGTGCCATTGCCATTATAACCAACCTCTAAAGGAGAATAATTTAATACTGAACCTAGACCACTAACATTTAACGTTCCCGCGCTTCCAGCATCTCTACCTATATAGCCACTACTATTGCTAACAGAAACAGCGTCTGAAAAATTTAAAGTTCCGTTATTAATGTAAACGTTATCCAAATTTCCTGGAGCAGCGCCACCAATCCAGTTGGCATTATCCGTGTAATTGCCCGTTACCCCATCTCCCCAAGCAATATTTGCAGCTTGAGATACGGGCGTTAATGCGGTTGTAGCAACCAGAAAACACGAAATCGGTAAAAAAGACTTCACTATAAATTTGGGGGCAATCGATATTGGCATCGAACTCTCTTAAAATTTAATGTTTGGTATTAGGCTTTTATTTTTCTATACAATAGAATTAGAATAAAAAAACAAATAATATTGTTAAAATTTATATAATACTCAAAGTATGGTCAAGCTAAAAATAACCATATCAGCAGTAAATATTAAATACAAATAGCACAAAGCAATAATTTAACAAGATATTCATCTAAAAGATGAAGCTTTTATTGTTTTTCATTATAAACAATATTATAAATTACATAAATAAGTTTTTATAATATAAGGTTTTTTAGAACTTTCAGGCACGAAAAAACATTAATCTTAAAGTGCATAACAATCTGTTTTTATACAAAAAACACTTCATTTTTTATGTTTGCATCAGAGCTAAAAAGTTACTAATTTATAGTAATTGTTTTATCTATATTGTATAATTAATCTTTTTCTTGAAGCTAAAAAAACATAATATGAAATTTTCTTTATTATTTAAAAATGTCATTATCGCTTCTCTGTTCAGCTTTTTTGCTCTTGCATTAATGGCCTTTATCAGTTTTAGATTAGTAAAGGATGTAGACAAACAAGCGTCTGATACCAAAAAACAATTTATAAATGCTGTTATTGAAAGAGAAGCCAAAAGATTAACAGACATGCTTTTCGATTATACTGTCTGGAATGATGCCGTTGATAATTTTGGACGAGACAAAGAAGATTTAGATTATGAATGGTTAGAAGAAAACGTCGATGAGGGCATAATCAGTACCTTTAAAATAGATTATGTTTTAATCCTAAATGAAAAAAATGAAAAAACTTTCTTCTCACCCTTAGATGGAATTCATCAACAGCTAGCTTTAGAATCTTATCCTGCTTTAATGAGCATTATCAATAACACTAGAAACTCTCCACCTTCAAATCCTACTGCTTTTTACTCTATAATTAAGATTGAAAATAAAATCTATATAGCCTTGGCAAATGCCTTAACTTATCAAAGCTCTGAAGAGACATCACGTGATAACAAACAAAACCATGTCCTCTTTCTGCTTAGAGAAATAGACCAGCCTTTCTTAGATGAAATAGGGAAGATGTACGGATTAGGTCACATATATCTTTCAGAAACTTTGCCGTCTGATAAAAATGAGGCTTACCTAAACCTTTATGATGTTAACAAAAACACTGTTTCTTATATAATCTTTAATCCTCCAAAGCCAGGGCTATCCTTATTTAAAAGTATGGGTATTGTCGTCGCTTTGTTTATTTTCGCCTTTGCTATCATCTCTGTTTTATCCCTTTATCACGCTTGGCAGTATATGAAAGCTCAGAAAGAACTATGGGATATAAATAGAAAACTAGAAAATGCTAACAATTTATTAGAAAAAAGGGTTGAAGAACGCACAAAGGAATTAAAAGAAGCAAAAGAAATAGCAGAAAAGAGCAACAATGCTAAAAGTGTTTTTCTTTCAAGTATGAGCCACGAGTTTAGAACGCCTCTTAACGGCATCTTAGGTTTCTGCCAAATGTTTGAATTAAACAGTGAAAACAACCTGACTGAAAAACAAAAAAGATGGGTACAATATATGATAACATCAGGCAAACTGCTGAATTCTTTAATAGGAGATGTCCTAAATTTGGCTCAAATTGAAAGCGGGCATTTTGTACTTAAATTTGAAAATCTTTCTGTTAATGAACTGTTTGATAAATGCCAAAATATTGTTACAACCATTGCAGCAAAAAAGAACCTTAATTTTTCTAAAAAATTTTCAAACCTTAATATTTACTCAGACAGACAACGAATAGAGCAAGTAATTTTGAACCTTCTAAGCAATGCTATAAAATACAATAAAGCTGATGGTCAAATTGTTCTACAGGCTGAGAGTTTAGAAAACGGATATGTCCGCATAACTGTCTCTGATACAGGAATTGGTATTCCTAAAGAGGAAATTGAAAACATTTTCAAACCTTTCCACCGTCTAAAAAACAATAATGAAGAGATCGAAGGAACTGGGGTTGGACTTGCTTTGGTAACCAAGATTGTTGAAGCTCTTGGAGCAAAAATATCTGTTACAAGCAAGGTTAGTGAAGGAAGCTGTTTTTCTGTTGATGTCCCATCTTCGCCTGAGTTTTTGCCGGAAGATATTAAAGAGTATTCTTCTGGAAATATTTATTAGAATAAACCGCCGCCTTTAGTTATAAAAAATATTTTCCTTATTGTTTCTTACACTGCCTCTATCCCAATTACTTTAGCAGGCGCAATCTTGGACATCGAAACCGCTGCTTCCATAACTATCTGTACAGCCATAACAGGAGGAAAGATGTCTTTAGTTTCGATAATAAGATGCTGTGCAGCTAATGCAAAATACCACCCTAAAAATGCTGGGTTATAATTATATTTCAATATGACCTTATACATTTTACCCCATTCTTTTTTTAAGCTTTCGATAGGATATTCATCGGGCTGATGTTCTTTAGGAACGGTAATTTTGCCAAAGTCATCACTTCCAACATTTTTGGCAACTTGACCGCATATCTTATGAATATCAGGAAGCTCCTTAGCTCCTGAAGATTGGGCGGCACCAGCAACAAGCGACCAAACTGAAGTCTTGGCTTCCAGCAATGCTCCATTTAAGAAATCGCCATAAAAAAATTTATCGCCATTTTGGGTTTCAATTACAGTGAAAGCATTATCTTCTGTCATTTTCCCTGTCTTTATGAAGCCTTCTCTAATTGCCATCTGGCAGCCAAAACCAGCCAAAGCTCCTAGACAACTTAAAATAGTTTCTTGGGACTTTTCTTTTTTTTCGTATCTTTTTTTTAATTCTTTCAAGATATCTTTAGCAATGGTCGTTGGATCCGAAATATTTTTCTTAAAAAAACCAAACATTCTTTTTTTAACCTTAATATTTTATATTAATAATTTTATCCCCATTATTCACGGAGCAGATTTAAAAAATTTTGCGTTATCATTTTTTTTCTTATAGAGTTTTAATTCTTCTAAACATATTGATAATACTACATTTTATATAGAAGTCGAGAAAACAAAAATGAATATGCTTAATGAATATCTGGAAAACGATGTTGAGCTCTACAGCCATACGACGCAGGATATTACAGTTTCGGCAGCACCATTATTTGTCGATGAAGCTTCTGTTCCTGAAGAAAATAAGTTTTTTTGGGCTTACTATATAAAAATAGAGAATAACTCTAGTAAAAATATTCAATTAGTTGATAAAAGCTTTGTTATTGCAGATTCTTTGGGCAATACAACGATTGCCAAAGACTTAGGACAGCCCGACAATCAGCCTATAGTTATATCTGGAGATTCTTATGAATACACCGGACTAACCCCCTTGGGAACGCCTTCGGGAATAATTGTTGGCAAAATCGGTTTGATTGATGAAAATGGACTTCTTTTTGACATTGATATTCCCGCTTTTTCATTAGACAGCCCTTATGAAAACATTGTCTTAAATTAAAGCTAACATTGCTCTAATTTGACTATAAATATTATTATCCTTAAAACCCTTCTTATGAATACAAAAAACGCCGCAAGAAGCGGCGTCTAATGATAAATTAGGAAAAAACGTTTATACTATGACAAGTCTTTATAAAGAGCCTCACCATTAAACATTCTAGCCATCTGAGATTCAATTGTTGTTCCCAGATTAATCTTACCGCTTTTAATAATAGCTCTAACTTGATCGCCTTTAGTGCTGTCGGGGTTTGAAAACACGAAACGCACCTGAGGAAACATTGTTTTTGAACCCTGTAAAACTTGATGCACCACGCCTAAAATACCACGAGAAAGCAAGTCATAGGCCAAGTCTTCACTCATATCTTGAGAAACCGCATATTTAACAAGAGAGTTAATCGCATCTTCAACACTATTAGCGTGAATGGTCGAAAGCACTAAGTGTCCAGATGTCGCTGCTCTCAAAAGCTGGCTTGCAGTTTCTGACGTTCTAACCTCACCAACCAAAATATAGTGTGGTCTGGAACGAAGAGCTGATTTTAGAGCACCACCCCAATCGCCATCAATCGGCGAAGTCTGTTTGCATAAACCAAGACCGCCTCTTTTAGACATATAAACCCCATCTAAAGGCATTTCGGGAGGATCTTCAATAGTATAAGCAAAACCACCCTCACGTTGTAAAAACTTACAAAGCAAGCTCGAAATAGATGTGGTTTTACCCATTCCTGTAGGACCAGCCCAGATAATAAGTCCTGTTTTACGATTAAGTGAAACCAAATGCCTTAAAAAGCCCTCCGGCAAACCTAAAGACATAAGATCTGGCGGCTCTTTCGGCATTCTACGAGCGCAGTAACCAATACCTGTCATTGTTTGAATGCGCTCAACCCTGAAAATAACATCATCATAAACTACGGCATAGCTGCTGTTCTTAAAATTATAGCCGTTTTCTAGCTCATAATAAAATTTTTCAATATCAGTAACATTCTTTAACTGTTTTAAACCGTGAGACGTTTCATTATCGGAAGTAAACACATTGCCTTCCGGTGTCAAATAAATGTCTGAAAATGTATAACTTGTTAATTTACTCATAAGATATTTTTTAACGCTATGTTTCAATTTTTGCAACAATTAAAAAACACGGCCTTATCTTTTTTGATAAAACCGTGTTTTTTTACACTAATTTTTGTACTAAATTCAACAAAATCTTAGTTGAAAGAAAATACCAAAACATTAGCTTCACCCTGATTACATTGGCTATATGCTGTTGCCGCTGTCAATGTCGCAGGATCGGTCATACCAGTATCGTAACCAAAAGCTGTGCTCGAATTAATTTTTGTGCTTGTCATACCAGCACCTTGTCTTGTTAAACCAAAGTCAACCATAGCAAGTTCAGCACAGATAGAATCTGATAAATTAGAAAATGTAAGATCAAAAGTATCATAAGGAGATGACGAGGAAACGGTTACGGTTCCATTAAATGCACTTTTAAGTGAATAAGGACTACCAGCCGAACCATCACCAAGAACCATATCAGGAGGAGCAATATTCGCACCAGAAACCAAGTCATCATCTAGGCCTTCATAAGATGGACTTGAAGCAAAGAATGTTCTAATGCCAAGAGTTAACATTTGAACATGGTCAAGCGTTTTACTAACACGGAAACGCTGCATAGCTTTAGAATAACCTGCGATACCACCAACACTGAGCACACCAACGATAGCAAGCACGCCGAGCATTTCAATCATAGAACGACCAGTTATATCACTGTGTCTTAGATTTTTAATTTTAATCATTTTGAAAGAATCCCTTTTCTATAAAAAAACAACTTAGAAGAAATATAAATATTTCTATCTTAATTTCAACAATAAAACCATAAAAAAAAAAATAGGCTCTTGACTAGTATCTCCTGTTTGGGAGATTATAAGAGCTATGAAATACAATAGATTATGCAAATATAAGATAAGAAAAATAATTGAATGTTTTGCAGAAG